>NZ_WIAR01000001.1:0-1232208 GCF_024701495.1 Corynebacterium sp. zg254
TGTTTCGAGATGAGGTTTCTTTTGAGGTTCCCTATAGATTATGGGGTTGATAGGCCGGATCTGGAAGCGCTGTGAGGTGTGGAGGTGACCGGTACTAATACACCGAATAAAACACAACCTGTTTTGCAGGGTGTTTACAAAAATGTTTGAGTTGTTGCTCGCGTCTGTTATGCAGTGTCTGGGATGACACGGCACACCCCCTTGGTGGGTGGTGTGTGTTTTCCTTTGTTTGGTTTGTCGGTGGTTTTAGCGATGGGGTCACGCCCGGTCCCTTTCCGAACCCGGAAGCTAAGCCCGTCAGCGCCGATGGTACTGCACCTGGGAGGGTGTGGGAGAGTAGGTCACCGCCGGCTTCAAAAATTTCATAGAGGGAGGGTGGGCGTTATCAATCACATGTTGTGGTTGGTAACGCCCACCCTCCTTTTTCGCTTGCGCGGATAACGTAGCGAAGGGGGTCTGTCGGTTTCTTGACTTACTGTGTGCCTTTGCCGTACAAGCATTCGCAATACAAGTACACAAGCGCTAACATTGAGTCCGCTATTTAATTACACAGGGAAGGCGTCCACACATGGTTGGAGAACACGGCAACGGCCGTTCACATCGAGGCAACTCTCATGGCCGAGGCGGCCGGCCCTCCTCATCCAACGGACGCTCTCACTCCCGCAACTCCGACCGTCAGGACGGACGGAGTTTCGATCGCAATGGTGGTCGCGACGGCCGTCGCGATGGCGGTCGTAACGGCGGACGGAATTCTGAACATCGCGGTGAACGCCGGTTTGAGCGCCGCGACGACCGCAACGGCGGTCGCAGCGGAGGCCGCACATTCGGCAATAAAAACGGCCGGAACTCCGACCGTCAGGGACCTCGGAATAAGGGCGGCTTCACACCGAACCGGGGCGGCGCACGCCGTGATGGTGTGGATCGCGCACGCGCTGCTGGCCCGCAGCGCTCTGGTTACCGTGAAGAGCGCATCGCCAAGCGGATGAACGAGCCCACGATTCCTGAGGACATCAATCCGAAGGACCTGGACCCATCCGTACGCCAGGAGCTGCGCAGCCTGTCGAAGGACAACGCCGACATGGTCGCCAAGCACCTGATCATGACAGCACTGCTGCTGGACAACGAGCCAGAGAAAGCGTTGGAGCACGCTCGCGCTGCAAAGGATCGTGCGGGCCGGGTGGCCGTTGCCCGCGAGACCTGCGGTATTGCCGCCTACCACTGTGGCGAGTGGAAGGAAGCCATCTCCGAGCTCCGTGCCGCGCGCAGGATGTCCGGTGGTCCAGGCCTAGTGTCCGTGCTCGCCGATGCGGAACGTGGGCTCGGCCGCCCTGAGAAGGCCCTCGAGGTCGCCGGCGACGTCACCGTCGCAGACCTCGATGCTGAATCCCAAGTGGAGCTCGCCATCGTGGTGTCCGGTGCTCACCAGGACATGGGCAACCTGAACCAGGCCGTGGAAGCTCTAGTAGGCCAGCTGGACAACCAGGACGCTCCGGAGGTGAGCCGCATGCGCCTGTTTTACGCCTACGCGGACGCCCTGGCCCAGCAAGGCCGCAAGGACGACGCCATCACCTACTTCACGAAGGCCCAGGAGCTGGATACCGAGAAGCTGATGGACGCCGCGGCACGCATCGAGGAATTGAGCTAGCGCTGTGCCTGCTCACCCGCTACTGAAAGATTACGACGCCCTGCTGGTCGATCTTGACGGCACCGTCTTCGAAGGTGGGCGCCCCATCGACGGGGCTGCCGAAGGCCTGGCAGAACACGCCGCGAGGAACCGGGTCATGTACGTGACCAACAATGCCTCCCGATCACCGGAGCAGGTTGCTGAGCATCTCACGCGGCTCGGCTTTCCCACAGAACCCAATTTCGTCCTCACCTCCGCTATGGCGGCCGTAGACCTTGCGGTGGCACATGTGCGCGCTGAGGGAATAGACACCCCCACGGCCTACGTCATCGGGGCTGAGTCCTTTCGGGAGCTTGCACGGACAGCGGGCTTGGGCGTCGTAGATAATGCGGATGGCAACCCGGATGTCGTCCTGCACGGCCACAGCCCCGACAACGGCTGGGCCACGCTCTCAGAGGGAGCATTGGCGATTCGTCGCGGGGCCACCTACATCGCATCTAACTTGGACACCACCCTGCCCTCGGAACGCGGCCTGCTGGTGGGTAACGGCTCGATGGTGGCAGCCGTGGTTAGTGCCACGGGAGTGGCCCCGCAGTCGGCGGGAAAGCCGGAACCTGCGATGTTCGTCAACGCGCAGGAACGGCTGGGCTCAGTGCGGCCGCTGGCGGTGGGGGATCGTTTAGACACGGACATCGCTGGCGGAAACGCTGCGGGCATTGACACGCTGTGCACGCTCACGGGCATTTCGGGACACTGGGACGTGCTAAAGGCACCCGTGTCGCAGCGCCCTACCCACATCGTGGGCTCGCTGCGGGATCACCTGGACGGCTGGTCGGCGGAGCAGGAATCCCTGGTTGATGGAACACATCGGATTGTGATTGCATCCGGCGAGGTGCCCGATGAGAGTGTCAGCGGGGGAGACGCGCTCGACGACCGCGCGGTGGCGCTCATGGCCGCCGAGGCTGTAGCCGTGGCCGCACCCTACGTGTGGTCCTTGCTGGACTCTGGCGTGCCGTGGGAGGCCATCACGTGCGTGCCAGCAACCACGAACGGGGTGGACCCAGATGCTTTCGCCGAGGCTGCAGTGAGCGTGTGGCGATAGGTTTCGTTCCGCGTTGTGTGAGCAAGTAACATAAAGCGCTATGACGCAACCACGCCCAGGACAGGGAGAGGCAACCAGCCCCGCCACGCTCGCAGCGGACGCGGCCCGTCGGCAGCACGAGGCCCAGATGCCTCCGGAGCAGCGGGTCCAGGAGTTGAGCGAGGAGTTGGCACGCGCGGTCGATGAGCTGTTGGCCCGGGACGTCGATGGGGCCGAAGAGGCAGCAGTCTTGGAGCGGGCCCAGAAGGTTGTGAATGACGCGCTTGGCGAGCACGGTCTGGGACGGGGGATTTAGAAGCATGGCGAAGAAGGGGCAGAAACTCCAACGCCTGGATGCGGAGCTGGTGAAGCGAAAGATCGCACGCAGCCGTGAGCACGCTCAAGACATGATCAAAGGCGGACGCGTGAGCGTCAACGGCATGGTTGCCACGAAACCGGCCACGGGCGTGACTGGGGAGGTATCCATCAAGGTCACGGAGAGCGACGACGACCGCTGGGCTAGCCGAGGAGCCCACAAACTGATCGGTGCCCTGGAGGCCTTCGAGCCGCTAGGCCTCAGCGTGAGCAACAAGACCGTACTGGACGCTGGTGCCTCCACCGGAGGTTTTACCGACGTGTGCCTAGATCGCGGAGCCTCCAGGATCGCAGCCGTGGACGTGGGCTATGGGCAGCTGATCTGGAGACTGCAGAACAACCCCAGGGTGGACGTGTTTGACCGGACCAACGTCCGCACCCTCACACCTGAGATTCTGGGCGGGCAGATGGACATGATGGTGGGAGACCTCTCCTTCATCAGCATCGAACTTGTCCTCCCGGCGCTGGCGGAATGCATCACTGAAGGGGGTGACCTGCTGCCCATGGTCAAGCCCCAATTCGAGGTCGGGAAGGACCGCCTGGGTTCCGGAGGGGTGGTACGTAGCCCCGAACTACGTACAGAAGTGACTTTGTCAGTGGCGCGGGCCGCAATGAAGTATGGTTTATCTACGAAGGCTGTTGTGGCCTCGCCCCTGCCCGGGCCAAGCGGGAATGTGGAATATTTCCTGTGGTTGGTGAAAGACGGTGGGTACGAAGCACCAACAGAAGAACAATTGTGCACCATGGTAGAGACCGCTGTGAAGGAGGGACCTCAGTGACAACAGCAGCACCGGACGACCAGCAGGACACTGCGGGTCAGAACCAGTCCGCCCCTGCGAAGCGCGAGGTTCTTCTCGTGGCGCACACGGGAGTGCATGAAAATCTCAGCCTGGCTGCGGAGGCGGCGTCGAAACTCAAAGACGGCGGGATCGATGTGCGCGTCATGGCGACCGCAGACCCGGCCCCCGTGGCACGGCACGAAATCCTCGGCCGCTTCCGTCGCTTCGGGCACACGCGTGAGGCTGCAACCGGAGTGGAAATGGTGCTGGTGCTCGGCGGTGACGGCACGTTCCTGCGCGCCGCGGACATCGCCCACTCGGCCGACGTTCCTGTACTGGGGATCAACATGGGGCACATTGGCTTCCTCGCGGAATGGGAGCAGGAATCCCTCCAGGAGGCCATTGATCGAGTGATCGCCCGCGACTACCGCGTGGAAGACCGCATGACCTTGTCTATCACGGCCCGGGACATGGATGGCCGCGTGCTGGGCACGGGATGGGCTTTGAACGAGTGCTCGGTGGAGAACCTGAACCGCCAGGGTGTGCTGGACACGATCCTGGAGGTTGATGAGCGTCCCGTGTCCTCCTTTGGCTGCGACGGCGTGCTGGTGTCCACGCCGACGGGCTCCACTGCCTATGGTTTCTCGGCGGGTGGCCCGATTCTGTGGCCCGAGCTGGACGCCATCTTGGTGGTCCCGAGTAACGCCCACGCCCTATTTAGCCGCCCGCTGGTCGTGTCACCTAACTCGTCCGTGGCCGTGGAGACGAACCCGTCGACCTCGCCGGCTACGGCCGTGATGGATGGTTTCCGTCAGATTCACATGCCGCCTGGCGCCCGCGTGGAGATTCGCCGTGGTCCGCAGCCCGTGCGGTGGGTGCGCCTGGATCAGGCTCCGTTCACGGACCGTCTGGTGCACAAGTTCCGTCTGCCTGTGACGGGGTGGCGCGGTCCACGTCACTAGGCACGAGAGTCGATAGCAAGGGAGCATCACCATACTTTCTGAACTGCATATCCGGAATCTTGGAGTGATCGAGGAAGCAACCGCGGAGTTCGCCGGTGGCTTCACCGTTCTTACCGGTGAAACGGGTGCCGGTAAGACGATGGTGCTTTCCAGCCTGCGTCTGCTGTCCGGCCACCGCGCGGATGCCTCCCGCGTGCGGGCGGGGAGTGACAAGGCCACAGTGGAGGGCATCTTTGATGTCTCCACGCTGGGGGCCGATCAGGATGTGCAGACTGTTCGCACCATGATCGCCGAGATCGATGGCTTTGCCGACGACGGCGAAGTAATCGCCACCAGAACTGTATCCTCCGCGGGCCGGTCCCGGGCACATTTGGCCGGGAAGACCGTGGCTGCAGGCATGCTGTCCCAGTTCTCCTCAGCCGTGTTGACCATCCACGGTCAGAACGATCAGCTGCGTCTCTTGGATCCCGCGCGCCAGTTGGAAGTGCTGGATGAATTCGCCGGCCACCACGAACTGCTGGGTGAATATCGGGAGGCGCGGCAGAGATGGCTGTTGGCGTCGAAGGATTTAGAACGACGATTGAAGGATCGCCGCGAGCTGGCCCTGGAATCCGAAACATTGCAGCGCGCGATCGGCATCATCGACGACATCGATCCGCAGCCCAACGAAGACGAGGACGTGAAGGCGCAGATTCGGCGGCTGCAGGACGCCGATGACATGCGGCGGAACCTCCAGCAGGCGCTGGCCATGGTGGATGGCAGCGAGGCCGAGGACCCGGAGATGGGCAACGCGCAGGATTTCCTGGCGCAGGCGGCATCCCTCCTGGCGGGGGAGGATGAGGAGCTGCAGGGCCTGGCTGATCGCCTGAACGAGGTGAGTGCGTTGCTCACCGATATTGCCCACGACGCCGGGCGCGCGTTGCTTCATGTTCCCGACCCGGAATCGCTGGAATCCTTGCTGGAACGGCAGCAGAGCCTGCGTGAATTGCGGAAGTTCGCAGTGGACGTCAATGGCGCCCTGGAGTGGAGGAGTCAGGCGCAGGAGCGTTTGGCGGCGATTGATGTCTCCGACGACGTGATCGAGGCGCTGCAGGAGCAGGTCGCGGCGGCGGAGAAGGATATGCTGGCGCTTGCTCAGCGCTTGTCGAAGGGGCGCCAGGCTGCGGCAGCGGAGTTTGGGAAGGCGGTGACCGCAGAGATCACTCGGCTGCATATGTCCTCCACGGTGACGGTGTCCGTGCAGCAGCAGGATCCGGGGGCGTCGGGAATCGATGCAGTGGAGTTTCGCCTGACCCAAGGCGGCCACGAGACAGCCTTGGCATCCAGCGCCTCGGGCGGTGAGCTGTCCCGCATCATGCTGGCGCTGGAGGTCATTTTGGCGCAGGGGACAGCGTCCACGGGTCGGACGATGGTCTTCGACGAAGTGGATGCGGGAGTGGGCGGCAAAGCTGCCGTGGAGATTGGCCAGCGCTTGGCGATGCTGGCGGAGGACAATCAGGTGATTGTGGTGACACACCTGCCCCAGGTGGCGGCGTTTGCAGATACACACTTGTATGTGGCGAAGCAGGCGACGGATTCTTCTGTGTCCTCGACGGTGCGAGCTCTCAGCGACGAGGAGCGTGTGGAGGAGTTGTCGCGGATGCTGGCGGGGCTGGAGTCCGAGACGGGGCGTGCACATGCCGAGGAGCTGATGGAGATGGCTCGGGCACGGCGAGGTATCAGCTAGGTATTGTTTTGGGAGGCAGTCGGCGCGCCTAACGCACCATCAGTCACATCCGTATCACAATGTGATCATGCTATTCTCTCGCTCTGACCTTCCAGGTATTCAGGGTGCAACCCGCGACCTCACTGGCCCAAAGGGGATCAACAAGCGTAAGTTGCACGAAGGTGATATTGCCGTCATCGACCAGCCCGACTTAAGCCGGGCCGATGCGCAAAAACTCATCGATGCCAAGGTAGCTGCGGTGTTTAACTTTGATAAGTTCAGCACCGGGCAAGTGCCTAATTTTGGTCCTCAGATGCTGCTCGATGAGGATATTATCCTGGTTGAAAAAGACGAGGAAAAGCCAGCCAACAAAGTGAAAAACGGCAAGAAAGGCCGGCTGGATAGCGGGGCGCTGTATTACGGCGAGCGCCTGATCGTTCGCGGTGATGAGCTGGACACGGAAACCGCCGCTGACCGATTCGACGAAGCCCGCGAAGCCCTGGGCGATCACATGGTTGCCCTGTCCGGAAACCTCGCTGAGTTCACTCGTTCGGAAGCGCCTCTGCTGGTGGATGGCCTGGGCATTCCCGACGTGGATGTGGACATGGACGACCGGAAGGTTTTGGTGGTTAGTCCCGATGAGGACGTGCAGGAGAAGCTCAAGGACCTGCGCTACTTCTTGAGGGAGTATGAGCCCGTCATCATCGGCGTGGGAACCGCCGCAGACGTGCTGGTGGAGACCGGCCACAAGCCGCAGGTGATCCTGGGAGACCCTGAGTCCTTGGCGACCGACACCCTGCGCAGTGGCGCCACCGTAGTGGTTCCCGCTGGTCCAGATGGGCACGCTCCGGGTCTGGAGCGAATCCAAGATCTGGGTGTGGCAGCCATGACCTTCCCGGCTGCCTCCTCCAACCAGACGGATCTTGCACTGCTGCTGGCGGACTACCACGGTGCGTCCATGGTGGTTCACCTTGGTGAGAATATGGATCTGGATCATGTGTTTGCGCAGTCGCAGGATCCAGAGACGCCGTCGGCGATCATGTCCCGTCTGCGTGTGGGCAGCAAGCTGGTGGACTCCACGGCGGTTGCCGAGTTTTATCGAGTGTCCAAGTCGAGCACTGGGTGGCTGTGGGCTATCCTCGGCATTCTGTTGGCGCTCGGTGTGATTATCGCTATCGCGGGACTATCCGGTGACTCTGGTTTTGTGGATAACTTGATTAATTCATGGAATAGCCTTGCGTTGAATGTCCAGGAGCTGTTTAAGTCATGAGTAAATCTTCAGTGATTGCAGGATTGGGCGTGGGTATTGCGCTGGGCACGGCGTTTGGCTTTTTCGCGCTAGCCCCCAATGTCGAGGGTGGGCCTGCGGGCAATTCCTCGGCGATTCAGCAGGAGCTTAATGCTGAGAAGAAGCGCGCTGATGTGGAGGAATTGCAGTCCAACGCGGCCAATGACCTTCTGAATCAATTCAACGGGGACATTGTGGATGGTTCGCTGGCTGACACGTCCGTTGCTGTGGTCCTTGCTCCTGATGCGGTAGACGCAGATGTTGATGCCCTCAAGAAAGTCCTGGAGAATGCAGGCGCCACGGTGAATGCAACCATCGAACTGACGGACAAGGCCACGTCCACGGACGGTGCGGATTCGTTGAAGTCGCTGGCGTCCAAGTCTTTGCCGTCGGGTGCGACCTTGTCTGAGGATAAGCTCTCCCCAGGAATGCACACGGGCCAGCTGCTCGGAGCGGCGTTGAGCGACAAGACCAGCGAGTCTGATCGCGCTGTGGCGATCGGTGCGTTGGAGAAGGAAGGATTCCTTTCCCACGATGGGGAAGTGAAGGACGCCTCCCTGGTGGTGGTTGTTGCTGGAAACGCGGACAAGGACGACCAGGACGGCAACTACTCCAATACGTTCCTGTCTGACCTGGCCTTGGGCGTTGACTCGTCCACCGATGGCGCCGTACTGGCCGCACGCCCATCCTCGGCGGCGAAGGGCGGTGCCGTGGCACTGGTGCGCGGAAGTCGTGAGCATGTGGAGAACGTCTCCACGGTGGACAACATCAACGCGGACTCTGGCCGTATCAGCGTGATCCACGAGCTGGAGAAGCAGAAGGATAACCAGAGTAAGCACGTAGGAGTGGGGGAGAACGCCTCGGCGCTGACGGCGTAAGCCCTGCACGTCAATCCGACCGCTGCTACGTTAACCCGGCCACCCGAGGCCGACACCAACTCACAGGCGAACGCTGCCGTGGCCAGCCCACTAGTGCAATTCTTTGCACCTGTGTTAGGCTGAAGTCCCGTAGGTATTCACCTGTGGGTTTTGTGTTTTTCGGACACGTTTCCTTTCGACTCCGAAGCGCCACGCGCTGCGAGGAATCCCGAGGAGATTGAACGCGCACAATCCCGCACCTTGACCATGGGGAGCGCATATGGGCAGCAGCCGCCTGGATAAAGACACCAAGTTCATTTTCGTGACAGGCGGGGTTGCCTCCTCGCTGGGTAAGGGCCTCACCGCCGCGTCCCTGGGGCAGCTGCTGAGCGCGCGCGGCCTACGTGTGACCATGCAGAAGCTGGATCCGTATCTGAACGTTGATCCGGGAACCATGAACCCTTTCGAGCACGGTGAGGTGTTCGTCACGGAGGACGGCGCGGAGACGGATCTGGACCTGGGCCACTACGAGCGTTTCTTGGACCGTAACCTGTCCGCCGCGGGCAATGTGACCACCGGCAAGGTGTACTCCAATGTCATCGCCAAGGAGCGCCGCGGCGAGTACTTGGGCAAGACCGTCCAGGTCATCCCCCACATTACGGACGAAATCAAGGAATCTGTTCTGGCGATGGCTAAGCCCGACGCCGACGGTGTGGTGCCTGATGTGGTGATCTCTGAAATTGGCGGCACGGTGGGTGACATCGAGTCCCAGCCGTTTTTGGAGGCAGCACGTCAGGTCCGCCACGCGGTGGGACGGGACAACATTGTGTTCATCCACGTGTCCTTGGTGCCGTACCTGGCTCCGTCCGGTGAGCTGAAGACGAAGCCCACGCAGCACTCCATCGCTGAGCTTCGCTCCATCGGTATTGTGCCGGATGCGATTGTTCTTCGCGCTGACCGTGAGGTTCCGCTGCCGATGAAGAAGAAGATCGCTCTGATGAGCGATGTGGAGCTGGAAGGCGTGGTGAGCTGCCCAGACGCGCCGAGCATTTACGACATTCCTAAGGTGCTGCACTCCCAGCATCTGGATACCTATGTCATCCGACGCCTGAACTTGCCATTCCGTGACGTGGATTGGAGCACGTGGGGCCAGCTGTTGGATAGCGTCCACAACCCGCAGGGTGAGGTGACCATCGGCATCGTGGGCAAGTACATCGACCTGCCTGATGCGTATCTGTCGGTCGCAGAGGCAGTGCGCGCTGGCGGCTTCGGCGCGGGCGTGAAGGCTCACGTGAAGTGGATTACGTCGGATGATTGCGAAAACGGCCAGGCTGCCGAGGCCCTGGCGGGCGTGGACGGCATCGTCATCCCCGGTGGCTTCGGTGTCCGTGGCATCGAGGGCAAGATCGCCGCGATTCGCTATGCTCGCGAAACCGGCCTGCCGACCTTGGGAATCTGCCTGGGTCTGCAGTGCATCGTGATTGAAGCAGCGCGCACCGCGGGTCTGGAGGATGCGTCCTCCACGGAGTTCGATCCAGAGGCTTCCACCCCGGTGATCTCCACGATGGAGGAGCAGCAGGCGGCCGTAGCAGGTGATGCGGATCTGGGCGGCACGATGCGTTTGGGCGCCTACCCGGCAACGCTGCAGGAAGGCTCCGTGGTCGCTGGGCTCTATGGCACCACCGAGGTCAGCGAGCGTCACCGTCATCGCTTCGAGGTTAACAACGCTTACCGGGAGCAGATCACCGAGGGCTCTCAGCTGCAGTTCTCCGGCACGTCTCCGGACGGCACCCTGGTGGAGTTCGTGGAGTACCCGAAGGATGTGCACCCATACTTTGTGGCGACGCAAGCTCACCCAGAGTACAAGTCCCGTCCAACCCGTTCCCACCCGCTGTTCCAGGGTCTGATTGACGCTGCCTTGGAGCGCCGCTCTCAGTAGCATGCCCGTCCGCGAGGTTGTCCGTCAGCGAGGAAGCGCGCTAGGCAGGCGGTCTGCCCGCTACACTGGTGAGCATGACTTCTGACTCACAACCCCACTCGGATTCCCAGCCTCTCTACGAGGTCAAGGAGTCCGAGTTACTCGTTGATGCGCCCATTATCGCCCTGCGACGGGATACGATTTCCACCGCCACAGGGGATGCGGTCCGGGAGGTTGTCGAGCACTTTGGCGCGGTGGCTGTGGTTGCCGTGAAGGACGGGTGCGTCCAGCTCATTCGCCAGTACCGCCACGCCGTGGGCGAATATCTGTGGGAGCTGCCCGCGGGCATCCTGGACAAGGTGGGGGAGAATCCCCTAGTGGCGGCGCAGCGGGAGTTGGCGGAGGAAGCACAGCTGAAGGCTGAGTCCTGGCATCTCCTGGGTGACGTGGTGACGTCACCGGGCTTCGCGGAGGAACGCGTGAGGATCTTCCTCGCCGAAGATGTCTCCGAGCTCAGCGAGCAGGACCAGGACGAGTTGGGGTTGGAAACGCAAACGGGTGAGGAGGCGGATCTGGACGTCTGCTGGCTGCCGGTCGAGGAGGCCGTGCAGTGGGTGCAGGAGGGCAAGATCATCAACTCCATCGCCGTGGCGGGTATCGCCCACCTCGCGCTGGGTACCCGCCGGAGCACGAACGAGCCGTTCACACACGTGTCTGGCCTGAAGAACCGCCGGGAGAACTCCGAGGGAGTGGAACCAGGCACCGACATGAAGAGCGTGCGCTAGGCATGTCTGCCGCCGAGGATAACCAACGCATCGCCACGAGGTGGTTTCGTCATCTGAAGACGGAGCGTCATCTTTCGGCGCACACGGTGGATAACTACCAGCGGGATATTCGTCGCTATGTGCAGTGGTTGGGGGATCGTGCGCTGAAGGATGTGCGTACGGACGAGGTGGAGCAGTTCGTGACGTGGTTGCGTACTGATGCGGGCACGGGCCGGGGGCTGGCGAAGTCGTCCGTGGCCCGTACCTTGGCGGCTGTGCGCGGGCTGCATAATTTTTGCCAGTCGGAGAGATACGTGGACCTGGATGTCACGGCGGACGTGCCGGTGCCGTCCTTGCCCCGGCCGATTCCGAAGGCGTTGAGCGTGGCCCAGGTGGAGGCGTTGTTGGACGCGATACCGTCAGGGGATTCAGCCTCTGCCCTTGACTTGAGGGATAAAGCCCTGGTGGAGATGCTGTATTCTACTGGTGCGCGCATTTCGGAGCTGATGGATCTGGACGTGGATGATCTGGATCGCGACCTCAATATCGTGCTCGTGCGGGGTAAAGGCGGCAAGGAAAGGATCGTGCCCGTGGGAATCCCTGCCCTTCATGCGATCGACGCCTACCTCACGCGCGCCCGGCCCGCGTTAAATACCACGGGCTCACCTGCGCTGTTCCTGAACAATCGCGGCCGGAGGATGGGGCGCCAGTCTGGTTTCAAGGCGGTGTCCCAGGCGGCTGAGGCCGCGGGCATCGGTCCTGTGTCCCCGCACAGCCTGCGGCACTCGTTTGCCACGCACCTTCTGGAGGGCGGCGCGGATGTCCGTGTGGTGCAGGAGCTGTTGGGTCACGCCAGTGTGGTGACCACGCAAATCTATACCAAGGTCACGCCTGATCACTTGAGGCAAGTGTGGATAGAATCTCACCCACGGGCGTAGGGCTGCTAATCTTAAGGATGTAATTCTCGACGGAAAGGGCTGCACGCAGTGTCACAACCAGACGCATTGTTCGATAAGCCCGAACAAAACATCGGCTTGACTGGCCGTCCCATGGCGGAGCTGCCAGATCCCGCGCCGTTGTCTTCGCACGGGCCGGCCAGCATCATCTCCATGTGCAATCAAAAGGGCGGGGTGGGAAAGACCACGTCTACGATCAACATGGGTGCGGCTCTCGCCGCGTTCGGGCGCAAGGTGCTCCTTGTGGACTTGGACCCGCAGGGTGCGCTCTCGGCCGGGCTGGGTATTCAGCATGATGAGCTGGATATCACCGTGTATAACTTGCTGGTCGATTCCGGCTCCTCCATCCTGGACGCTATACATAAAAGTCCAGTCGATAACCTTGACGTTGTTCCTGCGAACATCGACCTGTCCGCCGCGGAGATTCAGCTAGTGAACGAGGTGGGCCGCGAGCAGGCCTTGGCTCGCGCCCTGCGTCCGGTGGCAAAGGACTATGACTTCATCATCATCGACTGCCAGCCCTCCCTGGGGCTGCTGACCGTCAACGCCCTGTCCTGTTCCGATTCGGTCATCATCCCCGTGGAATCCGAGTACTTCTCTCTGCGCGGTCTGGCGCTTCTGATGGACACGGTGGATAAAGTGCGGGATCGCCTGAACTTCCGCCTGGAAGTGCTGGGCATTCTGGTCACGATGTTCGACCGCCGCACACTACATTCGCGGGAAGTGATGGAGCGTCTGGTGGAGGCCTTCGGGGATAAGGTGTTTGATTCGGTCATCACCCGCACCGTCCGCTTCCCAGAGACGTCCGTGGCCGGAGAGCCCATCAACACGTGGGCCCCGAAATCCTCGGGCGCCATCCAGTACCGCAATCTAGCTGCAGAAGTCATCAAGAGAGTCGCAGAACAGGCCTAACGTGACCAGCCCTCATCCGCCGAACTCCAGCGTGGTGGAGCAGTCGCCCGCCGCACCGGAGCCTGTGCAGCCCGAGATCACAGGCTTCCGTGTGGCCTTGGCTAATTTCGATGGGCCGTTCGATCTGCTCCTGCAGCTGATTAACTCCCACAAGCTGGACATCACGGAGGTGGCCCTGGCCACCGTCACGGATGAGTTCATTGCTTACACCCGGACGTTGTCCAAGTCCGCCGAGGATCTGGACGAGGTCACCGAGTTTTTGGTGGTGGCTTCCACGCTGTTGGATCTGAAGGCCGCCCGCTTGGTTCCGCGTGGCGAGGTGGAGGACGAAGAGGATCTGGCTCTGTTGGAGTCCCGCGACCTCCTGTTCGCCCGCCTGCTGCAGTACAAGGCCTACAAGGCGGTGGCGGACATGTTCGCCCAATGGCAGCGGGATGCGGCGCGCCGGTTCCCCGTCGCCTTGGCGTTGGAGGAACGTTTCACGTCCCTGCTTCCTCCCGTGAAGCTGGGGCACACCCCGGAGAGCTTTGCGGAGCTTGCCGCAGCGGTCTTCCGCCCGGCGAAGACAGAGGTGGATACCGGGCACATCCACCAGGTGGCGGTGAGTGTGCCGGAGCAGGCCGGCCGCATCTTGGACACCCTGAAGATTGCCGGTGCCGATACGTGGGTGAGCTTCGGGTCGCTCATCGCGGATTGCGACCTGAATATGACGATTGTGGGGCGCTTCCTGGCGCTGTTGGAGCTTTACAAGGCCCGCGCGATCGGCATTGAACAGCCCGAGCCTTTGGAAGAGATGTCCGTGGCGTGGACGGGCTTGGACGTGGACCCGGCTGTGGTCGCGGCGTCCAACTGGAACTAGGTACAGCAGAGTCGACACAACGGAAGAAGGATCAGCGTGAACCACTCCAACGGCAACCAGCCCGACGGCAACATTCTGCCCCCGGTATCCGTGGTGCGCAGCCGCGTGGAATCCTTGCTGCTCATCAGCGATGAGCCGGTGCAGCCCGAAGATCTCGCGCGAGTGCTGAACGCAGAACACCCCGATACCCCTGAGACGACCACCTCTGCCAGCGACGTTACCGCCGACGATGTCCGCGAGGTGCTGCGGGAGATTGCCATGGAATTCGACGCCCGCGGTTCTGGATTCGAACTGCGCGAGCAGGAAGACGGCTGGCGTTTGTACACTCGCCGCGCCAACGCCCCCGTGGTGGAGGCCAAGGTGTTGGACGGCTCGCAGCAACGCCTGTCCCGAGCCGCGTTGGAAACCTTGGCTGTGATTGCCTACCGCCAACCGGTGACCCGTGCCCAGGTCTCGGCTGTGCGCGGTGTGAACTGTGATGGTGTGATCCGCACGCTGACCGTGCGCGGCCTCATCGCCGAGGAGGCCGAAGAGACCGGTGCAGGGGGCGCGCACCTGTACTCCACCACCCCCTTGTTCTTAGAGCAGTTGGGGCTCAGCTCCTTGGATGAACTTCCTGACCTTGCGCCGCTGCTGCCCGAGGTCGATGCGATCGAAGAGTAGAACCGTCAGTGTGGGGTCAGTCGAGTAGAATGACCACGTAACAATGCGTTAGGCTTGAGAACTTCACCTCATCAGGTCTACACACCCAGGAGAATGAACATTCTCCACAAAGATGAATAGGAACATTCCTTGAATACACCCGCTCGCCGAGATGGCACACCGGACAAGAAAAAGGGACGCAAGAAGCCTGCCCGCCCGCAACGCAGCGGCGCCCGCCGCACCCACCGCGGACAGGATAAGCCCTTAAGCCGCGCACAGCGGCAAAGCCAGGAGATGAAAGCCGCACACGCCGCCGCCATGGCAGCGCAGCGCGCCCAGGATGAGGCCGCCGCGGTGTATGTCTCCAACGCGAAGCCAGCCAAGCGTCAGCACATCACGGACGAGGAACGCCGTGCAGCGTTGGCGTCGAATAAAAATAAGGACAGCCAGAACCTGGTACGCCTGCAGAAAGTCCTGGCCAGCGCGGGCGTGGCGTCCCGGCGCATGAGTGAGAAGCTCATCGCCATGGGGCGCGTGGAGGTCAACGGAGAGATCGTGCAGCAAATGGGCCTGCGGATCGACCCGCACACGGACATCGTGCGCGTGGACGGAACTCGCGTGCAGGTCAACGACCAGATGGTGTACTTCATCCTCAACAAGCCTCGCGGCGTCCACTCCACCATGAGCGATGAACTGGGCCGGCCCTGTGTGGGTGACTTCATCACGGAGCGTCTGGAGCAAGGCCAGGGACTGTTCCACGTGGGGCGTCTGGACGCAGAGACCGAAGGGCTGCTGCTGCTGACCAACGACGGCGAACTGGCTAACCGCCTGATGCACCCCAGCTACCAGGTCACCAAAACCTACATGGCGACCGTGCTGGGCGAGGTCAACCGCGGAATCATCCGTGAGCTGAAGGACGGCGTGGAGCTCGAAGACGGCATCGCTCGCGCCGATGACGTGCAGATCGTGGACGTGTGGCAAGGAAAGTCGCTGCTGCGTGTGGAACTGCACGAAGGCCGCAAGCACATTGTGCGCCGCATGCTCAAAGAACTGGGATACCCCGTTCAGGCCCTGGTGCGCACGAAGATTCACACCGTGCAGCTGGGCGATCAGAAACCAGGTTCGGTGCGCGCCATGAACGCCAGCGAACTCGCAAGCTTGTACAAGGTCGTTGGACTGTAACAGGTCGACAGGAAAGCACGAGAGTAACACTATGACTGATCACAACAATCAGGCCCCTCACGGCCTCGCGGATGTCGACAACGTGGTCGGCGGTGGTTTCATCATCGCAGTCGACGGCCCGTCCGGAACCGGAAAGTCCACAGTCTGCCGGCGGGTGGCCGAAGCGGCGGAGGCACGCTACCTGGATACTGGCGCAATGTACCGCGTCGCGACGCTCCACGTCCTGCGCGCCGGGATCGACGTGGACGACCCCACGCAGACCAACGCCATCATCGACGCTACGGCGGACCTGCCCCTGGAGATCAACGAGGACCCCCGCAGCACCGAGGTCATTCTGGACGGCGAGGACGTCTCCGGAGAGATCCGTGGTCCGCAGGTAACCGCCGCCGTGTCTGCCGTCTCCGCTATCCCCGAGGTGCGAGAGAATCTGGTGGAGCTGCAGCGATCCCTGGCGACGAAGGCCGGCCGCTGCGTGGTGGAGGGCCGGGACATCGGCACCGTGGTACTGCAGGATGCGCCACTGAAGGTGTTCATGACCGCCTCCGCGGAGACCCGCGCCCAGCGCCGCTACGACCAGGACGTGGCTGCCGGACGTGATTCTGATTTCGACGCCGTGCTCGCCGACGTCATCCGCCGCGACGAGGCGGATTCCTCCCGCGCTGTGTCCCCTCTGCGGGCGGCTGACGATGCCGTGCTGATCGACACCACGGAGATGGACATCGACGATGTGGTGAACCGGATCGCGGAGCTGGCGCGCGACAGCGCCGTGGAGGCCGCCACGGACACTGAGGGTGCGGACGACGACCTGGTGTTCCGCACCGCCGATGGCACCGTCATCGGCGACGACGTAGATCTCGTCGCGGAAGACTCCGACGGTGAGTTCGCGGATGACATCGCCAGTGACGCGGCGGGTGGCGTCGAATGGGATGATCAGGCGATACTGGCCGAGGACGAGGATTTCCCCGAGTTCATCGACGCGGACGACTTCGATCTGCTCACCGCCGACGGCCAAGAGACCGACTGGGACGCTGTGGAGGAAGCCTTCGGCTCCCTCGGCGAAGACGTGGCCGAGCATGAGTCCCTGTGCACCGTGGCCATTGTGGGACGGCCGAACGTGGGTAAGTCCACCCTGGTGAACCGCTTCATCGGCCGCCGCGAGGCCGTGGTGGAGGACTTCCCGGGCGTGACCCGCGACCGCATTTCCTACCTGGGAGAATGGACCGGCCAGCGTTTCTGGGTTCAGGACACCGGCGGCTGGGATCCCGATGCCAAGGGCATTCACGGCGCGATTGCCCGACAGGCTGAAACAGCCATGGAGACCGCCGACGTGATCGTGTTCGTGGTCGACACGAAGGTGGGTATCACCTCCACCGATGAGGTCATCGCCCGCAAACTTCAGCGCTCCACGGTGCCGGTCATCCTGGTCGCCAACAAGTTTGACTCTGACAACCAATACGGAGACATGGCCGAGTTCTGGTCCCTAGGCCTCGGGGATCCGTACCCGGTCTCCGCGCAGCACGGGCGCGGCGCGGCCGACGTGCTGGACCTCGTTCTGAAGTCCTTCCCGGAGGAACCACGGCAGACCTCCATCGTGTCCGGTCCGCGCCGCGTGGCACTGGTGGGCCGGCCGAATGTAGGCAAGTCCTCCTTGCTCAACAAGATCACCGGCGAGGAACGCTCCGTAGTGGACAACGTGGCCGGTACCACCGTGGATCCCGTGGACTCCATCGTGGAGCTGGAACAGCGCACCTGGCGATTTGTCGACACTGCGGGTATCCGCAAGAAGACCAAGACCGCCCGCGGCCACGAGTTCTACGCCTCCCTGCGCACCCGCGCGGCGATTGATTCCGCCGAGGTGGCCATTTTCCTGGTGGACGCCTCCGAGCCCATCGCCGAGCAGGACCAGCGCGTGCTGCGCATGATCCTAGACTCCGGCCGTGCGCTGGTGGTGGCATACAACAAGTGGGACCTGGTGGACGAGGACCGCCGGGACCTGCTGGAACGCGAAATCGAGCTGCAGCTGGCGCATGTTCCATGGGCACGCCGTGTGAACATCTCCGCGAAGACGGGCCGCGCGTTGCAGCGCCTGGAGCCTGCCATGATTGAGGCGCTGGACAGCTGGGATCAGCGCATCTCTACCGGCCAACTGAACACCTGGCTGCGGACCGTGATTGCGGAAACTCCACCTCCGATGCGCGGCGGACGTCTGCCTCGCGTTCTGTTTGCTACCCAGGCATCCACCAAGCCGCCGGTGATCGTGCTGTTCACCACCGGCTTCCTGGAGCACGGCTACCGCCGCTTCCTGGAGCGCAAGCTGCGTGAAACCTTCGGTTTCCAGGGCTCGCCGGTGCGGGTGGCTGTGCGCGTACGCGAAAAGAAGCAGCGCAAGCGCTAGCGGTCACGCACGCGCTTGCGGTCGCGTGCACCGCTAGTGCAGGATCAGCAGCCAGATGCCGATGTGGTGAAGGAGCGCGGCGATGATCGTCGCCGCGTGGAACACCTCATGGAAGCCGAACCACCTCTCGGAGGGGTTCGGCCATCTTTTTGCGTAAATGATGGCACCCACGCTGTAGACAAGACCACCGGCCACAAACAGGGCGCTCACGGCCACGCCAAGCGCCTGGTAGTACCCAAGAGCTGCGATCGCAGCCAGCCAGCCGAGGGAAAGATACACTGCGGCGTCGAGCCATCGAGGATGGTTGATCCAGACCACGTTGAGGATCACTGCGGCCAGAGCGGCCACCCAGCTGACCCCCAGGATCCATGTTCCACCCCAGGATAAGAAGCCGTCGATGGCCCAGAAGCGATCCCCGTAGGCGGCGACAGTGACCGGCCCGTAGGTGCCGGCGATGAACACGGCGATCATGGCGTGGTCGGCTCGCCGCCACACGTTAACGGCGGTGGTGCTGCGCCACGGTGCGCGGTGATACACGGCGCTGACCAGCAGCATTCCCACCAGGCAGAAGGAGTATAGGACGGTGACGAAGCTTAACCAGCTCAGACCGTTGTAGGCGAATGTCACGGCGCTTAAAGCCGTGGACGCTCCGCCGAAGTACCACGCCGCCGCGCTGTGCAGCCGCCCGCGCATAAATGGGCGGGGTCCGCGGTCGACGACGGGGCGTGGTGTGGCACTCGATGTGAGAGTGACTGTGTGACTAGACATGGGCTCAACTTTAGGCCTCCGCATTGTTTTTGTCAGAAAAACGCACGCGGTGTGCCGTGTGACACTGGTCAAGTCTCGATCACATCAGCACGGCGTCACTCAACCCAACTCAGCAGGTCTAGAACAATCCGCTGATGGTGCCATGCGCGTCCACGTCAATGCCCTCGGCCGCGGGCTTTTTCGGCAGGCCGGGAAGCGTCATGACGTCGCCGGTCAGCGCCACGATGAAGCCCGCGCCGATCCTGGGCAGGAGTTGGCGAACGTGCAGCGTGTGACCGGTGGCGGCGCCCAGCTGGGACGGATCATCGCTGAACGAGTACTGCGTCTTGCTGATCACCACGGGCAGCTGATCCCATCCATTGTCCTGAAGAAACGCAAGATCCTTCATCGCCGCGGAGGAGAATTCCACGTCACGCGCGCCGTAAATGGTGGTTGCGATGGTCCGAATTGATTCTTCGACGCCGAGGCTCGGGTCATACAACTGATGCTGAGAGGACTCGGCTTGCTGTGCCGAGGAGCTTCCAGCGTCCAGTACCTCCAATACCTCGTCAGCAAGCTCGGTGGCGCCGGCGCCACCGTTGGCCCACACCGTTGTCCGAGCGATGCGCACTCCAAACTTTTCAGCCCATTGCTCCACCAGCGTGAGCTCTTCGTCCGTATCGGAGGAAAAGACGTTGAGGGCTACCACGGGCTCTACATTGAACTTGCGGATGTTCTCCACGTGACGCTCCAGGTTTGCCAGACCGTCGCGCAGCGCTGGGAGGTCCTCGGAGGTGAGCTGATCCTTGGGCTTGCCGCCGTTGTACTTCAGGGAGCGGATGGTGGCGACCACCACAGCGGCACCGACGGAGAGGTCTCCAGCGCGGGCCTTGACGTCGAAGAACTTTTCAGCACCCAGATCAGACCCGAATCCGGCCTCGGTCAGCACCACATCAGCCAACTTCAGCGCCGTGGTGGTGGCGATCAAGCTATTGCAGCCGTGGGCGATGTTGGCAAAGGGGCCACCGTGTACCAGGGCCGGGGTGCCGCCGAGGGTCTGGACGAGGTTGGGGTTGATGGCATCCCGCAGGAGGGAAGCCAGAGCACCCTGGGCGTTGAGCTCACCTGCGGTCACGGGCTTGCGGTCATAAGTCTGGCCCACCACGATGCGAGCCAGGCGCTCCTTCAGATCAGCGAGGTCCGTGGCCAGGCACAACACCGCCATAATCTCGCTGGCTGCCGTGATGTCGAAGCCGGCCTCCCGTGGGGTGCCCTGGACGGGCCCACCCAGGCCGGTGACGATGTTGCGCAGAGAACGGTCGTTGACATCCAGGCAGCGGCGCCACGTCACCCGGCGCGGGTCGATGCCCAGGGCATTGCCGTGCTGGATGTGATTGTCCACCAGTGCCGCCAAGGTGTTGGTGGCGCTGGTGATGGCGTGAAGGTCGCCCGTGAAGTGGAGGTTGATGTCTTCCATGGGGACGATCTGTGCGTAACCACCACCGGCGGCTCCGCCCTTGATACCCATGACCGGGCCCAGGGACGGCTCACGGATGGCCACGAAGGTGGAACGACGCGACGCGATGGCGTCGGCCAACCCAATGAGTACGGTGGACTTGCCCTCTCCGGCGGGGGTAGGGCTCATGCCGGTGACCAGAACCAGCTGACCGGTGGCGGACGCATCCTCCGGCAGTGCCGTGACATCAATTTTCGCTTTGGTGGTGCCAAACGGGACAAGCGCCTGTTCAGGGATTCCGCCGCGTTCAGCGATGGTGTGGATGGGCTCTAATGTGTGAGCTTGGGCGATTTCGACATCGGTATTAGACATATATGTGACTGTAATGCCCAGCACGCACGCATGCCGGAAGCTTTTCCTATTTCAACACCCGAATAAGGGTGAATGTGGTACTGCCGGGGTGTTGGCACCACGTATTTCGGGGCAGATGCCGTTACCATGAGGGGGTGCGCTACACGAGGCCCACAGGTCTTATCAGAGGCCACAAGCCTTCAACACTCTGGCGCGACAACCGTAATGAAGCGACAAGCGAGGACAACGATGACCCTAGATGCACACAACCAATCCGATTGGGCAGAGCGCCTTCAGCTGGCGCAACAGATGCTGCCGCTGATCAGCAAGCTCCACAATGAGCACAACGTGGTGGTGTCCGTCTACGGTCGTCTGCTGGTCAACGTCACCGACATCGACATCATCAAGTCCCACCGCTACGCACGCCGCATCGTGGACAAGGAACTGTCCCTCAACTCCACGCTGGAGATCCTGAAGGAACTGGTGAACCTTGACCTCGGCACCGCGTCCATCGACCTGGGGTCCCTGGCTACTCGCTTTGAGAACCAGGGCGAGGGCGCATCCCTACGCGAGTTCCTGGAAAGCGAACTGACCGAAGTCATCGGCGAGAGCGCGAAGACCGAGCCGCGCGACGTAGTGCTCTACGGCTTCGGCCGCATCGGCCGCCTGCTGGCCCGCATTCTGGTGAGCCGCGAGGGCACCTACGGCGGTGCACGGCTGCGCGCCGTCGTCGTACGTTCCAAGGGCAAGGGCGACCTGGAAAAGCGCGCATCGCTGCTCCGTCGCGACTCCGTGCATGGAGCCTTCGACGGCACCATCTCCCTGGACAAGGAAAACAACATCATCTGGGCCAACGGCACCGCCATCCAGGTGATCTACGCCAACGATCCCGCT
Organism: Corynebacterium sp. zg254; assembly: GCF_024701495.1. Lineage (NCBI taxonomy): Bacteria > Bacillati > Actinomycetota > Actinomycetes > Mycobacteriales > Corynebacteriaceae > Corynebacterium > Corynebacterium sp. zg254. Next base: position 21,748 of record NZ_WIAR01000001.1, read on the forward strand.
GAGATTGACTACACCGACTATGGCATCAACAACGCCATCGTGGTGGACAACACCGGCGTGTGGCGCGACCGCGACGGTCTGTCCAAGCACCTGGAGTCCAAGGGTGTGTCCAAGGTTCTGCTCACCGCGCCGGGCAAGGGTGATATCAAGAACATCGTCTACGGCATCAACCACGGCGACATCGATCCATCGGACAACATCCTGTCCGCAGCATCCTGCACCACCAACGGCATCACGCCAGTTCTGAAGGTCATCAACGACCGCTACGGTGTGCAGCACGGTCACGTGGAGACCGTCCACTCCTTCACCAATGACCAGAACCTGATTGACAACTTCCACAAGGGAGAGCGCCGTGGACGCGCCGCTGGCCTCAACATGGTTCTGACCGCCACGGGTGCAGCATCCGCTGTGGCTAAGGCTCTCCCAGAGCTGAAGGGCAAGCTGACCGGTAACGCCATTCGCGTTCCTACCCCAGATGTGTCCATGGCCGTGCTGAACCTGACCCTGGACAAGGCTGTCGAGGTGGACGAGGTCAACGACTTCCTCCGCAAGGTATCCCTGCACACCAACCTGCGTCAGCAGATCGACTTTATTAAGTCCCCAGAGGTTGTTTCCACGGACTTCGTGGGCACCACCCACGCAGGCATCGTGGATGGTCTTGCCACTATCGCCACCGGCAACCACCTGGTGCTGTATGTGTGGTACGACAACGAGTTCGGCTACTCCAACCAGGTTGTCCGCATCGTGGAGGAGATCGCAGGCGTGCGGCCAAAGGTACTGCCGAAGCGTAAGGACGCGTCCGAGCTCTAACAGCACGAGACGTGTTGGCACCGGTTACACTGTGAGTTATGACTGGTGCCACATCGTCCACAGCCTCTGAAGACTCCACAGCCTCCACGGGCCGAGCAGCCTTCGCTGCATCGTTGCCTGAGAGTACAACCGCTGGTGCATACCTTGGTGAGTGCGGGACAGTCCGCTCCACCAATATCGCGCAGGTCCAACCGGATCCTGGGGGCGCGGATCGCGAATCTGGCATCCACAAGGTGCCCGTGGATCACCTGGAGGTATTTGCACCGGGGCCCAATTATGGGGACGGCTCCGGTGTCGTGGGGGATTTTGTTGGGGATTCAGCACACCACGGGGGTGCGGATAAGGCAGTGTATGCCTTTGCTCGCGAGGAATTAGATTTCTGGAGTGGGCAACACTCGGACGCTCTTCCGGAGAACACTGAGCGTTTCCCCGACGGCTATTTTGGCGACAACCTGACCACCGAGGACGTGGATTGGACGCGCGCGGTCATTGGCCAGCAGGTTCGCGTGGGGGAGGCACTGCTCGAGGTATCGGTGCCGCGCCAGCCTTGTCGCACCTTCGGTGGATGGCTCGATATCCGAGGATGGATGAGAATCTTTACGCAGCATGCCGATTGCGGTTGCTACTTCCGAGTGGTGGAGCCGGGTGTGATTCGCCCAGGTGACGCGATTGAGTTCCTGCCAGCACCTGACCATGGCGTGACGATGCAACAGGCTTTCAAAGCCAAGATGGGAGATAAGGAGCTGGCCGCACTTGTCGTGGAGGCACAGTGCCTGCCGCCTCATCATCATGACCAGCTGGTGAAATTGCTCCGTTAGCAGGGAAGAGTGGGGCATCACCGGGGGTAATACGGTGACTTTTCCACAACAAGCCTTTTTCTATTGCTAAGTTAAGTTCCAAGACGTTTTCACGAGAACTTGCACAGAAAAGGAAAGAGGAATGTTGACATCCCGCTCCCGTATTTTCGCTGGTATCTTGGCGGTCAGCACAATGGTCCTGGCCGGCTGTGGAGGCACAGATTCGGCCTCCGGTGATACCTACAAGATCGGTATCAACCAACTGGTTCAGCACCCCGCGCTCGATTCCGCGGTCAAAGGCTTCAAGGAGGCCTTTGACGAGGCCGGAATCACAGCGGAGTTCGACGAGAAGAACGCCAATGGTGAGCAATCCACCGCGCTGACCATCGCCCAGCAGTTCGCGAGCGACAGCAAGGACCTGGTCCTGGCAGTGGCAACCCCTGCCGCGCAGGCCACTGCACAGAACATCACCGATAAGCCCGTGCTATTCACCGCGGTCACGGACGCCGTGTCTGCAGAACTGGTGGACTCCAACGAGAAGCCAGGAGCCAACATCACGGGCACCTCTGACGAAGCTCCCATTGAGGACCAACTGAAGCTCACCAAGGAACTCGTTCCCGATGCGAAGACCGTAGGAATTGTCTACGCCTCAGGCGAGGTGAACTCTCAGATCCAAGTGGATCAGGTGAAGAAGGCCGCCAAGCCGCTGGACTTGGATGTCAAGACCCAGACCGTCAGCTCCGTCAATGAAATCCAGCAGGCCGTGGAGGCGCTGGGTGATGTGGACGCCATCTACGTTCCTACGGACAACATGGTTGTGTCCGGCATTGCGTCCCTGGTGCAAGTTGCTGAACAGAAGAAGATCCCTGTGATCGGTGCTGAGGAAGGAACGGTGAAGGGCGGCGCCGCAGCCACGGTTGGTATCGACTACGAAGAGCTGGGTAAGCAGACCGGAAAGATGGCCATCAAAATCCTGAAGGACGGGGCCGATCCGGCAGACACTCCCGTGGAGACCGCCTCCGAGGTGACCTACTACGTCAACGAAAAGGCAGCGAAGAACTACGGCATCGAGATCCCACAGGCGATTCTGGACAAGGCTGAGCGCGTATGATCGGCGCCCTTGAGGTCGGTCTGATCTATGGCGTCATGGCGCTGGGCGTGTACCTCACGTTCCGTGTCCTCAACTTCCCCGACCTCACGGTCGATGGTTCCTTCACCACCGGCGCCGCAGTGGCGGCTACCGCGATTCTGGCAGGCTGGAATCCTCTTGTGGCCACGCTTGCGGGTTTTGGGGCTGGCTTCGTCGCTGGTCTCGTTACAGGGTTATTGCATACCAAGGGCAAGATTGACGGGCTCCTCGCCGGTATTTTGACCATGATCGCGCTGTGGTCGGTGAACCTGCGCATCATGGATGGTGCCAATGTTCCGCTCTTGCGAGCTCAGACGATGTTTACTCCTTTAAAGGACGCAGGCATCAAGGGCACGCCAGTGAGCATCGCTATTTTTGCCCTGGTGGTTATTCTGTTAGCGCTGGTGGTCTGGTGGTTTTTGAATACGGACCTTGGATTAAGCATCCGCGCAACGGGTGACAACGGTCCGATGATTACTAGCTTTGGTGTGTCCACGGACTTTACGAAAACGCTCACCTTAGGTCTTTCCAATGGGCTAGTGGGCATGTGCGGTGCACTGATTTCCCAGTATCAAGGATTTGCCGATATCTCCATGGGAATTGGCTTGATTTTGGTGGGCCTGGCGTCGGTCATAATGGGACAGGCGATCTTCGGCCAACGGTTCCTCTTGCTCGCTATCGTGGCTGTGATCGTTGGAAGTGTGCTGTACCGCATCATTATTTTCTGCGCCCTGCAGGTTGGCCTGGATCCGAACGATATGAAGGCAATCACCGCCGTGCTGGTGATTGTGGCGCTGGTGGTGCCTCGCTGGCGCGGCGCGCTGAGTGCATTCACGAAGAAAACGGCGAGCGCGAAGGCAGGTGCGTAGGACATGACTTCTATGTTGTCCATCAACTCCATTGCAAAAACCTTTTTCCCAGGAACTGTGAATGAGCGCCGCGCTCTGGCACAGGTAAACCTGAAATTAAAGAAAGGTGATTTCGTCTCTGTCATCGGTTCCAATGGCGCCGGAAAGTCCACTCTGCTGAATGCCATTTCCGGCCGCATGACGGTGGATAGTGGCTCCATTGTGGTGGATGGGAAGAACGTCACGTCCTTAGCCGAGCACAAGAGAGCTGCCTATATTGGCCGCGTGTTCCAGGACCCGCTGGCCGGCACGGCCCCGGACCTCACTATTGAGGAGAATCTGTCCCTGGCCTACCTGCGCGGACAAGGTCGCGGACTGGGGCGTGGCTTATCCTCCAAACGGCGCGCAGTGTTCGTGGAGGAACTCAAGAAACTGGAGCTGGGGCTGGAGGATCGGCTGACGGCGAAGGTAGGCCTGTTGTCCGGTGGTCAGCGCCAGGCGTTGTCCCTGCTGATGGCCGGTTTTACACAACCGAAGATCATGCTGCTTGATGAGCACACCGCCGCACTTGATCCCTCCCGCGCCGCCTTGGTGTCGGATCTGACCCACCGCATCGTAGAAGAAGGCGGGCTGACCACACTGATGGTGACGCACAATATGGAACAGGCGATCCGTCTGGGCAACCGCCTGATCATGATGCATGAAGGCCAGATTGTGTATGAGGCAGATCAGGACACGAAGAAGAAACTGACAGTGCGTGACCTGTTGGGCGAGTTTGCCAACATCAAGGGTGCCACGCTGTCCGATAAGGCGTTCCTGGGCTAACGCTCGTGTGATTTTTCGTTAGGGTGGGGTAGAAGAACGTTCATAGAGTAAACGCACTACCTCTTGATTTGAAGGAGCTTCACCCCATGACTAACTCCACCACTTTTCGTACACTGCCCAAGGATCTCCAGACTGGTCTGTGGCTAGACGGCGCTAATGTGCCAGCCCAGGATGGTGGCACGTTTGACGTGATCAACCCTGCCACGGAGGAAGTTCTGACGTCCGTGGCGGATGCCCAGTCTGCTGATTGGATGAAGGCGTTGGACCTCGCGGATCAGGCCTTTGCTGACTTTGCTGCGATGAGCCCACGGCAGCGTTCGGCGATTCTGTATGACATCTTTGAGGCCGTCAAGGAGCGCGAAGATGATTTCGCGCGCGTGATGACGTTGGAGATGGGTAAGCCGTTGGCCGAGGCCCGCGGCGAGGTGGCCTATGGCGCGTCCTATTTCCAGTGGTTTGCGGAAGAAGCCGTCCGCGCGGGAGGTCGAACTGCCCAGAGCCCCGCAGGTCAGGGCTCTATTGTGACCGTCCGTAAGCCCGTGGGTCCGGTGCTGGCCATTACCCCGTGGAACTTCCCGTTGGCGATGGCGGCGCGCAAGATTGCTCCTGCACTGGCCGTGGGGTGCCCGGTGATTGTGAAGCCGGCTGGGCAGACTCCGTTGACCATGCTGCTGCTGGGTTCTGTCATGGCGGAGGTGCTTGAGCGGCATGATGCGCCGGCGTCGGCTGTGGCGATTATCACGAGCTCCAGTTCGAAGGACTTGTCCAGCGAGTTGATGGCGGATCCTCGGTTGAAGAAGGTCACCTTTACTGGTTCTACGGGGGTGGGCCAGGTGCTGGTGAAGCAGTCCGCGGAGCACCTGCAGCGCACCTCGATGGAGCTGGGTGGCAATGCGCCCTTCGTGGTTGCGGAGGATGCGGACCTGGATCTGACGATCGAGGCTGCGGTGGCTGCGAAGATGCGCAACGGTGGCGAGGCGTGTATCTCCGCGAATCGTTTCCTCGTGGCGGAATCCATCGCGCAGGAGTTCACCGAGCGTTTGGTGGCGAAGATGCGCGAGTTCGTCCTGGGGGACGGACTGGACGAGGGAGTGACGTTGGGGCCGTTGATCAATGCTGAGCAACGCGATGGTGTTGCCGAATTAGTCGACGACGCCCGGCGCGCTGGAGCCTCGGTCCTCGTCGGAGGTGAGGTTCCGGATCGTTCAGGTTATTTCTATCCCGCCACGGTGGTGGTTGATGTTCCGAAGGGAACCCGCATCCTTGAGGAGGAGATTTTCGGGCCCGTGGCCACGGTGGTCACCTTCAAGGATCTGGATGAGGGCATTGCCATGGCGAACGATACACCGTTCGGCCTGGCTGCCTATGGCTTCACCACGAATATGGCGACCGCGCAGCGCTTTGCAGAAGAGTTGCAGGCCGGCATGGTGGGAGTGAACCGCGCCGGGATTTCGGATGCCGCCGCCCCATTCGGTGGTATTGGACTGTCCGGATTTGGTCGCGAAGGTGGCCTGGAGGGCTTGGACGAATACACATACATTAAGTATGTGGCTTTCCCGGCATAAATTGTCCTGCGGAGATCAATAATAGGTTTTTCTGACGAAAACTTCGTAAGCTGCTAGACTGGAGCGCACCCATATCAACGCAGGAGGATTCTCATGACCAATCCATACGCTGGTAATAGCTTTGATGACAACGATGCCAACAGCAACGCTCACGATGTGAACAGCGATGCTCACGATGTCAACAGCAGCGATGCTGACAGTCAGAACACCTTTGGCCAGTTCCCCAACGGTGACAATGCCCAAGAATTTGCAGATCTCGGGGGAGCGGCTCGCCCGAACACCTACTTGGTTTGGACGATTCTTGCCACTGTGGCGTGCTGCTTGCCGGTGGGTGCCGTAGGCATTTACTTCTCCACTCAGGTGGATAGCCGGTGGCATAAGGGCGACTTGCAGGGTGCTGAGGACGCTTCCGCGAAGGCAAAGAAGTTTGCGATCGCATCTGCTGTCCTCTCTGTGATCTTCTTTGCGCTGTACATGGTGCTCCTGTCCACGGGCGTTATTAGCTCTGACGACCTGAGCTAGTAGTTGAGGTTTTCGCAACACGGTGACGAACGTTCGGAATAAAGCACTCCCGCTTGCTGTGGGAGTGCTTTCCCTGTGTGCCTGTGTGGCGATCGCTGCAGCGGATCCAGAAACCCCGGGCGGTGTGATTCCGACGTGTCCTACGAAGGCACTGTTCGGTATCAACTGCCCGGGGTGTGGCTCGATGCGCGCAGTTCAATGCCTTGTTCAAGGGCGTGTAGCGGATGCTGCACACTACAATGCGCTGCTGTTGGTTTTCTTGCCCTTCTTAGTGTGGGCGTGGATAGCGTGGGCTGCAAAAGGCTGGGGGATTCGGCTACCCCGGTGGCAAGACATCCGCTATGCGCCGATCGCGGTGGGAAGTCTTTTTGCGCTGTGGTTTATTGCGCGACTGCTACCGTGGGAGCCTTTCCTCAGCCTTCGCGTATGAGTTAGCCCTGCTGAGGCGGCTGCTGGTTGTCGTCTTGCTCCCAGTTGTGCTGAGGTTGGGTCTGCTGCGGATCTTGGTTCCAGCTTTGCTGAGGTGGCTGCTGGTTGCCCTGATCCCAGCTCTGCTGGGGCTGGGCCTGCTGTGGGCCTTGGTTCCAGTTTTGCTGGGGCTGGGCCTGCTGCGGGCCCTGGCCCCAGTTTTGCTGAGGCTGCGCCTGCTGTGGGCCTTGGTTCCAGTTCTGTTGAGGCTGATGCTGTCCCTGGTAGCCGCCGTTTCCTACAGCTCCGGGGTTGAACTGCTGGCCTGCGGTAGGGCCATTCTGAAGGTAACCCATCTGGTTCTGGAAACCCTGAGAGTTCGACGCGTAGGCGTCGTTCCAAGAGGTTCCGGCACTCGACGCAGTGTACACGTATTCGTTCAGATGGTTCTTAAACTCGTTCAGCTTCGACTGCTCCAGGCAGGACACGAGGACTTCGTTCACGGCACCACCGTTGTTGGTGACCCCGAGGGCGCCACGAATGGCGTTGGCAGCAATGGCGAGGAGCATGATCGCCAGGAGAATCAGGAAGAATCCCGCTGCGCCATTGCTTCCCATAGCAAGGAATCCGAAGACCAGCAGCATGAGGCCGAGCAGCAGGAAGGTGATAAAACGTCCCGCCTGAACCTTGATGGATGCGTTGACGCCCGCAACGGAGCCGACGGGCATGCTGTTTTCCTGGTATCCCAAGGGGATGATGCCCAGAATCGTGTTGGGTGCCTTGACCGCGATCCTGCGGTTGGTGACGACGATGTTGGTCTTCAACCAAAACAGCACGAGGTTGGGGCTGAATTGCTGAGAGAATACGCCCTTTTCTCCTGGGGTGAGGAGGATGTCTGCATTGGACATGCTGTCGAAATTCCTTTCATGTGGCTGTAAGTCCACGTAGGTGGGGTGAGCAGGATGCGTGCACTTTTGTTGCAGTAACAGTGCAAGAGTCCGATTCAACGCGTCAGTGGGATGTTAGCATTAACCTCATAAGTTTCTCTGAGGTTTATCAGTCTATTCTCATGTAGTACCCCTGTCTACCCCCCCCCGAAACGCGCTGCGAGCAGCGTAAACAAGACTCCTTACCTAAGGTGCTCTATTTTCGCCGGGGATGTTAGGGGATCCATCATGTGTATTTCTTAAACTTTTCCACGCCTTTTGGGGTGACTGAGTGTTCGGCCTTCGGCGTGAAACTATACGACACGAGCCTCAGCGTGCGCGATATGATCGTCCTCATGACAGGGCAACAACAGCAACAGCAGTCGTCACGTCTCAACGATCCGGGAGTGACACGCCTTCGGTCATTCGGAGATTCCATCTTTGGGTCGATGAGTGCACGGGCAATGGAGCTGGGGGCCATTAATCTCGGTCAGGGATTCCCTGATAGCGATGGGCCGGCGTCGATGTTGGAACGGGCACAGGAAGAAATGGCCAGCGGAAACAATCAATACGCACCGGTGCAGGGATTGCCCGAGCTGCGCGAGGCTGTGGCCCGGCACCAGGGCCGATACGGGTTGCACGTCGATCCCGACACAGAGGTCCTCGTGACGGTGGGGGCGACAGAGGCGATCACCGCCACGATTCTCGGCCTTGTTGAACCAGGTCAAGAAGTTATTGTGCTGGAACCCTATTTCGATTCGTATGTCGCGGCCATTGCCCTGGCGGGTGCGCAGCGGGTTGCGGTTCCGCTTCGTGAGGTGCAGTGCGGCGATGGCAGAGCGTGGGATGTGGATCTGGAGGCGCTACGCGCCGCTGTGACAGAGAAGACCGCGATGATTGTGGTGAATTCGCCCCATAATCCCACGGGATCGGTGCTGAGTCGCGAGGGGCTGGAAGGAATCGCGGAGCTGGCCCGCGACAGGGATCTGTTTGTGTTGTCGGACGAGGTTTATGAGCATCTCGTGTTCAGCGGGCATGAGCATGTGTGCTGTGCCAGCTTGCCGGGCATGTGGGAGCGCACCATCACAGTCTCGAGTGCTGCCAAGAGTTTTAATGCCACGGGATGGAAGACCGGGTGGGCCGTAGCCCCTGAGAATCTGTTGCGTCATGTGCTGAAGGCTAAGCAGTTTCTCACTTATGTGGGCGTGACTCCCGTGCAACCGGCAGTGGCGCAGGCGCTGGACACAGAATTGTCGTGGGTGGAGGATATGTCCGCACGCTTGGAGGAGAAAGTTCGTAAGGTAGCCACAGCCTTGGAGGAGTGTGGCCTGGACGCATATGTGTCGCACGGAACCTATTACGTCATCGCCAGGATCCCAGAGCGTTTTAAGGACGATGTTGAGTTCTGCCGTTTCCTCGTTGAAGAGGTGGGAGTAGCGGCAATTCCGGTGTCCGCATTTTCCGATCACACGGAGCAGTGGAAACGTTTCGTTCGCTTCGCATGCTGCAAACGTGACGAGGTTTTGGACCAGGCGATTGAGCGATTGAAGGGTGCTATGTAGCGCTATGCAGCGACATTTCTTCTTGATGGCTTCTGCTAGGCGTGAGGAGCCGGGCTATCGGGATGATTCTGCAAGGCAGTCGTAGAGGAACTCCATGAGTTCAGTGGCATCGTCTGTGGAAAAGAGTTGGTCAAGGGCCAGGTTAAATTCCAGGCGGCGGGCGTTGGGAATATTCAGCGCGCTATATCCCGCCGTCATCAACATTCCGGATGCTATGAGCCGGGCTGTGCGCTTGTTTCCATCAAAATAAAACTGTGTTCGCGTGGCGGAACAGAAATAGGCGAGTGCGCGCTCCACGGGATCGTCGAGAAGATTGAGCGACTCCACGAGATCCGAGAAGGCCTCATGTAATCCCTCGGCGGGATCAAAATCAACGAAGCCACCGTTCATGAGCCTTACCCCGCCACCATCGCCCGCGACGGCGCCGTCGCCGCGAAACATGCCTGCGTCTAATGCTTCATTGCGTGCGACGGCTGTGTGAATGCGATGACTGACGTGGGACGTGACCGAGAATTCCCCTGTTGACACTAGAGTGTGGAGTTCTCCGAACGCTTCCGAGAGGTCCAAGATTTGTTGCTGCTCCTCCGGGGATTTACTGTGTACAGCCTGACCCGTGAGTAGCGCTTGTACATCCGTCAACGTGCATGAATTGTCTTCTAATGCCGCAGCGTTCCAGACAAGATCAGTCTTTCGTTCGAGGAGGCATTCTAACGAATTCTCTGTCCCTACTGGGTCTACGGGCGGGCGTTCTTGTGCGCGCCACGTGACGCGACTGGTGTGTTTAAACAACGACATATTTTGTGACCTAGGGGAGCGATTTTCTAGGACGTGTTCTTGCGTCCGATGCGGCAAAAGCCGGGCATAGCTTTCGCTATGTCCCGGCTAAAAAATTGGTCGGACTGACAGGATTTGAACCTGCGACCCCCACACCCCCAGTGTGGTGCGCTACCAAACTGCGCCACAGCCCGATTCTGACCGCATGGCCAGAGTCCCTATTATGCTACACACAGTGGCATGTAAGAAAATCGCCACGTCAGGACGTTTTTTCGGTAGTTGTTACTGAAGCAGTAGCCGTTACTGCGGCTGGACCGGCTCCTCCGTGATCACGATGCCATCGGAATCGCAGTAGACGTAGTGGCCAGGAACGAAGTCCACGCCGCCAAAGGACACCACAACATCACGCTCACCAGCGCCCGTCTTCGTGGATTTACGAGGGTTCGTGCCCAAGGCCTTGCAGCCAAACTCCATGCCACCAATCACCTTGGAGTCGCGGATCGGGCCGTTGATAATTACGCCATTCCAGCCGTGATCCTTGCCCAGCCCCGCAATGATGTCGCCCACCAGTGCCGTGTGCATCGACGCCTCACCGTCCACCACCAGCACACCGCCGGGATTGTCCTCACCCAGCACGGACTTCAGCAGCGCATTGTCCTGGAAGCACTTCACTGTGGTGATCTTGCCTGCAAATTCAATGTTTCCGCCGAGATCCCGGAACTGGGTATCGCAGGAGCGTACGTCCTCGCCGATAATGTCCACAAGGTCAGCGGTAGGGATGAAAGTCAACTCACTCATGGTCTTCAACCATACGCGCCACTGCCGCCCTGAGTGCCTTCATTCACCCCACGAGCGCCTTCATTCACCCCACACGGGTACCCCGGACGACTCACCACACGCATTCACCCCAGATACGCCTGCGCCCACAACGCGATCAGCTCACCCACACGCTGACCACTGCCAGGCTTCTTCAGCAGATGATCCGCCTCTGGAATAGAAATCAAAGACTTCGGCTGGCCTGCCGCCGCATACAGCTTCTCCGCATGCTCGTAGGGAACCAAGTCATCGGACGGCGGATGAATAAACAACGTCGCAATCCCCTGGGCGCTGGGCTGGGCCGCATCGGCGGCGGCGTCGAATGTTGATAGATCATCCAGGAGTGGACGCCCGAGCTTCACGCCACGGCCGGGGATCTCGACGGCGTGGATCGAACGATCTTCCCGCAAGCGTTGCTCCAGCTTCGGCATGGTGCTGGTGACATGTGAAGGATTAAACGGTGCGCCCACCGTCGCCACCGCACGGACATTCGCCACCCGCGGCGCTGCCCGCAACACCGCAGCCCCACCCAGCGAGTGCCCAACCAGGATCCTGCCCGGATTGTCCTCGCGCGTGGAGGAATGCTCATCGAGCCATTCCGCGGCGCGACACACGTCGTCGATCTGGCGAGTCAGCGTGGAATCCTCCATCCGCCCATCGGAATCGCCCAACCCCTCCATGTCGATCCTCAAAGACAGGAAACCCAACCTCGCCAACGTCTTGGAGATCTTCGACGTGCCCACGGCCCGGCGGTTACAGGTGAAGCAATGCACCACCACCGCAGTCGGGAGATTGGCATGCGGCAGCTTCGCCACGGACCCGATATGCGCAGGAAAGTCCAGCGTCCCGGCGATGTTCCGGCCGTCGCGGGCGGTGATGGACACCGTGACGCTGCGCGCAGGGGCTAAACGACGCGGCGCGACTGCATCAGGAACAGCCCCAGTAGCGGAGCCAGCACTGGAGCCAGCAACGGGGTCAGAAACGGGGTTAGAAAAAGCATCACCGGAAGAAAAGCTCATAAAGATACTTATACCCGCGCGAGGGGATAGGTAGACTCAAGAATCTACAGGCAACACGCACGTACACCAACGCACACAAGCAAAGGATGACCGTCAATGGCGATGGACTGGTTCTGGAAAGCAATGGGAACCTCACCCAAGAAGAATCAGAAAAAGAGCAGGGCGGTTGTGGCGCAGGCCAGCGCCGAGCGCTTTGCTGGCGTTGATGATGATGCGCTCCGAGCTGCCGCCCGCGAGGCCGTGCGTACGAGCAATGGCCAGCCGGATTACCCGGCCTTGCTCGCCGCCCTGCGCGAAGCCGTCAACCGCACCCTGGACGTGCAGCCCTTCGATGTGCAGATGGAGGGCACACACCGACTGCTTCACGGCGACATCGTGGAAATGGCTACGGGCGAAGGCAAGACTCTCACGGGCGCGATGGCCACTGTGGGCTACGCCTTGCGCGGCCAGCGCGTCCACGTGATCACCGTTAACAGCTACCTCGCCGGGCGCGATGATGCGTGGATGGGCCCCTTGTTCGACTTCTTCGGACTCAGCCACGGAGCCATCCACGAGGATCTCGACGCCGACCAGCGCCGTGACATCTACCGCAGGGATGTCATCTTCGGCGCCATCAACGAAATTGGGTTCGACGTCCTGCGCGACCAACTCATTACCCGCCGCGAAGACCAGGTGCGCACCCCCGCCGACGTGGCCGTGATCGACGAGGCGGACTCCGTGATGGTGGATGAAGCCCTGGTGCCGTTGGTGCTTGCCGGATCTGAGCCAAGCCCGGCGCCTACCAGCGAGATCACCCGCATGGTGAAAACCATGGAGGAGGACGAGCATTTCCAGATCTCTGCGGATCACCGAAATATCTACCTGACCGATACCGGCGCCAGCTACGCAGAAAAATACCTGGGCGTGGAATCGCTCTATGGGTCCGAGGAACACGGGGGAGGGGACCTGCTGGTCCAGATCAACGTTGCACTGCACGCCGAGCATCTTCTGGCTCGCGATGTGCACTACATTGTGCGCGACGGCAAGGTGGCCCTGATCGACGGGTCTCGTGGACGCGTGGCAGAGCTGCAGCGATGGCCGGATGGACTCCAGGCAGCGGTGGAAGCGAAAGAGGGCTTGGATGTCACCGACGGCGGGCGCATCCTGGACCAGATCACCATTCAGGCTCTGGTGGGGATGTACCCACACAAGTGCGGCATGACCGGAACGGCGATTGCCGCCAGCGACCAGTTCCGGCAATTCTATGACCTTAAGGTCTCCGCCATCGACCCGAATGTCCCCACCCAACGCTTCGACGAAGCCGACCGGATCTATGCCACCCTGGAGGAACGCGACCAGGCTGTGATCCGACACATCATCGAGGTGCAAAAGACCGGCCAGCCTCAACTGATCGGAACCCAGGACGTCGCGGAGTCCGAACGACTTGCCGACGCCCTGGTGCTCGAAGGTGTGGAGTCCAACGTCCTCAACGCCAAAAATCACGAGGCTGAGGCGGCCATCATCGCCGAAGCCGGCCGCCCCGGACGCGTCACTGTGTCCACCCAGATGGCCGGACGTGGAACCGACATCAAACTGGGTGGTATGAACGAGGAGGAGCGCAGCGTAGTTGTCGACGCCGGCGGTCTCCACGTTGTCGGCGTGGGCCGCTTCCGCTCCACACGCCTGGACAACCAACTCCGCGGACGCGCAGGACGCCAAGGCGATCCAGGATCCAGCGTGTTCTTCTTGTCCTTGGAAGACGACATGATTGCCGCCGGCGGCAGCGACCAAGAACTTCACGCCACCCCGGACGAGGACGGCTTGCTGGCCCAGAAGCGCGTGTTGCAATTCGTGGACCACTGCCAGCGCGTCACCGAGGGGCAACTGCTGGATATTCATGCCACGACCTGGAAGTACAACAAGCTGATTAAAGACCAGCGGGACATTATCGCCGCGCGCCGGGATGATCTGTTGGATACGGATGCGGCGTGGAAGCACCTCTCCCGTGTACACGGGAACAAGGCTGACGAACTGGCTGAGCGCGTAGATCAGGAAGTCCTGGAGCAAGCTGCACGAGAAATCATGCTGTACCACCTGGACTTTGAGTGGAGCGAGCATCTGGCGTACCTGGATGACATCCGTGAATCCATCCACTTGCGCGCCATCGCCCGTGAATCGCCCATCGATGAGTTCCACCGGATGTCCATTGCCGCATTTGCTGATCTGGCAGAACGTGCGGTAGCGCGAGCAGAGGAGACCTTTGCTGAGGTGCACATCGACGCCGATGGCGCTCACCTGGAGAATCTGGGACTGCAGAAACCGAGCGCTACCTGGACATATATGGTCAACGATAATCCGCTATCCGCGGACGGACGATCGGTCCGAAACTCAATTGCTAGAATGTTTAAATAACTTTTTGAACAAGATTTCCCGCTATCCGCCTTCCGGCTCCCCAGCTAGGGCGGAGGGGTAGTATGGTGGACAACGTCCATCTAATGACCCCCTGAACAACTGATGGTTGATTCAGTGCGGTGGCTTCGGCGTCAGCCGAATAATGAGAGGAAAAGATATGAGTGAAAACACTGGCCACTCTGAGGCATCCGTAGAGACTACCTCTGTGTACCGTTCCGACCTGCTGAAGGAAATGGAAGCAGGACAGAATGATGCATCACCTGCCAGTGTGGAGGGTCTGCCAGAAGGCTCCGCGCTGCTGGTGGTTAAGCGAGGACCTAACGCTGGTTCCCGCTTCCTGCTCGATCAGGAGAACACCGCTGCGGGTCGCCACCCAGATTCCGACATTTTCCTGGATGATGTCACCGTCTCCCGTCGCCACGCAGAGTTCCGTCGCAACGGCGACGAGTACGAAGTTGTAGACGTGGGATCCCTGAACGGAACCTACGTGAACCGTGAGCCTAAGAACTCCTCTGTTCTGGCCAATGGCGATGAGATCCAGATCGGTAAGTTCCGTCTGGTGTTCCTCAACGGTACAAAGGACGCGTAAAGCAAGTCCTTCGCCAACCTAAGCAGTCAAGCATTTTTGCTTGACTGCGACCCGTTTTCGGCAGGGGTTAACTGCCGGACTGTGAGTGCTTTAAAATAGTCACAGACCATAAGCTTTTTGCGTTCATTTGGGAGAAATACGACGTGAGTGCACAGCCACAGCCAGCACATGATTCCGCCGTTCGCCGCGGTGCCGCATCGACATCCGGTGTGCTTCCGACCATTGGAATTGGCGATGTGCTGAAACAGCTGAAGGCTGACTTTCCCGATGTGACGGTCTCCAAGATTCGCTTTCTGGAATCCGAGGGCCTCATCAGCCCTCGCCGTAGCCAGTCGGGCTACCGTCGCTTTGCGCCAGAGGACATCTCCCGCCTGCGCTACATCCTGACGTTGCAGCGCGATAACTACCTGCCTCTCAAGGTGATCCGCGAGCAGCTGGAGGCTATGGATTCCGGCAAGGTCACCGCGGTTTCCTCGAAGCGCGCGGTCCAAGGTGCCGTGAGTGCCGAGCAGATGCGCTCCGTGGGGACACGCCGCCTGACCCGCTCTGATGTGTCTACTCGGGCGAGCGTGGAGGATTCCTTCACGAACTCCCTGATCCGCATGGGGTTGATTAATGCCGACGCCTCCGGTTTCTTTTCCGTGGACGATGTACACATCGTCCAGCTCGCTTACCAGCTGACGGAGTTTGGTTTTGACGGCCGTCACCTGAAGTCCCTGATGACCATTGCAAACCGCCAATATGACATGGTGGCGGCCGTGTCCGAGCCGCTGGCGCATGCGCGTGATGAGAACGCGAAGCAGCGCTCTGTCGAGACAGCACATGAGGTATCGGCGCTGTTGATCTCATTGAACACCGCATTGATTAAGGGGAACCTTGGCTGATTGTAAAGTCCGGTTGCTGGGACGTCTGAGGACTCGCCGTGAAGGTGGGCCAGATGTCCTTCTGTTTTACACTCTGGATTACACTCGCGTGCTTCCGATATGGATTGACGGCGCACGAGACCTGGGAGGGCGCCCTGCCCACGGAAAATTGTTCGCCCAGGCGATGGGGGCTGATCTTGACTCGGGTCGCTGGGAGGCAGAGATTTCCACGGTATTTCGCGGGCAGTTCACCGCCACGTTGACTCGTCAGGAGCAACGACTGGATGTTCCACCGTCGACTGTGGAGTTTCTGAGTCATGCCGGCATCCTGGAGAACATCTCTGTGAAGGAAACCCTGGTGGACAAGATGCTGGACGTGAACCCGGAGTGGGTCCAGGCGATGATCGAGCTTGTGGGGGAGCAGGCGTTTGCTGATAACGCTGATAGCTCTGATGAACGGGGCGTGGTGTATCTTGAGCCTGACCTGGAACCCTTTGAAGCAGACGGCCACACGCCGGAGCTGCAGATCGATGCGCTGAGTGACGCGGACTTCGATGATGAGCTGAAAAAGCTCCTCGGAGAATAACAGGGGAATAACACGCGTGTTGTTACAATTGTGAAATTTGTGACTCGTGTTAAAGTAGACTCTAAACCACTGCTTGAGGCTTTGGTGGGTGTCATGTTGACTCCCACGGCTTGCTAGCAGACAATGACACAGTGGGTTACATGTCAGGAGTGTAGGATATGCGCGAGCGCAACCAAGTCGACACCGAGATGGGCGTTGATGGTCCAGAGCAGGGTGCTTTGTTCGACATCTACGGTGCCGAGGACGAGGTTGGGTACCGTGTGCCCATCGCCTGCCAAGTCGCAGGCATTACCTACCGCCAATTGGACTACTGGGCACGTACCAACTTGGTGAACCCCACCGTCCGTGGCGCTCACGGCTCCGGTAGTCAGCGCCTCTACAGCTTCCGGGACATCCTGGTCCTTAAGATTGTGAAGGGCCTGCTGGACACGGGCATCTCCCTGCAAAATATCCGCAAGGCCGTGGAGAAGCTGGAGAACCTGGGCATCGATGACCTCTCGGGTATCACCTTGGTCTCCGATGGCACCACGGTCTACGAATGCCGCTCCCCAGAAGAGGTCATTGACCTGCTCAATGGCGGCCAGGGCGTGTTCGGCATCGCCGTGCCAGGGCTGCTGAAGGAGCTGAGCGGCACCATCAAGGCGTTCCCCAGCGAGAAGATCACCCCTGCTGCATCCGTTGCAGAAGACACGACCGTGGACGAACTGGCCGCGCGCCGACGCCTGCGTGGCGCGTCCTAACTAAGGCCGGGGGAACTCCAGGTCGCTGAGTGGGACCTGGGCCTCGGCGCCTAAGACCTCAGCGGCGAAACTCGCGAAGGCTGACCCCGCCGATTGGTTGACGATGGTCTCTGCCTCCGGGGTGCTGATCGGAAGAAGCGCGTACGTCGCGCTGCCGTTACTCATCATGCTTACCACTGACGTGTTCACCGCGATCTGGGCGTCGCGCGCCGCGCCGATAGCCTTCGTAGTGTCCTGCGGGATCCATATTCCGGCCATAGTCTGGGCGCTGCCGTGATCAATGGACGCCGCGTCCAGGCGCGCGATGGCCTCCGCATCGCTTAATGCCTTGACCGTTGCCTTAATGCAATGCTGCGCGGCCACCGGCTGGGACGTGTTGAAGCGCTTCGCCAGCGCTTTCGTGGAATCTTTCGCCTCCGGCGTGGCCCACACCGTCATGGTGAAGGAGCCGTCCGGGCAGTGCCGGGCCTGTTCTTCGGTGTCCCGATAGATGGACCAGCAGATCGTGAGCGTCATGATGACGACCGCAATGCCCACGGCGGTCAGCAGCCGCGAGCGCGCAGGGGCGCTCGGCGCTGGTGGCTGTGCATGACGACCCACAGGTAAACCTCCCCACGCGCACGTTGGTGTGTAACTGACTCTGACAGTGTAGCGAGTGGAGGAGCCATTGCCGGGGCACGCCACGGGCGTGGAGGTGAACTGTGGTGGGGTGCGCTGGGCGTCGGATAAAAAATTATTGAACATGTACTGAAAACACGCGTAGGCTTGTTGTCATGACAATTACCTCTCGAGTACTCCAGAAGACTGCACCGGACGCACCCTTCCAGATCGCAGAGATCGAACGCCGCGATCCCCGCGAGGATGACATCGTCATCGACATCAAAGCAGCCGGGATCTGCCACAGCGACATTCATACCATCCGCAACGAATGGGGCGAAGCCCACTTCCCCCTGACCGTCGGCCACGAAATCGCCGGCGTGGTGGAAGCCGTGGGGAATAAGGTCACGAAGTTCAAGGTGGGTGACAGGGTCGGTGTGGGCTGCATGGTGAACTCCTGCGGCGAGTGCGAACAGTGCCTGAACGACCAGGAGCAGGATTGCCTCGAGGGCAACGTGGGCACTTATAACGCCGAGGACGTGGACGGCACCATCACCCAAGGCGGTTACGCCCAGAAGGTGGTGGTCAACGAGCGTTTCGTGTGCACCATCCCGGACTCCCTCAGCTTCGACGAGGCCGCGCCGTTGCTCTGTGCCGGCATCACCACCTACTCGCCGCTGGCCCGCTGGAACGTGCAGAAGGGCCAGAAGGTCGCCGTGGTCGGCCTGGGTGGATTGGGCCACATGGGTGTGCAGATCGCCGCGGCCAAGGGAGCAGATGTGACTGTTATTTCCCGTTCCAAGCGTAAGGAAAAAGAAGCTCTGGAATTGGGTGCGCAGCGTGTGTTGGCGTCCGGCGAGGAGGAGGATTTCTTTAAGAATCACCGCGGTGAATTTGACCTGATTCTCTCCACCATTTCTGCCACGTATTCGCTCAATGATTACCTGAAGTTGCTGAAGCCGCACGGCATTATGTCCGTGGTGGGATTGCCGCCCGAACAGCTGAAGGTGGGCATGGGCAACCTGATTATCGGTGGCAAGGTCCTGACCGGAAATAACATCGGCGGCATCAAGGAAACCCAGGAGATGCTGGACTTTTGCGGCGAGCATGGCCTGGGTGCGGTCATTGAGAAAATCAGCGTGCACGAGGTGGACGAGGCCTACGATCGAGTTGTCGCGGGCGACGTGAAATTCCGCGTGGTCATCGATACCTCAACGTTTGAGGATTAATTTTTATTCGACGCCCAGCTGGCCCTACCCGGCCAGCTGGGGAAAAGCGCACTCCACCGAGGCGAGTAATTCCTGACGGAGTTGCTGCCCGCGTTCCATGAGCGCTTGTTGGCGCCGGACATACTCGGCCCGCCCGGCGGGGGTTTCAATTTTTACGGGGGAAAAGCCCCAATCCGTGAGGTCGTAGGGGCTTGCCTCCATATCAAGCTGGCGCACATCGCAGGCCAGCTCGAAGGTTTTGAGCCATAGCTCGCCGGAGACCAGCGGGCCTAGCTTCGCGGCCCACTTGTAGAGGTCCATGGAGGCGTGCAGGCAACCGGGTTGCTCAAAGTCAGGCTGGGTCTGGCGCGTGGGCTGGTGTTCGTTTAAGGGGGCGGCGGCTTCGGTGAAAAAGCGGAAGGCGTCGTAGTGCGTGCACTTGATGTTGGCAGCCTCCACCACGGCCTGGGTTCCCTCCGCCTCGAGGCGCAGTGGTTCCGGGTGGCGTGGAGTGTCCTTGTAGACCATCGCCCATTCGTGGAGGCCGAAGCAGCCCAGTTGCGCGGGCCGGTGGAGGGTGAGGCTCACGAGCCTGTGGATGTAGCGGATGCCCTGTCCTCGTTTCTCCCACACCGCGTCCGTGTCCAAGGCCCAGACGGCGCCGCCATCGGTGGGGTACTGCTTGTAGAACCCCTTGTGTTGTGGCAGGCGTTCCTGATCGGCCTCGGTGATGCGCAGCTGTGTTCCGGGGCCCGGATGCCATTTCCGCAGCTGGCCGGGCTTGATGGGGTAGTAGGAAAACATGAAGTCCCACACGGGGTGACGCTGGCCCTGCTGGCGCCGCTCCACGGCGTCGCCTGTGAGTTCGTCCACGCGCCGTCTGTGCTGGTCCTGCAGGGTGTGCCAGTGGTCGCGCTCCAGGATCTCGGTCACGGCTGCATTAGTCACGTCTTCTATTGTGGTGTGCGGGCTGGCCGAAGTGAAATCAGGCAGGCTGCCGCGCCGAGGATGATGCCGATGATGGTGAAGCCGCTGATGGCCTCGCCCAGCGTCACCCAGGCCATGAGGCTGGCGGTGGCAGGGATGATCGCAAACAGGATGGAGGCGGCGCGGGCGCCGGCGCGGTGAATGCACGCGGAGTACAAGGTGGTGGCTGCCACCGAGGAGATGATGACCATGGCACCAACGATGGCGAGCCCCCGCGTCCAGTCCTCCACGGGACCGGGCATGAGTATTGTTGCTAAAGCCGCGATCGGGATGGACGCGGTGATGGCTACGGCGGTGATGACGAGTGGGTTCGTGCCGCGCACAAGCCGTCCCTGGTAGTTCCCTCCAACCGTGAGTCCGGCTAGTGCCACGCCCACGCCGATGAGCGGCAGCCCGATCGAGTGATCTTGCGCGATGCGTGGTGCGCAGGCACACACGACTGCTGCGAGTGCAAGGACAAGGGATACGACGCCACGGCGGTCTTCCTTAGACTGTCCCATCACCAGCAGGAGCACTGAGGTGGTGACGGGATTGAGGGCGATCAACAAGGACGCAAGGCCCGCGGAGACCCCTTCTTGGAGCGCCCAATACAGGGCGGTGAATTGTACACCCTGGATCATGAGTCCAGCCACGGAGCAGTGAAGGAGTTGCTGCCGCGAGGGCAGCGGGATGCGCAGTGCTGCGACGAGTCCCCAGAGGACCACGGCGGAGGCGCTAAAGCGGAGAAGCAGGACCAGTCCGAAGGGCATGACTGCGACGGAGGCGCTGCCTAAGGGGTATCCGGCGGCGTAGGTCAGGATGGTGGCGATGGCGAGCCACACGGGAAGTTGTGCTTTCATGAGTCACGATTGTGGTTGAGCGCCGCTGGGAGCACTAGAATGTCAACATGTCATTGACAATTGAGTGCTTGCGCAGCATGGAGGCTGTGGCGTCGTTTAATAATATGACCCACGCCGCCCAAGCCCTCGGTATCACCCGGGCGGCGGTGAGTGCCCACGTCAAGAAGCTCGAAGCGCAATTGGGATGCCAGCTCGTCAAACCCCTGGGGCGGGGGATCATGCTCACCGCCGATGGGGAAATCTTGGCGGCACGGGCACGCGACATCATTACCCTGCACGACGATACGTTCCATGAGCTCGCCCCGCCTCACAGCAACGAACTGGTGATCGCCGCCACAGAGCACACAGCCCACAGCATTGTTCCTGACCTGCTGCATGCCCTTCGCGAGGCACAGCCACACCTGTCCTTCAGGGTGCGCCTGACCCGAAGCAGTAAAGCGCGCGATATGCTGCTCGACCAGCGGGCGGACATCAGCCTCTTCCTACGGCACCACATGCCGGGAGCTCAACACGTGGCGGATCTTCCGTTGGAATGGGTGGGTGTGGAAGGCTCGCCACGGGATGCCATGGTTGCGTTCCACAGGCCGTGTGCGGTGCGGGACCAGGCAATGGCGCACTATCAGGCCCATGCGCCGGGCGGATCTGCCATGACCATTGTGAAGGAGTGTGAGGACTTGGCCAGCGTGATGCAGGCTGTGGCGCACGGGCAGGGGATCACGCCGCTGATCCGCACGATTGCCTGGAGTAAACCGTTTAAGACTGTGTCCTTGCAGCCTTCAGCGGGAGATACCGGGAATGCGGGGAATGCGGGCTACATCGGGCGCGTGCCCTTGTACCTCGCCACCAGCGCGCGTGTATCACGCGCCATGATGCACGAGATCCTCCACATCCTGCGCCAAAGTCTCGGGCGCGTGGACCCGGGGTTGTCAAGCTAATGCGCCGCGTGAGCCCCACCGGACTTCGGGTTCGTACGGAAGCACCAGGCGGTGATACCGGCGAACACTGCCATCGCCAGCACCAGTCCAGCAATTGTTGACCCATACGCGCTGGAATAGGCCCCAGCCGCAGCGCCATTCTCCGCGCCAACGTGGAGGGCATCCATCCCCAACGCACGCAGCTCCTCCGGAAGCCGCGTGCTATACAGCGCCGGCACGATCGAGCCCGTCACGGCAATCGATAGCAGCGTGCCCAGCTCGTAGGACACTTCCTCCATGCTGGCAGCCATGCCCGTGCGCTCCGGGGGAGCCGCCCCAATGATGGCTGTCGAGGCCACGGACATGGTGAGGCCCGCGCCGATGCCCGTGATGATCAGCCCACCAATGAATGCGTAGAGGTGATCGTTGCTCTCGGCGATCACTGCTACCGTCATGCCAGCGCCCATCGCCAGAAAGCCTGTGACGATGATGTTTCTAAAACCCCACCGGTGCAGGTTCGCCCCGCCCAGGGCAGACATGGGAAGCGCCGAGAGCGCCACAGCAGAGATCACCAGACCAGCCTGGAGCGGACTGAACGCATCCACCAGCTGCAGCTTCTGTGTAGTGAGCATTTCCAGCCCCGCCATGCCAAACATCGCGCCGGCAGCCGTGACCACACCACCAGTGAAAATGGGGGAGCGGAAAATATCAAAGGTGAGCAGCGGATCTGCAAGCTTCTTCTGACGCTGAGTAAAGGCCCAGGCGCTCAGCACGCATAGGATCGCTGCACTCAAGGCCAGCGCCACATCGGGATGCGTGCTGGCCACAGATTTGATGCACAGCACCAGAGAGGACAAACTCACCAGAGCATAGAGGGAGGACAGCACATCCCACTGCTTGTGGGGGTTCGGCATATTGGGTGGCGCCAACCACGTGGTCAGCGCAATTGCGATGAGCACGATCGGCACGTTAATGAGAAAGACCGACCCCCACCAGTAATGCTCCAGCAGGAACCCGCCCACGGTAGGACCACTTGCTGCACCGACGACCGCGACAGAACCCCAGATGCCGATAGCCGTGTTGCGTTCAATCTCATCGACGAACGTCACGCGAATCAGCGCCAGCGTCGCCGGCATCATAATCGCGGCACCCAGCCCCAGGAACGCGCGGGCCGCGATCAGGAATCCCGCGGAGGGGGCCACGGCTGCGCTCAAGGAAGCCAACCCGAATACGGTAAGGCCGATCAGGAACATCCTGCGGTGCCCCACACGATCGCCCAAGGTGCCCGTGCCCAGGAGCAGGCCGGCCAGGGTGAGCGCGTAGGCGTTGATAATCCACAACTGTTGGGTGGGAGTGGCGTGTAACTGCTCGCTGAGCGCGGGCAGCGCCGTATAGAGGATCGAGTTATCCAGGCCAATGAGCAGCAGCCCCAGGGATACCACGCCCAGAAAGGCCCAGCGTTGCCTGCGTGTTGTCTGCATGATCTCCTGCGAATCGTTAATCGTCGTGCGTCCAATCTCGAACGGTGCCTACCAGCTCTTCGATGATGTCTTCCAGCGTCACCATACCGATCACCTGCCCGTGCGCGTCTTCTACCGCGGCGATATGACTGGAGGTACGCCGCATGTCTCGCATCGCCACGTCGAAGTTCACTCCGGACTTCACGCGGATCAGCGGGCGCACATCAGACATATCCAGCACCGGATCCTGATCCGAGGTGCCATCCTCAGCCAGGTTATCCAGCATGTCCTTGATGTGGATATACCCAGTCCAGTGGCCATCCGCATCCGTGATGGGGAAGCGGGAAAACCCTGTCTCCGCCACGGCGCGTTCCACGTCTTCCACCTTGATGCGCGGTCCGGTCTGCCGAATCGCATGGATCTGCGACAACGGAATCAGCACTTCCTCCAAGGTTCGACGGGACGACCCCAAAGCCTTATCCAAGCGGTTGGCCTCCGCGGGAGCGATGAGCCCCTCGCTGCGAGACTCCGCAATCATGGATGCCAATTCCGACGGCGATACCCGGGAATCCAGCTCATCCTTTTGCTCCACACCGAACAGGCGCAGTGTGTGGCGAGCCACCCAGTTGAGCATGACCATGATCGGATGCGCAATTTTCATGAAGAGCAAATGCGGTCCGACCAAGTAGGTTGCCACCGTTTCCGGACCGGCCAAGGACACATTCTTCGGCACCATTTCACCCAAAATGATGTGCAAAATCGTCACGATCAACAGGGAAATGGCAAACGCCACCGGATGCAGAAGATTCTCCGGCATACCCAGGGCATGGAACGGCCTCTCAATGAGGTGCGCGATCGCCGGCTCGCCGACTTTACCCAGCAACACAGAGGCCAACGTGATACCGAACTGTGCGCCAGCCAGCATCATGGACAAGTCTTCAATCGCCGTCACGACCGATTGGGCCTTCCGGTTACCGGAGGCGATCATCGAATTAAGGCGATCCTTGCGGGAGGAAATCAGCGCGAATTCCACAGCCACGAAAAACGCATTCACCGCCAGAAGAAACACGGTGAGAAGTACGCCAAAGTAGTCACTATTCACCGCGATCCTCCTTGCTGTCATCCAGATTCAACTCGCGCAATTCCTGCTCCGAGAGGGGACGCACCCGCGCCCGATCCACGCGGCGATTATCCATGTCCTGAACCTCAGCCACCCAGCGATTGGGTAACCCGGACTCAAAACCATCCATGAACTCCCGATCATTTTGCGGAAGCAGCACGCTATCACCCACGGACGGAATCCGCCCCAACGTGGACATAATCAAGCCGCCCAAGGTTTCATAGGGGCCCTCGGGGGCGTGGTAGCCCACCGCATCGGAAAGCTCGTCCACGCGCACCAATCCAGAGATCTCCCAGGACTGGCCGGCCTTGCGCACCTCGGCGTCCTCTTCCTTGTTATCGTGCTCATCCCACACCTCGCCCACGATCTCCTCGACCACGTCCTCAATGGTGACGATGCCCGACGTGCCGCCGTATTCGTCGGCAACCAGGACCAGCTGAGATCCCGCGCGTCGTACATGGTTGAGTACGGCGTCGCCGCCCAAAGAATCGGGGACGGTGGGCACGGGTCGGCATAGATCCTTGACCATGGTCATGGCGCGACGCTCGGCGGGGACAGTCAATGCGTCCTTAATATGAACGACGCCAATGGTCTCGTCCAAATCGCCTCGCACCACAGGGAAGCGCGAATGCCCGGACTCCCGTGCCATCTGGATCAGATCCAGCGCCGTGTGTTCCGCCTGCAGGGTCTCCACGGTGGATCGGGGAGTCATGATGTCCTCGGCAGTCGCCTCGCCGAAGCGCAGAGACTTCTCCAACACGGTGGCCTTCGACAAGCTAAAGCCGCCGGCGCCCGTGGAATTGCGCACGAGGGCGGACAGCTCAGCCGGGGAGCGGGCAGACGCCAACTCATCGGCCGGCTCAATCCCAAGCTTGCGCACGATGGCGTTGGCGGTGGAGTTCAAGGCGTTGATGAACCACTTGAGGCACTTATTGAACGTCCACACGGCCAGCACCGTGGTCCGCGCGGCCGTCAGCGGCTTCGCAATAGCCAGGTTCTTCGGCACCAGCTCACCAAACACCATCGATAGGAACGTCGCAATGATCAGGGACAGGATCAAGGCGATGGCCATCGAGCTGTTTTCGGGAAGCCCGATGGCCTCCAGGACAGGGGTGAAGAACTGCGCCAGGATCGGCTCCGCCAAATAACCCGTGGCCAGCGTGGTCACCGTGATGCCCAGCTGAGCCCCAGACAGCACGAAGCTTAAGTTTCCATGGGCACGTCGCACTAAGCGCGCTGTGGCGTCGTTCTTTTCCTTGACATGCTCATCGACGGTGGAACGTTCCAGCCCAGTCAGAGCGAATTCAATGGCCACGAACAAACCGGTCGCTGCTGTGAGCGCAACGAATCCGAGTAGGCCGACAATGGATAACACAATATCCATCGCGCGCGGTCACCTCCCTTTATCCACCAACGAACGGACTGTAGTCACAAGCTCACTGCGTGTGACGATATTCGGGGACACTCCAGCCTTCGTCATCATCTTTACCGTGTCCTGCTGCACATCCTTGAACGTCAGCGTGACCACGGTACCTTCGCTGCCCGCACGAGCCGTGCGGCCAGCTCGGTGGACATAGGCTTTGTGCTCGGCAGGCGGATCGATGTGCACCACCAGATCCACGCCCTTGACGTCGATGCCACGCGCGGCGATATCCGTGGCGACCAGCACTTGTGCCTCGCCCGAGGCGAAGGCGGCGAGGGTTTTCTCCCGGGTCGACTGGCCCTTATCGCCGTGGAGAGCCACGGCGTGCACACCACGACGGTTCAGCTTCTTCGCCTGACGATCCGTGGCGTGCTTGGTGCGCATGAACATCACCGTCTTCACGCCGAGAGCACCCAGCTCGATGACCGCATCGTTGCGCTCCTCGCGGTCAGCCATCACGCCGAGCACGTGATCCATGCGATCCACTGTGGCCGTGGCATCCCCGGTGGAATGGGTTACCGGATCCTTCATGTACTTGTTGACCAGCACCTGCACATCGCCATCGAGGGTGGCGGAGAACAACAGATGCTGAGCTTCGGGGTCAATCAAGTCCATCAGGCGGGTGACCTGGGGAAGAAAGCCCATGTCCGCCATCTGATCGGCCTCGTCAACCGCCACCACGGACACAGCATCAAAGCTTAAGATCTTCTGATCAATCAGGTCCTGGGCACGTCCCGGCGTGGCCACCAAAATGTCCACGGGCCGCGCCAATGCCGTGATATTCCGGGAAATCTTCACGCCACCCACCACGTCAAGAACGCGCTGGCCCGCCGCATGCGCAATGGGCTCCAAGCGTTGACGGATCTGCGTGGCCAGCTCGCGGGTCGGTGCCAGCACGAGGGCACGCGGTGCGCGTGGGGCAGAGGCACCGCCCTGCAGGCGGGCCACCATCGGAACACCAAAGGTGAAGGTCTTGCCGGAACCCGTAGGCCCACGGCCCAAAATATCGCGGCCCTCCAAAGCCTGGGGGATCGCCGCTTTTTGGATGGGGAAAGGATGCCGGGCACCTTCCGACGCCAGAGCCTTTGCCAACTCGTGAGGCACTCCGAGATCCACGAAGGTCACCGAGGGGTCCGCCATCGTTTGTGAGGACAGCGACGCTGGCGTGGTCGCGGTAGACGCGGCGCGCGTGTTCGCGGAAGCCTGAGCGTTGCCACGCTTTCGTTGCTGTGGCTTCTGAGTGTGCGTACGACGCTTTGGCTGAGCCGAACCAGAACCATGATTCTTCCGGCGCCCGCCGGAAGAATCATTAATCACGCGGCTACCGCGCCGAACCACGCGGCGCCGCGGCGATGAACCAGAAGAACCGTCTGATGAGCCTCGGGGCACTTAAGCTTCAACCTCGCTACGGTCGCCAGACCACAAGGTATGGAAGCTCCCATCACGATCCACACGCTTGTACGTGTGGGCGCCGAAGTAGTCGCGCTGGCCCTGGATCAGAGCAGCAGGGAGACGCTCGGCGCGCAGTGAATCGTAGTAGGACAGGGAAGAGGCGAACACCGGAACCGGCTGGCCCAGCTGGGTTGCGATCACCACAATCCGGCGCCAGGAATCAATCAGCTCGGTCAGCTCACCCTTGAAGTATGGATCCAACAGCAGCGACGGCAGGGCAGGATCGGAATCATACGCCTGCCGGATACGGTTCAAGAACTTCGCGCGAATGATGCAGCCACCGCGCCAAATGGTGGCCAGGTCGCGCGGATCAACATCCCAGCCGTACTCATCGGAACCAGCCTTGATTTCATCAAAGCCCTGGGCGTACGCAACCAACTTGGAGGCGTAGAGCGCGCGGCGGACATCCTCCACGAACTGGTCCTTATCGATGTTCAAGGTCTCAAGGGTGGACAGCTCACCCGACGGTAAAGACCCGATGGTGGCGTTGCGCTGCTCCCGGGCGCCAGACAGCGCGCGGGCAAACACAGCCTCGCCGATACCCGTGGTAGGAATGCCCAGGTCCAGCGCAGCCTTCACGGTCCAGCGGCCCGTGCCCTTTTGTCCCGCCGAATCCACAATCACATCCACCAGCGGCTTGCCCGTGGCGGCGTCCACCTGAGACAACACCTCCGCGGTGATCTCAATCAGATAGGAATCAAGGTCGCCTGCATTCCAAGTCTTGAAGACCTCGGCAATCTCCGCGGGCTCCATGTTCGCCGCATAGCGCAGCAGCTGGTAGGCCTCGCCGATCACCTGCATGTCCGCGTACTCGATGCCGTTGTGCACCATCTTGACGAAGTGCCCAGCGCCGTCAGGGCCGATGTGCGTCACACACGGGGTGCCATCCACCTTCGCCGCCACGGACTCCAACAATGGGCCCAGCGCTTCCCAGGATTCCGCAGGTCCACCAGGCATGATGGACGGACCATTCAGGGCGCCCTCCTCGCCACCGGAAATGCCAGCGCCCAGGAAATTGATCCCGCGCTGGGACATCTCCGCCTCGCGTCGGATCGTGTCCGTGTACAGGGCATTACCGCCATCGATGATGATGTCGCCCTCATCCATGGCATCGGCAAGCTGCTGGATGACCGCATCCGTGCCGGCACCAGCCTGAACCATGATCAATGCACGGCGGGGACGCTCCAGCGAGGACACGAATTCTTCGATGCTCTCCGCGGGAACGAAGCTGCCCGTGGAACCGAACTCCTCCATGAAAGCCTCAGTCTTGGCAGTGGTTCGGTTGTACACCGCAACGGTGTGTCCATTATTGGCAAAGTTCCGTGCAATATTGGCGCCCATCACAGCCAGACCCACCACACCAATGTGTGCGGACCCAACAGCGGAGGAATCGAAAGAAATAGTCATGTTTTCCTATTCTAGCCTGAACGCCACGAGCCATGGCTAGACTACGGGTCTAAGAAGTGTCACAGAAGAAAGGCAACACACCATGGCACCGTCCCCAGATAAGGCAGAAGTGATGAAGCGCTTCCTGGAGCTGTCCACCATCGCCAGCCAACGCGCACTGGACAGCTCTGAAATTGACGAGATCAATCAGTTCACCGCCCTCGCTCCCACCCTGGACCGCACCCTGGGCGTGACCTACGTGGCAATCGAACCGCAGAAGCAAGTGCTCCGCCTTGAAATCGACGCCAAGCATCTCCAACCCTGGGGCGTGACCAATGGTGGAGTCTATGCCTCCTTGGGTGAAACCGCGGGATCGATGGCAAGCTACATCGCCGCAGGCTCTCAGTCCGTTGTGATGGGAACCTCCAACGAGACCCACTTCCTCCGCCCCTCCAAAGCAGGAGACGTCATCATCTCCACCGCCACTCCCGAAAATCTCGGGCGCACCACTCATCTGTGGCGCATCGAGCACGTCAATGAAGCCACTGGAAAAGTCTGCGCACTCACCTTCCTGAAGACAGCCGTGATGCCGAAGACACGCTCCTAAAACAACAGCGCCGCCACTCGATGTGGCGGCGCTGTGAGGCTGGCGTCGGAGATTATAACAATCTCATTAATCGGACACGGCGCGGGTATCGCGGCCCTCGCCGAAGCGCAGATTATCGCGCACCTCGATGGAGCGAATGTTTTCCTTATCCTCCAGCTCACGCAGCTTGCGCAACGCATTGCGGGCGTGGAGCTGCTGACGCGTCGCCACCAACTGCCAACGACGGCGAGACACAGAGTTCAATCCCCAGGAAATGCCGGCGACCAGGCGGTTGCGGAAACCAACCATGTACATCAGGTGCAGCACCAGCCACATGACCCAGCCGACGAAACCGGAGACCTCGGCCTTGTTCATCTTCACCACAGCATTGAAACGGGAAATGATGGCCATGGAGCCCTTGTCGAAGTACTCGAAAGGCTTGCGGGCCTCAGGGGACGCACCATTTTCCACCTCGTCCACAATGGCATTCGCGGCATACTGGCCACCCTGCATAGCAACCTGAGCCACACCAGGCAGGTTGTTGAGGTTCATCATGTCGCCCACGATGAACACGTTGTGGTCAGAGCCCACACTCAAGTCATCATTGACCATCACGCGGCCCGCGCGGTCCGTCTCCACGCCCAGCTGCTCGGCAATGTGCTTACCCAGAGGGGACGCAGACACACCGGCCGACCAGATCTTCGCGTAGGAAGGGATGAAGTGCTCTTCGTCGGTCTTCATGTCCTTGTAGGTCACGCCCTCCTTGGTCACGCTGGTGACCATGGAGTTCAGCACAACCTCCACGCCCATGTCTTCCAGGATGCGTGCGGCCTTGCGGCCCAGGCGCTTGCCGAACGGCGCCAGCACCTGCGGGCCACCGTCCACCAGGACGATGCGCGCGTTGTTCGTGTTGATCTCACGGAACTCATCACGCAGCGTGCGGTGAGCCATCTCCGCCAACTGGCCGGCCAGCTCCACACCGGTAGGGCCACCGCCCACCACCACGAAGGTCAGCAGGCGCTGGCGCTCATCGGGATCATCGGCAATCTCGGCACGCTCGTAGGCGCCGGTGACGCGCGCGCGGATCTCCAGGGCATCGTCAATGGACTTCATGCCCGGCGCGAACTCGGCGAAGTGCTCGTTGCCGAAGTAGGACTGACCGGCGCCGGCGGCGACGATGAGGGAGTCATAGGTCAGGATTTCGTCCTTGCCGCCCAAGTCGGCGTAGACGGTACGGGCGTCGGTATCAACCTTGCGAACCTCGCCCTTGACCACGCGAACATTATCCTGATCAGCCATGATCTGGCGGATGGACGGTGCGATTTCGCCGGAGGACAGGATGCCCGTTGCTACCTGATAGAGCAACGGCTGGAAGAGGTGGTGGTTTGTACGATCAACGATGGTGACTTGAACGTTCTTATCCTTGAACTTCTTTGCTGCAAAAAGTCCACCGAATCCTGCACCGATAATGACTACTTGGTGGCGGCCATTGCTGGCGCGCTGGGTGTTGCTGCTCATGCGGCGGGTTTCTCCTCTATTGGCGCTTCTATGTTCCACACCATCCTAATAGCATCGGGTGGTTTTCACTTAGCCAGGGATGGTCTAGGGGCTCAAGTTCGCAAGAAAAGTGTTGAAAGTGCGGTGTCTTCCAGCGAAAAATGTGGTTTTCCTAGTAACTTCGGGGGAGGTTCCCAGTCTGAGAGCCGGGCGATCGCCGCGGAGACGGTGGGCCCGCCCGCCCAGCTGGTGATGAGAGTATAAGTACCCACGCATGTAAGGAAAGAGGCGACGGTTAGGGGTGAAACGCTCGGACGGATACATCGATCAGCGGCGCTG
Source organism: Corynebacterium sp. zg254 (assembly GCF_024701495.1). Classification (NCBI taxonomy): domain Bacteria; kingdom Bacillati; phylum Actinomycetota; class Actinomycetes; order Mycobacteriales; family Corynebacteriaceae; genus Corynebacterium; species Corynebacterium sp. zg254. The sequence goes on from NZ_WIAR01000001.1 coordinate 52,726, forward strand.
GCCACAATTATCGCGCACACCAGAGGCCGTGATGATGTTTCGCCGAGCAGCAACGGTCACTCAGCGCCTCAATGCTCTGTTGCGCGAGCACGGGGTGGCGCTGGACTCCCAGACTGATCCCCACATGATTGTGCGCGACGGCCAGCTGATCGATCGCCTGGTCGCCGCCGGGTGGCTGGGGCTGGCCGAAGGCTACATGGCAGGGGAGTGGGATGCCGATCCTCTGTCCGAGGTCCTGAAGGTCCTGCTGACGCAACCGTTCGAGGCGCGGCTGGGCCAATTCCTGTCTCGCCGCCAGCCGTCCGTGGCCGATCGCGCGGGCGAGCCCATGCCGGGGGAACTACCGGAGGGTCTGATCGAGCTGTACGCGGGTGCCACGCGGGCGACGGGCTCGGCGTTGTTTTCCTCCTCCTCCCGCACGACGTCCCGCGAACACGTGGACGTACGGGTGCGCGGGTCAAGGGGGTCGAAGGTGGCGCCTGTGACGATTGAGCAAACCTGGCTTGGCTCGCCCGTGGAGGTGGAACGCCAGGATTTGGACGACGCCCAGCGTAGACGCATTGAAGTCATGCTTGACCATGCTGGGGTTCGCCCTGGGGACAGGGTATTGGAGCTTCCCTCGTCGGGAGGGCAGTTGGCCATCCAGGCTGCGCTGCGCGGCGCACACGTGGACGTCCTGACGGGGGACGAGGATCACGCCGAGGCGGTGATGGCCCGCGCACGTGCCGCGGGTCTGTCCGGTGCGATCCATGTCGAAGTGATTAGCACGCCGATCCCCAGCCCGCGCCAATGGTCGGGCCGCTACGAAGCGATCTTTTCAGTGGAGCGCATGGAGACCGTGGGTAAGGATCGCCTGGTGCATTTCCTGCGCGCAGTGGACCGGCTCCTGGCCGCCGATGGCATCGCAATCATCCAGTCCATCGTGGCTGCGCCGGGCATGCGTGAGACGGCCCGTGAGTCCCTGGACGTGATGCGCGCGTACGTGTGGCCGGGGATGCACTATCCCACGGTGGATGAGGTCCGCTCGACGGTGCTGAAGAGCACGGATCTGAGTGTGACGGCGGAGAGTTACCTGGGGGCGCACCTGGGGGCAACGCTGCCGCTGTGGCGTGCGAACTTCCTGTCACGGGACCGCCAGGCTGCGGCGGCGGGATTTGACCACGTGTTCCGCCGCTTGTGGGATTATCAGCTGGCGCTGCACCAGGCCCTTGTGGAGAGCAAGGACATCGAGTGTGTCCAATTTGCTCTCCGTCCGCGGCGCTAGTCGAGCCGAGTCGGTCGGCGATTAGACCTCGTCCATGTTGATGTGGCGGGTTTCCTTCATGGCGATCACACCGAGCAGTGTAATGAGGGTGACCACGCCGAGGTACACGCCCACCATGTGCACGCCGTACTCATTGACCAGGGAGGTGGCGATGAACGGAGCCACCGCTGCACCCAGGATGGACGACACATTGTAGGAGATACCGGATCCGGTGTAGCGGACATTGGTGGGGAACATCTCCGGAAGCACGGCGGACATGGGTCCGAAGATCATGCCCATCAGGCTCATGCCGATGGCCAGCCAGATGCCCACGGACAGCTCGGTGGCCTGGTCTTGAGCCAGGAACAGTGGGAAGGTTGCACTGAAGATCAGCATCAGAACGGACACGGTGGCCAGGAACTTCTTACGGCCGAAGCGGTCGGCCAGAAGTCCGGAGATGGGCACACAGATCGCGAAGAAGAAGATCGTAATCAGCTGGATTTGCAGGAAGTCCACGTAGGGGATTCCCAGGCCCGCGGTCTTTTCTGGGTTGGCGATGCCGTAGGACAAGATCCAGGTTGTCACCAGGTAGAACAAGGTGTAGGTGGACAGCATGACCACCGTTCCCAGGATCAGCGGCTTCCAGGCGGTCTTGAAGACCGTGCCCAGGGGCAGGCCTACCTTCTTGCCGTCGTCCAGCGCCTTTTTGAACACGGGCGTTTCTTCCAACTTGAAACGGACGTAGAGGCCGATGGCTACCATGATGATCGACAGCAGGAATGGGATACGCCAACCCCAGCTCATGAACGCGCCGGTGATGTCGCCGCTTTCGTGGCCGAGGGACAGCACCAGAATCAAGAAGAGGCCATTGGCGAGGATGAAGCCAAAGGGAGCGCCGAGCTGAGGCCACATTGCTGCCCAGGCGCGCTTGCCGGGCCGTGCATTCTCCGTGGCGAGGAGTGCCGCGCCGGACCATTCACCTCCGAGTCCAAGTCCCTGGCTGAAGCGCATGAGCGCCAGCAGCGCGGGAGCCCACAGGCCAATCTGGGCATAGGTGGGCAGAATACCGATAATGAAGGTTGCGATACCCATCGTGAGGAGGGAAGCGACCAGGGTGACCTTGCGTCCCATGCGGTCACCGAAGTGGCCGAAGAGGATGGAGCCCAAGGGGCGGGCAACGAAGGCCAGTCCGAAGGCCGCAAAGGAGGCCAACAGGTTGACCTTCGGATCCTCGTTCTTAGGGAAGAAGAGGTAGGGAAATACTGCCACCGCAGCTGTTGCGTAGGCGTAGAAGTCGTAAAACTCGATGGTGGTACCAACGGTTGATGCGACGACCACGCGGCGACGCGTTGTCTTGTCATCCATAGGATGTGGGTCTGTGTTCACCGCCGATGCAGTGCTCGTTGTCATAGGTTCTCCTCACATGGAACGCCAGTAGGAACGTCGTGATGGCAAAAACGTGCAGTGCGATTGAGCTGAATCGCTGACGTGATTGTGTTAAGCACCCTAGTGCAGGGCCTTCCATACAGTGGAATGAGCGATGGCATAAATGGGGGTAGTGTGACCATGAGTTTGTTACTCGTTGAGGAAAAACCCTGCTACAGGCTTCAGCTGCAGCTATCGTTTCTACTAGAAATTAATCCCACTGTGTGAGAGGAAATGAGATGGCTACGCAGAACCAACAGTTCAACGTCATCATTGTTGGAGCGGGACTGTCTGGCATGGTCGCCGCATACGAGGCCGCGCGAAGTGGACTGCGGGTCCTTGTTCTGGATCAAGAAAACCGGAAGAATCTGGGCGGCCAGGCATTCTGGTCCCTCGGTGGTCTGTTCTTCGTGAACTCTCCCGAGCAGCGCCTGATGGGTGTTAAGGACAGTGAAGAGTTGGCCTGGCGTGATTGGCAGAACTCAGCGCAGTGGGACGACGCTGCCCATGACTACTGGCCTCGCCAATGGGGACGTGAGTACGTGCGCTTCGCTACCCACGAAAAGCGTGACTACCTGCGCGCCCTGGGGCTACGTTCCCTGCCGACGGTCGGCTGGGCCGAGCGGGGAAGTGGTGACGGTGCCGGGCATGGAAACTCCGTCCCGCGATTCCACGTCACCTGGGGTACAGGTCCGGAAGTGGTGCGTATCTTCCGGGAACCACTGGAGGAGTTCGAGCGGCAAGGCAAGGTAGAGTTCCGTTTCCGTCACCAGGTCGATGAGCTGATCACTGAGGATACGGCTCAGGGCACCAAGGTGGTGGGCGTTCGCGGCTCATTGCTGGCTGAGGATGATTCCGATCGTGGTGTGAAGTCCAGTCGCGAGGTGGTGGGGCAGTTTGAGGAGCGCGCCACCGCCACGGTGGTGACCTCCGGCGGTATCGGTGGAAACCTGGATCTGGTGCGTAGGTCCTGGCCCACGGAGCGCTGGGGCGAAATGCCGGACAACATTGTGGTGGGCGTTCCTGCCCATGTGGATGGGCGCATGATCGAGATCTCCCATAAGGCCGGCGCCAACTTGGTGAACACTGACCGCATGTGGCATTACACCGAAGGCATGATGAACTGGGATCCCATTTGGCCGAAGCACGGTATCCGTATCATTCCGGGACCATCTTCTCTGTGGCTGGATGCCACGGGTAAGCGTTTCCCCACGAATATCATTCCGGGCGGCGATACTATCGCCACGATGGAGGAGATCGGAAAATCCGGCCATGGTTACAGCTGGTTTATTCTCACCAAGGCCATCGCGGATAAGGAGTTCATTTTCTCCGGGTCGGAGCAAAACGATGACATCACCATCAAGACCGTGAAGAACCTGGTGCAGAAGGTGACCAGCAAAGAGACTCACTATGCGGTGAAGAACTTCATGGATCACGGTGAGGACTGGATTCTGGCTGATAACTTGTCCGATTTGGTGACTCAGATGAACGAGCTGGTGGGCCCTGATAATCCGCAGATTGATGAGGATGATCTGCGGCGCACCATTGAGCACCGCGATTCTCAGGTGGATAATAAATACTCCAAGGATGCGCAGATTAATTACATTCGCATGGCCCGCGGCTATCTGGGAGACCGTATTGTGCGTTGTGAGGCTCCGCATAAATTGCTCGACGAATCAAAGGGCCCGCTGATTGCCATTCGCATTCGCTTACTGACGCGCAAGACGCTGGGTGGTATCGAAACGGATCTGTCTGGACGTTGCCTGACCAGTGACGGCGAGGTGCTGCCTGGCTTGTATGCCGCCGGCGAGGTCGCTGGTTTCGGTGGTGGCGGTGTCCACGGAAAGAATGCCCTGGAGGGCACGTTCCTGGGCGGATGCATCCACTCGGGTAAGCGCGTGGGTGAGGCGCTCCGGTCGCAGGTGGAGGCTTTGGATGCCGACGCACGCTGACGATCCAGTGCACTGGCACACCCTCGACGCTCATCAGTGGCGCGATGCCGCCACTCAACACGGGGCGGTGACGGGCATCCGCGCGGCCTTGGAGCGTATCGAGCGGCGTAACGACTACCTCAATGCCTTCACGATCATCCTGCGAGAAGAATCCCTCAGTCAGGCCGAAAAGCTTGACCAGCTTCCCGCCGATCAGCGCGGCCCTCTGCACGGCGTTCCCGTGGCGATCAAGGACGAGGTGGACGTGGCCGGCTGCGTGACAAGTTTCGGAACCTCGGGAAACTCCACACCGCGGACAGAAGATTCTCTCATCGTGCAGCGCCTCCGAGCCGCCGGCGCGATCATCATCGGCAAGACAGCCATGCCTGCGTTCGGCGCGTTTCCCTTCACCGAGTCCCAGCGCTTTGGCATCACCCGCAATCCCGTCCATCCTGCACACACCCCGGGCGGATCGTCCGGTGGGTCGGCGGCCGCGGTGGCCGATGGCATGGTTCCCCTGGCAATCGGCGGCGACGGCGGGGGATCCGTGCGCATCCCCGCCGACCACTGTGGCATCGTGGGCCTGAAACCCGCCCGTGGTGTTGTTCCCTCCAGCCCCTACGAGCACTTGTGGTACGCGCTCGGCACCGCAGGCCCGCTGGCTCGGACCGTCGCCGATGTGCGCTTGGCGTATTCCGTCATTGCTGGGGATAGTGCCGAATCTTATATATCCGACGCCGAGCCTCCCGCGCCGACACCCTTGCGCATAGGCGTCAGCGTGCGCCCGCTCAGCCCGCTGACGCGACTAGTGAGAGAGAACCGGCGGGCGGTGCGCCGGGCGTCGGATATTTTGCGCAGCCAGGGGCATACGGTGACGGACATTGACCTGCGTCACCCGGATCCCGCGCCGGCGTTTCTGGTGCAATTTTTTGCCGGGATTCGGGCGGAGATCGCGGGGCTGGAGCATCCGCGGCGGATTGAGGCGCGGCATCGGTGGACCAGGGTGCTGGGCGCGTGGGCGAGTGGTCCTGTGCTGCGCTGGGCGCTCGCATGGTCGGAGCGCTTTGGGCAGAGGATGGAGCGGACGTTCGCTGAGTACGATGTGCTGCTCACGCCCACGGTGGCCGGGCGGCCCAGGAAGGCCGGCGTCCTGACGGGGAAGGGGCTAGTGGGCGCGGGGCTCGCGAGCATGCCGTCGGTGGCGTATACGGCGGTGTGGAACGTCTCCGGACATCCGGGGTTGACGGTGCCGATGGGGCTGGGGGAGGACGGGTTGCCCACGAGTGTGCAGCTCATCGGTTCCGTCGGGGACCGTGAGGTGGCGGCGTTGGTTCGGGCAGGGGAGCAGCTGATGCGGGCAGAGGGTGCGTCCTAAAGGGTGTTCTTTGGGGCGTCCCTGGGCCGCGTATGAGCGGCGCGCCTGCCACTTTTGGGGGTAAAAACCATTGTTTGTGAAAGAAAAACAATATTTTCAAGACAATGGCTCATAGAAGGAACATACTTTTGACTAGCCACAGCCACTGGCGGTGGCGGTACACGTTCGTTTCTACCGTTTCTACGAGGGAAAGCTACAAGCATGAAAAGAAGGACCACCACTAACGTCCGTCACCGTTCCTCATCGCGCAGCCTGGGGTTGAGGCTGTGCGCTGCGGTCAGCGTGCCATTGTTCGCTGCAGCGGCGTTCGCGCCAGCGGCTAACGCAGCCAACGCCAGCGACATTGGGTCGCTGCAATCGATCACCGCACTGAGCTCTCAGGGTGCCGCGCCCGTCGTGGTGAGGGGGCAGAGCGATGATTTCTACAACATCCATGACGTCAATCCCACCACGCCAGGGGAGATCCTGCGGAAGAAGGAGACTGCTTACAACCGCCTGATGGGAGATGCCGATTTCAATCTTCCCGACAAGGCCACCAAGATCATGTACACCACAACCACGCAGCACGGCGACCTGGTTCCTGTGACCGGCTACGTTGTGGAGCCGAACGTGGAGTGGAAGGGCCCTGGCCCTCGTCCAACCTTGGTGGTCGGCCGTGGAACCGTTGGACAGGGTGACCAGTGTGCGCCATCGCGGCAGTGGCCACTGGACAACCAGCCAGACCCCATCACTGCCGGGCGCCTGGTGAATCTCGAGGGGCTCTATGACTGGGTCTTCCTGAACCAGGGTGTGCGCGTGGTGGTCACGGACTACGTGGGCATGGGAACCGAGCCGGTTCACACCTACATGAACCGTCTGGACCAGGCACACGCCATGGCAGATGCCGCCCGTGCAGCCAGGAACCTGGTGGGTGCCGAGAACTTCGGAAAGATTGGTTTCTACGGTCACTCCCAGGGTGGTGGTGCTTCTGCCGCTGCCGTGGAGGAAGTTAGCACCTACGCTAAGGACCTGGATGTGGCTGGTGCGTATGCGTCGGCGCCACCAGCGGACCTGAACGAGGTGCAGAAGAACATCGACGGCTCCGACCTGGTGGGCGCGATCGGCTTCTCGATCAACGGCCTTCTGGCGCGTTACCCAGAGTTACGTCCGATCCTTGACCAGCACCTGTCTGCTAAGGGTAAGGAGGTGCTGGAGGACCTCAAGACCACCTGTACGGATGAGATTGAGGACAAGTACGGCAATCAGACCACCAGCCAGTGGACGAACTCCGGCAAGAGCCTGGACGAGATCGTGGCCGATAGCCCCGAGGCTCAAAAGGCCATGGACGATCAGCTGATCGGTAAGGGTGTTAACGCGGCACCGATCATGATCATTTCCGGTCGCTACGACCAGAACGTGGAATACAAGCAGGCGAAGACCCTGGCGCGGAAGTGGTGCGAAAAGGGCGGAAAGGTTGTCTACCGCGATGACATCCTGCCTGAAATTGGCAAGTACAACCACTTCATCCAGGCGATCTCTGGTGGTGCCTTTGGCTTCGGGTTCATGTTGGATCGTTTCCGCGGCGTACCGGTGAGCGGCGAATGTCAGATTTCCGACGACGCGGCTCCCGGTGGCGCAGGGTCCTCGCCAACGGGATCGGCTGAGGCGTCTTCGGCGCTGTCCGCCGCGGGATCGCTGGAGCGTCCAGCAGCTGGCTCGGCACAGGCGTCCAGTGACGGTCGTGCCGCCCAGGCGATCGGATCTCTGTTCCGGAAGGGCTCCGGCGGAAGCTCGCTCGGAAGCTCCTAGGCGTTAGGTCGATGCCGGAGAAGGCTAAGCCGGCGCTGATGTGCTGAGTCGGCCAGGGGAGAAACCCCTGGCCACGGCCTATAAACTCAAAGTGTCATAATGTATATTATCGGTATTTAATGACCTTGGGAGAAGTAGTGAACGACGGTGAGTTCCGCCTCACCGTTCACGACAATGAGCTCTCCTGAGGTGTTTAGCTTGCGCTGTATCGCTCATACATGCTGCCGGGTGTGTGTTGCGGTGACTTGCCGAGTGCGCGCTTTGGCGATCAGTAGCCAGCGATCTTGGTTACTGGTTCTGGTTGGAGCGGTTCTTTCGCCTTGATCGCGCACGAAACACACACCCCCCTTAAATCTTCACAAAACGTCACATTGACGAATTGCTGGAAAATCTCGCGCGGGGGCTAGCTCATCGCTGCGGCGATCTGATCTGCCAGGATAATATTGGCGATTGTGAAGTAAATGATCAGTCCAGTAGCGTCCACGAGCGTAGAAACCACAGGAGTGGAGAAAACGGCCGGATCAACTTTCAGCTTCTTTGCCACCAGCGGCAATACTCCGCCCACAATGCATGCCCAGCCGCAAATAAAGACAATCGTCAAACTGATCGTTGCCGCCACATCTGCCGCGTACAGCAGCCACAGAATGGGAAATACCACCAAGCCCAAAAAAGCGCCCAGAGAAAGTCCAACGCGTAGCTCACGCCAAATCACGCGAACCACATCTCGCGGTCTCACCTCATTCACGGCGAGTGCACGCACCACCGATGAGGCCGCCTGTGAACCAGCATTGCCGCCCGTACCAATAATCATCGGCACGAAGACGCTCAACACCACAATCGCCTCGAGTGTGGACTCGAAGGACTCCATCACGTTGATCGTTAAGAACGCCGCGAAAATAAGAACAATGAGCCACACGCCACGCTTCTTAGCCAGCGTGAACACAGTCGCATTCAAGTAAGGCTCATTCAGCGGCTCGGCACCACCGGCGCGATATGCATCCTCGGTGGCCTCTTCTTCCAGGACCTCCATGGCGTCATCAACCGTCAAGAAGCCCAGCAGGCGTTGCTCATCATCCACAATCGGCAACACCAGAAGGTCAGCCTCCTGCATCAAGCGCGCAGCGACTTCCTGGTCCACCACTGCGTTGACCTGATGCTTTTCCTCCAGGAGAAGCTCATCCATAATGGTTCCGTCGTTCGCCGCCACAATCGTGGACAAGTGAACCAGCCCCACGAGGCGCCGATTATTATCAGTGACGGCGATCGTTGGCATCGACACATGATGCGATTGCAACTTAGCCAGCGCCTCTTCGCGACTCACCGAACGATCGAGAACCGTGGGCGTCGGGGTCATAAGGCGACCCACTGACTCCTTGGGGTAACCCAGCAACGCCGAGGTACGCTTACGCTCCTGGTCATCCAAACCATCAAGCAGACGAGCTGCTACCTTGGCGGGCATCTCCTCGAGAACCTGGACACGGTCATCCACCTCGAGATTCTCGAACAACTCCTCTACATTCTCATGGCGCATTACTTCCAAAAGTTCTGCCTGGTGAGGTGGATCCAGATGCTCGAATACAGTGAGGGCGCGATCTTTCGGCAACAATCGAAACGCGACAACTTGGGATCTATGGGGCAAAAAGCCCAGCTCGCCAGCAATGTCGACAGAACTCTGGGATGTAAGCCACTGCTTTATCCCCTTGAGATCATTCGCACTGATTAAATCTTGCAAATCTGGACCGGTAGTCATTATCTACCCTCCTTTAGTGTAAGAATCCCACAACTGCCACGCAGTTAACGCAGCGATGATACCACAGGTAGCAGCAAAGGCGTAGTGTACCCAGGTCTTTTCGCCAAGAAGAAGGAAGATAATAAAAGCAATCAGCACCACAAGGCGCATGATGCGAGAATAAAGGACAAGCTGAGGATTCATTCTTAACTCTTCTGTAGAACAAGAAGCACATCCAAGGTGCCCTGTTCCTCAATCTTTGCAGCAACAAACTCCGGGGTTTTTACACCAAAATCTAGACGATTAAAAGGAATATTCGCAGACAGGACAACATTGTCGCCCGTTCTCAACACCTTGAAGGTGGCCGTCACCTGCTTCGTCTGACCATGGATATACAGATCTCCCGTCGCCGCAATCTCCCCAGTGGTGCCATCCTTCGGGAGCGATGACACATCCACAGGATCCGTCAGAGTAAACGATGCCTCGGGAAACTCCTGTGTTTCCAGTATCTTCTTGCGCACATTAATGTCACGTTTTTCCACGTCACTACTAATGCCATCGACGCGGACACTCACGACCGCTTCGGTCAGCACATCATCGTGGACAGTGACATGCCCCTTAATGTTCTGCTCCTTGTGATTATCAGCGCGGCCAGATGTTTCCTTCGCTCCCGCTGGGAGCACCTCGTGGAACGTATAGCCCACCTGGGACTGATTCGCGTCCTGGCCAGGGATGATCACCCAGGATCCGTTCATGTCCGTCGTTGCAGGATCACCACCCTTGCTGATGCTTGCGGTCCGGAGTCCTGGATTGCCGACGAACATGTTCACGATCGGACGCAGCGCAAACACTGCGCACAAAATGATGCCGATGGTTCCGAACGTGATGATGGCTTTACGCATGCCTCTTAGCCTAACGGGGTGGTGTTATGGATGCCTAATTAAACATGTTCCTTGACTCCTAGGTGATACGGAAGCGCTCCACCTTTCGGGCGAGGTCCAACAACTCGTTGGTTAACTCCTCCATAGCCTGTGGATCCTCGCCCTCGGATACGGCTGTGACAATGTCCTCTGCCGCACACCGCAACTCGAATAGCTGATCGTGGAGAGCATTGACAGCTGAGGGGCGCAGAATGATGGAGTCCTCTTCGATGCCCGTGTTCTTTAGCCGAGCGCGCTGCTCGTAGGCTCGCTGCCGGCAGGACTGCCCACAATATTTGCGATGACGGCCCTTAGGGTTGGGCTGCACTTCCCTGCCGCACCATGCGCACGGAACAGGCTTGCGTCGGGCTCCTCGCCTCTTCGCGAAGGGCTGCCCGAAAGGGCTGAGGTCAGACGATTCGTGGGTCTGTCCAGCGGCTCGGCCAGCGTCTTCTCGTGTCTGCGGAGAGCGAGAGCCGGACGCCGCAGAAGCGAAAGAATCGATAGCATCTGACGAAGGGGAAGAATCTGAAGAAAAAGAAGAATTGGCAGCCACGGGAACAAATTCTACGCGTCGTACGTTGAATAGGGGTGTGAAGGGCTCCTCTACCCCATCACCCGGTAGACTATGGGAGCTGAATAATTGATGCGTGAAACATCGCAGACGCAACAAACACGAGGAGTGTGAGGTTCACAATGGCAGATCGCGTACTGCGCGGAAGTCGTATGGGTGCAGTGTCCTATGAAACGGATCGCGACCACGACCTGGCTCCACGCCGCATGGTGAAGTACCGCACCGACAATGGCGAGGTCTACGAAGTTCCCTTCGCCGATGATGCGGAAATCCCTCAAGAGTGGATGTGTAAAAACGGCCAGCTTGGTGTGCTCGTGGAAGGCGATGGCCAGGAATCCAAGCCTGTGAAGCCACCACGTACCCACTGGGACATGCTGTGCGAGCGCCGCAGCATCGAAGAGCTGGAAGTTCTCCTGGATGAGCGTTTGGAGCTTCTGCGCAAGCGTCGTCGTAATGCCGTGAAGCTGCTGAAGGAACAAGAGTCAGGATCCTCCCGCTAGGACACGCAGCGCACTCAAGGCATCTCAAAAGCATCGCTGCACAGAGCGATACACGCGCACGACCTGTAGAAAACCCCTCCCGCCTGAGATAACAGGCCGGAGGGGTTTCATCGCATCTGAGTCCTGAAGCGATGCCCTAGTTGTTCAACATGGACTTCACAGAGCCGGAACCGATACGCCAGAACTCCTTGCCCAACTGGCTCACCTGGAATGCGCGGTGCGCAACTCCCCACTTGGTGACCTTCAGCATGGCCTCCGAGATGATGTTTCCGCTCATCTTGGAGTCGCCAATTTCACGCTCGGTGAAGGTGATGGGCACCTCGCGAACGTCGAATCCCATGGTGACTGCACGCCACGCCAGGTCCACCTGGAAAACGTATCCGGCAGAGTCAATAGCATCCAGGTCCATGGCCTCCAGCACCTCGGTGCGGTAGGCGCGGTATCCGCCGGTGATGTCGGACAGGCCGGCGCCCAGCGCGATGGATGCGTATACGTTTCCTGCGCGGGAGAGAATCTGGCGGGAGACCGGCCAGTTCACCAGCTTGCCGCCCTTGACGTAACGGGAACCGATGACCAGTTCTGCGCCGGTATCGATGCGGTCCAGCAGCAGGTTCAGCTGCTCAGGGCTGTGGGAACCATCTGCGTCCATCTCGCACAGCACTTCGTAGTCGTGCTCGATGCCCCAGCGGAATCCTGCGATGTACGCGCCGCCCAGTCCGCCTTTGCCTTCGCGGTGCAGGACCTTGATGCGCTCATCCTTGGATGCCAGTTCCTCGGCAACCTCGCCGGTGCCATCAGGGCTGTTATCGTCGACGACCAAAACATTCACACGCTCCGGCTCTGCGGTCAGCAGTCGGTTAATGATCAGCGGGAGGTTTTCGCGTTCGTTGAAGGTAGGGATAATGACAAGTGTCTTATCGCTCAGCTTTGCCATGTGTGGGGATAAACCTTTCTTCTATTCTCCGCTAGGTAGTCCGTTGTCACCGGGAGTGTATGCTGCGCCGGGTTCGCTTCCGCACACGAGTGCGGGTGGGGCGAGGCTTTTCAGCAAGGAATAGTCCAAGGACAGCACACAGTGCACCAGCGGCACATATTATCCATTCTACCCAAGGACCTACAACTGCTGACAGAGTGATCGTGTTTCGCAGTTCCACGGACGATTGCAGGACCGCGGGCTGGAACAGTCCCGATTTCTGGACCACTCGTCCGTCGTGATCCACGATTGCGGACACGCCACTGGTGGCAGGGACGATGATCGCGCGGTCGTATTCAATGGCTCGCATCCGGCTCATGGCCAGCTGCTGATAGGTCATGTCGGTGAACCCGAAGGTGGCGTTGTTCGTCGGCGTGGTGAGCAGTTGCGCACCGGCACGCACGGAGGTTCGGAATGCCTCATCGAAGGCCACCTCGTAGCAGGTGGCGATACCGATGGGGATCTCCTGGCCCTGATTCTCTCCCCTTTCCGGAGTCATGTGCACCAGCCCGTTGCCGTGGCCAGGCTTGAAGTCGCCGGCACGATCTACCAGCGGGCTGACATGCCTGAGGAGGTCCCGCAGGGGCATGTACTCTCCGAAGGGTTGCAGGAAGCGCTTGTCGTGCGTGTCCGCTGGCTGCTGCTCGGTCCACACCACCATCCGGTTGTGCTCGGGAGTCACCGTGCCCAGCAGAATCGGGGCACCGATCGCGTGGTTCACGCTGTTGAGAATGGTCTGGGCATCCTCGTTGACATAGGGGTTGATGTCGGAGGCATTTTCCGGCCACAGCACCAGGTCGGGTTGAGGGGCCGTTCCCTGCCGCACCTCTTCGGCCAGCTTTCCTGTCTGAGCGGCATGGTTATCGAGCACTGCACGTCGTTGGGTGTTGAAGTCCAGCCCTGCGCGCGGAACATTTCCTTGGATTGCTGCAATGCTGATGGTGGAGGCGGCGGGCTGCTCGTCCGTTTCTGGCAGAACAGCGTCCGAGAAATACGCGCAGACGCTGATCACCGCGATCACCGCCAACGCGACGATGGGGGCGAGCGGCCGGGAGCTGGGCAGGAAGGGCGAATGCCGACGTGCGTGCCCCCGTTCCGTCGCCGCACGCATGAGGATGTTGATCAACGACGCCAACAGCGCGCCCACCAACACCACCGCGAACGTGACCAGCGCTGGACCGCCAAAGGATATGAGCGAGGCGAGAGGACCACCCACCTGTCCCCAGGTGATACGTCCCCATGCGAATCCACCGAAGGGCCAGGAGGAACGCAGCCACTCCGTGGCGACGAACCAAGCAGCTATCGCCCCTGCTGAAAGCAGGGAGTGCTGGAGTTTCTTCCAGCCGAGCAGACTGCGCAGTCCCCAGCCGAAGAGGAACGAGTAGAGCGATTGGACAAGAGCCAATCCAATCCAGGCGATGGCGCCGACGTACTCCCCCACCCACGGCAGCAGGAACCCGTAAAGAGTAAGGCCATGAATCCAGGCGAGGCTGCGGGCATTGCGTGGCGTGACGATGAGGAATAGCAGCGCAAAGCCCGCCGGTGCGGCCCACCACAGTCCGGCGGGTTGAAAGCTGAGAAACACCAGGACTCCACTGAACGCGGCGGCGAGCGCGCGCAGAAGATACAGCGCAATTGCTGTGGTGCGCGTGGTGTGGTGTGAGTTGGCCGCGGAGCTCCTCGTGGTGGCCTGAGATCGTGCCCTAGATGTCATTGCGCCGATCAGGGGTGTTCGAGTTGCCATCGAATTCGTCGTCGCGGTGGTCGATCACTTCTCCCCAGCCGGGGATGCGGTTGCTAGCCTCGGGAGCACCGTAACGTGTAGCGGTGACGAAGGCGGACCCGCCGAATCGGGCCAGTGCCGCCCTAGCGGCACTGCCCATGATCCGCCGGGCGATGGCACGGGTGGTGGGGATCAGCAGAAGCACGCCCAGCACGGAAGTCACGAGTCCCGGCAGCGCCACGGCCAGTGCTCCCACCACTGAGAGCGCGGCATCAGCGGTGAGTTTTCCTGGCTGCTCCGTGCGGTTGAGCGCACGGACCGCGATGGCTCGGATCTGCTGAGCTGCAAGGAACATTCCCACCACGAACAGCGCCACGAGCAGGAGGACCGTCCACCCGAAACCGATCCACTTGCCGACGAGGTAGAAAGCGAGGGCTTCGACGATCAGGTACGCCAGGGGCACATAGGGCATGTAGTCTCCTTGAAAAGATGTGCGCGTTTTGAGTAGAGAAACAAAAAACTTTGGTGAAGTGGTAACAAAGACACCATTCTAATCGCTTACATGAGTGATCTGTCAGCGACAGCTCGCTGATCGAACAAACGTTATCCCATTGAGACACTTGAGTGAGGAACTACACAATGAAGCGCCGTGGAATTATCGCATTGGCACTGGCCGCGGGCCTGTCTTCCGGACTGGTTGCCCCAGCAACGGCACACGCGGCAGAAGCCCCTGGAAGCTCGACTGCTGCCACTAACTCTCCAACCCCAGGTCAGGGTAACCCTCCGAAGCCGGGAACGGGCACCACTACGGGACAGGGTGCTGACGATTCACCGAACAGTAAGTCCAGCCTCGATACGGGTGACGCCGTGAAGGACTTCCTCCTGAAGTTCTCCCTGGGCGTGTTCGCAGCCTCCGCCGCGTTCGCCTTGCTCGGCATGCTCCGCACGCTGGTGTTTAACATCGCTCACGTGTAAGCGTGTCAGCGCCTGAGAGAGGCGCTGCCTAGCGAGGTGCCCGTCGCCACAGCCACCGGGGTACCCATTGCATGATCTGCGCGAGCAGCTTCAGGCGTCGGGGAATCCACACATCTCCGTGAGCACCCGGGTGGTTTTCGCTGTGCGCAATCGCCTCCACCGTGGCGTCCGCCACGACATCAGGGGTGGTGGACATCGGAGCGGGATCCATCCCCTGGGTCATCCGGCCAATCACAAAACCAGGCCGCACGATGATCAGGCTCACGCCCGTTCCCACCAGCGCATCCTGCATGCCCTGGCAGAACCCATCCAAACCGGCCTTGGCCGAGCCATAGACATAATTTGGTCGACGCACTCGGGCACCCGCGATGGACGAATACGCCACCAGGATGCCGCGCCCGCGCCGCTTCATGCGGGAGGACAGCTCGGTCAGCAACACCGCCTGCGCCGTGAAATCGGTGTGGAGAATCCGGTAGACCTCTTCCCCACCGTCCTCCGCCGCACTCTGGTCGCCCAGAACCCCGAACATCGCCAGAGCCGTATCGATGGGGCCCGTGGCCTCGATCTGGTCAAGGACAGCGCTCATGCTGTCGGTGTCCATCGCATCAAAGTCCACGCACTCCACTGCCGCCGCACCGAGTTCTTCTAGGTCGCGGGCCAGTTCGGACAGCGCGCTGTGGCGTCGACCAGCAAGGATAAGATGCTGGCCTGGCGCCATACGGCGAGCGATTTCCCCGCCAATCTCACTGGTTGCGCCGAATATCGCGATCTTCTTCGCGCTCGGGCTCTTCACGTTAGGATTCATCGAGAGCTACAACTCCTCTATTGATGGCGGCGACAGCCTTGCGTGCGGCCGCCTTAACCTCGGCAGAGTATCCAGTGTGCTTGATTTGCTCCAGCAGATCAATCACCCGGCGGCACCAGCGCACAAAATCACCCGGCGTGAGCGACGCACCAGCCGCTTCCGCCGCCATCAGGCAATACTCCAACGGCGCGCCGGCCGTCCACTGGTGCAATGCCGTGGCGCAACCCAACTGCGGAACCCTAGTGACGGACAGATCATGCCGCTCCTCGTCGGTAGACAGCTCGTTATAAATGCGGATCGTTTGATCAATGGCGGTCTCCAACGCTTCCGTGGGCAACTCGATCTGCCCTCCGGTCTCACGGCGATTCTCAAACACACACACGCTTACCACCGCGGCCAGCTCCGCCGGATCCAGCGCGTCCCACACACCGCGACGCAAACACTGGGCCACCAGCAGATCGGACTCATGGTGAATCCGCGCCAAGCGCTCCCCCTCCACCGTGATCCTCGCCGACGTGGGCGTGGAAGTGCCATCGCGATCCAGCTCCACATAATCCAACTCCTCCAGCAGGGACAGAATGCGGTTGAACTGGGACGCCAAAGAATCGGTGGATTCCGGACTCACAGATTCTTCATACTGCACTCGGCGCTGGGACTTGAGATAGGTCTGCGCGGCGCGGGCGATCTCCTCGCGGGCGGGCCATAGGTGGACGTGATGGCTGTGTACCTCATCGCGCGCCTTCGCCACCTCCATCGACCCTCCGCGGGCTTTCGCCTTCAGCTTGCGAGGGCGCTCCACCGGGAGCCTGCGTAAGTGAGAAGCCACGCTGCGCGCCTGGCGCTTCGGGTTGCGCTCCACACCCTTGTGCAGCGTCATCGAACCGATAATCAGCGGAGTGTTGCCGAACATGTCGACGTTAATCCGCTCCACCCAGCCTTCCTCCGTAATGATCGTCGGGCGCGGGTTATGCGGCTTGTGATCCGCCCGCACCACCACCGCAATCAACGGGTTTTTGCCGGTGGGCAAGGCAATCACATCGCCCACCCGCAGGCCCTGGAGCAGGCGAAGCACCTCCTTCGCCGAGTGCTCCCGGGCGTAGCGCTTTGCGTGGCGTTCCTTGGCGGAGAGCTCACGGCGCTTCTCCGCATACTCCAGCACGTCCTGAAGCGCCTGGTCGAGGTTCATCGATCCGTCGGAGTTCAGCAGGGACTCATCGACCAGATGCGGGGACACATCCTCCAGCAGCTCCTGGAGCTCGTGCTTATCGGCCGCCAGCTCCCGCCGGCGCCTCTCCAACTGCTCGGCTCGCTCCACCACGGAGCTGTTGGCCTGGTACTGCGCAAAGGAGCGCTCCAGCAGCCGGTGACTTGCCTCCAACCCCTTCGTGGCGATGAGATTGACCGCCATGTTGTACCCCGGCCGGAAGGTGGAATCCAACGGGTAGGTGCGCGTGGAGGCCAGATCGGCGACCGCGTAGGGGTCCATGCCCTGCGACCACAGGACCACCGCGTTGCCTTTCGTATCAATTCCTCGACGCCCAGCGCGCCCTGTCAATTGCGTGTACTGACCTGGAGTGAGATCCACGTGGGCTTCCCCGTTGAACTTAATCAACTTCTCCAACACCACTGAGCGCGCGGGCATGTTGATGCCCAGCGCCAGCGTTTCCGTGGCGAAGCAGACTTTCAGCAGCCCGCGGGAAAACAGGTCTTCAACAATGTGCCGAAAAGCCGGCAGCATGCCCGCGTGGTGCGCGGCGAAGCCCCGGGACAAGGCTCTGCGCCACTGGCGGAAGCCCAGGACATTGAGGTCTTCCTCGGTCAAACCCTGAACGCCT
Organism: Corynebacterium sp. zg254; assembly: GCF_024701495.1. Classification (NCBI taxonomy): domain Bacteria; kingdom Bacillati; phylum Actinomycetota; class Actinomycetes; order Mycobacteriales; family Corynebacteriaceae; genus Corynebacterium; species Corynebacterium sp. zg254. The sequence continues at coordinate 70,522 of NZ_WIAR01000001.1, forward strand.
GCGTCAATGGTCTTTAAGATCTCGGCTCGCTGGCGATCCGTGGTGAAGTCCACCCGATCCACCAGCAGCTGCTTGACGGCAGCGTCACAGCCCACGCGGGAAAAAATGAAGTAGATGGCCGGCAGCATGCCTGCGTTAGCCATGTGCAGCACGGCGTCCGAGCGCTTCGTGCCGCGTCGCTTTCCGGATTCCTCGGCCTTGGCTGCTGCCGCGATGACAGCCCGGTTGATCGCACCGAGGTGCTGCTGTTGCTCCGCCTGCCCGCGCGTTTCAAACATCGGAACAATCTGGCGGCCCACCATCATGAACTGATTCAGTGGAACGGGACGTTTCTCCGTGATGATGATGTCCGTGTGTCCACGGACGGTGCTGAGCCACCCACCGAACTCCTCCACATTGGACACCGTGGCCGACAGGCTCACCAGGATCACCCGCGGGTCGAGGTTGAGGATCGCTTCCTCCCACACCGGCCCTCGCGAAGGATCGGCCAGAAAGTGCACCTCGTCCATCACCACGTGGGTGAGGGTGCTGAGGCGGTCGGAGTCCGCGTAAATCATATTGCGCAGCACCTCTGTGGTCATTACCACGATGGGTGCGTCCCCATTGAGCGTGACATCGCCGGTCAGCAGACCCACGTTGTCCTCACCGTAGCGCGCCACTAAATCGTGATACTTCTGGTTGCTCAGAGCCTTGATCGGGGTGGTGTAAAAACACGTCCCCTGATTGTGGAACGCGGTGTATACCGCGAACTCCCCCACGATCGTTTTGCCGGCACCCGTGGGGGCAGCGACCAAAACGCCGCGCCCCTCCGCGATGGCCTGGGCGGCGTTTAGTTGGAAGTCATCTAAGTGAAAATCATAACTTGCGGCAAACTGCTGCACGTCAGACACAATCTCTCCTTCAGGAGGGGCACGGCACGGGTTTAGAGGACGTCGTCGAAATAGGACCCTCCACCCTGCTGACCCGAATCGGGTTTCTGATGAGGGTACTTGCTCGGTTGTGGTCGGGCGCCGCTACGGCTGCGCGGCGCAGGGGCCGGCTCAATATCATCCGTGGATAGATCGCTGGATGCACGGACAGGTTCAGCTGGGGCCACAGGCCCACTGGAACCGGTGACAGGCGCGGCGGCGTCGATGGTGGAGGCGGATTCATCATCCACGGCGAGCCATTCTGCGGCCTTTTTCTTTCGGCGTTTGTCATTCAGGCGGGCGATCTGCGTGGCGATCTCCATCATCAGGCACAGGGACAGCGCCAAAATCACCATCGAGATTGGATCTTGGCCAGGGGTGATGAAGGCAGCGAAGATAAACAGCAACACGATGATGTATCGGCGCTTTTCCTTTAGCTGTTCGTAGCTCAGCACCCCGGCGACATTCAGCATCACGGTGATGAGTGGAACCTCAAAGCTCACGCCGAAGACCAGGAGAAGGCCGATCGCGAAACTGAAATAGCGCTCACCATTCAGCGCGGAGATTTGCGCTTCGTCACCGATCGTCAGCAGGAACTCTAGACCCAATGCCAGTACGAAGTACGCCAGCACCGCGCCGATCATAAACAGGGTGCCCGCGACGGTACCCACGATCAGCGTCCAGCGCTTCTCATTCTTCTGCAGGCCAGGGGTGATGAACCCCCAAATCTGGGAGAGCCAGATCGGTGAGGAAAATACCAGCCCCGCCAGGGCGCCCACCTTGAAGCGGAGCACAAACATCTCAAACACGCCGGTCGCCAACAGACGGCACTCGCCATCGGAGGCGCCGAATCGCGCCTCGGGAGGCAGCGAGCAGTACGGGCCACGAAGAATCTCACCCAAACTCGGGATCGTTCCCACGTGCGGGATCGGGCCAATGTGCGTGTCGTACCAGATGTAGCCGAGCACGGTCCCCACGGCAATGGCGGCCAGAGCCACCAACAGGCGGCGCCGCAATTCCTCGAGATGCTCCAGAATCGGCATCTCTCCCTTGGGGTTCTTCGGCTTCTTCGTGCGCCGGAACTTCCGCCGAGAGTTCATCGCCTGATTGGCAACCCCTTGCTGAAGAGGTGCCTGCTGCGAATCAAAAGACGTCATTGGATTTAACGAGCATCGCCTTCGGGCTTGTTCACATTCTGGGCCTCAGGCTGAGGAGCGACCTGGGGATCAACCTGCGGCTGAGCCTGTTGATTCAACTGCTGCTCCTGCGGGGACTGGGGAGCCTGAGCAGCCTGGTCCGTGATCGCCTGGTTATTCGGCGTGGAATTCGCAGCATTCTTGTCATTTTTCATCTCGTCCATCTCGGACTTGAAAATGCGCATGGAGCGCCCCAACGAACGGGCGGCGTTGGGAAGCCGCGTGGCTCCGAATAGCAGGAAGATGACCAGAAGGATCAGGATAATTTCCCATGGACCCAAGGACATGTGACCACAAGCCTTTCCTAGAACAATTAAGCGGAATGTCTACTCAGCACGCACAACGTACAAGCAACGTATAGGAACAGCGTGCTGACTAGCTGTCCCCTTGACTATAGGCCGAAAGGCCACGAAGCGCCCGTTGACGCACCCGGTCTCCCAGCCCTTCGGGAGCTATCGGCGTGATGCGCTCTGCATTTGCCACCAAGAAACGCTCCAGCCACACACCCGTATTGGGGAAGGCCACCGTGATCGACGAACTGCCATCATCCTGGGTATCGGGGGTCTCCTGCCACATGGGGTAATACTCCAGCATCCATCGCGCCTGTGGAGATAACTCGAGGCTGGCCCAGGCGTCCGGGGTGCTGGTGGCGTCGAATCCAAAGGGGTCGGACGGGTCGATGGTCGGAGCCTTGCGCAGGCCTGCGAAGTCGGCGCTGCCCGCGGTGTCGATGTCTACGTGCTCCATGCGGTCGAGCCGGAACTTCTTGTGCGTCAGCGCCGCGCGCCCCTCGTCGTCTACCTCGCGGGCCCACAGGTATGTGGTGCCTTCAATGAGACCTAGGTGATCCGGCACCAGAACCCGCGCGCTGAATGTATCCGAATGCAGGGAGCGGTACTCGCACCGTACCAGGCTGCGTTGAGCAACCGCCTGGGACATGTCCTGCGCCAATCCGGTCAGCGGCCCGTGCGACGTGGTGCCCGATTCCGCGTTGTCCTGTTCGACGCCGGCCGCGGTCAGCGCAGCCCTCTCCCCTCGCATGAGAGCCTTGATTTTTGCCACCGCGGAATCCACCGCAGCATGGCGGTGGTCAGGTAGCGTGCTGCGCACAGCCTCCAGACTGAGCAGCAATGCCCCAGCCTCCATCACCGACAGATTGAGAGGCTTCGACAACCCAGCATCCTGCATCACCGAGGCGCTGGTCCGGCCAATATTGATATCGATGAGGAAGCCCGTGTCCTTAGAATTCGGCAGGCCGCACAACATCAATTTGCTCAGCTCATGACGAATCTGAGGAACAGAAATGTTCAACTCCTGCGAGGCGCGCAGGAACGACGCATCCGGATGATTCCGAAACCACGCCAACAACGTCAACGAACGCTCGAATTGCTGCTGCATCGTCAACTTCGGGTTCATGCCTGCTCCTTACCCGCAGCCCGCGTCAGCAACGCCACAACATCCGCGACGACATCAGGCGGCGCGGTGACCACGGCGTCGGGGGCATAACTTGCCGCAGCACGGACAATCGTATCCCGATCGATCGGGCCGATTGTGCCGTCGTCATTGCACATCGCCTTGAGCTCTTGCGCACCGGGGCCCGGGAACTCCACGGTGACCGTCACACGCTGACCCGTGCGGGCCAGTCCCTGTTCGATCAGTTCCATCGGCGTGCCCCCAGGCACTTCCTGCTGGCCGGGAGTGTCCGTGACCTCGATAGAGTCAATCCGGGACAGGCGGAACGTGCGCTGCGCGCCGCGATCCACATCAAAACCCGTCAGGTACATCTTCCCGCCGATGGCGCCGAAGGCCCATGGTTCCAAACGGCGCTCCACCGGCTCCTCAACCAGCGACGGGTAGTAATAAAACTCGATAACCTTATGCTCATCCAGCCCCCGGAACATCGCATCCAGACTGTCAGCATCCAGCGTGGTCATATCCGGAACATTGGATAACACCATGGAGGAATCTGTGCGGCTTATTCCCAGCGCGGATAATTTCGCATACGCAGATTGCGCTGCCGTGCTCATATTCTTGGAATGAGCCCACAGGCCCGCGGCACTAATGACCTCAGCCTCGGCATCCGTGAATTCAATATCGGGAAGCTCAAAATCTTCGCGGCTAATGCTCCACACAGATTCCTTGCGCGACGAACGGCCCGAGACGGCAAACGAGTCATCCTCCACCTCTGTCAGCGTGGTGGTGATGTGCACCCCCGCCCGCGCTAACGTGGCCCGATCGCGACGCAGCATCTGCTCCTGGGTGTGGCGGTTGACCTCGCGCGCCGGGCGCTTATAGCCGTCCACATTCTCCAGAATCCAGGTCACGCTGCGGGGACCATAATTAATCAACGCAATAACCAGGTTGAAGAGGCGCTCAGCGCCCTCTTCCCACGTCACAGCGACAGGCTGATTAGCTTTCATGAGTTCTTCCAGCCTAGGACAGGTCCAAATGCGTTGGGGTTCGCAGACACACCTTATTGCCGCCGCCGTTGAGGATTCCACTGATCTTATCTTCGAAATCCAAGCCGCAGTCTTTACAGTGCGAATCCTGAGCGCCGAAACTACACATGCTCAGCACCATTTCATCCACATCGCTATTGATGTGGGCAAAAGGATCACCCAGCATCGTTTCCCAGCCGCCTTCGCCGTTGATTTTCAGCCGGGTCCAGTCCACCGTGATGCTCACATTGTTATCGCGAGCAGCCCTTAAGAACGCTCCACGCAGAGCCGCTCTAGTGGTTTCCGGCGCATGGGCCTGCGCATGCCGAATCTCCTCCTGTGTGAGCAAAGTCTTGGCAAACCCACGCTTGGCGAGGACATGGAACAGACCGCGATCAGGGTGAATATCGTGATAGGTCAGATCCACCTGCGCCAGGCGGGGATCGACAGGATCCAGATTGTTGCGCTCGGCCATGCGGTCCATGAGTGTCTTCTTGATGACCCAGTCCACCTCGGTGGCGACGGGAGAGAAATCTCCGCTGTCGAAGCAGTCAAGAACACGGCCCCACAGATCCACCACCGGCAGCAACTGTTCGGCAGGAGTTCCCAGCCACCGGCCGTGTTCATCCTGCTCAGGTTCCGGACGGTCCTTCAGCCAGCGTAGCGCGGCATCCAAGAACGCACGCTGGATCTCCAACGGTGTGGCTACCCCGCCCCCGCGCAGGTTCAGCTCCACTGTGCCTGTGAAGTCACGAGAGACGTCGCGGATAGAGCGAATCTCATTGGCCATCTCGAAGTTCGGAAGCGCCACGCCAGCCTCGATCATCTCCAACACCAGCAGTGTGGAACCGATCTTCAGGGCCGTGGTCACCTCCGACATGTTGGAGTCTCCCACGATCACGTGCAGGCGCCGGTAGCGAGAGGAATCCGCATGCGGCTCATCGCGAGTATTGATAATCGGACGCGACCGCGTGGTGGCGCTGGATACACCCTCCCACATGTGATCGGCGCGCTGACTCATACTGAAGCCGGCCTCCACCTGGTCGTTCAGGGTCCCCATCGAGGGCGTGACAAGCTTGCCGGCGCCACACAGTAGCTGGCGCGTCACCAGAAACGGCAGAAGCTGGCGGGACAGACCTTTGAGGGACACGTCGCGCCCCACCAGGTAGTTCTCGTGGCAGCCGTAGGAATTGCCCAAGGAATCCGTGTTGTTCTTCAGCAGGTACACGGACCCGCCCACACCCTTAGCCGCCAAGGCTTCCTCCGCGCGCACGGCCAGGTCGTGCACCATCATGTCGCCCGCGCGGTCGTGCGCGATCAACTGATGCAGCGAGTCGCACTCCGCCGTAGCAACCTCCGGGTGAGCGCCCACGTCCAAATACAGCCGGGAGGCGTTATCCGCATAGATGTTGGACGACCGATGCTGCTCCACAATCGGCGCAAACAGCTGACGCGAGATTTCATCCGGGCCCAGTCGGCGAGAAGAATTTAGCACATTCGTGATGCCGTATTCGGTTTCTACACCCATGATTCGCCGAATGTGGGCGCCGGATACAGATACAGAGGACACAGCTTCAGGGGACACAGGCTCAGAGATTCCTACTGCCCGCCCTTTTGAACATAGGAGCGCACAAACTCCTCCGCATTGCTTTCCAGCAATCCGTCGATCTCATCCAAAAGATCGTCAGTGCCAGAAACCTGCAGGTTCTCCTGGCCACCCGTGACGGAATTCGGGTCAAAAATGCTGTCATTATCGCCGCGACTGCCGCCGGCGTTGACCTGTCCAGATCCACCTGTCGTCATGGTGTGCGCTCCTTCCCATGTTTATTCCACGCCAATAGCACAAGTGTACTCTAGCCCACACCGACCACCTTGGTGGGTTGTGCCGCGGCGATGCCGTGAACTACCTCCTCCAGGGGGCTCAGAGAGTCCGACGCCGGCGCGCTGGCCGAATAGCACGGGAACAAATCACCCACCTCGCGGTGAGTAAAGCCCACGGGCTGGTCCAGGAGAACGCGGGTGGCTTGATGGTCCTGCCACGGGGTGTCCACCACAATGGAGTCCCAGTTCGCGGCCAGTACCTGCTGAGAATAGGCGCCCACCAGCTGCCCGCGCAGCCAGGCTCGAGTATCACGCGGTGGGCACACCACCGCGTGATCGATGTCCTTCTGGGACACCAGCGTGCGCATACGGCCCTTGCGCACCAAGGCGTAATACAGCCCGCGAGCGGGATCAATATCGCTGTACTGAATATCCACCAGTGCCATCCGCGGATCCGACCACTCCACACCTCGAGCGCGGTAAGCGTTCAGCAGCGCCAGCTTCGCGGTCCAATCCAGCCGATCTGCGGTGGACAGCGGGTCGCGCTCCAAGTCATCCAGGATCTGGGCCCACAGGCGCAGCACCTGGCGGTCGTCGTCCTCAGCCATCGGAACGCCGAACCATCCCGCGTTGTCCAGCGTGGACTCCACACGGGACAGGATCTCGCGCTGCACCTGGATCGCAGTCATGGAGCGATTGCCGTAGAATTTCAGCTCCTCGGACACACTCAAGTCGCGGCTGACCTGCTGAACCGCCGGAACCGGGTCCAGCAGCGCCAGATCGGAAAAGTCCGCACCGTGTTGCACGGCGGCCAGCACCAACGCGGTCGTACCGAACTTCAGGTAGGCCGCGGTTTCAGACATGTTGGCGTCGCCAATAATGACGTGCAAACGGCGCCACTGATCGGCATCTGCGTGCGGCTCGTCTCGCGTATTAATAATTCCACGGTTCAGCGTAGTTTCCAGGGAAATATCCGTCTCGATGTAATCCGCACGCTGGGAAATCTGAAAGCCTTCCGTGCCCCCTGTGGCACCCAGGCCCACTCGTCCTGCGCCGGTGAAAATCTGGCGCGTCACAAAGTGAGGAATCAATGCCTGCTGCATGCGTTGCACATCAACGTCGCGGGGGAACAGATAATTCTCGTGAGAGCCATAGGACGCACCTTTTCCATCCACATTATTCTTGTAGATTTTCAGCTCTGGCTGCCCGTCCACCTGTCCCGAGGCCTGAGCTGCCTGGTGCATAATCACGTCCCCCGCTTTATCCCACACCACGGCGTCATAGGCGTTCGTGGTCTCTGGCGAGGAATACTCCGGGTGGGCATGGTCCACATAAAAGCGCGCGCCGGAACCAGTAATCACATTCGCCGCACCAATTGCATTCGGATCCATCACCGGCGCCGCACCCGAACGATAACGCCGCAAATCAAAACCGCGAAGATCCCGCAGTGGAGACTCATTCTCGTAATCCCAGCGCGTTCGGCGGTTAATCCCCTGGCCGCTAGTATCCGCATAGGCAACAACAGCCTGGGTGCTGGTGATGATCGGACTGATGTCCGGATCATCCACAGCCACAATTCCGTATTCCGTTTCCGAACCAATGATGTGACGCCCCATGGGACTTCCCTTCTAACTCAGCCGTTCCTAGAACAAAGACATGTCCACCACGCGCTTGGACGTATGGCCATAAATCCGAGCCCACTCCGCAGGATTCGTGGTATCCGGAAGGTCCTCATTGTCATGAGCCTCCTTCGCGACCGCCGCAGTAATGTGCTCAAACGTCAGACCGTGCGGGGCGCGCTCCCCCGACTCCGACGCAGCATCATGCGCATTTCCGATCGCCTCCTTGACCGCCAAGGTCTTCGCGCGATCCACGATGTTGGCCAGCATCGCTCCCGAGAGGAAGTCGGACCAATACAAATCCTGGGCAGTGCCATCGGCAAAGTGCAGACGTACATACCGGTGCTCATCGTCCTGAATAAACACCTGGCGCACAATCTCCTGGCGAAGAGCCTCCGCCGCGGCCTCAGGAGACCCGTACTCCTCCAGCAGCGAAGGATGAATAGGGGTATCCGCCGTCAAATGCTTCGAGAGGATATCGCACGCCGCGCTGGCGTCGGGACGTTCGATACGGATCTTCACATCCAAACGACCCGGGCGCAAAATAGCAGGATCAATCAACTCCTCTCTATTCGACGCACCAATAACGATCACATTCTCCACCCCCTCAACACCATCCAATTCCGCCAGCAACTGCGGAACCACCGTGGACTCCATATCCGAAGACACGCCCGTGCCACGCGTCCGGAACAGAGCCTCCATCTCATCGAAAAACACAATCACCGGACGGCCAGAACTCGCCGCACGCCGAGCCTGCTCAAAAATCTGACGCAACTGCCGCTCCGTCTCGCCCACAAACTTATTCAACAGCTCAGGGCCCTTAATGTTCAGGAAGTAGCTCACATCCGAATCCCCCACAGACGTTGCCAAAGAATTCGCTACAGCCTTCGCAATCAACGTCTTTCCATTACCCGGAGGGCCATACAACAACACGCCCTTCGGAGGCCGCAAACCGTACTCCGTGTACACCTCCGGGTGCAAAAACGGCAGCTCCACCGCATCGCGAATCTGCTCAATCTGACGCGACAAACCACCAATATCCGAGTAATTAATGTCCGGAACTTCCTCCAACGCCAGACTCGTCACCTCAGTGCGCGACACAGCCTCAAAAGCCCACCCGGACTTACGATCCACAATGACGGACTGGCCCGGCGTGATGTCCTTATTCAACACATCCTCACGCAAACGCCCCGCAGCCTTCACCACGGACTCCTCGCCCAATTTATCGGCCACAATCAACCGCTCGCCCACGATCTCCACAACCTGGGCAACATCGCCGGAATCCTCGTAGCCCGAGGCCTCCACCACCTGCTGGCCCTCCCCCAAACGCACCGTCGAACCCGGAATCAAACTCGACCGCTCCACCAGCGGAGACACCTGCAAACGCATACGCCGACCCGCCGTAAAGACCTCGGCCGTCAACCCCTTAGGATTCACCTCCAACAACGTTCCATACGTGTTCGGAGGCTCCGCCAACGCCTCCAGCCGGCTATTCATCTCCTCCAATTTCTCCCGGCTGGACTTCAACATCTCTACCAATTTGGCATTACGCGCACCCAACGTCCGGTTCGCGATCTGAAGCTCACGAACCGAATGCGGTCCCTCAGACTCAGAAGAAGAATCTTTCGAAGAATCCTTCGGGTCACTGTGAAAAGTCTCAGTCATCGTGGAGTACAACCCCTCTCAAATGGGAAGAAAATAATGTCAAAAATCAGCAGAACAAACAACGGCAAAAACTACGAAAACGAAAAACCTCAGGCAGTAGCACCCACGCCTAGCGCCGCGCCCTCCGCTGAGGGCGCGGCGCGGTCACACCATCAGCTAGGCGTCGGGCTAAAATCAAAAAGGCAGTATGGGCATTCATCCGGTGCTCAGGGCGCGTCGCCAAACCCTCCACCTTCCACTCACGCACCAAAGACTCCCACGCCTTCGGCTCCGTGAAACAACCCAACTCACGAATCCCCTCCATCACCTTCATCAACTGCGGCACCGTCGCCACATACGTCATAAACACCCCACCAGGAATAAGAACATCCTTCACCGTGTCCAACATCTCCCACGGCTCCAACATATCCAGCAACACACGGTCAACCTCCCCCACATCAGCCTTCGTCACGCCCTTCAAATCCCCCAAACGCACATCCCAATTCTCGGGATGGCCGCCGAAATACTCACGCACATTACTTTCGGCATACTCCAAATGATCCTCACGGATCTCATAAGAAATAACCTTCCCCCGCTCGCCCACCGCACGCAGCAGCCACGTCGACATAGCGCCAGAACCAGCGCCCGCCTCCAACACCGTCGCACCAGGGAAAATATCACCCTCAACCAGAATCTGCGCCGCATCCTTAGGGTAAATCACCGCAGCACCACGCGGCATCGACAACACATGATCCACCAACAGATGCCGGAAGCACAGATAATCAGCGCCCGTGGACGAGGTCACCACCGTGCCCTCGTCAGAGCCAATAATCTCGTCATGCTTAATCTCGCCCTTATGCGTGAAAAAGCTCTGACCTTCCTCCAACGTAATAGTGAAATGACGCCGCTTCGCGTCCGTCAATTGAACACGATCGCCAGCCTGAAAAGGTCCAGAATAAGCCATGACGGTGGAAAGTCCTTCGCTGATAGAGAGTACGTACCCTCTGATCCTAGTTGTCCTGGCCTCGACGTGCGGTGGCGGGGGCGATCCACGGGTTCAAGTATTGTCCACGACCAGGCAATACCGCTAAAGTATCTGCCGTCGGTGAATACACCAGCAGACATGTATACACCAGCTGACATGTAGCAGACATGTAAAGGACACAACCGATGATCAACTTCCGCCTGGGAGAACGCATCCTAGCCTTGGCCCTTACCTTCGTTGCGGGGTACGTGGACTCGGTGGGATTCATCCATCTTGGCGGCGTGTTCCTGTCCTTCATGTCCGGCAACACCACGCGCTCGGCAACGTCCCTGGTGGAAGGGAACGTGAACCAGGCCACGCTGGCAGGCTCGTGCATCATCCTGTTTCTGATCGGCGTGATGACTGGAGCGCTCATTACCCGCCTGAGCACCAGGACGTGGGATGTGTACCGCGGTCGCGAGGCGGTGATGTGGAGCATCACAGCGGTGTTCGGGATCACCACGCTGTTGATCCTGGCGGACATGGAACACATCGCGATCCTCAGCTTGTCCGTGGGTATCGGCATGATGAACAGTGTGTTTGAACGCAATGGAGAAGTCTCCATTCCCTTGACCTATATGACGGGCACGTTGGTGAAGATGGGGCAACGCTTCGTGGACGCGTTCTTTGGCGGCAAGCACTTGGTCTGGATTCTGCATCTGGCGCTGTGGATCTCTTTGTCCACCGGGGCGATTGTGGGTGCTTTGATGTATCACCACTACCAGCTGACCTCCGTGGCCTGGATCTTCCTGGTGATCTTGTTGTGTGCTGCCGCGAATCAGCTTGTCAGGCGCCACAGGCGGCAGCATGGCCTGCCTTTGTGATGCTGGTGTGTGATGTTGTCTGCAGTTTTCGTGTGATGTTTTCTGCAGGCTTCTCTGCATGTAAGGCGTCTTTACATACAAGCCTTCTCTCCATCCAGGTTCTCTTCACATCCAAGACGTCGCTATGAGCAGATGTGTCTGAGAACGTCGACTCGATCGCCTCCAGATTTTTGCGAAACTCTCTGACCTGCGCAAACGAAAATCACCCTTTCATCGAGTCGACGTTCTCAGACACCGCCCCTACGTGCGCAGTGGAGACAGGGCTTGGGGTGGGATGTATTAGTGTGGAGAAGGTGAAAACAAAGCTGGCTCTCTCCCCTTCCCGCGCGAGTGATTACAAGCAGTGTCCATTGCTGTATAGGTTCCGTGCCATTGATAAGTTGCCTGAGCCCTCGACTCTCGCTCAGGTGAAGGGCACGTTGGTGCATGCTGTCCTGGAGAATCTGCATCAGCTTCAGCGCGACGAGCGTACCTACCCTGTGGCCGTGAAGATGCTGAAGCCCGAATGGGCAAAGATGACAGACAAAGAGCCGGAACTGATGGAGCTTGTTCCAGATACCGAGGAGGACACTCTGGCTTTTCTAGTGGAATGCCGAGAGCTGGTCAAGGGTTACTTTCGGATGGAGAACCCGCAGGGCTTCGATGCGCACGAGTGCGAGAAGTATGTGGACTTCACGTTGCCGAATGGTGTGCCCGTGCGTGGATTCATCGACCGTGTTGATGTAGCAGAGTCCGGGGCTGTCCGGGTGGTGGACTATAAGACCGGAAAGAAGCCGATCCCGCGCTTTGCGGAATCGGCTCTGTTCCAGATGAAGTTTTATGCGCTGGTGTGGTGGCGCATGATGGGTGAAATTCCGGCTCAGCTTCGGCTGATGTACCTCAAGGTGGCCGATGACATGATTCTCACCCCCACTCCTGCGGAGTTGAACTACTTTGAACGAGATCTGGGGACCCTGTGGGATCAGATCTCTGCGGATGTCCGGTCTGGAAACTTCCAGCCTAAGACGTCCAAGCTGTGCGGATGGTGTTCCTTCCAGGAGCTGTGCCCCGCCTTTGACGGGACACCGCCGGAATACCCCGGCGCTCCAGAAGGCTTCTAACCAAAAGGCACTCAACGGATCCGAGCCAGGGGCCCGGATCCGTGAGATGAACTGGCGAGCGATCAGTGGGGTCCGCCTCGGAGGGTTTTTAGCCCCGCGTGATCACTCTATTGACGGTTCGCTTCGTCTCCCGCTTCCCCATGAATTCCCGCAGGAAGTACTCCCGAACTACGGAGTTAGCCTTCAGCGATGAGCCAGCGTTAGCCGATGATTGAGACCCCGATCCGCGACCCATACCAGCCCCAGCAAAGCCACCGAACCCAGATGTAGCACGGGAAGAACCTCCATTGCCTCCCATGGACAGTGCAGAGCGATTAGCAGGCCCGCCCGCGCCGGGCGACATCATGGCAGATGTGCCACCCCGAACACCAGCGCCTGCGCCAGCCTGTCCACCGGCGCCTGTGTAGGCACCTTGGCCGTTCATCATTCCAGCGCTCTGCCCGTTCATCATGTTGGTCGCCGAGTACGGAAGCTGAGGAAGGCGCGGTGACCCAAACCTCTGCCCTGGCTGGGCAAACTGATTGTGTGGCGCGCCCCCGAACCCTGGCGTTGGCGCCATACCCGTGGACGGTGTGGGCGCTGGCTTTCCAGATACTGCTCCCTTCATAGTGTTGGACGATGGTTGCTTATGAGCTGCTCCCTCTTGGTGCATGCGCACTCCAAGCTGGGAGTTGGCATGTCCCACGGGTGCCATTGCATGTGTGAGGTTGTGAGTGCTCGCAGCGTGAGTCGATACGGCATGTCCCTGTCCTGAAGCGTGGAGACCTCCTCCGTGGGCGCCGAGTCCCATCGCGGGAGTGGGCGTTCCTGCGTGAGCGCCAGCTCCAGCGGCGGAAACCGTCCCGGACGGATTCACGTGTGCTGCTGCAGCAGGTACCTGGACTGGGGCGTTGGAGGGAGCGGTAGCTGCTTGCGCCGCGTTCGCATTTCCATGCCCCGCGGCTTGAGCGGCGTCCGCTGCTCGGCTAGCAAATGCCTGAGAGCCGTCGGATGCGGTGGCCTGCGAGAGATTGCCTCCGATGTGATGGATACCAACTGGGCCGCTGGCAGTGCCCGATGCGTAGGCAGACAGGGAACCCCCTCCTGTGTGCCCGGCTACCGGAACTCCAAGATTGACAACAGGCGGTTTCACGAGCTCGAGTGAGGGCTGCAGCGTGGAGGTGACGTAGGTCGCTACGGCAGCTTGTTCGGCAGCGATCCGTTCTGCTTGCTCGGGAATTGCCGCAGTGGAGGCTTGAATTGCCTGTAGTGCAGAGAGGTTAGTTGCTCGAACCACAGGGAACTGCCGTACCGACTGCTCCATGATCCGGGTGTTCGCAACCACGATCTCTCCCATGGACGTGATGTCCTGGATGGCACTGCGTGCAGCATCGAAGGACAACCCCTTCAAGTTGAGCCCAATAGATGTGGAGGCATTGTGAAGGTCCTGTAGCGCTGTCTCCAACTGGTTTCCTACTGAACGCCATTGCTCTGCAACCATCAACGGTGCAGCGTCATCCGAGGTGAACATCGCGATGAGGGCTTGGAGCGGCATAGTTGCCTCTGCTACTCCTGGTGGCGTTGTGTAGGCGAGATTGTGAATCGGTTCGAGATTTCGTTGTGGAATTACTTTGGACAGTCCCATGTTGAGGAATGGGTCTGATCCATCGTAGATCCGGTTCAGGACGAATGCGGAGCCAGCCTCTTGCTCGGCGAACACCTCGGTGTGGACCTTAAACACAGATCGGAGCCATCGTGCATCCAAGAATAGTTTCTCTACGACATTAAAGAGCGCGCCTGCTTGGCCAAATAATGTAGACACGTGCTGGGCAAAGGCTGCGTTGAGCGTCGGAGATTGCGTGAATTTTCCTGTTGCAATTGAGCAACGTTGGGCGATTTCCATTTCGCTGGCGGCTGTGCTGATTCTTTCGAGTATGGATTGTATGTCCGCATGATTGAATTCGAGCATCATTCTGGTTCTCCTTCGGTGTACATGTGTAGTGTTCCTCCTTGAATATTTTTAAAGATCTGACGAATCTTGAGCGCTTTCTGACACTGATCCTCGCGGCGGGAAATGCCCATGTCGCCTATTGCAAAATACTCAAACATGTCTGGTGCTACGTAGCCAGTGGTGACGCAGCAAAGTTGCTCGAAAACTGGGTTTAGATTATATAATCCTTCCCCTAGTTTCTGGTACGCTGCTTCCGAAATATCGCCTGCTTGGTAGTTCCTCGAAATGATGTAGGTAGCAACGTCCTCTGGATACTCCCACAGACTGCATGTCAGTAATAGTGGTGTTTTCTCCCAAAGATGTGGAGTGGGCTTGATTCCGATTTCTCCGAGCCGTTTCACAAATTGTGGGTCGCATAGGTCTGGTTTTCCTTTAAAGACCTCTGTTAGATCCTCTCCCTCTAGTGTTCGCAGCGTTAGCGGTTTGCCGATGAATCGCTGCGATCTATAGACCAGTTTGTCCAGCGGATCCGTGGGTTCCGCGTCAAACCAGATGTCCCCTTCAGTATCTTTCTGTGGCGTCGATTCGCGAGCAGCGTTGCTGCGCGCATCCCCGTCTCGTTGAGAGACGGGGCTGACGCTGTGCCCGACTGAGTGAGAGTTGGACGAAGTGTCCGCGCTGCACCCAGTCACCAGGAGTGCCATCGAGATGATGATGGCTACTCCTGTGACCACGTGCTTTCCCCAAAGCGTTGTGGTCATGGCATCCTCCTTTTAATGAGCTCAGTTCAGCTGGCTCTCAACGCATTGACCGTTGTGAGTCGCGGTGCTGATCCTTCCTAGTACGGAACGCGTATCAGCGTGGCTGAACTCGAGCATCATTCCGGTTCCCCTTCAGTATCCATGTGTAGTGATCCCCCTTCAGTATCCATGTGTAGTGATCCCCCTTCAGTATCCATCTTTAGTGATCCCCCTTCAGTATTCTTGAAAATAGTCATAGCTGAAGATGCAGACCTGTGGTGTGTTGAACCGAAGTTGTGAAGCAGGCTCGATTCCGATGGCCTCGAGCCGCTCCACAACTTGCGGGTCACACAGATCTGTTCTTCTGTAAGTACCTCCTTAATCTCATCCCCCAACAGTGGCTGCAGCGCCAGCGGCTTGCCGGTGGAGCGCTGCGATTTATACACCGGTGTGTCCCACGGATCCGTAGGATCCGCGGACCACCAGTGTTCCCCTTCAGTATCGCGCTGAGGCGTCGATGCTCGAGCAGCGAGGCTGCGCGTGCCCCCGTCTTGTTGAGAGACGAGGCCGACGCCTTGCCGGGCTGGGTGCGGGGTGGACTTAGCATCCTCCCCACACCCAGCCACCAGGAGCGCCATCGGTGTGGTGATGGCAACTCCTGTGACCACGTGCTTTCCCCAAAGCGGTGTGGTCATGGCAACCCCCTTCAGCGTGCTGAATCTAACCTAGATATCAGCGGTGTGAGCTGGGGCTGAACGGGTGCTCAGCCCCAGTTTTACCTCACGGAAGGTATCTTAAATCAAACTACATACGGAAGGGAATACCTTTGGCAAAAAATTTTCCTATTTTTTCTTGCCTTGCCAACGGGGGTTCAATAGGTTCTCAGGAGAGAGCACGTCATCCAGGGTTTTTTCGTCAAGAAGTTCTTTTTCCAGCACCAATTCACGGACTGACTTGCCAGTTGCCGCGGCCTCCTTACCGATCAGATCACCGTTGTGGTGGCCGATCAGGGGGTTCAAATAAGTGATAATTCCAATAGAATTCTCGACGAACTCGCGGCAGACGTCCTCGTTGGCGGTGATGCCCACCACGCACAGCGTCCGCAGCGTGGTGCACGCGCGAGCCAGGAAGCGCACCGACTCAAAGGCGCACTGCGCAATGACAGGCTCCATCACATTCAGCTGAAGCTGCCCTGCCTCCGCCGCCATAGATACGGTCACATCATTACCGAACACCTTGAAGGCGATCTGGTTCACAACCTCCGGGATCACCGGGTTGACCTTGGCGGGCATGATGGAGGATCCTGCTTGCCGCGGAGGCAGATTAATCTCGTTGAGCCCGGCACGCGGACCGGAGGACAACAAGCGCAGGTCATTCGAGATCTTCGACAGCTTCATCGCCACCCGCTTCATTGCCGCATGTGCGTTGACATACGCACCTGTATCGCTGGTCGCCTCGATCAGGTCGGATGCGGGAACAATCTCCAGTTTGGTGACCTCACTGAGGTGTTTGATCACAGCATCCTGATATCCGGGAGGCGTATTCACCCCGGTTCCGATCGCGGTGCCGGACATGTTGACCTCACGCAACTGTGCCTGAGCTCGCTGGAGCTGCAGCTTTTCCTCCGAGAGGTTGTTTGCGAATGCCTTGAACTCATCCCCCAAGGACATGGGAACTGCATCTTGGAGCTGCGTGCGTCCCATTTTCAGAATGTGTTTGAATTCGCGCCCCTTGGCCTCGAAAGCACGCCGCAATCCCTCTAGATGCATAATCAGTTGGTCGATCGCGAAATGCAGTCCCAGCCGGAATCCGGTGGGATAGGCGTCGTTCGTGGACTGGGACATATTGACATCATCGTTGGGGTGAATCACGTCATAGGATCCCTTGGGTTCGCCAATATATTCCAGCGCCAGGTTGGCAATCACCTCATTGGTATTCATGTTGACGGACGTTCCCGCGCCACCCTGGAAAACATCAATGGGGAATTGATCCATGGCACGGTGGTTCTCCAGCACCTGGTCGCAGGCCCACACAATGGCATTTTTCTTGTCATCAGACAGCGCCCCCACCTCGTTATTGGCTAGCGCAGTCGCCTTTTTCACCATGACCATTCCACGGATGAATTCGGGAAGTTGGTTGATGGTGGTTCGGGAAATCTGGAAATTATCGACAGCGCGGAGGGTATGCACGCCGTAGTAGGCGTCGACGGGAATATCCAATTCCCCCAGCAGGTCCTCTTCGGTGCGGAAATTGTTGGATGAGCGGGCTTCCAGAGAGTGCGTCTCCGCGGACGTGACGATGTCTGTGGAGGAGACCAGCGGGGTGTTGCGCCGCACGCTGGAATCTTGATCTTGGCCCTTGCCTGCTTTCTCGCCGGGGTGAGCTCGGTATGTGGGTGAGGTGCCTACCTCGTAGTCTTCGGCCATTGCGGGGATCCTAACTTTCGTTGTGTTGGCTAGTATCCCCACCCTAACAGCGTTAGAGTTTTTGCTCAGCCAAAATTTCGCCAGACGGCTCGTGTGAGCCGGAGATGGGCTCTTCCGTGACCATTACGCTCATCGTATCTGCTGGTAGAGGCATCCAGACGTCGCTGTGCGGCTCTTGCGCGATCACGCCGGCGGATCGTGCTCGGCCGTGTTCGTCGATGGACCATACTTGTGCGCCCATACCTTTATCGACCGCGGAGAAGCCGTTGACCATCGCGCCGCCCTTGCCCATCGAGTGGGACACCACCACGTCCAGATTCGCCCCGTCGGCGTTGATCGACGTGGATCGCACGTCATGCGCCGCCATGATCGAATCCATGACGTCGTGCGCCGCGTCGCCTTGAATGACCTCACCCGCTGCTTCGTGCTGGGTTGTGTTGGTCGCCGTATCCTGAGGGCTCCAGATCGTTGTCCCTCCCACGATGAGCAATACCGACGCCGCCGCGGCACCCACCGCCCATCGAGCCCCACGGAACGCCCTCCTGCTGTCAAGGTCGACGACCGTCCGATCGTCACCAGCAGACTCGCTATCCTGCGCTGTGAGGTCGTGTGCTGCGGAGTCTTCCTCGCCTGCAGCGTGCGCTTCCGGATCCTGACGATCAGGAAGCGCGTCGAAGAGGGATGCCTTCAACTCAGCGGATGGCTCCACGGGCGTCACGGAATAACCGATGAGCTCCTCCAACTCCGGATCCCAGTTGCGGAGCGACCGCGGGGACGGATAATCAGAATCATTGCGAGAAGCGTTCATCGCGTTCCTCCTTCCTGAGCATCGCTGCGAAGTGCTGCCTTCAGTTTCTTCAGCCCATCCCTGATACGTGTTTTTGCAGTTCCCACTGCCACTCCAGTGGTCTCGGCGACTTCCCTACTGCTCAATCCACCAAAGTATGCCAGGCGGACGGCGGTGGAATGGGGCTCCCCAATAGCGATAATGGCATGCGACAGACGGTCGTGCTCGACCGCCGTGAGTGCTTGATCTTCCACCGAGCTGTACGCGCGAGCGCTATCTAGCCGGTACTCGCGATCATCGCGTTGCTGGCTCGCCTGCCAGGAACGCAAGCGATCAATGGATCGCAGGCGCGCCAAGCGAAACGCCCAACTGGACGCGGAGCCCTGGCGTGCATCGAACTGGGACGCATTGTTCCACAGTTCAATGAACACCTCTTGGGTCACTTCTTCCGCGATAGCCCGGTCACGCAGCACATGGACGCACAGGCCCAAGATTCGCGGCGCGAGGGCGTCGTAGAACAAGGAAAAGGCATGCTTATCCCCACGTTGAACGCGCACCAGAAGATCCTCCAGGGAGGGCATCTGCTCCGTGCGAGTAGGTGGGGATAAGGACATAGATTCAGATAATAGCGCTACTGTGGCTATTTCTGTTCCATCTTGTCGGCCTGTTCACCCATTTTCTCGGTCATCTCGCCCATCTTGTCGGACATCTTGTCGGTCATGGCAGGCTCGTCGGACTTCTCGGACATCATGTTGTCCTTGTCCTTCATGGCCTCCTCGGACTTGTCAGACATCTTGTCGCTCATCTCGCTCATCATCGGAGTTTCGGAGCTGTCGGACATCTTGTCGCTTTCGCTCATCATTGGAGCTTCGGAGCTGGTGCTGGACTCCATCTTGGAGTCATCCTTGCTGTCGTTGCAGGCTGCCAGGCCCAAACCAACGGTTGCCATGACAGCAACGGCCAGAACGCGAACTCCAGTGCGGTGGACAGAATTGTTCATTGTGTAGTCCTTTCGGTAGGCGCCTCACGTGGAGGCATTGTGTGAGACAAAGCTCGCGAGGGGTGTGCTCCCTCCGGAGGCTTCATGAGTCCATACGGAGCCCAGGGGTGGGGTGGATTGAACTTTTTTAATTTTTCTTTACGGGGGTGGGTGAAACCTGCCCCCGCTCCGGTGCTGCTCAGCCCTTCTCCGCTACCCCCACAATCCCTACGCCGTAGCGCTCCGTAGTGCTTGATGACAGTGCCTGTGACTAACACGCCAGCGCCCGGTGCGCTGAATGCTACGCGAAACAATCCATGCGCGCTCACTGAAGCACTGAACAAGAAATGGAGAAACACTACTGTGATCTGGGAATATATTCTCATTGGGGTTATCGGCGGACTGGTGACGGGCGTATCTCCGTGCATCCTGCCGGTGCTCCCCGTTGTTCTGGCCGTCTCGGCGGATCAGCGGCGTAAGCCCGTGTTGGTGGCCACGGGCATTGCGTTAAGCTTCGCTCTCACCACGTTGGTGGGAACTATCATCCTCCACGCGCTGGGGCTGCCGACGGCCACGTTGCGCTGGGCTGGCGTGATTCTGCTGGTGCTTGTGGGGTTGGGTATGTTTATCCCGCGCGTGGGCGAGCTGCTGGAGCGCCCCTTTACCTACCTTCCGCATTCCAAGAAACTCGACGCCCTCACTCGCCGTTCCGGGTCCGGCTTCGGCGTGGGCTTGGCTCTAGGTTTGGTGTACGCTCCCTGTGCTGGGCCTGTGCTGGCCGCGATCACCGTCGCAGGTGCTACTGGTGACATTGGGTGGCAAACCATCGCCCTGACCGTCAGCTTTGCTGCGGGTGCATGTACCCCACTGTTCTTCCTGGCGACGGCCGGTTCCGCGCTCAGCCAACGCGCCCAGATTGTGCGGAAGCACCGCACGCGCATCAGCCAGGCGGCGGGCGCGCTGGTGATGGTTCTGGCTCTGGCAATCGCTTTGGATGCACCCGCCGCGTTGCAGCGTTCGCTGCCGGACTGGACGGCCACGGCGCAGGAGAAGTTCAACTCCAACGAATCCACCCAATCCGCACTGCGTCATGCCACGGGTGCGGGCGGACACGGCGCCCTGGAGGACTGCCGGATGACCGCAGCTCATATTGCTCAAGACTGCGGCGAGGTGCCAGAGCTGAAAGGCCTGACGAACTGGATCAATACGGATCACCCGATCGATCCCCGGACCAACAAGACCGTCACCCTGATCGACTTCTGGGCCTTTGCCTGCATCAACTGCCAGCGCGCCAACGAACACGTCACGAAGCTCTACGACCGCTACAAGGACGCGGGCCTTGAGGTGGTCGGTGTGCACGCCCCGGAATATGCCTTCGAGCACGATGCCCAGAATGTTGCTCGCGCTGTGCAGGAGCAAGGCATCCACTACCCTGTGGCTCAGGACAACGACTTCCGCACGTGGAAGCAGTTTAATAATAAGTACTGGCCGGCGCACTACCTGGTCGATGCGCAGGGCAAGGTCCGGCAGATCCACGAGGGCGAAGGTGCCTATGGAGAGACCGAACAGTTGGTGCGCGATCTGCTGACGCAGGCCAACCCCGGTGTGAAGCTTCCTGATCCCGTGGAGGATATTCACGGCGGAAACAAAGGAAATGCCCTGGTCCAGGGCCGCAATCCAGAGACCTACATTGGTGTGGAACGCGCACAGTTCTTCGATACGGCGCTGAACCCTGAGCAGGAGTACAGCCTCGGTCAGCACGACTTCGCCGCCGGTGTAAGTGCACAGGATGCGGTACAGCGCGTTGCTACTCAGCGCTATGCCCTGGGTGGGACATGGACCCTGGATGGTGAAAAGGCTACCGCTGGCAAGGATGCCTGGGTGGTGCTCAACTACCGCGCCTCCACCGTGCAGCTGGTGTACTCCCAGGCACCGCAGCCTGGCAAGATTCAGGTCAATGACACGGCGATGAAGCTCAGCTCCCGCGATGGGACGATCAATGTGATTGATACGAAAAGCCCGGAGGCCGGACGAGTGGTGCTGAAGGTGCCCGAGGGCATGAGCATCCACTCCTTCACCTTCGGATAAGCCGCGGCACGGCCGAGTGGCTGAGGCTAGATGCGAGCGATACGAATATCCGAGGCCAAGATGGCCTTCGCCCCCATGGCGGACAGCCTGTCCATTAAGTGGTTGGCTTCCTTGCGAGGAACCATCGCTCGCACAGCCACCCAGTTTGCATTCGCCAACGGGGACACCGTCGGGGCGGACAAACCAGGAGTGATCTGGGATGCTTCCTCCAGCTTGTCCGCCGGAATGTTGTAATCCAACATCAGGTACGTGCGCGCGTGCAGGATGCCCTCGATGCGCTTGATCAGAACATTCATCTCGTCCGTGACCGGGGCATCCTTGCGGCCCACAATAACAGCCTCGGAGGTGCACAGCGCCTCACCGAAAGGCTCCAGACCCTGCTTGCGCAACGTCCGGCCGGTGGACACCACATCGGCGATAGCGTCCGCCACACCTAAGCGGATAGAAATTTCCACCGCGCCGTCCAAACGCACCACTGTGGCGTCGATCCCACGGGCATTCAGATCCTTGCGCACCAAATTCGGATAGCTGGTGGCGATACGGCGTCCCTGCAGCTTCTCGATCGACCAGTCCTCGCCCGCCGGCGCAGCATAACGGAACGTGGAGGCGCCGAAGCCCAACGGCAGCAGCTCGTCGACCTCCTCGCGCGTATCCGCCGCCAAGTCACGGCCGGTGATGCCGATGTCCAAGTGACCCGAGGCGATGTAGATTGCAATGTCCTTCGGGCGGAGGAAATAAAACTCCACGCCGTTGGCGTCATCGGTGATGGTGAGCGACTTAGAATCGCCGCGGGTGACGTACCCGGCTTCCTTCAAAATCTCTGTAGCAGTTTCGGACAGTGAACCCTTATTCGGGACGGCAACGCGCAACATCTACTGTGGTTTCCTTAAAAACTTTGATGGGGATTACAGATATTTGTAAATATCCTCAGGGGTGAGCCCACGGCCCACCATGACAACCTGCAACCAGTAAATCAGCTGGGAGATCTCCTCGGACAACTCCTCATCGGACTGGTACTCCGCGGCCAACCAGACCTCGCCGGCCTCCTCGACGATTTTCTTGCCCTGGAAATGGACACCGTTATCCAAGGCTTGAACAGTGCCGGACCCTTCAGGTCGCTCCTGTGCCTTCTTGGCCAGCTCTGCAAACAGAGACTCGAATGTCTTTTGCTCGGAATTTTTCGCGGAATCACTCACGGTCATCTATTCTGCCACGCTCACGATGAGGATGCGCCGATGCCTCCCGCTTTGGGGGCGAGTGGCTCGATGCGCGCAAACATATCCTCCAGATCCGCGATGCTCATTCCAGCCAGCGTGTTTTGTCCCGCCAACTCGGAGACCGTGGGAACACCGTCCGGAATTGCCACGTCATCCTCCGTGGGTACACCCAGCACACGGCACCCGGCCGCGAGGCCCGCCTGCATTCCCGCGGTGGAATCCTCGAGCACAAGGCAATCGCCAGGATCCACGCCCAAGGCCTTTGCCGCCGTGAGATATAGATCTGGCGCGGGCTTGCCGGCATCCACCTCATCGGCACAGACGGTGAAGTGGAAATGGTCCTCGTTGATGGTGTTCAGCGCCAGCGCCGTGAGGGATCGCGTGGTGTTAGTGGCCAGCGCCATGGGGATGTTCCGCTGGTTCGCTTCGGCGAGGAGCTCCGGGATATTCGGCCGGAACTCCAGCTCCTTGGATAGAAGTTCGCCGACTCGGTCGAACATCCACTGCGCCCAGTCCGCCTCCTCCTCGGGCGTGAGCGTGAGGTCGTTGAACGTGGCACACAGGCGCACCGTGTTCTCCGTGGTTCCCCCCACTGTCTGTGCGCGGACATCCTCAGTGATGCGGGCACCCATCTTCTCGGACATCTCGTACGTTGCGATCCCCCACAACGGCTCCGAGTCCACCAGCGTTCCGTCCATATCCCACACAATTGCCTTCATAATGTGTCCGATTTTAGGGGAATCGCAGACAATGCGCCCAACGGCTTCTAAGGTGAGGAGTGTCACATGTATGTAGAAGATCAAAACAACACCACTACAACACCAACCCCGTGCGAAAGGTAGCGAACGTGTCACAACCCAAGAATGCTGAGCAGGCCTATTTCGTGGCTCAAGAGAGTTCCCTCAACAACAGTCCTCATGCAGCCACCTCAGGCGCAGCCGCCCCAGACGCAGCCAATCAAGCCGAACAGGTCCTCACCGCCACGTTTCTGCCCACCGTTCACACCGAGAGCCCGTGGGGCGGCGGCGGTTTCCAACACGGCTCTCCCCCAGCCGCGCTGGTGGCCGTGAACCTTGAGGCGGCGGCGAAGCAGTTCGGCCTGGACATGGTGCACGGCCGCTTCTCCCGCATGACCGTGGAGCTTCTGGGCCCGGTTCCCCTCTCCGAGCTGACGTGCACCTCTCGCCTGCTACGTGGAGGCAAGCGCATCAGCTATATAGAAACGGTGATTACCGATGCCGACGGTCGGGAGTTTATCCGTGGAACAGGCTGGTGGATTAAGTCGGACTCCACGGTAGATCTGGTGCGCCACGTCGCCGAGGATATTCCCGGGCCCGAACATGGAGTGCGCGCGGAGCAGTTCACGGAGTTCTGGCGCTCGGGCTACATTGACTCCATCGACGTGGTGCAGATCGACCGCCCTGAGCAGGCAATTAAGCATCACTGGGACTTTGACAGCCCGATCCACCACGTCTACTGGTCGCGCAGTAATTTACCGGTTGTGCTCGGCGAAGAGGATAGCCCGTGGGTGCGGCTGATGAAAACGGTCGATATTTCCAACGGGCTGAACCAGATTCTGGATCCGCGCGAGTGGACGTGGATGAATGTGGACATGACGGTGTACCTGCACGCCGTGCCGGATGGCGAGTGGGTGGGCCATGTTTCCGAGGCCAACTATGGTCCCGATGGCGTGGGCACCACCGTCACCAGAATCTACGACGAGCGGGGACCTGTGGGAACCGTGAATCAGGGGTTGCTGCTGGCTCGTGTGCGTGAGCCGCGCGGCTAGTCTTCGCACACCGCTCGCACGTGTCCGCCCACCACCGAGGATTGCGCGCCGCTGTCCTCGGCGAGCACCTCGACGATCTGCACCAGCTCGTCGATTTCCTCCACGTCCAGCACCGCGCCGAGGTGCTGATCCGACAGCTGCTTCAACTGCTCAACGTGGGGCTGGATCTGTCCAATCATTTTTTTCGACGCCGGCGTGGGCTCCTGCCGCACCTCGTCCTGCTCTAGGGTGCTGTGGGGAACGCGGACCGTGATCGCGTCAGAGGCAGCAATCGCGTGAGTAGACGATACCGCGTTCTCGGCGGCAGTGCCGTTCGTGTTGCGCGCGGCGTCGATCATATGGGACAGGATCGACTGCGCCTGGTCGACCACGGTTTCTGGGTACGGTGATTCCCAGAAGGTCTTATCCTCGGGGCGCAGGTAGCTTCCGGTGGACAGCGCTCGAAGGTTGGAGATGAACTCGGTGGCGAGGCCTTCGGCGCTGCGTTGGTCTGGGGTGTTCGTGGACATGCGCTCCTCCGGCACTAGAGGCTGAGCCCCAGCAGGGCATTCAGTCCGGTGCGCACGGAGGTGGCAAGCTCCGCAGCCTGCTCAGCTGGCTCCGCTTGCTTAGTCTGCGGTGTGCGGTCACCGTGCTGGCCTGCGTCCTGAAGGCACAACTCAGCCCACTGATCGATCCGGTCCAAAGCGGCGGGGGTATTCAGATCGTCGGACAGGCACGCACGGACATCGGCAATGAGCGACCGCGAATCAGCCAGAGCCTGCTCGCTCACACCAGCCCCGCGCACGGCATTCACAGCGCCACGCCAACGAGCCAGGCGCTCTTCCGCAGCGGCCAAGATGGCGTCGGACCAATCACGATTATCACGATAGTGACCGGCAAACACCCCCAAGCGGATCGCGGACGGTTCGTGTCCCGCTTCGGTGAGCTTGTGGACAAAGACCAGGTTGCCGAGCGACTTGGACATCTTGGTGCCATCCAACGCGATCATGCCGGTGTGGACGTAGTGTCCCGCCATGCGCTCCTCGCCGGTGGCAGCCTCTGCATGGGCGGCGGAGAACTCGTGGTGTGGGAAACGGAGGTCGTTGCCGCCGCCCTGGATGGCAAAAGGCGTGCCCAGGCGCCGGGTGGCAATGGCGGAACACTCCACGTGCCAGCCCGGACGGCCCGCGCCAAAGGGAGCGTCCCACTGCGGCTCGCCCTCTCGGTGGGCCCGCCACAATAACGCATCCAGAGGATCCTTCTTCCCAGGGCGGTCTGGATCGCCGCCGCGCTCAGCGAAGAACTGCTCCATCGTGGCCTGGTCATAGCGGGACTCGTAGCCAAACTGCTGCGTGAAGTGACGGTCGGCGTAAATGTCCGGGTATTCATCCTCAGTGAGCTGGTAGGCGGCGCCGGCATCAAGGAGCTTCTGAGTCATCTCTACCACTTCATCGATGGACTCCATAGCGCCCACATAGTCTCGCGGCGGGATGACCTGCAGCGCTTCCATATCGGAACGGAACAGGTTGATCTGGTCGGTACCCAAGTCGCGCCAGTCCACACCGTCGCGCTCGGCGCGTTCAAAGAGAGGATCGTCCACATCGGTGATGTTCTGGACGTAATGAACGGAGTGACCTGCGGTGGTTAGGTATCGGTGGACCAGATCGAAGGCCAGATAGGTGGCAGCATGTCCCAAGTGGGTGGAATCGTAGGGCGTTATACCGCACACGTACATGCCCACCTCCCCGGAGTCCCCTCCCGAGACATCGACCGGTTTGACCGCGTCATCTGCAGTGTCATACAAACGCAGTTCTGGGGCTGGGTCGGGAAGTACAGGGACATCAGGAATAGGCCACGAATGCATGTGTCACATTCTACGGCAGCAACTTGTTGATGGGACAACTACAGGGGCTGGAGTACACCAAACGCCAGCAGTCCCATCACCAACAGACCCACGGGGATGCGCCAGACGGCAAACCACGCAAAGCTGTGATTAGCCACGAACTTCAGCAGCCATGCAATGGAGGCATACCCCACCACAAAAGCGATCGCGGTGCCTACCAGCAATTGCGCTCCGCTCGCGGACTGGCCGCCGGATGCGGGGCTGAAGGCGTCGGGCAAGGAGAAAATACCGGACGCCAACACGGCAGGAATTGCCAGAAGGAAGGAAAAACGCGTGGCAACCTCACGGTTGAGGCCCAAGAACAGACCCGCGGACACCGTGCCGCCGGAACGGGACACACCCGGGATCAGCGCCAGGCACTGGGCAAGACCCATCCACACAGCATCCTTCATGGTTAGCTGCTCGAAGGATCGCTTATGCGTTCCGATCTTTTCGGCCAGCATAAAGACAAAGGAAAACAGAATCAGCATCGCCGCGGTGATCCACAAATTGCGCAAGGAATCGCGGATCAAGTCCTTACCCAAGTAGCCCAGCAGGCCAATAGGAATAGTGCCGACAATCACCATCCAGCCCATCCGATAATCAAAGCCTCTCTTCGAGGAATCGGTGAGGCCCATCAGCCACCCCTTGGCGATGGTGTAAATGTCTTTCGCGAAGTACACGAGCACGGCGGCCTCGGTGCCCAATTGGATCACTGCGGTGAACGACGCACCGGCGTCCGCTCCCCAGAAGAGCTCGGAGACGATGCGCAGATGCCCCGACGAGCTCACAGGCAGGAACTCGGTCAGCCCCTGCACAATGGCAAGGACAATCGTCTGTGCCCACGAAAGTTCTGTTGTCATGAACACAGACCATACACCTAAAGACCCAACGCGGTAGCGCAGTGAAAGGCTGGTAGCCTTAATAAGGTGAAAAACCTGCTGCACACACCCACGCTGCGAAAGACCGCAACCCGTATGTCGGTGGCCGTTTTGGCAGTAGCTGGCCTGGGCTTAAGCTCCTGTGGTTCCAGCCTGCCGGGCCTGCCGGACGGAGATACTCAGGATCAGGGGGCGCCGAGTGTTGCCGATCTGCCGATGAAGGCGACGGATTCTCCGCAGGCTCAACCGGACGACGTTGCAGGTTCCGTTGCCCGGGGTGTGTTTGCAGACGCCGATGTGAAGGACGGCAACACCGCGAACTTCCGGTCGGCGGCGTTTGGACCTCTCGGTGACAACGCTCACGAGAGTTCCCAGAGCATCGGCGTGCTGGCTGGATCCTCCCTGCTGATCGCCTCCCCTGGCGACGCGAAGGCCCGCTCCGTATCCGTCCCCGATGACTGCACGGACATCGCCACCTCTGGCGCTGGTGTGGCCCTGGCCTGTGGCTCGAGCCTCATCGAGTACACGGCAGAGGGAAAGGAAGCGCGGAAGGTCGACACGAAGGGGACTGTGCGAAGCGGCACATTCACCGCGGACGGCCTGGGCGCCTACAGCACCAGCGATAGCGACAAGGTCTATTTCTTTGACGCCGAGGGCAAGACCGTCGGCGATGACATTGTGTCCAAGGACCTGGATCGCAGCGTCCTGGTTCAACCTCATGATGGCTCGCAACGCGTGGCCATGATCGACCGCACCCGCACCAGCATCAACGATGTCGCTCCCACAGACAAGGCTTACAACGCAGCACTGCGCATCGGCCAGGGTGTGGGCCAGGTTGCTGCCAGCGCGTCCACCGATGGCGTGGTGGTGGCCAGCGATACCCGCCAAGACCAGTTGCTCATCTACACGATGAACGACGTGGTCCGCCTGCATCAGTCCACCCCCACCGGGCATTCGCCCTTCGCGGTGGCCTGGGATAGCCAGCGGAACTTGGCTTGGGTGTCCACCACCGCAGATAACACGCTGACCGCTTATGACATCACCACGGGCGTTCCCGTCGCTGTGGCTGACAT
This sequence comes from Corynebacterium sp. zg254, assembly GCF_024701495.1. Lineage (NCBI taxonomy): Bacteria > Bacillati > Actinomycetota > Actinomycetes > Mycobacteriales > Corynebacteriaceae > Corynebacterium > Corynebacterium sp. zg254. Next base: position 98,870 of record NZ_WIAR01000001.1, read on the forward strand.
GGCGACTCTGGGCAACATCGCGGCGGTCTACCCCACCGCTGATCGCGGTCTGGTGCTGCTGTCCAAGAACGGCGATGTACAGACCATTGAGGCCTCCGCGATCGACACCGCGGTGAAGAAGAACGCCGACAAGCCATCCACCCAGTACCCCGTGAAGAAGATTGCGGGCGAATAACCGGCGGCTATGCGGAGAAGACAGCGCCGGACCAGCTGCGCCGGAGTGAACGCCCTCGGTGTGGCTGCCACCTACGAAGTGTAAGGAAAACAACACCATGGCATTGCGAGATATTCGAGGAAAAATCTACGACGTGGCAGTGAAGGATGTGATGTTTCGGGTCGCGCCTGAGCGTATCCACGGGGCGATGTCCGTTGCTCTGAAAACCTTCGCCGCCCTTCCGGCCGCACACAAGCTGCTGGACAAGACGATGGTGGTCCACGACCCAGTGCTGTCCCAGACCGTGGCGGGCATCGACTTTCCGCGCCCCTTGGGACTTGCGGCTGGTTTCGATAAAAATGCCGAGGAGGTCGACGCCTGGGGTCCCATCGGATTCGGCTTTGCAGAAGTGGGAACGGTGACCTCGGTGGCACAGCCGGGCAACCCCACCCCGCGACTGTTCCGTCTGCCGGAAGACCGTGCGTTGCTGAACCGCATGGGCTTCAACAACGACGGTGCGGAAGCAGCTGCGCGCCGCTTGGCCCGGAGGTCAACCAACATCCCCATTGGTGTGAACATGGGCAAGACGAAGCGCTGCGAGCCGGAGCAGGCTCCAGGTGATTACCGCGCATCCACCGCGTTCGTGGCCGATGTGGCGGACTACCTGGTGATTAACGTCTCCTCCCCCAACACGCCTGGTCTGCGCGACCTGCAGGCGGTGGAGTCCTTGAAGCCGATCATCGCGGCTGTTCAAGAGACCAGCGATAAACCCTTGTTCGTGAAGATTGCCCCTGATCTGTCGAACGAAGATATCGACGCCGTGACGGACCTCGCCCTGGAGACCGGCATTGCCGGGCTGATCGCCACGAACACCACGATCAGTCGCGAGGGCTTGGCCACCGACGGCACGTATGTTCGTTCGCTGGGTGCTGGCGGAGTCTCGGGCGCGCCAGTCGCTGCCCGAGCCCAGGAAGTGCTGGAACGGATCTACGCCCGCGCTGGTAGCCGCCTGATCCTCATTGGTGTGGGAGGAATCGAGACTCCTCGCCAGGCCTGGGAGCGCATCGCTGCTGGCGCTACCCTGCTGCAGGGCTACACGCCGTTCATTTATGGTGGCCCGGATTGGATCCGGGACATTCACCTCGGCTTGGTGCAGCAGGTGCGAGCCCACGGATTCAGCAACATCTCCGAAGCCGTGGGTTGCGGCCTGCCGTGGCGTGAGGTTTAGTTCTCAGCCCATCCCCACAGGATGCCGCGGGCCACAGCCTTGAACTGTAGGTTGAAGCCCAGGACTGTGGGGGTGTTGCGGTCCCCGATCTCGAGCTTCTCGCCTACGGCATGGACGGCAAAGAGGTAGCGGTGTGGGCCGTGTCCCTCTGGTGGCTGTGGGCCGTAGTAGGCGTAGGAGCGGCTATCGCCGCGCAGTGCAACGGCACCATCGGGAAGGCCGGAGAGATCCCCGGAACCTGCGCCGAGGTCCAGCGAGGTGACATCAGCAGGGATGTTAAAGACAGCCCAGTGCCAGAATCCGCTGGCGGTGGGCGCGTCTGGGTCGAAGCAAGTTACGGCATAGGACTCGGTTCCCTCTGGTCCTGGGGTCCAGGACAGCTGCGGGGAAATGTCGTTTCCACCCAGCTGATCCTCGGGGATGCGGTCACCATCGGCAAAGGTCTCGCTGGTAACGGTCAGCTGAGGAAGGTCCGCCAGTGGTGCATAAGGATCTGGCCCTGGGAAACGATCGTCAATGTAGGTTGGCTGGTGAAGGCGTTCGTTGGAAGGCATGCCCCTCATCTTAGTGAAAGTCACTACCTAAAGCCGAGGAAAATCACCTGAGAATTCCCTGAGAGTATATCTATAACGATTGTGTTGAGCTGTGCATTTGTTTTCTCAGTGCCACTGGTACTAAAGTAATCCGCGTTGCCTTCACAACTGTGAAGAGCTTCACCCAGGTCCGGGTGGCGGAATGGCAGACGCGCTAGCTTGAGGTGCTAGTGTCCTACTAATGGACGTGGGGGTTCAAGTCCCCCTCCGGACACACTTCTTTCCCTCCGTGATCAGCTTTGGGGGTTCACAGCTTATGGATCAGCAGAGGGAAAACCACACACAAGACACGGGGCGTCCTCACTTTTTCCGCAAGTATCGGAAGATTTTCCTCGCCATTGTCCTGTTGCTCGCCCTGCTGGCGGTCATGCGCTTCGCGCCACTCCCCGATCCCGAAGACATCAGAAACCGGGTCCAAGCCGCAGGGACCTGGGCCCCGGTAGTGTTCATCGTCCTCATGGTGTTTTTCACGCAATTCCCCCTGCCCCGCACCGTCTGGACCATTGCTGCCGGCCTGCTCTTCGGGGCCGTTCTGGGCAGCGTTGTGGCGCTGATTGGCCTGTCGCTGTCTGCCATGATCTCGCTGACCTTAGTCCGACGTCTCGGCCGGCGATGGGTCGAAAAGAAAACTCAGGGAGACAACCGCCTGCACCTTCTCCAGGGCATCGTGGCTGAGCGTGGATGGATCGCGGTCCTGGGTATGCGGATGGTCCCGGCCATCCCTTTTTCCATCCTCAACTACTCCTGCGGGTTGGCGATGATGCCCATGGCTGGCTTCCTCTTCTCCACGGTGGTGGGGTCGGCGCCAAACACCATTGCCACGGTGATGGCAGCGGACGCCCTGGCGTCGGGTTCCAGTCCATGGATCCTGGCCTTGAGCTTCGTGGTTGTAGTCAGTGGATTTGCCTTGTCTGCCCGAGAGCTGCTGAACTGGCGTGCCCAACTCAAACAACACGACACGTCGGTGTAACTTAAGGGGTATGTTCGCAATCCATGCATCGTACCGAGGTTGCTCTCGTCGACGGGCTGCCTATGTACGCGACATTGTTCACGCACTCTCCCAATCCGCCGCAGTCCTGTCCGTGGACGCCATCGGCGTGGAAGATTTTGTCTGCCTGTCGGACAATGCAGAACACACCGGCGGCCTGGTGCTCAGCCTGCTTCAGGCGGGAGACTTCGCCATCGGCATCGGCGTGATTGCCGGAGCCGAGTCTCAGCTCAACGAGTTCTACGACTCCGTTGAGGAGATTCACCAGCACCTCAAAGACGCGGCCCAGCGGACAATCCAACCCAGCCTCAAGGCAACGCACGTGGCCGTGCGGGTCGAGATGCCAGGTCCCGGTGCGGTGGTCGCCCCGGGATATGCCTCCGAGGTGGCCGACGACGTGGTGTCCGCCTTTACACTCCTCGCCCACGTGCTGGCCCGTCGTACCAAAGAAGGCCGCGAGGCCACTGCCCTGTTGCGATCGGGTCTGAGCCAGAGTGAGGCTGCGGCCGAAGTAGGAATATCAAAGCAGGCTATGAGCCAGCGCTTGGCCGCAGCCGGATGGCAGGCCGAGCAAGCGGGATGGAACCTCGCCATCCACATGCTCGCCCGCGTGGAGCAGCTGCAGTCCCCCTACTGACCTAAGGAGTTCGTGGGTGCAGCCTGGTCCACGGTCTTCGCGGCCTCGGCATTGGCCTGAGCCACTGCCTCGGCAATCTCCTCCGTAGCGCTGGACTGCAACCAGTGCTCCTCCTCGTCCTCCGTCGCCAGCTTCTTCGTCTCCTCGTCCACCGGAGCGGGCTCGAAACGGAACACACCATCGGAATCCGCGGAGCCCATAGAACGGGCGAACTGCTGCAGAGAATCGCCAAACTGCGTAGGAATCATCCACGTCTTGTTGGCGTCACCCTTGGCCAGCTCAGGCAGCGTCTCTAAGTACTGGTAGGCCAGAACCTCCGGCGTGATCTGCGAGGATCGGATCGCGGCGCTGACCTTCATGATCGCCTTGGCCTTACCCTGGGCCTCAATGTAGGCGGCAGCACGGGAACCCTCAGCGCGCAGGATCTCCGCCTGGCGCTCAGCCTCGGCAGCCAAGATCCGCGCGTGTTTTTCACCCTCGGCGGACAGAATCTTGGACTGCTTCTCACCCTCGGCGGTGCGGATATCGGACTCACGCTGACCCTCAGCGGTCAGAATCATGGCACGCTTCTCACGCTCCGCGCGCATCTGCAGCTCCATGGACTTCTGGATGCTCGGTGGCGGATCAATCGCCTTGAGCTCCACGCGCGCGATGCGCAGGCCCCAGTTGGTGGTTGCGGTGTCCAACTCTCCACGAAGCCGCTGGTTGATGGTCTCACGGGACGTGAGGGTATCCTCCAGCATCATTCCACCCACCACGTCACGCAACGTGGCGGTAGAGACCTGCTCCACGCCCACCAGGTAATCGTTTACGCCGTAGATGGCCGCGGCGGCGTCGTTAATTTGGAACGTCACAACGGTATCAATCGCAACGGTCAGGTTATCTTTGGTGATCACGGCCTGCGGCGGGAAACTCACCACCTGCTCGCGGATGTCCACCTTGGCGCGGATGCGGTCGATGAAGGGGACAAGGAGGGTGAGCCCTCCAGATACGGTGTGGGTGTACTTGCCGAGACGCTCGATGACCGCTGCCTCGCCCTGAGGAATCAGGGCGATGGATTTCAGCATGATCACAATAATGAGCGCGACGACGATACCCGTGACAATGAGTGATGGTGACATCTGTCTACTCTCTTTGCTGGTAGTGGGCTTAGCGTGCTAGATGCCTTTCCAGACGATTGCGGTATTCCCGCGGATCTCAAGAACTTGCACCACGTCGCCCTGCTTTAAGTCTTCGCCGGCGTGTGCGGCCTGGGCTGTCCAGAAATTGCCGTCGATGGAGACCATCCCGGAGGATCCGGATGCCGCAGAGATCGCCTCCACCACGGTGGCGGTTTTGCCCTCCAGCTCTTTGGTGCTGAAGCGCTCCGAGCCGGAATCGGTGTGAAAGCGTTTCTTTAACAGAGGTCGAATTGCCAGCAACGTCACCAGGGAGGAGACAGCAAAGGTAACGATTTCCACCCACAGCGGCACATCCGCGAGCGCCACGCCGGACACGGCGAGCGCGGACAATGCCAACATCAGGAGGGAAAAATCCATCGTGAGCATTTCGGCAACAGCGAACACTACAGCGACGATTAACCAAACAATTGGACCCATAGCTCTACCTTATCTGTTGACAGCATTTTGTGCAGCGAACAATTCCACGCAGGGAATTGTCCAGCGGTCTAATAGTCCACTGGTCTAATAACCCTGCGGCTCGGTCACAAAATCAATCAACCGTTCCACCGCGCCGATCAGCGAGGAATCGAGGTCGCGGAAACTGTGCACGGAACGGTACACCCGCGCCCAGCCCTCGCGCGGAGTCCCCCACCCCAGTCGCTCGCACACTCCCGTCTTCCAATCCTCCCCGCGCGGCACCTGCGGCCAGGCTGTGATCCCCACGCTGGAGGGCTTCACCGCCTCCCAGATGTCAATGTACGGATGGCCGGTGACCATGACGTGCGGTCCAAGGTCCCGGGCGATGTGGGATTCCTTCGTTCCTTCAATGAGGTGATCGGCCAGCACGCCCACGCGTCGGTCGGCGGTAGGTCCGAACTCCCGCAGCATCTCTGGCAGGTTATCCAGCCCCTCGATGAACTCGACCACCACTCCCTCGACCCGCAGGTCATGGCCCCACACCTGCTCCACGATGGCGGCGTCGTGCAGTCCCTCGACCCAGATGCGCGAAGGGGCAGCAACCTTGGCCTGAACCCCCTGCACCTTCCGGGAGCCGGAGTTGGACATGCGCTGCTGCGGCGGGAGGAGCGTGGGGTCGATGTAGCGCGTCAGCGTGACTTGCTGCCCCTCCAGCAGGAACGCTCCCTCGCGGAGTTTAAACAGGCGGGTGGCGCCGTAGCGATCCTCGAGGCGAATGAAATCCCCCTCCGCGGTTCGTTCCCCGCCGACGATAGCGCCCACGAAATCATCCGCGATGACCTCGACAACCATGTCCTTTTCCGCAGGGATCTGGGGATAGGTCTTCCGTGCTTGGCGGGCATGACCCTTGAGAATATCGCCGCCATAGGGATCGTGGTGATTGAAGCTCATGGGCAACAAGCTTAGGCTAATGCGGGTGACGTACATCGAATCTCCCAACACTTTGTATCGACAGCTGTGGTCGCCTGTGCAAAATACTGCCCTGTGGTTGGGCTGGTGGTTGCATGACGTGATCGGTGCGGATTATGTGATCGATGCGTTTCATGCGGTGCAGGGCTCGAGGCATCGTGTGGTGTTCGCCGATGAGGTGGTGGCGATCGCCCCGGAGATCGTGCCGGAGGCGCCGGTTGCGGGGTTGGTGGGTCTGATGGCCAAGGCCCGCGAGGTGACCGAGGGTGCACCGATGGGGCTGGAGGATCGCCCGTTGGTGTCTTTGTTGTTGGCTGGCCCTGGCGATGTTCCCCTGTTGCCTGCGGGGACGGGCGCTGCCGATCATGTGATGCGGGTGGGATCTGGGATTGTTTTATCCGACGCCCAGCCTGCTCGGTGCCACGTCCTCGTCCCAGATGTGGGTGTGGTGTCGGGTGAGTCTCCGAGGCAGGACCACGCTCCAGGTCTCGTTTCTGGCGGGGGTTTCGAGGGCTTTCCCGAGGAGGTTTTGTGGACGTGGTACGTGGTGGATCAGCCCGTGCCTCCGCTGCCCGTGTACAGTCCGGGAGAGGCCGATGAGATGCTGCGCCACGCGGTGGAGAACTCCACCCGGATGGTGGAATCTTCGGGCCACAGCCCGGGGCTTGTGTCCTTCCGCGGTGGCGCGCAGGGCGTTCGCTTGGCGGTGGGAAGCCTGGCCGATGCCTTTGGTCTGCCTGGTGTCCCACCGGGGGTTCCCACTCGGAGCCAGCGCCTGATGGCGAGGGCGGACACAGTGGCGGCGATTATTGACCTGAGCACACGATCGGCAGGAGGCGCGGATCTGGATCCGCACCTCCTGCCGATGATGAAAGCTGTCCGTGTGGCGAGGATGGTTGCCGTGGATTATGCCCTGCGGGAGCTGGTGCGCTAGCGGCTCGCAGATGTTGGCGCGCTAGCGGTTACCGTGCGAGCGCGTCACTCTATCAAGCGCACGGCCATGGGCTGGATCCCGCTCCAGCGGACGTTGGACACCTGCACCGTGGAGCCGGACTGTGGTGCCTCGATCATCTGTCCGTTACCGAGGTAGAGCGCCACGTGCTGGCTGCCGCCTGGTCCCCAGAAGAGCATGTCTCCACGCTTTGCCTCAGAGACCGGCACCTGCCGACCGGCGGTGTATTGGTATCCGGAGTAGTGGGACAGCTGGATGCCCACGGCGGCGAAGGCGTACATCATGAGTCCGGAGCAGTCGAAGCCTACCTTGGCGTAGTCGCCGTGGGCGTCTGCTACTCCACCGTCGCGGATGCCGAGTGTTGGGCCGTTCGGTCCGCCGCCGCCCCAGGCGTAGCTCACGCCCAGCTGGGAGTTGGCGCGTGCGATGACGCGTTCGATCTTTGCTGCGGCATCCCCAGAGGTGTCCACGCTGGAGTCGGCGGGCTTGGTGCTCTGAGTGGTCGCGGTTCCGTTGTTGCCGGTGGTGCCCGTAGCACCGGTGGCAGTGGAGTCAGAGTCCGTGGTTCTAGTGGTACCCGTGGTCGAGTCCATGGTGTCGGTCGTACCACCGGTGGTCGAATCCGTCGTTCCCGTGGTTGTGGTTGCCGTAGCGCTGTCCGTCGTGGTGGTCGTCGTAGTACCGCCACCAGTGGTGGTGGCGCTGGCTTGGTTCGCCATCGCCGCGTCGTACTGTTCGCCGGCGACCCGGCGGCCTTCCTTGATGGCTGCCTGGGCGGCGGTCTTCTCGTCACCCTTGCCGGCGTAGGCCGTGAAGCCTGCCAGTACAGCAGCCTCGCCAGCCTTCACCAGGCCGTTAATAGCCTGTTGGCGCTGCGAGTCCCCGGAGGAGGAGCCTTCAAACGTGGTTTGGATTCCGGATACATCAGGAATCTTCACGGACGACGTGGCCTTCTTCTTTTTCCCGCCCTTGGCGGTACCCGCCCAGGGGGTGACATCGGCGGAGTTGGAGTCCATGTCGCTGTCAGCATTAGACGCGTCGCCCTCAGCGGCCTGAGAGTCCTCTGCAGCTTGGGTGTCTTCTGCTGCCTGAGAGTCTTCAGTCTGAGCCTCTGTCTCGTCCTCATCCTTGGCTGCGTCGATAGCGCTGATGTCGTTATCGGCCTTGCTGACCGCTTCCTCGGCGGCGCGGCGCTTATCAAAGCTCGACGCCTCCGGGTTGGAGTTGGCCAAGGTATCGACGGCGCTGCGCGCAGCGCGGAGACGAGCCTCTGCCTTCTCGCGGTCAACCTTCAGCTGCTGATAGCGCTGCTGAAGTTCGGCCAAGGTGTTCATGGACTGCTGAAGAGCTTCGTTCGCCTGTTTGTATGCATCGACTGCGGAGGACAAAGCACTGTCCGCAGTGGATCGGGATGCACGCAACGTGGATTCTTCGTTGGCGGTTTGGGTACGAGCAAGGTCGAGGCGATCAACCTCGGACTGCTGCTTCTCCGTGGCCAACTTGATAAACGAGCTGCGATCAAGAGTGTCAGCAACGGCATCGGAACCGCCAGCGGCCAGGTTCACCGCCAGGGCGTCGCCGCCCTGTGCGTAGGCGGAACGAGCGATCTCGTCCAGCTTGCTCTGGGCATCCGTGACGTCCTTGTCACTCTTGTCCAGGCGTTCGCGAGCTGAGTTCACCGCGTCCTGGGCCTTCTGGGCCTCATCCTGCGCCTGAGCGAGGTCAACGCGAGCCTTATTACTGGACTCGCGCAGTCCACCGATCTTTCCTTCAAGTTCAGACACTTGACTCTCAGCGTCGGTTACCTGGCCGACCAGGTCGGCGAGGTAAGACTCGACGGATGCCTGATCGTCTGCCAGGGCGGTAGGGAACGTAGTCGCATGGAAGGTGACGCCTGCGGTTGCAGTGAACGCCAAGAGTGCGCGACTGCTCCGCCCGATCTTTGCGGTAGTCGCGCGGCGTTGGATCTGCCGTGTGCTCACGTAAAACTCCTGTAGAACTCTTCGTGTGACGCACTGATGAGGTGGTGCCGCCGTACCGCATGTGGCACGCGCGTCTCCCCGGTCCGGCTAATCGCACTTCCCCATGCGGCTAGTACCGGTCCCGAAAGAGACTCTTGCGCTCTTCACGGTGTGGCATGCGATTCCTCATGTGAATCACAGTGGGTCAAATCCGTAACTCGGACTGACAGCAAGAACCCTAGGACACTCTGGTCAATCCTGTGAACTCTTTTCCCGCTTACACCATGCTTCACATTAGTCACATGAGTCGCGACTGCTGACTTGACCAGGGCGTTACCAGATCGTTATATAAGAATTGTGATACTCGTCACATTTTAGAAAGTGGCGGCGTGGTGTGTTGCGAAACCCTCAAGTAGTCCCATAACTCTCAATGGAAAAATGAGACCCGTCAAGTCTGCGTGCTTGACGGGAAAGATAGTTATTTTTGCTGCGGAATTACCGGCGATGACGGGATATCTCTGATCGCTTCTTTACGTGCGGGAAAGTGATGAGCGCGGCCCAGGTAGAAATCAGAACTGTGACGATCACTGCAGTCAAGGTGAGGGAATTGACGGCAAGGGTTGATTCAGGCTCTGCGATGGCATGAAGGTAGCTCTCGATAGATTCGGCTGACTGTTCGCCTGAGAGCTTCGGCAGGTTCTTCTCAATCCGAGCTCGCGAAATGGAGGTAGACACTGTGTCGTTATGGCGGCCAGCTTGGGTATCCACCACCACGGTGTCCGCATCCGTGTTGTCCAGTAGTGCCTGCCCGATATCGCGTGCGAATTGTCCGTTCTGCTCACTCCGGCTCACCACAACCACCTTGACTACCCCAAGGGCTTCCTTCATTGCGGGATCTGCCAGCGTTGAATCAATAGATGCCTGAATATTGTCGGACAGCGTTGTGACGGAGGCTTCGGCGTCGGGTCCAAAAAGATCGGAGGAGACATAGACGTCACCGGTGCGCAGGACGTTGGCTATCGCGGGGAGGTCAACGGTTCCCAAAGACCCAAAAGACGTGGCGTCTAAGGACATCTATAGCTCCAAAAATAGAAGTAATTCACTGGTGTGCAGCGACGGGCTACCCAGGTTTTTACCAGCCTCACTAGTTTAGGGGGGTTCGTGACACGCTGGTAGCCCACCAATTCGGCAGCATAACGACCGTACTGTTAAACTCTGAGTCGACGTCGCGCGACGACTTCTGCCTACACTGTAGTAGTTGGCACCCGCGCCCAACGTCCTTGACGAACTCGGACCACAAAGCACCGATACCCTCGATGCTTTCGCGGTGGCGACACGAACGACTAAGAGAAGAGACTCAGGAGCTACCTATGACTGAAAGCGTTAACTCCTTTGATGCCAAGGGCCCACTAGAGGTTGGCGAGAAGACCTACGACATCTTCCGCCTGTCCGCAGTGCCCGGCATGGAGAAGCTGCCATACTCCCTGAAGGTTCTGGGCGAGAACCTGCTGCGCAACGAGGATGGCAAGAACATCACTCGCGAGCACATCGAAGCAATCGCCAACTGGGATCCAACCGCTGAGCCAAGCATCGAGATCCAGTTCACCCCTGCACGCGTAATCATGCAGGACTTCACCGGTGTTGCTTGTATCGTCGACCTCGCCACCATCCGCGACGCAGTGGTCGCGCTCGGCGGCGACGCAGACCAGGTCAACCCGCTGAACCCAGCCGAGATGGTGATCGACCACTCCGTGATCATCGAGAACTTCGGTGACTCTGAGGCCTTCGAGAAGAACGTTGCCATCGAGTACCAGCGCAACGACGAACGCTACAAGTTCCTGCGTTGGGGCACCGGCGCCTTCGAGAACTTCCGCGTTGTTCCTCCAGGAACCGGTATCGTTCACCAGGTCAACATCGAGTACCTGGCACGCTCCGTCTTCGACAACAACGGCGTGGCATACCCAGACACCTGTGTGGGTACCGACTCCCACACCACCATGGAAAACGGCCTGGGCATCCTGGGCTGGGGTGTTGGTGGCATCGAGGCCGAGGCAGCAATGCTGGGCCAGCCAATCTCCATGCTCATCCCTCGCGTTGTTGGCTTCAAGCTGACCGGCGAAATCCAGACCGGTGTGACCTCCACCGACGTCGTTCTGACCATCACCGACATGCTGCGTCAGCACGGCGTGGTCGGCAAGTTCGTTGAGTTCTACGGCAAGGGTGTCGCCGAACTGCCACTGGCTAACCGTGCAACCATCGGTAACATGTCCCCAGAGTTCGGCTCCACCGCCGCCATGTTCCCGATCGACGAAGAGACCATCAAGTACCTTGAGCTGACCGGCCGCGACCAGGAGACCCTGGACCGCGTTGAGGCCTACGCCAAGGAGCAGGGCATGTGGCTGGACCCAGAGGCCGAGGTCGAGTACTCCGAGTACCTCGAGCTGGACTTGTCCACCGTCGTTCCTTCCATCGCTGGTCCAAAGCGCCCACAGGACCGTATCGAACTGTCCGACGCCAAGGCTCAGTTCCGCAAGGACCTCCATAACTACATCGACGTGGTGGACACCGAGGCTGCCACCGACATGGACTCCGAAGGTGGCGTGGAGCAGACTCCAGCATCCGCAGCGGACGCTAAGGGCAACCTGCCATCCGCAGCACGCGGTGCAGACGGCCGCCCATCCAACCCAACCGTTGTGAACTACAACGGCGAGGACATCGAGCTGGACCACGGTATGGTTGCCATCGCATCCATCACCTCCTGCACCAACACCTCCAACCCATCCGTGATGATCGGTGCAGGTCTGCTGGCACGCAACGCTGCTGCCAAGGGCCTGAAGTCCGCTCCATGGGTGAAGACCTCCATGGCCCCTGGCTCCCAGGTTGTCAACGGCTACTACGAGGCTTCCGGTCTGTGGAAGGACCTCGAGGCTATGGGCTTCTACCTGGTCGGCTACGGCTGCACCACCTGCATCGGTAACTCCGGCCCGCTGCCAGAGGAGATCTCCGCAGGCATCAACGAGGGCGACCTGGCTGCCACCGCTGTGCTGTCCGGTAACCGTAACTTCGAAGGCCGCATCAACCCAGACGTCAAGATGAACTACCTGGCGTCCCCAATCCTGGTTATTGCCTACGCAATCGCCGGAACGATGGACTTCGACTTCGAGACCCAGCCACTGGGTCAGGACCAGGACGGCAACGACGTCTTCCTGCGCGACATCTGGCCAACCACCCAGGAGATCGAGGAGACCATCGCCTCCTCCATCACCAAGGAGCTGTACACCGCCGACTACGCGGACGTCTTCAAGGGCGACGAGCGCTGGCAGGGTCTGGAGACCCCAACCGGCAAGACCTTCGCCTGGGACGAGAAGTCCACCTACATCCGCAAGGCTCCATACTTCGATGGCATGAGCAAGGAGCCAGAACCAGTCAACGACATCGCTGGCGCACGCGTTCTGGCACTGCTGGGCGACTCGGTCACCACCGACCACATCTCCCCTGCTTCCACCATCAAGCCAGGAACCCCTGCGGCACAGTACCTGGACGCCAACGGCGTGGAGCGCAAGGACTACAACTCCTTGGGTGCTCGCCGTGGTAACCACGAGGTCATGGTGCGCGGTACATTCGCGAACATCCGCCTGCAGAACCAGCTGCTGGACGGCATCTCCGGTGGTTACACCCGCGACTTCACCCAGGAAGGCGGCCCACAGGCCTACATCTACGACGCTGCACAGAACTACGCAGCGCAGAACACCCCACTGGTCGTTCTGGGTGGTAAGGAGTACGGAACCGGTTCTTCCCGTGACTGGGCTGCGAAGGGTACCCTGCTGCTCGGCGTGAAGGCTGTTATCGCAGAGTCCTTCGAGCGTATCCACCGCTCCAACCTGATCGGTATGGGCGTTGTTCCACTGCAGTTCCCTGCTGGCGAGTCCTGGAAGTCCCTGGGCATCGACGGCACCGAGACCTTTGACATCAAGGGCATCGAGGAGCTGAACAACGGAACCACTCCAAAGACCGTGAAGGTTATCGCAACCAAGGAGTCCGGCGAGACCGTTGAGTTCGATGCAGTCACCCGCATCGACACCCCTGGTGAGGCTGACTACTACCGCAACGGCGGCATCCTGCAGTTCGTGCTGCGCAACATGATGGCTCAGTAGTCATCCAGCGCTCACGGAGCTCACAGGATGAGGCTTCCCCCCTAAGGGAAGCCACCACGATGAAGGCGGCGCGCGTTGAGACGATTTCTCAACCCCGCCGCCTTTGTTGCACCATCCTGCGACTGTTAACTATCACCATGGCAGAAAGTTCTAGAAGATCATGCCAAAAGTAAGTGATGTGGACTTAGCGGAAAAGAAATCCGAAATCCTCAGCGGAGCTCGGCATTGCTTTGCGACCTATGGATACGACGGGGCCACCGTCGCGCGGCTGGAAGAAGCAACCGGGAAATCCCGCGGTGCTATTTTTCACCACTATGGGAATAAGGACGCATTGTTCTTAGCAGTAGCCCACGATGACATGAAGCGCATGGCGGATATTGCTGCAAGCGAAGGACTGATTGGCGCCATTCGCGTCATGATGACTGATGAAAAACTGAATGACTGGTGGGGCATGCGCGTGGAGATTATTCGCCGCGTGAATATGGATCCGTGTTTCTCTGCCAAATGGGAATTGGATCAAGTGTCCTTAAGAACCACCGTTCGGGAACGCTTGAGGGAACAACAGCACAGTGGCCAGTTGCGCACAGACGTTTCCGTGGAGACCATGGCGCAGCTGCTGGAAACCGTGCTGGAAGGCGTGTTGGCTCGCCTGGCCCAAGGCCAAGGCTCCACTGATGTGCCGGCCACGCTGGACTATGTGGAGAACATGCTCCGCGCGTAGGCGCCGTGTGCGCATAGCGTAGGCGCTCTGCGTGTACAGCGTAAGTGCTCTGCGTGTATAAAGGCCCCCGGATAACCGGGGGCCTTTATATGTGAACTACACCTCGGGGGCTCCCCTAACGCGCATGGGGCACGGCGCCGGGTTACGATAGATCCCATGATTGCAATTATGACTGTCACCGGATTGGACCACACCGGCATCATTGCTGCTGTTTCTGCAAAGTGCGCAGAGCTGGACGTCAATATCCTCAATGTCTCCCAGACCATCATGGACAAGTACTTCACGATGATTCTGCACGTACAGTTCGACGATGACGTCCACGGCATTTCCGATATTCAAGATGCCATGAAGGCAGTCGAGGACCAGGAAAAGCTGGTCATCCGGGTGCAGTCTGAAGCTATTTTCAGCGCGATGCATCAAATCTAGCGCTCAGTTGCCACCGAACGTGTCCCGTGACCTCTCCTCGATAAAGGAATCCCTGTCTGTGACTTCCCGCTCTTCCTCCTCCTATTCTGAATCTTCCAGCTCTGGCCTCTCCTCCCCCTCCACAATGTCCGCGTTTGGCGACGGCAATAGCATGAATATTCTCGAAACTATCGAGATGATTGAACGCTATCGCCTGGATATCCGCACGGTGACCATGGGCATTAACCTTGTGCCGTGCATTCGCGCCACGATGGAGGACACCGCGGAGGCCGTCTATGACCACGTGGTATCCACGGCTCGAAACCTGGTTCCCGTGTGTGAAGAGATTGAGCGAGAACTAGGCATCCCGATCGTCAATAAGCGCATTAGCGTGACCCCCGTGGGCGTGTTGGCGACGGCGGTGGAGGGCAACCCCGTGCTCATCGCCCAGGCGCTCAATCGCGCGGCCAATGAAGTGGGAGTGAACTTCATCGGAGGCTATTCCGCGCTGGTGGAGAAGGGCGCCACGGCCGGCGAAAAGCGGCTCATTAATTCCCTACCCGAGGCACTGTCCACCACCGACGTTGTCTGTGGATCCGTCAATGTGGCAACCTCCCGCGCCGGCATCAATATGAATGCCATTGGCCGCTTGGGTCACGTCATTAAGGAATGTGCGGAGATGACGAAGGATGAGGCCGCCATCGCGTGCGCTAAATTGGTGATCTTCGCCAATTCCGTGTCCGATAATCCGTTTATGGCGGGCGCCTACCATGGTCTGGAAGAGCAAGACGTGGTGATTAACGTGGGCGTGTCCGGCCCCGGTGTGGTGGATCGCGCCGTGGGATCCCTGGAGGGTGCCACCCTCAACCAGGTTGCCGAGGAAATCAAGCGCGCAGCCTTTAAGATCACCCGAACCGGCCAGCTCGTGGGCGTAATGGCCGCGGAGCGTCTGGGAGTCAACTTCGGCATTGTGGACCTGTCCCTGGCCCCTACCGCCGAGCTGGGCGATTCCGTGGCTCACATTCTGGAACACATGGGCCTGGACCAGGTGGGTACGCACGGAACCACGGCGGCGCTGGCGCTGCTCAACGACGCGGTGAAGAAGGGCGGGCTCATGGCCTGCTCGCGTGTGGGTGGTCTATCGGGCTCCTTCATCCCTGTGTCTGAGGATAAGGGAATGATCGACGCCGTCCGTTCCGGCTCCATTTCCATCGACAAGTTGGAGGCCATGACGGCCATTTGCTCGGTGGGCTTTGACATGATTGCCGTTCCCGGTGATACGCCTGCAGCCACGATTTCCGGCATGATTGCCGACGAGGCGGCTATCGGTGTGATGAACCACAAGACCACCGCTGTGCGGGTCATCCCTGTGCCGGGTAAGGGCGTGGGCGACGAGGTGGACTTCGGTGGTCTGCTGGGGTACGCCCCGATCATCACGCTGAACTCCGTGGGCAATCAGAAGTTTATTGACCGTGGAGGCTTCATTCCAGCGCCGGTTCACGGCTTCAGGAACTAATGAAGGTTTTTGACTACGCGCACGCCAGTACCACTCACGGGCAGGCTGAGGAGGCGTTGGCGCAGCCGAGTGTCCTTGCGAGCATCTCTTCTCCCCGCGAGGGCGAGAGCACGGATCCCCGTCAGACCGGCTTCACCGAGGCCTTGGCGAGTCACGGACAGTTGCCCGTACCGCGTCCCGTCGCCGGTGTGGGTGTGGGCCGAGGTTTATGCCTGCTGGGCGCGGCTGGCTGCGTGATCTGGGCCGTTGCGGTGGGCTTGGCCGGGAACGTGCTCCTGGCCGTTGCCGTGGGGGTCATCGCGGTAGCACTGCTGGCGGGTGTGGCGGTGAGTCATCGCGCCTACCGACGCCGCGTGGCGTTGGTAGAGCGCGCCTGGGACAACGGCTGGGTGCGCTTCGCGCCCGCCCGCGTGGGGGCCGTGTGGGTGTCCCACATGTCCCATCACCAGGGGACGAAGGCTCTGGATCAGGACACGCGCTATTATTTCCAGGCTCGGGTGCAGGTCTGTTCGGCGGAGGGCGAGGAGTTATTCCAATTCGATTCTGCGCCCTTCTCCGCGCCTGCGGATAGGAACGGTGTGCCGTTGGATCTGCACACGGCTCCTACCCCGTTGGATCTGTTGGAGCCTGAGGCGTTCAATGGATGGACTGTTGCGCGGTGGATTGATGGCCACGAGGAACACACGGCGACCATTGCGACGGGACTGACGCGTCAGCAGATCTGTGCGGGGTTGACGCACGCCGGGGTGCGCTGAGCCTGCGTCAACGGTTCTCCTTCACGCAAAGCACACGGCCGTGGCCCGGCTGAAATCTAGTAAATAGACCAAGCGGTCTGTTATGCTGAGTGTGTGACGTTCGTACTATTGTGTCCTCGCCGCGGCGAAGAGGTCCTCGCCGCCGAATACCAGGACTTCCTCCGCTTCGCCCAACTCTCCGAACACGAATTGGAACAGCGCGCCCTCGACACCCCAGAGGCGACCCTGGGCGACATGACCGGCGTGACCGGCGTGTTTATCGGTGGCTCCCCCTTCACCATCACCGATCCCTACGACGAGCACTGGCAGGACGCGATCTCCCGCAAGCTGGTGGACTTCATCACCTCGCAGGTCGAGGCCGGCGAGGAGGGCATCCCCATCTTCGCCGCCTGCTACGGCACCGCGATGGTCGCTCATTACCTGGGTGGGAAGGTCAATGCGTCCTATTCCGAGACCCCAGGGGTGTCTACCGCATTTTTAACCGACGCCGGCCGCCGCGACCCCCTCACGTCCCGGATCACCTCGCCGTTTCGCGTGATGACCGGGCACAAGGACTCTGTGGTGGAGCTGCCACCGAACGCTACCCTGCTGGCGACGAGCCCTCAGTGCCCCACCCAGATGTACCGCCTGGGAGACACCATGTGGGCTAGCCAATTCCACCCCGAGATGGATGGGGATGCGATTACGCGCCGTCTGAGTTTCTACGAAGAGGATGGCTACGTGGATCCTCAGAAGCTCGCGGCCACGTACGCCGCCTTCAAGGGGCACGATACGTCGGTCTCCAACAGCTTGTTGAAGCACTTCGCTGACTTCTGTAGGGAACGCGCCGCAGCGCGAGCTTCCCGTTAGGCCAACTCCACGATCTCCATGTACTCGTCGTTCCACAGATCCTCGGTGCCATCGGGAAGGACGATGACGCGCTCTGGCTCCAAGGCCTTCACAGCACCGGGGTCGTGGGTCACCAGCACCACCGCACCGGTGTAGGTGCGCAGCGCATCGAGCACCTGCTCGCGCGACTGGGGATCCAGGTTGTTCGTCGGCTCGTCCAGCAGCAGGACATTCGCTCGGGAACTCACCAGCGTCGCCAATGCCAAACGGGTCTTCTCGCCACCGGACAGCGTGCCCGCCGGCTGATCCAGCTGCTCCCCGGAGAACATGAACGCGCCGAGCAGGCCGCGCAGGTCCTGCTCGCCGGCGTCCGGGCAGGCCTCGATGGCGTTTTGCCACACGGATTTCTCCCCATCGATCGTGTCGTGCTCCTGGGCGAAGTAGCCCACCTTCAGCCCGTAGCCGCTGACAATGCCGCCCTCGCCATCGGTTCTCTCCACCCCGGCGAGAAGCTTCAACAGCGTGGTCTTACCAGCGCCGTTGAACCCCAGCACCACCACGCGGCTGCCCTTGTCAATGGCCAGGTCAACGCCCGCGAACACTTCCAGGGAGCCGTACATCTTCGTCAGTCCCTTGGCGTTCATGGGGGTCTTGCCGCACGGCGCCGGCTCTGGGAAGGAGATGGACGCCACCCGGTCCTCTACGCGTACCTCGTCCAGACTGTCCATCATCCGGTCGGCGCGGGCTGCCATCTGCTTGGCAGCCTTCGCCTTCGTGGCCTTGGCGCCGAGCTTATCCGCCTGCTGTCGCAGCGCACTGGCCTTCTTCTCTGCATTCGCACGTTCGCGTCGACGGCGGGCTTCGTCGGTCGCGCGGGCGTCGAGATATTTCTTCCAGCCCATGTTGTACACGTCGGCCTCGCCGCGCACGGCGTCCAGGAACCAGATCTTATTGCAGACGTCCTCCAGCAGCTCCACGTCGTGGGAGATCATGATCAGGCCGCCCTCGTGCTTCGACAGGAAGCCGCGCAGCCACGTGATGGAGTCGGCATCCAGGTGGTTGGTGGGCTCGTCCAGCAGCAACGTGGTTTGGGAACGGCCCGATCCGGACGTCGCTGCGAAGAGAATCTGCGCTAGCTCCACACGGCGGCGCTGACCACCGGAGAGCGTTTTCAGCTGTTGATCCAGCACGCGTTCCGGAAGACCGAGAGCGTCGCAGATGCGAGCGGCCTCACTGTCCGCCTCGTAGCCACCCAGCGCCTGATAGCGCTCCTCCAGGCGGGAGTACTTCCGAATCGCGGCATCCCGCTTCGACTCGGACTCGCTGAACTCCATCAACTCCTGTTGACGTTCCATCTGGTTGCGGATCTGATCCAGCCCGCGGGCGGAGAGCACACGGTCGCGCGCGGTCTGCTCAATATCGCCCTCCTTGGAGTCCTGCGGCAGGTAACCCAGTTCGCCGGAGCGGGTGACGGAACCACCATAGGGCTCGCCCTCCCCCGCAAGGATGCGCATAGTGGTGGTTTTGCCCGCGCCATTGCGACCAACCAAGCCGATGCGGTCACCCGGCTGCACCCGCAGCATTTGCCCTGGGGCGTTCAGGAGGGTTCGGGCTCCAACACGTACTTCGAGGTCATTGGTCACAATCACAAAGAGCCAGCTTAGCAGCCTCCACGCACGGTGGCGCTACCTGTCTGCCGAAGCGGTGGTTGGTGGCATTCGAGGATTGGTTACACTCGGTCGGGTGGACGATCTTCATATCCTTGGCGCCGGCCCCGCGGGTGCGTTCCTTGCTCTGCGCGCCGCGCACCGGGGACTCCGCCCCCATATCCATGATCCACGAGGGCTGCGGGTATGGCCTGCCACGTATGGGATACTCGACGCCCAGCATCTCCCCTCCTGGCTTCTCCCCTATCTCTCGGCCCCCTATGAGTTAAGGGTCGTGGCTCGCGAGACGGTCAGCCCGGATTTTCACTATCGGATCCTGGATAACGCGGCTGTGGTGGAAGCGGTGCGCCAGGTTGCGGTGGTGCACACCGAGAGCGTGGACGCGGAGGGTATTCGGCAACTGTCTTCTGTATCGGCGGCATCTTCTGCACTGCCTGTGGTGGACTGCACCGGTGCCCCACGAGACAACGCGGCGTTTCAGATTGCCGTGGGCGTGGTGATGGATAAAGCCGCCGAGCCTACGTTCATGGATTGGAGCCCCTCGGGGGAACTGCCGTCCTTCCTCTACGTGCAGAACTTGCCTGATGGGACGCTGTTTGAGGAAACTCTGTTGGCGCATCGGCTGCGCCCGTCGGCGGAAGAGTATCACCGAGTGGTGGCGCAACTGCGGGAGCAGCTGAGGGACCGGCTGGATGCTCAAGGCGTGGTCGCCCGGGACGCGTTCGACAGCGCGGTGCTGCGGGAGGAACACGTGTGCATCCCCATGGGCACACGAGCGCAGGCGCGAGACGGCAGCGTATGTTTCGGCGCTCGCGCGGGCTTGATTAACCCCGCGACGGGCTATTCTGTGGCACATTCCGCCGCGTGGGCGGATACGCTGCTGGATGAGATCCTGGGCATACGCCAGTCGTGGCGGCGCTGGGTAGCTGCGCAGGCCAATAAGGAGCTGGCATTCTGGCTGCGAAACCTCGGTGCCGAGCTCATCATGCGTGCAGAGGGTGACACACTCCAGGACTTTTTCCAGCACTTCTTCCGGCTTGAGACGCAGCATCAGGTGGCCTACCTCGAAGGACACAATGGTCTTGGGGTTGCCAGGACCATGTGGACACTGCGGAAACATACAGGAATCCGCCACGCGTTCCTCCAACCGTTGTGGAGGAGCCCGTGGCGGATTCTGGGGCACACCCTGCGCCGGGGCCGCAGGCAGTGCCAGGCCTCGCGGCGTTACACCGAGAAGCCGAGGTAGCGCAGCTGCTCGCGGCCTTCGTCGTTAATCATCTGAGGGCCCCACGCCGGGGTCCACACCCAGTTGATCTGCAGCTCGCTGATCTCATCCACGTTGCCCAGCACCGCGGAGTTAGCCTGATCCTCGATCATGTCCTGAAGCGGGCAGGCCGGAGACGTCAAGGTCATGTTGACCACGGCACGGTGACCGTCCTCAACCCAGATGTCATACACCAGTCCAAGATCAACCACGTTGATCCCCAGCTCCGGGTCAATCACATCCATGAGGTACTCCTCCACCTTCCCGGCAAGAATAGCCATCTCCGCCGGGCGCTCCTTCGGCCCTTCGGGAACAGCCTCTAAGGGGTTGGGGTCCATCTCTGGGGAGGATGGGTTGGGGTTGTCCTGCTCAGTCATGGTTTTACCTCGTCGCTTGTGTTTTTCGTGAGAGTTCTATTCTGCTGTCTCGGCATCGTCGCCTGCTTGCGGTTTGGCGCCCGCGTCGTACGCGGCAGCCTCGAAGGCCTTCCAACCCAGCAGCGCGCACTTCACACGAGCCGGATACTTCGACACTCCAGAAAACGCAACACCGTCGCCGATTATTTCATCGTCGCCGTCCACCTTGCCGCGGGAGGTGATCATGCGCTCAAACTCGGCGAGCTTCTCGAAGGCCTCCCGGACGGGCTTGCCCACGATCTCCTCGGCCATCACGGAGGTGGAGGCCTGGCTGATGGAGCACCCGATGGCGTCGTAGGACACATCGGTCACGGTGGAGCCGTCCTCGGACAGCGTGACACGCAGCGTCAGTTCATCGCCACATGACGTGTTTACGTGGTGCACTTCGGCGTCGAAAGGATCACGCAACCCCGCGTGCTGCGGGTGCTTGTAGTGGTCAAGGATGACCTCTTGGTACATCGATTCCAATTTCATAAAACTACCTTAAGCCCCACTACTACTGTTCCACCGTGCCGAAAAAGACCTGAGCCGAACGGATAGCCTCCGCCAAACGATCCACCTCATCCGTGGTGTTGTAGAGGTAGAAGCTTGCACGTGCCGTGGCCTGCACACCCATGCACGTGTGCACAGGCCACGCGCAGTGGTGGCCCACACGAATGCTCACACCGTGATCGTCCAGAACCTGGCCCAGATCATGAGGGTGAATCCCGTCCACCACGAAGCTCACCGCGCTGCCGCGGGATTCCGTTGTGGTGGGACCGATGATCCTCAAGCCCTCGATCTCTTGAAGCTTCTGCAGAGCATAGTCCGTGAGTTCCAGCTCGTGGTCATGAACGTTGTCCATGCCCACCTCAGACAGGTAATTCACCGCGGCCCCCAGGCCCACTACCTGGCTGGTCATCTGGGTTCCCGCCTCAAAGCGCTGAGGAGCTTCCGTGAATGTGGTTCCCTCCATCGTGACCTTCTCGATCATCGACCCGCCGGTTAAAAATGGAGGCAGCACATTCAGGTGTTCCTTCTTGCCGTACAACACGCCCACACCATTCGGGCCGAGCATCTTGTGCCCGGAGAAGGCCGCGAAATCAACATCCAGGTCATGGAAGTCCACGGGCATATGTGGCACGGATTGGCAGGCATCCAGCACAAACACTGCGCCGACTGCGTGCGCCCGCGAGACAGCCTCGCGAACGTCCAGCACCGCACCCGTCACATTCGACTGGTGCGTGAGCGCAACCACCTTCGTCTTAGGAGAAAGCTCCAGAGAGTCCAGGTCGATGCGGCCATCCTCCGTGGCTGAATACCAGCGAAGAGTTGCGCCGGTGCGCCGGGCGAGCTCCTGCCATGGCACAAGGTTTGCGTGGTGCTCAATTTCGGAGACCACGATCTCATCTTCCGGCCCCACAGCCAGGTCGCCCGAGCGTGGATCGCCCAGAACGAAGGCCACCTCGTTGAGCGCCTCGGTGGCGTTTTTCGTGAAGGCAAGCTCGTTCCATTCGGCGCCCACGAAGTCCGCGATGGCCTCGCGCGCGTCTTCATAAGCATCCGTTGCCTCTTCCGCGATTTGGTAGGCACCGCGATGAACGGGAGCATTGTGTGTCGTCAGGAAGGCACGCTCAGCATCGAGCACCTGGACAGGGCGTTGGGCTGTGGCGCCGGAGTCCAGGTACACCAAGGAGTGGCCGTCACGGACGGTGCGGCTCAAGATGGGAAAATCCTCGCGGATCTTCTCCGTGTTTAGGTGTGACATGTGTCCTTATAAATCTCTGTCGACGTATGCGTGCTTTAGATGAACTTCTCGTAGCCCTCGGCCTCGAGCTGCTCGGCCAATTCCGGACCACCGGACTGAACGATCTTGCCCTTGGCAAAAACGTGCACGAAGTCAGGCTTCACGTAGTTCAAAATGCGCTGGTAGTGCGTAATCATCAGCACACCACCGTTCTCGCGCTCCTTGTAGCGGTTGATTCCCTCGGAGACCACGCGCAAGGCGTCGACATCCAGACCGGAGTCCGTCTCATCCAGGATCGCAAATTTTGGCTTCAGCAGTCCCAGCTGAAGAACCTCGTGGCGCTTCTTTTCACCACCGGAGAAGCCTTCGTTGACGGAACGCTCGGAGAAGGAAGGATCGATGGACAGCTCATCCATCGCGGTGCGTGCTTCCTTGACCCACTCGCGGATCTTCGGAGCCTCGCCGCGCACGGAGGTGGCTGCCGAGCGCAGGAAGTTAGCCATGGACACACCCGGAACCTCAACCGGGTACTGCATAGCCAGGAACAGGCCGGCGCGGGCACGCTCGTCCACCTCCATGTCCAGGAGGTTCTCGCCGTCCAGGAGGACCTCGCCCTCGGTGATTTCGTAGCGTGGGTGTCCTGCGATGGCGTAGGACAAGGTGGACTTACCGGAGCCGTTTGGGCCCATGATGGCGTGGGTTTCGCCGGAGTTAATGGTCAGGTTTACGCCGTGCAGAATGGGCTTGGGCTGCTCATTCTCATCGGCGGGAACCACCTGTGCGTGCAGGTTCTTAATCTCAAGAGTGCTCATTGCGTGTACTCGTTCGCTTTCTTTCAAAATGGTGTTCGCGTGGGGCGAACTGGTGCAGGAACAGTGTTCTTCAAGGACGTCAGTGTGTGAAGGCGCTGGCTCTACAGGACGGTGGAGGCCAATTCGCGCTCCACCTTCTGCTCGAGGTCCTCTCGGATGGATTCAATCGGGATGCGCTTGATCACATCGGTGAAGAATCCGCGGACAATCAGCATCTTGGCCTCGGCAGCGGAAATACCGCGCGACTGCAGGTAGAACATGTGCTCATCATCGAAGCGACCTACCGTCGCGGCGTGTCCCGCGCCCACAATCTCACCGGTCTGGATCTCCAGGTTCGGAACCGCGTCAGCTCGAGCACCAGGGGACAGCAGCAGGTTGTTGTTCTTCTCGTAGGTGTCCGTGCCCGTCGCCTCAGGACGGATCAACACGTCGCCAATCCACGCGGTCCGGGCCTCGGACTTGTCGTCCTCGCCCGTGGACTGCAAAGCGCCCTTGTAGAGCACGTTGGAGCGGCAGTTCTTGATCGAGTGGTCCACCAGCAGGCGCTGCTCGAAGTACTGACCGGAGTCTGCGAAGTACAGGCCCAGCATCTCGGCGTCGCCACCGGGGCCGGTGTAGCGCACGTGTGGAACGGAGCGCACGACCTGGCCGCCGAAGGCTGCGTAGTAGTGACGCACGGTGGCGTCCCGGCCCACCTGGAGGTGGGAGTTGGACAGGTGCACTGCGTCAGGAGCCCAATCCTCCAGCACCACGGTGGTCAGCTGCGCGCCGTCGCCGATGACGAACTCGAGGTTGTCAGAGTGTGCGCCGGAGCCCGTGTAGTGCACAAACACCACGGCCTCAGCGTGAGCCTCCACCTCGATGACCAAGGAACCATAGGACACGGTGTCCTCCCCCGGTCCCTCAATCGTCACCACGACAGGCTCAGAGAGCACCGCGTTGGATGCGACGCGCACGTAATCGGCCTTCGGCGTGTTCTCCCACGCCTGAGCCGCCGCACGATCGACGGGGGCTCCTGCGCGACCGAGCTTGGCGTCGGACATATCCAATTCCTCAACGCTGACGTCGTCGGTTACGCCCGTCACAGAGACCGACGCCCGCTTGCCCTGCGACGCCGAGCCATCGTGGAGACCACGCAACTTGCGCAAGGGGGTGAAACGCCAGTCCTCGTCGCGTCCCTTCGGAATGTCGAAATCTGCGGAGGAAAAGGACGTAAAGCGGTCACCCTTGGTCTGGTGGTCCGTGCCAGCAGCGACAGGGGTGATCGTTGCTTCAGTTTCGTTAAGAGGTGTTGACATAGGTTTAGCCCACCGATCCTTCCATCTGCAGTTCAATCAGGCGGTTCAACTCGAGCGCGTACTCCATCGGCAATTCCTTCGCGATGGGCTCCACGAAACCGCGCACAATCATGGCCATGGCTTCTTCTTCTGGCAATCCACGGGACATGAGGTAGAACAGCTGATCCTCAGACACCTGGGAGACTTTGGCCTCGTGACCCAGCGTGACATGGTCATTGCGAATGTCGTTGTATGGGTAGGTGTCCGACCGGGAAATGGAATCCACCAGCAGGGCGTCACACTCCACGTTGGACTTGGAGTGGTGCGCGTCCTTGTTGATCTGCACCAGGCCGCGGTAAGCCGCGCGTCCACCGGCGCGCGCCACGGACTTGGACACGATATTGGAGCTGGTGTGTGGCGCCATGTGCACCATCTTCGCTCCGGTGTCCTGGAACTGGCCCTCGCCAGCAAAAGCGACGGACAGAACCTCACCCTTAGCCTGCGGGCCGGTCATCCACACGGCAGGGTACTTCATGGTGACCTTGGAGCCGATGTTTCCATCGACCCATTCCATGGTTGCGCCCTCTTCGCACTTGGTGCGCTTGGTCACCAGGTTGTAGACGTTGTTCGACCAGTTCTGGATGGTGGTGTAGCGGCAGCGTCCACCCTTCTTCACGATGATCTCCACCACGGCGGAGTGCAGGGAATCCGTCTTGTAGATCGGAGCGGTGCAACCCTCGACGTAGTGCACGTACGCATCCTCGTCCACGATGATGAGGGTGCGCTCGAACTGACCCATGTTCTCCGTGTTGATGCGGAAGTATGCCTGCAGCGGGATGTCCACGTGCACGCCCTTAGGCACGTAGATGAAGGAACCGCCGGACCACACGGCAGTGTTCAGAGCAGAAAACTTGTTATCGCCGGCGGGGATTACCGTGCCGAAGTACTCCTCGAAGAGCTCGGGGTAGTCGCGCAGTCCCGTGTCCGTATCCACGAAGATCACGCCCTGGCTCTCCAGGTCCTCGCGGATCTGGTGGTAGACAACCTCAGATTCGTACTGTGCCGCCACACCTGCGACCAGGCGCTGGCGCTCAGCCTCAGGAATGCCCAGCTTGTCGTAGGTGTTCTTGATGTCCTCTGGAAGGTCTTCCCAGGTCTGGGCCTGCTTTTCCGTGGAGCGCACGAAGTACTTGATGTTGTCGAAATCAATGCCGGACAGGTCGGCGCCCCAGGTAGGCATGGGCTTCTTGTCGAAGATCTCCAAGGCCTTCAGGCGGCGCTCGCGCATCCACTCCGGTTCGTCCTTCTTGGCGGAGATGTCT
Organism: Corynebacterium sp. zg254; assembly: GCF_024701495.1. Lineage (NCBI taxonomy): Bacteria > Bacillati > Actinomycetota > Actinomycetes > Mycobacteriales > Corynebacteriaceae > Corynebacterium > Corynebacterium sp. zg254. The sequence goes on from NZ_WIAR01000001.1 coordinate 124,792, forward strand.
CGCACGACCTCTTCGTTGAGGCCACGTCGAGCGGACGCTCCGGCCTCGTCGGAATCGTGCCAGCCATAACCATAGGCGCCGATGGAGTTGATGATCTCTTCATCAGTCTGCGGTTGTGGGGTTTGTGCAGCTTGTGTCATAGGTTCTTGTTAGCTTTCCTTCTTGGGGGAAGGGGAAATGGTCGTAAGCGGAATGTGAGTGGTGCAAATACCGTTACCGTCGGCGATTGTAGCCAAAGGTTGGGTGTGTTGACCGAGCAGTTCCGCAACCACCCGGTGTTCAGCCGCGCAGAGCTCGGGGAACTCGTGCGCAACATCTTGGATTGGGCAGTGATGGCGACAAATCTGTACGCCAGTCGCAGCGTCGTTAACAGTGGCGGCGTAGCCCTTTTCCGTCAGCCGCTCTGCGATGAACCGTGCCCGGGCGACCACATCATCGGAGGAAGGAGCCCCTTCCATCTCTTCTGCAGATCCCAGAAGTTCGATGATGCGTTCGTGAGCAAAGTTTTCAACTGCCTCTTCTCCCCCGGCGTTTCGCAACGCGCGAAGAGCAAGTACAGCCAAGGTGTCGTAATCATGTCCGAATTTCGCCCGGCCCTTATCGGTCAGGCGAAAGAGTTTTGCGGGACGTCCGCGTTGCCCGGATTTGGGTCCGGTGACGGTCTCGGCAAGGCCTTGGGCGACAATATTGTCCAAGTGTCGCCTCACGCCAGCGGCGCTGAGTCCGAACTCGTCACTGATGTCGGTGGCGCTGACGGGGCCGTGCCTAAGTACGTGCATGAGGATGCGGTGGCGCGTATCGGCTTCACTGTGTTGAGTGGTGCTCATGGGGCCTCCTTCGTTCCTCGATCGTACTCCGCAAAAAGGATTAGACAACACGAGTGTGTCGTAAATCTGAGTAATTGTCTACTAAGGTAAGCCTGAAATATAGGGACACACATCGCGAAACAACATCGCTTTTGGGCAACGCGCGGGTAGGCTCAATAGCCATGACGTCTTCCCCGGAGCCCTCAGCGCACGGTTTCTTTCGCTCCTGCGCCGCGCTGATGCCGCGCCTCGGTGCAGCCGGGTCCCGTTTCTCCCGGCTCCACCTGGAGACTTCGCTGGACGACGACGAGCTCACCGATCACAAGCATATGGGTGTGGAGGCCCACCAGTTCCCTGAGTATGTGGAGTGGGATTCAGTGTCCCGGCGCCGCCTCCACATCGCCACCCTGGTGGGAACGATTGGCTCGGTCCTGCTGGCTGTCGGTGGTCTGGGCGCCGGGGCGTTTCCGGTGATCGGCAATCCTTATTGGGAAATCCCACTGGTGGGGATTCTGGCCCGCATGCTGCACACCACTACCGTCATGTGCTTCGTGGGTATCGCCCTGTTGGTGCTGGGATGGTTCCTGTTGGCTCGGTTTACACTGCCGCGCCGCCACCGCGTGATGCTGTATCTTCCACCGCGCACGCTCTGGCGGATTTTCGTGTGCTGGACCTTCCCCATTCTGTTCACGGCACCGATGTTCACCCAGGACATCTATTCTTATCTGGCTCAAGGGTCGATCACCGCGCAGGGCATTGACCCGTATTCCGGAGGGCCGGTGGATCTGCTGGGCGTACACAACGAGTTAGCGCGGTCGGTGCCTCTCATGTGGTCGCACTCCCCGTCCCCGTATGGCCCGGTGGCGATGACGTATGGCGCAGTGATCAGCCTTGTGACCAACGATTCCATCGTGCTGGGGATTTTGTGCCACCGTGTGGTGTCCATCGCGGGCTTATGGATGTCCGCATGGGCGTTGTCCCGCTTGGCGCGTCGCTGCGGAGTGGCCCCACAGACGGCGCTGTGGGTGGGCGTGTTGAACCCCCTGGCGATCCTGCACCTGGTGGGTGGCATCCACAATGAGTCGGCGATGATGGGCTTGCTGTTGATGGGCTTCGAGCTGGTGCTGACGGGGCTGCAGGATCAGGATCGTTCATCCCGACGCCGAGCGTTGGTGCTCGCAGGTTTCATCTTGATGTCGATGGCGGGCTTGGTGAAGGTGACCGCGTTCGTCGCTTTGGGTTTTGCGGGCGTGGCGGTTGCGCTGTGGCGAGGTGGTCGGATTATTGATCTGCTTCGGGCTGCCGTCTTTGCGGCAGTGGTGGCGGCGCTGACGTCGATCACCTTGTCGCTCGTGACGGGAACGGGCTTCGGATGGATCACCTCCCAGGGCGGGGCGGCAGAGATCGTCAGTTGGATGTCGCTGACCACCTTGACGGGGCTGGCCAGCAACATCCTCGCGATGTATTTGGGTTTGGGCGATCACCTGAATGCCTCACTGTTTCTCTTCAGAGCTTTGGGCGCGGGTGTTGCTGCAGTGTGGCTGGCGCGCATGTTGTGGGCGGCGTTTAAGAGCCGTATTCACCCGCTGGGTGCCTTCGGCGTGTCCACGCTCGTGATGATTTTCTTCTTCCCCGTGGTGCAGCCCTGGTATCTCCTGTGGGCCATCATGCCCCTGGCCGCGTGGGCGAATCGGCGGGCATTCCAGCAAGCGACCGTGCTGTATTCCACGGCCTTTAGCTTCGCCATTCTGCCCCGTGGGTTGGGTCTGCCGCCCCTGACGGTGGTGTATATCTATGCGATGTCTGTGTTCGTATTGGCTGTGCTATTAGGGGTGTTCTGGCTGATTGCACGCAGTCATCCGGAGCTACGGCAGGCACTGGCCAGTACCCGCATTCAGCACCTTCAGCGAGTGCGGGAGGCACAGGGGCAGGCGAAGCAACAACAATAATTGTGCGGTGGATCACGCTAGCTGAAGTTCAGGGTGTGAGGGGCACAAACTAAGGTGGAGAATTGTGAAAGAAAACAGCGACACACGGAGCCAGCAGCCAGTCCTGGAGTTGAATCATGTGGTGAAAGCCTTCGGGTCTCATACCGCAGTTAATGATCTCTCGCTGACTGTCCATGCCGGTGAAGTTGTTGCCCTGCTTGGTCCCAACGGCGCAGGAAAAACCACCACGGTGGAAATGTGCGAAGGCTTTCAGAAACCCACCAGCGGAAGCGTGACCGTATTTGGTTTGGATCCCCATGCCCAGACGGACGAGGTGCGCCGCCGCATCGGTGTGATGCTGCAGGGCGGTGGCGCGTATCCAGGCATCCACGTGGGCGAGATGCTGAACCTGGTGGCAAGCTACTCTAGAAACCCCCTGGATACCGAATGGCTGCTCCACACTGTGGGACTGGAGCGGCACGTGAAGACCCCCTACCGTCGCCTCAGTGGTGGCCAGCAGCAGCGCCTTAGTTTGGCCTGCGCCCTGGTGGGCCGCCCAGAGCTGGTTTTCTTAGATGAACCGACCGCGGGGTTAGATGCACAATCGCGCATCGCGGTCTGGGAGTTGATCCGCGCGCTGCGCCGCGACGGTGTGGCCGTGGTGCTGACCACGCACCTCATGGACGAGGCCGAGGCTCTGGCCGATCACGTGGCCATCATCGACCGAGGTAGCCTGGTCGCCTTTGGTACTCCAGCCGAGATGACGGCAGGAACTTCCCAGAGCCAGAGTCTGACCGTCGTTGTGGATCAGGAACTGGATGAAACTACCCTCAACGCTCAGGTCTCGCCGGCCTCCATCGAGGAGATCAAGCCCCTGCATTACGAGTTCACCACGCCGGGGCCGGTCTCCCCTGCCCACGTCACGGCCCTGGCCCAGGCCATCGAGAGCCAAGGCGTGCTGATCCGCAGCCTGAGCGTGGACCGGCGTTCTCTGGAGGACGTGTTCTTGTCCATGACGGGACGAGAGATCCGGCAATGAGACGCAGGACTGACACGGCGAGATCGATGACCAGCCATACCGCGACAGGCCGCACAGAGTACACCGAGACAGACCGCCAAGAGTAAGGAAGAATTCAGTGAGCGAGCGATTTTCCCCCGGCACATTTACCCCTGAGCCGGCCATGGCGTCGAAAAGGACAATTGTTGCCTCCCAGGCCAAGGTGGAGTCCTTGCTCTTCCTCCGGCACGGCGAGCAGCAGTTGTTGTCCATGATCATTCCCTTAGGCGTGTTGATCGGGCTGTCGCTGCTGCCCATCGTGGATATGGAGGATCCGGTCCACCGCGTCTTTCCGATGAGCATGGCCGTGGCGCTGATGGGTGCAGGCTTTACGGGACAAGCCATTGCCGTGGCTTTTGACCGACGCTACGGCGCGCTGAAACGCATCGGCGCCTCTGGCGTTCCCAAGTGGGCGCTGATCAGCGGAAAGGTTGTGGCCGTGCTGGCCGTTGTAGCCGTGCAAGTGGTCATTCTGACGGCTGTGGCACTGCTGCTGGGGTGGCACATGAGTCTGCCCGGCCTGCCAGCGGCACTCATCATCGGCGTGGTGGGAGTGGCGGCGTTCACCAGCCTGGGATTGTTCCTCGGCGGAACATTGAGCTCCGAGATGGTTCTGGCGCTGGGCAACACTATCTGGTTCATCTTCATGGGCGCTGCCGCGTACGTCACGATGGCCACGGAACTCAGCGAGTCCGCCACGCGCTTCCTTATGCTCATCCCCTCCGTGGCGCTCATGGAAGGGCTGCAGGATGCGTTCACCGACGGCGCGTTCAACATCCTGGCCTTCGTGATTCTGGCCGGATGGGGTGTGCTGGGGGCCGGCCTGGCGCTCAAGACGTTCTCCTTCACCATGAACTCGGACTAACTCGATGAACTCACGCACACAGTCACCCGCACAGCCCCTAACAACTTCTTTTAAGGTGCACCTTCCATGAACACTGACCTCATCCCCGACACGCTGCGCAAGCGCCAGGACTCAGCCACAGGCTTCGACCGCATCATGCTGCCTATCTACCGTGGCTGGTATCGCGTGGATGCGTCGATTTTTAACCGACGCTCAAGCGTGCCTCCCATGAAGCGGCAGTTCATCTATGCGCTGATCATGCTGATCGCCCAGACCGGCATCACGTTTACCGGTTCGTTGGTGCGCATTACCGGCTCCGGCTTGGGTTGTGACACCTGGCCCCAATGCCACCCGGGTTCCTTTGTTCCCGTCTCGGGAAGCGCTCCGTGGATTCACCAGCTCATTGAGTTCGGCAACCGCATGCTGACCTTCGTGGTGGCTCTGGCCTGTGTGCTTGCCTTTACGTCGGTCCTGCGTGCCGCCCGTCGTACTCAGATTCTGCATCTGGCGTTCTTCCAGGGAATCGGAGTGATCCTGCAGGCCGTGATCGGTGGAATTACGGTTCACCTGGACCTGGCCTGGTGGATGGTGATGGCCCACTTCCTACCATCGATGATTCTGGTGTTCTTCGCCGCCAAGCTCGTGATTCGTGTGACGGAGCCCGACGATGGTACCAAGACCAACCTCATGGCCAAGCCGCTGCGCATCGCCATGGACCTGTCCGTGCTGGCTTTGGCTATCAACCTGGTCACGGGAACGATGACCACCTCTGCGGGCCCGCACGCCGGTGATGCGGCGATCCTTCCGGAACACCGCCTGCAGATTCCGTTGTTTGAAATGGCGCAGGTGCACGCTCACTTCATGTACCTGTACCTGGGCCTCACGGCCAGCCTCATCGCCGGGTTGTTCGCGACGAAGACCACGCGCCAGGTACGTCGCACCGCATGGTGGGTTGTTGCAGCCATCATCGTTCAGGGCGGAATCGGCATCATGCAGTACCAGCTGGGAGTGCCGCGCTGGACCGTGCCGCTGCACGTCATTGGAACCGGCATCGTGACGGCTCTGGCGGGCCTGTTCTGGGCTCAGAAGTTCCGCTGGACGGGCGGTTCCGCGCACGCTACGGGATCTGTTGAGGGCGACGCCGCCCGCGCCGAATAGCGCTAGACACCCAACGGTGCTAGACGCCGAACCGCGCGAGCGGTCGAGACGGGCTAGAAGCCGAGCAGCTGCCAGACCGTGTCCCAGCCCAACACGGCGTCCACGGACAGAGCCACGAAAAGCACGGACAGGTAGTTGTTCGACAGGAAGAACAACTTCATGGGCTTGACCGGCGTACCGGCCTTCACACCAGAGTGCAGGCGGTGCGCCATAATGATGAACCACGCACCGGAGGCCACCGCCGCGACCGCATAAATCCAGCCCGCAGCCGGAACCAGCAGCAACGACGTGATGACCGTAGCCCAGGTGTACAGCAGAATCTGGCGTGTCACCTCCAGCGGTGGCTTAACCACGGGCATCATCGGCACACCCGCAGCCTCGTAGTCCTCGCGGTAGCGCATCCCCAGCGCCCAGGTGTGAGGCGGGGTCCAGAAAAAGATGATCATGAACAGGATGATCGCCTGGGACCAGGACGCCCAGCCGGCATTCAGCGCACCCACAGTGTTATCGGTGGTGGCAGCCCAGCCAACAATCACAGGCATGCAGCCGGCGGCACCGCCCCAAATGACGTTCTGCCAGGTCCGGCGCTTCAGCCACTTCGTGTAGACAAAGATGTAGAACCAGTTGGTAAGAACAATGAAGAACGCGGCGAGCCAGGACTTGCAGAGGAACCCCAGCCACAGGACGGACAGAATCAACATGGCCCACGCGAACACCCGGGCCTGCCCTACGGTGACGGAGTCCTTGGCGATCGGGCGGCGTCGGGTACGGCGCATCACCTGATCGATGTCGTAATCCGCAACCATGTTGAAGGTATTGGCGGCTGCTGCACCCATCCATCCACCGATCAGAGTCAGCAGAATAAGGCCCAGGTGTATATCGCCGCGTGCGGCCTGCAGCATAGCGGGAATGGTCGCTACCAAGAGTAGTTCGATAACCCTAGGCTTGGTCAAAGCAACATAGGCCTTAACTCTGTCAGCGATCTGATTCACCGCTTGCCTCGCCTCCAATACACGATTTCACACGTCTGTTCTACGCTACCCGAGTTGAGGCTGAACACGAAAACAACACAGGCGTTTCGGACAGATGTGACTATTCGGGGTTAGGATAGGTTTTATCTGTAAAAAACGTGGCGCGCAATTGCATAAGAATTGCAGCATAAGAAAGGCTTCATTCGTGACTCTGTCTCCGGAACTGTCCGCCCTTACCGTCCGTAATTACCCAGCTGAGTGGACTGACACAGACACCCGTGCCGTGGACCTGGCACGCGTTTTGGCCGCCGACGCCGTCGAGAACTGTGGATCCGGCCACCCAGGAACGGCCATGAGCCTCGCTCCCCTGGCGTACACCCTCTACCAGCGCGTGCTGCGCCACGACCCGCAGGACACCCAGTGGGTAGGCCGCGACCGCTTCGTCCTGTCCGTGGGACACTCCTCCCTAACCCAATACATCCAGCTGTACCTCGGCGGATTCGGCCTTGAGTTGGAGGACCTGAAGGCACTGCGCACCTGGGGCTCCAAGACCCCGGGCCACCCAGAGGTGGGCCACACGGACGGCGTGGAGATCACCACCGGGCCACTGGGCCAGGGCCTGGCCTCCGCCGTGGGTATGGCGATGGCGTCCCGCCGCGAGCGCGGGTTGTTGGATCCGGACGCGCCTGCCGGCAAGTCTCCTTTTGACCACTACATTTACGTCATCGCCTCTGACGGTGATGTGCAGGAGGGCGTGACCGGCGAGGCTTCCTCCCTGGCGGGCACCCAGCAGCTCGGCAATCTGATTGTGTTCTGGGATGACAACGGCATCTCCATCGAGGACGACACCACCATTGCCTTCACCGAGGACGTCTCCAAGCGCTACGAGGCCTACGGCTGGCAGACCCTGAAGGTCACCGGCGAGGACGTGGAAGGCATCCTGGACGCCGTGGAGCAGGCCAAGAAGGACACCACCCGGCCTACCTTCATCCGTATGCGTTCGGTGATCGCCTACCCCGCACCCACCAAGATGAACACCGGCGGCTCACACGGTGCAGCCCTGGGCACAGAGGAGATCACTGGCATCAAGAAGGAGCTGGGATTCCCCGATGAGCCGTTCCCCGTCGAGGATGAGGTTGTGGAGCACACCCGCAAGCTCGTGGAGCGCGGCGCCCAGGCGCATGCGCAGTGGAACAAGTCCTTCGACGAGTGGGCCACGGCCAACCCTGAGAAGAAGGCCCTGCTGGACCGTCTGACCGCCCGTGATTTGCCGTCTGATTTCGACGCCGAGCTTCCCACCTGGGACGCTGGTGAGTCCGTGGCAACACGCAAGGCCTCTGAGGCTGCCTTGCAGGCCCTCGGTAAGACCCTGCCTGAGCTCTGGGGCGGCTCCGCGGACCTGGCAGGATCCACGAACACCATCATTAAGGGGGAGAAGTCTTTTGGCCCCGAATCCATCACCACCAACGCGTGGACCACGGATCCGGCAGGCCGTAACTTGCACTTCGGTATCCGCGAGCACGGCATGGCCGCCATTTTGAACGGCATTGCCCTGCACGGCCTGACCCGCCCGTACGGCGCTACCTTCCTGCAGTTCTCCGACTACGCCCGAGGCGCCGTGCGCCTGGGCGCGCTGATGGAGACTGACGTGTACCACGTGTGGACGCACGACTCCATCGGTCTGGGTGAGGACGGCCCGACCCACCAGCCTGTCGAGCACCTGGCCGCGTTGCGTGCGATCCCGAACCTCGCTGTGCTGCGCCCTGCCGATGCGAACGAGACGGCAGCGGCATGGGCTGCAGCGCTGAAGGCGCCAGCCGGTCCGAAGGCTTTGATCCTCACCCGTCAGAATGTTCCCGTGCTGGACGGTACGAAGGACAAGGCCGCCGAGGGCGTCTCTAAGGGAGCGTATGTCCTGGTGGAATCCTCCACGGACACGCCTCAGGTGATCCTTCTGGCCACCGGCTCCGAGGTTCAGCTGGCCGTGGAGGCCGCGCAGGCTCTGGAGAATGAAGGCATCGGCACGCGGGTGGTATCCGTGCCCGTCATGGAGTGGTTCCTGGAGCAGGACGCAGACTACATCGAGTCCGTCTTGCCGAGCGACGTCACAGCACGCGTATCCGTGGAGGCCGGCATCGCGATGCCGTGGCACCGCTTCACCGGCCTGCACGGCCGCAACATCTCCCTGGAGCACTTCGGTGCCTCCGCGGACTACCAGACGCTGTACCGTGAATTCGGTATCACCGCGGACGCTGTGGTCGCCGCGGCGAAGGACTCCCTCAAGCAAGCTGGAGGTGACCAGTAATGGCAGCACCACAGACTATCGCGGCATTGTCCTCGGCGGGAACGTCCGTATGGCTGGATGACCTTTCCCGAGACCGCATTAAGACCGGCAACCTCGCAGAGGTGATCGAGACCAAGGGCGTGGTGGGTGTGACCACCAACCCTGCTATCTTCGCCACCGCTATGACCAGCGGCAACGCGTATGATGCCCAGCTGAAGGAACTGTCCGAAGCCGGTGTGGGAGCGGATTCCGCCGTCTTCGATATGGCTATCGATGACGTTCGGGACGCCTGCGACATCTTCGCACCGGTCTTCCGGGACACCGACGGCGTGGACGGCCGGGTCTCCTTGGAGGTTGATCCCCGCCTCGCCAAGGACCGCGAAGCCACCGTGGCGCAGGCCAAGGAGCTGGCCCACAAGGTGGATCGCCCCAACCTGATGATTAAGATCCCGGCCACGGAAGAGTGCCTCCCCGCCATCACCGATGTCCTGGCGGAAGGCATCAGCGTGAACGTCACGCTGATCTTCTCCGTTGCGCGCTACCGCCAGGTCATGCAGGCCTTCATCGAGGGCATCGCGGCAGCTCGGGACAACGGTCACGATATTTCCACGATCCACTCCGTCGCATCCTTCTTCGTCTCCCGGGTGGATACGGAAATTGATAAGCGTCTGGACGCCATCGGCACCGACGAGGCGCTGGCACTCAAGGGCACGGCCGCCGTGGCCAACGCCCGCCTGGCCTATGCGGCCTTTGAAGACGCGCTGCTCAACAACCCGGACTGGGAGGAGCTTCGCGCGGCGGGAGGCCGGACGCAGAGACCACTGTGGGCGTCGACGTCGGTCAAGGATCCATCCTTGCCTGACACGCTCTACGTCACTGAGTTGTCCGGGCCGCACACGGTGAATACCATGCCGGAGGCCACTCTGGATGCCACGATCGACCACGGTGAGGTCACGAGCGATACGCTCAGCGGCACCGGAGAGGCGTCCCACGAGGTGTTCAGTAAACTCTCGGACCTTGGTATCGACCTCGCTGACGTGTGGACCGTGCTGGAGACTGAGGGCGTGGACAAGTTCGTGGCGTCCTGGCAGGACTTGCTCGCGGCATTGGATGAGCAGCTGCGCTAACATTACGGCGCCGCGTCGTTCTCCAGCACCACTCCCCAACCATTATCGACCCTAAGAGGACAGCATCGTTCATGACTAATGACCACGCCGACCAGTGGACGAACCCCCTGCGCGACAGGCTGGACAAGCGCCTGCCGCGCATCGCGGGACCATCGGGACTCGTGATTTTCGGAGTTACCGGAGACCTCGCACGTAAGAAGCTGCTGCCGGCCGTGTACGACCTGGCCAACCGTGGACTGCTTCCCGCGGGATTTTCCCTCATCGGTTATGGACGACGCGACTGGTCCAAGGAGGAGTTCGAAGGACAGGTCGCGGCCGCGGTCAAGGAACGGGCCCGCACCCCGTGGCGCGAGGCCGTGTGGAAGCGCCTCGCCGAAGGAATCTTCTTTGTCACGGGCGACTTCACCACGGATTCCGCCTTCGATGAGCTGGCGGCCAAGACCCGCGAGATCGACGAGGAACGCGGCACCGCCGGCAACTGGGCCTACTACCTGTCCGTCCCGCCGGACCACTTCCCGCAGGTGTGCCATCAGCTGGAACGCTCCGGCATGGCGGACACGTCGGACGGTGGATGGCGCCGCGTGGTCATCGAAAAGCCCTTCGGCCACGACGAGGAATCGGCTCGCGAGCTCAACAAGATTGTGAACGATGTGTTCCCCGAGTCCAGCGTGTTCCGCATCGATCACTACCTGGGCAAGGAAACCGTGCAGAACATCCTGGCCATGCGCTTTGCGAACCAGCTGTTCGATCCGTTGTTCAACAGCCACTACGTGGATCACGTCCAGATCACGATGGCTGAGGATATCGGCCTGGGTGGCCGCGCCGGATATTACGATGGCATCGGCGCTGCCCGCGACGTGATCCAGAACCACTTGCTGCAGTTGCTGGCTCTGATCGCGATGGAAGAACCCGTGACCTTCCACCCGGCTGAGCTGCAGGTGGAGAAGATCAAGGTGCTGCGCGCCACCAGGCCTGTAGGCCCCTTCGCGCAAACCACCGCGCGCGGCCAGTACACCTCGGGCTGGCAGGGCTCGGAGGAAGTCAAGGGGCTCCGCCAGGAGGATGGCTTCGATCCCGAGTCCACCACGGAGACCTACGCCGCGGCCACCTTTGAAATTAATTCCCGACGCTGGGCGGGCGTCCCCTTCTACCTCCGCACCGGAAAGCGGCTGGGGCGCCGCGTCACGGAGATCGCCTTGGTATTCAAGCAGGCTCCTCACCTGCCCTTCGGGCCCGGACAGATCAACTCCTTGAGCAACAATATGCTGGTCATCCGCGTGCAACCGGATGAAGGTGTGCTGGTGCGCTTCGGATCGAAGGTCCCCGGATCCACCATGGAGGTCCGCGATGTGAACATGGACTTTTCCTACTCAGAGGCCTTCACGGAGGAATCCCCGGAGGCTTACGAGCGCCTGATCCTGGACGCCCTGCTGGACGAGGCGTCCCTCTTCCCCACCAACGAGGAAGTGGAGCTGTCCTGGAAGATCCTGGATCCGATCCTGGAGTATTGGGCCGAGAGCGGCCGTCCGGAGGACTACCCGGCGGGTACGTGGGGTCCTCAGGGGGCCGACGAGATGATGAGAAGAAATGGCCGCGAATGGCGCCGTCCATAGCGAGCAGTGCCGAGAACTTTTGTGGACACCCTAGGAAGAAATAAAGGACGCAAGGATGATTATTGATCTTCCCGATACCACCACTCAGGCCCTCAGCAAAAAGCTACGTGACGTGCGTGAAGAATGGGGCGAGTTAACCATCGGTCGCGTGCTGACGTTGATCGTGGTGGCCAGTGGCGAGGACGACATCGACGCCATTTTGGATACCCTGCACGACGCCTCACGAGAGCACCCCTCTCGCGTGATCCTGCTGGTGTCCCATGGCGACGCGGACAACAACACCCTGGATTGCCAGATCCGCATGGGTGGCGACGCCGGCGCCTCCGAGGTGATCGTGATGCATCTCCACGGCGCCCTGGCGAAGCACTGCGCGTCGGTGGTGACTCCCCTGCTGCTACCGGACACACCGATCGTGGCATGGTGGCCGGGTAAGGCGCCGCGCAATCCTGCCGCGGATCCGATTGGTGCCATCGCCCAGCGCCGCATCACCGATGCGTGTGTGGAGGGTGATCCTGATCCTTTTTATCGACGCCGGCTCACCTATTCCCCGGGCGACACGGACCTGGTCTGGTCTCGCATTACCTTGTGGCGTGCCGTGCTGGCCTCGATGGTGGATCGTCCTCCGCACGAGGAGATCCTGTCCGCGGAGGTGCATGGTCCCGCCCTTGATCCGTCGGTGGATATCGCCGCAGGATGGCTCGCTGACCGGCTGGATGTGCCCGTGTCTCGCATCACCACGGATGCGGACGCGATCCCGCGCGACGACCACGGAGAGATGACCCTGGGTATTCAAAAGACGGTGCTGTACCGCCCGTCCGGGCAGTCCATCGTGGAGATTGTGGATGCGTCCACTGCCTCGTTGACGGTGGCGGGCAAAACGAGCTTGGTGACGTTGTCCCGACGTGTGCTGGCTGACTGCCTGGCAGAGGAGCTGCGCCACCTGGATCCGGATGAAACCTACGGGCGGGCACTGCGCCGCCTCGTGAGGGTGCACCGTCCGGGTCACTCCATGAACCGTGCGGCGGCTACGGGAGTGGCTGCTTCTGATACCACCGACGACTTTGAAGGATCGCATCGCTAATGACTAACTCGGATGTCACCATTCGTGTCTATGAGAACCAGACGGCACTGGCTCAGGCCGCAGCCCGGGAGTTTGTGGCGACGGTGTGCACGCTACAGAACACGAAGAACATGGTGAACGTGGTGCTCACCGGCGGTGGTGCTGGTGTGGAGACGCTGCGCCAGATTGCTGCCCTCGACGCCGCGGCGCGCCAGCAGGCGGAGTCCTTCCCCATTCAGGCTATTGATTGGAATCGGGTGAACGTGTTCTTCGGTGATGAGCGCTACCTTCCCGAGGGTGATCCCGAGCGCAACGATACCCAGGCGCAGGAGGCCTTGCTGGCGCACGTCGACGTGCCCGAGTTCAATATCTTCCGCTACGCAGCCCCATCGCCCGAGGATGATTATGCCGGTGAGGGGCTGGATCGTGCGGCTGAGTCCTATGCGCAGCTGATTCAGGAACATGCGCCCGACGGGTTCGATGTGCACCTGCTGGGCATGGGTCCCGAGGGGCACATCAATTCGCTGTTCCCCCACACCGAGGAGCTCCTCCAGCCGAAGGATTGTGTGGTGCCCGTACGAGACTGCCCGAAGCCTCCGGCCAACCGTGTGAGTCTGTCCATCGACGCGGTCAACGACGCGGACCACGTGTGGCTACTCGTCGCCGGAGCGGCGAAACGCGAGGCTGCCGTACAGGTGGCAGAAGGTGGAAATGGCGCCCAGTGGCCAGCTGCGTTGGCCACTGGGCGCCAGTCCACGGTGTTGTGGGTGGACCAGGAGGCACAGCCCTAATCAATCGTGAGGTGATGACTTCATGGCGGAGGGCTTCTCCGTAGTGGAGGGCGTCTTATCCGTAGTGGAGGACCAAGCCCAGCGCCATGATGGCGATCAGCCACACCACAGCGGTGCCGACCGTCAAACGATCCAGGTTCTTTTCTGCAACGGTGGAACCGGACAAGTTGGTCTGCATGCCACCACCGAAGAGGCTAGACAGGCCACCGCCCTGTCCCTTGTGCAGCAGCACGGACAGGCCCAGCAAGAGGCTGGTGATGACCAGAATGATCTGCAAGGCGAGGATCAATGTCTTCCCTTTTCTTCGCGTCTATAAGTCTAAAGATAACAGCACAAATCTACCCGCCGAGGCGGGGGAAAGCAACGTGACGCGCTGCCTTTTCGCCGTCGAAGGCTAGCGCCTCGCAGCTCCCGCCACGAGGCGAGCAAAGTCAGCGCCGTCGAGGCTTGCCCCACCGACCAGGCCACCATCCACATCAGGCTGGGCGATCAGCTCGCCGATGGAATCGGCCTTGACCGAACCGCCGTAGAGAATCCGGATGGACTGCGCCGTCTCCGCAGAGGTCAGCTCCTCCAGAAGCCCACGGATCGCGTGGCACACTTCCTGCGCATCCGCGGCGGAGGCAACTTTTCCCGTTCCGATGGCCCACACGGGTTCGTACGCGATGACCGTACGGGCCAGATCCTCGGCCGACAGTCCCTTCAGTGATTCGCGGGTTTGCGTTACCACATACTCCACGTGCTCCCCTGCCTCACGCACATCCAGTGGCTCACCCACGCACACGATGGGGCTCATGTTGTGCTTCAGCGCGGCGGTGGCCTTGCGGGCGACAAGCTCATTGCTTTCCCCGTGGTATTCACGGCGCTCGGAGTGGCCCACCACAACCCAGGAGCATCCCAGCTTCGCGAGCATCGCCGCGGACACCTCGCCGGTGTAAGCGCCGGACTCGTGCACGCTCACATCCTGCGCACCATAGGTGAGCAGCAGCTTGTCCCCGTCCACCAGGGTCTGCACAGAGCGAATATCGGTAAACGGTGGGATAAACGCCACGTCCACGTACTCGTAGTAGTCCTTCGGCAGGGCAAAGTCGAACTTCTGAACAACCTGCAGCGCCTCAAGGTGATTTAAGTTCATCTTCCAGTTACCGGCGATGAACGGCTTACGTGTTGCGGCCATGACTAGTCCTCCAGAACTTCCACACCCGGCAGCTGCTTGCCCTCGAGGAACTCGAGGGACGCGCCACCACCGGTGGAGATGTGGCTGAAGCCCTCTTCGTCTAGACCCAGGGTGCGCACTGCGGCGGCCGAGTCTCCACCGCCCACGACGGAGAACGCACCGGCCGCGGTGGCGTCGATAATGGATTGAGCAACGCCCTTTGTGCCGGCGGCGAAGCTCTCGAACTCGAATACGCCCATGGGGCCGTTCCAGAACACGGTCTTGGCGGACGCCAGGATCTCGCCGAAGGCAGCGGCGGACTCCGGTCCGATGTCCAGTCCCATCCAGCCCTCTGGGATGGAGTTCAGATCCACGGTGCGGTGAGCGGCGTCCTTGCTGAAAGTCTCCGCGACCTCCACGTCCACGGGCAGCGCAATGACGTCGCCGAAACGCTCCAGGAGGTCCTTGCAGGTATCAATCATGTCCTCCTGCAGCAGCGAACCGCCGACGGCGTAGCCCTTGGCCGCCAGGAAGGTGAAGCACATGCCGCCGCCGATGATGAGGTGATCGACCTTCGGCGCCAGCGCCTCGATCACGCCCAGCTTGTCGGAGACCTTGGAGCCGCCCAGCACCACAACATAGGGCTTCTCAGGGGCCTCGGAGACCTTCTTCAGGACGTTCAGCTCAGCCTCCACGAGGCCGCCGGCGTAGTGCGGAAGCTTCTTGGCCACGTCGTACACGGAGGCCTGCGCGCGGTGCACCACACCGAATCCATCGGACACGAAGGCGCCATTGTCGGCGGTCAGCACCGCCAGCTCCGCGGCGAAAGCCTCGCGCTCGGCGTCGTCCTTGGAGGTTTCACGGGCATCGAAACGAACGTTTTCCAGCAGCAGAATGTCGCCGTCGTTCAGTCCGTTCGCCCGCTCATGGGCGTCCTCGCCCGTGACATCCGACGCCAACGGCACCCACTGATCAAGGCGCTCCGCCAAAGCCTCGGCCACGGGCTCCAGGGAGAGTTCGGGGCGAACCTCGCCCTTCGGGCGGCCCAGGTGTGCCGCGACGACGACGCGGGCACCGGCGTCCAGCAGCGCACGCAGGGTGGGGATCGAGGCATCAATGCGGCCGGGGTCGGTGATGGTGCCCTCGGACAAAGGAACGTTGAGGTCCGCGCGGACCAAGACGTGACGGCCTTCCACGCCTTCGTTGATGAGGTCCTGAACTGTCTTCACAGTCATGTGGTTGTTCTCCATTTCTTGGTCTGTATCAGTGCCATTAAACAGTGACATCCACCCGTGGTGCGTGATTGCCTCGCGGGTGGAGTCCATAAGGGGGTAGTCGGCTCGTTGCTTAGAGTCGTTCGCCAACGTAGGTGGCCAGGTCGACCAGGCGGCAGGAGTAGCCCCACTCGTTGTCGTACCAGGAGACTACCTTCACCTGGTTGCCGATGACCTTGGTCAAGCCGGAGTCAAAGATGGACGAATGTGGGTCAGTGACGATGTCCGTGGAGACCAGCGGCGCGTCGTCGGAGTAGGACGCGATGCCCTTCAAAGGGCCCTCGGCAGCCTTCTTCAGAGCGGCGTTCACGGTCTCGACGGTGACGGGCTTTTCCGTTTCGATGGTCAGGTCCGTCATCGAGCCGGTGATGATGGGCACGCGCACGGCGTAGCCATCCAGCTTGCCCTCCAGCTCAGGAAGCACGAGGGACACGGCCTTGGCCGCACCCGTGGAGGTGGGCACGATGTTCACAGCGGCGGCGCGTGCGCGGCGAAGGTCGCGGTGTGGTGCGTCGTGGAGGCGCTGGTCGCCGGTGTAGGCGTGAACGGTGGTCATAAGTCCCTTGACGATCCCGAACTCATCGTTGAGGACCTTGGCCAGCGGTGCCAGGCAGTTGGTGGTGCAGGAGGCGTTGGAGATGATGTGGTGGTTCCCCGGGTCGTAGGACTCGTGGTTGACACCCATGACGAAGGTCGCGTCCTCATTCTTCGCCGGTGCGGAGATGATGACCTTCTTGGCGCCGGCCTCGAGGTGGGCCTTCGCGTCCTGGGCGTTGGTGTAGCGGCCCGTGCATTCGATCACGATGTCGGCACCCAGCTCGCCCCACTTCAGGTTGGCCGGATCCTCCTCTTCAGTGACGGTGATGCGCTTGCCGTCCACGGTGATGGACTCGTCATCGTGCTCGACGGTGGCGTTCAACGGGCCTAGCACCGAGTCGCGCTCCAGGAGCGCAGCCAGTGTTGCGTTGTCGGTGAGGTCATTCACACCCACAACGTCAATATCCGCGCCATAATCGCGAATGGCGCGGAAGAAGTTGCGGCCGATGCGGCCGAAGCCGTTGATGCCAACCTTGATAGTCACAGTGGGGACTCCTCGTTGTTGTGGGGATATGTTTACTACCCCCGAGGATACGCGGGAAATGCCCACTGTGCCGGGCAGATCGCAGGAGGCTAGTCCAGGTTGTCCAGCATCTCCGGCTTCACGGCGTGGTGGGTATCCTCGATACCCAGCTCTTCGGCCCGCTTATCCGCGGTGGACAGCAAACGGCGGATACGGCCCGCCACCGCGTCCTTCGTCATGGGCGGCTCGGCCTTCTGACCCAGCTCCTCCAAGGACGCCTGGCGATAACGCACGCGCAGGTGGCCGGCCTCCGCCAGGTGCGACGGCACATCATCGCCCAGGATCTCGAGGGCGCGTTCCACGCGCGCCGCAGCCATCACTGCGGCGCGGGCGGAACGGCGAAGGTTGGCGTCGTCAAAATTGGCCAAGCGGTTGGCGTCCGCACGATTCTCACGGTGCTTACGCTGCTCCTCCCACTGAGCCCGCGAGTTCTCCGCCCCCATCAGGGACAGCAGCGTGGAGATGGAATCACCATCACGAATCACCACACGGTGGATCCCCCGGGCCTCCTTCGTCTTCGCGGTGATATCCACACGGCGAGCACAGCCCACCAACGCCAGCGCGGCTTCGTTGCCGGGGGTGGATACCTCCAAGGCACTGGAGCGCCCCGGTTCGGTGAGGGAACCATGAGCCAGGAACGCGCCACGCCAGGCAGCCACACATTGATCGGTGGTACCGCCAATGATGAAGCGCGGTAATCCCCGCACCGGCCGCCCCGCGCGGTCGATCAGATGCGTACGGCGAGCGAGCTCCGTGCCGCCCTCCGACCACTTGATGATGAAGCGCTGATTGCGCCTCAAGTTTCCAGCGCCGATGGTTTGCATCTCCGCGCGCAGGTGAAAGAGCGTCTCCACCTGGTCCATGACGCGTTGGGCGGTGCACAGGGAGTCCACCTCGGCCTCGACCACAAGGCGGCGGCCCACGACGTGCAAAGCTCCGCAGTAGCGCAATAAGCTGGCAACTTCCGCCACCATGACGTCCGGTTGCGTCACGTGGACGGCAGCTATCTCAGCCTTCACTTCCCCTGTCAGGGCCATCGGGTTGTCCTTTCACCGTTGGTAGTCACACACTAGTGACCACTATACAAATTGACGTTGTCTGGGCTGCCGAGTCACTCATGTGGAGAACCGGCAGCCCGCACACCTGTTAGAGCGATTCCGGAAGTTCCTTCAGCGTCCCGGCCGATTGCGCACAGAAGATTTCTTGGAACACAGTCGCTACCTTGTCCGCCTTGTGCGTATCGGTCCAGCGGCCACGGCCATCGTCTTCACGCACGTCGCGGAAGAGGATCCGCGCCCCCAGCTTTTCCGCGGCGTTGCGCAGCTGCCGTTTATCCCGCGCGTTCGGGACGCTGGACGGATCTGCAATGACGATATCCATACTCAGGTCGTGGGCATGCTGGTGCAGCATGTGCAGGTGGTGCTCCATAGACATGCCGGACATCTCCCCGATCTCCGGCACCAGGTTAAGCAGCAAGACCTTCGGCGCGTCCGAGCCATTCATCGCCTCCACTAGCTGAGGCACCAGGACGTGCGGAATCACGCTGGAAAACCAGGATCCGGGCCCCATCGTCACCAGGTCGGCGTTCGTGATTGCTTCCACAGCGGCCGGCGATGCGTTGGGCTTGTCGGGAATGAGCCGGACGCGCCGCACCTGTCCCACCGTCGACGCCACGGCCACCTGCCCCCGCACGCTCACGATCTCCTGCGGGTCCTCTTCTATATCGGCCACCGCGGCCTCCAGGTCCAGCGGGATCGGACACATGGGGATGACACGCCCGTGCACCCCGAAGAGGTCTCCGATTTCGTCGAGGGCCGCCAGCTCGTCCCCCATCACCTGGGCAAGGCCCGTGATGAGGAAGTTGCCCACGGCGTGCCCCTTCAGGGCGCCCTTACCGCCAAAGCGGTGCTGGATCGTGTTCTGCCACAGCAGCCCACGCTCCGTGTCCTGGGCCAAGGCGGCCAGCGCCATGCGCAGATCGCCCGGGGGAAGGCAGTCAAACTCGCGCCTCATGCGTCCCGAGGAGCCGCCGTCGTCGGCAACGGTAACGATGGCACTCACGTGATCGGCCACGATGCGTGCGGCGCGCAAGGTATTGAACAGGCCGTGCCCGCCGCCCAGGGAAGCAATGCGTGGGATTCGAGGGGCTGCGTGGTTGAGGTCAGTCATGGGAACCTACTTCGCCAGATCTCGGTGAGACACCCGCGCCGTCAACCCCTGCAGGTCGAAGCGGCGCTGTAGCTCCTCGGCCAGGGCCACGCTACGGTGGTGACCGCCGGTGCAGCCTACACCCAGGCTGAGGAACTTTTTGCCCTCGTGGATAAACCCGGGAATTGTTGCCATGACCATGTTTTCCGCGGCATCCAGAAATGCGGTGGAATCCGGCTGACCCAGAACATAATCCTTGACCTGCTGGTCAGTTCCGCGGAATCCCTTGAGCTCGGGAATCCAATAAGGGTTCGCCAAAAAACGCGCGTCGAGCAGCATGTCAATATCCTTTGGAGGCCCATGCTTAAACCCGAAGGATTGAATATTGATCCGGAATTGCGCGCGGCCATCCCCGGTAAAGAGCTCTTCGATAGTGCGGCGCAACTCGTGAACATTGAGGGTGGAGGTATCCAACACGATGTCCGCATTTTTGCGCAGATCCGCCAGGATCGCGCGTTCCTGGTTGATGCCGTGCTGCAACGTGCCCTCTTCCTGCAAGGGGTGCGTGCGGCGTAGCGCCTCGTAGCGGGAAATGAGGGTCTCGTCGGAGGCATCGAGGTACAGTACCGTGGGGCGCTTACCCGCCCGCTGCAGGGTGCTCAGCACCCCGTTGAGGGAGCCCGCGAACGCCAGGGAACGGACGTCGGTGGAAATGGCCAATCGCTCGATGGGCGAGTCATCCTCGCAGGTCATCTCCACCATGCGCAGGATCAACTCGGGCGGCAGATTATCCGCAACGTACCAGCCCATGTCCTCCAGCACTGCGGCGGCGGCCTTCTTTCCCGCACCGGAAATGCCGGTCAGTACAATCAGTGACGGCGATGAATTGTCGGAGGATCGTTCGGCAGCCTGCATAGCGACAATCCTACGTGATCTCCGTGTCCGAAGGTGCCGTTTTCTCCGCGCTGGGGGCGCCCGTATCCTGCAACGCCTCCACAATCGCGGTCGCCAGCGCCGGGCCGAACCCGGGCACAGCACAAATATCGTCTACACTCGCGGATTTCACCTTGGCGACCGAGCCAAAAGCCTTGACCAGTTGTGCCCGGCGTTGCGGGCCGAGGCCAGGAATATCGTCCAGCACACTGCGGCGCATTCTGGCGGAACGCTGCTGGCGATGGAACGTGATGGCAAAGCGGTGTGCCTCGTCGCGAATCTGCTGCACCAGGTAGAGCGCCTGTGAATTGCGGGCCACGATGACCGGATACTCCTCCCCCGGCACCCACAGCTCCTCCAGGCGCTTGGCGATGCCCACCAGGAACACGTCCGTGACGCCCAGCTCCTCCAGCACTGCCGCGGCGGCGTTGACCTGGGGCTGGCCGCCGTCGACGATGAACAATTGGGGCGGGTAGGCGAACTTACGCGCCGCCTGTTCGTCCGTATTTTCCCCCGACGCCGGGCCTAGCTCCTCCTCACCCTCCAGAAGATCGCCGGCTTCGTCTCCGAGCGGCACGGAAGTGGAGTCTGTGTGATGGCGGGCGAAGCGGCGCCGCACCACTTCGGCGATGGAGGCGACATCGTCGGAGTGGCCGTCGCCGGCGGCGTCGCGAATCTTGTAGCGTCGGTAGTCGCTCTTCTTTGGCAGTCCGTCTTCGAACACCACCAGCGAGGCGACCACATCTGTGCCCTGGATGTGGGAAATGTCGATACATTCGATGCGTAGCGGCGAGGTGTCCATCCACAGGGCCTCTTGCAGCTCCTGCAGGGCCGCGGAGCGGGCCGTCAGATCCCCGGAGCGCTTCAGCTTGTGGTGAGCCAAGGCCTGCTGAGCATTGTTTTCCGCGGTGGTGAGCAAGGCCTTCTTATCCCCACGTTGGGGCACCCGCACCGTCACCTGTGAGCCGCGGAGGCTGGAGAGCCACTCGGTGAGTTCGTCGGCCTGCTCCGGCTGGTATTGCACCAGCACCTCCCGAGGAATGTGCTCGTAGCGCAGGGGGGTCTGTTCGAGCGGCCCTTCCGACTGCGCCCGGGGAGCGTCCGAGGCGGGGCTGTCGGCACCGGCGACTGCCGCCTCCGTGGCCTCGGCGAAGGCTGCTTCGTCGCCATAAAACTGGTGAATAAACTGCGCCAGCAACGCCTCGTTGCTGGTCTCTTGCTTCTCGACCACCCAGCCGCGCTGGCCGTGGATACGGCCGCCGCGCACGTGAAAGATCTGAACGGAGGCCTCCAGCTCATCCGTGACAAAGGCGATGAGGTCCGCGTCCGTGGAATCGGAGAACACTACCGCCTGCTTCTCCATCGCCTTATCCATGGCCTGCAGCTGGTCGCGTAAGGACGCTGCACGTTCGAAATCCAGCTCCTCCGCAGCCTGTTCCATATCCCGGCGGACTCTGCGCGTGACGCGATCGGTGTTGCCGGACAGGAAACTCATGAACTGGTTCACTTGAGCGCGGTGGTCCTCAGCGCTGATGTTGCCCACGCAGGGTGCGCTGCACTTATCGATATAGCCCAGCAGACAGGGCCGCCCCATCGCCTGGTGCCGGTTGAAGACAGTCTTCGTGCAGGTGCGCACGGGGAACACCTTGGTCAGAGACTCCAGGGTCTCCCGAATAGCCCAGGCCTTCGGGTACGGGCCGAAGTAGCGAATGCCTTTACGGCGAGGCCCGCGGTACACATAGGCGCGGGGGAACTCCTCGCGCACGCTGACCGCCAGCATCGGGTAGGACTTGTCGTCCCGGTACATCACGTTGAAGCGCGGATTAAAGCGCTTGATCCACGTGTACTCCAGGTTAAGTGCCTCGAGCTCGCTGGCGACCACGGTCCAGCGCACCTGAGACGCAGACTGGACCATCGTGCGCGTCCGCGGGTGGAGACGGTCGTAATCCTGGAAGTAGTTGGACAGGCGCGCGCGAAGGTTCTTGGCCTTGCCCACGTAGATCACACGGTCGTGGGAATCCCGAAACGTGTAAACGCCCGGTTCCGTCGGAATGGTTCCGGGCGCCGGGCGATAAGGAGCAGAGTGTGCAGTCACGAGTTAGTCTTCGTCCGGCATGTACTTGTCTTCGATCCGGCGGAACGCCTCCACCCGATCGGCGATGATCTGCTTGTCATAAATGTTGAGGGCCATCATCGGCACAAACTCAAAGTCGGGGAGCTCCAGGCGAGCCATCTTCGCGGTCGTCGGGAAGGACAATCCATAGATGATGTCCCACGTGTAAAACTGCGCGTTGACGATATTGCGCACCTCTACCCCATGGCGATTCGCGCGCACGCGGGGGCGCAGCAAGCTCAGAGCCACCACGCACAGCACCAGTCCAATGCCGATGAACGCCAGTTGGTCGCTCACGGTCACCGTCACGCCGGTGTTGCCGATGTTCACCACAACTGCCATGAACACGTGAACGGCCATGATCACGAGCACTAAGATCCACGCCAGGCGCTTCAAGAAGGGCGAGGAGAACTCGAGCTCCCAGGATTCATCCACGGCGGACGATGCGCGCTCAGCAACGGCTGAGGACTCACGCTCAGCGTTGGCTGAGGAACCATGCAGCGCGGAGGCAGAGCCTGCAGCCGCGGGGTTCTTCGGGGACTGAGATGGACCGACTGTTTCACTCACGGTGACTACCCTACTCGCCCGCGGCAATCTCGCGTAACACCAAGGCTGTGTGGATCGCCGCCGTGGCGGAATCCGCGCCCTTGTCCTCGGACGCTCCCTCAATTCCGCTGCGATCCAAGGCCTGCTCCACCGTGGAGACCGTGAGCACACCGTTGCCCACGGGCGTGCTGTGATCCAGGGCCACGCGCGTGAGGCCGTAGGTCACGGCGTCGCACACCACACGGAAATGCTCAGTCTCCCCTTCGATCACACATCCTGTGGCGACCACGGCGTCGAAGGAAGAACAGGCCGCAGCCACGGCCACCGGAAGTTCCAGCGCACCCGCCACGCGCCACTCAGACACGGTGGCGCCGGCAGCGGTGGCAGTCTCCACGGCGCGGGTGTGCAGCTTATCGGTGATCTCCGCGTTCCAGGACGCACTAATGACCGCTACCTTCAGGCCCGCAGCCTCGCCGGGGTTTACGGCAATCTGTGCCAATCCGTCGTGGGCCATGGTTAGTGCTCCTTCTCTGGGGCCGAGTGAGGTTCGGTGAGGTGAATATGGTGTCCCATCCGATCGCGTTTTGTGCGCAGGTACACAATATTGTCCGAATTCGCAGGCAATTCCACGGGGATTCTACCCTCAATGGTCACGCCATACTTTTCCAAATCGGTCACCTTATCGGGATTATTCGTAATGAGCTGGATCGACTCCACACTTAAATCATCCAGAATCTGCGCCGCGGCGCTATATTCGCGGGCGTCGGCGGGTAATCCCTGCTCCAGATTCGCATCGACAGTATCGAAGCCCTGGTCCTGAAGCACATAGGCGCGCAATTTAGGGACCAGGCCAATGCCGCGGCCCTCCTGTCCGCGCATGTAAATCACCACGCCCGGACCGTTGGAGGCAATGTGGTGCAGCGCGAAATCCAGCTGCTCCCCGCAGTCGCACCGGCGGGAGCCCAAAATGTCGCCCGTGAGGCACTCGGAGTGCACACGCACGGGTACATTCTTCTTGCCCTCAACATCGCCGGAGACGATCGCCAGGTGCTCAACCCCATTGACCGTGGAGGTGTAGCCCACGCCCGTGAAGGTGCCGTACGTGGTCGGGAGGCGGGCGGCGACGTTGCGCACTACCGTGGGTGTGTGGCCGCGCTTCCATTCGATGAGCTGCTCAATGCTGATGAGTGCCAGTTCGTGCTTATCCGCGAAACGGCGCAGCTCCGGCAGGCGAGCCATGTCGGTGGGGTTTTCCTCACTCACGATCTCGCAGAGAGCTCCCGCAGGCTTCAAACCGGCAGCGACCGCCAAGTCCACGCTGGCTTCGGTGTGTCCCGGGCGTACCAGCACGCCCCCGTCGCGGGCCCGCAGAGGAACCACGTGCCCAGGCCGGTTAAACGTGGCGGCCGAGGACGCGGGATCGGCCAAAGCCCTCAAGGTGTGTGCACGGTCCGTCGCACTAATGCCGGTGGTGATCCCCTCGGCAGCATCGACCGTCACCGTGTAAGCGGTGCCTCGGACGTCCTCGTTGCGCGCCACCATCGGCGGCAGGCCCAAGCGGTCGCACTCATTATGCGGCATTCCCACGCAGATATACCCCGAACTATGCCGAACCATAAAGGCCACAAGTTCAGGAGTTGCCAACTCCGCAGCGAAGATCAAATCGCCTTCGTTTTCCCGATCCTCGTCATCCACCACAACCACAGCTTTGCCCGCTGCAATATCGGCGATGGCCCGTTCCACGGTGTCCAGCTGGATCTGTTCTTTCTCTGACATGAAGTCCTTAGTTCCTTTGGGAGGAGTTGTTCTTGACGGTGCTGAATCGCTCCACGTACTTGGCGATCACATCGCATTCGATATTCACTTTATCGCCCGCGCGTAGGTGGCCAAGCATCGTGTCCTCCAAAGTAGTGGGAATGAGGGACACCTGGAACTCCACGCCTCCATCGTCGAGGTCCGTCAGCTCGGCGACCGTCAACGAGGTTCCGTTGATGGCGATGGACCCCTTGTGGGCGATGTATGGAGCCAGCGCAGCGTTGTCGAGAGTGAAGCGGAAGATCTCCCAATCCTCGCCTGGCGTGCGCTCCACCAGGGTGGCCGTGCCGTCCACGTGGCCTTGGACCACGTGTCCGCCGAAGCGTCCCGCAGCGCTCATCGCCCTTTCCAGGTTCACGGGGTCCCCCTGCGCGAGCGTACCCAGCGTGGAATAATCCAGCGTCACTTGCATGACGTCAGCGGCAAAGCCGTGCGCGTCGATATCGGTGACCGTCAAGCACACGCCGTTGACGGCGATGGAGTCTCCGCGGCGGGCGTCCTCGACCACGCGTGACGCGCTAATGCGGATCTGCGCGGAGTTGTCCTTGAGCGTGATGCGGTCGATCTGTCCTACTTCTTCAACAATTCCTGTGAACATGAGGCCTCTTTTTCGTCGTACTGTTGATGTGTCGTAATTCTTCTTATGGTGTGTGATTATGCGTGCGAAGATTCCCAGGGCCGGGTCATGGTCCACCGATAATCGGAGTGCACTCCGTTCCCCATGCGTTCCATCTGCCGGGGGATAAAACGGACAATATCGTCCATGGAGCGGCCCAAGGTGGTGTGGGCGTGACCAAAAATCCCTTGCCCGCCGCCCAGGATCGCCGGCGCGAGGTACGCATGGATTTCATCCACGCACCCAGCCTCCACGAACGCGCTCAAGAGAGTGGCTCCACCCTCAATGAGGACGGAGACCACACCACGGGAGTGAAGCTGCGCCAGGACGTCGTGCACATCGTGGGAGGAAACCTGGAGGAATCGATCATCCGTGCCGATGATGGCCGCGCTGGAGGGCACCGGAGTGCGTCCCACAACCACGCGCAGTGGCTGATGCTCCACGGGGTACGCTGAGCCGTCGAGTTGGCGGGCGTTTAAGCGAGGATTATCCGCACGGACCGTGCCCGTTCCGACCACAATCGCATCGCGATGCGACCGATCCTCGTGTACGTGGTGGCGCGCCATCTCCCCGGTGATCCACTGACTGCTTCCATCGCGGGCGGCAATGTGGCCATCCACGGTGCTTGCCCACTTGAGCGTCACGTGCGGCCTGCCGAGCAGCACGGAGGTGAGCCATGCTTCGAGCGCCCACACGGGCTGGTCATGAGGAGTTTTGAGGGGGAACTCCAGGTAGGGTCCCTCGACGGTCACGCCGGCCTCGCGTAGAGTTGCCGCGCCCCCACTGGCGGGCTTGTGCGGATCGGCGAACAGAAAATCAACCCGGGACACACCGTGCTCCCGCAGCATCTCACTGCAGGGCCCGGTGCGCCCCGTATGATTGCACGGCTCCAGCGTGACGACCGCTCGGCAGCCTGTGAGCGATCGGCGGCTGCGCAGCGCATCTCTCACCGCCATGACCTCGGCATGCGCGCCACCGGCAGGCTGCGTGGCGCCGCGGCCGATGATGGTGCCTTCCGGGTCGAGGATAAGCGCCCCGACCGGAGGGTTCGGGCTGGTGTTGCCCATGACCTGCCTGGAGATTCTGTCCGCCTCGCGAAACAGCTCCATTGTGGAAAGGTTGTGCACTCCCACTGCTAGTTCGCTGTAGGGCTCGACGCGGATTCCGCGGCCTGGCGGATTGCCTCCACCTGAGCCGTAGGGTCCTCGGCACCGAACACCGACGAGCCCGCCACATAGACGTCCACACCGGCGGCCGCAGATTGGGCGGCGGTGTCCACGCCGATTCCGCCGTCAATCTCAATAAGCGTGGACAGCCCCTCCTGGTCAATGCGGCTGCGAAGCAGCTGAACCTTCGAGAGCACCTCAGGCATGAAGGATTGGCCTCCGAAACCCGGCTCCACGGACATCACCAAGATGATGTCGAAGGCATCCAGGTGATCCAAGAGAGGTTCCACGGGAGTATTCGGCTTGATCGACACGCCAGCCATCGTGCCGGCATCTCTGAGTGTAGCGGCCAGATCGCGCGCGGCGTCGATATCCTTCACAGCCTCCAGATGGAAGGTGACGGAATGGAAATCCTGCGCGTAATCGGGCGCCCAGTGCTCCGGATCCTCGATCATCAAGTGGACGTCCAGATGCTGCTCAGTGTGCCCCACCAGGGACTTCGCGACAGGCAACCCGAAGGACAGGTTCGGCACAAAGTGGCCATCCATCACGTCAATGTGAAGCCAGTCCGCTTCGGGCACGCGCTGAATCTCCTCGACAAGCTTGCCGAAGTCTGCGGCCAGAATGGATGGGGCGATTACCGTCTGTTGAGTCATACCTCTACCCTACTGTTCGATGAGCCTGCTGTTCGACCGGCTTTGTCAGCACAGCGATGAACATCGCATCGGTGCCATGCCGATGCGGCCACAGCTGGATGAACTGATCCTCGCCGCCCGCCGCGGTGGTCGTGGTGTCCTTGAGCTCCGGGAGGACCTGGCGCGCATCCTCGATCCGGGCACCCGTCTTGTGCGCCACGAAGCGCACCACATCACTGGTTTCCGCCCGGTGCGGCGAGCAGGTGGAATACACCACCACCCCGCCGGGAGCGACGGCCTCATACGCAGCCGTGAGCAGCTCCCTCTGCAGGGCCACCAGCTGCGGCACGTCGCCGAGAGTCTTCCGCCAACGGGCCTCCGGGCGGCGGCGCAGCGCACCCAAACCGGAGCACGGCGCATCGACGAGGATTCGGTCAAAGCCGCCATCGGGATAGTCCAGGCTGTCGATGTCCTGGAGCTTACGGCCATCGCCCACGTGCACCGTTACCGGCATGTCCGCATCCAGAGCTTGAGAAATGAGCGTGGCGCGGTGCGGCGTGATCTCCACGGCATCCACCGCGGCCCCCTCACCCACGGCCCAGGACCCAATGAACGCAGTTTTTCCACCAGGACCAGCGCACAGGTCCAGCCAGCGGCCAGTGTCCTGTTTATCCAGTGCCGCGCGCACCAGCGTGAGTGCAATCAGCTGTGAGCCCTCGTCCTGCACGCTGGCCAGCTTCTCCTTGATGGGATCCAGGTCGCGCGGGGCGCCGTCGTCCACATAGACCGCATAGGGAGAAAACCGTCCCTCCGTACCGCCGGAGACTAACGCCAGCTCCTCGGCGCTCATCAAGCCCGGTCGGGCAGCCAGATGCACGATCGGGCGCGCGTCGTCAGCCGTCAGAGCCTCCTCCAGATCGGGCGCGATGCTGGTGGAGCTTCCGCCCAGCGACTCGTTGAATACCTCGCCGATCCACGCCGGGTGGGCGTGGCGCAGCGAGACATCCGCGATGCCGGAGCCACCGGCCACGCGTGCCACCCAGTCCTCGGCGGGCGTGCGGGTTACGGTACGCAACACACCATTGATGAAGCCGCTGGCACGCTGGGCGCCGAAGGCCTTCGCCAGATTCACCGACGTATCCACTGCCGCATGGTCCTCCACGCGGGTTCTCAAGATCTGGTAGGTACCAAGCCTCAGAATGTCCAAGGCCATGGAGTCGATCTTCTCCACTTCGCGGCCGGCGGCCAGTGCAATCACAGCATCCAGCAGACCCGTTGCACGCAGGCTTCCGTAGATCAGCTCCGTGGCGAAGGCCGCGTCCCGGCCCTTCAGCCCCGCGCGGCGAATGGCCTGAGGGGCCACCAGGTTGGCGTATGCGTCCTCCTCCGTCACCTGGCGCAGCACGCTGAGTGCAACATCGCGGACGGCGTCCCCACTACCGCGGAGCTTCGGCTTTTCCTGACGCTCCTGGGGACGACGCTGCTGGTATCCCTTCGCGCGGCCGCCGTCCTGTCCTCGCCGTGGCTGGGACTTCTGAGAGTTCTGCGACCGCTGGGACTCGCTACGTGAGCGAAAACCTGCCATGACTTATCGTTCCTCTCCATCGCGACGCTCGAAGCAGGCACCGCTGCTCAACAGCTCCTGCTGGCCGCGCGCCCAATCCGCGGCGTTCATCATCTTCTTGCCCGGAGGCTGAATACGAGTGATCTTCAGCAGGCCCTCCCCGGTGCCCACCAGCAGCTCCTTTTTCGACGCGTGCAACTCACCCGGCCTCAACGAAACCCCCTGATCCTCCGGTACGGGCAGCATCATCCCGATCTTGACACGCTGCCCCTTCAGCACGGTCCATGCCCCCGGCGCCGGGGTGTGGGCGCGCGCCACGCGCTGAATGACGTGCGCTGAACGACCCCAATCGATCTGAGCATCCGCGCTGGAGATCTTCGACGCATGCGTGGCCTGCGCATCCTCCTGAGGCGTGAGCTCGGCCGTCCCATTCTCCAATGCGTTGAGCGACTGCGCCAGCAGCTCGCGGCCGGAATACGTTAGCCGCGTCAGCAGGTCATCGGCCGTGTCCTCGATGCCGATGGGCTCCGTCACTGCGTCAATCATGGGACCTGTGTCCATGCCCGCAGCAATCCGGAAGGTCGACGCCCCCGTCGTCGCGTCCCCCTCCGCGATCGCTGCTTGCACCGGCGCCGCGCCGCGCCACCGAGGAAGAAGAGAATAGTGTAGGTTGATCCAGCCATGCTGGAACACATCCAACAGATCTCTGGGAATGAGGTTGCCGTAGGCAACGACTGCCGCGGCCGTGGCTCCCTGCTCCGCCAAGGCTTCGAGGGATGCGCGCGCATACTGGCCGTCCGGGGTGTCCGCCTTCAGGGTGCTCCACTTATAGGTGGGAAGCTCATGAGCCGCGGCAACCTCGGCAACCTTCGAGGGGTAGAGAGAGCGTCCTCGCCCGCGCTGGGCGTCGGGTTGAGTCACCACGGCGAGCACCTCGATATCAGGACGGGTCAGCAGATGCTCAAGCACCACGGCGGCGGGTTCAGGGGTTCCAGCAAAGATGATTTTCACAAGCGGCCTACTTAAACCACTCGGACGTGCGGATGGCCTTCATGGCCTCCTTGCGCTGCTCGCTGCTGAGATGCTGCAGGAACATGATCCCATCGAGGTGGTCCGTTTCATGCTGCACGCACCGCGCCAGCAGATCCGTGACCTCGCGATCCACCGGCTCGCCATCCACCGTCACGCCAGTGACCCGCACACGCTGAGCACGGGTCACCTCCCCGCCCACGCCCGGCACGGACAGGCACCCCTCCGGGCCCGTCTGAGTCTCCTCCCCCAGTGCCTCCCATTCGGGGTTGATGATGTGCCCGCGATCGCCCTCGCAGTCGTACACGAACACACGACGGGTGATGCCCACCTGGTTGGCCGCCAGCCCCACGCCGCCGTAGGCATCCATCGTTTCCAACATGTCGTCGACCAGCGTGCGGAGCGTCTGGTCGCCCACCTGGTCAGCCGGAATCTCGTCGGCGACGGTTCGCAGGACAGGGTCACCGAAATAGCGCATCTGAAGGACAGTCATGCCCAACAGCCTAGCCGATGCGCACGGGATCGATCACAACGCGTAGCGGTCCGGAGCCCACCGACCGCGACTGGCTGGACCGCACCGATTGCGCGGTCTTCAAACTGGCGCCGAAGGAGTCCATCTCCGCGCGGGGAATGCGCGCGATCATGCGGCGCGCCTCGGACGCGCGGTGCGGCTCCAGGCCGGCGGGTAGGCGGATGCCCTCGGGCAGCTCCACCGGGCCCAGCAACTCCACACCCTCGGGACGCTCCCAGGAATCCAGAAGCCCCTCGATGGACGAGGACGTGCCGTCAATCGCCGCCACGGACACCGCCGGCGGCAGGGCGGCCTCCGCGCGGGACTGAAGCTCGCGCCGCGCAGCTGCGGCCGGATTCCAGGTCAACAGATCGCGCACCGGAAGCAGATGGGCATCTGCCACGATCACCACGTGTCCGCCCTGATCGGCGCTGTGGACCAGGGCGGCAGCCTCCAGCCATTGCCGCAGCGCGTGCTCCTGCGCCCGCAGGTCCGCGCGGTTCAACGTGATCCAGGGGTCCATGAGCAATGCCGCGCCGTACAGGCCTCCGTCCACCATCGGCTCGGCACCCGGAGTGGCGATGACCAGGCCCCGGGAATCCGGGACGGTGGGATGGATAGTGTTCCCGCCGGAGGTGATCACGGGCACCCCAGGGAAGGCACGCCCCAGTTCCTCTGCGGTGCGATCCTGGCCGATCACCGTCATGCGCAGTGTGTGATTGCCGCAGGAGGTGCAGGTGAAGTGCCCTGCCGTGTGGCCGCACCACCGGCACCGCGGACTCTGCGCTTGCGGGTGGTTGTGCGCGTCGCCGGTGCTGCTGGGCAACTCCAGCGGACCGTTGCACTTCCGGCAGCGCGCGGAGGTTCGGCAGCGAGCGCACGCCAGCCCTGGTGCATAACCCCTGCGCGGCACCTGCACCAGCACTGGGTGGTCTTCAGCGAGTGCCTCACGGAGGGCTTGAAACGCGATCCCGGGCACACGCGAACCCGGCGAGTGCAGCTCTCGCTCTACCGCCAGATCATCCTCCGCGAGTCCACTCATCGTCGGCAGATACGCCTCGAGTGCCGGCCGGGGCATCTCCAGCGGATGGATAAACCCCTCCTCCATCCACTGCTGCACCTCCGCCGAGCGATGCACGTGCGGCAGCAGCAACGCGCAACCTTGCTGCTCGGAGCGCACGCGTGCGATCTCGCGGGCATGCAGATAGGGCGCGCGTGGATCCACCAGAGAATCATCGGACTCCCCCAGCACGATGATCAGCCGCAGGTCTTTCAGCGGCGCCAGCGCGGCCGCACGCGTGCCCACCACCACGCGCGCCTGCCCCTGAAGAATCGAGAGATACCGCCGGTAGCGTGCCGAAGGGCCGTGCGCTGCCGTCATCTCCGTCACCTGCGCGGCGGACATGGACGTCTTCAGCGCCTCGGTCACCCGATCCACGGTGCGGCCGTTCGGGGCGATAATAAGAACCGACGCCCGGCTCACCCACGCCACAGCGCTCGTTATGTGCCCCACCAACTCGGGGATGGAGCGGCCCGGGGGCACCATCATCGAGGCGCGCGCCGGCTTGCCCGCGAGCACGGCATCCAGGTAGGCGCGCCCATGCCTGAACGCGTCCACGGCCTCGTAAGCATTGTGCCGTGCGTGCTCCGTGAGCTCATCCGTGTTGACCAGCGAGCCCACGAGGTCCGGCCAGGGCCGGCCATTGTGAAACAGCCCCGCCTTTTCAGCGGTGGCGTGGCGGGAGGGGATGAACGAGCGCAGTATATCCCCGCGGGTTCCCGCACTTCTGGTGGCCAGGGTATTGACCAGCTCCCAGAGGTACGGAGGCATCACCACCTGGGGAGAAATGACTCTCTCCAGGGGTGAGAGAGCCCCGGTGTGCGCGGACTGTCGGCGTCGTTCAATCACAAACGCATCGATCAAGCGGCCAGAAAAGCGCACGCGGACACGCACGCCCGGCTGGGCCTGCGCGTCCAGTTTCTCGGGCACCGAGTAGTCAAAAAGCCGGTCGAGGTGAGGCACGCCCACCAGCGGCAGAACTCGGGCTATCGGTGCATCCATGAGTAGGGGCTTCTCAGCGCCTACTTCTGGGTGGCCTTCACAGCCGCCTGGAGTTCCTCCACGCGGTCCGTGCGCTCCCATGGAAGGTCCACGTCCGTGCGGCCGAAGTGGCCGTAGGCTGCGGTCTGTGCGTACAGCGGACGCTTCAGGTCCAGGTCGCGCAGAATCGCGTGCGGACGCAGGTCAAAGACCTCGGTGACGGCGGTTTGGATGTCCTCCACGGGAACGGTTTCCGTGCCGAAGGTTTCGACGTACAGGCCCACGGGGCGTGCACGGCCAATGGCGTAGGCCACCTGCACCTCGGCGCGCTCCGCGAGGCCAGCGGCGACGATGTTCTTCGCAACCCAGCGCATAGCGTAGGCACCGGAGCGGTCCACCTTGCTGGGGTCCTTGCCGGAGAACGCGCCACCACCGTGGCGGGCCATGCCGCCGTAGGTGTCCACGATGATCTTGCGGCCGGTCAGGCCCGCATCGCCGGCAGGCCCGCCGAGGACGAAGGAACCGGACGGGTTGACCAATAGCGTGAAGTCATCGGTACGCAGAATGTCCTTCACGCCGGAATCCTCCAGCACGAAGTCCACCACGTGCTCGCGCAGCGCCTCGGCGAGCTCATCAGCGTTCACATCCCGGTCGTGCTGCGTGGAGATGACGATCGTGTCAATGCGGGTGGGCTTGCCGTTCTCGTCGTACTCCAGGGTGACCTGGGTCTTGCCGTCGGGGCGAAGATCCAACACGATACCCTGCTTGCGTACGAAGGTGAGACGCTGGGCCAAACGGTGAGCCAGGGAGATCGGCAGCGGCATGAGCTCCGGGGTCTCGTTGGTGGCGTAGCCGAACATCAGGCCCTGGTCGCCGGCGCCCAGCATATCCTCATCGTCGACGGCGCCACCCTCGGCGTTGCGGGATTCCCAGGAGGAGTCCACACCCTCAGCGATCTCCATCGACTGCTCGCCTACGGAGACGGACACACCACAGGTGGTGCCGTCGAATCCCACCTCGGAGCTGGTGAAGCCGATGCGGCGCAGCGTCTCGCGGACGAGCTGAGGGATTTCTACGTACGCGGTGGTGCGGATTTCGCCGACCACGTGAACGAGCCCTGTGGTGACCACAGTTTCCACGGCCACGCGGGATTCGGGGTCCTTGCTCAGCAACGCGTCCAAGATGGTATCGCTGATGGCGTCGCAAATCTTATCCGGGTGGCCCTCGGTGACCGATTCACTGGTAAAAAGTCGTGGAGACAAGGGGTGTCCTATCCTGGTTAAACAATATTGAGGTTCATACTAGACCAAGCTGTCTATGTTTGTCATCTAAGCGCCGGTGAGTCGGTGGATCTCATCCCATATACGCGCCGCGACGTGGAGCTTCGTACCGGCATCCACCTCCACCACATGAGGAGCGGACCCCGTGTCCTCCTCCCCGCGAGAAATGATCCACCCCTGCGAGTGATCCTGCCCAAACACCTTGCCATCGCCCACGGCATTGCACATCAACAGGTCACAGCCTTTACGCTGAAACTTCGCGATCCCATGATCCAGAGGAGACGCGGAGTCATCGCCGGTCTCCGCCGCAAAGCCCACAATTGCCGTGGACGCTGAAATCTGCCCATCGTGGCGTGCCTGCACCAATCCGGCCAGAATATCCGGGTTCTCCACCAGCTCCAGCGTATCCAGCGCCGTTTCTGATCCCTTCTTGAGCTTGGCCTCCGCCACCGACGCCGGGCGATAATCAGCCACCGCAGCGGCCATGATGACCACATCGGCATCCTGAGCGCGTGCGTCCATCGCCTCCTTCATCTCCAGAGCGCTGCGCACCCTGATGATGTCCGCACCGGATGGAACATCCAGATCTTCCGTCACCCCGGCAACGATCGTTACCTCTGCCCCGCGCTGAGCCGCCACATCCGCCAACGCAAATCCCTGCTTGCCGCTGGAGGCATTGCCGAGGAAGCGAACAGGATCCAGTGCCTCGTGCGTACCTCCAGCACTGATGAGAACCCGTGTGCCCTCCAGATCCCGACGGAACACCTCAGGGTTGTCCACCACCGCCTCGGCCAAGCGACCGATATGCGCCGGCTCCGGCATCCGTCCAGGGCCCGAGTCGGCCCCCGTCAAACGCCCGTGGGCGGGCTCCAACACGATCTTTCCATGACGCCGCAAGGTCGCCACATTGTCCTGCGTTGCAGGATTGAGCCACATCTCCGTGTGCATCGCCGGCGCCAGCACCACCGGGCACGTCGCCACCAGCACGCTCGCGGTCAGCAAATCGTCAGCCCGTCCCTGAGCGATACGCGCCATGCAATCGGCCGTGGCCGGCGCAATAACAATCAGATCCGCCTCCTGGCCCAGCCGGACGTGCTGAACCTCGTCCACCGCCTCGAACACGTGCGTATCCACCGGGTTACCGCTGAGCGCCTCGAAGGTCGCCGCCCCCACAAAGTTCAGCGCTGCGTCCGTGGGAATCACGCGCACGTCGTGGCCCTGCTCTTTAAAGAAGCGCACGAGATGCGCGGCCTTGTAGGCAGCAATGCCACCGGAAACGCCAACGATCACGGACAAAGAAGTGTGGGAGTGCTCAGAGGTTTGATTCACAATCACCCACCATACCCGCCAGGACCTACACACATGTGAACGGCCGCCACCGGATCAGGAATGATCCGGCGACGGCCGCGAATGTGAGAGTCTAGCCCTCAGTGTGCTCCAGAAGATCGCGGTTGATCTCACGCATAGCGATGGAGAGTGGCTTCTCGTGAACGTCAGGAGTCACCAGTGGTCCCACGAACTCAAACACGCCTTCATCGACAGTTTGGTAGTAGTCGTTGATCTGGCGCGCACGCTTAGCAGCGAAAATCGCCAATGCGTACTTCGAGGACACCTTGGTGAGCAGATCATCAATGGGCGG
Source organism: Corynebacterium sp. zg254 (assembly GCF_024701495.1). Classification (NCBI taxonomy): domain Bacteria; kingdom Bacillati; phylum Actinomycetota; class Actinomycetes; order Mycobacteriales; family Corynebacteriaceae; genus Corynebacterium; species Corynebacterium sp. zg254. The sequence goes on from NZ_WIAR01000001.1 coordinate 160,017, forward strand.
GTTGGTAATGCCCACTGGTGGGTCAAACACCATAGCGTTCGGATTAGTGCCGTGGTTTTCCACAGATATTCCTTCTTTTCTATTGCTTTGCTAGTGCGTCGAAGACTGCGGCATCAACAACGCGGTGATATCCGCAACGGTCTTATCGAGATCATCGTTTACCACAATGTGATCAAACTCTGAACGTGCGTCCATCTCCACCTTAGCTGTTTCCAGGCGACGATCAATGATCTCTTGGGATTCAGTACCTCTGCCGGTAAGGCGCTCCACGAGCACCTCCCACGAGGGAGGCGCCAGGAACACAGTCCGCACCTCGGGCAGAAGCTTCTTCACATTGCGTGCGCCCACCACATCCACCTCGATGAGCACCGGGCGGGACGCGGACAACGCCTCCTCCACAGGGATACGGGGAGTGCCGGAGAGCTGCAATCCGCCATGGATCTCAGCCCATTCCAACATCTCGCCGGCGTCGATATGCCCCTGGAACTCCTCCCGGGTGACGTACAGGTAATCCCTACCGTGCACCTCGCCGGGGCGCGGATCGCGAGTGGTCATGGACACGCTGAAAAACAGATCAGGGACCTCATTGCGCAACCGGCTCACGATCGTGGACTTTCCCACTCCCGCAGGCCCCGCAAGAACGACCGCGCATCCGTTGTTCAGAGACTCGCTCAAGATTAAGCCTCGAAGCCGAAGTGCTCGAGCAGAGCACGACGCTGACGGTCACCCAGGCCACGCAGACGGCGGGTTGGAGCGATCTCCAGCTGGTTCATGATCTCCTCAGCCTTGACCTTTCCCACCTTTGGCAGAGAAACCAGCAGAGCGGACACCTTCATCTTGCCCAGGATCGGGTCGGTCTCAGCGTCCTTCAGAACCTGCTTCAGGTCGGTTCCACCGCGCTTGAGCTTCTCACGCAGTTCAGCACGTGCCTTACGTGCCTCTGCTGCCTTCTTCAATGCTTCTGCGCGCTGTTCCGGGGTCAGCTGGGGAAGTGCCACGGGATCCTCCGTTGTATCAAAATCGGTATGTACTAATTATGCGAGTTAGGTTTCGCGGCTTAAGGGCAGTTGTTGCCTTAAACGTGCAGGCCCCGGAGATATTTCTCGCGTGGAAGCGCAGTGCGTCCGGGGGCTGACGCGAAATAACTCCAGATAGTCTAGCACTATGGTGGCCTGCTATTTCAACAGCTCGGCAGATTGCGTGTCGATCGCCACCCGCAGGTCAGCGATGTCAGGACCCGTGCGAAGCACCGATCGAGACACGTTAGGGGACACTAACGGGTAGCTGGTGCCGGTGAGTCGTTTGACGTCCTGGACCGTGCCACCTTGTGCACCCACGCCGGGCATGAGAATCATGCCGTTGACCTGCGACAAGTCGGGTGCTTCGGTGAGGGTCGCGCCGATCACCACGCCGATGTTGCCCGCCCGCTCATGGTGCCTATTAATGTCCGACGCCCGGTCCACGATGTCCTGGGCTACACTCACTCGCTCACCGCGGATACCCTCCACTACCCCTGCCTGGAGAGAGGGGGCCTCCGGATTAGAGGTTGCTGCCAGGACAATTGCACCCTTGCCGTGTTCCTCAGCCAGCTCGAAGACGGGGTGCAAGGAATCGAAACCAAGGTACGGAGACACGGTGACGGCATCCACCTCCAGCGGGGAACCCGGCCGCAACCACGCCGCGGCGTATCCCGCCATGGTGGTCCCGATGTCACCGCGCTTGGCGTCGGCAATCACGAGTACTCCGGCCTCGCGCAACGCACGAATGGACTCCTCCAGCACGGCAAATCCAGCAGAGCCGAAGGCCTCATAAAACGCCACCTGTGGCTTAACCACGCACGCGCGGTCCGAAAACGCCTCCACACAGATCTCGGAGAAGGCACGCAGCCCCTCCACAGTGTTCGGAAGGCTCCACTGCTCAAGGATGCCCGCGTGCGGGTCCATACCCACACACAGCGGTCCGAAGCGCTCGGCGCGCTCCAGGAAGCGCTGGCCAAACGTCGGTGCTGCGGCGGTTGCCTGGTTACTCACGTCTAGTGCTCCAGATCCTGGATCGGCAGCAGGCTGGTCTCGTGGCTCTGCAGCGCCTCGATACCCTGGACTGCGGCGACCGTGCCCTGAACCGTCGTCACACATGGAACGCCCATGGTGACTGCGGCGGCGCGGATGTCGTAGCCGTCGTGACGGGCTCCAGCGGAACCGGCTGGGGTGTTCAGGATCAGGTCCACTTCCCCATCCTTAATGCAGTCCACCACTGTGCGCTGGTTGGCAGCCTGGCTGACCTTGGCCACGACCTCACATTCCACACCGTTGCGGCGCAGCATGTTCGCGGTACCGGACGTCGCCAGGATCTTGAATCCGAGGGACGCCAGACGCTGGATCGGCAGGATGAGGGTGCGCTTGTCCCGGTTGGCCACGGAGACGAACACCGTGCCGGAGGTTGGCAGCGTGCCAAAGGCACCCAGCTGGGACTTCGCGAAGGCTGAACCGAAGTCCAGATCCAGACCCATGACCTCGCCGGTGGACTTCATCTCCGGGCTCAGCAGAGAATCCAGCACCTTGCCCTCCGCCGTGCGGAAGCGGTTGAACGGCATGACCGCTTCCTTCACCGCGATCGGGTGACCCATCGGCAGGGAGCCGCCGTCCTGGTTCTTCGGCAGCATGCCCTCCGTCTTCAACTCCGCGATGGTGGCACCCAGCATGATGCGGGCGGCAGCCTTTGCCAGCGGCACACCCGTGGCCTTGGAGACGAACGGCACCGTGCGGGAGGCACGAGGGTTGGCCTCGATCACGTACAGAATGTCGTCCTTCAAGGCGAACTGGACGTTCATCAGGCCCTTCACACCAATGCCATGCGCCAGGGCGGCCGTGGACTTGCGCACCTTGTCGATGTCCTCGTCACCCAGGGTCATGGGTGGCAGGGCACATGCGGAGTCACCGGAGTGGATACCGGCCTCCTCGATGTGTTCCATCACGCCGGCGAGGTAGACCTCTTCCCCATCGCACAGGGCGTCCACGTCGATCTCGATGGCAGAGTCCAGGAAACGGTCCACCAGCACGGGGTGATCGCTGGTGATCTCCGTGGCACGCGTGATGTAGTCCTCCAGGGAGGCCTCGTCGTAGACAATCTCCATGCCACGGCCACCCAGCACGTAGGACGGACGAACCAGCACGGGGTAGCTGATGCGATCGGCGACATCCTTGGCCTCCTGGAAGGAGGTGGCGGTACCGAACTCCGGAGCAGGAAGCTTCGCAGCCTCCAGCACCTTGCCGAACTCACCACGATCCTCGGCCAGGTTAATGGCCTCAGGAGACGTGCCCACCACAGGAACGCCCGCATCCGCCAGACGCTGCGCCAAGCCCAGAGGAGTCTGTCCACCCAACTGGACGATCACACCGGCAATGTCACCGGACTGCGCCTCGGCGTGGTAGACCTCCATCACATCCTCGAAGGTCAGAGGCTCGAAGTACAGGCGGTCGGCCGTGTCGTAGTCCGTGGAGACGGTCTCCGGGTTGCAGTTGACCATCACGGTTTCGTAGCCCGCGCGGGACAGCTCCAGTGCCGCGTGCACACAGGAGTAGTCGAACTCGATACCCTGACCAATGCGGTTCGGGCCGGAGCCCAGGATCAGCACCTTCTTGCGATCCTTCTGCGGAGCCACCTCGGACTCAGCCTCGGGGTCCAGCTCGTAGGAGCTGTAGTGGTACGGGGTCTTCGCTTCGAACTCGGCAGCACAGGTGTCCACGGTCTTAAACACCGGACGGATGCCCAGAGACCAGCGCAGCGAGCGTACGCCGTCCTCGCCGGCGAACTCCTTACGCAACGCGGCGATCTGGCGGTCGGACAAGCCCAAGTACTTGGCCTCGCGGAGAAGGTCCACGTCGAGCACGGGGGCGTCGATCAAACGCTGGCGGAACTCCACCAGGTCCTTGACCTCCTCCAGGAACCATGGGTCGATACCGGAGGCTTCGTAGACCTCCTCCACCGTCGCGCCCAGGCGCAGTGCCAGCTCCACGTCGTACATGCGGCCCTCGGTCGGGCGCTTCAGGTCCTCCAGCACCGCGTCCTTGTCCGTCGCGCGATCGCCCGCGAAGGACTCATCCGGCACAGTCCAGAAGCCGGCCTGCTTGGTCTCCAGGGAACGCATGACCTTGTTCAGACCCGTGATGTAGTTGCGGCCCACGGCCATCGCCTCACCCACGGACTTCATGGTGGTGGTCAGCGTGTCATCGGCACCGGGGAACTTCTCGAAGGCGAAGCGTGGGGCCTTCACAATGACATAGTCCAAGGTGGGCTCGAAGGCCGCTGGGGTGACCTCGGTGATGTCGTTGCGCACCTCATCCAGCGTGTAGCCGATGGCCAGCTTCGCAGCCAACTTTGCGATCGGGAATCCCGTCGCCTTGGACGCCAGCGCGGACGAACGAGACACACGAGGGTTCATCTCGATGGTGATGATGCGGCCATCCTTGGGGTTGATGGCGAACTGGATGTTACATCCGCCGGTGTCCACACCCACCTCGCGCAGAATGGCGATGCCCTGATTACGCATGATCTGGTACTCGCGGTCGGTCAGGGTCATCGACGGGGCAACGGTCACGGAGTCACCCGTGTGCACGCCCAGCGCATCCACATTCTCAATCGAACATACGACGACGACGTTGTCCTTACCGTCGCGCATAAGCTCCAGCTCGAACTCCTTCCACCCGAGGATGGACTCCTCGATGAGGACGTTGGCCTCAGGGGAGGCGGCGAGTCCGCCACCGGCGATGCGCTCCAGGTCCTCGTGGTTGAAGGCCAGACCGGAGCCCAAGCCACCCATGGTGAAGGACGGGCGCACCACGACTGGCAAGCCGAGCTCGGCGACCGTCTCGTGCACCTCATCCATGTTGTGGCACACGCGGGAACGCGCCGAGGACCCACCGATCTTCTCCACGATGTCCTTGAACTTCTGGCGATCCTCGCCGCGCTCAATCGCGTCGATATCCGCACCGATCAGCTCCACACCGTACTTGTCCAGGATGCCCAGACGGTCCAGCTGGATTGCCGCGTTCAACGCGGTCTGACCACCGAGAGTGGCCAGAACAGCGTCCACCTTGTGGCCTTCGTCGGCTTCCTTCTTGAAGATCTTCTCGATGTACTCGGGCTGAATCGGCTCGATGTAGGTGTGGTCTGCGAACTCCGGGTCGGTCATGATGGTGGCCGGGTTGGAGTTAATCAGCGTCACCCGTAGGCCCTCTTCCTTGAGGACGCGGCACGCCTGGGTGCCGGAGTAGTCGAACTCGCAGGCCTGGCCGATCACGATGGGGCCGGAACCGATCACGAGTACGTGGTTGATGTCAGAACGACGTGGCATGAGTTTTCACAATCCTTTGTGTCAATAAGTCTGCGCTGTGAGTGTTGTGTGATCGATTACTTGTGGCTGTCGAGCAGCTCGAGGAACTGGTCGAACAGCGGGTTGGCATCGTGGGGGCCAGCTGCCGCCTCGGGGTGATACTGCACCGAGAACGCGGATCCATCCACCAGCGCTACGCCTTCGACCGTTCCGTCGTTGAGGCAGGTGTGGGTGACGTGCGCGTCACCGAATGGCGTGGAGAACACCTCCCCTGCCGTGCCCTTCAAGGCAAAGCCGTGGTTCTGGGCCGTGATGTCAATCTTGCCGGTGAGGTGGTTGAGGACAGGCACGTTGATGCCGCGGTGACCGAACTTCAGCTTGTAGGTCTCCATTCCCAGGGCGCGGCCCAGGATCTGGTTGCCGAAGCAGATGCCGAAGAAAGGAATCTTCGCCTCCAGGACCTTGCGGACCTCAGCCACGGTCTTGTCCGCGGTGGCTGGGTCGCCGGGGCCGTTGGAGACGAATACGCCCTGAGCACCGTGTTCCTTCATGAGCTCTTGAAGCTTCTCGAAGGAGGTATCAGACGGAACTACCACCGTGCGCACACCGCGAACGGAGAACTCGCGAGGGGTATTGCTCTTAATGCCCATGTCGTAGGCGATGACGGTGTGCTTCACCTCGCCTTCAGGCTCCACAATGTAGACCTCGTCGGTGGACACGTCGCCGGCGAGATCCGCACCTTCCATGCTGGGTTGGGAGGCTACCGTGCGCACCATATCCTCGTCGCTGGTCACATCCGCACCGGAGAAGATTCCGGCGGCGATGGAGCCCTTGGTGCGCAGGTGGCGCACAATCGCGCGGGTATCCACGCCCTGGATTCCGATAATGCCCTGGGCGTTCATCTCATCCTCGAGGCTGCGGGCGGCGCGCCAGTTGGAGACGCGCTTGGACAGGTCCCTGATGACCAATCCGGCGACCCAGATCTTATCGCCATGGGATTCGCTGTCCTCATCATTCCAGCCGGTGTTACCAATCTGAGGAGCGGTCGAGACCACGATCTGTCGGTGGTAGGACGGATCCGTCATTGTTTCTTGGTATCCGGTCATCGCAGTGCTGAACACTGCTTCGCCGAGGGTGGTTCCTTCTGCGCCGAAGGCCTGTCCACGGAAGATGCGTCCGTCGGCAAGGACCAAGGCTGCTGGGGTGCGGGTCATGATGTTCCTTCTAGTACACGTTGAGGTGAAATGGTGGGTTCGGGGTGGTGAGCACCAGGGGCACTCACGCGAACACACGTGAAAAGTTCAGTGGGGTTCAAGAGGCTGTGGTCTGAAAAGCTTTTACACACTCGCCTTTCCATCTCGGCACGTGACCTTGCCCCTCAACACAGTGGTGGACACACGCACGGGCATAGTCATTCCTTCATAGGGGGTGTTGCGAGACTTGGATGCCATCTCTTCTCCATACGCTACCCACTCGTCGGAGGTATCGACCACGCAGAGGTTGGCTGGCTCCCCCACCGCGATCGGTCGACCGTGTCCCGGCAGCTTGGTGATCTCCGCTGGGCGCTCCGACATCACGCGTGCCACGAAGCGCCAATCCTGATCTCCATTGAGGACGAAGATCTGCGCAATCAGCGCCAGCGACGTTTCCAGCCCCAGCATGCCCGGGCGAGCTCGGTCAAACTCGCAGCACTTTTCTTCCGAGCCGTGCGGCGCGTGGTCGGTGGCCACGCAGTCGATCACTCCGTCGATGAGGGCCTGCCGGAGTGCCTGAACATCCCGCTGCTCGCGCAACGGTGGGTTGACGCGGTACACGCCGTCATAGGATTCCAGCTTCTCATCCGTGAGCAGCAGGTGGTGAGGAGTGACCTCCGCGGTCAGAGGAATATCCTGCTCCTTCGCCCACTTCAGCAGCTCCACGGTGCCCTCCGTTGAGGCATGGCAAATGTGCAGGCGACCGCCGTAGTCACGGGCCATGATCGCGTCACGCGCAACGATGGATTCCTCCGCCACGCGCGGCCATCCGGACAGGCCCAACCGCGCCGACGTCGCGCCCTCGTGCGCCACAGCCGTCTCCGTCAGTCGCGGCTCTTCGCAGTGCTGAGCCAGCAGTACGTCCACTCCCTTGGAGTACTCGATGGCGCGGCGCATCAGGCGAGGATCGTCCACGCACTTGCCGTCGTCGGAGAACATCCGCACCTTCGCATCGGAATCGGCCATCATACCGAACTCCGTGAGGTCCTTGCCCTCCAGCCCCTTGGAGATGGAACCGACGGGGTGCACATCGCAGAGGTTTGTGTTCTGTCCCTTGAACCACACCGTCTCGGCGATGGATGGGTTGTCGGTGACGGGCGCGGTGTTGGCCATCGTAAACACAGCCGTGAAACCACCCTGCGCCGCCGACGCGGAACCGGTGGCGATCGTCTCCGTGTCCTCACGGCCCGGCTCCCTCAAGTGCACGTGCATGTCCACAAGCCCCGGCAGGAGAATCTGGCCCTGAAGGTCTAGCGTCTCGCCCTCACTGCTCAAGCCTGAGCCGATCTCCGCGATCACACCATCGCGCAGCAACACATCCTGTGGCTCGCCCTCGCCGTAGATCACCACGCCCTTGAGGAGCACTTCACTGTCAGCACCTCGCGGGTGATCCGCCAAGGTTCCCGTGGCCGGGTAAGAATTCTGGTTCTGGCTCGTCATATGAACTATTCCTCTCCTTAAACCCCAGCCGATGAGGCTACCGGGCCTTCGTCGCCTGACTGTCCCACCAGCAGCGTAAACAGCACCGCCATGCGGACATGAACACCTGCCGTCACCTGGTTGAGCACCACGGTGCGCGAATGATCGGCAACATCGTCATTAATTTCCATGCCGCGCAGCATCGGGCCAGGGTGCATCACCAACGCATCCTCGCGCATGGCTTCCCTGCGTGCACGCGACAATCCATAGCGCGTTGCGTATTCACGATGGGATGGGAAGAACCCACCATTCATGCGTTCGGCCTGAACGCGCAACATCATGACCACGTCGGCGTCGTGGATTTCCTCGTCCATGGAGTGGGAGACGCGCACGCCCCACTGATCCACCCCGAACGGGAGCAACGTCGGTGGTGCCACGAAGACTACCTCGGCACCCAAGGTGGTGAGCAGCTGCGCATTGGAGCGGGCAACGCGGGAGTGCAAAATGTCGCCCACGATGACGATCTTCTTCCCGCTGATCTCGCCGAGCTCCCGGCGCATCGTGACCGCATCCAGCAGAGCTTGCGTGGGGTGCTGATGAGAACCATCGCCAGCGTTCACCACGGCCGTGTCCCCCAGCCAACCGGCCACCTGACGCGCCGCACCCGACGACGGATGGCGCATCACGATCGCGTCCGCGCCCACGGCCTTGAGGGTTAACGCCGTGTCCTTGAGCGACTCGCCCTTCTTCACACTCGACCCGGACGCGCTGACATTGATGACGTCCGCGCTCATCCACTTGCCGGCCGTCTCGAAGGACGAACGGGTACGCGTGGAGTTCTCATAAAACATGGTGAAGATCGTCCGGCCACGCAGGGTCGGAAGCTTCTTCACCTCCCTGCCCTCCAAGGCCTCCCGAAAACGGTCGGCCTCATCCATCAGCAGGGTGATCTCCTCAGCGGAAAGATCATCGATACTCAAAAGATGCTTCATAGTCTGCCTATCCCTCGCTGGAGCCGTGAGTGGTCGTGATGCTGCGATGCAACGTCACCAGATCCTGCCCATCGAGCTCGGCCAACTCCACAACAACGTCCTCCCCCGAGGCCGTGGGAATGTTCTTACCCACATAGTCCGCGCGGATGGGAAGCTGGCGATGGCCGCGGTCAATGAGCGTGGCGACCTGCACGATTCCGGCACGGCCCAAGTCCCGGAGCGCATCCAATGCGGCACGGATGGAACGGCCGGAATACAGGACGTCATCCACCAGGATGACGGTGGCGCCGTCCACTCCTTCGTGGGGAACATGGGTGGGCTTCAGCGCACGATGGGCGGTGTTGCGCAGATCATCACGGTAGAGGGTGATGTCTAACGAGCCGTGGAACACGTCTACCCCAGAAAACGTGCGAATATTCTCTGCCAAACGCGCTGCCAGCGGCACTCCGCCTGACGGAATGCCCAATAACACAACCCGGGCAGCCTCGTGTGAGTCCAGGGCAGTTTTTTCAATAATTTGGTGCGCGATGCGCGCGACAGTGCGGGAGACATCATCACTGTCCAGAAGGACAACGCTATGGTCTGCCGCCGCAGAATCTGCCGAGTTCATCGTGACCTCCTTTCCCGCCTCTCTGTGCGGTCCGTTAAAGGATGTCGAAGAATATCAACGCCTTTTACTATACAACGGGTGGCGGACATTCAGCGAAGGCACGAAAAAGACCGGCAGCATGGTGCTGCCGGTCATTTCTTTGGTGAGGCGCCTAGCCTGCGCCTTTAGGTATCGGACGGATCCTCGGGGACAATAAAGTCCCCTACCTCGGGGTTAAAATCCTCCGCCTGGCCCGTGGGGCCATCGGCCTCACGGGCCGCAACCGCCGCATCGGCTGCCTTGATATCGATGTCCCGGGCCACGCCGTCCAACACAGCGTTGACATAGCTGGAGGCCTTCACGTGTGAGTAGGCCGCGGCCAGTTGGATGCCTTCCTTCACTGCTACATCGCGGGGGACATCCTCACCATGGAACATGAGCTCCCAGGAGGACACACGAAGTACCGCGCGCTCCACCGCCGGTAGACGATCCAAGCGCCACTCGGAGGACAAGTGCACGGCAATGGCCTCGTCGATCGCATCCAGATGAACCGCCACGCCCTCGACGATTTTCTGCGTGTATTCCGGCACGGGGTTCACCCGATTGTCAGGATCCTTGGACAGGGTGATGCGGTCCTCAACGATCTCTACCGGATCGATGTCCCGGAACTCAGCCTCGTACAGGATGTCCACCGCCCGGCGGCGAGCCTTGGTGCGGCTACCCAGGCGGGAAAACTTGGAATCTTTGTTCGTCACAGTGTTTTTAGTTCTAGTTTCTGGACTGATTAGTTGTTCACGCGCGACAGGTAGGAGCCGTCGCGGGTATCAACCTTGACAACGTTTCCGGTCTCCACGAACAGAGGAACCTGGATCTCAGCACCGGTCTCCAGGGTTGCTGGCTTCGTACCGGCGTTGGAGCGGTCACCCTGCAGGCCCGGATCGGTGTGCTCCACACGCAGTTCCACGGACACAGGAAGCTCGGCGAACAAAGGCTCGCCCTCATGGAAGGACACCTGCACGGTGGCGTTCTCCAGCAGGAACTTCGCGCCCTCGCCCATCAAGTGAGGAGCCAGCTCCACCTGCTCGAAGTCCTTGACATCCATCAGCACGAAGTTGGTGCCGTCATTGTAGAGGTAGGTCATGTCGCGACGGTCAACGGTGGCCGTCTCCACCTTCACACCAGCGTTGAAGGTCTTGTCGATGATCTTTCCGGACACAACGTCCTTCAGCTTGGTGCGCACGAATGCTGGGCCCTTGCCCGGCTTCACGTGCTGGAACTCGATGATCTGCTGAAGCTTGTTGTCGATCTTCAGCACCAGACCGTTCTTAAAATCTGCGGTGGTTGCCACGTTGCTAACTCCTTGTCCAGAAAAGATTACTTAAGGGGTGCCACTACTTGCGGTGTGTCACTATGTTGATAGCCAAGCGCTCATTCTATCACGTCGATCACCGTGAGCTCCGTGGGCGAGGCCTGGCAGCTCACCGCTCCCTCCTCGGTGATGATGTACGTGTTTTCAATGCGCAATCCCGTCTGACCGGGAAGGTAGATCCCGGGCTCCACGGTGATTGTCATGCCCGGCTTTAACACGCTGTCCTCCGGCACACCGGAAGCTGCCCGCGGAGCCTCGTGGACGTCGAGTCCCACACCGTGCCCCGTGGAGTGCACGAAGAACTCTCCATAGCCGGCCTCCTCAATGACCGCACGGCAGGCGCGATCCACATCGCGCAGTGCCACGCCGGGAGCAAGTGCTTCCTCCCCGGCCTTCTGCGAACGGTAGACAATGTCGTAGAGTTCGGCAGCGAGATCGTTCGGCTGGCCCACGCATACCGTTCGGGTTTGATCCGACGCATAGCCGTTGAGATACACACCGAAATCAACCGTGACCAGCCCCGGAACGATCACGTCCTGGCTCACACCCGCGTGAGGCTTCGCCCCGTTGATACCGCTGGCGAGGATAGTGTCAAAGCTCAAGGCATCGGCGCCGGCCAGGCGCAGGCGGTGTTCCAAATCCGCGGCGGCGTCGATCTCCCTCATTTCAGCCTGGATCCCACCGTCGGCGAGGAACTCCTGCCACACCGTATCGGCCAAGCGGCCCGCCTCCAGCAGGGCCTGCACCTCGGCCTCGTCCTTGATGAGCCGCTCGTCCTCCACCGCATTGGTGAGGACAGAAAGGCTGGACATGTCCCCAATGCGCGCGGCCTGGCCGACCGTCAACCCCGGCTCGACCGCGAACTTGTCTCCCGCGCCAATGACCTCGCCGAACGCGTCGGAGACGATCCTGATGTCCACGTCCTCGGGCTCGCCGGTCTGAAGCTTTATCTGCGTGCTGTAGCGCCCATCGGTGGCGATGATTGCCGACGCGTCGGCGCGCAGCAACAGCACCGCATGTGAGCCTGAGAACCCCGTGAGGTAGCGGATATTCTTTAAATCAGTGACCAACAACGCGCCATGCCCCGCATCGGAGATGCGCTGAGCGACACGCTGACGGCGAGAAGCAAAATCAATGGTGTGAGATGTCACGGTGTGTTAGCCCTCCATTTCTGCGAAATACCGCACAGCCGCACTATAACCGTATGTGCCCAATCCCGCGATCACACCGCGGGCAATATCCGATAGATAACTGTGGTGCCGGAAAGGCTCACGGGCGTGCACATTAGAAATGTGAACCTCCACAAAGCCCAGGCCGTCCGCAATTTCCGCCAAAGCGTCCCTCAACGCCACTGATGTGTGCGTGAACGCACCCGGGTTGATAACCACCCCTGCCCCGTCATCGGCGGCCTGGTGAATGCGCTCCAGCAGCGCGCCCTCGTAATTGGATTGAAAAAACTCCACGTGCACGCCCAGTTCGGAGGCAAGATTTGCCACATCCGCCTCGATGTCTTGAAGCGTGGTGGAACCATAGACGTCGGGCTGACGTTTGCCAAGCCGGTTGAGGTTGGGCCCATTAATGACGACGATATTAAGCATGTGCGACCTTTTCCTTGATAAACATGAGCTCTGCGACGATGAGCTGGTGCGATTAACCCTGTGTCCGTGAATATGCCTGCTGAAGCAATTCCTCTGACGGGCCCTCCAGCCGCGTTGGGTTTCCCACGGCCTCTAGAACAACGAAGCGGATTTTCCCGCCCTTGTTTTTCTTATCCCGTCCCATCGCGGTCATGAGGGTCTCCAGGCTTGCAGCGCCATAGGACGTGGGCAGGCCCACGGACTCCAAAATGCTGCGATGCCGCTGCACATCCTCGGCGCTCAACAGACCCGCCGCCTGCGCCAACTCTGCCTCAAAAACCATGCCGACGGCCACCGCGTGCCCGTGGCGCCACCGGTAATTCTCGTGGTGTTCCACGGCGTGTCCGTAGGTGTGTCCGTAGTTCAGAATCTCGCGGAGGCTGGACTCCTTCAGATCCTGAGCAACGACGTTCGCCTTCACCGTGATGGCTCTGCTGATGAGCTCGGGAAGGCTACCCCGAGGGTCAAGCGCCGCGGCTGGATCCTGCTCGTAGATGTCCAGAATCTCTGTATCGGCAATGAACCCTGCCTTGATGATCTCCGCGCTACCCGCCACGATCTCCTCGGCCGGCAGGGTGTCCAGCACCTCCAGATCGATAATCACGGCGGTGGGTTCATGGAAACTTCCTACAAGATTCTTGCCGGCCTCGGTATTAATTCCCGTCTTGCCACCCACAGCGGCGTCTACCATCGCCAGCAATGTGGTGGGGTACTGCACAACCTTGATTCCGCGCATCCACGTTGCCGCGATGAACCCGGCCAGGTCCGTCGCCGCGCCGCCACCAATGCCCACGATGGCATCCGCTCGTCCCAGCCCGGCCTCCGCGCACGCGTCCCAGCATCGCGCGGCGCTATCGATGGTTTTGCCGTCTTCGGCGTCCTCAATCTGGAAGCAGGTGACGTCCTTTCCCGTCGACGCCAACGCTTCCGCAACCGCCACAGCGCGCGTCTGCAATGCCGGCTGATGGATGATGAGCACCCGACCGGAGTTCGGCAGCGCCTCAGCAATGCTCTGCGCGGCCCACTGGGATCCACGGCTGATGAGGACGTCATACGGAGAAGCGGAGGCTACGTGAATGCTCGAGTGGTCCTGTGACATGGTTGGTCCTATTCTTCGATTTGATTCAGTATGTCGGTGACAACGCGGCGGGGATCCTTCGCATCACACCGCACGGTATAGGTGGCAACTTCCTGGTAGAGGCTGCGCCGGGTGTCGTAGAGATGTTGGTATTTTTCCCGAGGGTTTGGCACGTCCAGCAGCGGGCGGGTTTTCGTGCGCGAGGTGCGTCGCACGCCTTCGTCAACGGAGATGTCCAAGAACACCACGGAATGGTCCTTCAGCAGCTCACGGGTGGACTTGGTGACGACCGCTCCCCCGCCCAAGGACAGGATTCCGTTTTTCTTTAATGCCTCGGCGATCACGTCCGCCTCCACGGTACGGAAGTCCTTCTCCCCCAGAGTGGAGAAGATCTCGCCGCAGGATCGGCCGTCATAGACCTGTTCGATCAACTGATCGCTATCGTTTAGCGGGAGGTTCAGGGCATGAGACAAACGCCGTCCGATGGTGGACTTGCCGCTGCCGGGAAGCCCGACCAGAACAATGCGGGGCGCCATTAGGACGATCCTGGTTCTGCGTCATCCCAGTTCAGGCGCTCGGCCACGTAGTCCTGGTAGGCCTTGTAGTTCCGCTTCGTCTCCTCGATGGAGTCCCCACCGAACTTCTCCAGCACCGCGCGGGCCAGAACCAACGCCACCATGGTTTCGGCCACCACGCCGGCGGCGGGAACGGCGCACACATCGGAGCGCTGGTGAATACCCGTAGCCGCTTCACCGGTGGTCATGTCGATGGTCTTCAGGGCGCGTGGCACTGTAGAGATCGGCTTCATGGCGGCGCGAACAACGAGGGTTTCCCCGTTGGTCATGCCGCCTTCCAGGCCGCCGGCTCGGTTCGTGAAGCGCTCCACGGAACCCGTGTCCTCATTGCGGTGCATCTCGTCGTGGGCCTCGGATCCACGGCGGCGTGCCTCCTCGAAGCCATCTCCGATCTCCACTCCCTTGATGGCCTGAATGCTCATGACCGCTTGGGCGAGCTGTGCATCCAGGCGCTGCTCGCCGGACACATGGGAGCCCAGTCCGATCGGCAGTCCCTGAACGACCACCTCGACGATGCCTCCCAAGGTATCGCCGGACTTTTTCGCGGCCTTGATCTGCTCCACCATGGAATCTTCAGCGTCTTGGGTGAATGCGCGCACCGGTGAGGCGTCGATTTTCTCCAGGTCCTTGAACTCCGGCAGTGGGCCCTCGTAAGGTTCGGAGCGGCCGATGGAGATGACGTGGCTGAGCACCTCTACGCCCAAGACCTCACGCAACACGGCTCGGGCGAGGGTGCCGGCTGCCACGCGCGCTGCGGTTTCGCGGGCTGAGGAGCGCTCGAGGATCGGACGGGCTTCCTCGTGGTTGTACTTCACCATGCCGGAGAAATCCGCATGGCCCGGACGCGGGCGAGTGAGCTGCGCACCACGGCCGCTGGACATCTCCTTCGCGACCTCCTCATCGGAGTAATCCAGTGGGTCCGAGGACATGATCGTGGTCCATTTCGGCCACTCCGTGTTGCCGACCATGATGGCCACGGGGCTACCCAGCGTCTTGCCGTGGCGCACGCCGCCGAGGAGCGTGACCTCGTCGGCCTCAAACTTCATGCGCGCGCCACGGCCATATCCGAGGCGGCGACGGGCGAGCTGTCGGGAAATCTCTTCACGCGTAATCTCCAGACCTGCAGGAAGATTCTCCACCAGTGATACCAACGCTTGGCCGTGCGATTCGCCGGCAGTTGTCCATCGAAGCATGTGAATATCTTACTACCACCCCATCACAATGGCGCACAGTGTCCCCACCGCCATCCCCGGACCGTGCGGAACGCGCGTCTGCTCGTGCGGACGCGACCGGCGGGCTCTGCCCAGCGCGATCCACGCCAGTGTCACCAGCCCGGCGATCCCCATGGCGACGAGAAGCCCCCACGGCTTGTGCATCACTGCCAACGTCCCCAGCGACACAGCGAATTTGGAATCTCCTGCGGCGACCATGCGCTTGCTCGACAGCGCGTTCATGAGGATGGGGAACACACCCCACACCACCCCTCCCCACAGATGGGAGAGCGATAACACCGGATACCACGGCGCGACGCACCCCAGCAGCACCAGCGCGCCGAGCAGTAGCACCAGTGCATTCGGCAGCCTCATCGTGGCCGCGTCCACGATCGCAGCGGCAACGACCAGCCCACTAATCAGCGCTGCGATCCCCACACTCAGCACATCACCATGCACGCCTTCTCCCCCCCCCCGAAAATCTACGGCGCTACAGTTCGCAGCATCAGCCCTTGCGGAGGATACTGACCCGTGAAATAGCGGAACTGCTCCTCAGCTTGTCCCGCCAGCATACGCAAACCATCGGCGTGAGGAATGCCCGTGCGCTGCGCTGCGGCAATCAGGGCCGGTGGGAAGGGATCATAAATCACGTCCACCACTGAGCGTGCGCGCACCAACAGGTCCGTGTACGGTTCGACCGCCGCCGACGGAATGGTGTTGATGACCACGCTAGCCTCAGCGCACCGCTCGGCAACCTGATCGGCATCGAAGGTCAACCACTCGAACTCCATGCCGTAGCTGGTCACCAGATCGCGGACCTGCAGCGCGCGCTCTGACCGGGCTAGCACCGTCACCCGGCTCACCCCGAGCTCCCCGAGGGCCGCGATGGCGGGCCGTGCCGTTCCCCCGTTTCCGACGACCACCGCGTGGGTTCCGGCGTAGTCAATTCCCTCAGCCGCACAGTGCTCCAGGCAGCGCTGCACTCCAACCACGTCGGTGTTATCCGCTAACCACGTGCCGTCGGGCTGCGGCACCAGGGTGTTCGCGCTGCCAATGCGCGTGGCACGCTCGGTCACCTTATCCGCAAGCTCCAGAGCTGCAGACTTCCCCGGCATCGTGACGGAGAACCCGGCCACGGACGCCCCGCTGCCTGTCAGCAGGCGAGACACCTCATCGCGCTCTCCGGCCTCCACGCGCACGTAGAGAAAGTCCTCAATGCCCGCCGCTGCGGCCGCCGTGTTGTGCAACACCGGCGACTTCGAATGCTCGATGGGGCGCCCCAACACCGCACACAGTCGGTCCGGGAATGTCTCCGCGAGCGTCAGAAACTCTTCGATGGATAGGAATGTGCCGGGCTCTGCCCCGCGCACGCCGTCAGCTGCGGACATACTCTTTTCGGTACCTTCCTAGCGGTTGGAGTCCAGCACACCATTGCGGATGGACTCCGCCGTGGCGTTTTGGTGATCATCGAACTCGCGGTTAAACACAGTGGTGCCGTTCTTGTCGATCGTCACGAAGTACAACCAGTCACCCTCGGCGGGATTCTCGATGGCGTGCAGTGCCTGAATGCCTGGGGACGCGATCGGGGTATCCGGCAGTCCCTTCTTCGCATAGGTGTTCCACGGGGTTTCCCGCTGACGATCGGCGGTGGTGGTCGCCACCTCCTGGGCGTCCAGTCCGTAGTTAACCGTGGAGTCGAACTCCAGCTTCATGTCTTCGTTGAGACGGTTCAGGATCACGCGGGCCACCTTGTCGAAGTCGCCCTCCGGCGCCTCGCGCTCCACCAGGGAGGCGGCGGTCAGCATCTCGTAGGGCTTCAGACCCACGGTTGCTGCGGCCTGCTGGATGCCCGTCTTCTCAATGTTCTCCGCGGAGACCTTCAAAATAGAGGTCATGATGGACTTCGCATCCGAGGTGGGGTCGAACAGGTGAATACCGGGAACGATGAGGCCTTCGATGCGTCGTGGATCATTGTCATGAGCGCTGACGGCTTGCACGGCCCAGCTCGGCACGCCCAGATCCTCAGGGCTGGTGGAGGTCACGGCCTCACGCAGTTCATCTGGGCTGATGCACGTGTGCTCGTCCTGGCATGTCTGCTCAGAAATGAGCGAGTAGATGCCCTTGCGTGTCTCACCGTTGACTACCGTGACGTCGTCGAGGGTGAGGCCGTTCGGGATGTCGACAACGCCCCGACGCCGCGTCTCATCCCCCAGGGCCGCGAGTGCAGAGGAAGCGCTCATTTCTTCCTGCATGGCGTAGTAGCCCGCCTGAAGGTTTGGCTGATCCTTGTCGGCTGCATTCATGAGAGCACGCCGGGAGCCCACCACCTTCTTGTCCACCAAGTCAGAGGCGATGGAGGAAATAGAATCACCGGGTTCCACGCGCACCATGACGGTCGTTCCATTGCCCGATCCCTCAAAGTCTCGGTTGCCGACAACGTTGCGCTTGTAATACACAAAGCCAGAACAGACGACCAGCAAAATAACCAAAGCGATGGCCAGCGCAGCGGCATGCTGACGGCGTCGGCGATACTTTGGCTTCACGGAGCTAGTAGGGCTCATGAGGTGGCAATGCCTTTCGTGTAAAACTCGTGAGAAACGTCAAGTACATCCTATTGTTGCACGTTCGTTATAATTCCTCGTTCATAACCCGCCGACGTGCGTCCAACCACCCCTGAAGAATGTGCACCGCAGCGGCCTGATCAATGCGCGAACGACCCTTCTTGGCGCTCACCCCGGAGGCCTGCATGGCCTGGGTGGCGGCCATCGTGGACATGCGCTCATCCACCATCCGCACGGGAATGTCACCGATAACCTGGCTAAGGTCCCGCGCGAATTCCTCAGCAGCGAGGGTGCTGCTGGTGTGATTGCCGCGCAGGGCAACGGGCAGGCCCACGATCACCTCCACCACGAAGTTCTCCTCCACGAGGAAAGCCACACGCTGCACATCGGAAGAGTCGATGGAGGCCTTCACCGTCTCCAACGGCGAGGCCAAGATGCAGTCCGGGTCGCTCAGCGCCACGCCGATGCGCACGCTTCCCACATCTAAGCCTAGGCGTCGGCCACGGCCAGGGTCGGTCTCCCGCGAGGGGCGTTGTGTCTCCGCCATCGCTATAGGTCGGTCTCGACAGCGCTCTTGACGGCCTCCAGACCAGCTTGGATGCCCTCGGCCTGAGTGCCGGAGCCCTGAGCCAGTGCTGGCTTACCGCCTCCGCGGCCACCAACCTTCTCCGCGAATGTCTTGACCAAATCGCCGGCCTTCACGCCCTTGTCCACAGCGGCGGACGTGGCGGCGGCGACGAATGGTACCTTGCCGCCGTCGTTGGAGGTAAACAGCACCACCGCGGCTTCGGAGCTCAGGCGGCCAATCGCATCGGTGGTCAGGGTGCGCAGGTCACCTGCAGCAACGCCGTCGGGCAGCTGCAACGCGATCACCTTCGTGTCGCCGATGGTCTGGCCTTGAGCAATCAAGTCCCCAACCTGGCTGGCCAGCTGCTGGTTGCGCAACTTCTGGATCTGCTTTTCGGCATCCTTCAGCTTGGCGGTCAGAGCATCGATGCGCTCCGGCAACTGCTCCGTGGGGGTCTTCAAACTGGTCGCCAGCTCGCTGACTACGCTCTTTTCTCCGGACAGGAAGCGGAAGGAATCCATGCCGGTGTACGCCTCGATGCGGCGAACGCCCGAGGCCACGGAGGACTCGCCCAGCACCGCAATCGGGCCGATCTGGGAGGAGTGCTCCACGTGGATACCACCACACAGCTCCATGGAGAACGGGCCGCCGATCTCCACCACGCGAACCTCGGAGCCGTAATTCTCACCGAATAGTGCCATGGCACCCATCGCCTTGGCCTCCTCCAGAGAGGTTTCGATGGTGTTGACCTGGTAGTCCGAATCCACCGCGCCGTTGGCGATGTCTTCAATACGACGCAGCTGCTCGTCCGTCAACTGCTCGCCATAGTTGAAGTCGAAGCGCAGGTAGCCGGGCTTGTTCAAGGATCCAGCCTGGACTGCCGTGGGGCCCAGCACCTCGCGAAGGGCGGCGTGAATCAAGTGCGTGCCAGAGTGCGCCTGGCGGGCCTGGTGGCGCCACGCGTTGTCCACGTGGCTGGTGACCGCGTTGCCCACAGCCACGGTGCCGCCGGTGATGGTGGCGTTGTGGACCCAAACCTTCTTGCCCACTTTCTGCACGTCATCCACGCGGGCGCTAAAGCCCTCGCCCTTGATCACGCCGCGGTCGGCCATCTGGCCACCGGCCTCGGCGTAGAAGGGGGTGCGGTCCAGGATGATCTGAACCGTCGTTCCCTCGGAGGCGCGATCCACCAACGCACCTTCAGATATGAGGCCCAGCACCTTGCCCTCATCCTCCAGCTGGGTGTACCCCGTGAAGACAGTGGCGTGGTTGTCCACGAACGCGCGGTACACGGACTGGTCCGCGTGACCCAGCTTCTTGGCGTTGTTGTCTGCCTTGGCGCGGGCCTTTTGCTCGGCCATGTGTGCGTGGAAGCCCTCTTCGTCCACCTGCAGGTTGTTCTCCTGGGCCATTTCCATGGTCAGGTCGATCGGGAAGCCGTGCGTGTCGTGCAGGGTGAAGGCAACGTCGCCAGGAATGGTGGTCTCACCACGGTCCTTCGCGCCGGAGACATACTCGTCGAACAGTCGCGTTCCGGATTCCAGTGTCTTCAGGAAGGACTTCTCCTCGCCCACGGCCACGGCACGAATACGCTCCCAAGAGTCCGCGATCTCTGGGTAGGACGGAGTCATCGTGGTGGATACGGTCTCCATTAGCTTCTCCATCGTCTCGCCGCGTGCTCCCAGCAGGCGTGCGGAGCGGATGATACGGCGCAGCAGACGGCGCAGAATGTAGCCGCGGCCCTCGTTGCCGGGGGTCACGCCATCCAGCATCAGCATCAATCCGGTACGGCAATGATCAGCAATCACGCGGAACCGCACGTCGGCCTGGGCGTCGGATCCATAGGCAGCACCCGTGAGGCGCTCAGCTTCGTCGATCACCGGGCGCAACAGGTCCGTCTCGTAGACGTTGTCCACGTCCTGGAGCAGGCAGGCTACGCGCTCGATGCCCATACCCGTATCGATGTTCTGCTTCGGGAGGGGGCCTAAGATCTCGAAGTTGCCCTTGCCCAGTCCTTCGCCGCGTTCGTTTTGCATGAAGACCAGGTTCCAGATCTCCATGTAGCGTGTGTCATCGGCGATCGGGCCGCCTTCCTTGCCGTGCTCCGGTCCGCGGTCGTAGTAGATCTCGGAGCAGGGACCGCACGGGCCTGGCACGCCCATGGACCAGTAGTTATCCTCCATGCCCAAACGTTGAATTCGCTCGGCCGGAACACCGATCTTCTTCTCCCAGATCTCGGCGGCCTCGTCGTCGTCCAGGTACACGGTCACCCACAGGCGCTCGGGATCCAGCCCGAAGCCACCGTCCTCCACGGATTTGGTGAGCAAGGTCCAGGCGTGGGTGATGGCGCCTTCCTTGAAGTAGTTGCCGAAGGAGAAGTTGCCGGCCATCTGGAAGAAGGTATTGTGCCGGGTGGTGATGCCCACCTCTTCAATATCCAACGTACGCACGCATTTTTGGATGGAGGTTGCCGTCTCAAAAGGAGGAGTTTGCTGGCCCAGGAAGTAAGGCTTGAACGGCACCATGCCGGCGTTGACGAAGAGGAGGTTCGGATCATCCAGGATCAACGACGCGCTGGGAACCTCGGTGTGTCCGGCATTCGTAAAGTGCTCGATGAAGCGCTGGCGAATCTCATGCGTTTGCACGTTTTTTAGACCTCGTTAACAGATAGTGCGAATTGACCTCAATTAGTCTACCTGTCCGTGGGACGAAGGCCTTATTTACCCCGTATCCAGCCACGAACGATCGCGCGCAGACTCTCCAGCCGCGCGGAGATGGTGCGTTCGTGTCCATGCTGCGTGGGCGTGTAGTACACGGCGTCCTGAAGATCATCGGGCAGGTAGCGCTGTGGAACCACGCCCTTGGGATCATCGTGCGGGTACTTATAGCCCACCGCGTTGCCGAGGTCCTTCGCCCCCTGGTAGTGCCCGTCGCGCAGATGCGCCGGGACGGTGTGGCCCTTACCTGCGCGCACGTCCTCCACAGCCCGACCGATGGCGCTGATGACCGCGTTGGACTTGGGTGCGGTGGCCAAGTGGATGGTCGCCTGGGCTAGGTTGAGGCGCGCTTCCGGCATGCCGATGAACGTCACCGCGTGGTGCGCGGCCACGGCAATCTGCAGGGCCGAGGGGTCGGCCATCCCAATGTCCTCCGAGGCGTGGATCACCAGCCGCCGGGAAATGAACCGCGGGTCCTCCCCCGCTTCCAACATCCGGGCCAGGTAGTGCAGCGCCGCGTCCGGGTCTGATCCTCGGATGGACTTGATAAACGCGCTGGTCACGTCGTAGTGCTGATCGCCGTCGCGGTCATAACGCACCACCGCACGGTTGATGGACTGGCGAATATCCTCGGCCGTGACCGCAACGGGCGTGTCCGTTGTGTTCCCCCGTGTGCTCGCTGCGATCGTTGTTTCCGACGCCGCCTCGAGGTATGTCAGACTTCGTCGAGCATCCCCAGCAGATAATGCCACAAGGTAGTCCAGCGCCTCGTCGTCGAGAGCCACGGCGTCGTTCAGCCCTCGTTCGTCGTGGATCGCCCGCTGCAGCACCGTCCGGATGTCTGAATCGGACAGGGACTCCAGCTGCACCAGCAAGCTGCGCGAGAGCAGTGGCGCGACTACGGAAAAGGACGGATTCTCGGTGGTCGCGGCCACAAGCAGCACAGTCCTGTTTTCCACGGCAGACAGCAGAGCGTCCTGCTGGGTTTTGGAAAAACGGTGCACCTCGTCGATGAACAGTACCGTGTTCTCCCCCATCACCAGGCGCCGACGGGCCTCCTCGATGACAGCCCGGACCTCCTTGACACCGGAGTTGAGGGCGGACAGCGCCTCGAAGTGCCGGCCGGAGGCCGAGGAGATCAGAGACGCAACCGTGGTTTTCCCGGTGCCTGGGGGCCCGTACAAAATCACGGAGGTCTCCCCGTGCCCCTCAATCAACCGGCGCAGCGGCGAACCTGCACCCAGCACCTTTTCCTGCCCCACCACCTCATCCAGGCTGCGCGGGCGCATCCGTACCGCCAAGGGCGAGTGGAGGCCTGGGTGGAAGTAGTTGGCCGCAGCGGAGGAGGAGGCCTGCGGGGCATCGTCGTCGGGAGAGAACAGATCGGCCATTAGGCGTCCCGGAACTTCGGCGTGGCGCCCATCCTCTTCAACGCCGCGATCAACCGGCCCGTGTAGGCCACCACCGCTGGGGTGTACACGCACGGCTGGTTTTCCGCGAACCGCAGCACGGCATCCACAGTGGTCGCCAGATCCTCCAACTGGTCAGAGCCCAGCTGCTTCAAACCATGAGTACCCTCGACCAAGCCAAGGTTCGCGCCCTTCAAGATCTCCTCGGCGTGCTGATCAATGGCCAGCCGGCCGTAGTACAGGATCATCAGGGACATGTAGGACCAGCCGATGAGTGCCGAGAGGATGACAGTACGCAGCGTCTCATCGTCGCGGATCTCTGGCCACGACGGTGCAATTTCCGCCCGCCAGCTGGCCAGGAACTCCCGGGCCTCCTCGTCGGTCAAGGCCGGAGTGGAATTGTCCTGAGGGAATCCCGCAATCACGCAGGCCACGTCGAATGTCACCTCGCGGAAGCGCGCCCACTCGTAGTCCAAAAACACCACGTTCTTCGTGAGCATGATGTTGTCCGGTGCCAAGTCGAAGGGTGTAAACGCCTGGAAGTCCGGGCGCTGCTGATGGTCCGCGGCGCGCTCTGCCAGCTCCGTCACCACCGGATCAATTTCCGGATCAATGTGCTCCAGTAATCCCATACCGCCCCGGATCAATTCGGGAATGTTGAGATCGAACTCCTCCAGTTGTGCGGGGTCCAATTGGTGCTTGTGGCACTGGCGCCGATAGAGCACGTTGAACGCCTCGGTATCCCCAAACGTGTGGGCATGCATCCGGCCCAGCGCCTTGCCCAGCTTGCGCACCGCCTGCTGGCGGTCGTTGTCTGAGAAGTAGTTGAGAACATCTGTGAAGTTCTCCCCGTCCCCCTCGTCCGAGAGGATCAGGACGCGCTCATCAATGGAGTACGCAAGCAACAATGGACCCGGCCGGGCGGCCTCGGACAAGGTGTTGGTGTACTGGTACGCCACCACTTCACGGATCAAGGCCACCTGGTTAGGGCTCAACTCGTCACCGCGTACACGAGCCGCCTCTGTCCCATCGCTAGGCTCTGCCTCGGTATCTAACGGCAAGCGCTTAATGACCACGGACCGCTCCTGGAGGAACGGGTTCGGTGCCACGCGGCAGCGAAGAACCGTCGCCACGCCCGAGCCGCCCAAATCCTCCGGATTGGACAGCTCGGCCGTACCACCGAAGCGTGTGGACAGCAGCTCTTCGGCTACCGAAACAGTTGACTCGATTAAGGACTCAGAGGCAGACACGACACCCTAGGCCTTCTTGTTTTGTGCGTTCTTTACCTTTGCATCAATGCCAGATTCCTTGCGCTGAGCAGCGGAAATCTCACCAGGAGCATCGGTCAATGGATCCACTCCACCACCGGACTTCGGGAAGGCGATGACGTCGCGGATGGAATCGAAACCACCCAGCAGGGACACGATGCGGTCCCAACCAAAGGCGATACCGCCGTGAGGAGGCGCGCCAAAGGCGAAGGCGTCCAGCAGGAAGCCGAACTTCTCCTGGGCCTCCTCCTGGCTGATGCCCATGACCTTGAAGACACGCTCCTGAACATCGGGGCGGTGGATACGGATGGATCCACCACCGATCTCGTTGCCGTTGCACACGATGTCATAGGCGTAGGCCAATGCGGAACTCGGGTCGCTATCGAAGGTGTCCAGGAACTCCGGCTTTGGAGAGGTAAACGCGTGGTGCACGGCGGTCCAGGAGGAGTTGCCCAAGGCCACATCGCCGGAGGCCGTGGCGTCCGCGGATGGCTCGAACAATGGTGCGTCCACCACCCAGGTGAAGGCCCAGTCGCCGTCCTTGATGAGGCCCAGCTTCGAGGCGATCTCACCGCGAGCCGCACCCAGCAGGGCGCGGGAGGCCTTCGTCTCGCCGGCGGCGAAGAAGATGCAATCGCCAGGCTTTGCTCCGACGTGGTCCGCGATGCCCGCACGCTCGGCGTCGGTCAGGTTCTTCGCAACAGGACCGGCGAGCTGCCCGTCCTCGCCCACCAGGATATAGGCCAGGCCCTTGGCACCACGCTGCTTCGCCCAGTCCTGCCACGCATCCAGCTGGCGGCGAGGCTGCGACGCACCACCCTCCATGACCACGGCGCCCACGTATTCGGCCTGGAACACACGGAAGGTCGTGTCCTTGAAGAACTCGGCGCACTCGGTGATCTCAATATCGAAACGCAGATCCGGCTTATCGGAGCCGTACTTGCGCATCGCCTCGGCGTAGGTAATGCGCGGAATTGGGGTAGGAATCGTGTAGCCAATCTGCTCCCACACAGCAGACAGGATGTCCTCGGCCAGGGAGATCACATCCTCCTGGTCCACGAAGCTCATCTCCACATCCAGCTGGGTAAACTCCGGCTGGCGATCCGCACGGAAATCCTCGTCGCGGTAGCAGCGAGCAATCTGGTAGTAACGCTCCATACCGGCCACCATCAGCAGCTGCTTAAACAGCTGAGGCGACTGCGGCAGTGCGTAGAACGTTCCGGGCTTCAGTCGGGCGGGTACCAGGAAGTCACGCGCACCCTCCGGGGTGGAGCGGGTCAGCGTGGGGGTTTCAATCTCGGTGAAATCATGCTCATCCAACACGCGGCGGGCAGCCTGGCTCACCTTGGAACGCAGACGCAGGGCATCGCCCTGGGACTTGCGGCGCAGGTCCAGGTAGCGGTACTTCAGGCGGGTCTCCTCGCCGACCTCGCCACCGGCCGTGGACGGATCATCGATCTGGAAAGGCAGTGCGGCGGACTCGTTGAGGATCTCCAACTCGGTGACATTGACCTCAATCTCACCCGAGGCAAGGTTCGGGTTCGCAGAGCCCTCCGGACGAGCCTCCACCGTTCCGGTGACCTTGATGCAGAACTCGCTGCGCAGGCCGTGCGCGCGTTCGGCAACCTCGGACTCGCGGAACACCACCTGGGCCACGCCGGAGCGATCCCGCAGATCGATAAAGATAACGCCTCCGTGGTCGCGACGACGGCCAACCCAACCGGTCAGCGTCACTTCTTGAGCAATGTTTTCGGCGCGGAGTTCGCCCGCGAGGTGAGTACGAAGCACTTTGTGCTTTCCCTTTCGATATGGATTCATTGAGTTCAGCCCTTCAGCATACCGGACGCACCCCAGCGATCCCACATGAGCCTTCCCCCACGGCCGTGCAAAATATGGCAACATCAACCACGTGACTTTCAATAACAATCTGGGAAACGACTACGGCAGTCGAGGATCCACGGGCGGCTCCGGTAGCTCCGGCGGATTCGGTAACGGTTTTGGCGGAGGACCTCGCCGCGGCGGCGGTATGTTCATGAGCCTGCTCGGCGGAATGATCGGGCGAAAGTTCGGCATCCCAGGGCTCATCATCTTCGCGATCGCCGTGTTCCTCTTTTCTGGCGGTGCGCGGATGCTTCCCGGTGTGGGGGATTCTGGCCAGCAGACGCAGGGACGAACAGGAGCGGGACTGGAGCACTGCAAAACCTTCGAGGACGCCAACGACAATGACGATTGCCGCATCCTCGCGACCCAGGAGTCCCTGGACCGGATCTGGGGCGAGATCCTCCCCCAGGAAGCCGGCATTAAGTACACGCGCAATGAACTCACGATCGCGGAAGGGCCTATGTCCACGGGCTGCGGGCGCGCCAACGCCTCGGAGACCGGGCCCTTCTACTGCCCCGGCGATAACACTGTCTACATGCCCGTAGAGTTCTTCCAGCAGCTCAAGCGCATGGGCGGATCCGATGGTCCGTTCTCCCAGATGTACGTCACCGCGCACGAGGTGGGCCACCACATCCAACACTTGGAAGGCACCCTGGGGCTGTCCGATTACGACAACCCCGGTCAAGATTCCAATGCGGTGAAGATCGAGCTGCAGGCCGATTGCTATGCCGGGCTGTGGGCCTCCCAGGCGGATAAGGGCCCGAATGCGGTGTTGGATCCGCTCACACAGGATCAAGTGGAGCAGGCCGTGACGACCGCCCGCTCGATCGGCGATGACGCGATCCAGAAGAACTCAGGGCAAAACGTGGATCCCGACGCCTGGACTCACGGCTCCGCCGAAGACCGCGTGAACTGGTTCATGCGCGGCTACCAGGGTGGCACCATGAAGTCCTGCGCGCAGGACTTCAACCGCTAACGCGGACATAGCCGCGACGCAGCCACGGCTAAGACTCAGCACAAGCAAGGCAGAGCTACTGCTCCTGCGCCACGCCCCGGAGCACCTCGTCCACCACGGACTCCATCGGCAGCGAACGCTGGTCGTGGGCGCGCAGGTCCTTGAGCACCACGGTGCCCTCGGCCAACTCCTGATCCCCGAGCACCAGAGCATAGAGCGCTCCAGCACGATCGGCACCCTTCATGGCGCCCTTCAGACCGCGATCACCATAGGACATGTCCGTGGCAACACCTGCTGCACGCAGCGTATCCACCAGGCCCACCATCGTGCGCTTAGCCTCCGCACCCATGGCCACGCCAAACACATCAACCCGCCGGCCCGTGGACGCCTGAACCTCCTCGGCTTTCAGCGCCAACAGCGTGCGATCCACGCCCAGGCCAAAGCCGATGCCTGAGAGATCCTGGCCGCCCAGCTGTGCCATGAGTCCGTCATAGCGGCCTCCGCCACCAATACCCGATTGTGCTCCCAGTCCGTCGTGGACGAACTCGAAGCAGGTCTTGGTGTAGTAATCCAGGCCGCGCACCATGCGGGGGTTGATCGTGTACTCAATGCCCATGTCATCCAGGTGTCCGGTGACGGTCTCGAAGTGCTCGCGGGAGGAGTCGCTCAAGTGATCCAGCATCAGGGGTGCCTCGGCCAGCATCTCCTGCATCTCCGGGCGCTTGTCGTCTAGCACGCGCAAGGGGTTGATCTGCGCGCGGTGGCGGGTGGCCTCGTCCAGCGGCAGCGTGGCCAGAAAATCCTGGAGCCTCTGGCGATATGCAGGACGGTCGGAGGAATCTCCGAGGCTGGTGAGCTCCAACCGGAAGCCCGTCAGCCCCACGGACGTAAAGCAGCGGTGTGCCAGGGCAATGACCTCGGCATCCAGCGCCGGGTCATCCACGCCGATGGCCTCCACACCCACCTGCTGCAGTTGGCGGTAGCGTCCCGCTTGGGGCCGCTCGTAGCGGAAGAAGGGGCCGTTGTAGGTGAGCTTGACCGGCAGCTGACCTCGGTCAAGTTTGTGCTCGATGACGGCACGCATCACGCCCGCGGTGCCTTCGGGGCGCAGCGTGACGGAGCGGTCGCCGCGGTCAGCGAATGTGTACATCTCCTTGGAGACCACGTCGGTGGACTCTCCCACGCCGCGTGCGAACAGGGCAGTTTCTTCAAAGATGGGCAATTCGATGTGTTCATAGCCGGCATTGTGGGCTGCGGTAGTGAACGCCTGCTTGATGGCGTGGAACTCCGCGGAGACCGGTGGATAATAGTCCGGAACTCCCTTGGGCGCCTTGAGTGCCGTGAACGAGGATGCCTTACCTGAAGAATCTTTAGTAGTCACAGCGATTTAGCTTAGCAGCCCTCACGTGCTGGCTAGACCACTGACGACAGGTAGGAATTCGTGGCCTTTTCCTCACCGATGGTGGTCTGTGGTCCATGTCCCGGGAGTACCACGTCTGCATCATTAAATTCGACGCCCAGCTTCTTTAGCGACAGCATCATGTCCTCTGGGGAGCTAAAGGGAAGATCGGTGCGTCCGATGCCGCCCTTGAAGAGCACGTCTCCTCCGATGATGAGCCCGTCTACTCGGAACATGACGTGTCCTGGGGAGTGCCCGGGCATGTGGTGCACCGTCCAGGTTGTCCCGCCCATCTCTACGGTGTCCTCGAGATAACTCACGGTGTCTGGAAGGCTCATGGAGTCCACGTCGAACAGTGGCGCGAAGGGGCTGCCGCTTAAGTCCTGCGTCATGACGGGTTCGTCGAGTTCGTGGATCTGAACCGGCACGCCCAGGGTGCCCGCGTCGCGGATGTGGTCGATGTGTCCATGGGTGAGCACCACGTTGGTGACGGTGAAGTTCTTCTCCTCGGAGAGCGTGGCCAACACGTCGGCTGCTCCGTAGCCCGGGTCGATCACTGTGGCGGAGGCTGATCCATCGCTCGTGGTGTTGGCGTGGTCGATGAGGACGAAGCAGTTGGTCTCGAAGGGGCCGACCACGAAGCCGATCAGCTCGGTGGTCTCTGGGAGTCCGGGAATGGGAGTGTGATTCATGCCACCACTGTACTCCACGTGGCATACAGCGCTCATGCTCTTTCGAGGAGGTGTTCGTCGAGACCGACGCTTCGATACGGCATAATACAGAGGAATGTCTTTTCA
The DNA here is from genome assembly GCF_024701495.1 of Corynebacterium sp. zg254. Lineage (NCBI taxonomy): Bacteria > Bacillati > Actinomycetota > Actinomycetes > Mycobacteriales > Corynebacteriaceae > Corynebacterium > Corynebacterium sp. zg254. The sequence continues at coordinate 189,027 of NZ_WIAR01000001.1, forward strand.
ACGAAAGGTCACCGTCCGTGTCTGACAACGACAAGAACTCTCTTCCTCACGAACGCCGTCAGGATGAGGCACTCACCGAGCTGAGTAAGGCCATCAAGTCCCGCGAGCGCCAGGCGAAAACCGCGCCCCTGCTGGTGGTGTTCGCCACGGTCGCTGTGTTGGCCCTGATTGTTGGCGGCATCTGGTTCGCCGCTACATATCAAGGCAGCAACGATGAGGACGCTACGGCACAGTCTTCGTCCACCTCCCCCACCACCACCGAGCCGGAGGTCAAGACCGCGGCGATGCCGTCGGGTCCGCTGGAGCCGTATGGAGACAGCGTGACCTGTGAGTACGTCGCGGGTGAGAAGGCTGCGAAGGAGGTCTCCCGCCCTGAGGGTGAGAACGTTCCTGCGACGGGGACCCAGAGCGTCACCCTGTCCACTTCTGATGGCGATGTGAACATCACCCTGGACAATTCCCAGTCTCCGTGCACCACGCATTCCTTCGCACACCTGGTGAAGGAGAAGTTCTACAACGACACGGTTTGCCACCGCGCAGTGAAGAGTCCGAACATGGCCATCCTGCAGTGTGGTGATCCATCCGCTACCGGTACCGGCGGCCCTGGCTACTCCTTCAACGATGAGTTCCCCACCAATGGCGTGAAGCCCGATGCCCTGAACTCCCCTGTCACGTACAAGCGTGGAACCCTGGCCATGGCCAACTCTGGTGAGAACACCAACGGCTCCCAGTTCTTCCTGGTGACGCAGGACACCACCTTGCCGCCGAAGTACAACGTCTTCGGAACCATCTCGGAGGAAGGCCTGGCAACGCTGGACAAGATCATGGACACCAAGGTCAAGGAGGGCGCTGATGGTGCTCCCGAGCCTGAGGTGAGGATCGAGTCCGCAACCCTGAACTCCTAGAATCCCAGCACCACAGATCCTGCAGCAACACTAAAAGCCGGCGCACTCCGCGCCGGCTTTTGTTCGTGTCCTATCCCCCGGACGTCAGGCGGTAGACGTCAAACACGCCTTCTACGTTGCGCAACTGGTTCATCGTATAACCCAGCTGCTTGGTGTCTGATACCTCGAAGGTAAAGCGAATCATCGCCACGCGATCGGGCGAGGTGTGAGAGTTCGTGGCCACAATCGGCAGCTTCTGCTCCGTCACCACGCGTGTGACCTCAGCCAACAGACCGTTGTGATCGAGGCCCTCGATTTGAATCGTGACAGTGAACACCGCGTTGTGGAACGTGCTTGCCCAGGACACCTCGATAATGCGCTCGGGCTCCAAGTGCAGTTTGTCCGAGTTGGTGCAGTCCGTTCTGTGCACCGAAATGCCACCGCCCTTGGTGATAAAGCCGAAGATCTGATCTCCGGGAACGGGAGTGCAGCACTTCGCCAGCTTGGCGGAGAAGTCCGACTGTCCCTGCACCAGGATTCCCGAGCCGTCGCCGCGTCCTTCTTGCGGCGTGTTCGAGTTCTTCGACGGCATCGCCTGCGGTGGCTGGAATACCTCGACCTCGTTCTCGTCTTCGTCGGCGAACATCTCGATGATGCTTTTGCAGACGTGCTCGGCCGAGACTTCGTTGCGTCCAATGGCCGTGTAGAGCGCCTCAATGTCTGGGTAACGCAGCTCGGAGGCAATTGCCCGCATGGTCGACGGAGTCATGAGCCTCTGCAGGCGCAACCCTCCTCGCTGTACCTCAGCGGCGAGGTAGTCGCGGCCCTTTTCGGCAGCCTCTTCACGCTGCTCCTTGGCGAACCACTGGCGAATCTTCGCCCGCGCCCTCGGCGAGCCCACGAACTTGGCCCAGTCTTTCGACGGCCCGGCGTCCTTATCCTTCGAGGTAAAGATCTCGACCTTGTCGCCCGTCTTCAGCTTGGATTCCAGCGCCACCAACTTTCCGTTGACCTTGGCACCAATACAGCGGTGCCCGATCTCGGTGTGCACGCTGTAGGCAAAATCCACCGGGGTGGAACCGTTCGGCAAGGTGATCGCATCGCCCTTGGGAGTGAAGACAAAAATCTGATTGGTGGACAAGTCATAGCGCAGGGAATCCAGGAACTCATTCGGATCAGCGGCTTCCTTCTGCCAATCCAGAAGCTGGCGCATCCACGCCATCTGATCCACCTCGGCGCTATCGCCCTTGTGACTACCCTTCGTCTCCTTGTACCGCCAGTGCGCGGCAATGCCGAACTCCGCATTGTGGTGCATGTCGTGGGTGCGGATCTGGATTTCCAGCGGCTTGGCGTCCGGGCCAATGACCGTGGTGTGCAAGGACTGATACACGCCGAAGCGAGGCTGGCTGATGTAGTCCTTGAATCGGCCCGGCATGGGCTGGTACACGCTGTGGATCACGCCCACGGCCGCATAGCAGTCCTGGACAGAGTCCACCAGGATGCGGATACCCACCAGGTCGAAAATCTCGTCGAAGTCCCGGCCGCGGACAATCATCTTCTGGTAGATCGACCAGTAGTGCTTCGGCCGCCCCACCACCTCGGCCACCACGCCCGAGCGCTTCATGGTGCTTTCAATCTCGGACTTCACCTTCAGGATGTACTGGTCGCGCTTCGGCGCGCGATCGGCCACCAGCCGGACGATCTCTTCATACTTCTTCGGGTACAGGATCGCGAAGGATAGGTCCTCCAGCTCCCACTTCACCGTCGCCATACCCAGGCGATGGGCCAGCGGTGCAATCACCTCAAGGGTCTGCTCTGCCTTCTTTGCCTGCTTTTCCGGCTTCAAGAAGCGCATGGTCCGCATGTTGTGCAGGCGGTCTGCGACCTTGATGACAAGCACGCGCGGGTCGTTGGCCATGGCCACGATCATCTTGCGAATGGTCTCCGCCTCTGCCGCGGACCCCAGGACCATCTTGTCCAACTTCGTCACGCCGTCCACCAGGCGCGCCACTTCCTCACCGAAGTCCCGGGTCAGGTCATCCAGGGAGTAGTCGGTATCCTCCACCGTGTCGTGAAGAAGAGCCGCCACCAGCGTGGTGGTGTCCATGCCGATTTCCGCGGCGATGGTGGCCACAGCCAGAGGATGGGTGATGTACGGCTCGCCGGATTTCCGCTGCACCCCCTCATGCAACCGCTCGGCCGTCGCATAGGCACGATTCAAAATCTCCGGGTCAGCTTTCGGATGGAATCGCCTGTGCACGGTCAACAAGGGGCTGATCACAGGGTTGATCTTCTGCTTGCTGCTTCCTGTCAGACTGCGCGCGATACGCGACGCCATCCACAGGGAACCCTTTTCGTTGCTCATGATGTGTGACCGTCTCTTCTCTAGCCCGTCAGCTGCAATCCCACATGTCGCGGGGTACGTCTATGTATCCCCTGATGATACTTCGTGAGTGTTCAAAACGAACAACGGAACATCGGAGAGTCTCTCCCGCCCGTGCAATCCATCCACCTCGAGTACAACGGCCAGGCCCGCCACTTGGGCCCCCGCCTGCTCCAGCAACTCGCGGGAGGCATGCAGGGTCCCACCGGTCGCCAACACGTCGTCCACCAGCAGCACCCGCTTGCCGCGCAGATCAATGCCCGAGCTAGGAATCTCCAACTGCGCGGAGCCGTACTCCAGGTCGTAGCTGATGGTATGCACCGGTGGGGGTAGTTTGCCTCCCTTGCGGATCGCCAACACACCCACGCCCAGCTCGTAGGCTACCGCGCTGCCCAGCAGGAACCCCCGGGCATCCAAACCGCCAATCAGGTCGATGTTCTGGCTGCGGGCGAACTCCGCCAGCACGCGCACGATGGCCCGGTAAGCCTCCGGGTCAGCCAACACGGGCGTGAGATCCTCGAACACGATTCCCTCGGAGGGAAAATCGTGGACAATCCGCGTGAGATCCCTTAACGCCCCCTGCGCCTGGTGCAGGGAGGACAGCATCGCGTTATTCATGGTGATCCTCCGTGCTCTCCACAGGATGATCCTGTTCGGTCCAGCGATCCATATTCCATGCCAGGCCGGCGTCGGATCCATTATCGGTGACATAATCCACATGGTGTTCCACGGCAATCTGGCGTGGCTCGGTGGTCAGGGGGATGGTCATGGAGTCCCGCTGAAGGTTCTCCTCGGAGGCGCGGATGGCCTCCAGGCGGGAGAACACGTTGGTGTTTTCGGAGGAATTGCGGCCGAAGGAGCCGCGCGTATCCAGCAGCACGTCGTAGTCCTGCCCCAGCGTGCCGTAGCTATCGGCGCTGAGCGCGGTGGGTTGCACCTCAATTCCCGCGTCTGCGCAGCTAGCCTGGATGCTCTCCACAATGGTCTTGTAGCGCGGCGTGGAATCAAGGTAGCCGATGCGGATTTGCTGGCCGCCCAGGTGCTCACGGGCGCTGTCGAGGTTCACGGCCATGGCGGCGTCGTTGGTGGGCTGCAGCTGCGGAGCGAGCGCGTGTGTTGGGGGCACCACGCGCAGGCCCGTGGGTTGCACGTCCATGCCCGTGGCCTTCTTCACGTCTGCGGCGATGCGGGCCCGATCCACGCATTCCCCGAACGCGCGGCGCGCCTCCTCGCTCTCCAGCTGGTTAATGCCGCTGAGTCGCAGCGTATCCACGCGTTCCGAGGTTGGGGTCTGTACCACCCAGTCGTCGCCATCCAGGCCTACGTCTTGCGGGTGAACGTCCGTGTCCAGATCCGCCACGCCTAGCGCGCGGTCTTCTGCCAGTTTTTTCACGTCCACGGTGCTCGGGTAGACATACAGCGGATCCTGCACGGGCGCGGGACCGGCGTAGTGCGGATTCGCCACTAGCTTCAGGTGCCCGTCCTCTCCCCTCTCAGCCACGCTGTAGGGCCCGGACGTCGGCACGCTCGCTGGGTCCGTGCGGGTGACGTTAAACGTATCCTGCCATGCTTGGGCGATGCGGGTCTTCGCCTCCTGATCCTCCGACGCCACAGCGCTCACTACATCAGCCACCTCCGCCTTCTCGGCGACGATGTGAGCCGGCATGACCGTTCCCGCAGAGAACAGCTCCATGTAGCGGTTGCCGAAGCCCTCCTTGAAGTGGACCGCGAACTGCTTATTGCCGGGCGCGCAATCAATGTTTTCTACCTGGTAGAACAGCGGAAGATCCGATCCGAAGAGCGCGGGGTCGCTGCTTGCGGCCTGGGTGAGCAGGAAATCATCGCACACCACGGGCTGGCCGTCGGAATACTCTGCCTTGTCGTTAATGACGTAGTCCACGCGGCGGGGATCATCGGCGGCGCGCGTGGCGGTCACGATATCGGGGTTGGGCAGCAGCTGGCCCTCCGGGCCGGCGATGGATGCGCCAGGATAGAGCCGGGCGGACACTTTGGCGGCGTCCGTGGCCACACCGAGCGAGGTGCCCGCATTCGTGGTCATGATGGGGTTCGGAACCACGTAGCCCAAGCTCTCCAGGCGGGCCGAGTCCTCATCACCGGAGGAGCACGCCGCCAGGCCCGCGGAGGCGATCACCACACCTCCCACCACGGCTGTTGCGACTCGTGCGGCGTGTGCAGTGAATCTCTTCACCGTTGTCATGATTCCTCCCGTGTGACCTGTGCGAGTGAGCTGTTCAGATTCTGTACGGTTTACATCCCTGGGCGCCAGGTTTTTCCGTCGCCTGGCAGTGCCTCGTGATCGCCGGCGGCGTCGGTATGCTCGTCGGTTGCCACGGGGCGCGACGTTGGCGTCTGGACGCTTCGACGGCCCTGGGGTGCGGCCGACTGCTGAACTGCTTCCGTGGATGTTGCGTCAGTTGCTGGAGAGTCTTCGCGCTGCGCACGTGCCTCAAGCACCTTCTGCGCGTGGTTCCGGTACTTCGCCGAGCGCATCTTGAAGAACACCAGCAGGCCGGCGGCGAAGAAGATCGAGCTGAAGGTACCGGCGATCACTCCGAAGAACTGCACCAGTGCCAAGTCCTTGAGGGTACCCACGCCCAGAATGTAGACGGCCACAATCAGCAGAGAAGCGATGGGAACCAGGGAGAAGATGGAGGTGTTCAGCGAACGCATGATGGTCTGGTTCACCGCAAGGTTCACCTGCTCCTCGTACGTGGAGCGCCTGCTGTTGAACAGCCCGGTGGTGTTCTCCTGGACCTTGTCGAAGACCACCACCGTGTCGTACAGCGAGTACGCCAGGATGGTCAGCAGACCAATCACCGTTGCTGGGGAAACCTCGAAGCCGATCAGGGCATAGATGCCGGCGACCACGGTCATGTCCATGATCAGACAGATGATCGCAGCCAGAGCCATGTCGCGCTCAAGCCGCAGCGCAATGTAGAGGAACACCGCCAGCAGGAACACGCCCAGGGCGATAACCATCTTCTTGGTGATGGAGGAACCCCACGATTCAGAGACGGTGGAGTCACTGATCACGTCCTGGTTCTCCTGGCCGGTGGCGTCGGTCGGCTTGAACTCCTCAAACAGCGCCGAACGAACCTGGCGAATCTGGGATTCGTTGAGCAACTCGGAGGTTACCTCAATGGCCTGCGCATTACCGGAACCCACCGTGGTGGTGGACTGAGGCGCGATGCCGGTGGCCTCCTGGAAGACTTCCGCGACGCGATCCTCCGTGGCAGTGGCTGATGGTGGGATGGAGATTCGGGTGCCGCCCTCAAAGTCGATGCCGAGGGAGAAGCCACGGATGCCGATGACGGCAACGCAGAACACGAACAGCAGGCCCATCACCGTAAACCAACGCTTGCGATGAGGAACAATCTGAAAATCGCCGTCGCCGTTGTAGACCTTGTTCCAGAAGCCGAGCTTCTGAGTATCAGCCGAAGTAGTCATTACTCGGAGTCCTTTCGCTCGGTGTGTGCAGTGGTGTCCGTCGCTCCGGCAACTGCAGCGCGCTGCGCCTCACGCTCGGCGGCGCGGAAAGCAGAACCCAGACCGTTGACCTTCGGGTTTGCGAAGAACGGTTTCTTCGACAGCAGAATCACCAGTGGGGCGGACACCAGGAACGCGATCACCACGTCGAAGAAGGTGGTGAGACCCAGCGTAAAGGCGAATCCCTTCACTTGGCCGATGGCCAGGAAGTACAGGATCACCGCGGCGATCAGGGACACGAAGTTACCCGTGATGATCGTGGAGCGGGCGCGCGTCCATGCACGAGGCACCGCGGAACGGAAGGTGGCGCCCTGCCTGATCTCATCCTTAATGCGTTCGAAGTAGATCACGAAGGAGTCCGCCGTGGTTCCGATACCGATAATCAAACCAGCGATACCGGCCAAGTCCAAGCTGTAGCCAATCCAGCGGCCCAGCAGAACGATGAAGCCGTAGATCAGGGCAAACGCGGCGACCAGAGACACGATCGCCACAAAGCCCAAGCCGCGGTAGTACGCCAGGGCGTACAGGGATACGAGCACCAGGCCGATGAGGCCTGCGATCAGACCAGCCTTCAGAGACGCATCACCCAGCGTGGGCGAGATCGTCTGAGTAGTTCCACCCTGCTCGCCGTTTTCTCCGGTGAAGCTCAGGGGCAGAGCACCGTACTTCAGGTTGTTGGCAATATCGACTGCCTCTTGCTCTGGGAAGTCACCCGTGATCTGGGAGGTCTCACCCGGAGGCGTGGGCGACTGGATGCGTGGCGCGGAGATCACCTCGGAGTCCAACACGATGGCAACCTGCTTCTGTAGCTGCTCACGGCCCAGGGCATACCAGGTTTCACCACCGGGGGTGGCGTCACCGGTCTTGAAGCGGAAGGTGATCGCCATCTGCTGGCTCCGTGTATCCAGGCCACCGGTGATCTGAGAATTGGTGTCGATCATCGAACCATCCAGGCGGCGACCGTGCTCCTCGTCAGTCTCCCCCTTCAGCAGTGGGGCTGGCTCCAGAATCAGGGCGCCCAACTTGGAGCAGGCCACAAGAGGCTTGGAGAGGTCATCAGCTCCGGACAGTGGATCTAGCCCGTCACATGGCAGCAATACCGCGGCGGCCTGCTGAACATCCGCGTCTGCGGACTGGCGATCCTTTAAGGACACCTGCACCTGCTTCTCGCGCAGCGCATCCTTGTCCTTGTCCGTCTTGGGCTCAGCGGGAGCCTTTTCCGTGACCTTCATCTCCTTGGGAGGATTTTGGATACCCAACTTGCCCAAGTTCGGCAGGAATTGGGCCAACTTGGCGTTGGCCTCCTCAGGAGTCAGGATTCCGTTTTCCACCCAGCGGTTCGCCATGTCCTCCAACACGCGGGGGAAGTTCTGGCTGGGCGGGGTTGGTTGGGACACAGCCCGGAAGCTCAGCTTGGAGGTCTTGCCCAAGGTACGAGCCTCGCCGGCGTCCTCACCGGGAACGCTAATCACCAGGTTGTTACCGTCGGTCACCACTTCGGCGCCGGACACGCCCATGCCGTTGACGCGGTTTTCCAAGATCGATCGCGCCTGCGACAGCTGATCCTGCGTGGGCTGATCACCTTGAGGAACCAGCGTCACGCGGGTTCCTCCCTGCAGATCAATACCCAGTTTGGGGGCAAATGACTTATTGCCTGTGAAGGCAATAAGCGCGGTTACAACAATCGCAATCAGCAAGAACAGGGCTAGCGCACGCTTGGGCCACACCTCAAAGGTGTTGGGGGTGAGGTGCTTAGCCGGGTTCTTTTGCTGAGACGTTGCACGGCTCTTGTCGCCCTTTGTCGTCTTAGCCACGATGAATCTCCAATAGCATTGTGCGTCACTGCCACTCGGCAGGCGTGTGTCAGTAAGTGAACCTTTAAGATCTTAGACCTTTTCAGCTCAAAATCTACGATGGGTTGCCGTTTTCCGTGTCAGTGCCCGGTTCCAGCACCTCAGGTTGGGGGTCGTTCACCTTTTCGAGGATCGCCAGCTTGTCCCACGTGGTGGTGACACCCGGTGCGATATCCAACTCGACGGTAGCCTCATGCACTGCAGACACAACACCGTGAATTCCGGAGGATGTTTTCACTTCATCGCCCACGGCGAGGGTGGCCTGGAAGGCGCGGATCTCGCGGACCCTCTTGTTCTGCTTCCTGATTTGCAGTAGTGGGAGGCCCAAAAAGACCGCGATGATCAGAATAATAAGTAATGCATCCATGCTGGCTAGTTTGCCATACCCAGGGCATCGTCTGGCGGTTGGAGTCCCAGATGCCTCCACGCAGCCGCCGTGGCGACGCGTCCGCGCGGGGTGCGCGCGATCATTCCCGCCCGGACAAGGTAGGGCTCGCAGACCTCTTCCACCGTTGAGGGCTCCTCGCCCACCGCCACAGCCAAGGCGTTGACACCGACCGGCCCGCCGCCGTGCCCCTTGATGAGGGACTCCAGGACGGCCTTATCCAACCGATCCAACCCTGCCTCGTCCACGTCAAACACCAGCAGGGCCGCCCGAGCGATCTCTACCGTGATGCGCCCGTCGGCGTTGACGTCGGCAAAATCGCGCACGCGCCGCAACAGGCGGTTGGCAATACGTGGCGTTCCACGAGACCGTGACGCGATTTCGGCGGCGGCGTCGTCATGAATATCGACGCCCAAGATCCCGGCCGCACGGGTCACGACCTGGGTGAGGTCGGAGACGTCATAGAACTCCATCTGCGCGGTAAAACCGAAGCGATCGCGCAATGGTCCGGTGAGCATGCCCGCGCGTGTGGTGGCTCCCACCAGCGTAAATGGCGCGATTTCTAGAGGGATGGAGGTGGCTCCCGGCCCCTTGCCGACGATCACATCAATGCGGAAATCCTCCATGGCCATGTACAGCATCTCTTCGGCGGGGCGGGCGATGCGGTGGATCTCGTCGATGAACAGGACGTCACCCTCCATCAGATTGGAGAGCATCGCCGCTAAGTCCCCGGCACGCTCCAGGGCCGGACCGGAGGTCATCCTTAAGGAGCTGCCCAGCTCTTGGGCGATGATCATGGCCATGGTGGTTTTGCCGAGTCCCGGAGGGCCTGCCAGTAGCACGTGATCGGGACTTAAGCCTCGGCTGCGCGCACCTCCGAGAACCAAATCCAATTGCGCCCGGACCTTGGGCTGGCCAATGAACTCACCCAAGGAGCGTGGGCGCAGCGAGGTTTCCACATCGCCATCGCCGGGCATGGGGCCCGCACTGAGGTCGGGATTGATGCTGTTCGCACCACCGCCGGAGGGAGCGTGTTCCTGCTCCGGGAGCTTAAACTCTGTCCGTTCCACGTCACCCATAGCTCTACCCTACTTCGTGCCCATCGTAGCCAGAGCTTGGCGCAGCACCGTCGAGGCGTCCACCTGATCTGCACCTGCCTCCACCAACGCCTGGATGCTGGCCTGTGCCTGCGCGGAGGCCTTGGATTCGGGAAATCCGAGCCCCACCAGCGCCTCGGTGACCTGGGCCTGGACGGACTCGTGGACATCGACCGGCAACTGGGGATCCCCGGCTGCACTCTGGGGCGCTGCCTCGGGAGCGATGGCGCCCACTTTGTCCCGCAGCTCCAGCACCATGCGTTCGGCGAGCTTCTTCCCCACTCCGCTGGCGCGCTGAAGGGTCTTCAGGTCTGATTCCCGGATCGCGCGGACCAGCTCATCGGGGGTGACCACCGCCATGATGCCCAGCGCCGTCTTAGCCGCAACCCCGCTGACGGTCTGCAGTAGCGTGAAGATGGTGCGCTGGTCAGTAGTGGAAAAGGCGAACAGGAGTTGCGCGTCCTCGCGGACCACCATGGTGGTGTACACGAACGCCTCCTCACCGCGTGAGAGGTGAGCCAGCGTCTCGGGCGTGGCCGAACAGAGGTAGCCCACGCCGTGACACTCGATCACGGCGAAGTCCAGACCTTTATCAATGACGGTGCCGCGCAGGGAAGCGATCATGAGGCAACTCCTAATGTGTTGTGTGACTTATGCATGCTGGCTCAACGATCGTTTATGAGCGCATGCATCGGTGCGCGCCAGCAATGGCACACGGCCAGCGCGAGGGCGTCGGCCGCGTCGGCGGGTTTCGGTGGCGAGGACAAGCCCAGAATGCGTGTCACCATCGCCGTCATCTGGGCTTTATCGGCGCGGCCGTTGCCGCTCACGGACTTCTTCACTTCTGAGGGCGTGTACATGTACACCTCCACCCCGCGGCGAGCCGCGGCAAGCATGAGAACCCCCGAAGCGTGGGCGGTGTTCATGACCGTGGACACATTAGAGCGCTCGAAAACACGTTCCAACGCCACCACATCAGGCTTGTAGTCGTCCATCCACTCTTCCACTGCATTGGACAGACGTAGGAGGCGCCGAGCTAGATCCTCCTCCGCGGGCGTACGCACCACACCCACCGCGATGGGGTGCACGGTGCGTCCGGTACCTGCTTGCACCACAGACAGGCCGCAGCGGGTAAGTCCGGGGTCGATTCCCATCACGCGCATCCCAGCAATGCTCACCGGCGCGTGGGGCGCCTGGGCGCCCGCGGGCTGGCGCGGAGGAGGGTGCGGCTGACTCGAAGTGTTCATCGCACCCAAATATAGCACGGGTGTTCCAAAAAATGGAGTGGAACTGTTATGCGTCCAGCTCCGCCAGAACCTCGTCGCTGAGGTTCATGTTGCTAAACACGTTCTGGACATCATCGGAATCTTCCAGAACATCGATGATGTGCAGCACCTTCTTCGCCGTGGCAGCATCCACAGGAACCTCCATGGAGGCGCGGAAGTCAGGCTCCAGAGAGTCGTAATCGATCTCGGCGTCCTTCAGCGCATCACGCACGGCGTTCATATCAGCGGCTTCGCACACAATCTCGAACTTCTCGCCCAAGTCCGTGACCTCTTCGGCACCCGCATCCAGAACAGCCATAAGGATGTCGTCCTCGGTGTACTCCCCCTTGTCCAGGATCGCCACGCCCTTGCGGGTGAACATGTAGCTCACCGAGCCAGGATCCGCCATGTTGCCACCGTTCTTGTTCACCGCGGTGCGCACGTCCGTGGCCGCGCGGTTGCGGTTATCGGTCAGGCATTCGATCAGCAAAGCCACGCCATTCGGGCCATAGCCTTCGTACATGATGGTTTCCCAGTCAGCGCCGCCCGCCTCTTCACCGGAGCCACGCTTGCGAGCGCGCTCGATGTTATCGTTCGGCACGGACGACTTCTTCGCCTTCGTGATGGCATCCTGCAGCGTGGGGTTCGCAGCAGGGTCTCCACCGCCCGTGCGTGCAGCTACTTCGATGTTCTTAATGAGCTTGGCAAACTCCTTGCCACGCTTGGCATCATTTGCTGCCTTCTTGTGCTTGGTCGTTGCCCATTTTGAGTGACCGGACATGATCCTCTTTCATTCGTGGAATTAATTGCTTACTAATCTATCAGTTGGACTGCTCGAGCAGCGTAATGGGAACTCCCACCTGCCCTTTATTCAGGTAGCGCGTCAAGCCCTCCTGCGTCACCATCGCCACCAGGTCGCCCCGCTGATTAAAGATGCGGCCGTGGGTCAGAGCGCGACCCGCGTGTGCCGACGGCGAAATCTGGTCGTAGAGCAGCCACTCGTCGGCCCTAAACGGCCTCAAGAACCACATCGCGTGATCCAAGCTTGCTTCCTGGAACTCGCCCTCGTGACGGTGAGGAACCAGCGCGGAGCTCAGCAGCGTCATGTCGGACATGTACGCCAACGTGCAGACATGCACTGTGTCCTCATCCGGAAGGCGGGACTTCGAACGGAACCACACCACCTGCTGGGTGGGCGTGTACTTGTTGTGCTCGAATTGATCCTGCGGAACGATGCGGATATCCCAATCTTTCCACTCGTCCATCATCGCCACCTGGATGGGGCTCAACTCTTCCGGATCCACGGTAATGGATTCAGGATCCGGGACGGTGCGCATTAAGTCGGAGTGCTGCGGGCCATTGTCATCGCGGACGTGGAAGCTGGCCTGCATGATAAAAATCGCCTTGCCATTTTGCACGGCCTTCACACTGCGGGACACAAAGCTTCGGCCGTCGCGGATGCGGTCGACGAGGTACACGGTGGGAATATCGGGACGCCCCGGCCCCACGAAGTAACCGTGCAGCGAGTGCACTCCGTGCTCTGGCCCTACGGTCTTGGTCGCGGCGACCAAGCACTGTGCTGCCACCTGGCCTCCGAAGGTGCGTTGAAAACGCGAGGGGATCACTTGGCCGCGGAAGATATCCTTATCCACAGCCTCCAGATCCAACACATCATTGATGCGGGGGTAGTGCTTTTCGGTCACAACTCTCTCCTGTTGACTCCAGACCTTGTCCACGAACAGTGTAACGGGCTCCGCGCATGCAGAAACATTTACCGCGGATTTCCGGCGGCCATCGCCTCATAGTATTCCGGCAAGGGCGCGCTTCCGGCGAGCTTCAACCCGCGCACCGCGGGACGGTGCCGAAGCGTGAGCGTGGCGCCGACGGCGTCGTTATAAAACCTGGCCGCAAGGTCCACCCGCGTGGCTGCTTCGATGAACGAGGGATGGGTGAGCACGTCCTTGTCCAGTCGCGTCAGTAGCGCGTTCTCCGCATCGGAGCGCGCGCTCATGTCACTGGCCTTCAAGACCACACGGCTGGCCGCCTTTGCCTGTTCGGACAGCTCCGGCTGCACCGCGGCGATGACCGCCGCACGCGCCGACAGCGCACCCTCCAGGCTCAGCCGGGCGGAGTCCGTGCGAATATGCAGCCGGTTCAGGCGGTTGGCCATGCCCACCGCCATCAGGGCTGCCACCGCAATAACCACCACGGCGAACACTATGATGGTCAAGGCCCACACCGGAATCGTGATCATGAGAGCGTCACCTTCCTTCCCCGTGTCGCCACCGTGTTATACACCTGCTCCACCTGCGTGGCCACCGTCGACCAATCAAAGTCCGCCGAGCGCAGCACTCCCCTGGCCGCCAGCGCGTGGCGCTCCTGCGCATCGTTCAGAAGATCCACCGCCTGCTCGGCCAGGCTCTGCGCGTCCTCGTTGCGGAACAACCGTGCGGAATGCCCCTGCTGCCCCACCGCCGCGAACGCAGGAATATCGCTGGCCAACACGGCCGTCCCACTGGCCATCGCCTCCACCAAGACGATGCCGAAGCTTTCGCCGCCGGTGTTCGGGGCAACGTAGATGTCACTCGACGCCAAGGCCTGCGCCTTGACCACATCACTCACACGTCCCAAGATGCGCACGCTGGCGGCTGTTCCTGCGCGCTGTGAATGAGTCAGGCCCAGAGAATCCAACCGGCTTTCCAGTTCCTCCACGGAGCCACCACCGGCAATCACCAACTCCACCTCCGGAACGCGCTTCACGATCTCCGGGAATGCCTCCAGCAGGACGTGCAGTCCCTTGCGTGGTTCCTCAAAACGCCCGAGGAACATCATCCTCACACGCCCCGGAGCCTTATCGTCCAGGGCAACAGCATTCTTATATAGGGACGTGTCCACCCCGTTCGGGATGAGTACCGGATCACCCGACAAGTTCTCCACCTGCCACTTGCGGGCCTGCTCGGACACGGCGATACCACCTTGAATCCTATCCAGCAACGGGCGCAGAAAAGGCAAGGCCAGCTTCAGCAGCCTCGACTGATCGGCGGACGCATGATACGTCGCCACAATCGGGCCCTCGACCTGGGTCAGCGAGAGCATCGAATAGGACGGCGAGTTCGGTTCGTGAATGTGCAGAAGATCCAGATCCTGCTCGGTGATCCATCGCCGGATTCGGCGCACCGTCCGGGGGCCGAAACTCAACCGAGCCACCGACCCGTTGTACCGGATCGGGATGGATGCACCACCCAGCTCCACGAAGTCGGGCAGGCTGCCTCGGATCTTCCCAGGCCCCAGCAGGGACACCTCATGGCCACGCCGCTGGAGCTCCTGGCATAGCTCCAGCGCATGAATCTGCACGCCACCGGGCTCGTCAAAGGAATAGGGGCAGATCATTCCCACCTTCATGAGCGAGCCCCTCCCTCCGGATCAAGTCCGAGGCGCGCACGGCGTCGGTCGGACAGGTCAGCGGCAAACAGCGGTTGGAGCATGTGCCAGTCTGCGGGATGGGCGGAGATAAACTCCTCGAAGATGCTGGCCTGTTCCTGCACGATCTCCTCGACGGGTCGGTCCAGGTTCGTGATCTCGCGAACGCGCTGCACCCACCGCTCGTGCCCATCGGCGGTCTCGTCAAAGCCCAGACCAGCCACGATCAGACGGGCCCCGGTGCGCTGAGCAAGCAGTGCGGCACCCCGCGGCATGAAGGCGGTCTCTCCAAAGAACCGCACGGGCACGCCATGACCACTTAAGTCCCGATCGCCCATGAGGCAGACGATCCCGCCCTGGTTCAGGCGCTTCTCCAGCATGTGGAAGGGCGACTCTTGTGTACCCTCGTGCGCAATAATCTCAAAGCCCAGGGACTCGCGATACTCCACAAAAGCATCAAACAGGCTTTCCGGCTTCAGACGCTCCGCCACGGTGGAAAACGGGCCCGCGCGATCCACCAGCCACATGCCGGCCATGTCCCAGTTGCCCATGTGCGGCAGCACAAGAACAAGCCCCTGGCCTGCCTTGATGGCCTCCAGGACGGTCTCATTGCCGCTGTCCACGAACCCCTCATTCACGCGGTTGGCCAGGTCGTGCCCCGCCATCGTGGGAAGGCGGAAGGCCTCTCGCCAGTAGCGCATGTAGCTGCGCATACTCCGGCGCATCAAGTCCGTCGTGACGTTGTCCTCCCCCACCACGCGCGCGAGATTCTTGCGAAGCTGCTCCGGCTGCGTCCCTTTTTTCGACGCCAGGTCTGCGATCCCATTGAACATCGCTCGAGCCAGACGGTCCGGCAGAGCCGCCGTCACCTTCCAGCCTGCGATATAACCCCACGCAGAGATACGTTGTCGAAGATCCGCCACGGCTTATCGGTCCTCGGCGTGATCGAAGGTGCGGGCGCCCGCGGGCGCCGCAATGTGCTCGCCAGCCTTGGGATCGCGGGACGCGATCACCAGCCGCTCCACCACCGTGTACACCGAGCCGGCGGCCAACACCCACAAGCCCCATGCCAGCACGTGAGGAACCCCTAGACCGTCAAGGCCCAAACACACCAGGGAGATGATGAGCCGCTCCGGGCGTTCGACCAGACCGCCGACGATCTTGATACTGGAAGCCTCGGCGCGTGCCTTGACATAGCTCGTGACCTGGCTGGCGACCACGATCACCAGGCACACGGCCATGAGCGGGTAATCCGGGACCACGTTGGCGTCGTTAATCCCGGCGAACCACAGGCACAGCGCCCCAAAGATCGCCCCGTCTGCGATACGGTCGCAGGTGGCATCCAGCGTGGCGCCGAAGTTCGTGCCGCCGCCACGCAAGCGCGCCATGGTGCCATCGACCATATCCGTGGCCACAGTAATCCCGATGAGCACCGCAGCGGCGAAGTGATGGCCTGTCGGGATCAGCCACAACGCCAGGGCCACCGAAATCACGGTACCGATGAGGGTCACCGAATTCGGGGTGAGTCCCATCCGGGTCAGCCACTTGGCGATAGGCTCCACCACCACCGCAGCGGGTTTTCTCCCATGTACGCTCAGCATGGTCTACGAGTGTGTCCTTTCGCTCTCGGCTATGCCGGGCCATGCGTCGGCCAGCAGTGCTCGGGTCTCCTGAAGAGTCTGGGGCAACACCTTCGTACCACTGAGCACCATCATGAAGTTCGCATCCCCCACCCAGCGAGGCACGATGTGCTGATGGATATGGTCGGGAACGCTGCCCCCGGCTGCCTTACCCAGGTTCAGGCCCACCGTCACCGCATCAGGATGGGACACGGCACGCAGCGTCCGGAGGGCGTGCTTGGTAAACTCCGCCATCTCCAGGGTCTCCTCATCGGTCAGCTCCGTGTAATCGGCCACCTTGCGATACGGCACCACCATCATGTGACCCGGATTATAGGGAAACAGGTTGAGCACGCAGAACACAGTCTGCCCACGGGCAATGATCAGGCCGTCCTCATCACTGCGCTGAGGCAGCTCCACAAAAGGATCATCCGCGCGACTACTTTCGGCGATATACGCCGTGCGGTACGGAGCCCACAAGCGTAGTAGCCCATCATCTCGGCGGGGTTCATCCCCCATGCCGCGATCAATATAAGTGTCCGTCACGTCGTGGTCCTTTAGTTGAGTGTGGTGCCTGGTGTGCTGTGTGGATTACGCCAGTTCCTCCAAAACGCTCTCCACGTTGTCCTTCGTGGGCTGTTCGTTACGACGGGACGCCACCCAGCGAACGATCATCTCCACGGCCTTGTCCTTCGGCACGCCGTTGACCTGAGTTCCGTCGATGAAACGGAAGGACACAGCGCCTGCCTCCACATCGCGTCCGCCGACCAGCAACATGAACGGAATCCTGCTGGTGGTGTGATTGCGGATCTTTTTTTGCATGCGGTCATCGCTGGTATCCACCTCGGCGCGGATGCCCTCCGCACGCAGCTGCGTGGCCACGTCCTCCAGGTATCCGTTGAAATCGTCAGCCACGGGGATGCCCATGACCTGGTGAGGAGCCAGCCATGCTGGGAATGCGCCCGCGTAGTGCTCCAGGAGCACACCGAAGAAACGCTCGATGGAGCCGAACAGGGCGCGGTGGATCATGATCGGACGCTGCTTGGAGCCATCCGGTGCCGTGTACTCGAGGTTGAAACGCTCAGGCAGGTTGAAGTCCAACTGCACCGTGGACATCTGCCACGTACGGCCGATGGCGTCCCGCGCCTGCACGGAAATCTTCGGACCATAAAAGGCAGCGCCGGCAGGATCCGGCACCAGCTCCAGTCCGGAGTTGGTGGCCACACGCTGCAGAATCTCCGTGGACCGCTCCCAAATCTCGTCGGAGCCCACGAACTTCTTCGGGTCCTTCGTGGACAGCTCCAGGTAGAAGTCGGTCAGCCCGTAGTCGCGCAGCAGGGAGATGATGAAGTCCAGAACCGTCGTCAGCTCCTGCTCCAGCTGGTCTTCGGTGCAGTAAATGTGCGCGTCATCCTGGGTGAAGCCGCGTGCGCGAGTCAGTCCATGGATCACGCCGGACTTCTCGTAGCGGTATACCGTACCGAACTCGAACAAGCGCAAGGGAAGCTCACGATAGGAGCGGCCGCGGGATGCGAAAATCAGGTTGTGCATCGGGCAGTTCATCGGCTTGGCGTAGTAGTCCGCGCCTGGCTTGGTGACGTTGCCCTCGTCGTCGTACTCCGCGTCCAACTGCAACGGAGGGAACATGCCCTCCTTGTAGAAGTCCAGGTGGCCGGACTTCTCGAACAGCTCGCCCTTGGTGATGTGCGGGGTGTTCACGAAGGAGTAGCCGGACTCGATGTGGCGGCGGCGGGAGTGCTCCTCCATCTCCAGGCGGATGATGCCGCCCTTCGGGTGGAAGACCGGGAAGCCGGAGCCGATCTCGTCGGGGAAGCTGAAGAGGTCCAGCTCTGCGCCCAGGCGGCGGTGGTCACGCTTTTCCGCTTCCTCCAGCAGCGCCTGGTATTCCTCCAGCGCCTCCTTCGTTTCCCATGCCGTACCGTAAATGCGCTGCAGTCCGGCATTGTCCTGGTCGCCGCGCCAATATGCGGCGGAGCTGCGGGTGATGGCGAAGGCCGGGATGTACCGGGTGGTGGGCACGTGGGGGCCGCGGCACAGGTCGTACCATTCCACCTCGCCGGTGCGGGGGTTGATGTTCGAGTACGCCGTGAGCTCCCCCGCCCCTACCTCGGTGGCCTCATCGGAGTTGGGGTCTACGTTGCCCTTGTCGTCGATGAGCTCCATCTTGTAGGGCTCTTCCTGGTACTCGCCGCGCGCGTCCTCGATGGAGTCATAGGCCTTGCGCTCGAACTTCTGCCCGGACTTGATGATCTTCTTCATCGTCTTTTCGATGCGCTGCAGGTCCTCTGGCGTGAAGGGCTCCTTCACATCGAAGTCGTAGTAGAACCCATTCTCGATCGCCGGTCCGATGCCGAGCTTCGTTCCTGGGAACTCTTTTTGCACAGCCTGGGCGAGCACGTGAGCCGTGGAGTGGCGAATGACGGAGCGGCCTTCCTCGGTGAAGGCTGGCACTGCGGTGACCTCAGTGTCCTGTGCTGGGGTCCACGCCAAATCGCGCAGGTTACCCTCTGGGTCCTTTACGCACACGATGGCGTCGGCTCCCTTGTTGGGAAGCTCCAGTGGGCGCATGGCACTACCTGCTGATTCTCCAGCGGGTACGAGGAAAGAAACGGGTTGACTCACGGTCTTCGTGCTCCTTTAAGCAACTTGAGAAGGCGGTCACATACCTGGTGACAGCCATTGACCCAACTAGTCTACTCTGCCAGGAGCGATTCTCCCCAGTAGGACTCGGCATCGGTGCCAGGAACTATCCAAAACACCGCGGAACCGATGTGCGTCATCCACGTGTTCATGCGGTCGTTGGCCGCCAGCTTGCGCTGCAGCGGGGTGAAGGCGTGATCCGGGTCGTTCTGGAAGCAGATGAATATGAGCCCTGATTCGGCATCCAGTGTGACATCGTTGTCCCAGTTAAATGCACGCCGACGCATGGTCGTGCCCAGCCCGGCTGCGATGCCCACGTGACTCTTCGGGTCGATGACAGGCAGGCCGGTGGCGTCGGTTTTAGATAGATCCACGTCCTCGAACTCGTCGCTACCCCCGAGCGGCGCGCCCGTGTCGACGTGCCTGCCGAACGCGGTTTCGCGGTCGCTCCTGCTGAGTTTCTCCCAGCCGGGGATGTCGAATACCACGCGGCGCACCACCATGGCCGTGCCGCCGAATTCGTCCCAGATGTTGTGGTCGTAGTCGTCCTGATTTCGCGGTTGGGCCGTGCCGTCCTTGAATCCCAGCAGGTTGCGGGGAGTGTGACCGTCGGGGGCGTCCAGGAATCCGCGTTGGGTCCAATGGGGTGTGCAGTAGTGGGCGCCTGCGCGGGTGAGATGCCGTGCGGCGTGGGACACACTGGTGAGGTTGTCGCCGCAGATCTGCAGGATGATGTCCCCGCCCACCCATTGCTTCTGTAGCTGATCCGTGGGAAATGAGGGGATGCCGTCCACGTACTTGGGCACCCACGTTGGAATTTTTGAATCCGACGCCAAGCCTAACGCCGCGAGAAGCTCCGGTGACAGGCCGAAGGTGATGGTCAAACGGGCACCGGGCTCGTTCATATCGTGCTCGAGGTCAGCCAGGGGCTCTCCCCCAGCACACAATGCGCGCGCGTCTTGCGTCCAGACCTTCAGCAGGCGCCGCAGGTCCTTCTTCAGATCAGCAACCGGGGCGTCTTTCTTGGCCAGGTTATAGGCGATCAGGATGGCATTGGACTGCGGAGGAGTCTCCACGCCGGCCTGGTGGGCGCCATCGAAGGCGATCGGCTGGTCGCTGTCGACCTGTTGTCCAGCGGTGCGCTTGCTCTGGGCGTGGGTGTCCTCCTGGCAGGAGGCCAGCACGGTGGCGGCACCAGCGAGGCCCACCCCTGCAAAAAATCCTCGTCGTGAGATTCGGTGGTCATTCATTACAGGTGTGGGCCTCCTTGTTGGTCAGTGTTACTGGAGGTATTGACCGGAAGTGGATTGGCTTCCGGTGTTACCAAGGTTGGTGGAGTTCTCCAGCTTTTGGTTCTCCATGCCGGTGGCGTCCTGAGCTCCGGCCTCTGCCTCAGCTGCCTCGTCAGCAGGAGCGGTGGCGGTGGCCTCTGCACTCGAGGTGGTCCGTGCCTCCTGAGCCGGGTCAATGGACGGCATAGCTGGACCCTCGGTTGCGGTGTCCGGCTTCTGGCTCGTCGAGTCATTCTGGTGAGGAGGGGTGCAAGCGGACAGAGCGAGAGCGCCGGTCAGGGCGAGAGCGGCAAGTGCAGCAGTGCGGGTGTTCTTCACGGATAGTCTCCTGGTTTAGTCGTCTTTCAGTCCGCGCCAACGCGCAATAGCCATGATAAGCGCGGCTCCAATGACGACGATACCTCCCACAGGCAGCAACCAGGTAGGCACGCCACGCGTGGTGTCCCCCGAACTCTCCCCCTCCTTGGCTGCCTCGGTCTCCGTGGCACCAGCGGAGGCGTTGGAATCCTTGGAGTCGAGAGTGAACTCAAAGCTGCCTCGGGTGGCGTGTCCATCCGAGCTGGTGATCTGATAGCCCACCGTGTATGTGCCGGGTTCCTCGGAGACGTCATTACCGAGAGGCAGCGACAGGACACGGCCATCGCTGGTGGGTTCACCCTGGGTGAGCACCTGACCATCGCGGGACAGAGCAATGGTGTTGAACCCGTCTTGAGGCTCACCGGAGAAGGTCAGCTCCAGCGTGTCAGGCAGTTCGGTGACGTGGCTATTGGCGCTGGGGTTGGAGCTCACCACGGAGTCGTGTGCGAACGCTGGCCCCATTCCCATCAGTCCAGCGGTAGTGATTGTGCTGAGTGCCAGTGCGATGCTGCGCTTCTTCATAGTCGCCAGTAAGCCTTTCTGTTTCTTTTGCCCTGGGATGGAATGCCCATGCTCGGGTTTGATCCACATGCCACGTTATTCAAGTAGTCGGGCTGGGCGGCTGAAAGGTTCCGTGATTTTCAACACACCCTGAGTGCCGTGGTGCAGGCATGTAAAAACCGGGATGGATGACCATCCCGGTGTGTGGAGCGGATGACGAGACTCGAACTCGCGACCCTCACCTTGGCAAGGTGATGCGCTACCAACTGCGCTACATCCGCATGGGGTACGCCAACCAATTCAAAAACGTGTAACAGTTTCTGTTTCAGTTGTGTGAGGTGGAAACGGGAATCGAACCC
The DNA here is from genome assembly GCF_024701495.1 of Corynebacterium sp. zg254. Lineage (NCBI taxonomy): Bacteria > Bacillati > Actinomycetota > Actinomycetes > Mycobacteriales > Corynebacteriaceae > Corynebacterium > Corynebacterium sp. zg254. Next base: position 210,610 of record NZ_WIAR01000001.1, read on the forward strand.
GTGTACACGGTTTTGCAGACCGTTGCCTAAGCCACTCAGCCATTCCACCGCTGTCGACTTTCGCAAGCCTGACATGTATCAGTCCATCGAACAATGAACGTGAGCGGATGACGAGACTCGAACTCGCGACCCTCACCTTGGCAAGGTGATGCGCTACCAACTGCGCTACATCCGCATGATTCTTTTTATTAAGGCCAGTGAATCTTCTGGCTGGTGCGCACTACTGGGATCGAACCAGTGACCTCTTCCGTGTCAGGGAAGCGCTCTCCCGCTGAGCTAAGCGCGCGCACATCACGATGGTGTGATGGGAGCGGATGACGAGACTCGAACTCGCGACCCTCACCTTGGCAAGGTGATGCGCTACCAACTGCGCTACATCCGCGTGCAACTTAATGTGATGTGGAGGTTCATCGATCGGCTTGTCATGATCGATGGGATTGTCATGTTTGAACTTCCGCACTTTAAGTTGCGAGATAAGAGCCTATCTGCCAACGCTGTAATTTACAAATCGCCAGGTAGGGGCGTCAATTTGGTACTTATGGTTCTAGTCATGCTAGATTCATTACGCAGCCAAGAGCGCGAGCACCTGGCTTACACGGTTCCATAGCTCAGCGGGAGAGCGTTCCGTTCACACCGGAAAGGTCGCTGGTTCGATCCCAGTTGGAACCACAGATAACCTCCCTGTCCAGGGAGGTTTTTCTTGTGTTAGTCAAGTGTTAGTCAAGATTGTTGGGCACGCACAGCGTGGCGTTGTATGGACGGTCACCACAACTATTAAGCTGTAGCCGATGTCTGCCCATGCACTCAAAGCCCCCGCAAAGCGCCGTCGCGTGCCTCAACGCGGCCCGCTGGCCCACGGATCTACGCTTGCCAAGATAGCATCGCTTGCGCTCTGGCCGCTTGCCCTCATCGCCTTTATTCACAAGACGTTTATCACGCCCTTTAACGGCCCGGAGACCGATGACTTCACTACGGTCATCAGCGCCTTGTACCGTTTCCGTGAGGGCATTCCGGTCTACAACGAGCAATATTGGCAGGTTGATCCCCACTACCTGTATTCGCCGGGGGCTACCCTGCTGCTCAGCCCATTGGCGTGGCTGCCGGAACAAGACGCCAGCCGCATGGCGTACATTGTGCTGAACTCCATAGCGGTGGTCTGTGCCTGTGGGCTTCTCACGAAACTCTTTGATCTGCCACTGAGCAGCCCTGTTTTTCCGGGTAGTGTATGGCTTCTCTTTAACACAGAGTCCCTTCAAAATACGTTGGCGTTTTCCAATATTAACGGTTTACTGCTGTTTTTGGAGGTCGTGTTTCTCTGGGGATTACTACGCAGACACCCCTGGCTTGGCGGCATTGCACTGGGTCTCGCCATCACCATTAAACCTCAGTTTGCGCCACTGTTAGTGTTGCCACTATTCAAAAAACAATGGGCAACATTTGTTCCTGCCGTAGGAATACCGCTGTCATTGAATCTGGCAGCGTGGCCAATGATGACCTCGCCCGAGGACTTTTTCACCAAGCTCATGCCTTATCTGGCAGAAACCAGAGATTATGCCAATAATTCCATCACGGGCATGGCGGCGTACTTTGGCTGGTCCGAAGGTATGACCTGGTTCTGGCGTATTTTTGGCGCTCTGGTGGTCGGAACCGCTCTGTTCCTCTTGCTTCAATGGAGGCACACCGAAGAGCTTTTTTGGGCCACAACCACCACGTCCCTCATTTTGATCGGAGTGTTCCTCCTCAGCTCTCTGGGGCAGATGTATTACACCATGCTAGCCCTGCCCATGTTTTTCACTATTCTTTTGCGCCGGTCGGTGATGCATAATCCGATGACGTGGCTGGGCATGTATTTTTGCCTCACCTTAGATAGCTGGAAGTCCGAGGAATTTGAATGGTTCGGATACACCATGGAAAATGTGCGGGGGACTATCGGTTGGGCGCTCATCATGCTGTCGGCCACCACCATGATTGTGGTCTGGACGGTGAAAGAAAAGCCCTGGACAAAGCCTTCCCCCTCCACGCAGGTGCACAAACCCTCGCGACAGCCGTATCCTCGTTCTTACCAAGACGAGAACTAGCCACCCCCAATCCCCCCTGCATAGAGGAGCACCAGAATGTCTATCGCTGATTTTGATCCTGTTGATTTCCGATCCCTCTCCGACGAGCAGTGGCGTAGCCGCCTCTCCCCCGACGAGTACGCCGTTTTGCGCCAAGCCGGCACAGAGGCCCCTTTCACCGGCGAGTACACGGACACCACCACGCACGGAGTGTACCGTTGCCGGGCGTGCAACGCAGAGCTCTTCCGCTCCACCGAAAAGTTCCATTCGCACTGTGGATGGCCGAGCTTCTTCGATCCGAAAGACTCCGACGCCGTCCTCACCCGCGAGGACAGGTCCTTAGGCATGGTCCGCACCGAGGTGCTCTGCGCGCAGTGTCATAGCCACCTGGGACACGTCTTTGCCGGCGAGGGCTACGACACTCCGACCGACCTGCGTTACTGCATCAACAGCATTTGCCTCACCCTGGATACAGAGGCTTAAGACAGGTCCTGAACAATCTTGCGCGCTGCGGCAACACCGGACTGAGCTGTCGCGGGAACGCCCACACCCTGATAGGCAGCACCAGCCAACGCGAGCCCGGCCACGCCCTCAACATCGTTGAGGGCCTGGCCCATACGCTCCATGTGCCCCACGCCGTAGCACGGCAAGCCGCCCCACCAGCGTTGCACGAAGAACTCCTGGGGCTGTTTGCGCTCACCCGTGACCTTTTCCAGATCGTCCACGGCATAGGACAGCAGGGCACGGTCATCGGCTTCGAGGTACCACGGCTGCTGGAGAGTACCAAAGGAGGCGCGGACGATCGATCCACCTTCCACATTCAGGTGCGGCCACTTGCGGGAGCTAAAGGTAAAGGCCTTCGCTTCCGTAGGCGCATGCTCCCCGAGCAGCACTCCGGAGCGCTGCGGGATGCCGTGATCCGACGCCAAACGCATGCCGACCACCACGGATGAGGCCAGCTCCACGGAGGCCAAGGCGTCGGAGGCAACAGGAGCAACATCCTTCACCAGCACGCCAGCTGTGGGTGCTGGCGTGGCGACGACGGCGGCGTCGAACTCCCCGATGGGTTCCACGTACCATCCACGCGATGTGCGGCTGAGCGATTCCACGCCCGCGTTGTAGAGGATTTCAGGCTTGGCCGCGTCGATGAGCGCATCCACGACGGCCGCGTATCCGCCGTCAATGCTACGGAACACGGGGCCGCTGGCAGGTGTTTGACGTCGCTTGTCCAGGATCGCGTCGATCACGTCCACGAGGTAGAACGGAGAGTCTTGCTGGCCCCAGCGGTCGAGCTCAGCAGCGAGTTGCGGCAGGGTTGCCCGGACACTGAGGTCATCGGCGGAGCAAGAATACACTCCACCGAGCATCGGCGAGACAAGCTGATCCACCACGGCACGTCCCAGCCGCGCCTCCACCAACTGACCGACGGTCGTATCCTGCCCAGGCGTCCACGTCATGGCCTCACCGGTGCGTTCCGCATCGATGCGTTGAGCGGCCTGCTCTCCCAGCACCTGCCGCACGGCATCGCCGGAGGCCGGGATACCCATGACAGTATCCTTAGGCGCATCCACCAGCGCCCCCTCAACAAACAGACCGCTGGGCAAACCAGATGGGGTGCGCAGCGCGCCCCCCAGTCCCAGCTCCTCGAGTAGCGCTGTGAAATCTTGTCGGAAACCCAGATAGGCCTCAGCACCCATGTCCACCGGCCCGGTGCTGAAGTTCACCGTCTTGAGTTTGCCACCGAGGCGGTCATAGGCCTCCACGATGAGAATGCGGGCGTCCGGGCCCAACTGCTTGCGCAGTTCGTAAGCTGCGGTAAGTCCGGCGATACCACCGCCGATGACAGCTACCCGCGGTGTGTTGCGGCCAACGTTGGTGTTCACAGTTGGTGAACCTCCTCAAAAGCTCGAGTGATGGCGTCCGGGTCCGTGTGCGGCAGCACGCCGTGGCCCAGATTGAAAACGTGACCGCGGGCATGGCCCGCGTCGATGGCGGCATCGGCCTCCCCACAGATCCGGCGGATGTGGGATGCCACGGCATCCTGCGACGCACACAGCACCGCCGGATCCAGGTTTCCTTGAAGGGCCTTGGAACCGCTCACTCCCCCTGCTGCGACGACGGCGTCGTTGATCCGCTTCGCAGCAGTATCGAGAGGCACGCGCCAATCCACGCCCACAACGTCGGGGCCGGCCAGCGCCATATCCGCCAGCAGCTCACCGGTTCCCACACCAAAGTGGAACATCGGAATTCCATAGGGGCGCACTGCATCGAAAATCTGTTGGGAATAGGGCTGCACGAACTCGCGGTAGTCGGCGGCTGAGAGGTAGCCAGCCCAGGAATCGAACTGCTGGATCGCATCCACGCCGGATTCAATCTGGACCTGCAGAAAGCGAATGATCGTCGGCGTGAGCTGGCGCATCAGGGCGTGCCACACCTCGGGCTGCGAGTACATCAGTGACTTCGTGGTCTCGTGGTTCTTCGAGGGTCCTCCCTCCACGAGGTAGGAAGCCAGGGTGAACGGCGCGCCTGCAAAACCGATGAGTACCTGGTCGGGACGCAGCCCCTCCAGCACCCCTCCGATGCCCTCCGCCAGGGCAGACAGTTGTTCCCGCTCCACGGTGGGCAGGGCGTTCACAGCGTCCAGTGTGCGCACCGGGTTCTCCACCACGGGGCCGCGTCCGGGAACGATGTCCAAGTCCACGCCGGCGGCCTTCAACGGCACCACGATGTCCGAAAAGAGGATGGCCGCATCTGCATCGTGACGGCGCACTGGCTGCAGAGTAATCTCCGCCAAAATGCCTGGCTGGAAGCAGGAGTCCAACATCCCGATGTTGGCACGAATCTCCCGGTATTCAGGAAGGGAACGCCCAGCTTGTCGCATCATCCACACCGGCCGACGCGAGGGTTTCTCACCCCGCACAGCGGCCAGAAGAGGGGCGTCATGAGCGGCGCGGCGGGCCGCCGCTGCCCCGTCAAGATCATGGGCAAAGGGCGCGAATTCTGTCATGAGCACTATTATGCCAGCCGGTTCCTACAAGCCCCATTTGCCAGGACTGTTTGGGGTTAATGGACCACGCACGGCGCGCCTCCAGAGACTCGGCAACCCTAAAGGCTAGGTTTAGACCTTGTGAATCAAGAGACCGATACCCCGCAGTACTTCGAGGATGCGATCCGCTCCATGTCGCAAGCGCAGGTTCGCTCCGGCATCAGCCTCGGTGACATTCGCCCCCCTCGGAATCTCGCTCCCTTGAGTTATGCAATTGGCCTGGAAGTCGTCCGCAACAGCTTCAGTGACGAATCCGGCTTCGTGCCCGAGTTTTCCTCCCCTGACGAGGCCACCGGTGGCGACGCCTTCGGCCGTCTCATCCTCCTTCACGACCCCCAGAGCGAAGACCAGTGGGCGGGAGACACCGGTGCTGGATCGGACCCCACCTCTCCCAAAATGCGCATGGTGGCTTACATCCAGGCCGATATGGATGCCACCGTGGCCTCCGATCCCCTCCTGCCCGACGTGGCGTGGGATTGGCTGACCGAAGAACTAGATTCCCCAGAATGCGAGTTCTCAGACCTGGGTGGAACCGTCACTACCACCGCCTCCGTGCGGTACGGCGACATCGGCGGTCCCCCGCGAGCATTCCAGTTGGAGATGCGTGCAAGCTGGACTGCCACTGGAACTGACCTCGCGGCCCACGTTCAGGCGTTTGCCCAGGTGCTGGCCAATGTGGCAGGACTTCCTCCCGAAGGGGTATCCCGCTTAAGCTTCGGAACCACGACGGCTTAAGAACTCAGCGCCTCTACCCACGCAGCCACGCGCTGCGTGACCTTCTCCACCGACATTCCAATCTCATCCAGCACCTCGGTGCGCGACGCGTGGGACAGGAACTCCTGCGGTATCGCAATGTGGCGAACCGGGACGTCCACACCCGCCTGATTCAGCACCGTGCTCAGGTGTGCACCGGCACCGGACTGGATGCCATTGTCTTCGACCGTGACCACAAGATCCGCATCCCGCAGGGCATCCACGATCCCGTCTGCCACGGGAATCACCCACGTCGGGTCGATCACCTCAGCGTCCCATCCGGCGTCCTCAGCAGCATGAGCTGCAGCACAAGCCTGCGGGGTCAAGGCGCCGTAGTTGACCACGACCACCTTTGGACGCGCGCCGTGGGCGTCGGTCTTTGTATTATCGGCAGCATCGGAACGATACAACACGTCGTAATCCTGCGTGGAATCCACAGCCTCCAGAGGCAGCGGGATATTGCCCTTCGGGAAACGCACCACGGTCGGGGCGTCATGGATCGCCGTGCAGCGCTCCAGCGCCTCCTCCAGCCGCTGGCCGTCGCGCGGCGCCGCAATGCGAATCCCCGGAACAATGGAGGCAATCGACATGTCCCACATGCCATTATGGCTCGGCCCGTCGGAGCCGGTCACGCCCGCACGGTCCAGGACGATTGTCACACCCAGCTTGAGTAGAGCCACATCCATGAGCATCTGATCGAAGGCACGGTTGAGGAACGTGGAATACACGGCAACCACAGGATGCATGCCACCCAGCGCCAAACCGGCAGCCGACGTCATCGCGTGCTGCTCAGCAATGCCCACGTCATAGGTTCTGTTCGGGTAGTGCTCAGCGAAATGCGCCAAGCCCGTAGGACCCGCCATCGCCGCGGTGATCGCCACCAGGGAATCATCCTTGCCGGCCAGGTCTATCAGCTTCGTGGAAAACACGTTGGTCCACGACCGCGCGCCCTCCTCCTTGGTGCCGATCGACTTGCCGGTCACAGGGTCAATCACGCCCGTGGCGTGCATCTGATCCGCCTCATTCTTCTCGGCCGGATCGAAGCCCTTGCCCTTCTGGGTCACCGTGTGGACGATGACGGGGCCGCCGTAGTCCTTTGCATAGCGCAGGGCATTCTCCACCTGGCGGTTGTCGTGCCCATCCACCGGGCCGATGTATTTCAGTCCCAGGTCAGGGAACATCTCCGTGGGCAGCACGCTGTGGCGCACCCCGGCCTTCAGACCATGCATGACCTGGAACGTGCGCTCGCCAATCCAGCCCATGCGTCCGAGCGCATTCTTCCCGCCGTCCATGACCTTGTCGTACACAGGCTGCAAGCGCAGTGCGGCCAGGTTCTCCGCAAGGCCACCGATCGTGGGCGAGTAGGAACGGCCGTTATCGTTAACGATGATCACCACGTTGCGGTCGCGGGCAGCGGCAATATTGTTCAACGCCTCCCAGCACATGCCACCCGTGAGTGCGCCATCGCCGACCAGAGCCACCACGTGGCGATGGGTTTGACCCGTCTGCTCAAACGCCTTGGCCAGGCCATCCGCATAGGACAGCGCGGCCGACGCGTGGGAGGATTCCGTCCAGTCGTGCGGTGACTCGCTGCGCTCGGGGTAACCGGACAGGCCATCCTTTTGGCGCAACGTATCGAACAGATCCCGCCGACCCGTCAGAATCTTGTGCACATAGCTCTGGTGACCGGTATCGAAAATCAGCGGATCCGTGGGCGAATCAAACACACGGTGCATGGCGATCGTCAATTCCACCACACCGAGATTCGGCCCCAGGTGCCCACCCGTGGCGGAGACCTTGTGAATCAAGAACGTGCGGATCTCAGCTGCGAGCGCGTCCAACTGGTCAGCAGAAAGTCGCTTCAGATCTGCTGGTGAATTGATGCTGTCCAGAATGCCCATGCTGATGGTTCGTCTCCATTCTTTGGGTAAATGTCTCGTGCAGTTGTGACTAGTATGAACGCCATTCTAGTTGGCTCCGCGCTGCAGTGTGCCAACGTCCTGGCCAGGGGGCTCAGAGGGCGTCAATCCCTTGGGCCCCTCTCCGTGACTTTCGGCGTGAGGTACGCCAACAGCTCCACATGATGGGTCAAGGCAAAAGCATCCACAACCTCAAGGTCGCGTACCTCATATCCTTGTTCCTCCCAGGCTCGGAGGTCTCGTGCGGCTGTGGCCGGGTCGCAGCCAATGTGCACCACGTGGCGAGGATGCGCCGCGGCAATAGCCTCGATGACCCGTGCCCCGGCACCGCCACGCGGCGGATCCAGTACCGCGGCCACAAGCTCGTGGTCTACATCGGCGCCGCACAACGTCGGCACGACCGTTGCGACATCACCCGGGGTGAAGCGCACCCTACCGTCCGCGACGAGGCGCCCCAAGGCCTGCTCTCCACTGCGCGTGGCCGCAGACGCGATATCGACCACCTCAACTACGCCGCACGGAACGATGTCGCTCAACACCGCCCCAAACACCCCGGCACCTCCATAGAGATCCCAGGCCACCGCGGTCTCATTCACGCTAGTGCTTTCCACGCGCGGAATGTGTCGAGCGATCCAGTCGGCATAATACTGGGTGGCATTCTCATGCCCCTGCCAAAAACTATCTCCGGGAATCTCCCACACCAAGTCCTCAGTACCCACGCGCACGTGGCGTTCAATGCTCTGAGGCCCCTCAAGGACCCGGCGGGTTGCCGCAGCACGCGAGCGATGACGACCGCCCGATCCACGGCGCTTCGTGCGTGCCTGGCGCCGGGGGTTCGTGCGCTGGGCGTCGGATACTTCGATGATGGAGCGAGCCGGCGCGGGAGTATCTTCGGTGGCGTCATCCCCCACCGCGACCACCAGATCCGCACCCGGGGTGAACGTCTCCGCAGCCTGCAGACGCTCCAGCTGATCCGCCAATCCTGTCACCAACGTCGGGTGAAGTTGCGCGCACACAGCCTCCGCCAGCGGGATGATGTCTCTGCTGCCCCGTACGCGGGTGCCTATTCGCCCTTTCCGATCGACGCCCAAGCGCACCTTTTTGCGCCATCCCGTCGAGGGGTGCAGCGCAGTACTATGCCAGCGACCTGCGTTCTCGAGGCTCGCGACATCCAGGCGCCCGATGCGCTCCAGTTGGTCGCGGACCACGCGCGTTTTGAACTCCAGGGAGCCTAAAGAATCCACAATGTCCAGGTCACAGCAGCCGGCGCCGCGAGCGGCGGCCTCGCAGCGATGTGCCACGCGGTGCGGGCTCGGGTGCTCGATGGATACCGCACGGCCGGTGCGGAAGGACTTCTTCTTAGACTGCGGGTCCAGTTCCACCCGCACCCCGCGCTCGCCGGGAAGGGCGCCTGCCACGAAGATGACCTGGCCGTTGTGGCGTGCCACGGTCGTCCCTCCATGGGCGGGATTATCCGTGTCCACCACGAGTGTGTCCTGTGAAGCGTTCACCATAGGATCGATCACGGCAGGTCGCTTTCCTGTGCACGGTTCTCAGCGGCACGGTTCTCAACATCGGCGGTGGCAGGCTTGTGTTTACCCTCAGCCTGATTCGCCGCACGGACGGCGAAGACCGTGATGAGCACAACGATGACCGTCAGCGGCCAACCCATCGCGATGCGCGCAACACCCAGGGCATCTGTGTTGTCCTGGGCGTACAGCCACTGCTGCACGCCAAAGCGGGCGAAAAACACCACGGCCCAGGCAAGGGTCGCCAGAGAAAAGGCTTTCACGGCGCCCCTATTGGTGCGCCAACGCTGGTCCTCGCCATTGATACCGCGCCAGATCACGCCCACCATCGGCCACCGCACCAGCACAGACACAGTGAAGACAATGCCGGCAACCAGCGAGTACCAGATGCCGTAGGCGAAATAGCCCTTCGCGTCTCCCATGATCCACGCAATGACGGCGCACAACGCTACTCCCAGAAATCCTGAGATGGCCGGCTGAAGATTTTCCTTGCGGACCAACCGCCACACGAAGATCGCCAAGGCCACGCCCACAGCGGCGAGCAGAGCCGGGGTGAGCCCCCAACGAGAGTTGATGGGCACCAAGACCAGGACTGGGAGCGTGGAGGAGACCAGTCCAGAGAGTCCACCCATCTGTTCTAAGAGGGTGCCCTCCTCCCGGGGTGTTACCGGGGTGCGTGAGTCAGTCACTGGTCGCTGGGCCCCTCGTGCGTGGGATTCTGTGCGGCTTCTGCGTTCTGTGCGCGCTCCTGCATGTGCTTGGCCAGCTCCTCTGCCATGGCCTCTGGCATCTGGATGGGCAGGGAGTTACCAGCCGGAATGGGGTCCTGTCCGCGGCGGACAAAGGTCCTGCTGATAATGCCGCGGGCCAGTTCAGCAAGCTCTGCCGCGCGATCCGTGGGGCCTGCCAGAGTGAGGCGGAACATCCAGCGCGGACCATTCGCACCTATCACACGCATCGTTCCGTTGCCTGCGTCCGCGACCACTTCCGGACCCCACGGGCCTTCCTCCTGGCTAACGGTCATGCCGTCGTTGGTCATGCCCTGGACGATCTCCTCGACGGCTTCGGACCACAGGTCGCCGTTGCGAGGTGCGGCAAAGGCTACGGGGGTTACTCGTCCGAACGGGGTCACCACGTGGATCATCTGGGGGCCTTGCTCATTCATCTCCACCTGAACTTCGGCCTCGTGAGGAACTGGAACCAGAACCGAGCCCAAGTCCAGCCCGCCCTTGGCAAAGTCAGAAAAGTCGAAGGCACGGTAGTCCACCGAGTCGGCATCGAACGGGCCGAAGTCTCCGTTGATGGGGTCGAATACAGGCTCCGCAGGCGTCTCCGCCGTGCCAGGCGCCGCTGCAGCGTCCACTGCCGGCTGCTCGCTCTGCTGCGGTTGTTGGTTATCGCGCTTCTTTTTACGTCCAAACATTGATCAATTCCTTCCTGTCGAGCCGTATCCACCGTCGCCACGCTCCGTGGCTCCGAGGTCCTCCACGCTGTCCACTTCGTCCACCTCGCACAGCACAACGTGCTGCACAACCAACTGCGCGATGCGGTCACCGCGCCGAATCGAGACGGATTCTTCCTGATCCAGGTTGATCAGGCAGACCTTCACTTCGCCGCGATAGTCGGCGTCGATCGTGCCCGGAGTATTCACGATGGACAAACCGTGTTTCAGGGCCAGTCCGCTGCGGGGGTGGATCAAGCCCACGGTTCCCGGCTCCAGGCCCAGGGCAATACCCGTTCCGACCAGCACTCGCTTCCCCGGTTCGATGATAACGTCCTCTGCGCTATACAGATCGATGCCCGCGTCCGTGGGATGCGCGCGTCGCGGAAGAGGAAGGTCTTTGTCCAGGCGGACAATTCTGAGCTTTTCAGTCATAGTGTTTCACTCTACAAGGTTCGCCCTACACGGAACATGCGGACGTGAGACTCAACTGCCCACAGGCAAGACAGTGTGGGCTAACACCTCCGCGGTATCACGGGGTAAACTGTGAGCGTTATTCTTCTCACGCCCAGCGATAAGAATTGAGGAACACCGTGGCACAGGATGAATCCGTATCTCCATCCCCCTCGAGGGCACAGCAGATACTGTATTCAGAGCGCCAGCCCGTTCCTTTCACCTGGTGGCTTGGCGCCACGGGCGTGGTGGCGTTGATTTCTTATCAGGCTCAAATGCAGCGTGAGATCTGGGCCGCCATTGCCTGCGCTGTGGTGTTCGGCGCGTTGGCCCTCTGGCTCTTGCTGAAGTTTTCCCGCACCACCATTTCCGTTGTTCGCGAGAGCGACGGGGAAATCTGGTTGCATGCCGGGGACGCCCAACTTCCCGCCAGCGTGGTGAGCCGGTCGCTGGTCATCCCACCCACCGCAAAGCAGGCAGCCATGGGGCGCCAGCTGGATCCTGCCGCGTTCGTGGTGCATAAGCCATGGATCCCCACGATGGCCATGTTCGTGTTGGACGACGCCGACGACCCCACCCCCTACTGGCTCATTTCCACCAAGGAGCCCCAGGCGCTCGTCGATGCGCTGGGACGCCCGGTCTACTAGCCCGTGCTACTGTTCCGGGCTGGTTCTCTCATTGTTAAGCGCAGTCACGGCAGATGAACTCGTCGCCGTCGGACTCAGCAATCCGGCTGCGGTGCTGCACCATGAAGCACACGGAGCAGGTGAACTCGTCGCTCTGGCGTGGGATCACTTCGCCGGACAGCTCTTCCCCGGACAGGTCTGCCATGGGCACGTCAAATGGTTCAACAATTTCTCCATCGTCGGTGTCAGACACAGCCGGCTCCGCCTTTTCTGCCGCCTTTAGACCCTCGAGGGAGTCAGTCTCGATATCGTCTTCCGCACGGCGGCGCGGTGCGTCATAATCAGTCGCCACGTCGGATCCTCCTCGGTGTTATGGCCCCGCTGCGCGGTGGCAGCGTAATTCGTCACAATGGGCTCACAGTGTGTGGGTATTTCCTTGTCTCGAACGCGGATAATAAATGACGATTAGCGCGTTGTCGACCCCGCCATGCAGATTACTTTTCCAGCGGGTGTAAAACTCCCCCCGGAGCCTCCGTCCATACCAGGTTGAGCAGCTCGTCAGCGATGCTTGTCCGCGCCGCACAGATCGGTGCCCCTTCCCTGCTCTCCACGCTCAACAGCGGCATCGTGACCTGGGCACCTGCACGAGCTGCAATGAGGCTACCCGCTGCGTGATCCCAAGGTCCCAGGCCATGTTCGTAATAGCCATCCACCTCGCCCGTGGCAACCCTCACCAGGTCCAGCGCAGCCGAGCCAATGCGACGAATATCACGTACTTTCGGGAGTACCTGGGTGAGCAATTTCGCCTGCGACGCCCGCCGTCCTGCGTGGTAGGCGAATCCAGTGGCGATGAGGGCCGTGCGAAGGTCGGCGGGGTCGCTAGGCTGGGGCACGGTGTTGAGCGAATCCGCTGTAGTCGTTGCCTCGCCATCTCCCTCAATGGGGCTGATGATCACGCCGGCGCCCATGGCCGTGGAGTACACCGTGCCTGCACAGACGTCGGCGATCGCTCCGGCCACAGGGATGCCGTCGTAGGTTGCCGCCACGCTGACGGCATAGGCGGGCACTCCGTACATAAAGTTCACTGTTCCGTCGATGGGATCCACCACCCACAGCACGTCCGCATAGCCTGCGTTCTCCGAGCCCTGCTCGTTGCCGGAGGGGCTCGCACCCTCCTCTTCCCCCAAGATTGCGCTTCCTGGCGCGCGTTCGTTCAGACGCTGGCGAATGAACGTCTCCGATTCGCGGTCCACCACCGTCACAGGATCCACCTCAGAGCTTTTCGTGGCTGCGGCCCGCACTCCGCCCCCGTCGGACGCGAGGTCTGTCCGGCGCTGCTCCACCAAGCGCGCAGCTTCTGCGGCCACGTCACGGGCAATCTCGGCCAGGTGTGCGGCGTCCACCCCGCACTCCCTTAAGCGTTCATAGATAGCGTGATCAGTGTTTTTCTGAGTCAGCAGAATATGTTTATCGGATACAGGACGAAGATCGGAATTGAGGTCTTTCACGGTCTCGAAAAATCGCATGCCTCCATCATGCCTAGAAACGTGGAAAAACGGTACGATCGCAGGCATGGCAGAAAACAACCCCCATCACGGTTTTGGAGTAGACATCGGCGGTTCCGGCATCAAAGGTGCCATTGTGGACCTTTCTACGGGGGAACTGGTCAGTGATCGCTTCAAGATTAAAACCCCTCAACCAGCAACTCCCGACGCAGTGGCGGAAGTCGTGCGCACGCTCGTCGATATGGCCGCGTGGGACGGCCCCGTCGGCATTACAGTGCCCGCTGTGGTCCGCGGTCACATTGCCCGCTCGGCGGCGAACATCGACTCATCCTGGATCGGCACCGATGTCCTCGCGTTGTTCTCTCATCACCTGGATGGTCGCGCTGTGAGCGTGTTGAACGATGCCGACGCCGCCGGTATCGCAGAGGTAGAGCTCGGCGATGAGGAGGCGAAACGTGGGGCGGTGCTCCTCCTCACACTGGGCACAGGCATTGGTTCGGCCATGCTGTACAACGGCACGCTCTTTCCGAACACCGAGCTGGGCCACCTGCCTTTCGGAGACACGGAGGCGGAGAAATGGGCGAGCTCTGCAGTCCGCGAGCGTGAGGACTTGAGCTACAAGGAGTGGGGCCGCCGGGTGGACCAGGTCCTCCACCGTTATTCCGCGCTGTTTAGCCCAGATCGCTTCATCATTGGCGGGGGTGTGTCCCGGAAGTTCGATAAGTGGTCACAGCACCTCACCGTGGAGCAACCCGTCGCGGCAGCGCAGCTGCGTAACCAAGCGGGTATAATCGGGGCTGCTATAGCGGCACGGGATGGCATTCAGCCCTAAAGCGGCCATGGACGCTCGGCCGAACGTGAGTGAGAGCGTCACCACCGCAGTCCCCTGACAGGCGGTGTGGGAAGCTAATTCTTTACACATACGTTATAATAGGCGGTCGTTCATCAAATAACGCCCACACACTGCATTTATATTAAGAGAAAGGGCTTCTGTGGCAGAGAAGAACTCATCCGACGAGACCCAACAGGACTCGTCTACGGGCACCGTTGCCAAGAAGACTGCTCGAAAGACGTCCAAGAAGACGGCAGCCAAGAAAACGGCTGCGAAAAAGACGGCAGCTAGGAAGACAGCGGCGAAAAAGACCGCGAAGAAGACTACGCGCAAGGCCACCAAGAAGACTGCGGCGAAGAAGACCACGGCCAGAAAGACCGGAGCGAAGAAGACCGCAGCCAGGGGACGCGCAGCGGCGAAGACCGACGACGAGGATGTGCTGACCACCTCGACCACCGAGGGCGTGAATGAGGACATCAAGGACGACCTCGCCCCAGAACTTGACGATGATCTGGATCCGGACTTGGACGGGGATCTTGATGACGATCTGGATGACGACCTCGACGATGGGCTTGAGGATGATCTAGACGATGACCTCTCCGACGAAGATTCCGATGAGGACGAGGAGTCCGAGGAGGACGACAACGACGGTAGCTTCGTCTGGGACGAAGACGAGTCCGCAGCCCTCCGCCAGGCCCGCAAGGATGCCGAGCTCACGGCGTCTGCGGACAGTGTGCGCGCCTACCTGAAGCAGATCGGTAAGGTGGCCCTGCTGAACGCGGAGCAGGAGGTGTCCCTGGCCAAGCGCATCGAGGCCGGCCTGTACGCCCGTCACCGGATGGACCAGATCAAGGAGTCGGGAGAAAAGCTCTCCCCGATGAGCCGTCGTGACCTGCGCGAAATCGAGCGGGATGGTCGGCGCGCCAAGAACCACCTATTGGAAGCCAACCTTCGTCTGGTGGTATCCCTGGCTAAGCGCTACACGGGCCGCGGCATGGCCTTCCTGGATCTGATCCAAGAAGGCAACCTGGGCCTGATCCGCGCGGTGGAGAAGTTCGACTACGTCAAGGGCTACAAGTTCTCCACGTACGCCACGTGGTGGATCCGTCAGGCCATCACCCGCGCGATGGCTGACCAGGCCCGCACGATCCGTATCCCTGTCCACATGGTGGAGGTCATCAACAAGCTGGGACGTATCCAGCGTGAGCTTCTCCAGGATCTTGGCCGCGAGCCTACCCCAGAGGAACTGGCGCGCGAGATGGACATCACCGTGGATAAGGTGATGGAGATCCAGCAGTACGCCCGTGAGCCGATCTCTCTGGACCAGACCATCGGCGACGAAGGCGATTCTCAGCTGGGTGACTTCATTGAAGACTCCGAGGCCGTGGTGGCTGTGGACGCGGTGTCCTTCACCCTCCTCCAGGATCAGCTGCAGGATGTCCTTCACACGCTGTCGGAGCGTGAGGCCGGCGTCGTAAAGCTACGTTTCGGTCTGACCGACGGCATGCCACGGACGTTGGATGAAATCGGTCAGGTCTACGGCGTAACGCGCGAGCGTATCCGCCAGATCGAGTCCAAGACCATGTCCAAGCTGCGCCACCCGTCGCGCTCCCAGGTGCTGCGCGACTACCTGGACTAGCAGCCCCGCATTACCAGCGTCGCAGGTACGCGATCCGGTCCCGCAATTGCTCTGCAGTGCACAGAGCGGTCGCGGGACCTCCGCAATTGCGGCGGACCTCGTTGTGAATCGCGCCATGCGGCTTGCCGGTGCGCGCCGCGGTCATGGACACCAGCGTGTTGAGTTCCTTGCGTAGTGCGGGAAGTTCTTGGCTCGCCACCCGCCGGGCGTGCAGGTTCGCGCCGCTGCCCTCCTCGGCAGCTGCCTCGGCTTTCTTCGCCGCGCGCTCCTGCTCCTCCGCGAGCTTCGCCTTGCGATCCCGTTC
The DNA here is from genome assembly GCF_024701495.1 of Corynebacterium sp. zg254. Lineage (NCBI taxonomy): Bacteria > Bacillati > Actinomycetota > Actinomycetes > Mycobacteriales > Corynebacteriaceae > Corynebacterium > Corynebacterium sp. zg254. The sequence goes on from NZ_WIAR01000001.1 coordinate 226,714, forward strand.
GCGCGCATCCAGTTGCTCCTGTTGCCGTTGGCGCAGCAGCGTACGCATCTGCTCGGCATCCAGCAGCCCGGGCAGACCCAGGTAGTCCTGCTCCTCCGCTGAGCCCGCCATCGTGGCCGTACCGTAGGTGGAACCGTCGAAAATCAGCGAGTCCAGCTCGGCTTCCGCGCCGACCGACTCATAACCGCGCTCTTCGCCCGGTTCGTTCTGCTCGCGATTCGCCGCCGCCAGCAGATCGTCATCGAGCCCGTCAGACGGCCGATCCGGGTTAGCCAGCACGTGGTTGCGTTGTTTTTCCATTTTCGACGCCAGCTCGAGCAACACCGGCACACTCGGCAAGAACACGCTCGCGGATTCTCCCGGCCTGCGGGAGCGCACGAAACGCCCAATGGCCTGCGCGAAGAACAGCGGCGTGGAGGCGCTCGTGGCGTACACGCCCACGGCCAAGCGCGGGACGTCCACGCCCTCGGAGACCATGCGCACTGCGACCAACCACTCGTCCTGATTATCGTTGAACTGCTTGATGCGGTCGGACGCGCCGGCTTCGTCGGACAGCACCACGGTCACGGGCGTGCTGCTGAGCTGTTCCAGGATCTTCGCGTAAGCGCGGGCGGTCTGCTTGTCCGAGGCGATGACCAGCCCGCCAGCATCGGGGGTGTGCTCGCGCAGCTGCTGCAGGCGCGTGTGGGCGGCCTGCAACACTGCGGGGATCCAGTCGCCGCGCGGATCCAGGGCCGTGCGCCACGCACGCGCTGTCTGCTCAGCGTTCAGTGGCTCGCCCAGTCGCGCTTCGAACTCTTCTCCGGCACTGTTGCGCCAGCGCGCCGTGCCGGAGTAGGTCAGGAACACGACCGGCCGCACCACGCCGTCCTTCAGGGCCTCCGAGTAGCCGTAGGTGTAGTCCGCGGAGGATTGCAGACCGCCTCCCCCGATGTCTTCGTAGCGCACGAAGGGGATTTGCGCATCGTCAGAGCGGAACGGCGTACCGGTGAGGGCCAACCGTCGCTCCGCGTGCGCGTAGGCGAAGCGCACGCCGTCGCCCCAGCTTTTGGCGTCTCCTGCGTGGTGGATCTCGTCCAGAATGACCAGCGTCTTTTGCGCGGTGGCCACCTGGTAGTGCTTGGTGGGCTTCATGCCCACCTGGGCATAGGTCACGGCCACGCCATCGAAGGCCTGGTTGAAGGCCGAGGAGTTACTAAAAGACGGGTCGATGGAAATGCCCTGGGCGGCCGCAGAAAGCGACCACTGGAGTTTGAGGTGTTCGGTGGGCACCACGATGACGATCCGCTGCACCACTCGGGTATCCAGCAGCAGGCGTGCTGTGGTCAGCGCGAAGGTGGTCTTACCAGCGCCTGGGGTTGCGACCGCGAGAAAGTCCTGGGGGTTGTCCTCCAGATATTTCTGTAAGGCTTCGCGTTGCCACAGACGCAGATGATCCAGCGAGGGACTGTGGGTAGACGTGACAGCTCCCTCCCCTTTAACGCCTACGCAGGGACTGGTAGATCTGTTCGCAGTCAGGGCACACGGGGGATCCGGGCTTGGCCTGCTTGCGCACGGGGAAGGTTTCACCACACAGGGCAACAACCATGTTTCCCATCACTGCCGATTCGACGATCTCGTTTTTCTTCACGTAGTGGAAGAACTTCGGGGTGTCCTCGTCATTGCGCTGGTCAGTGGTTACTTCAGGGCGCTCAATTGTCGTTGTGCTTGGTGTACTCACAGTGTTCCATCATGCCCTGTCACTGTCCCAATTTCCAGCTGCGTACTAGTGTGGAGACCATGGCTGCAGGTGGCAGACGCGAACACGACGTCGAATTGATTACGGACGCTCGGAGGTCTCCCCTTGAGGGATGGCACCGGCGTCGCCGCCTGTATATGATCCTCCAGGCGATTCGCCTCCCGCTGTTCCTGGCGTCGGGGTTGGTGTGGTGGCTCCTGGGTAATCAGGTGCTCGCAGTGGTGATTGTGTGCATTTCCCTGCCGCTGCCCTGGGTGGCGGTGCTCCTAGCTAATGAGCGCGGCGAGGCCGATAAGAAGTCCCGCTCTGTCTATAAGCCGGGCCTGGTGCGGGAGAACCGGGCTCGGGTGGAGTCGGCCCGCCGGGCGGCCTTGGAATCCGGGGAGACTCACGCTTCGTCGTCCCCGGCGCCAGTGGTGATTGACCATGACGGCCGCTCGCAGGACCGTTAGGATTAGTCCTCGTGACTCTTTGTGACCCCACCTCTCCTGCCACGCAAGATATCCTGCGTGCGTTTGTCTCCGCTCTGGCACAGCGCGGTTTTGGTTCGGACATCCTCACCACCGTGCTGGGCCCCGAGGGCTACGCCGCCATGCTCGCCGGCAATCCGGCTGGCGCGGTGTGGGCCGTTGACCACGGTGACTATGCCCCGGACAGCGTGGAGTACACCTGCGTTGCGGGCGTTGTCCTGCGCCGTGATCTGCCGCAGGATCAGTGGCGTGGCATCTACGGCGATGTGGACGGCTTGCTCGCCGCGGGCGTGCTCGAGGCCTCGCCCACCGACGCCACCCGTGCACACATCACCGTCGACATCCGACCCGTCGCCGCCCGCGGGACGGAGAGCGCCGAGGTGCTCATCGTCAGCGATCAGGATTCTTCGATGACTGCACGCACCCCCGCCCCGAATCACGTCCCCGGCGTGGGCAATGCCCCGTTATCGTTACTCTCCGTCCTTCCCCCTGTATCCGACGCCCAGCGCGCTGGCTCCCCACCCCTTCGTGTGTTGGATCTCGGCACGGGTTCGGGAGTTCTTGCCACCGTGTTAGCCACCTCTCATTCCGCCGTCGAGGTCACGGCGACCGACATCTCCTCCCGCGCTTTAGGGTTTGCCCGCTGCGCGTTCCCCCAGCACGCGAGCATCGACTGGGTGGAGGGCAGCTGGTTTGAGCCCGTCGAGGGACAGCTCTTCGATCTCATTGTCTCCAACCCGCCCTTTGTGATCGGCCCGGACTGCGGCTTAAGCTACCGCGAGACCCCGCTTGACTTCGATGGCGCCAGCCGACTGGTCGTCGAGCAGGCCGCGCAGCACCTGGCAAACCACGGCACGGCGCACCTGCTTGCGGCCTGGGCGCTCACCGAGGCCGACTCCGCAGCCTCCAAGGTCACGGGCTGGATCCCGGGTGAGGACATCAGAGCCTGGGTTGTGCAACGCGACCTGGTGGACATCACCACGTACGTTCACACCTGGCTCACTGATGAAGGGATCGACACCCGCTCGTCGGAGGGAATCAAGCGCACCGCAGACTGGTTGGACTATTTCATGGGCGCCGGTATCACCCATATCGGCATGGGCTATGTACACATGAAGCGCACCACGGGAACCAGCAGCGAGGTCACGTTCGAGGTGATGGATCAGGCCCTCCAGCCGGGCACCTTCTTAGGCCACGAAACGCGCGAGTGGTTCGCGCGTGCCGAGTGGTTGGATCGTCAGGATGCGCACAGCGTCCTGGATACGCAGTATGCGGCGCGGCCCACGCTGGCGTTGGAACATGTATCCGTCAGTGATGGAGACTTGGGCGTCGGATTTAAAGATTATGCACTACGGCTGAGCAGGACGGACGGGCCGGCGTGGAGTCACGAGGTCGACCAGCACGTGGCTGCGATCGTCAAGGGAATCAACCCAGATGGGTTGACGCTGCGGGACATTGCCGAGCTCTATGCAGCGGTCAACGGCCTGGACGGGGACGCCTTCACGGAGGCACTCGCGCCGATCGTGGTGGACCTGGTGCGCCACGGCCTGATTCTTCCGGCAGATATAGTAGAGGAACTATGAAGGCAGTCATCAGTACCGTAAGCCACGCGTCCGTCACTGTAGAGGGCGAGGTTGTCGGCGAAGTGGAAGGGCCAGCGTTGCTGGCCCTCATCGGCGCCGGGCGGGAGGATTCGCCAGACGCGTGGGAGACTGTCGCGAGGAAAATCGCGGAGCTTCGCCTGTTCCCGGAGCGTGACGCGCCGTGGGATGAACCACGGACGCATTCGGCGCTGGACGTGGGAGCACAGATTCTGGTGGTCAGCCAGTTCACGTTGATGGGTGCGACTGCGAAGGGACGGCGCCCCTCCTGGTCTGCCGCGGCGCCGGGCGAGGTGGCCGAACCCATCATCACCAACATCATCGAGGCGCTGCGCGCGCGAGGCCTGCATGTGGAGAGCGGGCGCTTTGGAGCGATGATGCGTGTCCAGTCCACAAACGAAGGTCCATATACTGTACTCGTTGAGGCTGAGTAGATACCCCTATCTTGGGGTAATGAGGAGCGGGTATGTGACGCCGGGAACAAAGTGCTTCACGTATGCGTTACACACATAGAACCGCGCGAGCAACCTGTCGCGCACACTAACGGTATATACATCGATATACATCTCGGATGCCAATGAAGGGGCTGAGTGCAATGAGCAACTCTACGTTTGAGGAGACCACCGTCGATTCCACCGAGAACACAGACACCGTCGAGGATTCCGAACAGAAAACTGAAGATAAAGGCCGGCGCCGCGGAAATAACGATAACCCCTCGGCCGACCTCGTGCGCGTCTACCTGAACGGCATCGGCAAAACAGCCCTGCTGACCGCCGAGGATGAAGTTGAGCTGTCCCAGCGCATCGAAGTAGGACTGTACGCAGAGCACCTGCTGAAGAATTCTGATGACTTGAGCCGCGCGAAGAAGCGCGACCTGAAGATCCTCGCCCGCGAAGGAAAGGCTGCCCGCGGCCACCTGCTGGAGGCTAACCTTCGCCTGGTGGTGTCCCTGGCCAAGCGCTACACGGGCCGCGGCATGCCTCTGCTGGACTTGATCCAGGAAGGCAACCTGGGCCTGATCCGCGCGATGGAGAAGTTCGATTACACCAAGGGATTTAAGTTCTCCACCTACGCCACCTGGTGGATCCGTCAGGCCATCACCCGCGGTATGGCTGACCAGTCCCGCACCATCCGCCTTCCGGTGCACCTGGTCGAGCAGGTCAACAAGCTCTCCCGCATCAAGCGCGAGATGTACCAGCAGCTCGGCCGCGAGGCAACCAATGAGGAGCTGTCCGAAGAATCGGGCATCGAGGAGCACAAGATCGAAATGCTGCTCAAGCAGTCTCGTGATCCGGTGAGCCTGGACATGCCGGTGGGTGCCGACGAGGAAGCGCCCCTGGGAGACTTCATCGAGGATTCCGAGGCCACGGATGCCGAGTCCGCGGTGGTGGCTTCCCTGCGCCACTCTGACATCCGGGCGGTTTTGGATACTCTCGAGGAACGGGAACAAGATGTGATCCGCTTGCGTTATGGTCTTGATGACGGCATGCCACGCACGCTGGATCAGATCGGTAAGCGCTTCGGACTGTCGCGTGAACGTGTCCGCCAAATAGAACGCGAAGTGATGGCTAAGCTGCGAGAAGGCGATCGTGCCGACAAACTCCGCGAATACGCCCTTTAAGCTGCTACTGTATGTGCAGTGCTAAAAGTTTTTACAGAAAGGTCCATAACTGGTGAGAGATCTCGTCGACACTACTGAAATGTACCTTCGTACAATTTACGAGCTGGAAGAAGAAGGGATCCCACCGCTGCGTGCCCGTATTGCGGAGCGTCTGGATCAATCCGGCCCGACCGTCAGCCAGACCGTAGCCCGCATGGAACGCGACGGTCTGTTGAGTATTTCCAAGGACCGTTCGCTGAAGCTCAGCGCCGAAGGTCGTGAGCTTGCCACCGCTGTGATGCGCAAGCACCGTTTAGCCGAACGCCTGCTCACCGATGTCATCGGCCTGCCCTGGGAGAAGGTGCACGATGAGGCCTGCCGCTGGGAACACGTCATGGGTGATGATGTTGAGCGGCGCCTGGTTGACGTGCTCAAGGAGCGCACCACCTCACCGTTCGGCAACCCGATCCCCGGTCTGGACGTCTTGTTGGATGATGCACCAGATGAGCACCGCACGGAACTGCTGAACGAGGCGGAGGAAAACCACCACCCTGACGCTCAGCGAGCCGCTGACTTGAATGCCACCAAGCCCGTTGAGGTCATCGTAGCCAGCATCAACGAGATCGTCCAGGTGGAGCACAAGATCATGGCAAAGCTGTCCGTGCTGTCCATGGGTCCCGGCAGCACGGTGACCCTGGTCAACACCGAAGACGGCATTCGCCTGAGCAATGACAACGGGTACATCGACCTGCCCGACGAGTTGTCTCACGCCATTCAGGTAAAGGCTGTGAAGTAATCCATGACGGACTCCCCTACGTCGAGTAGTTCCTCTGCCCTTCCCTCCGGCGCGCACGTGGTGGTCACGGGCGGAGCCGGCTACGTCGGTAGCGTCTGCGCCCATGTGCTGGTGGAGCAGGGCTATAAGGTGACGATCATCGACGACTTCTCCACCGGTAACCGCGAGGCTGTAGCGCCTGGCGCAACACTGGTGGAGGGCGATGTCCGCGACGTGATTGGCGACGTGCTGGCCAGCGGTGATGTGAGCGCTGTCTTCCATTTCGCGGCCCGGTCCCTCGTCGGCGAATCCGTGGAAAAGCCGGACCTCTACTGGCACCACAATGTGGTCACCAGCCTTCGTTTGCTCGATGCTATGCGGGAACACGGAGTTTCCAACCTGGTGTTCTCCTCCACCGCCGCGACGTATGGCGAACCGCAACAGGTCCCCATCACGGAGGACATGCCCACGCAGCCCACAAACCCTTATGGTGCGTCCAAGCTGGCGATCGACCACATCATCACCAGCTACGCCAAGGCCTACGGGCTGGGCGCGACCTCACTGCGCTATTTCAATGTTGCGGGCGCCTATGGGAGCGTGGGCGAAAACCGAGAGATTGAAACCCACCTGATCCCCCTGATTCTCCAGGTAGCCCTCGGGCATCGTGACTCCATCAGCATCTTCGGCACGGACTACCCCACCGAGGATGGCACGGCCGTGCGCGATTACATCCATATCCGTGATCTGGCCGACGCTCACCTCCTCGCCGCGTCCAGCAACGTCCCCGGAACGCACCGTATCTTTAACCTCGGCTCCGGCGATGGCTTTAGCGTGCGTCAGGTGATCGATACCTGCCGTGAGGTCACCGGCCACGCCATTCCGGCAGTGGAGTCCGAGCGCCGCACCGGTGACCCGGCCACCCTCGTTGCCTCCTCGGCCCGCGCGATCGAGGAGCTGGGATGGTCGCCGTCTCGCAGCGACATCACCACTATCGTGAAGGATGCGTGGGCCTTCACCAGTACTCTGGGTGACCGGGCACACAGTGCCAAGGCCTAGGTAGAGAGCGCCCGGGTGATTGCTGGCCATTCCAGCACATCCAGGGCCTCATCGAGTTGCTCCGCCCACTCAATGAGCTCTTCGACCTCGGCATCATCCACCACATCGGCTGCACACTCCCCCGACAGCTCGAGTGTGAGCGAGGCAAGATGATGCAGGCTACACGCCACCACAGCGCGCACGGTCTGCCGCTGATGTCCGCACCGCATGGTGGCCAGCAGAACTTCCAGCATCTCCTCGGTCAGACAATCATGGTGGTTCCTCTGCGACCGGGCTGAACATTCCTCTGCGGCACCTGCGGCGACGAAATGAGCCAACGACCCCTCGTCGTTGGAGGCAAGAATGACGCTGAGCAGCGCCAACAGCCGAATCCTCATGCTGCCGCGAGTGCGCCGCGCACATTCGGCCACCATATCCCTCATGACCGGGTTGACTGTTCCCTGGGCACAGAGCACCAGGAAGGTGTGGTCGTCCTCATCAATGGCCAGCCGCGCCACCGCCATCAACGCCTCGTGATCCTCAATCACCTCGTCCAGGGATCGGTGGCCGAGCACCACATCGGACAGTAATCGAGTCACGGCGAGGATGGCGTCGGTATGTTCGTCGGCGTCCTTGTCCTCAGGAGTCTCTGCCAGCAGCTCACGGGTATCGAGTCGAGGCATCGTGGGCAACAGCCAGCGTTCCCGTTCCTCCCGGTCCTTGAGCTGCAGTGCCCCGCTGCATCGCCCGATGGTCCGCAGGGGGTTATCATCCACGTCCTCCACCACTCCGCCCATCTCGCCGTCCGGGAAGCACCAGGGAACGCCAGACTCGATCTTCTCCACCCAATGAAGCCCGTTGATCCCCACGAGGTTGTCCTCGAAGAACATGCCCAGCACGGACAGCAGACCACAGGCCAGTTCCTCCTCCTCGGACACGGCAATAACCACGACCTCGGGTTCGTACAGGGTGTCGCACACGGCCATGATTTGGTCGAGCCCCTCGGCAATGGAGCGCATGCCCAGGTCTGTGCGCACGATGGGGCCGATCCTCATCGCGCGACCCGTAGTCGAGGCGTTGTAGAGCCCCACGATCACTAGGGATTCCTCTGGGGTAAAGCCCATGAGGGCTGGGATGCTGGCAATGAGGGTGCCCGGGTTTCCGCCCAATTTCACGCGGGGGCGGTCCTCCTCGCAGTCGAGGGGAGACTGGGTATTATTCGTCGAGGGAATATCTCGGTCTGTCATGCTGTTGTACCTTTCGAAAGCCAAGCCAGGAAGCACAATGGCTACGCTGTGTGATGAATGAAGCGAGACCATAGAAACACCCCCACCTCACGGTGGAGAGGCAGTGCGATGGCCGCCAGACTTCTTCGCACAGGCAGATGTGGAAAACCCGCGGGCTGTGGAAAACCCATTCAACTCCCGCGCCGACGCGTGTTTTCCCATGTCATTGGCTATCTCTGCTAGTCTTTGTCCGATACCTTTGGGACAGTGTAGGAAATTTTGAAGGAGCATATCGTGTCTGAGAACATGTACGATCTGGAGTACCCCGCCCCCGTTGTGCACGGTGATCAGTCAGATTCTCCTGTGCCTCTCATCGTCGCTCTTCAGGGCTATGCGGACGCCGGCCAAGCCGTGGTGAATGTGGGCACTCATCTGCTCCAGGCACTGGATAATCAGCTGGTTGCATCCTTTAACCTGGATCAACTCGTGGACTACCGCTCACGCCGGCCTGGAGTCACCCTCGATCACAACAGCATCGTGGACAGTGACCGGATGAGTTTGAACCTCCACGTGTTGAAAGATGACAGCGGGCAACCCTTCCTGCTGCTGGCCGGGCCGGAACCGGACCTGAAGTGGGAGGCCTTCTCCGATTCTGTAGTGCAGCTTGCTCGGCGGCTGAACGTCCACCGGGTGGTCTCGCTGTATTCTGCGCCCATGACCGTGCCGCACACTCGGCCGTTGATTGTCTCCGCGCATGCCTCGGATCCGGCGTTGCTGCAGGACTTTGCCACGTGGGATTCCCGGATGATCATTCCGGGTGCTGCCTCCCTGGAGACAGAGTTGAAGCTCGCCCGCAGCGGTGTGGAGACTGTGGGGCTGACCGCCCACGTGCCGCACTACATTGCCGCGAACGATTACCCTGAGGCCACGGTCAAGCTGCTGCAGGCCGTGTCTTCCACGATTGATCGCGAGTTCCCCCTGTCCGCGTTGGAGGGCGATCAATCCCGCGTCCAGCAGCAGCTGGAGAATCAAATGGAGGATTCGCCGGAGATCGCCCAAGTGGTGCAGGCGCTGGAGGGGCAATACGACGCCGAGGTGGAGCGACGTCGGCGTCGTCGGGAGAACAACCTGTTGCAGCCAGGCGAGGAAATCCCCACCGGCGACGAATTGGGTGCGGAGTTCGAGGCGTTCCTGGCGGACGTGGCGGATAAGGACACGGAGCCCGGCGACGACTAGCGGCGGTGACTGGCTCTGTACAGTGGAGGTAACTACTTACGAGGGGTGACCTACATTACCTCCACGCAGAAAGGACGTCCCGTGGGCATTGCGGCACAACTGGCGGAACTGCTTCCCGACCTAGATGAGGTACCAGAATCGCTGGTTGATGACGCGATCTTGGAGTCCTTCCTTGGCTGGACGCGTGATCGTGGGATCACGCTCTACCCCGCCCAGGAGGAGGCCGCCACTGCATTGGTGGCGAAGGATAACGTCATTCTGGCCACACCGACGGGCTCCGGAAAGTCCATGGTGGCTATTGCCGCACACTTTATAGCGTTGGCGCGAAAGCAACGGAGCTTTTATACGGCACCCATTAAGGCACTGGTGAGTGAAAAGTTTTTCGATTTATGCCAGACGTTCGGGCCCGAAAACGTCGGCATGATGACCGGCGATGCCACGGTCAATGGCAATGCATCGATTATCTGCGCCACCGCGGAAATCGTGGCCAATATTGCGCTGCGCGACGGCAAGAATGCGCGGATTGACCAGGTGGTGATGGACGAGTTCCACTATTATTCGGAGCCCGACCGCGGGTGGGCTTGGCAGATTCCTCTGCTGGAGTTGCCGCAGGCACAGTTTTTATTGATGAGCGCCACGCTGGGTAACACGGAGTGGTTGGAAAAAGATCTCTCTGAACGCACTGGCCGCACCAGCACGTTGGTGAGTGGGTCGGTGCGCCCTGTTCCGTTGGAGTTTGACTACGTCTACACCCCGGTGCACGAGACGATTCAGAACCTGATCCACGAGGGCCTGTCTCCCATCTACGTGGTGCATTTCAGCCAACGGGAGGCGATCGAACGGGCGCAGTCCTTGACCAGCATGTCTCTGGTGGATGAAGAAGCCAAGAAGGCGATCGCAGAGGGCATTGGCTCCTTCAGGTTCAGTTCTGCCTTCGGTAAGACGCTCTCGCGGCTTCTGCGGCGCGGCATTGGTGTGCATCACGCTGGAATGCTGCCGAAGTACCGGCGTTTGGTGGAAAAGCTTTCCCAAGCCGGCCTGCTGAAAGTCATTTGTGGCACCGATACCTTAGGCGTGGGGATTAACGTCCCTATTCGTACCGTGCTGATGACCGGTCTTGCAAAATACGACGGCGTGAAGCAACGCCTGGTGAAATCCCGCGAGTTCCATCAAATTGCCGGCCGCGCCGGCAGAGCCGGTTATGACACCAAGGGAACGGTAATTATTCAAGCTCCTGAGCACGAGATCGAGAATTATCGCCTTCGCGAACGCGCCGGTTCTGATCCCAAGAAGCTCAAAAAGCTTCGCAAGAAATCAGCCCCGGAGGGTCAGGTTGTGTGGACGGAAAAGACCTTTGACCGCCTCAGCGTGGCCGAGCCCGAGGAGCTGGTGAGCCAGTTCCGCATGTCTCACTCCATGCTGCTCAACGTGGTGGCGCGCGAGCAATGGACCTATGAGGCTCTCGAGAATCTTCTGCGCACCAACCATGACTCTCGCGCCAAGCAGAACAAGTCCATCATCCACACCATTGAGCTGTATCGCGGGCTGATCAACGCGGGTATTGTGGAGGAGTTTCCCGATGACACACCGTCGGGCCTGAACGCGCGTCTGACGCAGGACATGCAGCGCGACTTCGCCCTGAATCAGCCCCTGTCCCCCTTCGCGTTGGCCGCGCTGGACCTGTTGGATCCCGAGTCGGAGACATACACCCTGGACATCATCTCCACCTTCGAGGCCGTGTTGGACGATCCGCGCCAGGTGCTGCTGGCCCAACGCGCGCACGCCCGCGGCGAGGAGATCTCCGCCCTGAAGGCCGAAGGGGTGGACTACACCGAGCGGATGGCCATCGTGGAAGATATTTCCTGGCCACAGCCACTGGCCGACGAGCTGGAGGAGGCCTACGAGACCTTCTGCGAGGGCAACCCCTGGGCACGCGATTTTGAATTGAGCCCGAAGTCCGTGGTGCGTGACATGATCGAGAAGGCCATGACGTTCAGCGATCTCGTCGCCACCTATAGCTTGGGACGTTCCGAGGGCGTTGTGCTGCGTTATTTGACCGACGCCTGGCGCACGTTGGAACATTCAGTCCCACTTTCTCACCGGACCGAGGAGTTGGAGGACATCCTGGTGTGGCTGGGAGAGCTGATCCGCCAGGTTGATTCCTCCCTCATCGACGAGTGGACGGCCATGGCCGATCCGGATGCCAGCCTGACTGAAGAGCAGGTCCAGGAGCTGGCCTACGGAGTGGAGGATCCATCACTGCTGACGAGCAACCCTCGTGCGCTCAAGCGCATGGTGCGCAATCACTTCTTCCGCCACGTGGAGTTGTTCGCCTTCGAAAAGGAAGAACAGCTGGAGACGTTGGACTCCTACCTGGACTCGCCCCCAGACTGGCCGACTGCCATGGACCACTACTTCGAGGAGTATGCCGACGTAGGACTGGACGCCGCCGCGCGTGCCTCCCACATGATCCTCATCCGTGAAGGTGAGGGCGACGAGAAGAACTTCTGGTTCGTTCGCCAGATTATCGACGATCCCGAGGGCGACCATGGGTGGGCGTTGGAAGGCGTGGTGGACCTTGACGCAACCGATGAGGCCGGCGAGGTGCGCTTGGGCGAGCTCAAGATCGTCGAGGGCTAGCGCCGCGGTGCCATCACCGAGCGCTCCACGATCTCGCGGCTTCGTGTCACCACGTCGTGGTACGTGTTTTCCAGGATCCGTCCCAGGGCCCTAAACTCCTCCACCTGCACGGAACTGTTTCTGTAGACGAGTTCTACCGTCCGACTCGCCGTGCGTGCCCCACCCTTGATGGTCGCAATGCCAAGCCCGGGGCGTTGGCACTCCGCTTCCACTGCCGACAGCGGGATCAAGGTGGAGCCCAGGCCTGCGGCCACCATTTGCACAATCGTGGACAATCCGGCAGCCCGGGTGCGATCGTGCTGAGGATTGGTGCTCAGTTCCGCGCGGCGGCAGATGTTTAGCACCTGATCGCGCAGACAGTGCCCTTCGTCGAGCAGCAGCAGATCCAATGCCTCGAGCTCGCGCACACTCACATCGCGGCGTCCAGCCAGCGGACTAGACGACGGCACAATGAGCACAAACTCCTCGGTGTACAGCTCAGTGGAGTCCAGTCCCTTCACGTCTTCTCCCCCGGCGATGATCGCCACGTCGATTTTTCCCTGTCGCAGGGAATCGCTGAGGCTCGACGTCTGCCCCTCAATAATGTGGGGTTGAAGGTCCGGGGCTTCGGAAGGCAGGCGCTTCAAGAATCCCGGGAGGATGAACGGGGCGATGGTGGGAATGATGCCCACCGTAAACTCCCCGATCAACGCCCCGTGCCCTCCTTTGGCCAAGGCAACCAAGCAGTCCAGGCTATCCAGCGTGGCGCGAGCGTGCGGAAGCAGGCTGCGCCCCACGGGGGTGACGATGACTCGCCGGGTGGAGCGTTCAATCAGCTGCGCTCCCAGACCCATCTCCAAGGCGTTCAAACCCTGAGACAGCGATGGCTGGGAGATTCCCAGCTGTATCGCCGCGGTACCGAAGTGACCGGTCTCAGCGATAGTCGTAAAAGTTCTCAGTTGAGAGATCGTGGGGCGATACTCGCGTGGGCTCACGGCTGCATCCTTTCTTCCTTCAAATGTGCTTAGTCTACTCATAATTAGTTTCTCTTGTGAAGAATATTAACAATTATGTTTCGCGACAAAGGTTAAGCCTATGCAACAGTGTCCATTGTGAGAGGTCGCGCAGCAACACTTGATAGACTCTGTCCAGTGAACACGCCCAAGGACACCCGCGCTCGTAAGCCTCGCACGCACGCCAAGTCTCACTCCCGGCACCGTAGAAACCGCCCGTTGCGGACCATCCCCCCGATGACGTACCCCGACCTTCCCGTCTCTGACCGGAGGCAGGAAATCATGGATGCCATCAGCGCCCACCAGGTGGTCATCATCGCCGGAGAAACGGGATCGGGAAAAACCACTCAGATCCCGAAGATGTGTCTTGACCTGGGCCGTGGGCGTCGGAAAATCATCGGGCACACCCAGCCCCGCCGCATCGCAGCACGCAGCGTGGCGGAGCGCATCGCAGAAGAGACGAACTGCACCATCGGCGACCCCGCATCCCTCGTGGGATACAAGATACGATTCGACGACACCCTCTCGTCCCACACCGCCGTGAAATTGATGACCGATGGCGTGCTGCTCAACGAGATTCAGCACGATCGTCTCTTGCACGACTACGACACCATCATCATCGACGAGGCCCACGAGCGCTCCCTCAACATCGACTACCTCCTGGGCTACCTCAAGCAGCTGCTTCCCCGCCGCCCCGATCTGAAGGTCATCATCACCTCAGCGACGATCGACCCCGAAAGCTTTGCCGAACATTTCAAGGATGCCGACGGCGAACCCGCCCCCATCATCGAAGTGTCCGGGCGAACCTACCCTGTCGAGGTGCGTTATCGGCCACTGTATACCGAAAGGCTCAACGAGAAAACAGGTGAGATCGTTCGCGACGAGATCGACCCCCTCGACGGCCTGGTCGCAGCCTGTCAGGAACTCATGCGGGAAGGCCAGGGAGACATCCTGTGCTTCTTCTCCGGCGAGAGAGAGATTCGCGACGCCGCCGAGGTGCTCTCGGGAGAATTCACCGCGAAGGGACGCGGGCCCGGCGTCGATATCCTCCCCCTGTTTGGTCGTTTGTCTAACGCGGAACAGCATCGCGTGTTCCAGCCGCAAGGAACACGGCGACGCATCGTGCTGGCGACCAACATCGCGGAGACGTCCCTGACAGTGCCGGGGATCCACTACGTGATCGACACCGGCGTGGCCAGGATTTCCCGCTATTCCCACAGGACCAAGGTTCAGCGCCTTCCGGTGGAGCCCATCAGCCAGGCCAGCGCTCAGCAGCGTTCGGGACGCTGTGGACGTACCGCCGACGGCATCGCCATCCGGCTGTACTCGGAGGAGGACTTCGAGGCTCGGCCGGAGTTCACCGACCCGGAGATCCTGCGCACGCACCTGGCGAGCGTCATCCTGTCCATGGCGGCGTTGAATCTTGGGTCTATCGAGGAGTTTCCGTTTATTCAGGCGCCAGATCGTCGGTCGATTCGCGATGGTGTTGCCCTGCTGCAGGAGCTGGGGGCGCTCACCCCGGATAAAAGGCAAGAGTTGACGCCCATCGGCCGCGACCTGGCGCGCATCCCTACGGACCCGCGTCTTGCCCGCATGCTTGTGGAAGGCCACCGCAACAACGTCATGGAACCACTGTGCGTGATCGTGGCCGCGCTCAGCATCCAGGACGTGCGGGAGCGCCCGTTGGAGCACCAGCAGAAGGCCGACGAGCTGCACGCCCGCTTCGCTACCGACTCTGATTTCATCAGTGTTCTCCGGCTGTGGAATTACCTGCAAGAACAGCGGCAGTCGCTGTCCGGTAATCAATTCCGGAAGCTCTGCCAGCAGGAGTTCCTGCACTATATGCGCATCAGGGAATGGATGGATCTGGTCCGTCAGCTGCTGACCGTCATTCAGGACTTGTCCTGGTCTATCCCGAATATCCCCCACGTGCGTGAATTGGTCCTTGCCGCGGACAGCATCAACGAAGACATGGTCCATAAGTCCATCCTCTCGGGGCTGCTCACCCATGTGGGCATGCGTGAGGGAAACTCGAAGCAGTTTACCGGCACTCGGAACTCCCGCTTCGTGATCCATCCTTCCAGCCACGCCGCTAAAAAGCCACCACAGTGGGTGATGGCTGCCGAGCTGGTCGAAACCAGTCAGATCTTCGCGCGCTCTGTGGCCCCCATTGCGCCGGAGTGGCTGGAAGAGTTGGCTCCGCATCTGACCAAAACCACCTATTCGGAGCCGCACTGGTCTTCCAAGAAGGGCGCCGCCATGGCGACTCAGAAGGTTTTGCTGTTGGGGCTGCCTGTCATTGCGGATCGGCCTGTCTTGCTGGGCAAGGTTGATAAGGAGACTGCCCGCGAGCTCTTCATCCGCCATGCGCTGGTGGAGGGTGACTGGCGGACTCGCCACCACTTCTACAAGCACAATCTGGAGCTTCTGGAGCAAGCCAGCTCTTTGGAGGATAAGGTTCGCCGCCGGGACATTATCGTTGATGACCAGACACTCTTCGACTTCTACGACGCCCGCCTTCCCGACCACATTATCTCCGCCCGCCACTTTGATTCGTGGTGGAAGAAGGCCCGGCATAAGAATCCCGAGCGACTGAATTTCTCCCTCGACAAGCTCATTGAGTCTCACGAAGGCGCCGCGGAGGCCGATGAGTTTCCGGACACGTGGAAGCAGGGTTCGCTGGAGTTCGAGCTGTCCTATGTGTTCCGTCCCGGAGATCCCGATGACGGCATCACGATGCGCATTCCGCTGCCGCTGCTCGGCAATGTGTCCGCTGCCGATGCTCAGTGGCTGGTGGCGGGCATGAGGCAGGAATTGGTCATTGTTCTGATCAAGTCCCTGCCGAAGGCTTTGCGCACCTCGGTGGTGCCGGCGAATCAGTTTGCTGAGCAAGCGTTAAAGCGCATGGTGCCTTTTGATGGCCCAATCGACGTGGCCTTGGCCGACGCGCTTCGGCAGCTGGGCGGTGTGGGCATTTCTGCCTCGGATTTCAATTGGGAGCGCGTGCCGGATCACCTGAGGATGCAGTTCGCGGCGATTGATCGCCGGGGGAAGGTGGTGAAGAAGTCTCGGGTTTTGGCTGACTTGCAGACCTCGTTGAAGGCGCAAGTAACCAGCGCTGTGGCTCAGGCGTCCGCACGTCAGGCGCCGTCGCCAGCCGACGGCGCTGCCCACTCCTCGCGTTCGGGTGGCACATCGACCGGTGATGTGCTCGCCTCGGCAGGGCGATGGGATGCCGACGGTATCGGGGTGATTCCGGAGACGATGTCTACCGTGATTGATGGGCAGACTGTCGAAACGTACCCGGCGTTGGTGAAGTCCCCTCAGGGTGTGGATCTGAAGGCATTCCCCTCACAGCAGGCTGCTGCAGGCCAGCAATTTAAGTTCGTGCTGGACTCTATGACGTCGGCCTGTACGGTCTCTGCCCCGCAGATGCTGAAGGGCTTGCCGTTGCGTCAAAGAGTCGCGTTGGAAAGTGGTGTTGCAGGCGGTTTTGAGTCCCTGCTCGCCGATGTGGTGACGGTGGCGTGTAAGGATATTCTGATGTCCGCGGGGCCGATTGTGCGTGATCCTGACACCTGCGCCGAGGTGATCGATTCCGCCCGACGCCGAGGGCCCTCGTTAGTGAGGCAGTACGTGGTGGCTGTGGCTCCCGCTATCTTGGCGGTGGCCGACATGCGTGCTGAGCTGAAGGGTTGGTCTGGCGCAGCCATTGAGGACATGAACGCGCAGCTGGAGTTCTTCGCGGGACCACACGCCCTTGCACGGCATGGTGTACAGCCGTTTCAGCATGTTCCGCGCTATGTGGCGGCGATGAAGGAGCGTCTGGAGTTGCTGGATCGTGATCCGGACCGCGAGGCTGATCTGGACGATCAGGTCCAGGAGGCGATTGCCGCTCTCGAGGATACGTTACGCAGGCTCCCGTCCACTCGTGCAGCGTCCCCACAGGTCAAGGAGGTTCGGTGGATGATCGAGGAGTTCCGGGTGAGCCTCTTTGCCCAGCATTTGGGCACCACGCGGACCGTGAGTCTTCCGCGCATTAGGAAGGCCTTGGCGAAGATCCGCTAGTCCTGGTCTGCGTGTCCGCCACGCTGTTGCCGATGGGTACGCAGGGATCCGATCTCTTGCTCGAAGTCCTCGGCACTGTCGAAGGATTTGTAGACGGAGGCAAACCTGAGGTACGCAACCTCGTCCAGGTCTCTCAAGGGGCCCAGAATAGCCAAGCCGATATCGTGGGCCTGCACCTGGGATCCGTGATCGGCGCGGATCGCTTGTTCCACTTCGTGCGCGAGTCGCTTCAGTGCGTCGTCAGAAACTTCTCGTCCCTGGCATGCGCGGCGTACGCCCTTGATGACCTTGTCCCTACTGAAGTCTTCTACCACCCCGTTGCGCTTGGTCACCAGCAGAACTGAACGTTCGATCGTGGTAAAGCGATGTTCACAGGCGGCGCATTCGCGACGCCGCCGGATCGCCATTCCCAGTTCGATCGAACGGGAGTCAACAACACGAGACGATTCGGATCCACACGAAGGGCACAACACATGTTCATCCTATCCCCCTTCCGGTCCCGTGGGCTATCTAGGTGAGATATCGCCAGCGTTGCTGTCGATACTCACATGCTCAACCACGGGCGCTGGCTGTGGTTGAGCTGGCTCCTCACTCCAGAACACCGGGCTTAACCCCAGCGCCAACACGATAGCCCCCAAGGAGACTGCAACACCACCGCGCGATCGCGCAACCATATCGGCTCGCCGCATGACGCGCTGGATCAGCGAATGCCGATGTGAATATTCGAACACAGTATGCGGTGTTGCTGCGATGCGACGCCGACGGCTCACTAAACTGCGCGACGGAGCAACAGCACGTCCTGCCCCGGCAGTGTTCGATTCTAGAGAGGCCTGGTGCTCATCCCACATGGGCTTCTGCTGCACACGCATATCAAGATCCAGCCGGGCAATCGATCCGGGTATCGCACGCCGCGCCGCACTGCGATCCGTTCGGCGCTCTACCTGCTGAGTAAATGACGTAGTCACGAGTGACCACTCCCTTCTGAGTACTGGTGCGTTCGGTTGTCATTCATTCTGTCATCCGCGCCTCACAGCGCCGCACACATAATCGAACGCCATCGTCTCTATGTTCTATTTTCTGCTTAACGATGAATTTAGCACAGGCGTTCGAGTCCGTCTAGACCTTTGTGAACTTTTTTCGAACAAATGCTTTAAGTTGTTCGATAACTGCGCTAGAGTTGAGTCCACAGCACCATCAACGAAGGCAGGAGCCCATGCCAGAGACTGAAAACACTCGTGCCACAGTGACTCCCCTCGAAGGGACGTCTGCGGCACAATCTCAACCTCGCCGTCGGCGCGGCCGCCCGAAGAAGACTGCCGAAGAGCGCGCAGCAGAGCAGAGCGCGTCTGAAAAAGGTGGCAAGGCCACGTTGACCGCTCGCCAACGCCGCATCATGGAAGTCATTCGAGACTCCACCGTGTTGCGGGGTTACCCGCCGAGCATCCGCGAAATTGCAGACGCGGTTGGCCTACACTCCACCTCCTCGGTCTCGTACCACCTCACGCAGCTAGAGGAAAAGGGCTTTCTCAAGCGCGAACTGAAGCGCCCGCGCGCTGTGGATGTTCGCGCATACAACCAGTCTGCGGAGGACCCCAGCAACCAACCGAAGCCCGGCAGGAAGCCCAAGGCCGCTCAGGTAGACGCTGAAGGATTGGAGCTTCCCACGGCCACCTACGTACCCGTCGTCGGACAGATCGCTGCCGGAAATCCGATTCTTGCCGAACAACACGTAGAGGCCCACTTCCCTCTTCCCGAGGAGCTCGTCGGTAGTGGCGAGTTGTTCCTCCTGCAGGTGGTGGGCATGTCTATGAAAGACGCGGGCATCTTGGACGGCGACTGGGTTGCAGTGAAGTCCCAGAACACCGCCGAATTTGGGGACTTCGTGGCCGCAATGATCGATGATGAGGCGACCGTCAAGGAGTTCCATAAGGACGAGACCGGACTGTGGCTCCTCCCCCATAACGATGAGTTCGCGCCCATCCCGGCCGAGCAATCAACTATTCTCGGAAAGGTAGTTGCGGTTCTCCGCAAGGTCTAAGCGGCACGGAGCGCGTGCCCTCTACAGGAGAAGGTCGAGTCCTCACTGATGAACTCAGAAGAACGTCGCAGGCAGATTGCCTCCCTCACCGCAGTACACGGCAGGGTCACCGTTGTTGAACTGGCCGAAAAATTCGGCGTCACCGCGGAGACAATCAGGCGAGACCTCGCAACCCTGGACAACGAGGGTGGCCTCTACCGCGTTCATGGGGGTGCGGTTCCTGCGTATAGCTTTCGGAACGAGTCCACGTCCATCGAAACGCGCTCCAAGGCGGCACTGGCTGCAAAAAAGGCCATCGGCAAGGCCGCCTTACAGACCATCCCCACGGGCCCAGCTACCCTCTTTATCGACGCCGGCACCACCACCGCGATGATGGCCGAAGAACTCGCGGCTTCCCTGGCTAAGAACCACTCCGAGGACGACACGGTGGATGTGCACATCATCACCAACTCGCTGCCCATCGCCACCATGCTGGCCGATGCGCCCCGGTGCGATGTTCGCCTCATCGGTGGGCATGTGCGTCCCCAATCCCAAGCAGTGGTGGGCGACATCGCCACGCGCGCCATTGGAGTGTTGCGCGCGGACGTCGCATTCATCGGCACCAATGCCCTCACCATGCAGCACGGTCTGTCCACACCGGACGCTCAAGAGGGCGCGATTAAACGAGCGATGGTCACGAACGCTCAGCGCGTGGTGGCTCTTTGCGATTCCACAAAGTTCGGACTCGACTACCTCGTCAGCTTCGCCAGCATCAACGACATCGCCACGGTCGTCACCGATAAAGACGCGCCCCCCAGGTACATCGACGCGCTTCGACACGAAGAGGTGGACGTCGTCTTTGCGGACGAGTACCAGCCTCTCCCCTAAGATCCCTCGCTACCTGCAGCCTAGTGTTGTTCGTGGCAAAACTCCGCCAACTCGTCCACAACCTGGGCAGGGAGCCGGACGCGCAACCAGGTGCCGTCGGCGTCATACTCCTCGGTCAGGACCGTTCCATACTCGTGCACCCGGGCAACCACATCTCCTCGGCTAAACGGCACGTGAAGGCTCACCTCCCGGTCGAGGGTGTTGAGGAACATCTCCAGCCGGGTCTCCAACTCCGGAATGCCCTCGCCCGTGTGCGCAGACACGAACACCACGGCGTCCAACCGATGCCTGAGCTCGGCCAGAGTCAGCGGATCGGCGGCGTCGATCTTGTTGACGACCAATATCTCCGGTGGTGCTGGCTGTCCAGTCTCCTCGACAATTTCGCCAATCACCTTATTCACGGCAGCGATCTGCTCCATCGGGAAAGGATCCGAGCCGTCCACCACGTGCAGCACCACGTCTGCGGCCAGCACTTCCTCCAGCGTCGAGCGGAACGCCTCGACGAGCTGCGTGGGAAGATGGCGGACAAAGCCCACCGTGTCTGTAAAGACCACGGCCCTGCCGTCGGCCAGATTCGCGCGGCGCGTGGTGGGGTCCAGCGTGGCGAACAACGCATCCTCCACCAGAACACCCGCGTTGGTCAGCGCGTTAATCAGCGAGGACTTACCGGCATTGGTGTACCCGGCAATCGCCACCTGAGGGATCGTGGCCTGATCACGGCGCATACGCTTGACCTCACGCGAGGTCTTCATCGCGGCGATCTCCTTGCGGAGCTTGGCCATATCGGAGCGCAGGCGGCGACGGTCAGCTTCAATCTTCGTCTCACCAGGACCACGCAGACCCACGCCACCGTTGGACCCCGCACGGCCACCAGCCTGGCGGGACAGTGCTCCACCCCAGCCGCGCACGCGGGTAATCAGGTACTCCATCTGCGCCAGAGCAACCTGCGCCTTACCCTCCTTGGACTTCGCATGCTGAGCGAAGATGTCCAGAATGAGCATGGTGCGGTCAATAACCTTGACGTCCAGCGCCTTTTCCAGCGCAATCATCTGGCCCGGGGACAATTCACCATCGCAAATCACGGTGTCCGCGCCGGTTTCCGCAACGATGGACTTTAGCTCGTCGACCTTACCGCTTCCGATGTATGTTCCGGAGTCCGGCTTGTCGCGCTTTTGATACAGCATGTCGGCGATCTCCGAGCCGGCGGTTTCCGCCAACGCGGCCAGCTCATCCAGACGGGCTTCAATCTGTTGAACCGTTCCTTCTGTCCACACGCCCACGAGCACCACGCGTTCCAGGCGCAGTTTTCGATACTCGACGTCGTAACCGTCGGCCTGCTCATCGGTGTAAGTGCTGGTTCCGCGGGTCAGGCGCCGTAAGCTGGAGCGAGCCTCCAGATCAAGTTCGCCAATCGTTGGCGTATATGTATCCTGTCGAGGGGATTCAGAGTAGTCGTACTCATAAAAATCTTTCATTAGTAGCCTTTATACACCGTTGTCAGCACCAGTACTAAGGTAGGGATCATGATCGAGGAGTTGAAGAGCGTGGGGCTCGCGTTCCCACGATGGCAAGATGCTTTAGAAACCGCCTATTCCAGTGGCCAGCTGTTCGTCTCTGGCGAGGTACGCGGCGGTCAGGTATTGCAATATGACGACGCCTCCGGTGCACGCCTAGTCGTGATGGCCGTGGAGCCCTTCGGAACGTTCGCCAGTTACTTCGGCGGAGTATCCACCTCCGCGCACGTGAGCATGGTCGATGACATCATCGGTGTGATCGACGTGGTGGACGATTCGCCGGCGCTTCAGACCTCCGGTCAGCAAGCACCGGTGGTGGCATCCGTCGCTGCCACGATTGCCCAGGGGCCCATGCTGTCCGATGAGCCGCCGCTGGAGTATCAGCAGGTACAAGTGTCCGCCTTGGCCACGTCGGTGGAGGTGTTCACCGATCCCTCGATGCTCACCGCCGCAGGCATCACTGGAACACCAGGCACGATCGAGGCCACGGGCCTGACGGATCTCAACTCCGGGAGCACGTCCCCTCACGCCAGCGCATCCATCGTGGTAGAAACCTCGGCTGTGGGTCGGCGCACTAACCAGCTCACCGGCCAGCAGTTCTGGGCATGCAGCGTCCACGCGCCCTTCGATTTCACGCTGCTGATTCCTGCTGATGTTGCGGATATCGCGTCCCTCGCCATTGACGACGCCGGCGCACCCCGATCACTCATCATCGCCGGTCAGGTCCAGTTCACCGCGACCGTGGTGGACGCGCCCGGCTGTGGAGGTTCTGGCGGATGCGGCTCAGGAGGCTGTGGCTGCGGAGGCCACTAGTCCAGAAGGTCAGTCTCGCCGCGCGCGACGATGCGTGACGGACCGCGCAGGACGGAGGAGTCTTCTCTGACCTCAACGGTCACCGTACCGCCGGGGATATGGACGGTCACCGTTCCTGACTCGCGCCCGGCGTCGGCCAAGGCGGCAACGGTCGCGGCGACGGTCCCCGTCCCGCAGGAGCGAGTTTCGCCCACGCCACGTTCGTGAACGCGCATGTGGACGCTATCGTCCTTCAGGGGCGTGACCACCTCAAGGTTCACGCCATGGGGGAAGAACTCGGCATCCCACTCCACCGGCTGGTCCACGGGCAGGTCGGCCAGGGCCTCCTCGGTGAGCTCCGGGATCACCGCAGCCAGGTGCGGGTTTCCCATGTCCACCGCAAGCCCAGCAAGGCGGAAATCCCCCACCGACGCTGTAGACAGCCCTCGTAGCTCCGGCGTCCCCATGCCCACGCTCACGTCAGCGCTGTGGTCATCGTACGCGTGCACCTGGACGGTTTTACGTCCAGCGCGCGTACCCACCCCGCATTCCTTCGTGGTATCGATCAACTCCTCGGAAGCTAGGACGTGAGCAAACACCCGGACACCATTGCCGCACATCTCCGCAAGAGAACCGTCTGCGTTCCGATAGTCCATGAACCACTCGTCAGGCTGCACCCCCTGGGGTAAAGCTTCCAACACCCCGGCGTCGAGCAGGGCCTGTGCCCGAGCCACACGAATCACTCCGTCGCCACCAATACCTGCCCGGCGATCGGCCAGAGCAACCACGTGGGTCTCCTCAAGCTTGAGGTCCGCGTCCGGATCAACCAGAATCACGAAATCGTTTTCGGTGCCATGTCCTTTAATAAAGCGTGCCATGCGCACCAGTTTAGCCCCGGGCCCCTACAGCCACGGCGCATGCCTGTTCGATAACATCCGGGGCACTCGCGTCGATCCACTGAATCCGCTTGTCGCGCTGGAACCAGGACCGCTGTCTGCGGGCGTACCGCCGCGTCCCAATGATGGTTTTCTCCACGGCCTCCTCATAGCTCAACTCGCCGTCCAGGTAGTCGAGGACCTGCGCGTACCCGATCGCCTGACCTGCAGTGGACTCCCTGACCAGTCCCTGGTCCTTTAGCCGCGTCACCTCGTCCACCAACCCCTGCTCAAACATCTGATGCACCCGGCGCTCCAGGCGAGGATTCAGCCACTGCGCCGGCGCGTGCAGGCCGATTAGGGTCATATCCCACCGCGGGGGTTGATCCTTGGGCGGCTGTGACGCAGCGAACGGCTTGCCCGTCAACTCAATGACCTCCAGCGCCCGAACCGTGCGACGTGGATCGTTATCCTCAATGATCGACGCCGCCTGCGGATCGATCTGCGCCAATGTCTCATGGAGACGACCGACGCCGACCCGCTCCAGCTCCGCCTGCCACCGTGCCCGAACCTGCGGGTCCGTGGGCGGGAAATCCCAGGTGTCCACCAGTGCCTGCACGTACATCATCGAGCCACCCACGATGATCGGGGTGTGGCCGCGAGCCATAATATGGTCGACAACGTCGATGGCCGCCGCCCTGTATTCGGCAACGCTGGCGGTATCGGTCACGGTCCACACATCAAAGAGGTGGTGTGGAATAGACCCGCGTTCCTCTGGCGTTATCTTGGCTGTTCCGATGTCCATGCCCTTGTAGAGCTGCATCGAGTCGATATTGACCACTTCCCCATCGAGCTTTTCCGCGAGAGCAAGAGACACGGCCGTTTTCCCTGAGCCCGTGGGGCCCACAACGCACACTGGAGTGGAACTCATGGAAGCCAAGTCTATAAAAACGAGAACCTTCGTCACCGCATTGGGTGATTAGTGAGACGTCGGTGCGAATGATCTGGAATAATCTGGACAGAACACTTTCAAGGAGCCTTTGACTATGACCACACCGCAGAATCCTTCCCCTCGGCCCAAACCAGGTCCGAAGCCCGGCCCGAAGCCGGGGCCCACGGCTGCTGGACGGCGGGACCCACTGCCGCGGGTATCGCCAGCGGTGGCGCGCCAATCTGACCCTTCCGCCTTTGGGCGGGTCGACGCCGACGGCACGGCGTGGGTAAACACCTCCGCCGGAGAACGCAAGGTTGGCGTGTACAAGGCCGGAACGCCAGAAGAGGGACTGGCGCACTTCGGCGCACGCTTCGATGATCTCTCGACCGAGATTGCGCTCCTTGAGGCCCGCTTGGGCACCCACCCCGAGGAGGCGGCACGCATTCGTCAGGATGCCACGCATGTGAAGGACAGCTTGCCTACTGCCGCGGTGATCGGGGATCTCGATTCCTTGGATCAGCGCCTCGCCGCGATCATCGATCAGAGTTTTGGCGCAGAGCGCCAAGCTGAGCAGGACAAGGTTGAGCGCCGGGAGCAGGCCGTGGCCGCGAAGGAGCGTCTGGCTGACGAGGCCGAGAAGCTGGGTGCGGAATCCACGGACTGGAAGC
Source organism: Corynebacterium sp. zg254 (assembly GCF_024701495.1). Taxonomy (NCBI): domain Bacteria; kingdom Bacillati; phylum Actinomycetota; class Actinomycetes; order Mycobacteriales; family Corynebacteriaceae; genus Corynebacterium; species Corynebacterium sp. zg254. The sequence goes on from NZ_WIAR01000001.1 coordinate 251,783, forward strand.
GCACAGGTGACCGGTTCCACGCGATGCTGGAGGAATGGAAGAGCATCCGAGGTGTCGATCGCGCCACCGATGATGCCCTGTGGGAGCGTTTTTCTTCCGGCCGCGAGGCCTTTAACAAGCGCCGCGGTTCCCACTTCTCTGACCTCGATAAGGCTCGCGCGCATTCTAAGCGCATCAAGGAATCCCTGGTTGAACGCGCTGAGGCTTTGTCTGACTCGACCGACTGGGCCGACACGGCACGGGCCTACAAGGATCTCATGCGGGAGTGGAAGGCAGCTGGCCGAGCGCCGCGAGCCGCTGATGATGCGCTGTGGGAGAAGTTCCGCGCTGCTCAGGACAAGTTCTTTGACGCACGCGCGGCGGAGAACTCCAAGCGGGACGAGGAGTTTGCGGCCAATGCCACCCGGAAGCAGGCGTTGTTGGATGAGTTCGACGCGAAGATCAACCCAGACAATGGCCTCGACAAGGCAAAGTCTGCGCTTCGGGACCTTCAGGATAAGTGGGAAGAGATTGGCTTTGTTCCGCGCAACCGCGTCCGCGAATTTGAGGACAAAATTGCCCAGCTCGAGCGCAGGGTCTCTGAGGCGGAAGAGGCGCAGTGGCGAAAGACTGACCCAGAGGTGCAGTCCCGAGCCGCACAATTCCAAGCCAAAGTAGATCAACTCAACGGTGAGGCTGCGGCGGCCGAGTCTCGGGGCGACAGTGCCCGTGCCGCACAACTGCGTGAGCAGGCCGCGCAGTGGAGCCAATGGGCTCAGGCAGCTACCGACGCGCTCGAGAATTAGTCCCCGGTCTGTTCGCGTCGCTGGCGCACGCGCTGGCGACGGTCATCCACGATCTCGGCCTGTGCATGAGGCTTCAAGCCAGTGCGTAGGCGCTGCTGCTTGAGCAATGCCTCTTCATCTTTGCTGGCCTCTTCGCGCCGCGCGCGAGCGATAGCCTTTTGCAGAGGGCTGCGGCGGAATAGCAGCACACTCAGCGTCGCAAAGAGGGTGGTCATGCCGAGCAGCGCGAGGATCAGCCCGTAGCTAGGTCCGTCACCGTATAGCAAGGGATCGTTGACTGGCGCTGTAGGCCGGGACTGGCGCATCCAGATAGCGATGATGGAGTAGAACCATCCCACGCCGGCGACGGCCCAGTTAGCCCAGGCGACGATCCAGTCTCGGGTAAAGATAGTGGCCAAGGTGAGGAGCACACCGCCAGTCAGGGCAAGCCAGCTGTAAATCCGCTCTGGGTTGGTGGTTGCGAACTGTCGCGCCACCGACGTATCGAACAGGACGTCGTATCCATGCACGTCACCGGAGTGAGGCAGGAAGAACGCGAGGAACACAGCCAGAAGTCCGCACGCCATGGCGGGCAAGAAGGCCGTGTAGTTGATGTCGCGGTTGAGCTTCTTTTCCGCGCCGGCGAGGTCTTCCTTATACGTCTCTAACGCTTCGTCGATTGTTCGGTACGCGGGCGTGTTCTGGGTGCGTTTTTTAGTCACAACCGCATCCTCCCTTGAGTGGTTGTTGTACGGATAGTGGCTTTCCAATGGATGGCAAACCGAGGCCCACCCCCACGGGCGCGGTGGTCGGAGTCTGTCCGGCTTCGGACATGTCTCCGGCCTTGGTCTTACGGTGGCTGAGCACCCCGGCGTCCGCGGTCAAGAAGTACGGGGCGGATTCCGTGATCTCTACCTCAACAATATCGCCCGGGCGGATGCCGTCAATGGGTGTGAAGTGCACCAGGCGGCCGTCGCGGGCACGACCGGTCATGCGGTGGGTCTGGTCATTCTTTCGGCCGCCGGTGGCCTGGACCAGCAGTTCCTGCCGGGTGCCGATCAGCTTGGCGTTTTCCTCCTTGCAGATGCGTTCCTGTACTGCCACTAAACGCTCGTAGCGGTCCTGAACCACGGCCTTCGGCACCTGGCCTTCATAATCAGCGGCGGGGGTTCCCGGGCGAGGCGAGTACTGGAAGGTGTACGCGCTGGTAAAGCGAGACTCTTCCACCACCCGCAGGGTCTCCTGGAAATCTTCTTCTGTTTCGCCGGGGAAGCCCACGATGATGTCCGTGGTGATGGCGGCGTGTGGAATGCGCTCGCGGACGCGTTCCAAGATGCCAAGGAACTTCTTGGACCGGTAGGAGCGCTTCATCTCCTTGAGGACCTTGTCAGATCCTGACTGCAGAGGCATGTGCAGCTGCGGGCACACCGCAGGCGTGTCCGCCATAGCGTCGATCACGTCATCGGTGAACTCCGCGGGATGAGGGCTCGTAAAGCGGAGGCGTTCCAAGCCTTCGATCTCACCACAGGCTCGCAGCAACTTGGCGAACGCTCCCCTGTCCCGCTCAAGGTCGGGATCGGAGAAGTTTACTCCGTAGGCGTTGACATTTTGCCCCAGCAGCGTGATCTCAGAAACACCCTGGTCCACCAGCGCCTGCACTTCAGCGAGGATGTCTCCGGGGCGCCGGTCCTGTTCCTTGCCACGCAAGGAGGGCACGATGCAGAAGGTGCACGTGTTGTTGCAGCCGACGGACACGGACACCCATCCGGCGTAGGCCGATTCGCGCTTCGCAGGCAGCACGGAGGGAAATTCTTCCAGCGCGTCCACGATTTCCACTTCGGCTCGATGGTTGTGCGCGCTGCGCTCCAGCAGCGTGGGCAGGGCGCCGAGGTTGTGGGTGCCAAACACCACATCGACCCAGGGGGCCTTGTCCACCACGGTTTGCTTGTCCTTTTGGGCCATGCAGCCGCCAACGGCGATCTGCATCCCGGGGTGCTTTTCCTTCACCCCTTTCATCTGGCCGAGCGTTCCGTACAGTCGGTTATCTGCATTTTCTCGAACAGCGCAGGTGTTGAACACCACTACGTCGGGGGTGTCCCCCTCAGGTACGGGGATGTACCCGGAGTCTTCGAGCATGCCAGAAAGACGTTCTGAGTCGTGCACATTCATCTGACAGCCGAAGGTACGCACCTCGTAGGTACGTGGAGTTGGCTCAGTTGCGTTGTTTGTACCCGAATTTGTCGTCAATGCCACGGGACTCGATCCTACTCTAGTTATGCTCGAAAACCCTAAGGCTGACCGAGCTCGTCGATCCGGCGCTCCAGAGCCACTTTCGCATAGGCCACGCTAGCGCCTTGGGGGAAACCGCGTCGCGCCGCCACACCCACCATGCGTCGGAGGAACTTGTCGTATTCTTTACGGTCAGCCGGCGAATGGGTGAGCGATTGTGCCTTTTTATCGATCAGCTCTTCCATGATGGATTGTTGCTGCCCCTCATCAATGAGCTCGAGCGCGTCCTCGATCTGGCGTTCGCTGATCCCCTTCTGCGCCAATTCTCGACGCAGCACGGCAGCCGACTTCTTCTGATTTCGGCTGCGTTGCCGCACCCACTCACGGGCAAAGCTCTGGTCATCAATCATCCCGTTGCTGAGACAGAGGTTCACCACGCGGTCTACCAACGGTTCCTCGAAGCCCTGGTCGAGTAGCCGGCTCCGCAGCTCAGAGCTACTCCGCGCACGATGGTTGATAAGGGCAACCGCCTTACGCTTAATCGGGGCCAGGCGTTCTTCCTCATCATGATCTATCAGAGGTTCAGAATGCTGGCTGTCCCAGTGTTCAATCGCTGAGCGCAGCTGAGCAATCTTCTCCGCAGACGGTTTCACCATCGTGGCTAGTCTTCATCCTCGTCATCGAAGCTTGGGGCCAGGTCGATGGGTTGATCCTCCGGAGCTACTGCCTCCTCAGGTGCGGATCCCTTCTTCACCGCGTAAGGTCCGACCTTCATCTCCTGCATAATCAGGTCTTCCAGCTTCGTGGCAACATCCGGGTTGTTCTTCAGGAAGTCGCGAGCCTTTTCCTTACCCTGCCCCAGCTGGTCGCCGTCATAGGTGAACCAGGCTCCGGACTTCTTGATGATGCCGGCTTCCACGCCCAGATCGATGATGGATCCTTCGCGGGAGATGCCTTCTCCGTAGAGGATGTCGAACTCGGCCACCTTGAATGGTGGGGACACCTTGTTCTTCACGACCTTCAGGCGCGTGCGGTTACCCACCACATCCGTGCCGTCCTTCAGGGCCTGGATACGGCGAATGTCGCACCGCACGGACGCGTAGAACTTCAGGGCCTTACCACCGGTAGTGGTCTCCGGCGATCCGAACATCACGCCAATTTTCTCGCGCAGCTGGTTGATGAAAATCGCTGTGGTGCCGGTTTGGTGAAGAGCGCCCGTCATCTTGCGCAGCGCCTGGCTCATCAGCCTTGCCTGCAGTCCCACGTGGGAGTCACCCATGTCTCCATCGATTTCAGCCTTCGGCGTCAGTGCCGCCACGGAGTCAATCACGATAATGTCGATCGCACCTGAGCGAACAAGCATGTCTGCGATCTCCAGCGCCTGCTCCCCGGTATCGGGTTGGGACACCAACAGCGCGTCCGTATCCACACCCAACACTCGGGCGTACTCCGGATCCAACGCATGCTCGGCGTCGATAAAGGCGGCAATTCCACCAGCACGTTGCGCCTCGGCGATGGCGTGCAAGGCAACGGTGGTCTTACCCGAGGATTCCGGACCGTAGACCTCAACCACGCGCCCGCGGGGGAAACCGCCGATGCCCAGCGCTACGTTGATCGCGATATTGCCCGTAGAGATGGCACTGATCGGTGGACGCTCATCGTCTCCGAGGCGCATGATCGCGCCTTTGCCGAAGTCCTTCTCGATTTGCTGCATCGCAAGATCAAGCGCCTTCGTCCGATCGTTGGAGCCTGCCGCGCTGGCCTTCTTCTTGGGAGGCATAGTGATTCCTTTCGGGTTGTCCGTCCTGCTACATCGTTAGACTGCGCTGAGGCGGAAAAGGTTCATAGTTTTTAATTCTTCTGTGTTCTAGTTGTAGCCCACAGGCTCTACACCCGTGTTCGAATACCACCATAATACACGAACCTGTGTTCGAAAATAAACAGGCACCCGTACACCGTCACACTTTACTTTAAAACCCCTCGACATCCTCACCGAGCTGGCGCGATTCAGGAACATCGAAGTCCTCACAAAGCCCCTCCCACACTTGCCGAAGGTCGTACCCCTGTTCGATGAGATGCCCCGCAGTATCCCCCAGGCTGGAAATCACGTGAGTCCCTTCGATCCATGCGGCAAACGAGCTCCCGAACTCGCCCCTAACTAACCTGTCGAACTCCGTCCTGCGCATGCCTTCGAACATAACACGAGGCCACCGATCAGCCCGCGCACGACAGACCAGTTGAACACCGTTCAGCGGCGCTCTATATTAAATCCATGACTACACACCGCACGTCCTCGTTCAGCGCCGTCGACCTCGCCTACATCGCCGTGTTCGCCGCCCTCATCATCGCCTTAGGGGCCGTGTCCATCCCCGTAGGCTCCCTGGGCGTCCCCATTGTGCTCCAAAATGTGGGCCCCATTCTCGCCGGTCTGATTCTGGGTCTGCGCCGCGGAAGCCTCGCCACCATTTTGTTCCTCGCTGTGGGCCTCGTCGGTATCCCGAACCTTGCGGGCTGGCGCACCACTCTGTCCGCTCTCCCCGGCCCCACTGTTGGCTATCTGGTGGGCTATATTGTCTCCGCACTGATCGTGGGCTGGATCGCCGAGCGTGTCCCCACAAAGAGCGGCGTTCGCTTCCTCTGGTACCTTTGCGCCGGCGCCGTAGGCATTCTTGTCCAATACCTCTGCGGCTCCATCGGCCTCGTTATCCGCCTGGACATGCCCCTCGTGGACGCCATTGCGTCGAACGGCCCCTTCGTCTTCGGCGGCGTTGTAAAAATCATCGCCGCAGCGGCCATCACCACTGCTGTGGTCAAGGCCGTGCCTGATCTGGTGCCGTCGGTCCACACACAGCCATCGCAGGCTTAAACCATGCCCACACTCACCTTTACCGACGCCGAAGTCCGCGTACACCATCCCACACCCCGCACCATCCTCAGTCCTCTCACGCTCACTCTGACCGAACACAGAATCGGGATCATCGGCACCAACGGGTCCGGCAAGTCCACCTTCGTCCGGCTGATCAACGGGCTCACCAAGCCCACCGCGGGCTCAGTCACCGTCAACGGAACCGACGTCGCCCGCCACTCGCGTGACGTCCGCCGCCAGGTGGGCTTCATTTTCTCCGACGCCGACAACCAGATCATCATGCCCACCGTCGAAGAGGACATCGCCCTGTCCCTCCGGCGTTTCAAGCTCCCACAACACGAGGTCCGCACCCGCACAAAGGCCGTGATGGAGCGCCTGGGGCTCACCCATCTGGCCGATGCCTCTCCCCACTCCCTCTCCGGCGGCGAGAAGCAACTGCTCGCCCTCGCCTCGGTCCTGGTGATGGAGCCGTCAGTCATTGTTGCGGATGAGCCGAGCACCTTCTTGGATCTTAAAAATCGACGCCGGGTCTCCCGTACCTTCAGCGCACTCGACCAACAAATGCTAGTCATTTCGCACGATCTTGACTTCATTCACGACTACGACCGCATTCTCTGCTTCGAGGATTCCCGGCTGGTGGACGATTCTCTGCACTCCAGCCCGGGCGAGGTCATCGAGCGTTATGTCGAGCGCCAAGAGGCGGAGGACGTGTGAGCGCGCACAATGTGCCACTCGGCGTGTATGTCCCCGGCGATACTGTGCTGCATCGCGCCCGGCCGGGGCACAAGATGCTGGGCTTGATTCTGTTCTTGGTAGTCAGCACGCTGGCCATCCACCATTCCCCGCCCGTGTGGGCACTGGTCTGCGGTGCGGCAGCGCTTGGCCTGGCCCTTGGGGGCTACGTTCTTGCACGCATCCCGCGGGCCACGGCATGTGGCCAGCTGCTCGGGCCGCTGACCCTCATCCTCCCCTTCGGCGCTCTACTGGCCTGGCGCAGCGGCGTCCTCGCTGGAGTGGTGAGCATTCTGGGAGTCTATTCGGCCGTCGTTGCAGCAACCCTGGTAACACTAACTACCACCGTGGCCGACATGATGGATGCACTCGAGACAGCACTCCGCCCGTTCGCACGCTTCGGCCTGCCCGTGGACTCCATCGTCTTAGCTTTTAGCCTCACGCTTCGCCTGATCCCCCTGATGCTGGGCACGGCCTCTGAGGTCCTGGAAGCACAAAGGGCCCGTGGTCTCACGGGCCCTGGTCGTGCTCTCACGGCCTTCGGTATCCCCCTCATGGTGCGAACCTTAGTGCGCGCCAAAGCTCTCGGGGAGGCGATGATCAGCCGCGGTCTGGACGACTAGTTTCTATTCGCCGCGCAGCTCACGCATACGGCGAGCCACGGCGTCGTCAGCAACATCATTAACCTGAGGCTGTCCCTGCTCGATAGCCGCCTGAGGCTCAGAAGACTCCACCGCGGCGTGTCCTCCACCGTTCATCTGCGCGCGAATCTCCTCCAGCCGGGAGTGACCAGCCATCTGGATGCCAGCCTGCTCCACTTCAGCCATACGACCCTGAACGGAGTTCTGCGCCAACTCAGAAGCACCCAGGGCGTTGGCGTAACGAGCCTCAATCTTTTCGCGCACCTGGTCAAGGTTAGGAGTAGAGCCGCCGGAGATCTGGTTCATGGACTTCAGCGAGTCCGCTACCTTCTCCTGCATCTTCGCCTGCTCCAGCTGGCTGAGCAGCTTGGTCCGCTCCGCAGCCTTCTGCTGCAGCTGCATGGAGTTGCGCTCCACAGCCTGCTTCGCCTGGGCAGCTTGCTGCAAAGATTGGTCGTGCAGGCTCTTCAAGTCCTCCACGGACTGCTCGGCGGTAACGAGCTGGGCGGCGAAGGCCTCGGCGGCGTTTTCGTATTCCGTCGCCTTCTGAGTGTTTCCTTCGGCGCGTGCCTTGTCAGACAAGGTGAGAGCCTGCTTGGTGTTTTTCTGCAGCTTCTCTACTTCTTCGAGCTGGCGGTTCAGCTTCATTTCCAGCTGTCGCTGGTTGCCGATCACGGCTGCTGCCTGCTGGCTGAGCGCCTGATGCTGGCGCTGTGCTTCCTGGATGGCTTGCTCGATCTGGATTTTCGGATCGGCGTTTTCCTCAATTTTGCTGTCGAACAGCGCCATGAGGTACTTCCACGCCTTTACGAAAGGGTTTGCCATTGTTGGTGGGCTCCTAGCTCACAATGTACGAATCAACTGTATTACTCAAGCTTAGCGTGTGACAGACGCAGCGAGTTCAGCGGCAGCGGCGTCCAGAGCCATCATCGAGGCAGCTTCGATGATGATCGTCGCTACACTCACGCCCATGGCGTGGCAGACGCTGGCCAACAGCTCGGAAGAGACTTCCTTGCACCCACGCTCAAGCTCGGAGAGGTAGCCCGGGGACACGCTCGCCAGGGACGCCAACTCACGAAGGGTGAAGCCCGAGTGCGCACGATAGTCACGCAGCGTGGCTCCCAGCGCCTCTCGGAGAAGAGGTTCATTAGCGGCGGGCATGTGTGGCGCATGTGATTCAACCTTGGCGGCCTGCGCCGTATTCTTCTGTTCCAGAAGCAGTGTATTTTGAGTCATCACTTATCCCAACGCTCCACGGGTCTGATTTGTTCCCATCAGTGTACGCGATCTGTCAGACGTAAGGCATCGAAGAGCGCACAGTCCACGGCGAGGCTGCGCACGCGTGCGCGGACCTCCTCCGGGTCCAGGTCATTAAGCACCCCTTTGTGCACGAGGTCCTCATATTCATCCTGAATACAACGGACAGACTCACCGCCTGGATGAACCACGGCCACATAGACCTCTCCCACCGGGTGCCCGTCCTGGGGTTCGGGCCCTGCCACCCCGGTGATGCCGACCCCGAGCGTGGCTCCGCAGCCCTCGGCGGCGCCTCGGGCCAGTGCCGCAGCGACCGCTGAAGAGACCGGACCCTCAGTGTCTAAAAGCTGCGCATCCACCCCGGCAAGGGTTTCCTTAAGCTCGGTGGCGTAGACAATCACCCCACCGCGAAGCACCGCCGAGGCGCCGGGTACCTCCGCGATCGTCGCGGCGCATAGCCCCGCCGTGAGCGATTCCGCGGTAGCCACAGTGATGCCCGTGGACTGGCATCTCTCAACCAACGCAGAGGCCTGGGGGTTAATCACGCGAATCCACCAGGTACTGCACGCCCGTGATCACGGTCTGCGCCACGGCCAGTGCCATAAAAACCACCGCGGCAACATGCCAGAAGCCGGCCGCCGGGAGGATGAACAACGCCACTGCCACCGTCTGCAGGACGGTCTTGAGCTTTCCGCCCTTCGACGCCGGCACCACTTTTCCACGGCGCGCCAAAATCATACGCCACACGGTGATACCCAGCTCCCGCACCACGATGACGGCGGTCACCCACCACCACAGCTCGCCCAGGATATTCAGGCTGACGAACGCGGAGATCATCAAGGCCTTATCCGCGATGGGGTCCGCGAGCTTACCGAAGTCTGTGATGACCTGGTAGCGCCGTGCCAGGAAGCCATCTAGTTGGTCCGTGAACATCAGCGCGATAAATACGCCGAGCGCCCACCAGCGCATGGTGAGATCCGGCTGGGTGGCTGTGGACCAATCCTGGGAGGACAGAATGAGCCACAGGAACACCGGGATCACTGCAATTCGAATAACCGTCAGCGTGTTGGGCAGTGATACCGAATGGACAAACCGACCGAAGCTAGAGCGTGATAATTCCTGTGACGTGTGCACGCTTAAGAGTCTACCGCATCCTTCTTACGGCCAACGGTCAGCGAAAGGATCGTTACCACGGCCAGAATTCCCACGATCACAAGCAGCGAAAGCTCGGTGGGGAACTCAAAGACGGACACATTCTCACCGCCGTTGATGAACGGCAGATTGTTTTCATGCAGGGCGTGCAGAATCAGCTTCACGCCGATAAAGCCGAGGATCAGCGCCAGACCGTAGCCCAGGTAGACGAGCTTCTCCAGCAATCCGTCGAGCAGGAAGTACAGCTGCCGCAGTCCCAGGAGGGCGAAAGCATTCGTGGTGAACACGATGTACGGCTCCTGAGTGATGCCGTAGATGGCGGGGATGGAGTCCAGTGCAAACAACACGTCCACAAAGCCGATGCAGATCAGGGCGATGAGCAGTGGAGTGGCCATCGTCTTGCCCTTAGTCTTAAACAGCAGCTTATCGCCGTTGAACTTCTCGGACACGGGGATGAACTTGCGGGCGAGTTTCACCACCACCATGTCGTTGGGGTCCTCGTCCTCGGTGCCACGCACCTCGTCGATCACCAATTTCAGAGCGGTCCACAACAGGAAAATACCGAAAAGGTAGAACACATCGGACCAGACATTAATGACAGCCGCACCCGCCCAAATGAACAGGCCTCGGCATACCAATGCGATGGCAATACCGAACAGAAGCACCTTTTGCTGGTATTCCCGCGGGATCTTAAAGCTGGACATAATGAGCGCGAACACAAAGAGGTTGTCCACACTCAAGGCTTTTTCGGTGATAAAGCCGGTGAAAAACTCCACACCGTGCTGGTGCGGGTTGCCTGGCTCTCCCCAGGTCAGCCACAAGAATCCGCCAAATACAAAGGCCAGCGCGATATAGAACAGCGACCACAGGGCGGATTCTTTCATCGTCGGCGCATGGGGAGTCCGAACGTGGCTATAAAAATCAAAGATGAAGAAGCCGGCCACTACCGCAAAGGTAATGAGCCACGTCAGGGTATTCACTTCCATAAAAAGGACCTCCGGTCACTAGAACGTATGTCAAAGAACCGGAGGTCTCCCCCGCCACTCACAGAGTTAAGAGTGGCCAACGCGACCGGGAACTTTCTACCTCATGGTGTGGGTAAAAGTGCCGTGTTGACGATCAGCGTTGTCGTGGGTACTTAGGGGTACTCCCCTCCAATGATCGCCCAGTCTACACTAAAAAACACCCTTGGTTGGATCCGCGTCCACCACGGTGGTGTCACTGCGCTCCTGGATCTGGCTGGCGTTCTCCTCCATCTCGTCGCGTACCTCCTTCGGAGCGTCCGCCGGGTCGGCGCCCTTGATCATCCACAGAATCGTATCCAACTCTTCCGGCTTCACCAGCACCTCGCGCGCCTTAGAACCTTCCGATGGCCCCACCACTCCGCGGGTTTCCATCAGGTCCATCAGGCGTCCCGCCTTGGCGAATCCAATGCGCAGCTTACGCTGTAGCATCGACGTGGACCCCAGCTGTGCCGTGACCACAAGCTCCACCGCCTGGAGAAGGTCCTCCAGATCGTTGCCGATGTCGGCGTCGATCTCCTTCTTCGCCTCGGAAGATTTATCGTCGGTCACGCCCTCGGTGTAGTTCGGCTCGCCCTGCGCCTTGGCCGCTTCCACCACGGCCTGGACTTCCTCGTCGGTGACGAAGGCGCCCTGAATGCGCATCGGCTTGCCCGCGCCCTGCGGGATGAACAGGCCATCACCCATACCGATGAGCTTTTCGGCGCCGCTCTGGTCCAGGATCACTCGGGAGTCCGTACCGGAGGCCGTAGCGAACGCCAGGCGGGACGGCACGTTGGTCTTAATCAGACCAGTCACCACGTCCACCGATGGGCGCTGCGTTGCCAGAACCAAGTGGATGCCTGCGGCACGGGCCTTCTGAGTGATGCGGACAATGGAATCTTCGATCTCCCGCGGCGCGGTCATCATGAGGTCCGCGAGCTCGTCGACCACGCAGATGATGAACGGGTACGGACGGTACACGCGCTCGGAGCCGAGCGGTGCCGTGATCTCACCTGTGCGGACCTTGTGGTTGAAGTCCTTCACGTGGCGTACACGGGCGGCCTTCATGTCCATATACCGCTGCTCCATCTCCTCCACCAGCCAATTCAGGGCGGCGGCAGCCTTCTTCGGCTCCGTCACAATTGGCGTAATGAGGTGCGGAATCCCCTCGTACGGCGTGAGCTCCACCATCTTCGGATCCACCAGGATCAGTCGCACGTCCTCCGGGGTCGCGCGGGTCAGCAAGGACACCAGCATGGAGTTGACGAAGGCGGACTTACCCGAGCCGGTAGAACCCGCAACCAAAAGGTGCGGCATTTTCTGCACCGCAGAGGCCACGAAGTCGCCCTCGATGTCCTTGCCTAAACCAATCAGCGTGGGATCCGTGTCACCGACGACCGACGGTGCGTGCAGCACATCAGATAGTCGCACCATCTCGCGGTCCGTGTTCGGAACCTCGATGCCCACCGCGGACTTACCCGGAATAGGCGTCAGAAGACGCACGTTGTCGGTAGCCACGGCGTACGCCAAGTTGGACTGAAGGTTGGTGATCTTGGAGACCTTCACACCCGGCCCGAGCTCAATCTCGTAGCGCGTGACAGTCGGCCCACGGGAAAAGCCCGTGACGTGGGCATCCACGTTAAACTCTTCGAACACGGCGGAGATCGCCTCGATCATGCGATCGTTGGTGTCACTCCGGGCCTTCGATTCCTCACCGGGGATCAGCAGGTCGGCGCTGGGCAGCTGGTAGTTGCTGCCGTCGAACATGGTCACGGCTTCGTCGCGTGGCGCAGGAGTCTCCTCCTTCGGCTTTACCGCCGAGGCGTCAATCCCCGAGCGTGCGATGATCGCCTTCTTGATGGATTCCCGAGAGTCCTCTACTGCGTCTCGCTCCGGTTCAGGTTCCGGTTCCGGCTCCGGTTCTGGCATAGGCTTTGGCTTAGGTTTCCGCTTAGGCCGCTCTTCTTCCTCCTTCATCTTGCGAGAGAAGTCCAGGACCAACGTCTCATCCGCCGGGGCCACCTCCCGCGGCTGCCTCCGCTGTACACGTGGGGTACGGGATTCGGACACGGCGGCGTCGAGCTCCTCGTCCACGCCATCGTAAAGATCGTCGACGTCGGCGTGGTCATCCTCATATTCCCGACGCCCAAGCCCCAGGTAATCTCGGCTCGCGCGGAAGGCCTCGGCGAACGTCATGCCGGTGAGCTGCAGCGCTCCGTACACGATTGCGAGCAGGAGCAGCGGAATCGCGAGGAAGTTGGAAAAGCCCACGCTCAGGGGCGTTCCCACGAATTGGCCGATGATTCCACCGGCGGAGGCCCGTGGTTCCGATTCCGTGGGCAGCCCCGCGACGATGTGCATGATGCCCAGGCAGGACAGCGCAATGAGTCCGGTACCGAGGCCGATGCGCCCCAGGGAGCGTTGGGTCACGTCGATGCCCACCATCAGGATCCATCCGGCCGCAAGCAGGATGACTGGGATGATGTAGGCGCCTGCGCCCACGAACCACGTGAAGATGCCGGACACCACGGTGCCCACGGCGCCACCGACAGTGAACCACAGGGTTCCGGCGACGATCAGCGCCAATGCGAACAGCGCTAGGGCCGGGCCGTCGTGCCCTCCGCCCAGACGCGTGACGCCTGACGGTTCATCGAGTTCCTCTTCCTCAGGCTCCACGACGGGTGGCTCCTTTTTAGCGAAGCGGGGTGATGTGCGCTGCTTCTTCGGCGTCATAACCTCTGTGTCGGCCTCCTCAAAAAAGTCGTGGTCATCCTCATATCCCCCGCGGTCGGGCATCGCACGACGAGTCAGGGAGCCCAGCCCGCGCGCGGTTCCTCCAAACAGAGCACCCACTGCGGAAAATGCGCTGCCGGTGCGCTGAAAATCCGAGGTGTCATAGGCCTCGGTGCGGTAGTTCCGAGGCGATTTCTTCTGCGGATGTCGGCTACTGGCAGTCATGCGCTCCACTCTAGTCGCAAGTGCCACATAAGTAACATCTTTAACACGCGCGTGGCGCCGATCTTCTAGACTGAGCGGCCACTCACGCGCTGAAACAGGCCCGGGTCGCTGATCGTCAGCTGGGACACGGCAGCATCCCGCCCAAACAACCACAGCAGCAGGTCTTGCGGATCGCCCTCAATAGTCAAGGTTTCATCCTTGCCGTGTGACGCCGCGCCACAGCGCACACTCCGGTCTTTCCACCGCAATTCAATGGGAACATCGGACTTTTTCACCAGCAGGGACGCGCGGCCATCGATAAAGAACCACAACAGCTCGCGATCCTGGTCATCCAAGGGGCGGGCCGGCACCTCCCCTCCCCTAGCACGGCGAACATCCTCAAAGTGAATAAAATTCTCCGTGACGTTCACCACTTTATCCAGCGGCTTCATCGGCGACCACCAGGGAGGCCCCGCTTCAAAGCGCTGAACAAGCTCCTCATAAGGCAAGGCGGAATACTTCGCCGTCACGGAATCCAAATGGCCGGACACGGCCGGGACAAACATCCCCACGGCCGCATCGGGGCGCGCTTCGCGTAGGACCAGGTGGACCACCAAATCCTTGGTGGTCCACCCCTCGCACAGCGTGGGAGCATCCGGGCCGCTGGCCCTCAAGGCCTCGGCCAAGCCCTGACGCTCACGTCGAGCGAAATTCGAGGCGAACACATGGCGAAGGCGCACGGTACTACTGAGACTCCCGCGTCAAGGTCTCGTCGATCTCTTCGACGATCTCACTGGTCATCGGCACCACCGTAGGCACGATGAATGGCTTGCGCTTCCACTTATCGCTAATGATCTTGCCGACCTTGCGGCGGATCTTCTGAGCCATTCGGTATGGATCGTTCTCGCCCTCACCGGCCAGGTCCAACATGATGTTGTCCACGGCACCGGTGAGTTCCTTCACGATGTCCCGGGCGTCGTCGGAGAAGCCATTGGTCTTCACCGTCGGAGCCTCCAGAGGACGGCCGGTGCGGTTATCGATCACCACGGTGATGGACACCAGGCCACCTTCGGCCATGGCCGTGCGGTCTTCCAGAACCTCGGTTCCGATGTCACCCATCCGGGAACCATCCACGTACAAGTTACCGACGGTGGTCTGACCAACCACCTTGGCGTGGCCCTTGTGCAGGTCCACAAACACACCATTCTGTGCCAATGGAATATTCTTCGGGTTCACACCAGTCGAGATCGCGAGCTCCTTGTTGGCGCGAATGTGCCGCCACTCACCGTGGACTGGCATCGCATTGCGCGGACGCGCGGCGTTGTACAGGAACAGCAGCTCGCCAGCATAGCCGTGACCAGACGTGTGCACCTTGGCGTCGCGTCCAGTAACCACGGTGGCACCGATCTGCGAGAGCATATTGATCACGCCGAACACGGCCTCTTCGTTGCCAGGCACCAAGGAGGAGGACAGGATGATCAGGTCTCCAGCCTTCACGTTGATCTGGCGGTGCTCGCGACGAGCCATGCGGGACAGGGCGGCCATCGGCTCACCCTGGGTGCCCGTGGTCACCAGAAGAACCTTGTGCGGCGCCATCTTTGCAGCCTCGTCCATCGTGACGATGGTTCCCTTTGGCGCGTTCAGGTAGCCCATGCGCTCCGCGATCTCCATGTTGCGGATCATGGAACGGCCATTGAAGGCGACCTTACGGCCCGCGGCAACGGCGGCATCCACCGCGGACTGCACGCGCGACACGTTCGACGCGAAGGAGGCGAAAATCACGCGCTGCTTGGCGTCGCCCACCAAACGCTTGATGGTCGGCACCAGATCAGCCTCCGAACCGGACACACCCGGCGTGGTGGCGTTCGTGGAGTCGCACAGGAACAGGTCGATGCCCTCGTCGCCGAAGCGGGACAGTGCGGGCAGGTCCGTGGGGCGCTTGTCCAGCGGGGTCTGGTCTAGCTTGATGTCGCCGGTGTGGACAACAAGGCCCGCACCAGTCTTCAGTGCGATGCCCAGGCACTCCGGGATGGAGTGGTTTACCGCGAAGAAGCGGATGTCGAAAGGCCCGCGAGACTCGTGGGAGTTCTCATCCACCTCGATCAGCTTCGGACGCTGACGGTGCTCCTGGCACTTCGCAGCGATCAACGCGCAGGTGAAGCGAGAGGCGATGATAGGAATATCAGCGCGCTGCTTCAGCATCCATGGGATGGCGCCGATGTGGTCCTCGTGACCGTGGGTCACCACCAGTGCTTCCACACGGTCCCACTTGTCCTCCATGTAGGAGAAGTCTGGCAGGATCAGGTCCACGCCCGGCTCATCGGAACTCGGGAACAACACACCACAGTCAATGATGAGCAGGCGGCCGTTGTACTCGAAGACAGTCATGTTGCGGCCGATCTCCGAGATACCACCCAACGCGACGATGCGCAGATCGCCCTTGGCCAGCTTTGGTGGCTGAGGGAGGCGCTGAGTGAGGTCAGCGCCCTGCATTGTCTTCAATGCGCCTGAGCGCTGGTTGTCCTGCCCGCGACCTCCGCGGTTGCGTCCGCCGTTGCCACCGTTTCCGCGGCCTCCGCGAGAGCGGCGGTTTCGTCCCCCGCCGTTCTTATTATTCGTGTTCTTCTTCGTCTCTTCGCCGTTCTCCTGTGCCGCTGCTACGGTCTCAGCGCTAGGAGAACCAGCCTTCCGGGTCACTTTGCGTGCCCTGGAACGTTGTTCAGTCATATTTCCCTTGTACGAGCGGTGTCCTTACTGAAGGAATCCTGCTCGTTGTAAGTCGTGAGCGAGCTGTTCGTATTCAGCATCGCTAGGTTCGAGGATGGGCAGGCGTGGTGCTCCCACGTCATGCCCAAGAAGCTTCAGTGCTGCCTTGGCGAATGTAACGCCTCCCAACCGAGCCTGCGCTTCTTGCAATGGAGCCAGGGACACAGCGATGCGTCGGGCTTCAGCAAGATCCCCTGCGTCATAGGCGTTGCGCAGTGCGCGAAGTTCCGCGGCTGCCACGTGTCCAATGACGGAAATGAAACCAGTTGCCCCCGCGGCAAGCCACGGCAGGTTGAGCGGATCGTCGCCGGAATACCAGGCGAGATCGGTGGTTTCAATGAGTTCCATGGCGTGGAAGATATCGCCCTTAGCGTCTTTCACTGCCTGGATGTTGGGGTGTTCTGCAAGACGACGCAGGGTGTCTTGTTCGATGGGGATCACAGAGCGAGAAGGAATGTCATACAGACAGATAGGAATGTCCACAGCATCTGCCACCGTGGTGAAGTGCTGAACCAATCCTTCCTGGCTTGGACGGGAGTAATAAGGCGTCACGACCAGCAGTGAATCTGCGCCGGCCTCAGCAGAGGCCTTGGCGAGTTCCACAGAGGCAGCCGTATCGTACGATCCTGCACCGGCGACCAGCTTCACACTGTCTCCCAGTTCGGATCGTACTGCTCTGAGCAGGTCTAATTTCTCCGATGCTCCAGTGGTTGGAGATTCGCCGGTAGTTCCGGCGAGGATCAGAGAATCGAGGCCTTGTTCTACCAGATGACCAGCGAGTGATACACCGGCGTCCAAGTCGACGGTTCCGTCCTTCTTAAAAGGAGTCACCATCGCAACTGAGATCGTGCCGAAATGCTCGGCTCCGTTCGTTGCCACAATACCTGTACTCATAGCTCCCCACAGTACCTTTCTCGATAGCAAACTGTTGAATTGGCACGGCTTAAGTGAGCCGCGCACTAAAATTCGTTGACATAAGGGCTGGTGGCCATGCGGCCACCATCGACCAGATCTACCACGCTAAAGTCATCAAACACCTCGGGCGAAATCTGCTTCAGCTTCTCGAGGCATTCTACTGCGATCCGCCGAATCTCCGGGTCCGCATGCTCGGCGGCGCGTGTCCCGATGAAGTGCCTCCAGCTGCGGAAGTTTCCGGTCATGACAAAACGGGTTTCGGTGCAGTTCGGCAGCACAGCGCGCGCTGCCTGACGAGCCTGCTTCGCCCGCACCGCGGCGTGGGACCCTTGATTCAGCCCCTGCGCCGAAATGCCTTGAAGAATCTCTTCGTAGGCCTGATGAGCGACATCGGCGGATTGAAGAAACAGGCGCGTGAGCTGCTCATCAGCCCGCACTGCCTCCGGCACTACCACGCGTGCTTCCTCCGCGGGCACGTACCTCTGCGACAGTTGTGAAAAAGAGAAGTGCCGATGCCTCATGATCTCATGGCTGCACGAGCGCGACACGCCCCGGAGGTACATGCTCGCCGAGGAGTGCTCCAGAACCGCAGTATGCCCCACATCCAGGATGTGACGCACGTAGGCCTGGTTCGTGGCCGTGTGCGGGTTGGGCTTATCCCACGTTTCGTAGCAGGCGCGTCCGGCGAACTCCGACAGGGCGGACCCGTCCGCGGCATCCGTACTCCACCGCACATCACTCGGTGGGGCGAACGTGGTGTGCCCCACCAGGTCGATGGACAGCTCGGCGATGGTGGCCATGCTTACAGGTCCATAAAGTGCTCTAGTCCCACCGTCAACCCGGGATGCGACCCAATTTTTTCGACGCCGAGCAGCACTCCCGGGACGAAGGACTCACGGTCGTAGGAATCCTGCTTGATGGTCAGAGACTGTCCTCGAGTGCCGAAGATGACCTGCTCGTGCGCGACCATGCCGGTCATGCGCACAGCGTGCACGGGAACGCCGTCCACGTCAGCGCCGCGAGCTCCCGGCAGAGCCTGCTCGGTGGCGTCCGGCTGCTCGCCCAGGCCGGCCGCTGCCCGCGCCCGCGCGATACCTTCTGCAGTGTGCACCGCTGTTCCGGAAGGCGCATCCACCTTGTTGGGGTGGTGCAGCTCCACAACCTCGGCAGACTCGAAGTAGGGTGCCGCGATTTCCGCGAACTTCATCGTGAGCACTGCGGAGATGGCAAAGTTCGGCGCGATCAGCACACCTGTGGAAGGGTTGGCGGCCAGCCATTCTTTAAGCTGTGCGTAGCGATCTTCGGTCCACCCGGTGGTTCCCACCACGGCGTGGATGCCGTGCTCCACACAGAACTTGAGGTTGTCCATCACGGCGGCGGGGATGGTGAAGTCCACCACGACCTCTACCCCATTGTCGACGAGCAGCTGCAGATCGTCTCCGGCATCCAGTGCCGCGGCCAGCTCCAGCTGTGGATCGGCCTCCACTGCCGTCACGATGGCTGAGCCAACGCGGCCCTGTGCTCCCAAAACTCCGACCTTAGTCATCTGTGCTTTCCCTTCACTCGATTGCGTTGTGCGGTGCCTTAGTCCTCGTCGACCAGAATCAACGAGATCTTGCCGCGGTTATCAATATCGGCGATTTCCACTTCCAGTTTCTCGCCAACGGACACCTCGTCCTCCACCTTCTCGATGCGACGGTCGCCACCGATATTGGAGATGTGCAGCAGGCCATCGCGGCCTGGCAGCAGGGAGATGAACGCACCAAAGGCAGTGGTCTTCACGACCGTGCCCAGGAAGCGATCTCCCACCTTCGGCAACTGCGGGTTAGCGATGGCGTTGATCTTCTCCGTGGCCTCCTCCGCCGCGGTGGAGCTGGTCGCCGAAATAAAGACGGTGCCGTCCTCCTCGATGGTGATGTTCGCGCCGGTGTCCTCGGTGATCTGGTTAATGTTCTTGCCCTTAGGGCCGATGATTTCACCGATCTTGTTCACGGGGACCGTCACGCTGGTGATACGAGGAGCGAACTCGCTCATCTCATCGGGGGCGTCAATCGCGTCGTTCATAAGGCCCAGAATCTCCAGACGTGCTTCGCGTGCCTGGCCCAGCGCCTCGGCGAGCACCTCGGAAGGAATACCGTCGAGCTTGGTGTCCAGCTGCAGAGCCGTGATGAAGTCTTCGGTTCCGGCCACCTTGAAATCCATGTCGCCGAAGGCGTCCTCGGCACCAAGAATGTCGGTCAGGGTCACGTACTTGTCCTTGTTACCCACCTTGCCGGTCACGAGACCCATGGCGATACCGGCCACGGGTGCCTTCAGCGGCACACCAGCGTTATACAGGCTCAGGGTGGAGGCACAGACGGATCCCATAGAGGTGGAGCCGTTGGATCCCAACGCCTCAGAGACCTGGCGGATGGTGTACGGGAACTCCTCGCGGGAGGGAATCACCGGCACCAAAGCGCGCTCGGCCAGGGCACCATGTCCAATTTCACGCCGCTTCGGCGAACCGACCCTGCCGGTTTCTCCGGTGGAGTACGGCGGGAAGTTGTAGTGGTGGATGTAGCGCTTGTGAGTCTCCGGAGCCAGAGAGTCGATCTGCTGCTCCATCTTCAGCATGTCCAGGGTGGTCACACCCAGGATCTGCGTCTCGCCTCGCTCGAACAGGGCGGAGCCGTGGGCACGTGGCACCAGCTGGACCACAATGCCGAGGTCGCGGATAGTGGTGCTCTTGCGGCCGTCGATGCGGAAACCATCTTCCAGGATGCGCCGGCGCACGAGCTGCTTGGTGACGTCGTTGTGTGCCGCGGCGATTTCCTTCTCGCGCTCAGGGAACGTGTCACCGAGGGCGTCGACTGTCTCCTCCAGGTTCGCGGCCAGGGCGTCGTCACGCTCCTGCTTGTCGGCGATGCTCATGATGTCGCCCAGGGCTTCCAGGGCCTCGGCCTCCACGGCGGTCTGCACGTCGGCACCGAACGGTGGGAACAGCTCCAGTTCGCGCTGCTCGCTCGGCACAGCCTTCGCCAGAGCCTCCTGAGCCTCGCACAGGGTGGCGATGAAAGGCTTAGCAGCCTCGATGCCCTCGGCCACCACGGCCTCCGTAGGAGCAGGGGCGCCCTCAGCGATGCGCTCCACCACGTTGTGGGTAGCGCCGGCCTCCACCATCATCACGGCCACATTCGGCGTGGACTGGGCTGGCTTGCGGCCACGGCCGCGCGGCTTCGCTGGCTCCGTCACACGGCCGGCAACAACCAGTTCGAACACGGACTGCTCCGCCTGCTCGCGGGTGGGGAACGCTACCCACTGGCCGTCTGGGTGATCCTCGTCTGCCACCAGAGCCATGCGCACACCGCCCACGGGGCCGGATACAGGCAGGCCAGACAGCTGGGTGGATGCGGAGGCGGCGTTGATGGCCACCACGTCGTACATATCCTGTGGGTCCAGGGACAACACGGTCACGATGACCTGTACCTCGTTGCGCAGTCCCTTCGCGAAGGTGGGGCGCAGCGGACGGTCGATTAGTCGGCATGCCAGGATGGCTTCGGTGCCCGGGCGGCCTTCACGGCGGAAGAAGCTACCGGGGATGCGCCCCACGGCGTACATGCGCTCTTCCACGTCCACTGTCAGCGGGAAGAAGTCAATGCCCTCGCGTGGGGTGTTGGAGGAGGACGTGGTGGACAGCATCATCGTGTCCTCGTCCAGGTATGCGGTCACTGCCCCGTCAGCCTGGCGGGCAAGCAAGCCAGTTTCAAAGGTGATGGTGCGCTGTCCGAAATCACCGTTGTCGATGGTGGCGGAGGCCTGCCAGATGCCGGCTTCGTCGTCCACCAATTCCGCCTGGATCTTGGCGGGCTTCGTAGTCTTCTTCGTGTTCTTCTTCTGAGGGCTCATGCTCTCAACTTTCTGCTTGAGCGCTCACGTGGCCAAATCATCGGTGCCGGCCTGAGCGTTCAAACGGTCGTACGTCAAAAAGGCTACCTTACTATGCAAAAAACGCCACTATCGTCAGCGATAGTGGCGTGATTTTTACTAACAATGAGCCTAGCGACGCAGTCCCAGGCGCTCGATCAGAGAACGGTAACGGTCAACGTTGTTCTCGGACAGGTACTTCAGCAGGCCACGGCGGCGACCAACCAGCAGCAGCAGACCACGGCGGGAGTGGTGGTCGTGCTTGTGGAACTTGAGGTGCTCGGTCAGCTGACGGATGCGGACGGTCAGCAGTGCGATCTGAGCCTCTGGGGAACCGGTGTCGGTCTCGTGCAGGCCAAACTCCTTGAGGGTTTCAGCCTTCTGCTCCTTGGACAGTGCCATGGATTATCTCCTTAGTAGTTGTTTCAGTCCACGCAAAAGGTCATGCTGCAACTACCGTGGACCACAGTCACAGACCTTGGAACTTTAGCACAGCGCGGCGCGTCTGCGCAACATCATTCGTGATGGCGCGGATGAGTTCATCCAGGGACTCGTAGGTTTCCATCCCACGCAGGTGTTCGATGAACTCTACGCGCACGTCCTTGCCGTAGAGGTCGGCCTCGTGATCCAGGATGAAGGATTCCACGCTGCGGGGTTCGTGCCCGAAGGTGGGGTTCGTACCCACGGAGATAGCCGCCGGAAGCCGCTGTCCCACAGGCATGGTGCCCACCTTCTCGCCGTCCTGGCCGGAATCCACAACGGTCACGAACCCTGCGTACACCCCATCCGCAGGCAGCGCATAAATGTCCTGGAAGTACAGGTTCGCGGTGGGAAAGCCCAACGCTCGGCCCCCACGCCCCGCTCCGTGGGTCACTTCACCCTGCACGGCAAACGGCCTGCCCAGCGCGGTCATCGCCTCGGCAACCTTCCCCTCGGCGAGCGCGTCCCGGATCCACGTAGAGCAGATGACGTGCTCATCCTCTTCCAGCAGGGTCACCACATCCACGTCGATGCCGCGCGCCTCCCCCAGCTCACGCATGCTCTCACTCGTGCCTGAGGCCTTGTGCCCGAAGGTGAAGTTCTGCCCGATGATCACGGACTTCGCGTTGAGCAGCTCAATCAGCACGCGGTCCACGTATTCCGCGGGGCTCCACGAGGCGATCTCTGGGGTGAAGCCGATGACCACCACGTGGTCGATCCCCATGTCGTGCGCCAGCTGCGCGCGCTGCTCGACGGTCCCTAGCAGCTTGGGAACACTGCTGGGACGGAAGATGAAGGTGGGGTGCGGGTCGAAGGTGAACATAACGGAGGGCACGTCGAGCTCACGCGCCCGTGCCACTGCCCGTGTTACCAGTTCTTGGTGTCCTCGGTGTACGCCGTCGAACACACCGATGGTCACTACAGTTCCGTTGCGTCCCAGATGTTCGGGAACCCTGTCGAGTCCATACCAGATAGTCACCCCCGCAACTTTACTCCACCTATGATGGTCTGCATGAGTAGCATCCTCGATTCCTCTGGTGTGGTTCTTGTGGATAAGCCGGCGGGCATGACATCGCACGATGTTGTGGCCCGTCTGCGTCGGATTATGGGGACCCGCCGCGTGGGGCATTCGGGCACGTTGGATCCTATGGCCACGGGTGTGTTGGTGGTCGGTGTGGAGCGCGGCACGAAGTTCCTGGCGCATGTGGTCACCCATGACAAGCGCTACGAGGCCACCATGCGGCTGGGCATGTCCACCGTAACCGACGACGCCGAGGGCGATGTCCTGTCCTCCACCTCCACTGGGGGGCTCACCGAGGAGCGTGTTCGCCAGGCGTGCGCGCGTCAGGTTGGCGACATTATGCAGCGTCCCAGCTCTGTGAGCTCCATCAAGATCGATGGTCGTCGCGCCCATGAGCGTGTCCGGGCGGGCGAGGACGTGGTGCTGCCGGAGCGCCCCGTCACCGTGCACTCTCTGGATATTTTATCCATCGACGCCGAGGCGCCCGATCATATCGACGTCCGCATCGCCGTCCACTGTTCTTCTGGAACGTATATCCGTTCGATTGCCCGGGACGTGGGCGAGGACTTGGGCGTGGGTGGCCACCTGGTCGCCTTGCGCCGGACGTCCGTGGGGCCTTTTGACATCGCCGACTGCCGCACGCTGGAGCAGCTGGAGGGGGATAATTCCCTGACGATGGACTTGGACACCGCGATGATCCGCTGCTTCCCCACCCGAGAAATCAGCGAGGAGCAAGGCACCGACATTGCCATGGGTAAGTGGCTGGAGCCGGTGGGCCGGAAGGAGATCTACGCGGTGGTCACTCCCAGCGGCCAGGCGATGGCTCTGCTCAAAGAGCAGGGCCGCCGTGCGGCGAGCGTGTTCGTGGCCCGCCCGCATGGCCTCTAGGTGTGCGCGACGCCAGCGACCGTCACCACGAAGCCGTCCCGCACGGCCCAGCGGCCTTGGATGAAGGGCACGGGCACGGGGCGGGTCAAAAGATAGGACGTGAACGTGCCATCGGGGCGGATGTCAATATCGGCCTGATCGAAATCCAAGAAGCGGCGCGTGAGAGGGAACCACGCCTTGTACGTGGTTTCCTTTGCGGAGAAGAGGACCTTATCCACTACAGGAATGTCGTGGTGCCGCACCAGGCGCCGGAGGCGGCGCTGCTCTTCTGGCCGGGCGATGGCCGGGAACACTCCCTCGGGCAGGTGGGTTGCCGGTTCGGCGTCGATGCCTAAGGATCTCCACTGGAAGCTGCGTCCCACGATGGCTGCGCGGAATCCCTCGGTATGCGTCAAGGATCCGGTAATGCCCTCCGGAAAGACGGGCATGCCGCGTTGACCTCGCATGATCGGACCATCGTGCACCAGCTCGCGCATCGCTTGGTGGGCGCACCAGCGAGAGTCGCCGAAGTCGGACTTGCGCTTGTCCACCGCATGCGCCACCAGCTCCTGTTCTGCTTCATCCAACAGCAGGTAGTGGTCAAGGTTCTCCGAAGACGTGTGCATCTCCACGCAGCGGGTGCCCGCGGGCACCAGAGACTCGTCGATGAGCGTGTTTTTCAGCAGTACGTCGCGTCTCATGGGATGGACACCTCCTCTGTCAGAACTGGGTATGGCCACGTGTGAGTGTGAAGTCTGGGTGGCAGTGTGCGAAGTCTTTCCTTGGGATAACCGAGTGAGACCTCCACATGTGTTACACCTTCCAGCGAAATTGTGCGAGGAACGTGCAGATGCCCATAGATCACCGCCGTGGCGCGGTACCGGCGCGGCCACTGCTGCGTGTGCCTAGTACCGGACCACAAGCCGATGTCTTGGGCGGGGATTCCCTGCATTGCTTCTCTCACCAAGGGCCAATGATTCACCAAGATGGTGGGTCCGTCAACACGAGACAACCGGCTCACCGTATAGCTCAGCCTCTCGCGGCACCATTGGGGGACGTCCTCAAACGGCGAGATAGCCCAGTGATCTGTGAGCACGAAGCCGTTTTCGATCGCAGCGTCGATGGCTTGACTGGGTGTGATCGCCGGATCGCGCCAGGAGTGATCGTAGAGCGTGAACATGGGCACCACGGTGTGGCCCGCGAACACGGGATACCGATCCTCCGGGGTCAACACCCCAATGGAGCGGCAGGCGCTGATCAAGGCCTGGTACTTGTTCTTACCCTTGAAGGTGTCCTGGCTTCGGGAAAACATTTCATGGTTGCCGGGGGCGTAGATCACTTGCTCGAAGCGCTGGCGCAGCTCGCGCAGTACGTCGATCACCACCTCCATCTTCTCGGCGATGTCACCCGCGACGATGAGCCAGTCCTGGGGGTGCTGGGGCTGGACGTGTTCGTCCATCAGGTCCCTGTTGCCGGGAGAGTTGATATGAAGATCGCTCACGGCCCACAGGGTGCGCTTCTTCATGGTTGTTCGCCTCTCTCCCACCATCCACAGGTGCATACCTGTGTTAACTATAGTGAAAAAATTTAACTCGTGTTAACAATCCATGCATCCCCGCGGAACCTCCACACCACCGCGACCAGCCGTACGGCCACGAACGCCACCAGGCCACACCACACACCAGGCAGTCCCCAGTCGAACACCTTCGCCAACCAGACCACCGGCAAGAACCCCACCAGGGCGCTGACAATCGTGGCGGTCCTCAAAAACGCCACATCGGACGCCCCCAGCAACACGCCATCCAGAGCAAACACCACGCCACCCAGCAGCGCCAACACGACCAGCATCCACCAGGGAACGCTCATGGCATCGAGAACCTCGGCGTCGGAACTAAACAGGCGCGGCAGCACCGACGCACCCGCAGCGAGCCCCACCGCAATCACCACCGAGGCGACCATGGAAAAACGCAGCACGATCACGCCCACGCGGCGGGCGTGCAGCCACTGCCGGGCACCGAGCGCCGCCCCCACCAGCGCCTGGGCGGCAATGGCCACCGAATCCAGCACCAACGTTAGGAAGTTCCACAACTGCAGCAGGATCTGATGCGCGGCCAACGACGCCGCACCGAAGCTCCCCGCCACCGAGGCAGCCGAAATAAAGGCGACCTGGAAGGACAGGGAACGTGCAATGAGGTCGCGGCCCAGCACCAGCTGTGCCTTGATGATCGGCCACTGAGGCGCCATCGAGCGCCCATCGCCCACGGCCCTCCACCGCAGCACGAGGGCAATCAGGAAGCAGGTGGCGACAATGAGCTCACCCAACACGTTGGCGTAGGCCGAGCCCACCATCCCGTAGTGCCGCACAGCCACGGGCACGGTCACCGCCATCGGCACCACTCCCAGCAACGTAAACCACAGCGGCCACCGGGTATTGGACATGCCGCGCAACCAGCCATTACCCGCCATCACGATGAGGGCGGGAATGATGGACGCGCACGTGACGTGCATCCACTGCACAGCCAGGTCTTGGACCTCGGGATCGCGCGTGAAGAAGCTCATAATCGGGCGCGTGAAACTGAACACCGCAGCCACCAACAGGGCTCCGACGGCGAGGGCCACCCACGTGGCCTGCACACCCTCATAGACCGCGTCCGCATGCCGGCCGGCACCGTAGTGTCGCGCGGCGCGGGCGGTGGTGCCATAGGACAAAAACGTCAGCTGGGTGGTGACGGTACTCAGCACCGTGGAGCCGGCCGCCAACGCGGCCAACTCCTGGGCACCCAACCTGCCCACCACGGCGGTATCCCACAACAGGTACAGCGGGGTGGCCGACAGGACAATGAGAGCAGGAAACGCTAGGGCAAGAATGCTCCTAGCGTTGGGGGTACTGCTACTGCTCATCGCGGCTCGGCTTGTACGGATCACCATCCGCCGCAGGCGTGGCTTGCGCCGCCTGCGCCCGAATCGCCTCGTCCTGGGCGCGAGCCTTTGCCAGCAGTTCTTCCATGTGTGCCGAAACCTCCGGCACCGAGTCGAAGGAGAAACTCAACGTGGGCGTGAAACGGACCGACAGCTGGTCGCCGACAATCTTGCGCAGCTGGCCGCGAGCCTTCTCCAAGGCGCGCTCTGCTTGCGCGAGGTTCGGCTCCTCGTCGACCGTCTTGCCGCGGACGGTGTAGAACACCGTCGCGTCGTGGAGATCGCCCGTCACACGGGCATCCGTGATGGTCACGAACTCCAAGCGAGGATCCTTGATCTCTCGCTCGATCGCCGAGGCCACAATCTGCTGGATACGCTTGGCCATGCGAGCGGCACGGGCGTGATCAACCATTATTTCTCCTTCACACTGTCACCACACGACTAGTCGCGTGGAACCTCAACCAACTCGTAGGCCTCGATGACATCGCCGATCTGAATGTCTGGGTAGGACAGCACCATACCGCATTCGTAACCGGCCGCCACCTCGGTGACGTCGTCCTTCTCGCGGCGCAAGGAATCGATGTTTGCCTTCTCGGCAACCACGTTTCCATCGCGCACCAGACGCACCTGCGCGTTGCGGCGGACCTTGCCGGACTCCACCATGCAACCTGCAATGAGGCCCACGGAGGAGGCCTTGAAGATCGCACGGATCTCCGCCCGGCCCAGCTCGCGCTCCTCATAGATAGGCTTCAGCATGCCCTTCAGAGCTGCCTCGACCTCTTCGATCGCGCGGTAGATCACCGAGTAGTACCGGATGTCCACGCCTTCGGTGTTGGCCACCTCGGTAGCCTTGCCCTCGGCACGGACGTTGAAGCCGATGATCACTGCGTCGGAGGCAGCCGCCAGGCTGACGTTGGTCTCCGTCACAGCACCCACACCGCGGTCGATGATGTTCAACGCCACTTCGTCGTCCACCTCGATCTTCAGCAGGGCATCTTCCAGGGCCTCGACGGTACCCGCGTTGTCGCCCTTCAGGATCAGGTTCAGCGTATTCGTCTCCTTCAACACTGCATCCAGATCCTCCAGGGACACGCGCTTACGGTTCTTGGCCTGCAAGGCGTTGCGGCGGCGGGCCGAACGGCGGTCAGCAATCTGGCGAGCGGTACGGTCCTCGTCCACCACCAGCAGGTTATCGCCAGCACCGGACACCGAGGTCAGACCCAGGACCTGGACAGGACGCGATGGTCCAGCCTCGTCCACGTCCAGACCATGCTCGTCGATCATGCGGCGCACACGACCGTGCGCGTCACCGACCACAATGGAGTCACCCACGCGCAGCGTACCGCGCTGCACCAGGATGGTCGCCACAGGTCCGCGTCCACGGTCCAGGTGAGACTCGATGGCCACGCCCTGGGCGTCCATGTCCGGGTTCGCGCGCAGATCCAGAGACGCATCCGCAGTCAGCAGCACGGCCTCCAGCAGGGACTCGATGTTGGTGCCCTGCTTTGCGGAGATGTCCACGAACATGGTTTCTCCACCATATTCTTCTGGGATCAGACCGTACTCGGTCAGCTGGCCACGAATCTTGTCCGGCTGAGCGCCTTCCTTATCGATCTTGTTCACAGCCACCACGATCGGCACGTCTGCAGCCTTCGCGTGGTTGATGGCCTCCACGGTCTGAGGCATCACGCCGTCGTCCGCCGCAACCACCAGGATCGCGATGTCCGTGGACTTAGCACCACGGGCACGCATGGCGGTGAAGGCCTCGTGACCTGGGGTATCCAGGAATGTCACCAAACGCTCCTCGCCCTCCATGTCCACGGGAACCTGGTAGGCGCCGATGTGCTGCGTAATGCCGCCAGCTTCTCCGCCACCCACGTTGGCCTTGCGGATGGTGTCCAACAGGCGGGTCTTACCGTGATCCACGTGACCCATCACGGTCACCACTGGAGGACGCTTGGCCAGATCCTCATCCGTACCCTCGTCCTCACCGAACTGCAGATCGAAGGATTCCAGCAGCTCGCGGTCCTCATCCTCTGGGGAGACAACCTCCACCTTGTAGTCCATCTCCTCACCCAGAAGCATCAGGGTTTCATCGGACACGGACTGGGTGGCGGTAACCATCTCACCCAGGTTGAACAGGGCCTGGACCAATGCTGCGGCATCGGCGTCGATCTTCTCGGCGAAGTCCATCAGGGACGCACCACGAGCGAGGCGCAGGCTGGCACCCTTACCGTTCGGCAGCTTCACGCCACCCACAACGGATGGTGCCTGCATTGCCTCGTACTCGTTGCGCTTCTGACGTTTCGACTTGCGTCCCTTGCGCGGTGCGCCACCTGGACGTCCGAAGGCACCTGCCGTGCCTCCCCGACGCCCACCTCGGCCGCCGCGTGGACCTCCTGGTCCGCCGGGGCCACCGTTGCCGCGACCGCCGCCGGAGCCACCGTTGAATCCGCTGGCGTGGGCTGGCATCTGGCCTGGGTTCGGCTGCTTCGGCATGTTAGCCGGCGATGGCCGACGGCCGCCGCCCTGACGCTCCGATGCTCCGGAGCCGCGGCCCTTGGCACCACCCTGACCCGGCTTCGCGCCGGGACGTGGGCCTGGACGTGCGCCGGGACGGTTGCCCGGACGTGGCATGTCGCCAGGGGTCGCCTGGCCGCCGCGTGGCCGTGGCGCCGGGCGGTTGTCTCCATTGCCGGAGGAGAATGGGTTGTTTGCCACTCGAGGCGCACGGCCTCCTGGCTTGGGTCCAGGCTTCGGGCCCGGCTTCGGACCAGGACCCGGCTTCGGGCCTGGCTTGGGGGCGGGCTTTGGACTAGATTGTGCTGCCGGCCCAGGCTTAGGTCCTGGCTTGGGACCCGGCTTAGGCCCTGGCTTGGATGCACTAGACGGAGCCTTCTCGGCATCCTTCTTCTCGTCGACCTTGTAGAAGGCCTTCATCTTCTTGACCACAGGCGGTTCTACGGTCGAGGATGCAGTCTTCACAAACTCGCCTTGCTCCTTCAGCGTGGCGAGAAGTTCTTTGCTGGTAATTCCGAGTTCTTTCGCGAGCTCGTGAACGCGTAGCTTTCCGGGCACTACTCTCCTTTTGGTTTATGGAGCCGCAGGCCAGAATCTCACCGGCTACGTACGGCTCCCGTACTTAATCGTGATCATCGCTGATGCTGCTTCATCGTGCGCTCATCAATGGTCGGTTTCCTTTTGTTCTAAGTGAACACGTACAGGGTCTGCATCCACCACGGTGGTGGACAACTTCAACGCACGAGCGAACGCTCGACGTTTCACGGCGGCTTCCCATACCGACAACGTGGGTGTAATCCATGCTCCACGCCCAGGCTTCACACGGTCAGGATCGGGAACAATCTTCATCGTCCCATCCGGACTCGCCTGAGCGACGCACCGCAGCAGTTCATCCTGCGGCCGTTTCGCACGCGTGACCACACAGGTTCTCAGAGGACGGTTATCATTCACAGACGCACCATCCCCACTCATTGACATGTTGTCGCCTTGGAAGTCCCAAGACCACCCACAAGTGTACCGCGAAAAAGCCGGGAACTGTTAACCCACTGTCCTACGCCGTGTCTGGGTGGATGTCGATCTTCCATCCCGTCAGGCGCGCCGCCAAGCGTGCATTTTGCCCTTCCCGGCCGATCGCCAGACTCAACTGGTACTCAGGAACGGTGGCTTTCGCGACCTGAAGCTCGGCGTCGGTCACAATCACGCTAACCACCTTCGACGGTGCCAGGGCATTGCCCACGAAGACAGCAGGATCGTCGCTGTAATCCACAATGTCGATCTTCTCGCCGCCCAGCTGCGCCATGATGTTGGCGACGCGCTGGCCCCGCGGACCAATGCAGGCACCCTTCGCGTTCAGCCCCTTGATCGTGGACTTCACAGCAATCTTCGTGCGGTGGCCGGCCTCGCGCGCAACGGACACGATCTCCACGGACCCGTCCGCCACCTCGGGAACCTCCAGCGCAAACAGCCCGCGGACCAGTTCTGGGTGGGTGCGGGACAAGTTGATCTGCACGCTGCGGTTGCCGTTGTTGATCACATCGGTGACGAAGGCGCGCACGCGCATTCCGTGCTCCAGCTTCTCCCCCGGGATCAGCTCGGCAGGCAGGATCTGGCCGTCCATGCCGTTGGCCTCCGTGCCCAGATGGACCACCACCACGCCGCGTTCGTTCGCGCGCGCATCGGCCGTGACGATGCCGTTGACTACCGTGTAGCGCAGGTCCGAGTACTCGTCGTACTTCGCCTGAACGCGAGAGGAGTTAATGCGGAAGCGGATGGCCTCACGGACCGCCAGGGCGCCGGCGCGGCCGAAGTCCGTCGGGGTGTCGTCGATGTTGCCGATGACCTCCCCGTCCTCGTTCTTCTCGATTTGATAGACGGTGACTGTGCCGCTGATCTCGTCAATGTCCACGCGGGCCGGGCCGTCGTAGTGAGAGATTCCCCTGTAGGCCTCTAGCAGCCCCCGCTTGATCCCCGCCAGTAGCTCATCGAGCGGCACGTTCTCCTGCTTTTCCAGTGCCTTCAATGCCGCCATGTCGATGTTCAATTGTGCTCCTTGGGAGAAAAACTGCTGGGGTTAAGAGTTATACGCGTCCACATCCAGGCCCACCAATTGGGCTTCCTGCTGCGGTACCGCGTTGAACTCAACTTCTACCACCGCACCGGCCACTTCCGCCAATTGCTGACGGAAAACGTCCAGGTTCTTCTTCTGCGCTGCGATCAGGATCACGTTTTCCCCATCCACCTGCGCGATGCGAACCTTTCGCCCATCCTTAAGTCTCACCAGCCGTCCAATGTTCTTACGCCAGTGGCGCTCGGCGGTCAGCGGGAAATCCAACCCCGGGGTGGACACTTCCAAGGTGTAGCCCGGCCCGAAATTCAGCTCGCCGCGCTCCTCGGCCGCGTCGAACGACTCAGAGACGGACTTCGAAATCTCCTCCACCGCATCCAGATCTGGCGCGTCGACCAGAACCTTCACTCGGGACTTGGCGCCTGCCTTGGCCACCTCCACGTCTTCGAGTTCCACACCGAACTCGGCGATCACGGGGTGAAGAAAACTCTGCACTTGTTCTTTGCTTGGGAATGCCATAGGTATCGACAGTACTATGCTGAATGTGATGCGCTTCTACACCGTTCCCTATTCCCGACGCCAGCTGTTCGCCCTCGCAGGACTCCTCGGCACCACGGCGGTCGCCACGTCGGCCTGTACCACCGATGTGTTCACGCCGAAGGTGAACCTCAACTCCCGCGTTCTCGACGCCTACGGTGCCGCCGTCCAACGCAGCGCCGAGGGTGACGCGTGGGCGCCCATGTTCGCGGAGCAGGCTGACATTGTGAAGCAGGAGTTTCTGCGGCAGTGCGGTACTGACCGGGACGGCAACCCGCCGCAGGAATGCGTGGATGCATTGGAGACGCCGTCGGCAACGCTGCCTGTGGAACAAGCCCTGCTGGTTGCACTGCAAGACGGCGATCCCGGGGGAACCTTGACGGGCCTGTACGCCGCGGCGGCGACCGCCCAAGCGGCTCCGGAGCTGGCCGAAGCTAAGGCGCTGAATCTCGACGAGGTAGCGGCAGGTCACAAGCAGCACGGCGAAAGCCTCGCGCACCTCATGGATCTGATCTATGCCGCGGTCTACGCCACCGGCGTGGCCATGGCCGCCGACGGGGGTGCGCACCAGAATCTTCTGGGCTCGCTGGCTACCCGCTTACGCAGCCTGCGTGGACAGGTTCACACAATCCTGGAGAGTCTCGGAGCAGAGGTTCCAGAGCCGCAGGCGGGCTACGTCTCCCCCGACGGAACCCCGCACAATGCCGCCGAGGCGGCTCGGTATCTGTACACCGCTATTCGGCCGGTGACTCATCAGATGAGAAGCTTGGCGTCGATGGGAAATAATCCCACGGCGCGGGAGTTCGACGCACGCTGGGCGGGGCTCATCGCGCGTGGCGAGGCGGGCCTGGAGCCAATCTTCGGCGAGGACCCGCACGCGACGGCTATACGAGGCGAGTGATCTCCTCGACCGCGGACTCGTAAGGAATCTCCGTCTTCTCGCCGGTCAGGCGGTTGCGGAGCTCCACCACTCCATCGGCAAAGCCACGGCCTACCACAACCACGTACGGCATGCCCAGCAATTCGGAGTCCTTGAACTTCACGCCTGGGGAAACCTTTGGACGCTCGTCAAACAGCACCTCAAGGCCCGCGTCCGACAGTGCCTGCGCCAGCTCCTCCGCGGCGCGGTTGGCGGCCTCGTCCTTGTTGGCGATGACCACGTGAACATTGAACGGTGCGACTGTGGTGGGCCAGCGTAGGCCGGCATCGTCGTGCATCTGCTCGGCCATCACGGCAACCAGGCGCGTGATGCCCAGACCGTAGGAACCCATGGTGGGGATGGCGCGCTTGCCGTGCTCATCGAGGATGTGCAGATCAATGGCCTCGGTGTACTTACGGCCCAGCTGGAAGATGTGGCCGATTTCGATGCCGCGTTCCAGGGTCAGCGTGCCCTTGCCGTCTGGGGATGGGTCGCCCTCGAGCACCTCCGCGGCCTCGATGTAGCCGTCTGGGGTGAAGTCGCGGCCGGTCACCAGGCCCACCACGTGCTTCTGCTTCTCATCCGCACCAGTGATCCACGCGGTACCTGTGACCACACGCGGATCAGCCAGAACGCGCACGCCGTTGGCCTGCAGACCCCGTGGGCCGACGTAGCCCTTGACCAGGAAGGGATTCTTCGCGAAGTCCTCTTCGCTGGCGAGCTCTACGCTAGCCGGCTCCAGGGAGGCCTCGAGGCGCTTCATGTCCACCTCACGGTTACCGGGGACAAGGATGCCGGTCAGCTGAGGCTCAAAGGCACGTCCTTCCTCATCCGTCCCGGGCTCCTGAACTTTGACCACGATGCACTTCAGGGTGTCCTCAGCAGTCACATCGAGGCCTTCGGACTGAGCCCAGCGCACGAGAGCCTCAATCGTCTCAGACTCTGGGGTGTCATGGACCTTGGCCTCGGGAAGATCCGCGGTATCACGCTCGGCGGGCGCGACGGTCTTCACGGCCTCCACGTTGGCCGCGTACTCCGATTCGGTGGAACGCACGAAGGTGTCCTCACCCGTCGGGGACACAGCCAGGAACTCCTCAGACGCCGATCCGCCCATCGCCCCAGACGTTGCCGAGCAGATGGCGTACGTAATACCCAGGGCATCGAAGATCTTCTGATACGCCTGGCGGTGGAGCTGGTAGGCCTTCTCCAGTCCTTCGTCGTCCATGTTGAAGGAGTAGGAATCCTTCATGACGAACTCGCGACCGCGCAGCACCCCGGCACGCGGGCGCTCTTCATCGCGGTACTTGGTCTGCATCTGGTACAGGATGACTGGGAAGTCCTTGTAGGAGCTGTACTCCGACTTCACCACGGAGGCGAACATCTCCTCGTGCGTCGGCCCCAGCAGGTAGTCCGCACCCTTGCGGTCCTTCAGGCGGAACAGCGCCTGGCCGTACTCGTCCCAGCGGCCCGTGGTCTCGTAGTACTCGCGCGGCAGTAACGCAGGAAACAGCAGCTCCTGGCCTCCGATCGCGTCCATCTCCTGGCGTACGACCTCTTCTACCTTCCGGAGTACACGCAGCCCCAGAGGAAGCCACGTGTACACACCAGGGGCGGCACGCCGAATGTAACCAGCGCGGACGAGGAGCTTGTGGCTAGGCACTTCTGCGTCTGCGGGATCATCGCGCAGCGTACGCAGGAAAAGAGAGGACATACGGGTGATCATGCGGATGACTCTACCATTATGGTGGAGGCATGCTTATTGTCCTCCCACCTTCTGAAACGAAGTCTTTTGGTGGCTCCCCCGAACCCATGTCTATGGACGCGTTGAGCTTCCCTTCCCTGAACCCGATCCGGCTTGAACTTGTTGACAGTCTGATGCGCTTGTGCCGCTCCGGCAACGAGCCGGAAGCGCAGAGTGTGCTGGGGATTTCGGAGGCTTTGGCGTCGGAAATTAAGGAAAATCGGGCGCTGCGCAACGGGCCCACCGCGCCCGCGATTGAGCGCTACACGGGGGTTCTCTACGACGCCCTCCACGCCGCGCTCCTCACCGATCATGCGCGCTCGCGGCTGGCGATCGGTTCGGCGTTGTTCGGCGTGGTGGGTGCCGAGGATCCCATTCCTCATTATCGACTGTCGGGCGGGGTGAAGCTGGATGATCGGACGCTGAAGAGCCGTTGGGGCTCCGCGATTACGGAGACATTGGCCGAGGTTGCGGAACAGGAGCTGGTGGTGGATCTGCGCTCGGGTACATATCAGCAGCTGGGACGGCTGAAAGACGCGGTGACGGTGCGCGTGGAGTCCGTCCAGGAGGATGGCAGCCGTAAGGTCATCAGCCACTTTAATAAGCACTATAAGGGCGTATTGGCACGCGATTTGGCGGAGGCTGAGGAGAATCCGCGGACTATTGACGAGCTGAAGGCTCTGGCTGAGTCTGTAGGTCATGAGGTTGAGTATTCCAGCAAGAAGGCACAGGAGCTTGTGTTGGTAATCAGAAATTAGAACGGGTGTTCGATTTTGAGAACCTAAAGGCAGCGTGAATGTATGTCCTCCCCGGTAGGTTTACACATGAAAGGAACTACACCAGGGGAACACACCAGGGGGAACCATGACTACCACCTACGCTGACCGCCAGCGGCCACCTCAGCGCCGGCCCGGATCCTGGCGCATTGAAGATACCGAGGACCAGCTCTCATGTTTGGCGCGCCGCATCAACCGCGACCACATTGAACTGCTTCTCATGTGCACGCCCGAACCCGAGGACTACATTCCTGACTTTGCTTCACGGCTGGTCGCTCGCGCGGGCCTGACCCGCTACCAGGCAGAAAAGTACGCGATGGAAGCACTTGTCTTGTCCTTCTTCCCTCTTCTAAGCGGGCTTTTTATGAGTGGCGTCTTCACGCCACGGGTCGTCTCGCGGCTTCTGGATGACCTCAGCAGAGTCCCAGAACGCGCGAGGGCAGATGTGGAACGCGATCTTGTGGCAGCGCTGGAACCGCGCATCCAGAACCAGCACTGCCTCAGCCCACGAAACGCAGCCACCAAGCTGGAGAAGATCCTCACGTCACTCTGTCCGGAAGCTTTGCCAGAGCGTCCCGATGAGGAGTTGCATGCGCTGACCATGCGTCAGGTCGCGGAGCAGACAACCGCCATCACGCTCACCACGGATAGCATGACAGCCGATGCGATTGACGAGCTCATTCAAGCAACCGCGCATAAGTACGACGTGGATCCACACATCGCCCTGGAAATGCTCATCTTGGGCCAGGCTGACGTTCGCGTGACCCTCAATCTCTACAAAAACATCAGCACCACCGCCCGCGAGCTCTTCAGCGCAGGCGGCTGGCTTCAGGGAATGGTATCCGAGAAATGGCTCGAGAGGGTCACCAGTGTGCGCACGCTCGGCCCGTCCGCTACTGAGGGATACTCACCCACCGACGCCCAGCGCGCCTTCGTCCAAGCCCGCGATGGCCATTGCCGCTTTCCCGGCTGCGAGATCTCTGCTCACATGTGCGAGATGGACCACATCCAGCGCTACGCCGGGGGTGGCCCCACCCACACTGACAACCTTCATCTGTTGTGCAAGCACCATCACCAGCTGAAGACTGCGGGCATTTGGGATGTGACCCGCTACGCGGATAGCGGCGAAACGTGGACCTCCCACGGCGATGGCCACACGGTCAGCACGCTGCCCGACGGACCGCTGGCTCGGACCACGTTCAAGCAAAGGCTCAGCAGGAGGCAAGCCAATCGTCGAAAGAAAGCACCATTCGAGGCGCCGCGGCCGTGGGATCACATGTCACACGCGTAGGCCGGCGACCTCACCAATCAGATACACGGCGGGGGCCTTCACGTTCTGGTCCTTCATGGTCTGCCCCAGGAGCCCCAAGGACGTGCGCAGGGACTGCTCGTGTTCGTAGCTTCCCTCTTGGACGATCAGCACTGGCGTGTCCTCGGCCAGGCCACCCTCGATGAGGGCTTGTGCGATCGCGGCTGCGTTCTTTACTCCCATGATCACACTGAGGGTCCCACCGGCGCGCGCTAGGGCGTGCCAATCGACCAGAGAGGATGGACTTCCAGGAGGAACATGCCCAGAAATCACAGTGAAGGAATGAACCACTCCTCGGTTTGTCACCGGTACACCTACCAAGCCCGGCACGGAGATAGCGCTCGTCACGCCAGGGATGACGTCGCACGGCACGCCGGCCTGTGCGCAGGCTTCGACTTCTTCAAAGCCGCGGCCGAACACGAAAGGGTCTCCCCCCTTCAGCCGTGCCACAATCTTCCCCGCACGGGCGTGGGACACGATGAGCTCGTTGATGCGCTCTTGGCTGACCTGCCTGTCATAGGGCAACTTGGCTACATCTATAACTTCTTTGGCGCTCACGTCGCACAGTTGGTCGAGCTGATGGGACGGCCCCAGGTGATCAGTCAGAATGACGTCTGCCTGCTGAAGAGCATGCATACCACGCACAGTGATCAAATCCCATGCTCCAGGGCCACCACCAATTAAGATTGCTCGTCCCAAACTCATGACACCAATCCTAGACATACCTATGCTAAGACCATGCAGCTAACCCACGACTTCGCCCAGCACTTCCCGGAACTCTGCCGGCCCACGGTTGGAGAGGAGTTTCCCGAGGCACGCATGCTCATCAGAAACGATGCCCTGGCCGCCGAGCTCGGCTGCCCGGGCATCGATGTGGAGGATCTCCTCGGCAAAGAGGGCTTTACCATGGCATATAGCGGGCACCAGTTCGGGCAGTTCTCCCCCATCCTCGGCGATGGTCGTTCCATGCTCCTTGGCGAACTGGGCGGCTATGACCTCCACCTGAAAGGCAGCGGACGCACTCCCTTCACGCAGCTCGGCGCGGACGGGAGACTTCCCCTGATCCCGGCGTTGCGTGAGTATGTCATCAGCGAGTTCCTGCACACCATGGGTGTTCCCACCACCAGAGTGCTGGCCGTCATTGCCACCGGAGAGCGGCTCACTACTCCCCGCGGTACGGCCGGACTCCCCTTCCCACCCGGTGCGGTTTTGGTACGCGTGGCGCGCCACCACATCCGCATCGGAACCTTCCAGTGTGCCGCGATGTTCAATCCCGAGCTGGTGCAGCGGCTGGAGAGCTACGCCGCGCAGCGCTCCGGGATCACTGGCCCGCTCTTCCCCGCGGTCGTGGAGCGCCAGGCTACCTTGGTGGCGCAATGGATGCGGCTGGGATTCGTCCACGGCGCCTTAAACACGGACAATGTACACATTGCCGGGGATGCCATCGACTTCGGACCCTGCGGTTTCATGGACGCCTACGACCCCGAGGCCTGCTTCAGCTCCGTCGATACGGGCAAGCGCTACGCTTTCAACAAGCAGCCCGCCATCACCCAGTGGAACCTCGCGCGCCTCGCCGAGGCCCTCACCGTGGAGGATGCCGAGGAGCACCTGCGCCGTTTCCCCGATCTCTACTCCCACGCCTATGATCGTGAGATGACCGACGCCCTCGGCCCCAGGTGGGAGGAGGTTCTCGAAGAATGCGGGGATTATCCCACCGCGTTGGGACACGTCGTGCCTCGTAATCATGCGCTGCAGGATGCCTTGAACCGCGCAGAGGCGGGCGACATGGAGGCCTTCAACGACATTGTTGAGGATCTCCGCGACCCCTATGCACAAGGCAAAAAATCCGGTATCACCTCGCCAGGTGATACCGGATTCACAAGCTACTGTGGCACGTAATTAGGCCAGCTTCAGGGCCTTCTGGGAGCGCTCCCACTGCTCGTTGAACAGCTCTGGGTTCTTGGCCAGGCGGGTGCCGTAGGAAGGAATCATTTCCTTCAGCTTTGGTGCCCACTCGGCGATGCGGGAGCCGAAGCAGCGCTCCAGCACCTCGAGCATCGCGGATGGAGCGATAGATGCTCCTGGGGAGGCGCCCATCAGACCGGCGATGGATCCGTCCTGGGAGTTCACCAGCGCAGTACCGAACTCCAGGGAACCGAACTTCGGTGCACCGATTGGCTTGATGACCTGGACGCGCTGGCCGGCGATGACGAGCTCCCAGTCGTCGCCGTTGACGGATGGCATGTACTCACGCAGGGATTCCACGCGGGCAGCCTGGTCCTTCAGCACCTCTTCCACCAGGTACTTGGTCAGGGAGAACTCCTGCGCGGCAACACCCAGGTAGGAAGGAATGTTCGTGGCGCGGATGGACTTGAACAGGTCCAGGTAGGAGCCCTGCTTCAGGAACTTAGGTGTCCAGCCGGCGTAGGGGCCGAACAGCAGGCCCTGCTTGCCGTCGATCACGCGGGTGTCCAGGTGAGGAACGGACATTGGTGGCGCGCCCACGGATGCCTTGCCGTAGACCTTGGCGTGGTGCTGGGAGACGAGCTCCTCGTTGGTGCAGCGCAGCCATGCACCGGAGACGGGGAATCCGCCGTAGCCCTTGATCTCGGGGATGCCGGACTTCTGCAGCAGTGGCAGGGCCATTCCGCCGGCTCCGACGAAGACGAAGTTGGCGGTGATGACGGAGGTGTCTCCGGTGTGGAGGTTCTTGGTGGTGACCTTCCACTTGGCACCTTCGCGCTTCAGGTTCTTCACTTCGGTGCCGTAGCGTACGGTCACGCCGTTGTTGGAGACGTAGTCCAGGTACTGGCGGGTCAAGGCTCCGTAGTTGATGTCGGTTCCGTCTTCGAACCAAGAGATGGCAACCGGGTTGTTGAAGTCGCGGCCCTTGGACATGAGAGGCAGGAACTCGCGGAACTTCGACTCGTCCTCGGAGTGCTGCATGTTCGGGAACAGTGGGTGGTCCTTCAGGGCGTTGTAGCGTGCCTTAAGGTAGTCCACCTGATCCATGCCCTGGGCGAAGGAAACGTGTGGGACCTTGTTGATGAACTCACGTGGGTCGGACAGTGCACCCTTTTCGGTGAGGTAGGACCAGAACTGGCGGGAGACCTGGAACTTCTCGTTGACTCCCACGGCCTTGGAGATGTCGATCTTGCCCTTGACCTCTGGGGTGTAGTTCAGCTCGCACAGTGCGGAGTGACCGGTACCTGCGTTGTTCCATGGGTCGGAGGACTCTGCTGCGGGGACGTCCAGCCGCTCGACAATGAGCTGGCTCCAGTCTGGCTGGAGCTCGTTCAACATGATGGACAGGGTGCTGGAGATCACGCCGCCGCCGATAAGCAGTACGTCGACGGAATCCTTATTTCCGGTTGTAGATGCCACTTTTTCCTTCATTCCTTTGACAAGGCGATTTTTGTTGGGTCTTTTTCACAATACGCTCTTGAGGCAGAATCACAATACTGTGCCCCTGAGTTTCGCGAATTTTACTAGCATGACTAGCATGATCACTCTGTCTGAATTGAGTTTTGAACCGGATGAACTGGGCGAGGGCTTCGAGCGGGCCTTCGTGGAGTTGGGCACAGATCCCGATGGTGAGACGCCTATCCGTTTCACGCTTGTTCGTTATGCGCCGGAAGAACTCGACGGCCGTCCCGCCCTCTTCTTTGTCCACGGCATGACCGACTACTTTTTCCAGGCCCATGTGGCTCGCTATTTCCACGAGTTGGGATACGCGATCTACGGTGTGGACTTGCGCAAATGTGGTCGCTCGTGGCGCCCTGGTCAGACGTGGCACCACGTGTCGTCCCAATCTTTATACGACGCCGAGCTCTCACTCACCCTGCGTCTCTTAGCTGACCAGCACCCCAAGGTGGTGGCTGTGGGGCATTCGACGGGTGGACTGGACGTGACAATGTGGGCTGCCCGGCTTCGGGTTCAGGACCCCGAGTTGCATGCGCGGCTGAGCGGCGTGATGTTGAACTCCCCGTGGTTTGCGCTGCAGTTTGACCCGGTAACCAAGGCCATCGTGTCCCATGTCTTTCCTATTCTGGCCAAGCGCGCCCCCATGCTGCGCGTCCCCGGCGGGATTAACCCGGCCTATGGCCGCTCGCTGCACGCCTCGGAGCACGGCGAGTGGGACTACAACCTGGAGTTTAAGCCACTCGAGCCCCGGCCGAAGTACGTCAGCTGGCTGGCGGGTGTGATGAGCGAAATTAAGGAGCTGCAGTCCGGCCGTTATGACACGGGTGTTCCCACTCTCCTGCTGTGCTCGGACAACGCGGACATCATCTTGAATCCGGCGCAAATGCGGGAAAACGCGCACAACGCACACCCCGAGACCGAGGTGGTGGTCCTTCCGGGTGCGCTGCACGATGTGTTCCTCTCGCCTGAGCAGGTGCGCACCAGCGCCCTGGAGCACGCTGCCCGGTGGCTAGAAACGATCTAGGATAGGACGCGTTATGCACTTCGACCTCATCATCATCGGAACCGGATCCGGCAACTCCATCCCCAGCCCAGACAACGAGCATCTGTCGATCGCCATCATCGAAAAGGGGGTGTTCGGCGGCACCTGCATCAACGTGGGTTGTATTCCCACGAAGATGTTTGTCTATCCGTCGGATGTCATCCGGGAGATCGAGGGAGCCTCGCGCGTGAGTGTGCAGGCGTCGGTCCAGGAGGTGGATTGGCAGG
Organism: Corynebacterium sp. zg254; assembly: GCF_024701495.1. NCBI lineage: Bacteria > Bacillati > Actinomycetota > Actinomycetes > Mycobacteriales > Corynebacteriaceae > Corynebacterium > Corynebacterium sp. zg254. Next base: position 292,795 of record NZ_WIAR01000001.1, read on the forward strand.
ACCTGCAACGTCGCATCTTTAGCGAGCGCATCGACCCCATCTCCGAGGGCGGGGCGAAGTATCGCCGCGGTGAGGAGACCCCCAACATCACCCTGTTCGAGCAGGCCGCCGAGTTCGTGGGGCCGCGGACACTCAAGGTTGGCGACGAGGTCATCACCGGCGATCAGATCGTGCTCGCCACCGGCACGCGGCCGTTCATCCCGGAGTACATCCAGGGCGTGCGGCACCACACCAACGAGAGCATCATGCGCCTGCCGGAGGTTCCGGAGACGCTCACGATCCTGGGAGGCGGAATCGTGGCCGTGGAGTTTGCCCACGTGTTCTCCGCGTTGGGCTCCCGCGTCACGCTCGTCAACCGCTCCCCTCGCCTGCTGCGGAAGCTGGACGACACGATCGTGGAGCGCTTCAACGAGCAGGCCGCCGCGCAGTGGGACCTGAAGCTCGGCCGCACGGTCGAGCGCGCCGAGGAGCGCGGGGACTCCATCGCGCTCACATTGGACGACGGAACCGAGATCATCTCCGACGAAGTGCTCGTAGCCATGGGGCGCATCAATAATTCGGACACTCTGAATGTGGAGGCCGGCGGCGTCGAGATTAATGACAACGGGCGGATCCTGGTCGACGACTACGGACGCACCAGCGCAGACGGCGTGTGGGCGCTGGGGGACGCATCGAACGAGTTCGAGCTGAAGCACGTCGCGAACAACGAGCAACGGGTGGTGGCGCACAACATCGCGCACCCGGATGACCTGATCGCGCTGAATCACCGCGCGGTGCCGTCGGGTGTGTTTACGCATCCCCAGATCGCCACGGTCGGCATGACGGAAGCACAGGCCAGGGACACCGGGCGGACGCTCACGGTGAAAGTGCAGAACTTTGGGGACGTGGCCTACGGCTGGGCCATGGAAGATCAGGTGGGCATCGCGAAGGTCATTGCCGACGCGGAGACCGGCGAGATCCTGGGCGCGCACGTGCTGGGTCACCAGGCCGCCACGCTGATTCAGCCGTTCGTGACTGCCATGACCTTTGGCATCGACGCCCGCGTGTTCGCCAAAAACCAGTACTGGCCGCACCCGGCGCTGACGGAGGTCGTGGAAAACGCTCTGCTGGGATTGGAGTTTTCCTCCCCCGATCCTGAAGGATTGCTGCCATAATGAGACAGCATGAAGTATCGGGAACCAAACATTGTGGTCATCACTGGTGCAGCCAGCGGAATTGGGCGGGCGTTGGCGCTGTCCTTTACTGACGCAACGCTGCTGCTGGCCGACCGGGATGAGGCCGGGCTGGCGGACACCGCGCGGCAGTGCACGGACTGCCGCGTGGACACCGAGGTGCTGGATATCGCCGATGTCGAAGCGGTGACCGAGTGGGCCGATCGGGTCGTGGCAGAGTTCGGTGTTCCCGACGAAGTCCATCATGTCGCGGGGATCTCCCTGTGGGGCGACGCCCGCAGCCTCCCTCACGACAAGTGGCAGAAAGTCATCGACATCAACTTGATGGGGTCTATCCACATGGTGGAGGCCTTCGCACACTATTTGGGTGATGGACACAAGCCCGGACGCAAGCTGGTCTTCGTCTCCAGCGCGGCGGGAATCTTAGGCCTGCCGTGGCACGCGGCGTACTCCGCGTCCAAAGCCGGGGTGATGGGCATGGCCGAGGTACTACGCTTTGATATGAAGCCGTTGGGCGTGGACGTGCACGTTGTCGCGCCCGGAGCGGTGGATACTCCCCTCGTGCATTCCATCGACATTCACGGGGTGGACCGGTCAAACAAACGAGTGCAGAAGGCCACCGCGCTGTTCCAGGGACACGCCATACGCCCGGAAGACGCGGCTCAGGCAATCCGGGCTGGGGTGCGGAAGAATAAGTACCTCATCACCACCAGCAGGGACATCGCCGTCGCCCGCTGGGCGCAGGTGAATTGCCCGTGGGCCTATAAGGCCGCCATGACGCTGCTCAACCGCGGCTTCGCCTGGGCTCGTCGATAGGCACGCCGAGCACGTCCAGGGCTGTGGCCAGGCCGTCGTAGTTCGTCACCAGCATCACGAAGGCCACCTGGTCGCGGGCAGAGAGCTCTGCAGTAAGCCGCTGCCGGGTTGTCGGCGAGAGCTGCTTGTCGCGCACGAGCTCATCCGTGGCTGCGAGGAGAACCGCGCGCCTGCCGGTGAAGCCGTGTTCTGGGGTCTGTACGGCGTCGATCTGCTGGGTACTCAACCCCACGCGGCGGGCGAGATCGCGATGCTGGTCGGTTTCATAGGCGCTGCCGCGCAGCCACGCCACACGCAGGATGATCAGCTCCGTATCCTGACGCGACAGGTAGCCGAAGGGCATCATCGTCGCCGAATACAGCAGCCACATGCGAAAAAGGCGCCGGGCGCGGCCCAGAGTGGCAAACACGCCCAGCGTCTTTCTTTTCTGAACCCGGGCGCCAAGGGCAGTGATGCTGCCGTTGATCAGGCCCAGTTCTCGGAATCGTGCCGGTCCAGGAGTATTCATACTCCTAACTATTCCAGAGAAGTAAGAACCTCGCATCCATCCTCGGTCACCACCAGGGTGTGCTCGAACTGCGCGGTCCACTTCCGGTCGCGGGTCTGGACGGTCCAGTTGTCATCCCAGATGTCGTACTCCAGGCCACCCAGGTTCAGCATCGGCTCGATGGTGAGGGTCATTCCCTCCTCCAGCACGTCGGTGTACGCCATGGAGTCGTAGTGCAGGACCACCAGGCCGTTGTGGAAGGTCGGTCCCACACCGTGGCCGGTGAAGTCCCGCACCACGTTGTAATCAAAACGCTTCGCGTAGGCCTCGATCACACGGCCAATCACGTTGATCTCACGGCCGGGCTTGACAGCCTTAATGCCTCGCCACATGGCCTTCTCCGTGCGCTCCACCAGCAGGCGGTGCTCCTCGGAGACATCCCCGGCCAAGAACGTGGCGTTGGTATCCCCGTGCACGCCGTTCTTGTAGGCCGTGACATCAATGTTGACGATGTCCCCGTCCTCAATCACGGTGCTGTCCGGAATGCCGTGGCAGATGATCTCGTTCAGGGACACGCAGCAGGACTTCGGGAAATGCATGTAGCCCAGCGTGGAGGGGTATGCGCCGTGATCGCACATGTACTCGTGGGCCACGCGGTCAATCTCGTCGGTGGTCACGCCGGGGGCCACGGCCTTGCCGGCCTCCCGTAACGCCTCGGCGGCGATGCGACTGGCCTCGCGCATCTTCTCGATGGTCTCCGGAGTCTGGACATACGGCTCCCCCATCGCCTCCTGTACGGAATCCTTCCACGCGTACTCTGGCCGCTCGATCGAGTGGGCAACGGGGCGAATCGGGGTGGGGTTTCCTGGTACAAGTGGAGCTCTAGTCATGCGCTCCACTGTACTCGTCCAGGTTGCTGAAGAAACTATTCGTCACGCCCACCGCGTTTTCCGAACCGCCACCCAGCACAACCAGCGTGGCAAAGGCAATATCGTCGCGGTATCCGGCGAACCACGAGTGCGATCCGCCGTTGATCTCGGCCTCACCGGTCTTACCGTAGACCTCACCCGCGCCGGCGATTCCCGCGCCCGAACCATTGGTCACCACGGCACGCATCATCTGGCGCAACTCCTCGATCTTCTCCGGCTTCAAGGACTCCTGCACCGTCCCCTTCGCGGACGTCTCATGCCCCTCCCCCGGAATCAACACGGGCGTGGGCAGGGAACCAGACGCCGCCGCGGACGCCACCAGCGCCATCCCAAACGGACTCACCAGATTCAGGCCCTGACCGTAACCCGACTCGGTGCGGTCCAGCATCGTCTCGCCGTGGGGAACCGAACCCGTGATCGTGTCCAATCCTTCAATCTGATAATCGACGCCCAGCCCGAATTGCTTCGCGATCTCTTGCAAATGACCCGGCTCAAGTTTGGTGGAGATGTCTGCGAACGTGGTGTTACAGGACTTCGCAAACGCGTTCTGCAGAGGCGTGGTGCCCAGGGAAAAGCCGTTGTAGTTCGTCACGATGCGGCCACCAATGTCCTGAGTGCCCGGGCAGCCCACCATCGAATCCGGAGTGAGGTCCTCCTCCGTGAGGCCCGCGTACGCCGTGACCATCTTAAACGTCGAGCCGGGAGGGAATTGGCCGGTCAACGCCAGGTTTCCCTTCTTATCGGCTTCCTTCGTCTGCGCGACAGCCAGGATCTCTCCCGTCGACGGGCGCATCACCACCATCATCGCCTCCGCGCCCTTGCGGGTATCCACCGCGGACTGGGCAGCCTGCTGGATCTGCCGGGACAGGCTGATGTGGACGCTGGGCGCGGGCTGGGCGTCGGTCTCATTGAGCGTGGTGAGTTCCGCCCCCTCAGTGTTCACGGAGACGACTTTCCAGCCATCCTTGCCCTTGAGATCGTCCTCCACTAGCGAGGACACGCGCGACATGATGTCCGGCGCGAAGCCCGGGTCCGGGCGGACCATCGCGGCTTCCGTGTTGAAGCGCAGCCCGCTCATGCCGTCGAGCGCGCGCTGGAGCTTCTTGCCGGGGATCTCCCCCAGCGTCACTACGGAAAAGTCCCCGTCCACGTCGGCGGCTTCTCGGGCGAGAGCGTCGGCGTCGATGTTGGGGACGGCAGGATCCTCGGCGCGCAACACGTCCAATTCCCGGGCGATGCGTGTGATCGCCCCGCCCACGTTGCCGGCCGTGTCCGTGTTCAGGACCACGCGGGTGATCGTGCCCGGCTCCAGCAGGACTGCCCCGTCGCTGCCCACAACGTTGGCGGTTTTCGCGGCTACCTTGCGCAGCTCCATGTGCTGGCGTGCGCCCAGGTCAGGGTGTACAACGGATGGCTGCCAGCGCACATTCCACCGGTCGCCCGACTTCGTGAGCTTCATCGTGGAATCGTAACCAAAGTGGCGATCACCGGGGAGGCTCCAGTCCATCCGGTAGGTTGCGGTGGCAATGTTACCGTCGGTGTTCACCCGCTGCAGGACCGCGGACAGACCCTCGGCCTGCATGGACTCCCACGTCTGATCCAGCTGGTCGTGGGCCTCCTGGGGGTTATCGGTCAGGCCCCCGGCCTGCTCGGTGGAGCGGGCGGCCATCGCAGACAGGAACTCTTGAGCAACCTCGTCCGCCACATCCGGTTTCGGGGTACACGCGGACAGGCCGAAAACCAAGCCGACGGTTGTGGTCGCTGCAAGAACTGTTCTCATGAGTCCTGACACTACCTGCCGGTCTACAGAATTCCGCGTTCCCGCGCCACGGCCACCGCCGCTGTTCGGTTGTTCACCCCCAGCTTGGCGAACACATGGGTCAGATGAGACTTCACCGTGGCTTCGGTGAGCACCAGCTGGCGTGCGATGAGGCGGTTGGATTTGCCAAGACTCGCCTCCCGGAGCACATCGAGTTCGCGGGCGGTGAGCTTTTCGATCGGGTTGGACAGCCGTCCCATGACCTTGCCCATGACGTTCGGGCTGAGCACTGTCTCGCCCCTGTGGGCCTGCCGGATGCCCTCCAGCAGTTGGGTGGGGCCGCAGTCTTTCAGCAGGTAGCCCACGGCGCCAGCGCTAATGGCCCCCATGACATCGGAGTCCGTGCTGTAGTTGGTCACCACCAGCACCTGAGGCGGATTCGGCAGCGCGCGGATCTGCTCCGTGGCCCACACGCCATCACCCGTTGTGGAGTTCGGGGTTTCGCCGAAGCGCAAGTCCATGAGCACCACGTCCACAGGCGTGGTGCTACACAGCTCCACGGCTTCCTGCGCGGAATCCACGCTGGCCACAACATCCACATCGTGGCCCTCCACCATGGAAGCCAGGCCTGCGCGGACGACGGGGTGATCGTCGGCGATGAGTACTCGGATCATGCTGGAACCTCGATCGACACGCCACAGCCGTGGCCTGGCTCGGACTCGATGTCCATAGTTCCTCCCATGGTGGTCACCTTTCTTTTCACGGCCCCTAAGCCGACGGGGCTCAGCCTGGCGTCATCCGGTTGGAACCCACAGCCGTTGTCCACCACATCGACCCGCACGGCGTCTGGCTGATAGGTGAGGGTGACCGCGGCGGCGTCGGCATGGGAATGCTTCACCACATTGGACACCAACGATTGGGTGATGCGCACGATCTCCACCTCGATTCGTGCGGCGAGGGGCCGGGCGTCCCCATCGATGGTGCAGCGCATCCGCTCGCCCATCGGGGTGGACGCCACCACGGACCGCACCGCCGTGGGAAGGTCCGCACCCTCCAGTTGCGCCGGCTGCAGCTCAGCGATGATGCGGCGCGTATCCTCTAGGTTCGCCTGCGCGGTCTGCCGGGCCAGCTGCAGATCGCGGCGTAGATCCTCCGGGACCTCACCCCACTGCCGGTCGATCTTCTGCTCCACGGAGTGCAGGAGCATCTGGATGGAGACCAGGCCCTGGGCGACTGTATCGTGGATTTCCCCGGCCAGCCGGGCGCGTTCGGCCGTGGCGGTTTCCCGGCGCAGCATACGGAAGCCAATGCCCAGGCCCAGGGCCACCAGGCTGCCGGTCACGGGGCCGATCACCCCGCCCAGCGTCCAACCCTTCTCCACGCCCAGCGACACGACCGCCACAGCCGCCACGGCGAACACGCAAGGGATGGCCCACCGGATGGGAAGGAAGCGCACCACCAGGAAGAACAGGGCGAAGGCGACAAACGCCGCCGAGGGCGCTGCATACAGCCACCACGCCCACGCCGCGCTCACCGCGAGCAGCCACACCCAGCGGGGTGACATGAACATCCCTGTGGCATACAGCACCGCAAACACCACCGCCGCAGCACTGAGCCCGTCGTTCAGCACAGCAACCACCCACAGGGCGGCAACCAACACATGCAGGCCGTGGCCTAAAAACACCCAGGCCTGATCCAATTTTTTGACCATGATGCCCCCAGCCTAATGCACAGCCCTCACACTCCACCTCCACCAAAAGTATGAGTTAAAGACCGATCCTGCGCCCGATGTGCCAGCGCACAGGCCAGGCAAGGATGGAGACTATGAATGGAATCATGTTTCAGGGGCTTGCCGAGCTCCGCACCGCCAAGGCACGCACGGCGCTCATCATCACCACCATCATGATGATCACCATCATGGTGACGTTCTTGAGCTCGCTGGCCGCAGGATTGTCCCACCAATCCGTCTCCGCGTTGCAGTATCAGCTTGAGGGAAATAAGGCCGTCGTCGTCAATGGCACGGGCTTGTCCAGCAGCCACATCGACGATGCTCAGGCTGAGGACATCCACGCTCATGGTGGCCGCATCGTCCACATCGCTCGCACACCGGACACCATCTACATGACCGGCGACGGGCCAGAGGATCTCTACCTCGAGCACCAGCCCATCACCTGGGCACCCGACCACGAGGTGGACGCCATGCCCGGGGCGGCCTCCTTCGGCGTGGTCGATCCTGACTACCCCGAAGCTCTGCAGGGCAAGGACGCGCTGAACACCTCCGGCTCCTACCAGGGCGAGCAGAGCTCATTGGGTCTGATGATCACCCTTCTGTACGTCATCTCCGCGCTCGTGCTCGGCGCCTTCTTCGCGGTGTGGACTATCCAACGCCTGCGTGGCGTGGCCATCACCGCCGCCCTCGGTGGTTCTCGCCCGGTCATTATGGTCGACGCCCTCGGCCAAGCACTCGTGGTCCTCGCTCTGGGGATCGTCATCGGAACGCTGGTAACGCTGGGAGCAGGCAGTCTGATCTCCGGCATCCCGATCGTGCTGAGCCAGCAGACCATCGCGACCCCTGCCCTAATCCTCCTGGCCGCGGGACTGCTCGGCGCCGCGATCTCCATCAAGCCCATCCTGTCCATCAACCCACGGAGCGCACTGACATGCTAAACCTCAACCACATCACCCTGGACATTCAAGACGGAAACCTCACGCGCAGGCTTCTGGATCACGTCTCCCTCAGCGTAAACCCCGGAGAGGTCGTGGGCCTGACCGGTCCCTCCGGCTCCGGTAAATCCACCCTGCTGGCCGTGGCGGCCGGACTTCAGAAACCCACCAGTGGAACTGCCACGCTAGGTGACAGCATCGACCTCATCAACGGCGGCGCTCGGACGCGCCGGGAACACGTGGGCATCGTATTTCAGCAGCCCAACCTGCTGCCTTCACTGACGGCCCAGGAGCAATTGCAGGTGATGGCCAGGCTGGATCGGCCGTGGGGACTTCGCCGCGCTCAGTGGCGCGCCACCACACGCCGCGCGGCCGAGCTATTGGAACGAGTGGGCCTCGGCGATAAAACGGGAGCACGCGTCTCCGAGCTTTCCGGTGGCCAGCAGGCGCGCGTCAACCTTGCCCGAGCGCTCATGAACCAGCCGGACGTGCTGCTCGTGGACGAGCCCACGGCCGCCCTGGACTCTGACAACGCGAGCCTGGTCACCGAGCTGATCACCGGCATCGCACGAGAAGACGGCATCCCCGTGCTCTATGTCTCCCACGATCAGGAACAGCTCACAGGGCTCGACCGCGTGGTCGAGATCGTCGACGGCCGCGTGCTGCAGCCTACTGGGTAACCTTCACCTCGGCCTTGGCGCCCTCCACGGCCTCCAGGCCCTGCTCCTCGGCGATGCGCATGGCCTCTTCGATGAGGGTTTCCACGATCTGATCCTCAGGCACGGTCTTCACCACCTCACCCTTCACAAAGATCTGGCCCTTGCCGTTACCGGAGGCCACGCCCAGGTCGGCGTCGCGGGCCTCCCCTGGCCCGTTGACCACGCAGCCCATCACAGCCACGCGCAGCGGGAACTCCATGCCCTCCAGGCCGGCGGTCACCTCGTCGGCCAGGGTGTACACGTCCACCTGAGCACGGCCACACGACGGGCAGGACACAATCTCCAGCTTGCGCGGACGCAGGTTCAGCGACTGCAGGATCTGGTCGCCCACCTTGATCTCCTCCACCGGATCCGCGGACAGGGACACGCGGATCGTGTCGCCGATGCCCTCGGACAGCAGCGCACCGAACGCCACGGAGGACTTGATGGTTCCCTGGAACGCCGGCCCCGCCTCCGTCACACCCAGGTGCAGTGGGTAATCGGACTTTGCCGCCAGCTGGCGGTAGGCATCCACCATCACCACGGGGTCATTGTGCTTCACAGAAATCGCGATGTCCCCGAAGCCGTGCTCCTCAAACAGGGACGCTTCCCACAAGGCGGACTCCACCAAGGCCTCCGGAGTGGCCTTGCCGTACTTCTCCAGCAGGCGCTTATCCAACGAGCCCGCGTTCACACCAATGCGGATGGGGATCCCTGCATCGCCCGCGGCCTTCGCGACCTCCTTCACACGGCCGTCGAACTCCTTGATATTTCCGGGGTTCACGCGCACGGCGGCGCACCCAGCATCAATCGCGGAGAAAATATACTTCGGCTGGAAGTGGATATCGGCGATCACGGGGATCGGGGACTTCTTCGCGATAGCGGGCAGAGCTTCGGCGTCGACAGTTTTCGGGCACGCCACACGCACGATGTCGCAGCCCGCAGCGGTCAATTGGGCAATTTGCTGCAGGGTGGCATTCACGTCGTGGGTTTTGGTGGTGGTCATGGACTGCACAGTGATCGGATGATCCGATCCCACCCAGGTGCCGCCAACATTCAACTGGCGGGTCTTACGCCGCGGTGCCAGCACTGGTGGAGGGCCGTCGGGGATACCCAGGGAAATTCCGGACATAGGGGTGCTCTTACCTCTTCCTTGTGAGTGTATGACTGGGCTCTAGTGTACGCGCGCTAAAACAACTTGATGGGATTCACCACGTCAGCAACAATCACCATCGCGCCGAAGACCATCAGCACCACCGTCGCGGCGTAGGTCAGCGGCATGAGCTTGGTGTAATCGGCAGGACCACCGGGTGCCAAGCCTCGGCGCCTGCGGAAGAAGTCGCGGATCTTCTCCCACAGCACCACGGCGATGTGCCCGCCGTCCAGTGGCGGCAGCGGCAGCAGGTTGAATCCCGCCAGGAACAAGTTCAAGCTGGCCAGCATCATCCAGAAGGTCTGCCACTGCTCATACTGCACCAGCTCGCCGCCAACGCGCGAGGCACCCACCACAGACATAGGCGAATCCTGCTCGCGATTGCCACCGAAGATGGAGCGCACGAGGCCTGGCACGCGCTCCGGGATCGCGATCATTCCCTCGACCGTCTGGCTCACCATGGTGCCGGCGAAGTGCGCCGTGCCGCCCACTGCGGTGACCGGGTTGTACTCCAGAATCGTGTACTCCGGCTGCTTGGCCTTGATGCCGATGGCGCCGGTCAGCATGGTGTTCCCGGCGGTGTTCAGCCGCTCCACCAGCTCAACCTGGACGTCCAAATCCACCACCTGGCCGCCACGATCCACCGTCGCGGGCACGCTGATGTGATCCCCTGCCGCGTGTGTGTCCTTATTATCCGACGCCACGCGCGAGATCTCCCGGGTTAACGCCTGAAAATCTGGAGTGTCCACGCCGTTGAAGCGGGTGAAGGTATCCCCTGCGCGCACACCGGATTGTTCGGCAGGGCCGTTCCCTGTGCAGGGCTCCAGCGTGCCGTCCGCATTCTGAGACTGCGAGACACACGCGGTCTCCGCCACGGTGGGTGTGAACACCACGGAAGTGTCCGGCAATCCCCACTTGATGGCCACGCCGTAGATGATCGCCAGCGCCAGGATGACGTTCATGATGATGCCGCCCAGCAGCACGAAGATGCGCTTCACCGCGGATTGCCGGTACATGGCGTAGGGTTTTTCATCCTCGGAGACCTCATCCAGCAGGGTCATACCCGCGATGTCGCAGAAGCCTCCCAAGGGCACGGCCTTCACGCCGTACTCCGTGGTGCCACCTGTCTTGCCCTTATAGGGACGGGTGAAGGACCAGATGGTGGGGCCAAAGCCCACGAAGTAGCGGCGTACGCGCATGCCGGTCATGCGTGCTGCCTGCATGTGGCCCAATTCGTGCCAGGCGATGGAGAACATGATCCCCACCGCGAACAGCAGGACTCCTAGTCCAAAAGCCACGGTTGCATCCTCTCATGGGCCTTCGTGCGGGCCTCTCGTTCGGCAGCAAGGACATCCTCGAGGTCGCGCGGTTGCGCCGCGAGGTGGGTAAGGTCGCTCATGACCACCTCGATGGTGTCCACAATGCGGGGGAAGCTCAAGCGCCCGTTCAAGAACTCCACGGCTGCTTCCTCGTTCACCGCGTTGTAGACCGCGGGCATGGTTCCACCGGCGGTCACGGCCTCCCGGGCCACGCGCACGGCGGGGAAGACCTCGTCGTCCAGAGGCTCGAACTCCCACGTGGCAGCCTGCCGGAAATCGAGTTTCGGCTGCGCGTCCGGCACGCGATCCGGCCAGCCGAGCGCCAGGGAAATCGGGAGTTTCATGGACGGCGGCGAAGCCTGGGCGATGGTCGCGCCATCGCAGAACGTCACCATGGAATGGACGATCGACTGCGGGTGCACCGTTACCTCGATGCGTTCAGCGGGAATGCCAAACAGCAGGCTCGCCTCAATTAATTCCAGCCCCTTATTCACCAAGGACGCAGAGTTCAGCGTGTTCATCTGTCCCATCGACCACGTCGGGTGCTGGGCGGCCTGAAGCGGCGTCACGGGCTCCAACTGCTCACGGGTCCAGCCACGGAACGGACCGCCGGAGGCCGTCAGCACCAGCGTGTCCACCTCGTCGGCACGCCCCGCCAGCAGGCACTGAGCCATCGCGGAGTGTTCGGAATCCACGGGCACCAGTTGTCCGGGATCTGCGGCGTCGAGCACCAAGTGTCCACCCGCCACCAGCGATTCCTTATTGGCCAGCGCAAGTTTCGCCCGCGTGGCGAGCGTCGCCAGGGTGGCATCCAGCCCCAGCGAGCCCACCAGGGCATTTAAGATCACGTCGTTGTCCGTCAGTGTCTCCGCGCAGCTCTCCACCAACTGGCGGGCGGAATCCACCCCGCGGATCACGTGTCCGTCCAGTTCGGCGTCGATGATGTCCGCAGAACGCTCCGACGCCACCGCCACGTGGTCGGCGGCAAGACCGAACTGGCGCGCTTGCTCGACCAGCAGCTCGGGCTGGGATCCTTGCGCGGCGATGCCCACAAGCTCAAAGCGATCAGCGTTGTGTGCAATGACCTCAAGAGCTTGCGTTCCGATCGAACCGGTACTTCCAAGAACAACAACTCGTGTCTTATTCACGTCAGCTAGTCTAGCCTCACCCCAAAAATCACACCTAAATTCGGGACTGTCCCGGCGATGATGCGCTATTTTCAGCAGATCTATGACAAAATGGCGGGGATAGAATTTTTTGACATCAGGAGGAATCGTGGCGTCCCACAAGAAGGAAGCTGAAGTTCACAACGGCGTCTCGACCGACGACGTGCCAAGCGCAGCCTGGGGCTGGAGCGCGCTGTCCACTCGAGCAATGGCAACCGCCGGTATCTGCGGTGGTCTGTTCCTGCTGGCCATGTTGTTCGGTAACCACCACGGCAACGTTGAGAACATCTACCTCATCGTCCTGGCCGTTGTGTGCTTCGTTGGAACCACCATCATGGTGACCGGCCTTCCAGGTAAGCAGTCCACTCGCCTGCACGCGAACAACAAGCCAGTGGGTCACATCGAGCCTAACTGGAGCGCTGACCAGAAGAATCTCACCGGAGCCTACGCGGACCTCTCCGATGAAGAGCTGCTGGCTCTGAACATCAAGAAGTAGTACCACTTCTTAAAAAGACCGCCGATCAACGGCGGTCTTTTTTTGTTATCGCTCCTCGGCGGCAAGCTGCCCACAGGCAGCCGCGATTTCCTGCCCCTTGGTATCGCGGACGGTACACGCCACCCCTTGGGCCTCCACCAGGCGCACGAATTCATCCTGGCGCTCCTTCGGGGACGCATCCCACTTAGAGCCCGGCGTGGGGTTCAGCGGAATCACATTCACGTGCACCTGGTTGCCCAGGGCGCCACGCAGCTTTTTGCCCAACAGCTCGGCACGCCACGGCTGGTCGTTCATGTCGCGGATCAGGGCGTACTCGATGGACACCCGGCGGCCGGATTTATCCGCGTAGTAACGGGCGGCGTCCAGCACCTCGGCCACGGACCAGCGGTTGTTGACGGGAACCAGCTCGTCGCGAAGTTCGTCGTCGGGGGTATGGAGGGACACGGCCAGGCGGCACTTCATGTCCTCATCCGCCAGCTTCCGGATCGCCGGTGCCAAGCCCACGGTGGAGACGGTGATGTTGCGTTGGGAGATGCCAAACCCCTCCGGAGCGGGCGAGGTGATCTTGCGGATAGTCTCCACCACGCGCTTGTAGTTCGCCAGAGGCTCGCCCATGCCCATGAACACGATGTTGGACAGGCGGCCCGGGCCACCGCTGACTTCGCCGTCTCGCATGGCCACGGCGGCGTAGCGGGCCTGCTCGACCATCTCTCCCACGGACAGGTTACGATCCAATCCGCCCTGGCCCGTGGCGCAGAAAGGGCAGGCCATGCCGCAGCCTGCTTGGGAGGAGATGCACAGCGTGGCTCGGTCCGGGTAGCGCATGAGCACAGACTCCAGCATGGTGCCGTCATGAAGGCGCCACAGGGTTTTGCGGGTCTCGCCGTCGTCAGTATTCAGCGAGCGCACCGGGTGCATCAGATCGGGAAACAGCGCCTCCTTGACGGATTCCCTCTTCGCCTCCGGAAGATCCGTCATGCTCAGCGGATCGCCTTGGAGGCGGCCATAGTATTGGCGAATGATCTGATCCGCACGGAACTTGGGCAGGCCTAGGTCCTGAACGCGAGTTTGGATGTCCTCGCGGTGAAGATCAGCGAGATGTACAGGTGGCATCCCGCGCTTGGGAGCGGAAAATTGAAGCGTTACTGGTGTACCCATGATGGTGCCCAATAGTACATGGCTGAGGGTGGCACAGGGGAATTAAGAAATTATGGTTGAATAGGTCTCATGACGAATCAACATCCTCAACCGAATGAGTCCACTGATCCTTTCGCAGAGTTTCCTCAGGAGACGGCACCGGTGGACACCCCCTCGTTCGAGCCTCAGGAGACCCCTGTTCAGGAAACCACCCCTGAGGTGGAACGGACGATCGCGGGAAGCACCTGGGTTGCCCTGATCCTGGGCATCTTCCTGCTCATCGTGCTGCTGGTATTCATCCTTCAGAACCAACAGAGCGCGCAGATCACCTTCTTCGCCTGGAACCTCAACTTCCCCATTGGCGTGGGTATGCTGCTGGCCGCCATTATCGGCGCATTGGTGATGGCTCTGGTGGGCGGCGTGCGCATCATGCAATTGCGACGCCAAGTCACCCGTCGCTAGACGGAGCTGATGATATTCAGCACCACCCAGGTCACCATTGCGGCGGGCAGCAGACCATCCATGCGGTCCATCAGCCCGCCGTGTCCTGGCAGCATGTGAGACATGTCTTTGAGCTTTAAGTCTCGCTTGAACTGCGATTCCACCAAATCGCCGAGCGTGGCGCAGATCGCCAGGCCAATGCCGAGGAGAATCCCGATCCAGAACGGAGCCTCGAGGAGGAACACCACGCACAACGTTCCCGCCACCATGGAGGTGACGATGGAACCGGCGAAGCCCTCCCAGGACTTCTTGGGACTCACGGCCGGAGCCATCGGGTGGGAGCCGAAGAACACGCCGAAGGCGTAGCCTCCCACGTCGGAGGCCACCACACAGATCATGAACGTGAGGATAAACATCACGCCATCTGCGCTGTCGTTTTCCATCCGGGACAGCATCGCCGCAAACGTGGCAAACAGCGGAATCCACGTCATGATGAACGTTCCCACAGCCACATCGCGCACGTAATTGTGCGGGGGCGAGTTACGCCCGTAATGGAACAGCCTCGTCACCATCAGCACCAGCACGCTGGTGACATAGCCCGCGATGAGCCCGGAGGTACCGAAGGGCAAGGAGAGCCACAGCATCGCCTGGCCACCGAGGACGCACACCAGGAGGTTCACCACATAGCCGGCCTCCAGCAGGCGGCGCCACACTTCATATGTGGCAAGCCCCACCGCAATGGCCACCAAGGGGTACCACGCGATGGGGTTCATCAGGGATGCGATGACCAGCGCGCCGAGGAGGACTCCCACGCCGATCGCTTGTTTCAGATTACGACCGGCGCCATTTTTTGGCTTTGGAGCAGCCATCGGTCCTCGTTTAGACTTCCATCAATTCGGATTCTTTGTTGGACACAAGGGCATCCACCTGGGTGACGTAGTTGTGCGTGACCTTCTCGAGCTCCTTCTCAGCGGCCTTCACCTCGTCCTCGCCCGCTTCGCCATCCTTCTGAATCTTTCCGAGCTGTTCCATGCCCTTGCGGCGGATGTTGCGGATCGCGATCTTCGCGTCCTCGCCCTTGGACTTCGCCATCTTCACGAGCTCGCGGCGTCGTTCCTCGGTCAGCTGCGGGATGGTGACACGCAGAACCTGACCGTCGTTCGTGGGGTTCACGCCCAGGTCCGAGTTGCGGATCGCGTTTTCGATATCGTTCATCAGGCTCTGCTCATATGGCTTGATGAGCAACATGCGTGGCTCGGGAACGCTGATGGTGGCCATCTGGGTGATGGGGGTCAGCGCGCCGTAGTATTCAGCCATCACGCCGTTGAACATCGCCGGGTTGGCACGGCCGGTGCGGATGGTGGTGAGGTCCTCGCGAGCGTGTTCAACGGAGCTGGTCATGCGCTCTTCGGAGTCCAGAAGAATATCGTCAATCATGGTTACTAACCTACCAGGAGCGTTATGCAGTGCCGTCGTTGGACTGCACCAGGGTTCCCACCTGCTCGCCAGAGACGGCGCGGGCGATGTTGCCGTCGGTCAGCAGGTTGAACACCAGGATGGGCATGTTGTTGTCCATGCACAGGGAGAAAGCGGTGGCGTCGGCCACCTTGAGGCCGCGTTCGATCACTTCCCGAGGGGTGATGTCGTGGAACATGGTGGCGTCCGGGTTGGTGCGTGGGTCATCGTCGTACACGCCGTCAACAGCCTTGGCCATGAGGAGAACCTCGCAGCCGATTTCCAGGGCACGCTGGGCGGCGGTGGTGTCCGTGGAGAAGTACGGCATGCCCATGCCCGCACCGAAGATGACCACGCGGCCCTTCTCCAGGTGACGGTCGGCGCGCAGCGGCAGGTAAGGCTCGGCGACCTGGGTCATCTGGATGGCGGTCTGCACGCGGCAGTCCACGCCCTCCTGCTGGAGGAAGTCCTGGAGCGCCAGGCAGTTCATGACCGTGCCGAGCATGCCCATGTAGTCAGAGCGGGAGCGGTCCAGGCCGCGCTGCTGCAGCTGCGCGCCGCGGAAGAAGTTACCGCCGCCGATGACGATGGCCACCTCTACCCCGGACTTGGATACCTCGGCGACCTGGCGGGCGATGTTTTGCACCACGTCGGGGTCGATGCCAACCTTGCCGCCGCCGAACATTTCACCGCCGAGCTTCAGCATCACGCGCTTGTATCCAGCGCGCTGTTGTTCCTGTCCCTGTGCATTGTCGCCTACGGTGCTGCTCACGGTGCTCCTTTGGATCGGATATGGATGGGGTTCACTTGATCGCCCTACATCATACATCCGAAGATATAAGAAAACCCGAACCTGCACGTAGCAGGTTCGGGTTCACGCGGTGAGCTGGACCTCTTAGGCCTGGCCAACCTCGTAACGGACGAAGCCGGTCAGGGTGATGCCAGCTTCCTCGGTCACCTGTGCAACGGTCTTCTTGGACTCGGTCACGGATGGCTGCTCGAGCAGGCAGGCATCCTTGAAGAAGCCCTTCAGACGGCCTTCGGTGATCTTTGGCAGGGCGGCCTCTGGCTTGCCCTCTTCGCGTGCGGTTGCTTCTGCGATCTCGCGCTCCTTGGCAACGATCTCCTCAGGAACATCCTCGGAAGACAGGTACTTAGCCTTCAGAGCGGCAACCTGCATTGCGGCGCCCTTGGCAGCTGCGGCGTCGTCACCGGTGTAGGTCACGAGCACGCCCACTGCTGGTGGCAGGTCAGCGGAACGGTGGTGCAGGTACACAGCAACGTTGTCACCCTCAACGGTCACAGCGCGCTTCAGCTCCAGCTTCTCACCGATCTTTGCGGACAGCTGCTGCAGAGCGTCTGCAGCGGACTGGCCGTCGACCTCAACGGCCTCGAGCTCTTCGCGGGAGTTTGCCTTAGCGGCGGCAGCAGCTTCAGCAACCTTGTTGGCGAAGTCGATGAACTCTTGGTTCTTGGCCACGAAGTCGGTCTCAGCGTTGACCTCGATCATGGTGTTGCCGGATACGGCGATCAGGCCCTCGGATGCGGAGCGCTCTGCGCGCTTTCCGACGTCCTTGGCGCCCTTGATGCGCAGGATCTCGATGGCCTTGTCGAAGTCGCCTTCGGCCTCCTCGAGAGCCTTCTTGCAGTCCATCATTCCGGACCCGGTGATCTCACGCAGCTTCTTTACGTCTGCGGCGGTGTAGTTCGCCATGGTGGGGCGATCCTCCTCTAGTGTGTGGAAGTGTTGGGTTCGCTCAATAGAGTAGCGCAGGTTTTACTCTGCTGCTGGGGTCTCTTCTGCTGGGGCCTCGGTGGCCTCGGCAGCTGCTGGCTTGTCACCGGCAGCGTCCTTAGCAGCAGCTTCCTGGCGCTCAGCGCGAACCTTGCGGCCCTCCTCCACAGCGGTGGAGATCACGTTGGACAGCAGCTGAACGGAACCGATGGAGTCATCGTTGCCTGGGATTGGGTAGTTGACAACGTCTGGGTCACAGTTGGTGTCCAGAATGGCCACAACGGGGATGTTCAGCTTGTGTGCCTCAGCAACCGCGATGTGCTCCTTGTTGGTGTCAACGATCCACAGTGCGGATGGGACCTTGGACATGTTGGAGATACCGCCCAGGACGCGCTCCAGCTTGTTGCGCTCGCGGGTCAGCATCAGAACTTCCTTCTTGGTGCGGCCCTTGTAGCCGTCCTCTGCTTCCTCCATTGCCTGGAGTTCCTTCAGACGGGACAGACGCTTGGCAACGGTCTGGAAGTTGGTCAGCATGCCGCCCAGCCAGCGGTGGTTGACGTAGGGCATGCCCACGCGCTCAGCCTCGGTAGCCACAGCTTCCTGGGCCTGCTTCTTGGTACCTACGAACAGGATGTTGCCGCCGTGGGCAACGGTCTCCTTGACGAACTCGAATGCTTCGTCGATGTAGGTCAGGGTCTGCTGCAGGTCGATGATGTAGATGCCGTTGCGGTCGGTGAAGATGAAGCGCTTCATCTTTGGGTTCCAACGGCGGGTCTGGTGACCGAAGTGGACACCAGCGTCGAGCATTTGGCGCAAAGTAACAACAGCCATGGTGTTACAGGGGCGGCTTCACTCTCGCTGTGGAGGTCGTATGTGCTCCACGCCGCCCCTTCCTCGCTTTCACAGTTTGGGGGTTTGACGGTTTTCCTGTGACGATTTTTTCGCCACCCTAGTGGGTCTTCTCTTGGGGTGTGGCTCACCATAGTTGCCCAGAAAAATCTGGGACCGTGCTGGTCAGACATGGAAGAGGTACGAATTACCCACGCGTAGTCAGTAGCCTGTGACCTGCGGTTGCATTCGCGGGCAACGTTTCGTGCGGGAAACAGCGCATACTGCTTGCATCAGACTACGCTATAGCCTGCACTTTCTTCAAGTGTGCCCTGCCGTGTCCTGTGAATAACGCGCGGAGTTTTCCACAGATTTCGCCGAATCGTGGATGGGGTCTTTACGGGAGGCTCGCGCGTCGTCCACGCTGTGTCCATGACTCGTGTATTTTTCCCACGCCTGCCCGTGCTCGCCGCCCTGTGCGCACTGGCGGTGTTCTTTATTTTTTCTGCCGACGCCCACGGCGCGCCGTCCCCCTTCTCCGCAACCCATGCACGGCCTGTGCCCGGTGCTTTGATGAAGCCCGCCGACATTCCAGAGCAGAACTGGATAGCGGGGCACCGTGGCGTCGATTTGGCGGCGCGTCCTGGTCAGGCGATCCACGCCAGCCGCGGCGGTGTGGTGTACTTCGCTGGCGTGGTCGCGGGCACGCCTGTGGTGTCGGTGATGCACCCCGATGGGCTGCGCACCACGTATGAGCCGGTGCGGGCGGGCGTGGCGGCGGGCCAGCGCGTGCGCCGCGGTCAGACGCTGGGGTGGCTGGTGGATGCGGAGCACACGACGCGGGCCTCGCAGGGGCTGTCCTGGGGCGCGAAGGTGGGTAAGGACACCTACATCGATCCGCTCACACTGCTGGGCGAGCCGACTATCGTGCTGAAGCGCTAGCGCCTAGTGCCCGGAGCGGGGGTGGGCCTGCCGGAACACAGCCTGCAGGCGTTCGGTGCCGACGTGGGTGTAGATCTGCGTGGTCGCCATCGACGAGTGACCCAGGATTTCTTGCACGGCGCGCAGGTCCGCGCCGCCCTCCAGGATGGCGGTGGCGGCGGAGTGCCGCAGGCCGTGGGGCGAGAGCGTGGGGCCGCTGTCCGACAGGCTGGTGAGTTCGCGGACAACGCTGCGGACTTGGCGCTGGTCGATCCGTCCTCCGCGCACGCCCAGGAAGAGGGCTGCGCCGGACTTCGAGTCCACGTGGAACTCCCGGCGCACGTCGAGCCATCGGGTCAGGGCTTCTGCGGCAGCCGTGCCGAAGGGAACCACGCGGGTCTTGTTGCCTTTACCGGTCACGCGCAACAGGCGTTGGGACAGGTCGCAGTCGTCGATGTCCGCGCCCACGAGTTCGGACACACGGATGCCGGTGGAAAAGAGTAGTTCCAGCATGGCGCGATCGCGGTGGAACGTGGCGGGGGCTTCTGGGTCACGGGCGCGTTCGGAGAGCTCGTCGAGCAGGTCGGTTGCCTGGTGTGTGCGCAGCACGCGCGGGAGGACGCGCTGGGCTTTGGGGGCTTTGAGGCCCGCGATGGGGTTGGCCGGGAGCCACTGTTTGTGGGCAAGGAAGCTCCCGAAGCCTTTCATGGAGCTCACGAGCCGGGCGATGGTGGCGCGGCTGGCGCCACCATCGACGGCGTAGCCGAGGCAGTCCCTCGCGTGATCCAGGGTGTAGTCCTCGAGGCTATCTAGCCCCTCGACCACGGCGGTGAGGTCCTTGCGGTAGGCAGTGATCGTATTCTCGCTGCGGCCCACCACGTAGCGCAGGTGCTCTTCGTAGAGCTGCACTGCTTCCTGGGGGCTGGGGATCTGGGCCATGCCCCTCAAGTTACACTCTCTGCCACTGGTTTCCCACCCGTCTCACCAGCCCCATGGAACTGAGGGTTCGCAGTTGCCTTACCACAATCGCCATCGGCAGGCCGGTGTCCCGGTGGATCTCTTCGACCTCCACGGGCCGGAGGGTGGCGTCGATGATGGCGGTCTGCTCCCAGCTTAAGGATGGGCCGGACAGCTCAAGGCTCAGTTGCGTGCCCTGAAGTGCTTCGATGATCTCCGCTGCGCTGCGCGCCAACTGGGCGCGTTGTTCCTGGATGGCCTTGAGACATCCCTGCGAACCCACCGTGGTGACGGGCCCCGGCACGGCAAAGGTGGGTTTGTTCATCGAGTTGGCCCAGTTCAGTGTGTTCAGTGCCCCGCTTCTTAACGCGGCTTCCACCACAACCGTCGCCCCGCCGAGCGCTGCCGCAAGCCGATTGCGCGTGAGGAAGCGGTGGCGCGCCGGCGCGGTATCCGGCGGGTATTCACTGACCAGCACTCCTCCACCGTCCACGATCTGCCGGAACAACTCGTAGTGCTTTTTCGGATAAGGGCGATCCAGGGAGCCCGCCATCACGGCAACCGTAGGACTTCGCCGGGACAGCGCACTATGGTGAGCACAGGCGTCGATCCCCTCAGCCCCACCGGAGATAATCGTCAGCCCATGGGCGGCGAACTGCCCGCTCCACTCGGTGGCGACTTCGCTGCCGTAGCGAGTTGCCGCCCGCGTGCCCACCATGGTCACGCTGTGCCTGGCGAGTGTGGACAGGTCGCCCGGCCCCGCCACATACACCGCGAAGGGCGCGAAGCGCAGGCCCCGCACCGCGCTATTGAGGCTGTGGACGTTAAGCTCCTGGGTCACGAAGGCCGAGCCGAAACTCTCCGGCCACTCCGGGGACTCCCGGGTGATGAGGCGCCAGCCCCGCCTGCTCGCGCACTCCATGTCCGGGCGGGGGTCCACCGCCCGGCGCGCTTGTGTTGCCTCCAACAACTCGCGCGGCAGCCGTGGGTTGGCCTCGGCGATGGCCATGGCGACCTCGCTGACGGGAAGGCCTGTGTCCAGCAGGGAGTTCACCACGGGGTGGGAGGCCTCCACCACCCGGCGGAGATATGCCCACGCCGTGGACGAATCCTCCAGGATCTGCAGATTAAACATGCTGCGCTCCCCCAAACTGCTCCACGGCATCCAGCACGTGGCCCACGGAGGGGCGCTGTACGGCGTCCATATCGGCCAACGTCCACGCCACGCGCAGCGCTCGGTCTACTCCGCGTTGCGACAAATCCCCGTGTAGAAGCAGATCTTGCAGCGTCACCATGCCGCTGTCGTCGGCGGGGAACTCCCGCCGGATGACCTTGCCCTGCACCAGAGCGTTGGGTGCACCCCAGCGGTGGATACTTCGTTCGCGGGCTTCGGCAACCCGCTCCCGGATCACCTCGCTACTGTCCTGGGAGCTCGCCTCCAGAAGATTAATGCTGGTGGAGCCCTGGGTGGTGGCATAGATATCAATGCGATCTCGCACAGGGCCGGACAAGCGCTGCTGGTAGCGCAGCCTTACACCTGCCGGGCAGCGGCACTCCGCTTCCCTCTCCGCCCCACACGGGCACGGGTTGGCCGCCAGCACCAGCTGGAAGTTCGCGGGAAACTCTACCACTCGCCGGTTCCTCATGATGTCCACGCGGCGGGTTTCCATGGGCACGCGCAGGGCGTCCAACACCCGCGGGTTGGCCTCCGCCACCTCGTCGATGAACAACACCCCGTGGTGGGCGAGGCTCACCGCGCCGGGGCGGGGATAGCCGCCTCCTCCGATGAGCGCTGCCTGCGTGACCGTGTGGTGCGGCGCGATGAAGGGCCGCCGGCCCTGCCAGATCGCCTCAAGCCTTGTGCCTGCCCCTGCCAAGGACGCCACACTCGCCACCTCAGCCTGCTCTTTCCTGGTCAGCGGCGGGAGGATGCCCGGCAGACGCTGCGCCAGCATGGATTTTCCGCTGCCCGGCGGTCCGGTCATCAGCAGTGCATGAGAGCCCACGGCGGCGACCTCCACCGCGCGCCGCGCAGCCACCTGCCCCGCCACATCCCCCATGTCCGGCAGGGCGGGAAGCGCGATACCTTCTGTCTGTTCCAATCCTGCGAGCCTCTGCCGCACAGCCCCTGAGTCCATCCACTGCACCAGATGGTGCAGCGTGGCCACGGGAACAATCTGCGGCGCCTCCTCCTCGCACAAGCACGCCGCTCGCTGCGCTTCGTCCACGTTCGCGTCGGGGACCACCACCCAGCGGAAGCCTTCGGATGCCGCGTGCACCACCTTGGGGATCACACCGGGCACCTGCCGTATGCCTCCGTCCAGCCCCAGCTCGCCGATGATGATGGACTCCTCCACCCTGTGCCTGATATCCAGGGAGGCCTGGGAATCATTCAAGCTCGCCACCAGCATGGAGCACACCATGGCCACGTCGAAGCTCGCGCCGTGCTTGGGAAGGTCCGCCGGTGACAGGCTGAGCACCGTCCGCGACCCCGGCCACTCAATCCCGCTATTGCGCAGAGCCGAGCGGATCCGGTCGCGAGCCTGCACCACGGCCGCATCCCCCATCCCCACCACGGAGATCCCGGGAAGTCCGCGGGAGATGTCGCACTCCACCGTGAGGGTCACCCCGTGAAGCCCCTCCAGTGCCACGCTATATGCACGTCCAATCCCCATGGCCTACCACACATCCTTCACGTGCTCGCGGATTCCCCACGGCCCCACGTCCACCACATCCACCCGGGGAGAACACCCCTCGGTCTGCCTGTGCAGGCTCAGCCACACCCCGGCCGCTCTGCGCATCCGCCGCAGCTTCGTCGGCGTAATCGCCCCCACGCCCGCCCCGTCGGCCTCCGTGGCACGGAACTTCACCTCCACAAACACCACCTGCTGGACCTGCGGATCCCGCGCCACAATGTCAATCTCAGCTCGGAAGCCCTCTACCTGAACTACGCAGTTGCGCTGGACAATCTCATAGCCCTGCCGCTCCAAAAACTCCGCGGCCATGGCCTCCCCGGCGTTTCCTTGGTGCCTGGTCATCGACCACTCCCCCTGTGTCTCGCATGAATATCATCGGGCGCCAGGCTAGTCACGGGGATATACACACAAAGGCCGAGCCACCCACGCGCCTCGGCATACGCCCAGGACTCTGTGGATAACTCGGCCCCTGTGGAAAACAGAGCTGTTAGTTCTCCGGCAGCTGCAACTCCGGCTTATCCAGCTCCTCAATATTGACATCCTTGTAGGTGATCACGCGGACGTAGCGCACGAAACGCGCCGGGCGGTACATGTCCCACACCCACGCGTCGGACATGCGGACCTCGTAGTAGACCTCTCCCCCAGAGTTACGTGGAATGAGCTCCACCGCGTTGGCCAGATAGAAACGGCGCTCGGTTTCCACCACATAGGAAAACTGGCTCACCACGTCGCGGTATTCGCGATACATGGACAGTTCTACGTTTGCCTCGTAGTCGTCAAGTTCCTCAGCGCTCATAGTGTTGGCCGCCGCCCTTTCCCATCTGGCGTAGTGACTATGTTGATGACCACAGCGCGTGCGCATGGGCCACATTTTTGTAAGTGTAGCGGTGCTCCGGGGTTCCGCCATGCAGACTCACCGCAGCCATATGCGTCTTTGTCCCGTACCCCTTGTGCCCCGCCAAACCGTACTCCGGGTACTCGGCGTCCAGCTCGATCATGTGGCGATCCCTCGCTACCTTCGCCAATATCGACGCCGCCGAGATGCTCGCGGCCATCTGGTCCCCCTTCAGCACCGGAAGATGCGGCTGGGCCAGCCCCGGGATCTTCACGGCGTCCGTTAAGACATACCCCGGGGTTGTGTCCAGCAGCGCGACAGCGCGCCGCATGCCAGAGACGTTCGCGTGCTGAACACCCCACCGGTCAATATCGGCGGCAGAGATCATCACGATGGAATAGCTCACGGCCTCCTCGACGATGCTGTCGAAGAGGGCCTCTCGGCGCCGGGGAGTCAGTTTCTTGGAATCTTGTAAGCCAGCCAGACAGGACGGGAAACTGTCGGCGTCGACATGAAAAGGGAGAATACACGCCGCAATGGTCATCGGTCCGCAGCACGCACCACGGCCAGCCTCGTCCACACCCGCGACGGGCCCCAAACCCGCCGCATAGAGCTGACGTTCCAGGTCCATCGGGTTAGCCCTGGACAGGCAGGGATTTAACCCTCGAGATGCGATCGAACGGCAGGATGATGGCCTCCACGCGGCCCACAACATGGTCCATGCTGATGGTGCCCTGCAGCTCGTCACCCATGTGGCCACGGGAATCCAGCGAGTTCGTGCGGTTATCGCCCATCATCCACAGGTGATCCGGCGGGATCGTCACCGGGCCAAAATAATTGCCCTGGCAGGCCTCGGAGCCCAACGTGGTATCGATCGGATTCGCCGCCGGGCGCATGATGTAGGAATCATCCACCTTCTTGCCATCGACCATGATCCCCGGGTCCCCCTCCAGGCACTGCACGGTCTGCCCCTCGGTGGCGATCACGCGCTTAACCAGCGTGTTTTCATCCGGAGCGACGATTCCGATATAGGACGCAGCGTTCTGCAAGGCACGCACCGGAGCCACATCAGAGCGCTGGGTGGTGTAATTCCAGTTCCAGGAATCCTCGCCCACGAACACCACAACCTCGCCAGGCTTCGGCTTATTGTTGCCCACGTAGGCCAGCTTGTTCACAAAGATCCGGTCCGGGGTGCAGCCCGCGCAGCCGTGCAAGGTCGGCTCCATGGACTCCGAAGGAATCAGATACATCCGTCCCACGAACGTATTGAATGCGCCCAACACCAGCAGCGTCACCACGATAATGATGGGCATCTCCACCCACCAGGGGTACGTCTTTTTCTTCTTGTCCGGGGTGCTGGGCTTCGCATCTTGAGAATCGGTCACGGTAGAACAGCTTAGCAGTCCCTGGGCACAACACAGGGCTTAGATACGCAAAAACCGCCGCACCCAACGACAAGCTGGGTGCGGCGGGAAGGCGGCAGCTCTTAGCGCTTTTCCTTGATCTTGGCTGCCTTACCGCGCAGGTTACGCAGGTAGTACAGTTTCGCGCGGCGAACCTTACCGCGGGTCAGGACGTCGATGTGGTCGATGTTGGGAGAGTGAACCGGGAAGGTACGCTCCACACCGATGCCGAAGGACACCTTGCGGACGGTGAAGGTCTCGCGGATACCGGAGTTCTGGCGGCGGATCACAACGCCACGGAACACCTGGATACGGGACTTGGTGCCCTCGATCACCTTCACGTGAACGTCGAGGGTGTCACCTGGGCGGAAGTCTGGGATGTCGTCGCGCAGCTGAGCTGCATCGACCTTATCAAGAATGTGCATTCTGAAGTAACCTTAAGTCTCGTCTGGATAGAGGATCCTGCGCGGCTTTTCACGATCAGCGTGCGCCTACGGGTTCGTACCCACAACATATGAACCCCGATATTATGCCATATGCCGAACTAGCGGCCAAATCCTGCGCGTTTCAGCGCGTCGGCCATGGAACCCGACGCCGCGCGCTGGTTGTTCTGCTTCTGCTGCTTTTTCTGGGACCGCTTCTTGGGACGCTCTCCCGCGGGAGCATTACCGCCAGGCTCGTCGTTGAGGCGCAAGCTCAGTCCGATGCGGTTGCGCTGCACATCCACATCCATCACCTTGACCTTCACCACCTGGCCTGAGGAGACAATCTCGTGCGGGTCAGAGACGAAACGATCACTCATGGCGGAGACGTGCACCAGGCCATCCTGGTGCACTCCGATGTCCACGAAGGCGCCGAAGGCAGCCACGTTGGTCACGGTGCCCTCCAGGATCATGCCCGGTGTGACATCGGAAACCTTCTCCACACCCTCCTTCAAGGTAGCGGTGGCAAAGCGTGGGCGCGGGTCGCGGCCCGGCTTGTCCAGCTCCGCCAGCACGTCCGTCACGGTGGGTACACCGAAGCGTTCGTCGGCGAAGTCCGCGGGACGCAAGGATGTCAGCACCGCGCTGTTGCCGATGAGGGCATCCACGTC
Organism: Corynebacterium sp. zg254; assembly: GCF_024701495.1. Classification (NCBI taxonomy): domain Bacteria; kingdom Bacillati; phylum Actinomycetota; class Actinomycetes; order Mycobacteriales; family Corynebacteriaceae; genus Corynebacterium; species Corynebacterium sp. zg254. The sequence goes on from NZ_WIAR01000001.1 coordinate 318,955, forward strand.
CAGCCCCGTGGACTCCACGATCCTGTGCACCAGCGGGTATGCCTCGGGGTGCACAGCTGAGGAGTCCAGGCGGTCCGTGCCACCCTGGATCCTCAAAAAGCCGGCGGCCTGCTCGAAGGCCTTCGGGCCGAGCCGTGGCACCTTGAGCAACTCTTTGCGGGAGGCAAAGGCGCCGTGTTCATCCCGGTAGGCCACGATGTTGTCCGCTACCGTGGAGGACACTCCGGCCACGCGCCGCAGCAGCGGCGCGGACGCCGAGTTCACATCCACTCCCACGGAGTTCACAGCGTCCTCCACCACGGCCTCCAGGCCCTGGGCCAGCAGCGTTTGGTTCACATCGTGCTGGTACTGACCCACGCCAATGGACTTCGGGTCAATCTTCACAAGCTCCGCCAGCGGGTCCTGCAGGCGGCGTGCAATGGACACCGCACCACGCAGGGACACGTCCATGTCCGGGAACTCCTCGGCCGCCAGCTCGGAGGCCGAGTAGACCGACGCACCGGACTCGGAGACGATCACCGTCTGTGGGCGCACGGCCGCGTCCGCCTGCGTGATGAGCTCGCAGATCTCCCGGGACAGCTTCTCGGTTTCCCGAGAGGCTGTCCCGTTGCCCACGGCCAGCAGCTCCACGGAGTACTTCGCTGCCAGCTGCGCCAGGATCATGCGCGCCTCCTCCCAGCGCGCCTGGCCGTTGTGCGGATACACGATGACCGTGTCCAGCACCTTGCCGGTGCGATCCACCACCGCGCACTTCACGCCGTTGCGGTAGCCCGGGTCCAATCCCAGGACCGCGCGCTGGCCTGCGGGGGCCGCCAGAAGAAGATCCTTCAGGTTGCGGGAGAACACCTCCACCGCCGCCTGGTCCGCACGCTCCTTCAAACGCACGCGGGTGTCCACGGCGGAGCTCACCGCCAGCTTGGTGCGCCAGCCAAAGCGCACGCACTCGGCGCGGAACTTATCTGCGGCGTCCCCGGTGGCCTCCAGACCAGCCAGGTGAGCGATGCGCCCTTGGAAATACTCGTGCGCCTCGTCCAGCTGATCGGGGTGCCCCGGCTCGAAGTTCACCTGCAGCACGCCTTCGGATTCTCCGCGCAACAACGCCAGGATGCGGTGTGAGGGAAGCTTGGAAAACGGCTCGTGAAAGTCGAAGTAGTCGCGATACTTCGCGCCGGCCTCTTCCTTCCCCGCCACCACCGACGCCTGGGCGTATCCTCGCTCAAAGAACTCTTCACGGATGGAGCCCACCAGGTCGGCGTTTGTGGACAATTCCTCAATGACAATGGAGCGCGCTCCGGTGAGGACCGCCTTGGCGTCGTCAAATCCCTCGGTGATGTACTCGGCGGCGAGTTCGGCAGGATCACGATCAGTCCCCTCCCGCAGCAGGTCGGCCAGGGGTTGCAGGCCAGCCTCGCGCGCGATGGTGGCCTTGGTGCGGCGGGTGGTTTTGTACGGCAGGTACAGGTCCTCCAGGCGTGCCTTGGTATCCACGTCCAGAATCTGTGCACGCAGCTCGTCGGTGAGCTTGCCCTGGTCCTCGATGGCCTTGAGGACGGTGGCGCGCCGATCCTCCAGTTCGCGCAGGTACGTCAGCCGCTGTTCCAGGGAACGCAGCTGAGTATCATCCATCCCGCCGGTCAGTTCCTTGCGGTAGCGGGCGATAAACGGAACGGTGCTGCCCTCGTCCAACAGTTCAATGACGGCCTGGACATGCTGGGGCTGGCACTGCAACTCCTGCGCGATCTTCTGAGCAATCGAGTTCGAATTCATTCCAGCCATTCTAGCGGTCGCTACTGCTGCGTCCCGAAGTCCGCATTCCACTCGGGCGCGTCCTGCTGGTACTCGCTCAAGTCCGATGTCCCGTGGAAGTCCTTCTGCATGTGCAGGTACTCCAGGTGACGGTCGAAGAGGTCCAGGACGTTGCTGATGAGCTGCTTCTTGGTGTAGCCGTTGACGTCGTAGCCCAGGGAACCATTCATGCCGAAGACCTCCAGGCGAATATATGATTTCTCGCCAGGATGGAAGCCGGGGGCGTCGTGCTTCAGGGGGAACAGCTGGTAGCGGAACGCCGGGTCCTCGCCGAAAGGCACGGACAGGTCCAGCTGTTGGACGCACGTCTCGGTGTCCTGGCGGATCAGAAGTGTGGGCCGGTAGTCACGATCCTCCAGGGCGCGCGCCACGTCCTCCAGCGCGGGGGCGGCGATGGTGCGGATGTACTCGTTGGACTCGTCCGCATCGGGGAAGCTGACGGAGCGATCCAGGCGCTCCTCCCATTGGTCCTCCACGCCCCCGGTGCGGCCGGAGATCGCGGAGTGCAGCGCCACGGCGCGGGATTCCAGCTGGGCCTTCTCGCGCCGAATCGACCGCACGAGCCCCAGCATGATCAGGAAGATCACGATCATGAACGGCATGCCCACAATCAACGTGGCCATCTGGAGGGTGTTGATGCCGTCCACCTGCAGCATGGCGATGGTCAGCACACCTACGGACACGGACCACAGGATGCGCATCCACGGGGCACCGTCGTGCTGAGGATCGTGGGAGGTCGAGGAGAACTTAGCCATCACCAACGCGCCGGAGTCCGCCGAGGTGACGAAGAACAGCATGCCCGTCACCAGCGCCAGGACGATCACCCACGTGCCCAGCGGCAGATCCTGCAGCATCATGTAGAAGCCGCGCTCGGGGCTGTTGACCGTGGCCTCAAGGAAGTCACGATCGCCGCTCTGGACGCGGTCGAGGGCCGCATTGCCCAAAAACGACGCCCACAGCGCGAGAAAGAGAAAGGGCACAATCAGGGTGCCGATGATGAATTGGCGGAAGGTTCGCCCGCGCGAGATGCGGGCGAGGAACAATCCCACGAACGGTGCCCATGCCACCCACCAGGCCCAGAAGAACAGGGTCCAGTTGGACATCCACTGCTGCGTGGCCTCGGGGGTTTGGCTGTAGGAGAAGGTTTCGAAGGACCACAGGGGCAGCTTGTAGAGGTAGTCGCCCATGTTCTTGACCAACGAGTCCAGCAGGAATCCCGTGCGGCCGGTCACCAGGATGATCACCAGCAGCGCCGAGGCCAGATAGACGTTGATCTCGCTCAGCCTTTTGATGCCCTTGTCCACGCCGGAGACGGCAGACAGGGTCGCCACGCCAATCGCCAGGACAATGAGCGCGATCTGAACGCCCACGTTTTCCGGCAGGTCGAAGATCAGGTTTAAGCCGAAGTTCAGCTGCACCACGCCGATACCCAGGGAGGCAGCCACGCCGAAGATGGTTCCCAGCATGGCCACCACGTCCACAGCCTCCCCCACCGGCCCGTGGATGCGCTTGCCGATGATGGGATACAGCGCCGAGCGGATGGCCAAAGGCATGTTCAGGCGGTAGGCGTAGTAACCAAAAGCCAATCCCATCAGCGCATACAGCGCCCACCCGGAGATGCCGTAGTGAAACAGCGTCCAGACCACGGCGTTCTGTAGCGCCTCCTGGGACTGGCCCTCCCCCACGGGAGGGTTCACGTATTGCGCGATCGGCTCGGCCACGGAGTAAAACAGGATGCCGATGCCGATACCCGCGGCGAACAGCATCGCCGACCAGGAAAACAGAGAGTATTGCGGCCGTGAGTGATCGGGCCCGAGCCGAATATTGCCCGCGCTGGACACGGCAATCCACACCATGAACCCCAGCACAATGGCCACGGTTCCCACGTACAGCCAGCCCAGGTTCCCGGTAAGCCAGCCGGTGGCTGCGGTAACCACGTGCTCAAACGAAGACGAGCTGACGTAGGCCCAGATGCTCACGGCGATGGTGAACACCGCGGTGAAGCCGACCACCACCCAGTTGGGCTTGTTCTCGTGCGCCTGCGCCTCGCCCGCGGCCTCCCCGGACACGGTGCCCACGATGGCGTGCGGGGTGGATTCCTCTTCGGTGATGTCTCTGTCACTCACGGCTCAACCTCACTTCTGTGCGAACCAGCCCGTCACCGCCGGGGCGATGTTGGTGTAAACGTGCTTGTGCTCTTGGTATTCCGCCAGTCCCGTCGGTCCCAACTCGCGACCGTTTCCGGACTGCTTCATGCCGCCCCATTCCGCCTGTGGCAGGTAGGGGTGGAAGTCGTTGATCCAGATGGTGCCGTGACGCAGGCGCCGGGCGACGCGCTCGGCCGTGGCCTGACTGGAGCTCCACACGGCGCCGGCCAGGCCGTATTCGGTGTCGTTCGCGATGGCAACTGCCTCGTCTTCCGTGCGGAAGGTCTCGATAGTGACCGTGGGGCCGAAGGCTTCCGCGTGGACACAGTCCATCTCCGCGGTGCAGTGGTCGATGACAGTCGGCAGGTAAAACTCGCCGCCTGTTAGGTCGGTGTGTCCGGTGGAGTGGCTGCCGTCGTTGTCTTCCTCTGTTGCCCGACGCCCACCGCATGCGATCGTTGCGCCTTGGCTGCGAGCTTCATCGACGTAGGCTGCCACCTTGTCCAGGTGCTCAGCCGAGATCAAGGCGCCGGTCTCCGCTGCCTCGTCCAGCGGGCCGCCGATCTTGATGGTCTTGGCCCGATCCACGAGCGCCTCCACGAACTTATCGTGAATGGATTCCTCCACCACGATGCGCGAACCCGCCGAGCACACCTGACCAGAGTGGACGAAAGCGCCGTTCAAGGCGTTATCCACGGCGGCGTCGAAGTCCGCGTCGGCGAAGATCACGTTCGGGTTCTTGCCGCCAAGCTCCAGCGCCACGCGCTTGACGGTCTCGGCCGCATTGCGCGCAATGATCTTGCCGGTGGCCAGCCCGCCGGTGAAGGACACCATGTCCACATCCGGGTGCGTGGACAGGGGGTTTCCGCAGCGCGCGCCCGCGCCCGTGATGAGGTTGGCCACGCCGGCGGGAACGCCTACCTCCTCCAGCACCGCCATGAGCAACATCGCCGTGTGAGGAGTCAGCTCCGCCTGCTTCAACACGAAGGTGTTTCCGGCGGCCAGCGCCGGTGCGACCTTCCACGCCACCTGGAGGAGCGGGTAGTTCCACGGGGTAATGAGGCCGCACACACCAACAGGCTCGGCGTCGATTCGGGAACGGACGTTCGGGTCCCCCGGGTCCACCACGCGGCCAGCCTGGTGTTGCGCGAGGGTGCCGAAGTAGTCAAAGGCGTTGGCGATATCGTCCATGTCGATATATGCCTCGGCCAGGCGCTTGCCGGTATCGGCCGCCTCTGCATGCGCGAAGACATCCTTGCGCTCGCGGATGATCTGGGCGACCTTGATGAGCATCATGCCGCGCTCCGAGGCGGGCACGCTGGACCATTCACCGGAATCGAAGGCGCGACGGGCGGCGGCAATGGCTCGCTCGGTGTCCTGCTCCGAGGCCTCGGAGACCACCCCGACCTCTGAGCGGTCGGCCGGGCAGGTGATGGTCCGGGTCTCGCCATCGGCGGCGGGCACCCATTGGCCATCAATGTAGAGGGACGCAGGGTTACCGGGGTTCGCGTGCACGTCCTGCAGCATGTCGCACGTAGTGGGGTCAAAGATAGGAGTGGTAGAAGTCATTCAATAATCCTTAGGGTGTGGTTGCTTAGTCCGGGGTGTCCTCGGCCCATTCGCGCACGGGCGCTGCGCCGTCCGAGAGATCGGAGGTGCCGGGAAGGTCGCGTTGGATGTGGAGGAACTCCAGGTGGCGCTCGTAGAGGTCGAGAATGTTGTCGATGAGCTGTTCGCGAGAGTACCCAAAGATGTCGTATCCCAGGGATCCCGTGCGGTCGAACACCTCCAGGCGGTAGTACTTGTGATCCTTGCCAGTGCTTCGTGTGAAGCTCGGCACGGGATGCTCGATGGGATAGATCTGGTAGCGGAAGTCCTGTTCCTCTCCCAGCGGCAGGTACAGATCCAGCTGCCCCACGGGCAAGCTCTGAACGCTGGAGGCGATCATCTGCGCCTCGATTCCCTTGTCCTTCATCTCCTCGGCCACGGCGGCCATCGCCGGTTGGGCGATCGTATCCAGGTAGTGCTGGGCGCGGTCGGCTGATGGCCAGGTGTTGGCTCGGGAGAGGCGGCGTCGCCAATTTTGGTTGTGGTTGGTTCCGGAGCCGCCGGTACGGCCAGACATCGCCGCGTGAAGCGACACACTCCGGGCCTCCTTCTGCAGGGACTCCAAACGCAAGGAACGCACCAATCCCAGCATCACCAGATACATCACCACAGCAAACGGCAGGCCCATGACGATCGTGGCCGATTGGACGGTGGCCACGCCGTCGATCTGCAGCATGACGATGGTGAGCACTCCCACGAGGGCGGCCCAGAACACGCGAAGCCACTTCGGTCCGTCTTGGGAGGCGTTCGAGGTCTTCGAGGTGAAGTTGGCGGTGACCAGCGCGCCGGAGTCTGCGGAGGTGATGTAGAGCAGCAGGCCGATCGCGGTGGCGAGCACAATGACCACGGCACCGCCGGGGAATCCGGAGAGCAGGTCGTAGAAGCCCTGCTGAGGAGCGTCGATGGTGCGTTGGGCGAAGTCCTGATCGCCTCCGATGACGCGTTCCAGGGCAGTGTTTCCGAAGAAGCTCAGCCAGCCCAGGATGAACAGGAACGGGATGGTGAGTGTTCCGACCACGAATTGGCGCAGCGTGCGGCCGCGGGAGATGCGGGCGAGGAACAGGCCCACGAAGGGTGCCCAGGCGACCCACCAGGCCCAGAAGAACAGGGTCCAGGCGCCCATCCATTCGGTCACCGCCGCCTTGTCCTCGGCAAAGGCGAAGGTGTCCATGGTCATGCCTGGGAAGCGGGAGACATAGTCGCCGATGTTCATGACCAGTGCGTCGAAGAGAAAGGACGTCTTTCCGGCAATGACCACGTACAGGGCCAGTCCCATCGCCAGGTAGACGTTGATTTCGGACAGCAGCTTGATTCCCTTGTCCACACCGGAGACCGCCGACAGGATGGCGATGCCCACTCCCGCGATGACCAGGATGATCTGCCAGGTGGGTCCTTCGGACACTCCGAAGATGAGGTGCAGACCGTAGTTCAGCTGCACCACACCAATGCCCAAGGAGGCGGCGATGCCGAACACGGTGCCCATGACGGCTGCCACGTCTACGGCGTCGCCCACAGGCCCATGGATTCGCTTGCCGATCAGGGGGTAGAGCGCGGAGCGAATCGCCAGCGGCATGTGCAGGCGATAGGCGTAGTAGCCAAAGGCCATGCCCATGAGCGCGTACATGGCCCAGCCGGTCACGCCGTAGTGGAACAGCGCCCAGACCACGGCCTGCTCAGCGGCCTCGCGAGTTTCGCCGGCACCTTCCGGCGGCATCATGTATTGGGTCACCGGTTCGGCGACGGAGAAGAACATGAGGTCCACGCCGATGCCCGCAGCAAACAGCATGGCGGACCAGGAAAACAGCCGGAATTGCGGGCGGGAGTGGTCCGGCCCCAGGCGGATGTGTCCCGCGCTGGAAAACGCAAGAGACAGCACGAACACCACGGCCACGGTGGCGGTCAGGATGTAGAACCAGCCCAAGTGGGTGGAAATCCAGCCGGTGATGTCTCCCAGGGTGCGTTCGGCACTATCGCGGCCGAAGAAGGCCCAGAGAGCAATCGCGAGAATGCCCGCGGCGGAGGCGAGGAAGACTCGCCAGTTCACGCGAATCGCATCTGAATCAGGTTCCTGAGTGGTGTCAACCTGATCCACGGGTGCGTCCCCCACAATAACGCGGGTGTCTGAAGCGTCCGCTCCAGGTGGATGATGGTCTGTCACAACAAAATCCTCACAGTGATAATGAATAGAAACGTCAAAAGATAGACAGTAGCTTTATCGACCATACACAGTTTTCCAAGCCTCCGCATTATGTATGGTGATATAAGTCACAGAGGGAGATCAAGGCAGCTTCTGAAACGATACAGCGCGCGGTGACGTGCCCTTCTGCATGCCCGAAAACTTTCTGGCATACTTGTCTGGGTCAGAACGGCCACGCAGATTAGATTTATCACGTTCAGATTTTAACTATTTCTGAATGTCATTTACCCATACAATCCCTGCGTCACCTCAGCGGAAGGAATAATACTTTATGGGACTATTCAAAAAATTGATTTCTCAGTCCACGAACGATACAGCCGGCGAGGTTGTGCATGATACCCACCGCGATGTTGTGATCGTCGGAGGCGGCTCAGCCGGTTCCGTTCTGGCTCACCGCATGACCGAAGATGCCGACCAACGCGTCATGGTTCTGGAAGCCGGCCGCATGGACTCCCTGTGGGATCTGCTCATCCACATGCCCTCCGGCTTCTCCTTCCCCATCGGCAACAAGCACTACGACTGGAAGTACGAAACCGAACCAGAACCAGAGATGAACGGCCGCCGCGTTCCTCACGCCCGCGGTAAAGTCCTCGGCGGATCTGGATCCATCAACGGCATGATCTTCCAGCGCGGAAACCCTATGGACTACGAAAAGTGGGGCGCCCTGCCCGGCATGGAGAACTGGGATTACGCCCACTGCCTGCCCTACTTCAACAAGATGGAAACCGCCAAGGGTGCCGACGCCAAGGACCCCCGCCGCGGCCACAACGGCCCGCTGTACCTGTCCCGCGGCCCCGCCACCAGCCCACTGTTCCAGTCCCTGTTTAAGTCCATTCAGGAGGCTGGCTACCACCTGACCAACGATGTCAACGGCTACCGCCAGGAGGGCTTCGCTCCCTTCGACCGCAACATCAAGCACGGTCGCCGCGCCTCCTCCGCCCGTTCCTACATCCACCCCATCAAGGACCGGAAGAACCTGGACCTGCGCACGCGCGCCTTCACCACCAAGATCCTCTTCGACGGCACCCGTGCCACCGGCGTGGAATACGAATGGAAGGGCGCACTGCACCGCGTCACCGCTGACAAGGTGATCCTGTGCGGCGGCGCGATCAACACCCCTCAGCTCCTGCAGCTGTCCGGCGTGGGTCCACGCAAGCTGCTGGAGGAACACGGCGTGGAGGTTGTGAAGGATCTTCCCGGTGTGGGCGAAAACCTTCAAGACCACCTGGAGGTCTACATCCAGTACGAGGTGGATACCGAGTACTCCTCCCAGCCCTATCTGCACAAGTGGCGCTGGCCGTTCATGGGCCTGAAGTGGCTGCTGACCAAAAAGGGCCCCGTGGCTACGTCCCACTTCGAAGCCGGTGGCTTTGTCCGGTCCAACGAGGACGAGGACTACCCGAACCTCATGTTCCACTTCCTGCCGATGGCGGTGCGCTACGACGGGACCCCCGCCAAGGTGAAGCACGGCTTCCAGTGGCACGTGGGCCCCATGTTCTCGGACACGAAGGGCTGGGTGCGTATCCAGTCCGCAGATCCGCACGTGAAGCCAAAGATGCTGTTCAACTACCTACGCACCGAGCAAGACCGGCGCGAATGGGTGGAGGCAGTGCACAAGGCCCGCGAGCTCATGTCTACCGACGCCATGGCGGAGCACGGAACCCGCGAGTTCTCCCCGGGACCCTCCGTCCAGACCGACGAGGAGATCCTGGAATGGGTCCGCAACGACGGCGAGACGGCACTGCACCCCTCCTGCACCGCCAAGATGGGCCCGGCCAGCGATGACATGGCCGTAGTGGATCCCGAGACCATGCAGGTCCATGGAACCGAGGGCCTCTACGTGGTGGACGCCTCCGTCATGCCGATCATCACCAACGGCAACATCTACGCGCCGGTGATGATGCTGGCGGAGAAGGCCGCCGACCTCATCCGCGGCCGCAAGCCGCTGGATCCCATCAACCTGCCGTTCTACCAGGCCAAGAAAGATATGCCGCTCTACGCAGAGGGCGAACAGATCCGCGACCACGTCCACGCCATCCCGGGCGCGGACCACTAAACCTGGTCGAGGCCGTCCAGATACTCCCTGTCGCGCGCGCTGAGCTCCACCCGGTCCAGAAGATCGGGGCGGCGCTCGCGCGTGCGCTTCAGGGATTGTTCACGGCGCCACTGCTCAATCTTCGCGTGGTTGCCGCTGAACAGCACCTCTGGAACCTCCAGCCCTCGCCAGCTCCGCGGGCGTGTGTAGCTGGGCCCCTCCAGCAGGCCGTCCTGGAACGAATCCTCTTCGTGGCTGGCCTGGTTGCCGAGCACCCCGGGGATCAGCCGCACCATCGCCTCGGCCATCACCAGCACGGCCACTTCCCCACCGATCAGCACATAGTCACCGATGCTGACCTCTTCCACGCGGTAGCGCTGGGCGGCATCCTCCACCACACGCTGATCGATCCCCTCGTAGCGCCCGCACGCGAACACCACGTGCTGCTCCTGCGACCACCGCTCGGCCATGTCTTGGCTGAAGGGAACGCCGGCCGGCGTCGGGACAATTAAAAGGGGGCGATGATCACCCGCAACATCGTCAATATCCTTTACCCCCGACGCCGACAGTGCCGCATTCGACAGATTCCTCTTATGTTCCATGCTCGTGGTGAGATCGGCTGCGTCGGCCGCCGGACCAGTGCCAGCCGCCACATCGTCCAGCGCGGGGCCCCACACCTGCGGCTTCATCACCATGCCGGGCCCGCCCCCGCAAGGCCTTGAGTCCACGGACTGATGGACATCCGTGGTCCATTGGCGCAGGTTGTGCACGCCTACCTGGATGAGCCCCTGCTCGATCGCCTTGCCCAGCAGGGCGTGGCGCAGGGGTTCGAGGTACTCGGGGAAAATGGTGAGAACGTCGATGCGCATCTATCGAAGCTCCAGCAGGCCCTCGGGAGGGGTGATGACGCAGGCCTCGTTGTCCAAGTCCACGATGGGGACGATGGCATGGCGAAATGGGATCAGAACGATGTCTCCGGCGGTGGGTAGGTCCGCATCCTCGTCGATGGTGACCTCCAGGAGCTGGCCCGCGGGAGTGTGCTGCACGCCGGTGATCTCCCCGATGTCCGTGGGCTCCGGCTGCGCGCCCTCGTACGCCCGGGCGTAGGCGGTCTCTTCGTCCACGGCGCCGCAGGTGAGGACACGCAGGCCCTCCAGTTGGTGATCGTAGAAGGCCTCCTCGTCCTCATCGACGATAGGCTGTGCGAAGAAACGCAAGCCCCGCAGGGACTCTGCGGCGGTGCGGTCGGGGATCTCCTCGAAAAAGACCAGCAGGCGGCCCTGGTGAGGGCGCACAGATGTGATTGTCAGCTGCACTTCTTTCCCCGATTGCTTGCCGGTGAGGACGGTGCCTGGGGCGAACCGTTCCTCCGGCATATCGGTGGTGGCGTCCACGACCACTTCGCCGCGGACGCCATGAGGCTTAATCACCCGACCAATCTGCAATTCCATGCAGATTACTTTAGATGATGCCCTGCGCCAGCATTGCGTCAGCTACCTTCTTGAAGCCGGCGATGTTGGCGCCGATGATATAGTCGCCTTCCTGACCATACTCCGCAGCGGTGTTAGAGCAGTTCTGGAAGATGTTACGCATGATGCCCTGGAGGCGCTTGTCGGTGTACTCGAAGCTCCAGGAATCGCGGGAGGCGTTCTGCTGCATCTCCAGCGCGGAGGTGGACACACCGCCGGCGTTGGCGGCCTTGCCTGGGGCAAACCTGATGTTGCGCTTACGGAAGACCTCGATGGCCTCTGCGGTGGAAGGCATGTTCGCGCCCTCGGCCACGTACTTGCAGCCGTTGTCTGCCAGAGTGCGGGCGGACTCGCCGTCCAGCTCATTCTGGGTGGCGCATGGGAGGGCAACGTCGCACTCCACCTCCCAGATGTTTCCGTTCTCGTGGAAGGTTGCGCCGTCAACCTGACGTGCATAGTCGGAGACACGCTCGCGCTTGACTTCCTTCACTTCCTTCAGCAGGGCAACGTCTACACCATCTGGGGTGTGAACGTATCCGGAGGAATCAGAGAATGCCACCACAGTAGCGCCCAGTTCCTGAGCCTTCTGGATGGCGTAGACGGCCACGTTTCCGGAGCCGGAGACCACCACGCGGGCGCCGTCCAGGCGCTCCTTGTGCTCCTTCATCATCTCCTGGGTGAAGTACACGGTGCCGTAGCCGGTGGCCTCGGTACGCACCAAGGATCCGCCCCAGGTCAGACCCTTCCCGGTGAGTACACCGGACTCGTGCTGGTTGGCCATGCGGCGGTACTGTCCGAAAAGGAAGCCGATCTCGCGGCCGCCCACTCCGATGTCGCCGGCAGGGACATCGCGGTACTCACCGATGTGGCGGTGCAGCTCGGTCATGAAGGACTGGCAGAATGCCATGATCTCGCGGTCGGACTTGCCCTTCGGGTCGAAGTCAGATCCACCCTTACCGCCGCCGATGGGCAGGCCGGTGAGGGAGTTCTTAAAGATCTGCTCGAAACCGAGGAACTTGATGATGCCGAGGTTCACGGACGGGTGGAAACGCAGACCGCCCTTGTAGGGGCCCAGGGCGGAGTTGAACTGGACGCGGAAACCGCGGTTGACCTGAACGTTTCCTGCGTCATCAACCCACGGCACCCGGAAGATGATCTGACGCTCTGGTTCTGTCATGCGGTCCAACAGACCCTGCTCTGCATAGAACGGGTCCTTAGCCAGGACATAACGCAGACTGTCCAATACCTCGTGTACAGCTTGGTGGAATTCAGGTTCCCCAGGGTTTCGCTGCAGAACTTTCTGGTAATACTTCTGGACAGTTGCTTCTACGCTCATGCGCATCTCCTTTAAGAGGGTAAACAAGACTCTTCATATCTTTCCAGATTGCCTATAGGCAGCGCTACCCCTTAGAGACAAAAAAGTATAAGAACATACAAGAAAAACCGACCCGAAGGTCGGTTTGCTCTCTCAAGAATGAGGAAGGATTACTCCTCGGTTGCAGCCTCTTCAGCGTCTGCGTCTGCAGCCTCGGACTCAGCTTCCTTCGCGGCAGCCTCTTCCGCAGCAGCGGCCTCAGCAGCAGCCTTAGCCTCTGCCTCTTCCTTAGCCTTGCGCTTCTTCTGGGTGATGGCCTCAGCGGTTGGGCCCTCAGCAGCCTCAGCCAGAGCCTCGTTGAAGATGTCCAGCTTGGAACGCTTCTCCTCGGCAACCTTCAGGGTTCCCTCTGCACCTGGCAGACCCTTGTACTTCTGCCAGTCGCCGGTCACCTTCAGCAGAGCCAGAACAGGCTCGGTTGGCTGTGCGCCAACGCCCAGCCAGTACTGTGCACGCTCAGAGTCGATGCGGATCAGGGAAGGTTCCTGGGTTGGGTGGTAGATACCGATGTTCTCGATAACCTTACCGGAACGCTTGGTGCGTGCGTCAGCAACAACAACGCGGTATTCAGGGTTGCGGATCTTACCCAAGCGCTGCAGCTTGATCTTTACTGCCATGATTGGCTCCTTAAGTCTTGGTCACTGGGCAGTTCTGTCACCCGCCACCTGTGTGTGGCGGGCCGGTTCAGCCCTTGATGTTTATGCTGCGCGTGACCACCGGTCGACCGTGGTCGATGACGGTGTTACACAGACAACTCGAAACATTCTAGTAGCAGATGCCCGTTTTTCCAAGCCGGTGGCACCGGCGCGTCCTACTTCTTCGGGAAGTTCAGCTTGGACAGGTCGATGTTGTCGAACCCTGGGGGCAGCTCCTCCTGCATCTTCTTCAGGTCCTTCATCGACGGCATTCCCCCGCCCATGCCCGGCATTCCCGGCATTCCACCCATGCCTGGCATCTGTGGGTTGGAAGGGCGACGGTTGTTGCGGGCATTCTTGCCCTTCTTCCCCTTCTTGCCCTTGCGGTGATTCTTTTGCTTCTTCGTGGCGGACATGCCACCACCCATGCCGAACTGGTTCATGGCCTTGCCCATCATCTTCTTCGCCTCGAAGAAGCGATCCACCAGCTGGTTGACCTCGGACACAGACACACCGGAACCATTGGCGATGCGTTTACGGCGAGACGCGTTCAAGATCTTCGGGTCCTGACGCTCCGCAGGGGTCATGCCTCGAATGATCGCCTGGATGCGGTCCAGCTGTTTCTCGTCGACCATGTCCGCCATCTTGGACATCTGCGAGCCACCCGGGAGCATCTTCAAGATGTTGCCCAACGGCCCCATCTTGCGGATCATCATCATCTGATCCAGGAAGTCCTCCAGCGTGAGCTCGCCGGACATCATCCGGGCTGCGGAATCCTCGGCCTTCTTCTGATCCAGAACCTGCTCGGCCTGCTCGATCAGTGTCAGCACATCACCCATGCCCAAAATGCGATTGGCCATGCGGTCCGGGTGGAACACATCGAAGTCTTCCAGTTTCTCACCCGTGGAGGCGAACATAATAGGTTTGCCGGTGACCTCACGGATCGACAGAGCAGCACCACCGCGGGCGTCGCCATCCAATTTCGTCAGGACCACACCGGTGAAGTCCACGCCATCACGGAATGCCTCGGCGGTGGTGACGGCATCCTGACCGATCATAGAGTCGATCACGAACAGCACTTCGTCGGGCTCCACGGCATCGCGGATGTTGCGGGCCTGCGTCATCAGCTCCTGGTCGATACCCAGGCGGCCCGCGGTATCGATAATGACGATGTCATGCTTGGTTCGGTAGGCCTCTTCAATACCCTGCTGAGCCACCTCGACCGGATCACCATGGGACGTGCCCATTTCGTGGTCGTGGGACTCCAGGCTAGTGCCTGGGTCCGGGGCGAACACAGCCACACCGGCGCGTTCACCCACGATCTGCAGCTGCTGGACCGCACCCGGACGCTGAAGGTCACACGCCACCAGCATCGGCGTGTGCCCCTGCTTCGACAGGTGCTTCGCCAACTTTCCGGCCAGTGTGGTCTTACCGGCACCCTGCAGACCGGCGAGCATAATCACTGTGGGCGGGTGCTTCGCCAAGTGCAGGCGCCGGGTCTCCCCACCCAGGATCTGCTGGAGCTCCTCGTTCACAATCTTGATGACCTGCTGCGCTGGGTTCAGCGCCTCGGACACCGCCGCGCCATTGGCGCGCTCCTTCACTCGCTGGATAAACGCACGCACCACGGGAAGGGATACATCGGCCTCCAGCAGCGCCAGGCGAATCTCCCGGGCTGTGGTGTTGATGTCTTCCTCGGTCAACTTACCCTTGCCGCGAAGCCCCTTGAGGGCACCTGACAGGCGATCTGAAAGCGACTCAAACACGGTTGAACGCGTCTCCCTACAACGATGGTGAACAATAAGTAATCTCCCCCACTGTAACAGCGAGGGAGATAGTAAACCTAAAGCTTCACTGAAGAGTCCTGGAACTCGTAGTTGTAGGCCTCTTCACCGTGGTGAGAGGTGTCGATTCCCACGCTCTCTTCGTCGCTGCTAATGCGCCAGCCCAGGGTCTTCTTCAGGATCAACGCGATCACTGTGGTGACCACGGCGCAGTAGACGGCGGCGATGACCGTGATGAGGATCTGCACCACGAGCAGCTTCGCGCCCTCTACGCCGCCTCCGGTGAATAGTCCGGTATCGGTCGCGAAGAGGCCACAGGCGATGGTTCCCCATACTCCAGCAACCAGGTGCAGTCCCACCACGTCCAGGGAGTCGTCGAACTTGAAGACGTACTTCATGCCCACGCCCACCGCGGCGAGCATGCCTCCGATGAAGCCGATGATGATGGACGTCAGCGGAGTCATGTCTCCTGCTGCCGGGGTGATCGTCACCAAACCTGCCACCACACCCGACGCCGCGCCCAGCGATGTCACGTGCTTATCCCGGATGCGCTCGACCGCCAGCCAGCCCAACATTGCCGCACAGGTCGACGCCGTGGTGTTCACCCATGCCAGTCCCGCCATGCCGTCTGCGGCGAACGCGGAGCCGGCGTTGAAGCCGAACCAACCAAACCACAGCAGCGCAGCACCCAGCATTACCAGCGGCAGGTTGTGGGGGCGTTCCTTGGTTTCCATGAAGCCCATCGAGCGGCCAATGATGATGGCCAGCACCAGGCCAGCAACACCTGCGTTGATGTGCACCACGGTGCCACCGGCGAAGTCGATGGGCTGAATGTTCGCGACAATCTCGCCGCCCTCCTCGTGGGTTCCGAACAGCAGGGCTGCCACAGAGCGCTCGCCGTCACCGAGCCAGCCGCCGCCCCACACCATGTGTGCCATGGGGAAATAGGACGCGGTGATCCAGATGGCGACGAACACCATCCAGGTGCGGAACTTCACGCGATTGGCCAGGGATCCGGCGATAATCGCCACGGTAATCATGGCGAACGTCACCTGGAATGCAATATCAATGACGTTCGCGTAGCCATTGGCTCCCAGAACGTACTTACCGTCGGAATCAACGATGGCGTTGGTGAGGCCGAAAAACTCCAGTGGGTTGGAAAAGATTCCGGCGATGGACTGGGTTCCGTAGGACATGGACCATCCCCACAGCATGTAGAGCACTCCCACCACGCCCATGGATCCGAAGACCATCATCATCATGTTCAGCGCAGACTTTTGGCGCGACATGCCGCCATAAAAAAGGGCCAGTGCCGGAGTCATCAGCAGCACCAGGGCCGCGGAGACCAACATCCACGCGCTATTGCCACTGGCCAGTGAAATTTGTTCGGGAGTCATACTCTCGTCCTTTACGTCAAAACATCACTCATGGTGTACGAAGTGAAGTAAACACCGTCAATGTTTCCGTTCATGGTGCGTAAATGTTTCACGCAGATAAAAGAAAACCTGCTGTTGTTAACAGCAGGTTTCATGAGTCGAAAGTTGTGAGCGTGTGAGGACGTAACCAGCGAGGATGCTATCCCAGCAGCGCGTCCACGAAGCTTTCCACCTCGAATGGCGCCAGGTGATCGGCACCCTCACCCAGGCCCACGAGCTTCACGGGAACGCCCAGCTCCTCCTGAACCTGGAACACAATTCCGCCCTTGGCCGTACCATCCAGCTTGGTCAGCACCACGCCGGAGATGTCCACCACATCCCGGAAGATCCGGGCCTGCGCCAAACCGTTTTGGCCCACCGTGGCATCTAGGACCAGCAGAACCTCGTCCACTGTGGCCTTCTTCTCCACCACGCGCTTGACCTTTCCCAGCTGGTCCATCAGACCGACTGAGGTGTGCAAACGTCCGGCGGTATCCACCAGGACAACATCTACGCCTTGGTCGATACCGGTCGCGACGGCGTCGAAGGCAACGGAGGCAGGATCGGCGCCTTCCTTGCCTCGGACGGTATCGGCACCGACGCGGCGGCCCCAGGTCTCCAGCTGGTCAGCCGCGGCTGCGCGGAACGTATCCGCCGCACCCAGCAGCACCTTGTTGCCCATGCCCACCAGCACGCGGGAGAGCTTACCCGTGGTGGTGGTCTTACCCGTTCCGTTCACACCCACCACCATGATCACGGCTGGCTTGCCCTCGTACGGCATCGCCTTAATCGAACGATCCAGCTCCGGCTTGCCAGCGGAAATAAGCACCTCGCGCAACATCGCGCGCGCCTCTTCCTCGCTGGACACGCCCTGCACGGCGATGCGCTCGCGGAGGTCCTCCACCACCTTCATGGTGGTTGCAGCGCCAAGGTCCGCCATGATCAAGGTGTCCTCGATCTCCTCCCAGGCGTCCTCATCCAAGTCACCCGCGGACAGGATGCCCAGCACGCCGCGGCCGATGACGTTCTGGGACTTCGCGAGGTTTCCGCGCAGCTTGCCCAGGCGGCCCTGGACAGGGGCGATCTCCTCGCGGGTTTCGGACTCCGTCTTCTCGGGGACGTCCACCAGGGTAGAATCCTCGGAAACCTCGATGGTCTCATCGGAGATGTCTGGTTCGGATTCTGGCTCGGGTTCCGGTTCGGGGGTTGGCTCTGGTTCTGGCTCGGGCTCTACTACTGGCTCGGGCTCTACTACTGGCTCGGGTTCTGGAGCAGGCTCTGGCTCCGGCGCCTCGACGGGCCGCTCCGGAACATCCAACACCTCATCATCCAGGTGCTGAACGGGCTCCAGCTGAGGCTCAGCAACCTTCTCCTTCTCCCCCACTGGATCCGTCACCGTCACACCACCGATAGTGGACGTTGCCTCCTCAGTGCCACCCGAGGTGAAGTTAAACCCACCCTGAGCCTTGTAGTCACCGCTAGACGGCTTCTTCTGCTCGAGCTCATCCTTCTTTTGGAAAGAGACCTGCTTCGCCTTGCTGCGCTTCAAGCCCAGCACAATCAGCAGCCCCACAATCACGAGGAGCGCGACAACACCAACAATGATCCACGACGTAACGTTCATACCTACCAGTTGTACTTCAATACTGGCGCTCATGTGCAATGAACACAGGGCTTGACGGCGCTAGGATGAATGACATGCTGGATACACTGCGATCTTTATCGCTTGTCAGCACGCCCATCACGATTGTGAGCTGGGTGTGCATCATCCTCGGGCTGATCGGCACCGCCCTCATCGTCCCGTCAGGCAAACGCCTCAAAACCATCGCAATCGCGTGGGGCATCAGCATCGGCATCGCCCTGGCCGTGGTCCTGGCGATCGAGCTGGTTCTGAAGATGACCTTCGACGAACTCAAACCCATCGTCATCCTCGCCATCACGCTGTGCGGTTGCTGCCTGCTCACGTTCGCTGCCAGCATCTTCATGCATTGGCGCTCACTTCTGGGGGTAGCGCCCCTGGCTCTCTCGCTCATCGGCACCCTGCTTCTCGCGAACCAGGCCTACGTGCTCTACCCCACCGTCCACGCACTGGAAACTAAGGCGGACCTGGACACCGCCACAGTGGACGACCTTCCTGCCGCTCTACGAAGCATCCCGCTCCCGTCATGGAAGCCACCCCGCTCCGGATTACGAGACCATGGTGTATTGGTGCGCCATCAGCCGCCCGCGCCGGCGTCGGGATTTAATTCTCGCGACGCCGTGGTCTACCTGCCACCGGCGTGGTTTAGTGAGCCCCGGCCACAGCTGCCCGTGCTGGTGCTGATGCCCGGTTCCCCCGGCGATCCCGAACAATGGTTCGCCAACGGCCACGCCGATGAGCTGGCCGACCGCTACCAACGGCAGCACGGCGGGCTAGCACCCATCATCGCATCCATTGATACTACGGGTAGTACCTTCGGCAATCCGCTGTGCACAGACTCGCCCGAGGCGAAGATCACCACGTTCGTCGCCGAAGATGTGCCCATCTGGTTGAAGAAGCAGTTCAACGCGGCCCCCGATCAGCACACGTGGACCCTGGGCGGCATGTCCTACGGCGGCACCTGTGCGCTGCAAACCATCCTCAACCGGCCCGAGGCCTACGGAACGTTCCTGGACTTCTCCGGGGAGATCTCCCCCAACGACGGCCTCAGCCACCAGTCCACCGTCAGCCGATACTTCGACGGCAGCCAAGAGCTCTTCGACGAACGCAACCCAGAGTCCATCCTCACGCGCTCCCCGCACCCTGACCTCGTGGGCCACTTCGTGGCAGGGAAGGACGACGATCAGCCCATGGAGGACCTCAAGAAACTCAACGAGCTTGCGCAACGCGCCGGAGCGAACACCACGTTCACCATCGTGGACGGCGGGCACGACTTCGAGGCGTGGCGCCAGGCCCTCGAGCACAGTTTTAGCCTTGTGATCTCCCGTGGCGGTCTGCCAACGTAAAGGCCAACACGTCCCGGATTGGGGTACCCGTGAGCAGCATGATGATCCGATCCACGCCCAGCCCCAGCCCCCCGGTGGGCGGCATGCCGATTTCCAGGGCGTGGAGGAACTCCTCATCCACCTCCATGGCTTCGGGGTCGCCACCGGCGGCTTTGAGGGACTGGTCCTCCAGGCGGCGGCGTTGCTCTAGTGGGTCAGTGAGCTCCGAATAACCAGTGCCCAATTCCATGCCCCAGGCCACCAGGTCCCACCGTTCGGTAAGCCCCGGAGTGGTACGGTGCTGCCGGGTGAGGGGTGACACCGAGGTGGGGAAATCGCAGTAGAACGTGGGTAGCGTGGTCCGGGCCTCCACGAACGTCTCGTAGAGCTCCTCGATCAGCTGTCCCTCATCCCAGGACACGCGATAGTCGATGCTCAGCTGGTCGCATAACTGCTGTAGCTCCTCCACCGGGGTGGTGTGATCCACCACCACCTTCGTGCCCAATTCCTCGCTGACCGCCTCGCTGATCGCGCCACACACGCTTTTCACCGGCCACGGCTCCGCGATGGACACGTGCGTCCCGTCGGGAGCATGAACCAGCTCCTGGCCGTGCAGCTGACGGGCCGCGGCCTTAATCAGTTGCTCTGCGAGGACTCGCATCGAGGTGTAATCACCGTGCGCCTCGTAGACCTCGAGGGACGTGAACTCCGGATTGTGGGAGGCGTCCACGCCTTCGTTTCTAAACACGCGCCCCAACTCAAAGATCTTCTCCGCGCCCTGCACCATCAGCCGTTTCAGATACAGCTCTGGGGCGATGCGCAGGTACAGGTCCACGTCATAGGCGTTGAGATGCGTGGTGAAGGGCCGCGCGTTGGCGCCTCCATGCACCCGTTGCAGAATCGGTGTTTCTACTTCCATGAACCCGCCGTCGCGCAGCACCTCACGAAACGCGGTGGTCACGGCGTTGCGGGCAGTCAGCCTCGCCACCACGGTGCCCACGGCATCCTGCTGGAAGGCTGGCGGATGGAGGGACTTTGCCTCCACCGTGAGTGATTCCGCCAGCACCGACGGCGTGCCATTCCGACTCGCCCCGATGGTCCCGTCCACCGCAATGATGTCCCCCAGATCAATGGCCTTGAACTCCTGCCGAGCGCTGCCTTCGCTTAAGATTTGTGCGCTGCCGTGGGCGTCGCGAATGTCGAGGAACAGCACGCCGCCGAAATCACGCTGCCTCAGGACACGTCCGGAGACCCTCACCTGGCGCCCAGCCTCGGCCGTGGCGACGTCTGCACACGTGATGCTCGGCGGCACCGCCACCGGCCACGGTTGAATCCCCCGCTCCATGAGGTGCTGTGCCTTGTCGTGGCGAATCCGGGATTGCTCGCTGACTCTGCGTTGCGTGGTGCGTTGGGCGTCGCGTACATAGTGCAGCGCCCACTGTGCCTCGGGCTGGGACCGCACCGCGTTGTGCACCGTATCCCGCCCCGTCCAATCGGGGATGAATCCCTCTGCCCGTGCCGACGCCATGCCTACCTTTCCCAGGGATAGCGAATCAGGGAAGCACAGGTACCGCGGCAGCCACAGCGGTTGATATTTCTGGTTCGACTTATACAAGGACTCCATCTGCCAGCGCTTGGAGAGCATGCTGAGGGTCTTGCGCGTCCAGCGCGTCACGGCGCCCACCGCTACCCTGTCTTCGCTGGCGAAGATCTCACGGAACACCGCGAAGTTCAGTGACACTCGGCTGACCTTGAGGTCCTCGCGGGTGCACACTCCCGCAATCATGGTCTCCACGGTTCCGTTGGGTGCCTGCGGGCCGCGGCGCATGAGGTCCAGGGATAGGCCCGACGGTCCCCACGGGACGAAGGACAGCATAGCCACCGGCTCGGAATCCACCAGCGCTTCCACCAGTAGGCAGCGGCCGTCCTGCTCGTCACCCAGGCGGGACAGGGCCATGGAAAAGCCGCGCTCGTCTGAGGTATCGCGCCAGGCGTCCGCCCGCTGGGAAATGGCCGCGAACTCGTCGGCTGGGATCTCGCCGTGGCGCCGGAAGCGCAGCTGCACCCCGAAGCGCTCCGCATGGGAGATGGCCTGGCGCACCGGCTTCATCACCGGGGTCTTGAGGCGGAAGGAATCCGTGTACACCACGGCCTCATCGCCCAGGTGCAGGGAGCGCAGCCCGTGGCGTTCGTAGACGGCCGCTCCCCGCTCGCTGGCGCCCATGACCGCGGGAGTCCAGCCATAGGTCATGGAGTGCTCCAGCCATGCCTGGACCGCGGCATCCCAATGAGCGGAGTCACCGATGGGGTCGGCACTAGCCAGGCTCACCCCGTTTTCCACGCGGTAGGTCACGGCCGCCGCGCCATTGGGCGCGAAGATCACGGACTTATCGCGTCGCGTGGCGAAGTACCCCAGAGAATCCTCGGCACCGAACGCCCCGAGGAGCGCCCGCACGGCCTGCTCGTCCTGCTCGGACATCGTGTTCTCGCCTTGCTGGGAGCGCACCAGAGTAACCATCGCGGCAATCAGAACTATTGCGGAGAGCAGCGATATCACCAGGGACACCCACAGCGGTGGGTGTCCCTGGAACAGGTCGCCATCAACGATGGAAAAGGCCATCGCATGATTGGCCACCCACCCATAGCGGTGGTGCCCGTTGAGTGTGCCCGGCCAGTAGTGGACCAGCAGCGAGCCGATCAGGAACACGGCCACAACTCCCCCCAGCCACACGCTTAAGGCTCGGCCCACTGCACCCTCGCGCGTCCTCACCGCGAAGTCATGACGGCGAAGAAGCATCAGGACAAGGAAGAAGGCTTGAACAGCCACGCCCAAATAGAACAGTGGACCGTAGTAGTGGTGATCAATGCGCGTGTTCTCATCAGCGAGCATCACTGCAATGTTCGCGCCGTTGAGCAGCGCCAACCCGCCGATCGCTATGCACCACGCCAGCCTTTTACCCCGGGAGAGCCCCAACCCCAGGAGGAAAAGAATCACCGACCAGGCGATGGAGTCCACCGGCATGGGCAAAAACGCCAGATCCAGGATGTACGCCAGGTAGCCCAAGCGGCTTTCCACCGCACGCGAAATCGTCATCCCCAAAGACAGCAGCGCGTACAGCCAGATGGAGGTGCCGATGTAGCGTGGGAAGAATCCAGAGCGAGTTTTCATCACACGATAGTTATACGCCCCACCCCATACATTAGGTATTCGAACGGGACATTCTCTGCGAAATAACGCGCGTCACACCATCGCCACGCATCGTCACGCCGTACAGAACATTGGCCACATCCATCGTGGGTTTCTGGTGCGTGATGACGATCAGCTGGGAATCCTTCCGCAGCTCTTCAAACAGAGCGATCAGTCGTCGCAGGTTCACGTCATCCAGCGCCGCTTCCACCTCGTCCATCACATAGAACGGGGACGGCCGCGCGCGGAAGATAGCCACCAGCATGGCCAACGCGGTGAGGGACTTCTCTCCACCGGACAGCAGGGACAGGCGCTTGACCTTCTTGCCCGGCGGGCGCGCTTCCACCTCAATGCCGGTGGTCAGCATGTCATCGGGCTCCGTGAGCACCAGCCGCCCTTGGCCGCCGGGGAACAGCGTCTGGAACACCCGCGGGAACTCCGCCTCCACGTCCTTCCACGCGTCGGTAAACAGGTGCAGGATCGTGTCATCCACGTCCTGAATCACATCCTGCAGGTCCTTGCGCGCCTGCTCCACGTCGTCCAGCTGTTGGGATAGGAACGTGAAGCGCTCCTCCAGCGCCTTGTACTCTTCCAAGGCCAGAGGGTTGACCTTGCCCAAAGAATTGAGCGACTTCTCCGCCTTTTTCAGCTCCGCGCGGGTCGCGGTGGCGTCGAAGTCGTCCGGTAATTGTTCGGACAGCAGCTGCTCGGCGTTCATCGCCAGCTGCTCCATCGCGTGGGACAGCGCCTGCTCCAGCTTCACCTGCGCCTGCGTGCGCGCCAGTTCCGCCTCGTGCGCCGCATTGTTTACGCGGCCCAGCTGCGCTTGCAAGGCCGAGAGCTTATCCTTCTGCTGCGCCAGGGCAGCCTGCCATTGCTTCAGGGTCTGCTCCGTGGTGCTGCGCTGCGCCTCCGCGTTCAGCAGTGCCGCGGCGATGCGTTGCTCCACGCGCCGGGCCTGCGTGTGGACCGCCTGGGCCATCACGCGCACAGCGGCCTTTCGCTGCTGGGAACGTTCAAATTGTTCGCGAGACTGTTGCTCGTGGCGCGCTTGGCGTCGGAGGGCATCGGCACGGCCCCGCGTGGCCCCCGCACGTTCCTCCGCGGTGCGCAACGCTAGACGCGCCTCGGTCTCCATCGAGCGCACCTGGGTCAGCGCCTGCGCGGCCGCGTCACGCTCGGCGGTGGAGGCCACCTCGGGGTGATCGTCATCCTCCACCCGGGACACGCGGTCGTTGAGCTCCGCCAGCTCCTCCTCGGCGGCCTTCAGGGCCTGCTCCGCCGCGTCGCGTTGCTGCGCCGCACGCTGCCATTGAGATTCCGCCGCCGTGTATTGCTTCTCCACCGCCGCGTAGTGCTGTTCTGCGGCCACGCGTGCGGCCCGTTGCTCCTGAACCTTTGCCCTTGCCGACGCCGCCGTGGTGCGCAGGTCATTCGCCGCGTCCAAGGCTCCGCGCAGCTGCCCTTGGAGGTCGTCCAGGGTGTGGCGTGTGCGTTCCACCTCCGCTTCCAGCTGGGCAATATTCTCCGCGATCTCCACGGCGTTGGAGGCCCCACCTGTGCCGGCGGCGACCCAGCCGGATCCGTAGAGGGTTCCGGCACGCGTGACGGCGCGCAGGCGGGAATCCTGTTCCACGACTCGCCGGGCCTCGTCTCCGGATTCGACCGCGACCACGTCCACCAGTACGCTGGTGAGCGCGTGCTGCAACTCCTCAGGGCAGTCGATCAGGTCCAGCAGCCACTGCCCCGCCACCGGGGTGAGGTCCAGCCTCCAGGTATTCTTATCTGCCCGGGGTTCCAGCAGGACGGCGCGGCCTGCGTTGGCATCTTCCAGCGTGGTGACGATGGAGTCCTCCAGCGGCGCGATCACGCCCGCATCCGAGGCAGCACCCAGGGCGCTCGCAAGTGCCGCACCCCAGCCCGCCTGGGCCGAGACAGCATCCGCGATCGACCGCGCCGATACGCCTGCTTTCTCCGCCGCCTCCACGGCCACCGCGGCGCCGTCAGAGGGGCGCAACCGCTCCCGCCACGCAGCAAGGGTGGCCTGTCCGTGGGCGATGTCTTTCTCCAGCTGCAGCTGCTGCGCCCGAAGCGCCTCGGAACGCTCTTCGGCCCCGGCTGCTTCCCGCTCCGCGCGTGCGGTATCCTCCTCCAGCCCGGAAAAGTCGCCGCTTGCCTCCTCCACGGCATCGCGCGCCTGGGCGCGCTCGTTGTCCATGGAGTCCAGCATCTCCTTGAAGTGCTCAACGGACTCCGCGGCGCGTTCCAGCTGGGTGCGCGCGTTGTCCACGCGGGCCGTGGCTGCCTCGTGCTGCGCGAGCAGGCGCACCACGCCTTCGCGGCGATCCGCGATGGCCCGGGCCTGGGCCAGGTGTTCCCGTTCGGCCTCGCGGGCGGCATCTTCTGCCTCGAGGACAGATTCCCTGATGGACTCCAGGCTCTCCTGGGCCATCTCCACGGCCTCGTCCAGGGCCTGCTGTTCGAGCTCTGCAGCCTCCGCCCGGGCCAGGATCTCGTCGGGATCGGGTCCGGTCCACACCGCGTCTGCCGTGGATTCGGCCCTGTCCGCGGCGATGCGCACGGTTGCGGCATTCTTTTCGGACACCGCCGACAGGCGATACCACAGGTTCTTGGCACTTTCGGCTTCTTCCAGGGCGGTGCGCAGCTCTTCCTCGGTGATCGCCAGCTCTTCCGAGTGCACCTCGACCGTGTGCTGGAGCTCCTCCAGCTGTTCGTTGAGTTGCTGGGCTCGCTGGGTCGTGTCCTCGAGGCTCGCGGATAGTTGCGTCACCTGGTGCGCCGCCAGCTGCACGCGGGCTGTGCGGATGGTGGCCTGGACGGTGGAGGCCTTCTTCGCCGCTTCCGCCTGCCGCGCCAGGGGTCCCAGCTGCTTGTGCAGCTCGTCGGTGAGGTCGTGCAGGCGGTCGAGGTTCGCCTGCATGTTCACCAGTTTCCTCTGCGCTTTTTCCTTTCGACGCCGGTGTTTCAGCACCCCGGCCGCCTCCTCAATGAAGGCGCGTCGTTCCTCCGGCCGAGACTCCAGGATCTGGGCTAGCCGCCCCTGCCCCACGATCACGTGCATTTCGCGGCCGATACCGGTGTCCGACAGGAGCTCTTGAATGTCCATCAGACGGGACTTGGTCCCGTTGATCTCGTATTCTGAAGCGCCGTCGCGGAACATGCGGCGCGTGACGGAGACTTCCGAATACTCGATGGGCAGTTGGCCATCCGAGTTATCGATGGTCAGTGTGACTTCTGCTCGGCCCAAGGCCTTGCGCTCGCCCGCGCCGGCGAAGATCACGTCCTCCATCTTTCCGCCACGCAGAGTCTTGGCGGAGTGCTCGCCCATCACCCATGCCAGGGCGTCCACCACGTTGGATTTTCCAGAGCCGTTGGGTCCCACCACAGCGCAAATCCCTGGCTCGAGCTTGAGGGTCGTTGGCTGCGCGAACGACTTAAAGCCTTTGAGGGTCAGGGATTTGAGATACACGCGTAACAGTCTACAAGGTGATGGTTCCCTGAATCACGCTGGTGGCGCGACCGCCAACCCAGATCTCAGACTGATCCTCATCGGCCGTGATGTGCACCCGCCCGGCACGCCCAATCGCGGTGCCCTGGGCGGCAACATAGGGGGCCGTAGCGCGCCCAGTGGACAGCAGCCATTGCGCGGCGGCGGCATTGAGACTGCCGGTGACAGGGTCCTCGCGCAAGGGCTCCGTGCCTTCGGTAAAGAAGGCACGAACCTCCCACGCTGGCTCCTGACTGTCCTCCGACGCCACGGCGTGCGCCCCAATCACTCCGATGTCCCAACGGCCGGGGTGCTGGGAGGCGTCGGGGGTCAGGGAGAGCACGGTCTCCGCACTATCCAGAAGCAGCCCCACCCAGCCTGGGCCGTTGTCGAGCCACTCCGCGTCGAGGATACTGCTACGGTCGATCCCTAAGATCTCGCTCAGGGTCGCAACCAGGTCCGCGTCCACGGGGCCTGTGCGCAGTCGTTCGGGGGCTTGGAAGGCGAGCGTGTCCCCGTCGATGGTGATGGGGATCAGGCCTGCCTCGCATTGCTGGATGATGGTTCCCGGCGTGCGGGGCGCGCCACCCGCCTCCAGCCACGCCCGGGCGGTTCCCAGCGTGGGGTGCCCGGCAAAGGGCAATTCCTTGTTCAGACTGAAAATGCGCACGCGATAGTCCGCGCTGGGATCGGTGGGTGGCAGCACAAAGGTGCATTCAGACAGGTTGGACCACACAGAAAATCGGCGCATGGTGGCGTCATCGAGCCCCTCGGCGTCCAGCACCACGGCGACGGGGTTGCCCGTGCCGGGGTCCTGACCGAAGACGTCGACCTGGCTAAAACGCCGGCTGGTCATGACTCTCCCCCATCACGAAGCAGCTTCACTGCCGCAGCTGCAGCCTTGTGTTCGGCTTCGCGCTTGGTCTTTCCGGTTCCCGTGGATTGCAACAGGCCCGTGAGGTTCAGCACCGCGTGGAACGTCTGATCGTGCTCAGGCCCCTCCACGGTGATGGTGAAGGTGGGCTCGACCTGAATCCGGCGACCGGCCAGCTCTTCAGTCAAGGTGGTCTTCCAGTCCATGGTGCGGCCCTTCACCTCCGCCGCGTCGATGCGGCTGGCGAAAATCCGCAAGATTGTTGCGCGGGCGACCTCGAAGCCTTGCTCCAGGTAGATCGCTCCGAGGATGGCCTCCACGGTGTCCGCAAGGATGGAATCCTTATCGGCGCCGTCGGTGCGCTGCTCGCCGCGGCCGAGCAGGATGTACTGGCCCAGGCCCAGCTCGCGGGCCACGGAAGCCAGGGCGTACATGTTCACCACGGAGGCACGCATCTTGGAGATGTCGGACTCAGTGTTGTGTGGGTATTGCTTATACAGTTGCTCGGCCACGGACACGCCCAGCACCGCATCGCCCAAAAACTCCAGGCGCTCATTGTTGGGGAGGTTGTCATTCTCGTTGGCAAAGGAGCGGTGTGTAAGCGCCAGGCGCAAGATATCATCGCTCAAGCTCACGCCCCACGCCTCGAGCAATGGGGCGTGATCGGTCTTGTTATACGCTGCGTGCAGCGCGGGCTCCCCTGTTAAGCGCCGTTTGCGGGCCACAGATTGTATCCTTCCCTACTTGGATTCTTGGTCATCCACGGTGAACTTCTTCAGCGCGGCCCAGCGTGGATCAATGGGTTCCTCGTCGGCGTCCTCGCCGTCGAGGCCTTCCGGTCGGGCCGATTCGCCGCCCACGGCCAAGGCGCCGTCCACGGTGCCGGCCGGCGTGGGGGTTTCCTCAACGCAGTGCTGTCCGAAGTCTTCACACACGGGGCTAAACGGCGCGTTCAGACCGGCCTCGTCCAGGACGAGCTGCGTGATGTCGATCGTGCCGTCTTTGACCAGTAGCGGCTCGTCGTCTTCGTCCTCGGCATCGTCGCCACTGATGAAGTCTTCGGTGAAGCCAAAGACATCATTGATGGTGTAGTCGAAGGTGGTCTGGATGTCCTGAAGGCACAGGCTGCACGTTCCGGTGGCGGCCGCCTGGACCTGCGCGTTAATGAGCACGGCCTCACCCAGGTTGCTTACAGTTCCGTGAACCTCCACCGGGGTATTCTCCTCAACCGCCAACATGTTTCCGCCCCAGCGAACCGGCGAGAGACCGGTCGCCTCAACAGGTTCGCTCAGGCCGGTAGGAACGTCGGATACTTCGATCACGAATGGGTTGCTCATAGCTACATTTGTACCCTGAGTGGGCACTGGCGTGCGAATCTCCGCTGGGTTCACAGCGGGAGCAACCGGCAGGCCTAGTCGGCGTGCTCCTCGTAGCGGTGATCCCGTGGTTCCCGGGAGGTGCGCGATGGCGCGTGTCCGGACACTCCGGCTCCCTTGCGCAGCGCCGCGCGATCCCTAGTGACCGTGCGCAACGTGGCGTTGAGGGTGTTTTCAAACTCCGCCAGCGTGGAGTCCACGTAGCGGTCGCATTCGGTCCGCAGGCGATCGGAATCGGCGTGCGCGGACTCCACGATGCGCTGGGACTCCGCCTGGGCGATGCGTACAACCTCGGACTCGGATACCAGGCGAGCCTGCTCCGCCAAACCTTCATCCACCGAACGCTGGTAGGACTCGTTACCACTGGTGATCAGGCGGTTGGCTTCAGCCTCGGCGCGGGACGTAACGGTCTCGTATTCACGACGGGCGTTTTCCACCAGCGTTTCGGCGCGGTCTTCCGCTTGAGCGACGGTCTGGGTGGCGCGCGCTTCGGCGTCGTCAATAATTTTGGCAGCACGTGCCTCAGCTTCGGCGAGGATGTCGTCGCGTTCCCTCTCCGCGTCGGAGATCAAGGTGTCCGCGTGGTTTTGCGCATCGTCGATGATGCCGTCCCGGTGATCCAGAACGTCCTGCGCGTCATCCATCTCGACGGGGATGGCGTTGCGCATCTCGTCGAGGATGTCGAGGACGTCGCGTCGCGGAACCATGCAATTGGACGTCATCGGCACGCTGTAGGCTTGCTCCACCATGTGCTGGAGGTCATCCATACCCTGGAAAGTCTTGTACATGCATCCCATCATGCAACATCAGTCACACAAGTCACGATAGGACACACGGGTTCCTGAAAAATTGTGAGGAACGCTTCCCTAGGACGAAAACTTAGCGCGCATAGCCTCCACCACGGGCTCCGGCATCAGACCGGACACATCCCCGCCGTACTTCGCCACTTCCTTGCACAGCGTGGAAGACACATAGCCATAGTCTGGGTTCGTCAGCAGGAAGTACGTCTCCGCCCCGGACAGGCGCTGGTTCATCTGGGCCATGGGCAGCTCGTATTCATAATCCAGGGAGCTACGCAGCCCCTTCACCATCGCCTGAATATCGTGCTTCTTCAGGTAATCCACCAGCAGGGAATCCCACTTATCCACCGTGATGTTTGTCGGGCCATTGGGAAGCGCGTCAATGGAACGACGGATCAGGTCCATCCGCTCCTCGGCATCGAACAACCCGGACTTGTTGGGGTTGTAGGTCACCAGCACAGTCACCTCATCGAAGGTGGCCGCCGCGCGGGTAAAGATGTCCAGATGGCCATTGGTCACAGGATCGAAAGATCCGGGGCATACAACTCGCATTGAAATCCTCGCCAGTCTCTATTCGCTACTCGTTGCTCGTTACTCGTTCATCTCTGCATGGGCTACACGGCGCCACAGAGCCATATCAAAGCGGGCAATTCCAAAGGTACGCTTTTTCAGCTTCTGGCTGGTGGGTTCAAACCCGTCCGGCCACTGGGTCTGCGCCGAATCCCGGTGCCGCTCCACCACCACCATCGCACCGTCTGCCAGCAGTGGTTGCAGGGCGCACAGCATCTCGTGCACGGCATCGTCGCCCAGGTCGTACGGCGGGTCGGCCAGCACCATGGTGAAGTACCCCTGCTGCGCGCCCGCCACGAACGTAGAAGCCTTCGCTTCCACCACCCGCGCGGAGTCCTTCGGCAGTTCCTTGGCCACCACCTGAATGTTGTGCTTGATGGTCGCAACAGCCTGCGGACTGGAATCCACCAGGGTCACGCTCCGCGCGCCCCGGGACAGCGCCTCCAGCCCCAACGCGCCGGACCCAGCAAAGAGATCAAGCACCACCTGATCCTGGAAACCCACTCGCGCCTGCAGCGACGAAAACAGCCCCTCGCGCGCCCGGTCTGACGTGGGCCGGGTCCCTTCGCTAGGCACTTTAATCCTGCGGCTGCGTGCCGTTCCCGCGATAATGCGTGTCATCTACACAATCTCCACAATCTCGTCGCCACCCTGAACGTTCACGAAGTCCTCCCGCTGGGTGCGTTTCACGGTCCCTGGCGCCGGTGCCAACACGGGTGCCTCCAGCTTGATCGCCTCCACCGTGGCAAGCTCGGTCCCTGTGGTCACTTCTTCGCCATCGGCCACGCAATATCGGACCACTCCGGCGAAGGGCGCGTAAATCTTCATGGGGCTTAGTGTACCGCCTCTCCCTCACACACCCGGCCGTCCCGTGGGCTAAGCCCGTTCGATATATTCCTGATCCTCGATCTCGATATCGGCCACCAGCTCCCGCGCGCGCTCGGCGTCCCAGGCCACCAATTCTTGTGCGTAGTCGCGCGCCGCCTCGATAATCTCCCCGTCCTCGGAGAGGTCCAGCAGGTCCACGCGCCGCGCTGTGCTGCCCGATTGCCGTTGCCCGAGAACGTCCCCCTCCGTGCGCTGCTTGAGGTCCAACTCGGCCAAGTCAAAACCGTCGTGTGTGTCTGCCACCGCGATTAATCGTTGATACGACGCCGAAGTCTCCTCCATACCGGTCACCAACAAACACACGGCATCTGCGGCTCCACGGCCCACGCGCCCTCTCAACTGGTGCAGCTGGGATACGCCAAAGTTTTCGGCGTCGACCACCACCATCATGGTGGCGTTCGGGATGTCCACGCCCACTTCGATCACGGTGGTGGCGACGAGCACGTCATACTCCCCCGCTGCGAAGGCTTGCATGATCTCGTCTTTGTCCTCGGCGGGCATGCGGCCGTGCACCATCCCCACCTGAAGCTGCGGTGCGAAAGTGGTGCGGATGCGTTCTGCCCAGGCTTCCACCCCGTCCTCGCCTTCGATCTTCGGCACCACCACAAAGGCCTGGTGGCCCACTGCCGCCTCCTCCGCCATGCGGGTCCAGATGCGTCGGAACCAGGCAGGATTGCCCAGGGGAACCACCACCGTGGACACCTCTCCTCGGCCCTGCGGCAGGCCTTCGAGGCGTACGGGTTCCAGGTCACCGAACATGGTCATGGCCACGGTGCGTGGAATTGGGGTGGCGGTCATGACCAGCATGTGCGGCGTGGCATCCGCGGGGCTGCGTTCCCGCAGGAAGTCGCGCTGACGCACGCCGAAGCGGTGCTGCTCGTCCACTACCACCAGGCCTAGGTTAAAGAACTCCACGGTATCCTGAATCAGCGCATGGGTGCCGACCACAATATCGGCCTGGCCACTGACGATGTCCAGCAGCGCAGCCTTTCGTTCGGAGGTCTTCTGTGATCCCGTCAGCAATGTCACGCCCACGCGGGAACCTTCGGGGCTTAAGCCCAGAAGTTCTACGAGCGTGCGGGCGTGTTGAGCGGCCAGCACTTCTGTGGGAGCGATGAAGGCGCATTGATAGCCGGCGTCGACAGCTTGGAGCATCGCCAGGAGTGCGACGATGGTCTTGCCAGCACCCACATCGCCCTGCAGCATCAGGTTTGCCGGCGTCTCGGAATGCAGTGCCGCAGAGATGGTCTCCACGGCGTGTTCCTGGCCGGGGCTCAAGGTGTACGGCAGGTGGGCGAGCATGCTGGCGCGGGCGCTGTCCGAGTCCTCGGACACAGCCATGGCGAAGCCGGAGCGCACGGTAGCGTCGGCGCGCCGTAGGGCCATCACCAGCTGCAAGGACAGCGCCTCGTTGAATTTCAGGCGGAACAGCGCGGCGTGCGGCCCCTCCGCCGGGGGTTGGTGGATCTGGCGCAGAGCTGTATCCAGGGGGATCATCTGCTCTCCCTCTGGGTCCGCGGGCCATGCTGGTGCGTCCTCCCCTGTAGGGAGTACTTCGGGGATCGGGTCCAGCTGGCCCAGCACCTGGTTCACCACACCGGTGAGCTCAGCGGTGGTGGTGCCGCTGCGTCGACCGTAGAAGGGCAACCACGGACGGTTCAGGATCTTCTGCGCCTCGGCCTCGCTCCCGGTGATGTCCACGATGGTTTTTAAAGGACCATAGGCGCCAAAGCGCGCCCCGTCCGCGGGGAACATGGACACGTAGGAGGGGTTTTTGAGCTGCCACCGGTCGTTGAAAATATCCAATTTCCCGTAGAGCAGCACGATGGAGCCGGGAACCAACACGCTGCGGTGCATCGCGGGGTTGCCGAACAGTGCCGAGTCCAGCCGCACCACGCCATCGCTGAAGGAGAAGGTGATGTATCGTCGCGGTCCGCGGCCAGAGTAGTTCTCCCTCTCCTGGGCGTGGAGGATCTCCGCCACGCAGGTGTACATCTCCCCTGGTTCCATGGGCTCCATCGCTGTGGGGTCGCCCATCCGCGCATAATTACGCGGATAGTTGGTCAGGAGGTCGTAGACCGTTTTCAGGCCGGGCTTACCAGAGAGTGTGCGCGCCCGGTCGGGGCTCACCAACAATCCCAGTGGTCGACGATCTATCCAGCCCAGCATGTGTCCTCCCCCTTATTCCACGCCAATTTCCACAGGTAGGCCCAGCCCCGGGGTGTGGATGACTTGTAGTTCCAACCCCTCGTGGTGAGTCTTGATGTGGTCGATTGCTCGGGATACTCCGGCCTCCACGGCCTCGTCCCCATCCCACAGGAGGGTCATCAATTCGCCACCATCGCCCAGCAGCTCGTCCATGAACGCCGGCAGGGACGCGCAGACCACCTGGTATTCGGGGTGCACGGTGCGCTGCGTGGACACGGCAGTGATGATGTCATCTACGGTGTCTTCCCAGTCTGCCGTAGCGTCGAACACAGCCACGGCGGCCAATCCGCCCACGATGGAGAAGGTCTCGATGAACTCCAAGTGCCGGTCGCTGGCCCTCTCCCGCACCAGGGACGCATCCTGACCGTTCAGCAGGACCAGCGTGGGCTCGTGCGCAGAGGCCAGCACGCGGTCGATATCCGCCTCGCTGCTGACGGTCTGTGCGCCCAGCTGCTCGAAGAGTTCACGCACGCCGCCACGTGCGTCATCGCCGTCTGAGCCGCCAGGCCCCGGGCACAGAGCGATGATGGGCAGCGTGGCAGCAGGCGATGCGGTGGCGTCCTCCACCAGGGGAAGCACCTCGATGCGCAGACCCGAGACGCGCCCCAGCGCAAAGGCCTTTTCGATGATGGGCCCGGCGTGCCGCGTGTGCACGTGCATCATCACTTGGGTAGCACTGATCGGCCCCACCACCACGGAGTTACCCTGGTCCTCCAGGATCCCCCGCATCTCCTCCAAAACACCCGGGTCGTCCGATTCGAAGGCAAACATCACCTCCACTTCCTGCTGCACGACTGCGTGCGCTTGCACCTCACGTTCCAGCTCCGGCGCCCCCTCCACCAGGTCAGCAAGCGCCTGCATCATCACCACGAACCCTTTGCCTCCGGCGTCCACCACGCCGGCCTGTGCCAGCACGTCCAGGTGCTGTGGCGTCTGTTCCAGCGCCACCTCGGCGCTGTCCAAGCACTGCCGCACGATCTCGGAGAAGCTCAGAGATTCCTCCACCGCAGCCCGCGCCCCTTCGGCCGCCGCCGCCAGCACCGAGATCACGGTCCCCTCCACCGGCGTGGAAATAGCCTCGCGCGCGAAGTCGGACGCGTGAGCCAGCATGGTGGCCAGCGCATCACCGTCGATCGGCCCCCGGGTGGCGCTCTCCGCCAGAGCGCGCAGCACCTGACTCAGCACCAACCCGGAGTTGCCGCGCGCCCCCAGCACAGCACCTTTGGCCAGGGCGTTCGTCACCTCCACCAGGCTCGCGCTGCGATCCTCCCCCGCGGCCTCCAGCACCTCGTCCATCGCGCGCACGGCGCTGCCCATCGTCAGGGCCATGTTCGTGCCGGTATCGGAATCCGGGATCGGGAACACATTGAGGCTGTTGATGTCAGCCTGCTGATTCTGTAACCCGGTTGTTGCCCGGCGCGCCCACTGCTCGATCAGTGGGCCATCGAGGTGCTCGTCCATGTGTGTCAGCTTATCGTGTTCGTGTTACACGGTTGTGGTTACTGCCGTGCCTGTGAGGACTGCCACACGCCTCAGGCCGGTAGCCGCCAGTCGATCGCTTCTCCGCCTTGCTCTTGGAGCAGGGCGTTGGCGCGGCTGAAGGGCTTCGATCCGAAGAATCCGCGGTATGCGCTAAGCGGTGAGGGGTGGGGGCTGCAGATGCAGCGCTCCTCGCCGATGATGGGCGCCAGCGATTGTGCCGCCTTCCCCCAGAGGATCGCCACGAGGTGCGGGTTGCGGGCCACCTGCCGTACGGCGGCTTCGGTGATGGCTTCCCATCCGAGGTTGCGGTGGGCACCAGCCTGCCCCGCCTCCACCGTCAGCACGCGGTTCAGCAGCAACACGCCCCGGTCCGCCCATGCGGAGATGTCGCCGTGCTGGGGTGCGGGCAGGCCGAGGTCGTCCTCGTATTCCTTATAAATATTGCGCAGCGATTTCGGGATACTCGTGGCGTTGCTGGAAAAGGCCAGGCCCATGGCGTCGCCGGGGGTGGGATAGGGATCTTGTCCCACGATCACCACGCGGACGTCGCGTGGGTCGTTGCGGAATGCTCTCATTATTTTCTCCGACGCCGGAAGCGTGCGTTCCTCCGGCGTGCGTCGCCGAACGGCCTGCAGGACTGGGGTGGTGTCGGGCAGTTCCCATGCGGGGTGGATGGCGCTCATAACGACTCCCAACCGCCGTCGTTGGTGACGGGTGCGCCGTCCAGCAGGACGGGGGTGTCCGTCACGTCGTGTGCGCTGCGCACCCATCCTAAGTGGCGGTAGCCGCTGGGCATGCGGGTATCGGTGGTTCCCACGAGGCAGTGGTCTTCTCCCCCGTTCAAGACCCAGTCCCAGGGGTCTATGTCTATACCTTTGTCCGCCAGGAACTGCTGGGCGTGGCGCAGCTCGCGAGAGGGCACGAGGGCTTCCCTGTCCAGGTCGAATACCACGCCCGAACGCTCAGCCATGGCGGTGACATCGCGGATCAGCCCATCGGAGATGTCCGTGAGGCTGGCGGCTCCCGTGGCGCGTGCCACGAAGCCGCGTCCCACGGGAAACTCCGGGGCGCAGTGCCAGTCCACCAACGTGCGCAGGATGGGGTCGTCCGGAACGCCGTCTCGTCCTCCGCAGGCCTGGAGGATGTCCAGCCCGGCGGCCGACCATCCCAGGTTCCCGTGGGCGATGATTCTGTGTCCCACGCAGGCGGCGTCGAGGGTTAAGGGGGCATCGGGGCCCGTGAGTTCGCCGACGGCGGTGATGGTGATGACCAGGGTGTCGCTGCGCACTACGTCGCCACCAACCAGCTCGGCGGCCCAGGGGATGGCGGCGTCGTACATGCCGCGGGCAATGTCTTCGACATCCCGCAGCAGCATGTCCTGTGGTGCGGCCAGTGCGAACAGCAAGGAGGTGGGGCGTGCACCCATCGCCTGAATGTCGGCGAAGTTCTGGGCCACGGCCTTGCGGCCCACCTGGTGCGGGGTGGAATAGTCGAAACGGAAGTGGCGGCCCTCCACCAGCATGTCCGTGGAGCACACAATGCGGGAATTGGTGCCGGTGGTGGGGATCACGGCGGCGTCGTCCCCGTTAAGGTCGCTGGGGGCGGCCTGGCGGATCGCGCGAATCGTGCGTGCCTCACCCGCCTCGGACAGAGTGAGGGCAGAAGGATCTAACGCATCAATCGCATGGGGCATGGTGGCAACCTACAACTCGGCACAAAACACAATAATTTCCTATCTCACGGAGCCCGTTCCTACAATGTCCACTGTGGATACTGCAGCGGAGACACCCCAAGACCCTCACAACACTACCCCTCCGAAGCTTGCCGTCGTGTTATCGATCATCCTGGCGGTGGCTTTCATCGTGGCAGTGATCGCCGGGGCGCGGATCATGACGGACCGCACCACATACACTCCCGCTGCGGTGAGCCCCATTGACGCGCCGGAAGCAGGTTCGCGCGCCTGCGACGACGTCATCGCTAACCTGCCGGACTCCCTGGGGGCGTTTAAAAACGTCGATATTGTGGAGCCGGCGCCGGAGGGCACCAAGGCGTATAAGAATGCGAAGGGGGAACAGCTCACGCTGCGCTGTGGCGTGTACGCCCCTGACCAGTACACGGTACTGTCCAAGACGAACACCATCAAGGACGTGCACTGGCTGACCGTCACGGATGCCACACCGGGCTCCCACATGAGAACCTACTACCAGCTGGGTGGTGCTCCCACGGTCGCGATCACCACGGAGGCGCCCATCGGCACCGCGCTGGAGGACGCAAGCTCCGCGCTGGCTGTCCACATTGATACCTCCAAGGCACCGAAGCCGAAGCCCTTCCCCCTGTCCTCCACGCGGCTGGAAGGCGACGGCCACCCTCAGCAGTGCACACGCTTTTTAGACGCGCTGCCGAAGACCATCGGTGACTACACACTCCGGGACACGTCCGCCATCAAGGGCGCAACCAGCCAGTCCCGCACGTGGTTGGCCGACGGCCAGGAGCCCATCGTGGTGCGGTGTGGCGTGGAACTGCCCGACAGCTACACGCCAGGCGCGGTGCTCAGCCAGGTGGGCGAGGTTCCCTGGTTCGACGAACCGGGCCTGGCGCGCGGATCCACCTCTGGCCGGTGGTTCGCGCTAGGACGCGAGGCCATTGTGGCCCTGTCCATGCCCGGCTCCGAGGGCAACGAGGTGATCTCCACGATCACGGACACTGTAGCTGACACGCTCGCGCCGGAAAAGCCGGAAAAGCCGGAGAACAGCACCAACTAGCGCGCCACGCGAGCGCGCTGGATCAGCGTGTCCAGCAGCTGCTCGTACTCCATGCCTTGCGCCAGGAACATCTGCGGGTACATGGAGATTGGGGTGAATCCAGGCAGGGTGTTGATCTCATTGAGCACGGGGCCGTTTTTTGTCACGAAGAAGTCCACGCGGGCCAAGCCCTCACAGCCGAGTGCCCGGAAGGTTTCGATCGCCCACTGTTGAACCTGCCGCGTATCCTCCTCGGTCAACGGGGCCGGGATGGAGGCGGAGACTGTCGAGTCGACATACTTGGCGTCGAATCCATAAAATCCCTCCGCGCCATCTTCCGTACCTTCCAGCATCGCCGGAACGGACGCGACCAGGGAGCCATCCGGGTGCTGCAGCACGCCGCACTCCACCTCCCGGCCATGAATCATGGACTCGATCAGCACCTTCGAGTCGTGGGCGAAGGCCAGGTCAATGGCCGCATCGACGTCCTCCCAGCGATCGACCTTGCTGATGCCGATGGATGAGCCACCGCGGGCAGGCTTGACGAACACGGGCAGACCTAGCTGCTCCTGTTCCTCGGCGGTCAGCGGCCGCTGCTGCTCCAGCACGATCTCCTGGCCGACGGGAATCCCCGCCACGCGGGCCAGGCGTTTGGTGAACACCTTGTCCATGCCCGCGGCGGAGGCGAGAACCCCGTTGCCCACATAGGGAATGCCCGCCAGGTCCAGCAGTCCCTGCACGGTACCGTCCTCACCATTGACGCCGTGCAGCACGGGAAAGACCAGGTCAAAGGAAGCGAACGTCTCGCCGGCCTGCTGCCCGGTCACCACGCGCAGCTCTGCTGGCTCGCCGGCAGTCTGCCCCAGCACTGGCATCAGGTGCGTGCCCTGATCCTCCACCGTGGGCATTGTCCGACCCTCGGCGCGAAGCTGTGCGGTATCCGACTGCCCCGGCACCCACGCGCCATCCTGGGTGATGCCCACGGGGATGACGGTGTACCGCTCGGGATCCAGGTGGTCCATGATCGCGCCGGCGGAAATGCAGGACACGGAGTGCTCCGTGGATTGGCCGCCGTAGAGCACCACCACGCGCAAGGGGGTGCGGTCGTGCTGTGTAGCGGCGGTGGCGCCGGCAGTTGCGCTGGGCGTTGCGGTGGTTGTTGCGGTCGGGTTGGTCACAGAATCACTGGAGGTAGTAGTCACGCTCAACGATTCTACAGGCCTACAGTTCGGACTTCCGGGAGCGACCAAGCAGGGACATGACCATGTCCTCCACATCCATGCCGTGATGGCACACCGCGGCTACTGCCTCGGCGATCGGCACTTCCACGTCGTGCTGGGCCGCCAGCGCAACGATGGATTCCGACGCAATCACGCCCTCCGCAACCTGACCTTTCGTGGCTTCCGCTGCCTGCTGTGGGGTGTCCCCCTTGCCCATCCGGACGCCGAAACTGCGGTTGCGCGACAGCGGGGAGGTGCACGTTGCCACCAGGTCCCCCATCCCGGCGAGACCCGCCAACGTCCGAGGATCCGCGCCCAGCTGCAGCGCCAGACGCGTGGTCTCCGCCAGGCCACGGGTAATGACGGTGGCTGCGGTGTTATCGCCAAAGCCCATGCCTGCGGCCATTCCACAGCCCAACGCGATCACATTCTTCGAGGTTCCGGCGATCTCGCAGCCGATCACATCCGTGTTGGTGTACGGGCGGAAGTACGGGGCCGCCGCGGCCGATTGAATGACCTTGGCGCGATCCTCATCCACGCAGGCCACCACGGTTGCCGCGGGCTGGCCCTGGGCCACTTCCTTCGCCAGGTTCGGGCCCGTCAACACGGCCACGCGTTCTGGCTCCACGTCGGCCACGTCCGAGATGACTTGGCTCATGCGCAGCCCTGTGCTGTGCTCGATCCCCTTGGCCAGGGAAACGACCGACGCCGCCCCGCCGATGTGACCCCTCCACTGCTGGAGGTTATCGCGCAGCGTCTGCGAGGGCACCCCCAGCACAACGATGTCCGCCTGCTCTAGGCACTCCTCCGCGTCAGACGAGGCCTGGAGATTCTCGGGTAGCGTGATGTCGCCGAGGTAGCGGGAGTTGGTGTGCTGGGCGTTGACTTCGTCGGATACTTCCTGCCGGCGAGCCCACAGGCGAACCTGGTTACCAGCGTCGGCGAACACCTTGGCCATGGTCGTTCCCCACGACCCTGCACCCATTACCGCTACCTGCATTGCTGTTGTCGCTTTCCTCTGTGTGTTCTTCTGTGACTGGCCCCCTGACTTGGGGGCCGTAACGTGTTCACCGTGGCGGTTACGCCATGAGACTGTGGTGTGCACGGTTATGCACGTACCCAAGAGCTCGTTATACGATATTGGGCAATAGTTTCATACAAACATACCGCAAGGCTGTGAAAGGATTCACACGTGATTTCCCACAACGGGACCGGCGACCTATCCACCTCCATTGCTTTGGCACACCACGAAGTTGGCCATGTGTCCCGCATTGGATCGAAACCAGCACAGGAGTTCGCGAAGCCCACCTTCGCAGCCGGTGCACTCCTCTGGCGCATTGCCGACCGCACAGCCGACGGAGGTAAAGACGAGGAGCTCGAGGTAGCAGTTGTCCACCGTCCTCATTACGACGACTGGTCACTGCCGAAGGGAAAGGTGGACGCGGGCGAAAACCTCACGGGTACCGCGGTCCGTGAGATCTTCGAGGAAACAGGATTGCGCCCGCGCTTGGGCTGGCTGCTGGGCTTCGTGAAGTATCCCGTGAAGGACCGTACGAAGGTGGTCTACTACTGGACCGCGCAGGTACTCAGTGGTGAATTCGTGGCCAATGATGAGGTAGACGAACTGCGGTGGCTTCCCGCCGCCCAGGCTGCCGAGTTGGTGAGCTACGACCTAGACCGCGAAGTCATCCTGTCGGGTGTGGATCATGTCACCCGCCAGTGTGATCGCCGCGTGATCCTCATTCGCCACGCCAAGGCTCATGATCGCAAGGGCTGGGGCGGGGACGATAACCTCCGCCCGCTGGCGAAAAAGGGACGCCGCCAGGCGGAATTGCTAGTTCCACAACTCACGGGCTACCAGCCTGATGCCATCGTCTCGGCCGAGCCCGACAGGTGCCAGCACACCGCGCAACCGCTGGCCGACGCCCTGGGGTTGGATGTCCAGGTGGATCCTCGCTTTGGCGATGCGGCTTTCGAGGAGAACCCGGAGGCGGTTGTCGAGGCACTGATTGACACGGTCACCTCCGCGCCGCTGAAGTCTGTGACTGCCATCGTGTCTCAAGGCACTGCCATCCCAGGCATCCTGGAGCGACTGTTGGATCCTGAGGTGCTGGTAGTAGACGATATTCGCGTGAAAAAGGCCTCCGCGTGGGTGCTCCATTTCTCTGGAGACAAGCTGGTGGGCGCGGACTATTTGGCCTCCCCGTTTCCGGTGAAGTAGCTGCGCAGTATTCTCCTCCCCCCCCCCTTGTCCGGGTCTCCTCACCCCAGCCCGGGCTCCGCGCGAGAGTTTTATGTAAAGTGACCCTCACAGGTTAGTTTTTGAGTAGTATTCTATTGCGTGAGGAAAGAACGTAAAGATACTCTCGGAGCGACCGGACTAGCAGGGATCCTTGGAGCAATTCTCGCCATCCCTTTTGTCCTCATTCTCTGGGGTACGGTGTGTTTCTTTCCAGGGGCAGAATGGCATCCACACATGCAGTCTCCGATATCCATCGCGCTTCTCGTGATACTTTTCTTCCCCTGTAGCCTCGCGGCGGAATTCCTGGCAGCGCGTATTTCAATAAAGTTGCTCCCGACCCACAATAAAGCAGGTCAGGAGCTTATTGAGGCGCTGTTCGCCTTCGGAGTGATATGTTTTCTGATCACGCCCGTGGCTGCCGCAGCCATAGCAACGATCATCTATGGCTGCGTGACTGCGCTTTTGGAGAGACTGATTCTCTCGTCTTAAGGCCTACGTGTTAACGGCCTAAACCCTAGAATAATTTACAGGGTCTTTGGCTTGAAAGACGCACGCTCAGCTTCAAAACGAGAGATAGCCTCTTCATCCCTCAAGGTCAGCCCGATGTCATCCAGGCCTTCCATTAGTCGCCAGCGGGTGTAGTCATCAACCTCGAAGGGGAACACGTTCTCTCCCACGGTGACAATGCGGTCCTCCAGGTTCACCGTGACCTCCATGCCGGGAGTTTGCTCCAGCAGCTTCCAGATCAGCTCGATGTCCTCCTGCTCCAGCTTCGCTGCCAGCAGGCCTGCTTTGCCGGAGTTACCGCGGAAAATATCCGCGAAGCGGGAGGAGAGCACCACGCGGAAGCCGTAGTCCATCAACGCCCACACAGCGTGTTCGCGTGAGGAGCCGGTACCGAAGTCCGGGCCCGCCACCAACACGGATGCGTTCTTGTATGGCTCTTGGTTCAGTACGAAGTCTTCGTTTTTGCGCCAGGCCGCAAACAGGCCGTCTTCAAATCCGGTGCGGGTGACGCGCTTCAGATAGACAGCTGGGATGATCTGGTCGGTATCGACGTTGCTGCGCTGCAACGGCGCTGCAACGCCAGTGTGAGTAGTGAATTTTTCCATCGTCGTAACTTCTTGTCTCTCGTCTTTAGTTGGATGCCGACGCGACCGGTTCCAGGTCTGCAGGTGATGCAAGGTGGCCAAGCACTGCCGTGGCAGCAGCCACTGGTGGGGACACCAGGTGAGTGCGGGAGCCCTTGCCCTGTCGGCCTTCGAAGTTTCGGTTGGACGTGGATGCGGAACGCTCCCCTGGCTGGAGCTGATCTGGGTTCATACCCAGGCACATCGAGCATCCGGCGGTACGCCATTGTGCACCGGCAGCTTCGAAGATCTTGTCCAGACCTTCCTCTTCTGCCTGAGCCTTCACGCGGGCGGTGGACGGAACAACCAGCATGGTCACGTCGTTGGACACCGTGCGTCCCTTCAGAACCTCCGCGGCGATGCGCAAGTCTTCGATCCGCGCGTTGGTGCAGGACCCCAAGAACACTGTGTCAATGGCAATGTCGCGCAGTGGCGTTCCTGGCGTGAGCCCCATGTATTCCATGGCGGACTCTGCGGCTGCACGGTCGGAATCGTTCGTGAAGTCTTCCAGCTGTGGGATGGATTCGCTCAGTGGCAGGCCCTGGCCTGGGTTGGTTCCCCAGGTCACAAAGGGGGTCAGTGCCGAACCGTCGATCTCCACCACCGTGTCAAACGTGGCGTCCTCGTCGGTGCGCAGGGACTTCCAGTACTCCACGGCCTTGTCCCACTCTTCGCCCTTCGGCGCGTGCGGGCGGCCTTCCAGGTAGTCAAAGGTGGTCTGGTCCGGTGCGATCATGCCGGCGCGTGCGCCTGCCTCGATGGACATGTTACAGATGGTCATGCGGGCTTCCATGGAGAGCTTTTCGATAGCTTCGCCGCGGTACTCAATGATGTAGCCCTGGCCGCCACCGGTTCCGATCTTGGCGATGATGGACAGGATCAGGTCCTTGGAGGTTACGCCTGGCTGCAATTCACCGCTGACCTCGATAGCCATGGTCTTGAAGGGCTTCAGGGGCAGGGTCTGGGTAGCCAGGACGTGCTCAACCTCGGAGGTTCCGATGCCCATAGCGATGGAGCCGAAGGCGCCGTGGGTGGAGGTGTGGGAGTCACCGCACACCACCGTCATGCCGGGCTGCGTCAGGCCCAGCTGTGGTCCCACCTGGTGGACAATGCCTTGCTCGATGTCGCCCATGGGGTGCAGGCGAATGCCGAACTCTTTCGCG
This sequence comes from Corynebacterium sp. zg254, assembly GCF_024701495.1. Lineage (NCBI taxonomy): Bacteria > Bacillati > Actinomycetota > Actinomycetes > Mycobacteriales > Corynebacteriaceae > Corynebacterium > Corynebacterium sp. zg254. Next base: position 361,779 of record NZ_WIAR01000001.1, read on the forward strand.
TTATCGCGCAGAGTAGAGACCTGAAGCCGGGAGGTAGGCTCCTGGATTTCCAGCAGGTTGCCGGTCGTCACTCCGACAGTGGGAACATTGTGGTCTTCAGTGGCGATGGTGAGGTCCGGGCGGCGTACGGGGCGGCCTGCCTGGCGCAGTCCGTCGAAGGCCTGGGGAGAGGTCACCTCGTGAACGAGGTGCAGGTCGATGTAGAGAAGGTCTGGCCCGCCGTTGTCACCGGGGGATACGACGTGGTCTCGCCACACTTTTTCGGCGAGGGTTAAGGGTTCGTTGGTCACGTTCTCTCCTCTGTGAAGTACTTTTACTTTCCTGTTCCACGGAATGGAATGTATAATATCAGATTATGGGACAGAATAGCGAAGTGCCTGCAACGAGTGGCATCCAGGTTCTCGACCGCGCGGTGTTCATCCTCACGGTCATTTCCGCAGAACCGAGAACCCTGACCGATCTGTGCGACATCACCGGTCTTCCACGCGCCACGGCACACCGCATCGCCGTTGCTTTAGAAAAGCATAGACTGATCGAACGCGACCACGATGGCGCCTGGACCACTGGCCCCGCACTCACCGAGATGGCCCCCACCTCCAACTCGCGCCTGGAGGAGGCCGCCGAGCACATCCTGCCGAAGCTTCTGGCGGAAACCGGCGAATCCGTCCAGCTCTACCGTATTTCCGGACTGGATCGCGTGTGCATCGCCAATGCCAACCCTTCCACGGGCTTGCACGACATCGTCCCCGTGGGCCACCGCATGTCCCTCGCCGCGGGCTCCGCGGCCAAAATCCTTATGGCCTATGCCTCGGATACCTTACTGTCTCAGGTGTTGCCGCACGCCGCGTTCACCGCCGCCGATCTTGCGGAGATCCGCGCCACCGAAATTGCCGAATCCTCCGCCGAACGCGATCCATCGCTGGGTTCCGCATCCGTCCCTATATTCGACGCCAGCGGTACCATGATCGCAGCCCTCTCCCTGTCCGGGCCTGTCGATCGTATGGGCCCGCACCCCGCCACAAAGTTCGGCCCTATCCTTCGCCGCGCGGCTCGGGAGTTCGACATCGCTCTGCGAGGCTAGTCCAATACAGCCCTCCGGGCCAACCACTACAGCCCTGCGAGGCTAGTGGTCATCAGCCAGTCTCATCAGCTCACTCATGATCCCCTTTCCGTCGTGTGCAATGCCGTTGTGCTGGAACGCGTTCGTGATCATCGGCCGGAGATCCCGGTAGGCCGCTGCCGTCTCCAGAGATTCCTCGAACGGCACAAAAATGTCATCGACGTAGATCGCCGCCGACGCCACAGCCTGCGCCTCCCCCAGCGCCGCCACATCATAGGGCGAGCGTTCCCACGATCGCTGCGCTAACTCTTCAGCCGCGTCGGCGAAGGCATGCAATGCCGGGTCCTCCTGGAACTGCCACGGGTAGATGTGCTCGCCGGTGAGGAAGATCCTGCCCGAGGGTTCCTCCGCGAACTCCTCGAACTCCTCGCGCACGCGGTGCGCAGCCCACCTGGTCTGGGGGTCTCCCGCCACGCCACCGTAGATGGACTCGTGGATCGCGGCGTACAGCGGGCCGTCCTCGAAGCTCACTCGCGCGCCCACGTCCGCCAGGAAATCCGTCTTCAGGGACTTCTCCCCTCGTACGACTCGGAAGGGGTCCTCCAGCAGGTAGGCCAGGGTATCGAAGCCGTGCCCGCGCCCCAGCTCAATGCCAATAGTGCGGAAACGCCGAGACGATAAACGCTCGCCCGTGGGAAGCCGCTCATCAGAGTTATCCAGATGATCCACAATCTCCGCAATGCGGCTCTCCGCCCACGGACATTCTCGGAAGAAGCGCTCATGCCGGACAGCGAGCTTGCCGTAGGTGGAGCGATACACGTCGTCCACTCCCCTGGTCACCGAAGGTAACCCGCCGGTGAGAAACGCGCGATCCACGCTGTCAGGGCACATAGAGAGGTAGGTGGTGATGCAGAACCCTCCGAAGCTCTGACCAAACAGGGACCATTTTTTGAGTCCGAGGTGTTCGCGAAGAGATTCGGCGTCGGAGACAATATATTCCTGGCGCAGCAACGCCAAACGGTCCGCACGACGGTCGATGGCGGGGCTACGTCGGTCAATGCGGTGCGACCGCCCCGTGCCCCGCTGGTCCATCAGCACCACGCGGTAGCGCTCCAAGGCCTTCGCGATCACGCCCGCAGGTTCAGCCGGGCGCGGCGCGGGAAAGCCCGGCCCGCCCTGCAGATACAGCAAGACGGGCAGGTCCTCGCCGCCGGGAGGGATGATTTCGCGGGCGAAAAGCTCGAAGGTGTCCGCGTGGGCAGCGGGGTCGAACGGGTCCCACGGCACCTCAATCACGTGCTCGCGGAGGGTGTGTCCGAATCGGCGGCTTTCACGTATCGCAGTCATGCGGACAGTCTATTCCCTACGTCCTACATCAAGGATCGGTAGGCTCGAAGGCATGAGCACAGCACTATTCATCATGTCCGCCGCCCGCGAACTCACCCTGAAGGAGGGCAAGACGCAGCCCACGGGCTTCTGGGCCGAGGAATTCGTGGTCCCTTATGACCTATTCGACGCCGCCGGTTTCGACATCACCGTTGCCTCCCCCGAAGGAAAAACCCCGGTGGTGGACGAGGCGTCCCTGGGGCTCGCCGGTGGATTGCCGCCGAAGACGAATGGATTCCGTAAGCGGCTCGACGCCCTGCAGGATGTTCTAGAAAACACCATTTCTTTGAAGGACGCTGCCGCCACGCACGAGGAATACGACGTGGTGTTCTACCCCGGCGGCCACGCGCCGATGGAAGACCTGGTCACGGATGAGGATTCAGCCACAATCTTGAGCGAACGCCTGGCCAACAATCAGATTCTGGGGCTGGTGTGCCACGCACCTGCCGCCATTTTGGCCACCGTGGATTCGGACGGCCACACCCCCTTTGCCGGAAAGAACATCACGGCGCTGTCCAATGTGGAGGAAATGCTGAACCCGAATGTTCGGAATACCAAATGGCTGCTGGAGGACCGCCTTGTGGAGGCCGGGCTTAAGTTCCACAAGGCCACACTACCCTACCGTCCGTACACGAAGGTGGACGGGGCGCTGTTCACGGGGCAGAATCCGCAGTCCTCGGCGCAGCTGGCGGAGAAGATGATCGACGCTGTTCGTTAAGGGGTTGCGTCCATGAGTGGGGAAAATCAGTGACCCACGGTAATCCTCGTGGGTTACCCGCACATAGTGGACACGACCCAACCCCAGGGCACAGTGCTGTACTTATTGATACTCAATGGAAGCCGCTAGGTTTCACCGCAAGAAAGATGCATCTCTCCTGCTTCATCGAGTAGGAGATCTCTGGCTATCTGAAGGGACAGCAAGACGCTACATAAAACAAATTGGACGTATTAAGCATTAACAGGAACCTATTTATCTGTTCCAATATTCTTTCGCGTCTTTACTATTGCAAAAAATAGAAGCAAATATACTGGAGTCAAAAGCAGGTACCCGCCCCAGTCATCTCCGATAATCAGAATCATCAGCAATGAAAACATAAACCCTATGGCTACAATAAATATAATAGTCCAAGGATTGTAAAAAGAGTTCCAAAATTTCGAATATTTCTCTTTCATGGCAACCTTTCAGCCCCTCGCTGAAGCAAGCTGTCGACGCTCCTATAAGCGCTCCCGCCGCTGCTCGACCTCTGCACCCTACAGTAAACAAAACTGTCACTACCCTTGACACTACGCGCGGAGATGATTGATGTCGAGAGTCTTGACTGAATTACCCCTAGTTTTATTCCGTTTGAATAGACGTTGACATCTAGACAGGAACTGCGGCGCGTTCAATAAAGCTCTGTGAGATTCGCCCATGCGACAACATCATCAAGCTGTGCACGTACTGCATCCCACGGCGCCATGAGATCAAGGGTTTTCGCCGCGATGCGATGGCCGTGGATCGAGGTATCGAGCGCAGGTGTCACAGCTTCGTTGGTCTTGGCGTACAAAAGCAGGCCCATCACCTCTCTTGAGGTCTTCGCTGCACGATTGCTCACATAGCTTAAGATTTGATACAAGTGCCCTGAGTCCACCTTCGGCTGACCGAAGCGTGCTCTCATTGAGCGGCCATAATACTTGGCATCAATAATCAGCGCCTTTCCATTGCCAGAGAGTATGACATCCGAACGCATCGTGGGGAGCTGTTCAGCGCCAGAAAAAACCTCATCAACGTCCCACTCGATATGGGAAGCAGACGGGGCGAGGTGTCGATGATGGCGTTGAAAGTAACGAAGAAGGAAACGCTCATACAACGCGCTTTCCTGTTCTGGGCTAAACCAGGACGCTAAGTGCTGTTCGCCGAGCCCCTCTCTTTGTAATAATCCTTCAACGACGAGCCTGCACACGCCATGCATGAGACGGTAGTCCGCAGTCATTCGGGTGTAATGAACATCGCGCCACCGAATGCTCCGTGGCGCAACGATGGTGACACCACGAAAAAGACGCAGAGCATCGTGTACGCGTCTACGTCGAGCGGTCGATAGATCACCTGCAACGAAAAGCAGTTGAAGTACGCTGGCAAGAATTCGATTGTGAGGTGTGTCCAGCACGTACTCATCGTGATCGCAGACAACAGCCCCTCTCCCACGCGCGCCAGTAGACAGAGTGGTGGAGAAATCAATTCGGCCACGGACTGTGTGCAGTTCCTCGCTCAAGTTCAGGTAATCACGGTGAAGCCCGCGCTGGGTTTGGTTCGTAATTCCCTGCAACAAGATTTCCGCGCACAGTTCATGCAGATTGTCGCAGTTCTCCGCGTGAAAACTGGATGTCCCAGCGCGTTCAATCGCATTGAAGGCATAGGCCAACATCACGTACATGTTGCGCAAAACCCGAGGTTCCACGCTCTCGCCCGTGGTCACTCGACCACCGAACGCAAGCGCTGAGCCCATGTCTCCACTAGTCCCGGATCATCAAACCAATACTCCTCAATGAGTGGAATGAGGTCATCTTCCACCACTGAATACAGCCACTCTTCATCGCCGTCTTGTGCAGCGCTCTTAGACAGATAGCTATGCCCGATCATGAATCCGCGACCCAGGCGCGGATCCTCTTCAATCTCGGAATTAAGCTGCTGGATGAGAGCGACCAATCTGTCGAATGCTGGGCTTTTGACTTCCTCCATCCATGCCTGGAAGCCCTCAGTTTCAAATGCCGGAGAGATGGCGAAGAACCCAAAGCGGCGGCGCAGCGCATAATCCATCACAGCAAGGCTGCGGTCAGCAGAATTCATCGTGCCGATAATGAACACGTTCGTTGGTACGGAAAACAGTTCATCATTGTAGACCAGCCGTAGTGTGTGCCCCCGCTTGTCGGCTTCCACAAGCATGAGGAGCTCACCAAAAATCTTCGAGACGTTGCCACGATTGATCTCGTCGATTATGAAGAAGAAGTCCCGATTCGGCTCTTCCCGTGCTTTTTCGCAGAACGTATAGAAGGAACCATCGACGAGATCAAAACCACCATCCTTGTTCGGACGGAATCCCATCATGAAGTCTTCGTAGGAATAACTCTGATGGAACTGGATCTGCTCAATGCGGGCACTGTCCTTCTCCCCCATGCGTACAAAGGCAGCGCGCTTGGCGACAAATGTCTTGCCCACTCCAGGAGGACCGGTGAGGATGACGTTCTTCTTGCGGCTCATCAGCGATTGCAGGCGCGCCAACTGCTCAGAGGTAAAGAAGACGTCAGAGAGAAAGTCTTCTTCGGTGTAACCCTTGACGTGGCGAATCGGTACGACAATATCAACGTCTTCTGCGGCGAAAAGATCCTCAACGGCTTCGATTGCACGGCGCTTCTGGGTGATATTCGTGAGTGTTTTATTGACCAGAGCAATAGGCGCCTCCCACTCACCACGAGCTTCCCATTGTACCGACCGAACGTATCTGTATTCTGTTCGCGATTCATCAAAATAGGGTTCTGAGGTGATTACTCCTCGTCCAAGGATCTGGCTCCGTCCGCGCTTGGCAAAGACTACATCGCCGATCTTCATGACTCGGTGAAACTCCCACACCGCACGAGCCGCATTCGTGGGTCGTTTGTCCGATGCCTCGTCTTGAAGCGCTTCACACACTGCTTCCTGACTCGGGTACATAGAAAAATCACCCAGGTGATCCCACCCGAGAGCCATCATTCCCAGCTCATAAAACTCGTCCCAGAAGCACGCCTTCGGGCCTGGGGCATATACCCAATACTGCGGCGTAGAACTCTCATTGATCGCCTCATCATTGTGATCTTCTGACCACATCGGCCTCAACTCATCATCCCAGTAGTGGAATGTGCCGTGACGATCCTGTGCCACAGCGGTACGGATGTTATACAAGTCGCGGTCAAGAACGTCCGGCGAATCACCACCATCGGTGTCAATGAGATCAATAAATCCATTGCGGATCTGCTTTTTCATAGGGGCCGATGAGATCGGCTCGAAATACTCGGGCACCAGAAGGAACTGGAGGATGGAACGAATGTCAGCACAGTCGTCACCAGTCCCAAGAAAAAACGTCTGGAGGCGTGGCGGATCATCGACCAACTCACGTCGTTCCTCCTCAGGAAGCTGTCGAAATGCGATGACGAAGCGTGCCATCCAGGTGAGGTGAACACTGAGCCTAAGGTTGAACCCCGCGCCCGCTTTCAGACCGCCATGCTTCGTGGGACGCCCCAGCCATTCGAGCATCTGTTCCGGCAAGTCAAACACGTCATCACAATGTTTCAAAACGCCGGTGACATGTTTCTTCCGTGTCTGAGGAGCTGCGTTGCTCAAGGCATGTTCACGCAAGAACACCAACTCGGCCACAAGCAATAAGGTCGCTGTGGACGCTCCTTGAAGCTGAAGGTCCAGCATGTCCCACTGGTTCATGCTGGTGCCATTCGTGTGTGGCTTGCTACTCAAGCGTTCGACAATGTCCTTTGCCGGCTCCGAGGCCCAGATGGTGCAGGTCGGATCAATGAAAGAGCGACCGTCCCCCACCAGGTGTTCAAACAGCGGAGCGATAGCCTGTGCAAGAGCCATGTCCTTCTCCGGACGGGATGCACAGTTGACTTCCACTGGAGAAAACGTCGATGCCTGGGTCATGGTGAAACACTATCAGCAGCATTGGAGCCAAGGGAGACTAATCAATAGTTTTCCTAACATTTCTTCCCCATAGATCAAGCCGCCGATCACCAGCGGTGATCGGCGGCTGTCGTTGAGCGTGCGCAACTTTAGCGCAGTCAGGCTCTACAGGTGGGAGATGATCTCCTCCACGGTCTTCTTTGCATCGCCGAGCAGCATGTCCGTGTTCTCGTTGAAGAACAGTGGGTTCTGCACGCCAGCGTAACCGGAGCCCATGGAACGCTTAAAGACGATGACCTTGTCTGCTTCCCACACCTTCAGCACAGGCATGCCGGCAATTGGCGAGCCAGGCTCTTCGGCGATCGGGTTCACCGTGTCGTTTGCACCGATGACCAGCACAACGTCGATGTCGGCGAAGTCGTCGTTGACCTCATCCAGCTCCAGCACGATGTCGTACGGCACCTTAGCCTCGGCCAGCAGCACGTTCATGTGGCCAGGCAGGCGGCCAGCAACAGGGTGAATACCGAACGTAACATCCACGCCCTGAGCCTTGAGCTTCTCTACCAGGGTGGCCACTGGGTACTGAGCCTGCGCCACAGCCATGCCGTAGCCCGGGGTGATCATGACGGTCTTCGCACCCTTCAGCAGCTCCGCGGTCTCAGCCGCGTTAACCTCGGTGTGCTCACCGTACTCGCGGTCGTCAGAAGCAGCAGCCTCGCCACCGAAGCCACCCAGGATCACGGACACGAAGCTACGGTTCATGGCCTGGCACATGACGTAGGACAGGTATGCACCGGAGGAACCAACCAGCGCACCAACGATGATGAGCAGAGGGTTACCCAGCATGAATCCAGCGGCAGCAGCTGCCCAACCGGAGTAGGAGTTCAGCATGGACACAACCACTGGCATGTCGCCACCACCGATGGCGGCAACCAGGTGGAATCCCAGGAACAGAGCCAGGGCCAGCATCACGACCAGCGCGATCCAGGACAGGACCTGATTGTCGTGACCGGACGCGATGAACACAACCATGCCCACCAGGGACACGATGATTACCAGCAGGTTCAGCAAGTGACGAGCAGGAAGCACCAGTGGCTTACCGTTCATCTTTCCGCTCAGCTTCAGGTACGCCACGATGGAACCGGTCAGGGTCACAGCACCGATGAACACGCCCAGGTAGACCTCACCCAGGTGGAAGGCCTCGATGGCCTTGGTCTTCTCATCGGGCTGGATGAAGGAGTTCACACCAATCAGCACTGCCGCAAGACCCACGAAGCTGTGCAGCATCGCAATGAGTTCCGGCATTTCGGTCATTTCGACCTTCTTCGCCCGTGGGATACCAATCGCGGCACCCAGCAGCATCGCCACAGCGATCAGCAAAACGGTGACAATTGGGCCGTTGGTGGCGTCGCCCCCATCCTTCGCGTTAATGACAGCCTTGGCGATCGTCGCGATGAGCGCGATGGTCATACCCGCCATGCCGAAGCGATTACCGCGGGATGCGGTCTGCTGCTTGGCCAAACCAGCCAGGGCCAGGATGAACAGCAGCGCTGCAACGATATACGCGAGGTTCGTAATCTTATCCGTCCATTCCAGGACGGTGGGGCTCACCTTAGAGGTGGCCTCAGCCTGTGCGAAATAAAAAGCGTTCATGGGTTAGTTACCTCCGTCGAACATGGTGAGCATGCGGCGGGTGACGAAGAAGCCACCGAAAATGTTGATAGAGGCCACAACAATCGCCACGAAACTTAGGGCAGCAACCGCGATATTCGAGCTACCGACCTGCAGGATTGCGCCAACAAGGATGATGCCGGAGATGGCGTTGGTCTCACTCATCAGCGGGGTGTGCAGCTTATGCGTCACCGCAGTGATCACGTAGAAGCCCACCACGATCGCGAGCATCAGCAGCATGTACTCTGCAGCAACCTGCATCGGGCTGGCCAAGATCAGAGCGATACCCAGCAGTGCGGCGATGACCTTCCACGCGCCGGACTTCTTGGCAGGGGCCTCCTCGGCCTGGTCGCCAGCGGCAGCAGCAGCTGCGGGTGCTGGCTGCGCAGGCGCAGCGGAGACCTTCACTGGTGGTGGCGGCCACAGGATGTCGGCCGATCCGGCTGCCTCCCCGGTGGAGTGCGTGACGGTGATACCGCGAACGATCTCGTCCTCCAGGTCGAAGACCAGCTGGCCGTCCTTGCCTGGGGTCATGAGCTTCAGCAAGTTCACGATGTTCTGACCGTACAGCTGGGATGCCTGTGCAGGCAGACGTCCGGCAAGGTCCGTGTAGCCGATGATGCTCACACCGTTATCGGTGACGGTGATCTCTCCCGGCACGGTCAGCTCACAGTTACCGCCGTTGGCCGCGGCCATATCGACGATGACGGAGCCGGGCTTCATGGCGGCAACGTCGGCTGCGGTCAGCAGCACGGGGGACTTGCGGCCGGGGATGTTCGCGGTGGTGATGACGATGTCTGCGGCGGCGGACTGCTCAGCGTAGAGCTTGGCGGCAGCCTGGGCTTGGTCCGCGGTCATCTCCTTGGCGTAGCCGTCCTCAGACTTTTCGGTCTCGGCCTGGATGGCAACGAACTCCGCACCCATGGATTCCACCTGCTCGGCGGTCTCCGGACGCAAGTCCGTCGCCTTGACGATCGCACCCATGGAGTTGGCGGTACCGATGGCGGCCAGTCCGGCCACACCCGCACCAATCACGTAGACGATCGCTGGCGGCACCTTACCGGCTGCGGTCACCTGACCGGTGAACAGGCGGCCGAAGGTGTTGGCAGCCTCAATCACGGCGCGGTAGCCGGCGATGTTCGCCTGGGAGCTCAGCACGTCCATCGACTGCGCACGGCTGATACGCGGCACGGTGTCCATGGCGATGGAGGTGACGTTCTTGTCTGCGAACTCCTGGATCAGCTGCTCGTTGCGCGCAGGGGCAAGACGGGCGATGAGGGCCGCGCCTGGCTTCAGGTCTGCTCGCTGCTCTGCGGTGGGCTCGTCGAGAGCGGTGATGATGTCCGACTGCCACACTTCATCGCCGACGATACGCGCGCCGGCTTCTTCGTACTGAGAGTCGGGGTAGTTGGAATCGTCGCCCGCTCCAGATTGAACGGCAACGTCGTAACCAAGCTTAATGAGCTTGCCTACGGTGTCTGGGGTGGCCGAAACCAGGGAGGCTGGTTCTCTCGGAATACCAATAAGCAAGGGAAGGCTCCTCTAGTTCACACAACACCCGTACTCCCCGTGCGGCGCGCCTCTATGTGATGGCGCGCGACAGCAAAGGCAGCAAGGGCACGTTGTGCGTGAGTGTTCTGTCCCCGCAAGCACGCCACCCTGTGCCCGTTCGGGGCCTGGCTCTGGCGTGACTGCGAGCACAATTAGGTCAGAATGTAGGTAGTTCTAAAACTATAGGAGAGGCGCGAGAATGTGTACCGCGATTTGAGAAAACTACCCCCGTTTATCCCATTATTCGAGAATGTCCAGCGTATGGCCCCTATCCTATGGGGTAGCGATCGGGGGTGGTTTCCCACACCCCCTGCGCGGAAATGCCACACCCGCTGATACACCACAACCGCCGGCACATGGTCGGCGGTTGCTGATCGATTGGTACCCCGTACGGGATTTGAACCCGTGTTACCGGCGTGAGAGGCCGGCGTCCTAGGCCGCTAGACGAACGGGGCGTTCACACTGTCCGAGCACTTCTTCTCAAAGCGCCCCACTGTGCACTGTTCTCTAGGAACTGTTCTCTAGGAACTGTTCGCGTGGAACTCCAGAAACCTTACACACCCTCCCCACATTTACCTAATCCCCACGTCACAGGCCGTATCCTGTCACCGCTCCCCACCGGCATTCAACCACTCGCCCACAATTGGCTAAGATGGTCTGCTATGAATAAACAGGTCCGAATGCTGATCGCTGCCTTGTTCGCCATCATCGTACTCATCAGTCTCGTCGTGGTGTTCAAGTTCACGGGCGACAGTGCTGACGATACTGCGTCAAGCTCTGCGTCCCAGTCCTCCCCTTCCTCCGACGCCAGCGCGCCACCCACCGCCTCAGATACCCCCGAGGATCCCGCGCATCCGGCCGACCCCAACGCCGAGGACGCACCCCGTCCCGAGGATAACCCTGAGGAGGGACAGCCCCCAGCCGCTCCCGCGACTGCACCGTTTGCAGGCCAACTGGATAACCAACCCTTCGACGTGGTGAACCCACGCATCGAATGCCACTCGGAAGCACAGTTCACGCAAATCACCGCCACCGGCCAGGGCGACCAGCCGGGCCGCTTCGCCGCGGCACAGTTCGACGGCAATGACCGCCTCATGTCCGTCTCCCTCGGCGACGGCGCCACCTCCCGGGGCTACGTGGTGGAAACCGCCTCCAACCAGGGCCACGCCACCTTGGAGCGGATCGGCGACAAGACCTACCGAATCGCCGGCGATGCCCTCGAAGTGGACTACAAGACCATGAACGAAGCCGGCACCAAGCCCTTCAGCTTCGACATCACCTGCCCTTAAAGTCTTTCCCACTGCCCTTCCCACGACAGGAGCCATCCACCCCATGACCACACACATCTCCCCCACGTTTGCGAAGCGGCTCTACGGCGCGCTGGGGGCGTCGGTCCTCCTCATCTCCCTCGGCGCCTGCGGACGGGAGGAAGCCAGGGCGGTGATGTACACGGCCACCCTGGACGGCGAGCAATTCCAGACCGACGACCCGACCGTCACCTGCACGGACAACGGCGGCCTGAAGGAGATCACCGTGGGCCACACCCGACAGGACGGAGGCGAAGACGCGACCCCTACCAACTACATCACCGCGCTCATCAACCCCGATGGCACGTTCGTGGAGGACATCACCATCAGTGACAACTCCACCTTCAACTTCACCTATAGCCCCTACAGAAAAATCGGATCCGCCAGCGCCGGCGAATCCGATGGAACTTACAGCATCAAGGGCGAAGGGCAGATGACCCGCCTGGACAACCAGGACCAGGACACGCAGAACCAGGACGACCCAGAAAAGCTAGTGCCCTTCGAGCTGGAGCTCACCTGCCCAAGCGAACGCTAAAACGAACGCTCAGGCAGATCAACTCGGGCAGCTCTGAAGGGCTCCGAGCAACAACTAGATGGGACTAGTTGTGGTCGTGGTGGTCATGGTCGTGACCATCGTGGTCGTGGTGGTCGTGATCGTGACCAGCGTGGTCGTGGTCATCCGAGCCGTAGGACTCGTTACCTGCACCAATCTCGCGGCCCTCAACCTCGGTCTTAAAAGTCTCGCCGTCCTTGGTCTCGAAGACGATGGTCAGGTCGTCACCTGGCTCCACGTCATCACGGAGGTTCAGCACCATCAGGTGCTCGCCACCTGGCTTCAGCTCCTTGGACTCGCCGGCCTTGATCTCAAAGCCGCCTTCCTTCTTCTGCATCTTGCCGTCAACCACCTCGTGAAGCTCGAAGGTAGCACCTTCGTCCTTCATGTCCTCGATGGAGAAGCCCGTGATGGTGATGTCCTTATCAGTGTTGTTCACCAGGGTTCCGAAGCAGGCGGTCATGTCGGCCATCTCGCCGTCCTTGGCCTTATCTGCGGATGGCTTCGCCTTGCAGAATCCGTTCTCGAAGGTCAGGCCGGTGCTGGACTTCGCGGACTCCGATGCGGAGGACATCGCGGAGGATGCCGCGGACGTTGCCGACGATGCGGCGGAGGATGCAGAGTTCTTTGCCTCCTCAGCGTCGTCGGAGCTGCAGGCGGCGAGGCTGCCACCCAGGGCTAGAACGGATACAACGGCAAACGCAGATTTCTTCATGCGCATATAATCTCTCCTTATATGTTGTCGCACAGCGACCCTCGGTGAGCCGCGTGCAGCACAGTCGTGGCAACCGGGGTAGCACAACCGGGCTGTGACACCTTCAGTCTAACCAGGTCTGTGCCGGCGCGGCTGGCCCGTTGCCCGCCTTTGGGGTTAGAGCAACACGCTGTGCGAGCCTAGAGATATCTAGGGACACAGACCCCTGCGGGCATGGAGCTAGTCGACGGTCGTATCCTTCGCGGCGGCCAGACCACACAGCAAGCACAGCACCGAGACAGCCACCATGATCCACAGTCCCGAAGTCCACTGGCCGGTGGCGTCGTGCACAGCACCCAACAGGATCGGTCCACTGGCCGCGATGACATAGCCCATGCCCTGCCCCATGCCGGACAGCGCCGCGGCGGTTTCGGGTTTGCGCGAACGCAGGGCAAACAGGGAGAGGCTTAAGGCGAAGGCAAGGCCGCAGGCGATACCTTCCACGAAGATCAGCAGTCCGGCAATCTGTGGCGCGTGCATGAGGATGATCAGCGGCACACCCATCATGACGGCGATGGCGACCACGATCGCTCGTTGTCCACGCAGGCGGCTGAGCAACACGGAGCAGCTGAAGCTACCCACCAGACTGCCGATGTTCATGAACGCCTGGTGCACGCCGGCGGCGCCCGCGCTGATGCCCATGGATTGTTCGATGGAGCTCATCCACGCCACGATGACGTAGAACATGGCGGACTGGAACCCCATGAATCCCGTGATCGCCCACGCCAGGGGGTGCTTCCACGGGTTAAAACTGCTGCTGGGAACCGTACCGACGCCGGCCTCACGCCCCGCACGGCGCCCTTGAATAATCAGATGCGCGAATGCTGCCAGCGCCATGACACACCACACGGAGGTGGCCAGTCGCCATCCGGCCTCTCCCCAGCCAGAGGCATGGGAGATGGGCACCGCAAGTCCCGCGGCGATGGCGGCGAATCCCGCCTGCACGGCCGCGTAGGCGCCCGTCACGAAACCGATACGGTCGGGAAAGTCCCTCTTGACCAGCGCAGGAAGGGTCACATTCAAGGTGGCGATAGCCAGGCCGATGAAGCCGGTACCCACCCACAGCAACGCGGCAGCCGGGAGCGAGCGCACGATCAAGCCCACGGCCAGCAGTCCTGTGCCGGCGATCAGCGTGCGCTCGATCCCCCAGCGCACGAGCAAACGAGGCACCAGGGGCGAAACAATCGCGAAGACCAGCAACGGCAGCGACGTCACGATGGACACCTGCGCTCCCGTGAGACCAAGGTCAGCTTGGATGTCACTCACCACAGGCGCCACGGAGGTCAGCGCCATGCGAAGGTTTGCAGCAAGTAAGAATAATCCCAAGAGAGCTAAACCGAAGGAGCGTTGAGTAGACATATCTACCATTTGTACTCCCCTACTTTCGGTTACTTTCACCCGGGTTCGATGTGTTCTGCCCACTGAGATCGCCGCACTGTGGTAAGCAGTGGTCACATGAGCGATTCACAATCTTCTACAGCACACAACTCCGATCACACTGAGGATGGACGCTACGATGCGGGCATCCGTGTCCGCCGAGAGGTCATGGGTGACGATTTTGTAGACGCGGCCCTGGAGCGCGCGGCCGGTTCCGATGGCGAGGAATTGCAAAAGCACGTCACGGCGACTGTGTGGGGGTCCGTGTGGACGCGTGATGGTTTGTCGAAGCGGGATCGCTCCCTGCTCAACATTGGGATGCTGGTGGCGCTGCGCGCCACTCAGGAGCTGCGCGGCCACATCAAGGGCGGGCTGGCTAATGGGCTGACCCGGGAGGAGATCACGGAAGCGATCATCCACTCCTCGGGATACTGTGGCGCCCCGGCGGCACTGTCCGCGATGAAGGTCGCGCAAGAGGTGCTGGAAGCGGAGATTGGCCCGAAGGACCCATCAGCATAGGGACTTGTTCTGTTCATCCCCTAGGGCGGACAACCAGCGGGACGGGGCTTCCGCACGCGCCCAAGAACCACCTGCCACACAGCCAGAGTCCACAAACTGATGGCCCCGAACGGATGCGCTATGTGGTGCGTCATGCTTAAAGTTTGACCAGGTACGTCCGCCCGAGGATCCAAAATCCCACTCCCCACCCTCGTGGGGATACACCGTCTGCGCTCCTTGCTCAGAACCCCCCAGGACAAGATAGCCCCCTCCACCGAGCAGCAATGCTGCCCCGGCGAGCCCGGCCCACAGAGTCTTCTTTTTCTTCATGAGTTTTCTCCTAGTTCTATCGTTCGGTCCATCTGCGCAATGACCCAGGGATCGTGGCTCACTACGATGACCGCCGCACCGTGGTCAGACAGTGTTCTTAAGTGCGCGAGCACAGAGGATGCATTGTTTCTATCCAGAGACGCTGTAGGCTCATCAGCCAGGATAACCTCGGGCTTGCGCACCAAAAGCCTCGCAATAGCAACACGCTGTTGCTCACCGCCACTGAGCTGATACACACGATGGCTCTCGTAGCCCTCCAGCCCCACCTCGGCCAACGCTTGGGCAATGTCTTCGGTGAGCTGTCGTCCTCGCGCACGACTGCCCAAGGCGATATTTTGGCGGACGGTATCGTTATCAATCAGTGCATAATCCTGAAAAAGATAGCCCACAGATTCTCGACGCATACGCATCCGCTGCCGTGCCGAAGCGGATGCTAGCGGGATACCTTTGATGTCAATCTCGCCGTTGTCAGGCCGGTCAAGCAATCCCAGGCAATTGAGTAGCGTGGATTTGCCACACCCAGAAGGTCCGGTGATGCTCACTAATTCGCCGGAGGACACGTCGAAGCTCAGCTTTTCCCACAGCCTTCGGCGTGGCTTCTTCTCTCCGACAGCCTTCGAGACATTTTTTACCGAAATCATGACAGTCATTGCGGAAGTCATCTCCTTGTTACCACGAGTGAGCGTAGCGTCCTCCGCCCCAGGACAAGGCCGCTTGCAGGAATGCTTGTAATAGCGAACAGCGCCAGCGTTATCCACCACGCGCTACTGGGGACGTGGAACAGCGCAATCAATGCCGGATCCGCGGCACCTTCGGCGGAGCCACCAGCCTCCCACGCTCGCGCGGTTGCCGCACGAGTGAATAAGAAATACAGCACGCAGGCACACACTATGAGCTCTGCACATAGGGCAGTCAGAAGAGGCCGAATTGGCCATCGCGCATGCAGGTACGCGGCTCGAAGCCGCTGGTGGAACACTTTCATGAAGCTCAACCACACAGCCAACGAGGCGATGCAGCACAGCAGTACGGTGGCAACAAATCCACCAACATAGACCCACAGAATCCTTCCCATGGCCTGGTGATGCTGGGACCACGTCTGGCTCATCGGCACCGCTGCGCGCACGAAGCTTCCGACTTCTCGGTCATCGTGCAAGCGTTGAAAATCATCATAAGAACTCAGGAGAACGTCATTTTGCGTGACGCTCGCGACGAGGTTGCGATCGGACAGGCCAATCAGGTCATTAGGCATCACAACCACAATAGGATCATGGGTTTCAGCACGGTTCATCCACTCATCCAGCCCCACTTCCCAGGTCCGTGCGCGGGAATCACCGGCACGATAAACAGCCGTGTGCACCCTGGCCTCTCCCACAATCGGCGCCAGCAGCTCATGACTATCCACTGCAGCTGGCAGGGAATCCGGCAATAGCACCAACGGTTGGTTGTCCCTAGGCTGCTCACCGAAGCTACGGTTCACTTCACCTGAAAGTGAGTTTTCGGCAGCTGTGGTGTTATACACCATGATGTCTCTATCAAGATGGCTACCTGGGGTCATGCCGGAATCTCGAAATTGAGCGTACAGCAGCCGATTCTCTGAGGAGATGTCCCTCATATGACTCGCAAGACGGCCACTTGCTTCGTGAAGATCTTCCAATTTCCTAGCACCGCTTAGAGTAAGGCCATACGCCGAAGGGCTATTCCGCCAACCGTCTACCTCGTCTTTTTGCCTATTCCACTCAGTTGTATAGTTCAGTGCTCCAATAGACAGCGACGCAACAGCAATGCAGGCACCTATGCGTACGGCAAACATACTCACCAATACAGACTTTGCGGGAAGTTTTCCTTTTAATAGCTGCACCACAGGGGCGATCTTTAAGAGGAAAAGACCCACAAACAGTGCAAAGATGCACGCCACAAGCGCGATGCCAATAAATGCTGCTTGGAAAAGAACAAGTTGGTATGCAGAAGCAGTATTGGAATACCACCACAGGAGTGCGTCAACCAGAACAACAGCGGCACTAGTGGCGGTAAGTAAGGTTCCTCTCGCAGCAGAGAGTTCCGCTTTCGCACGACTCAACAATCCGATTCCATGCAGCCTTCGCACCGCATCGGTGTGGGAATTAAGAACGATCCCGACAAAGACGAGGACAAAGCCAATGCCTATCATCAGGGCTGCCATTTTCCCTAATGCGGTGCCTCCCAATAGGTACATCCACTGTTGGTTCTCCGGAATGTGATAGGTCACTCCGCGGGCGTCCAAGTAAGATACCAGCTCTTGGAGAACGTCGTCTCCACCGATGACCTCGAACATCTGCCGATAATCACCGTGAGGCAAGTCCTCCAGTGGCCGCACATCTAATGGAGGTGTCCCAGGCAGTCCTTGATAACCCTTATGTATCCAGCTTTCAGCCCTATCACCTGCAACGTAAGCCACTCGCCCCTCGAGCGTTGGGATTTCAACGAGGATTGTCGCGTCATGCTCGGTAGCGATTCTGCCGAGATCACGTACAAGAGAATCCGCTGAGGAATCCCCTCCCTGATCGTGTGGCGCGAATGTTTGAATCTGCACAACAGACCTCACACCAGCCATCTCGGAGTGCTCGATAGTTGAGCTGGCCCAGAATCCCAGAACTGCGCCGAGGGTGATAACAAGCACCAGGGCGCACCGAATTAATTGTGTACCAGACAGCGCCGAGACACGCCGGCGCTGCTGTACATCATGCGACTTCGAGAAATCCAATGTCAGAACCCATTCTCGGAGATCCGCCCACAGCTGCGAGTGCTTTTTCGTGGCGCCATGTCATCTCCTCGAAGAACCCACAAGTTTTTAACCAAACTTAGCCTAAACTAATGCGCAGCATTTAACAAGGGTTACAGGACTAAGGGTTAAACCCTCGCATAACTCGGAAATGCGAAAACGAAGAACTCCCGATCCTGATGTGGATCGGGAGTTCTTATCTGTACCCCGTACGGGATTTGAACCCGTGTTACCGGCGTGAGAGGCCGGCGTCCTAGGCCGCTAGACGAACGGGGCGCTGGCCTACCAGGACTCGAACCTAGAATGACGGTACCAGAAACCGTAGTGTTGCCAATTACACCATAGGCCATTGTTCGTGCTGCTCAGCGAGCGAAATGTCTGAGGCAATTTCTTACCTGTGGACTCTGTTCGCTGTCCGTGCAACGAGAGTAAATATAACCAGAGAAATTACATGAATGCAAATCCCCTGGTCATAAGCACTTTTTACTCACATGAAACGCTGCTCAAAACGCACGTCTTATGGCGGGCTACTGCTCCGCTACATACGGAGTCTGAGCCTGAGCCGCCTTCAGGCGTGCGAGCGTGGACTCCTTCCCCAACAGCTCCATGGACTCAAACAGCGGAGGGGACACAGCGGCACCAGAGATGGCCACACGCAGCGCACCATAGGCCTTGCGAGGCTTGAGCTCCATCTCCTCAATAAGTTTCGACTGCAGAGCGTGCTCAATGTTGTCCGTACGGAACTCCTCCTCGGACAATCCCTCCAGCTGAGCAATCGCCACCTGCAAAACCTCGACAGCATCTTCCTTCAGGTTCTTCTTCGCGGACTTCTCATCCAGAACCAGATCCTCATCTGCGGTCACCAGGAAATTCAGCAGGCCGTGGGCGTCGCCCAACACCTTGATGCGGGTCTGCACCAGCTCTGCGGCGAAGGCGAATTTGTCCGCTGGGTAGTCCGCCGGGAAGTCCTTGTAGGTCTCCAAGTACTCGCGCAGGCGCGTGGTGAAGTCCTCCAGATCCAGCAGGCGGATGTGGTCGGCGTTAATGGCCTCCAGCTTCTTCTGATCGAAGCGGGCCGGGTTAGGCTTCACGTCAGCAACATCAAAGTTATCGATGAGCTGCTGCATGGTGAAGATATCCTCGTCGGCAGAGAGGGACCAGCCCAGCAGCGATAGGTAATTCAGCATGCCCTCGGGGATGATGCCGTTGTCCCGGTGGTTGAACAGGTTAGACTCGGGATCGCGCTTGGACAGTTTCTTGTTGCCCTCACCCATCACGAAGGGAAGGTGTCCAAACGTCGGTACCTGCTGGGCCACGCCGATGCGCACCAGCGCTTCGTAGAGGGCGATCTGGCGAGGAGTGGACGGAAGCAGGTCCTCGCCGCGCAGCACATGGGTGATCCCCATGAGCGCGTCATCCACCGGGTTGACCAGCGTGTACAGCGGCTGGCCATTGGATCGTGCGACCACGAAGTCAGGGACGGTCTTACCGTCCACGTTCATCTCACCGCGCACCAGATCCGTCCACGTGTACGTGCGGTTATCCGGCATGCGCAGGCGCCAAACAGGCTCGCGGCCTTCCGCTTCAAACGCCGCGATCTGTTCCTCGGTCAAGTCACGATCGAAGTTGTCATAGCCCAGCTTCGGGTCGCGACCGGCGGCCTTGTGGCGCTCTTCTACCTCTGCCGCGGTGGAGTATGCGGGGTAGACATCGCCGGAGGCCTTGAGCTTGTTCAGTACCTCGGCGTAGATGTCCATGCGACGGGACTGGCGGTACGGCTCGTGTGGGCCGCCCACCTCGATGCCTTCGTCCCATCCCAGGTTCAACCACTTCAACGAGTCGATGATGGCCTGGTAGGACTCTTCGGAGTCTCGGGCGGCATCCGTATCCTCGATGCGGAAAATCAGTTTTCCGCCGGTGTGGCGAGCGTAGGCCCAGTTGAACAGGGCCGTGCGGACCATGCCGACGTGAGGGGTTCCGGTGGGAGAAGGGCAAAATCGTACGCGTACATCACTCATGGGTACTCACTTTACCCGCCCTACGCCGCCGGGCCTGGGTGCAGCTTGCTCTGCCGCGCCAGGAAATCCCAAGCTACGTTAGCAGTATCGGGAGCCCACCACCACGTGTGGTCCTGACCACGCAGTTTCCAATGAACAGCCTCGTCCGCACAACCGGTTCCGCGCATCACTTCCACGTTGTTGACCAGCTCGCTGACCTGAGGGGCTCCACTGCAGCCATTGCGCTGTTGGATGGACTGATACAGCGTCGGCACAGGCAGGTATGGAGCGTCGTGCAGAGTGCCACCGTCATAGTGAGTGAGCCGGTCGGCGTCGCCATGCATAATGAGGGTAGGTACGGATTCGGGCGCGCAACCCTCGTTGACGGGGTTATAGAAGGCGCCGGAGACGGTGACGATGCCCGCGAGCATATCCGGGGCCTGGCAGGCGAAGTTCGCTGCGAATCCGCCGCCGTTGGACATGCCGATGGCGTAGACGCGGTTGGCGTCCACGTTGAAGTGGCCTTGCAGCTCGGCCAGGATTTGACGCATGAACGCCACGTCCTGCCCCCGTTGCGACACCGCGTATGGGGCACCTTCCCACGCATTCTCAATGGCGCGGGGGTAAACCACGATGGCCTCGTTCGCCGCGCCGGTCGTGTTGAGCCGCGCGTAGTTGCGGAAGTTCTCCGGAGAATCCTTCCAACCGCCAAAGGCGAACAAGACGGGCACGGGACGGGCGGGGTCGTAATTCTGTGTGACGGAGATCAGGGCGTTGCGGGTGGTGCCGTCACCCTGAGCGAAATCGACCGACGCCGCCTTTCCCGGCGTTGCATCCTTCATATTCGACGCCGAGCGGAAGTCTGCCGGGGGCACCCATGGAGCTGGAGGCTCCGGCGCAGGCGGCTCTTCGGCTGGTGCTTCTGGCGCTGCATCGTCGGGAGCGGGCGCTGGCGCTTCCGGAGCGGGTGCTTCTGGAGCAGGTGCAGGCTGCTCAGGCATAGGCACGGGCGCCGGCTCGGGTGGCACCACATTCTGAGGAGCGGGAGCGGGGGCTTCTATGGGAGCGGGATTATCCTGAGCTGCTGCGGGCGCTGCAAACAGGCCGGTTCCGGCGGTCAGAGCCGACGCGCAGACAATCACATCTTTAACATTTTTCACATACTTAACATACTTCACATACGTAACATTAACGTTCCTTTTAGCTTCTGGCCACAACGACACAATAGGAACGTGATTTTTCTCTCCCAGTCCTGAGATGGCGCCGCGGGCACCGTACTCATGGAAGGCTTGCAAAGGCAAGCCTTGATGGCTGAGATCTCGTGACCAGACTCTAGTGGGTACCCCCGAGCGGCTGAACCCCAGTGGCTGATGACCTGCAGGTTTAAACGTGTATAAGTGTGAAAACATAACATAGTGCACAAAAACTATACATGCCAGTCTTCAGTGGGTTATTATCTGCGGCGTGTATAGTTTTCCTCAACAATTAACTGGAGGATGTGCATGGACTCGCTGGTTGATGGCCCTGGTGGCGACACTTGTGTCGGCGTGTTTGGCCGCCTCGGTTGCGGGCGCGACGGTGGTGTTTGGGCATCCTATTTTAGGCAGGATTGAAGAGGCGTTTCATCGTCTGGGTGGGGTGCATCATTTTGGGTTTGCCACTACCCCTGAGTCTATTGCTGCTAATAATGGGCGTTTTCAGCATTTCCGTAATAGTGCGTCGATTTATTGGCATCCGGGTGTGGATCGGGGTGTTGCTCACGCGGTGGAAGGTCGTATCCGGGATGCGTGGGCGCGTGGTGGCTGGGAGCGCTCTGTGTTGGGGTATCCGATCACGGATGAGCTGCCGACTCCCGATGGGGTTGGTCGCTTTAATCATTTCCAGGGTGGTTCTGTCTACTGGTCGCCTGCCAGTGATGCTCATCAGATCGGTGGAGCGATCCGGGATAAGTGGGCTTCGCAAGGATGGGAAACAGGTCCTCTTGGCTATCCCCGCACGGATGAGCTCATCACTCCGGATGGTCGTGGCAGGTTTAATCGTTTCGATCATGGCTTTATTTACTGGTCTGCAGCCACCGGGGCACATATTGTCACGAAAGATATTTTTGATGTGTGGGCGGCCACCGGCTGGGAAGCAGGAAGACTGGGCTATCCCATTTCTGACAAATATGAAGTCAATGGCTGCGTGAGGCAGGATTTTCAGCGAGGAGCTATTCAGATCTTCGCCCCGACGGGCATGGTGTTGCCGCGGTTTGATAACGCTGCCTATTCCAGTTATCGGCAGATTTACCCCCTGTTGACGACGAGTCAGGCCCCGGAGGTGCATCCGGCTGGTGTTCATCGTGAAGTGACTCAGCATATGGGAAAGTATTTTCCTGTTCCGGGTTGCCCTGATGTTGTGACAGTGGGAACCACCTGTGCTCTTCCCACGGCCGGTGGAGGTACAGGCCAGGTGCGTGTTACCCGGATGTCGGATACAGGCTTTTCTGTGACCACGCAGGCAGGTCACCCGGAGGGACAGGGAAGAATCCTCAATATTCGATTCGATACGGTCACTGCCCCGGATACCGCAGAATCAGAGGTGGTGTTCGCCGATGATGGTCTCCGGAAGGCCTATATAGGATCCGATAAAACCTGGATCCGCATGATCGTGGAAGCCTTCGGTGAGACCTCTACCTCGCGGGTTGCAGGCCCGTTCATTTCTGATCACGTGGGCACACACGTGTTTTCCACCATGGCCAACACCCTGCGGTCCGCCTTGCCGAGAGCCACCACGGTCTATGGGCCGGTGACAGCACACCGCTGATCGGCGCCCTACCGTCAGCCACCCTCATCTTTTTAAGTTGTTGTCCTAAGAAAGAGTTACCCCAACCATTATGTCTGTGTCATCGCTGCTGCGCCGTGGCATTATTGCCGCTGTTGCTGTTGTTGCCAGTAGTGCAGCCCTACCTGCTGCCACCGCCGAGGAGGCAGTCTCTATCCTTGCCGGGGATGGTGGCATCATCACCGAGCATTGCGGTGCCCGGGCAGAACAAGTCCGTGTGGATTCATCCTCCCTGGGGTCATTGAGTGCCTGCTTTGCGCTGGTTCGGCCTACTGGTTGGGCAGCGATGCACCTCACCGGGTCCTACGGTCTGGTCAATAACCTCACTGTCCCAGTCAGCGTCGCATTCAAGCTGCCTGACGGAGCTGTCTACTGGCAAGCCACAGTCCAGCCTGGACAGGTCAGCAGCGTTGATGTCAATAACGCCGGGTCCACCATCGTTGAACTCCACGTATCCCCGGTAGCCACCAGCACGGGAGCATCCACCGCATCGCTGACACCAGGGACACCAGGTGCACCGAACTACGTGTCGTTACGCTCGGCCTCCCCTGCCACGTTCGGACGCGTTGCCCGCGTGAGCTGGCTTGGTGCAACCACATCAGACCTGACACGTAACAGTTCCTTTCCTGACCGGCTTGACGGATCGTTCCTGGTGACCACTGGGTTGTCTGATCCCGCGTGCATCTCGTTGGAATCAGCCGCCTACCCGGGGACGTACCTGCAGGCCACCAGCCGGGCATCCGTGTCCTTGTCAGCCCATCCCACGCCAGCTCATGCGACATGGTGCGCCATCCCCGATTCGTCGGTGGTGACATCAACCCGCCTGGTATGGGCTGCTGATCGCAGCACAGCCCTGGCTGTCACCCCTGGAGGTGGACTGGGCCTGGCTGCGGTGAATTCTGCTGACAGTCGATGGTTCAGCGATCAAGCCCTGGCACGCCCCTAACCACCGTACGACGGGGACTGACTTGTCCGAGTCGTTGACACAAGCCCGTGGAGTAAAGAAAACGAGATCGTCGAGATGAATCATCGCCACCCACCACAGCAGCCCTGCATGCCGCACACACGCACAACTGAGTCCCGCGCGCATCGTGTTGCCCCGGCGCTCTGCCGGTTCATGCGTGCGTGTCGTGTGTGGTGCGTGGTGTGTGTCAGTGTGGTGGTGTCTGTGGTGGTGGGGGTGCAGGTGTCGTGGGCCGGGGAGGTTGCGGCGGTTGAGGGGTTGGTTGTTGTGGGTCGGGTGGGTGATCGGCAGCAGGCGCGGGAGTTTGCAGTGTCGATGTTGGGTAGTGGTTTTGTGGCTTCGCGTGCGGCGGCGGAGGTGGTGTTGGGTGGTGGGGATGAGCAGTGGGATGCCTATGTTGGTGGTGGGTTGGTTGAGGCGCGTGTGCAGGATCTTCGTGAGATTGTGGTGACTGTTGCGGCGGTGGGTGGCCCGGCGGTGCAGGCTGCAGCGAAGGATGCTGTGGATGCTGGTGGTGAGCAGGCGTTGGTGGATTTTATCACCAGCCGGTGGGATCAGGCTCAGGTGGTTGATGATCGGGCGGTGGCGTGGCAGGCGGCGGCTGCGCGGGAGGGTTCGAGTGTGAAGCAGGCTGCGGATGCTGCGTTGAGGGTCAATTCTGCTGAGGCGTTGGGTGAGTTTGCGGCCTCAGGGTTGGAGGTGGCTAGGCGGCATGATCGGCGTCGTGAGGTGTATGCATTAACACGCTCGGCTCAACCGACGGTGGCTTCGGGTGCTGCTGAGGCGATTCGGGTGGGCTCGGATACGGCGATTGAGACGTTTTTGAGGTATGGGCAGTTTGTGGCCGCAGCGCAGGATGCGGAGACGGTCAGTGTGTCCGAGTTGGTGGATTCGGCGGTGGGTGAGGCTGAGCGGGCGCGGCAGCAGGCAGATGCGGCTGCGCAGAATGCGGATCAGGCTCGTCGTGCTACTGAGGCTGCGAAAGCGGCGTTAGCTCGGGCGCGTGATGAGGCGGTGGCGGCGGATCGGGCGCAGGATCGTGGTCGTCGGGCGGCGGAGTCTGCGGGCCGGTTGGCTGAGCGTTCGGCGGTGGCGGCGGATCAGGCGGTGGTGGCTGCGGGTCAGGCGCGTGAGGCGTTGCGGTTTACTGCGGATGCGGTGGCGCGGGCGGCGCATGCGGCCTCTCGTGCGCGTGTGGCGGCTCAGGTGGCGTTGTCGCGGGCTTCGGCGGCGGGGGTGGATGCCTCGGTGGCTTCTCAGGCGCGTGTGGCTGCGGAGCAGGCTCGGGATGCCGCGTCGGCGGCGCGGCGGGCGGCGGAGGCGTTTGTGCATGCGGATGCGGCCGCGGGGTCTGCTCGGTCTGCATCTCGGGCGGCGTCGTCGGCGGCGGTGAATGCTGATGCGGCGGCTGCTGCGGCGGGTGAGGCTGCCGCTGCTGCTGGTGTTGGTGGTGTGGCGGCGGCTCAGGCGCGTGAGGGTGCCGCACGGGCGCGGGCGGCGGCGTCTCGGGCGCGGGCGGCGGCTGGTGAGGTTGATGGGTTGGTGGGTCGTATTGGTGGGTTGGTTGCTCAGGCGCGGGCGGCGGCGGGTGAGGCGGCTGTGCATGCTGAGCGTAGTGGTGTGGCGGCCGAGGATGCGGCTGTGTTTGCGGGTCAGGCTGGCCTGGCTGCGCAGCGGGCTGGGGATAATGCGCGGGATGCGCAGGAGGCTGCGGTTAAGGCGGTGGAGGCTGTGGAGCTTGCGGTGGAGATGAGTGCGGTGGCGCGTGAGGCGGCGGATCAGCGTTTGGCGCAGGAGGCTGAGTTTTTAAAGGATCAAGCCAGACAAGCCCGAGCAGTGCAGGATGCCCAGGATGAGCTAGAGGAACATCAGCGGGCTGAGCAGGACAGGCTCGCGGCGGATATGAAGCAGTTGGCTGCGTTAGCGTCCGGCTCGGATGGTGCTGGGATGGATGTAGCTCGGGTAAGGCAGTTGGCAGTCAGTGCGGTTGAGGTGGGCACTCCCGCGGTGGCGGGTAGTGCTGCTGTGGCGTTAGTTTCTGGGCGGGATGAGGATGTCCGGGCTTTTGTTGAGGATTTTAAGCAGGCTGTGGTCATTGATGCGCACGCTCAGGTGGAGTTTGTGGCTCTCAATGATCCTGATCCTGGAGTACGGGAGGCTGCTGATCGTGTCAGTTATGACAGTGGGGAGGCTTTAAGAGAGTTTGTTGATCATCAGTTGCCGCAGTTGCGCAAACCGGGGTTGCTGGAACGTGCGTGGCAGTTGCGTGGTTCGGGTGGGGATGCCGTTACTGCGGCGGCTGATGAGGCGTTGCGGGCTAATACGCCGGAGGCGTTGGAGGGGTTTGTTCGCGGTGGTGGTTTTGAGCGTGCTGAATTTGAGGATCAGCTGCGGCAGGCCTATGAGCTCGCTCGGACGGGTGGCCCGGAGGTCAAAGCTGCGGCGGAGGCTGCGGTGTTAGGTGACCGGGAGGGTCTGAATGAGTTTATTGCTGTGGAGGCAGCGCGTCGTGCGGCGGCGGATGCGCAGCGTGTGAGTCATGATGAGCACATTCAGAGTGTGTTGGAGAGGGGTTTTGCAGCGGCTCAGCAGGCCAGTCAGGATGCCGCGGAAGCTCAGCGTTCGTTTGTGATGGCCCAGGGCCAGGCTGATCAGGCTGGTCGGTATGCTGCTGAGGCGGCCCGGTGGGCTGGTCAGGCGCAACGCTCGGCGGTAGCGGCGGCGGATCATGCGCGAAAGGCGAGTGAGTCGTTGCAGTTTGCGGTGCATCAGCAGCAGCGGGCACATGCGGCGGCGGATCAAGCTAGTCGTGATGCGCGTGAAGCTGCGGGGAATGCGGATCAGGCTGCGAGCTTTGCTGCTCAAGGGTACGAGTCGGCTGCACTGGCGGCGGGGGCTGCTGGACAGGCGCGTCGTTCGGCTGATGCGGCGGGCGTGGATGCTCATCGGGCTGGGCTGGCGGCGCAGCAGGCCTATGGGTTTGCGTGGGAGAAGCAGCTGTCTGAGCAGGAGCAGTACCGGGCGGCGGCTGCTGAAGGCGAGGTGCAGGCCCGGCCGACGAGTCTGTTGGAGGCGATTAAGCAACAGGTAGGGCCGGAGGCGTTGGATGTGTTGTTGGATGTAGTGGGGATTAAGGATGTGTTGGATTGTTTTAAGGGCGATGTTTCCGGGTGTTTGTGGGCGGCGGTGGGTGCGTTGCCTGTAGGCAAAATTGCGAAGTTGGGTAAGGCGTTGCCAGTGATGAAGAAGCTGGTGGGCAAGATTGGGGATATTAAGGCCACGCTTGCTACGTCTCGTTTCCGGGCGGTGCTGGATGATGCGTTGGTGCCGGCTGGGTGTGTGCTGCAGCGCGGCGCAGGATGGGTGAGATCGACGCCGCACGGGCAGCAAGAGTGGTTGGCGGGCAGGCCAGGGCGTGCGCCGCCGTGGTCGCCGGTTGTTAAGAAGTGTCCGATACCCCCGGGTGTTAAGAAAGTTCCTGGAACAAACAGATACCCGATCAATGCGCGGTATGCTGGTGGTAAGTGGCGCAACGGTGATGTCTCGAGGATGCCGAAAGGATTCCACGAGAAATACGGAGATATTTACTTCAGCGAAAGGGGCTACCCTATCTTCGATAACAACTTAGCAAAACCGGAAGAATACGGCATTCCATCCGGAAAGGTACCGGATATTACTATCAAGCCCCAGGGTTCTCGGTATAAAGATGTTAAGGCAGCTGATGAAGCAATAGGGATTGATGAAGATTTTCGCGAAGCAAATGATCTTGTATGGCATCATCATGAAGAAACTGGTCGAATGCAGCTCATACCTCGGGAGTTGCATCAGGTGGTCCGCCATACCGGCGGCTGGGCTATCTGGGGTAAGCAAGCTGTGTAACCCGACCTCATCAACGAAATATAAGGAGTTTTCATGAATTTTTCAGATATTGAGTTTATCCGCCAAGGTAAGCCGTGTGGCATTTTTCGTATTCGTGCGATAGAGAAGAAGATTGGGCGTAAGCTCCCCAAGGATTACCGCAAGTTCATTATGCAAACCGGAGGAGGCCAGCTGAGCAGGAAAAACGCCGTACTTCCAGGAATCCAGCTTGCTCATGGCGAAGAGTTAGAGTCTGAGGTGGAGTTGATTCTCGGCAATGGCTATCCAGATTATTATAATCGCGACCTAGCCGAGATGGGAACTTTCCTGACGGAAGAATGGGAGATACCTTTTGAGGTGCTTCTGATTGGGAATTTTAATTCGGGCATGCATGAGTGCTTTGTGATTAATTATGATCTCAAGGAGTTTCCCGTGCACTCTATTTTATACTTAGACAACGACTTCCCCGAAGAATTTACGCTCATCGCGGAGTCATTTACTGAGTTTTTGGAGATGCTGGAGCCATCCTCTGAATACGATGGAAAAGTTTCAAAATATAGTGATCAAGGAGGAGTGTATTTGGCACGTTATGGATCTTTAGGGGAAACCTTACGTAAGGCAATTGCGGTTAGCCCTTATGAGGATATGGAGATAATCCTTCGGCGCGCCGCGGAGGGGATTGCCATCGAAAATAGGTTAGAAATGTTTTGCCAGGAAGAATCCTGTCGTTTTCAGGATCTTCTTTTCTTTCTTTCGCAGCCGTTCGGCGGTCATTATAGTTTGGAGTCTTGGCTTGCTCCTCGTGGCAAAAGTGAAAATGGCGCGGTCAATGAGGCTGATCTTTTGCATGGAATTTTTTTGAGTGAGCACGGTTGGTCTGGATTAGTCTCCTTTCGGAAGGCTAATGATGTATGGTGGGAACGCCGCACAAGCTCGGGTGTTCTTGTTGAAACTCCGGATGGATACAGGTTTAAAGATGACTACATTGAGTGGTTAGTGGAAACCTTCCGCTAACGGCAGGCGATAGGATCGCATCGCGGCGGAAACCTTATCGATGCAGGCAACATGCCAGGCGGTAGCTTCAAAACTCGGGGTTTCATGGCACACAGTTCGCCAGTGGACGCAGGCCGCTCGTCGTGAAGGCTGCCTCGGCTTTTTCGCGTCGGAACTCGGCCCACAACGTCGGAAATGATCCAGTTTATCGTTGAGAACCGGGATCGTTTTTCAGTCGAGTTCAAGTGCTTGACGTTGAAGAAGCCCTGCCAGCACACGGGCAGCGAAGCGTAAGGATCTGCACTCTGATTTTCTCATCGGATTGCCGGGTGGGCGCTGTCTGATTCGATGCGTACCGAGGCGTTGCCGCTGCAGACTCTGAACCATTCCATTGTTTGCGGTAGAAATAACTACACTGCTTCACCACTGAAGATCACAGATCACAGTACGGGAGCATCATCTCATCCATAGCAGGAAGTGGAGCGAGTTGACGGACGTATCGATCGTGACATGCGAATGGGTGAATTGGTGGAACGAGGCTCGGCGATAACCTCAGCACTCTTCGATTCTCCACGGGCATCCTCGCGCATCAGCTTGCACATACCGACGGGAACGTGATTTTTCTCTCACAGCCTCCCAAAAGAGCAGGACAGCGGTCGGGCTGCACAGTTGAGTTATCCTAGGCATCCCTAAATATGGCTATCCTTTCAGAGATTCATGCACCACTCGGGGCATGTCATCCACCTCAGCGCATGAGTTCGCAGACTCTCCCTACCTCGCTACAACGCTGAAGAGAATCCTTATTCACTGCCCGAAAGGACACCATGGCCCTCTCCCCTCGCGCCGCACTGCTCTCCTGCGGCCTCGCCGCTACCTTGCTCCTCACAGCCTGTGGCGAATCTGAACCCGTCAGCTCCCACGAATCCTCCCGCTCCGTGACCACCGCGAAAGCAGAGGGCACAACCCAATTCCCACTCACCGTAGACAACTGCGGACAACAGTTCACATTCACGAAGGTTCCCGAGCGCGTGGTCTCCCTGGACCAAGGCATGACCGAAATCATGCTCTCCTTAGGCCTCCAGGAGCACATGGTCGGCACCGCATCGTGGACAGATCCTGTCCTGCCCGAACTGGAAGAAGCTAACAACACCGTTGAGCGCCTGTCCGACAACGCCCCCACCTACGAAGCCGTCATGGACAAGGACCCCGATCTGGTGGTCAGCTCCTTCGGCCGCCACTACAAGAAGGAGGGCGGAGTGGCCACCCGGGACCGCTTCGGAGAAACCGACACCCCAGCGCTTCTGTCCTACGCGGACTGCGAAGGCCCTCTCATGATTAACGGCGGCGGCACCCGCACCACCCCTTTGACCGCAGACAAGATCTACAAGGATATCGAAGTCATTGCGGAAATCTTCGATGTCAGCAAACGCGGCCAGGAGCTCATCGACAACCTGAAGCATCGCGTGGCTCTGGCCCAAGAAAAGATCAACTCCCACGGTGAAACCGTGGGCTTCTGGTTCGCGGACACCAAAACCCCCTACTTTTCCGGTGGCTACGGGTTCGGCAACATCCTGTCTCAGGAGTCCGGCCTGACCAACATCTTCGCAAGCGAAAAGGATGACTGGATCGCCGCAACGTGGGAAGACGTTGTGGACAAAAACCCGGACATCCTGGTCCTCGGGGACCTGGAGCGCAACCGCTTTCCCGGCGACAAGCTAGCCGATAAGAAGGAGTTCCTGGCCACCGACCCCGTCACCAAAACCATGGATGCGGTCAAGAATGAACACTTCATCGCACTCCACGGAGCCGAGCTGAACCCCTCCATCCGCTTTGCCGACGCCCTGGAGAAGATCGCCGCCTACCTGGAAGCCCATGACAAGTAACGCGCCCACTGCTGACCCGCGTGCGACCTCCGGCGATACACGTCCACCGTCCTCCCGCGCGGAGCAACCTCGCGCCCGAGTGCTGAAAGCATTGCTCATCACGGCTGTGGCATTCGTGGCGCTGTTGGCGTCGATCGGCATGGTCATCACCCTGGGCACGGCGGATATTTCCCTGGTCAACGTGCGTGACATCCTCACCAACCATCTGTTCTCCACGGACATTCCCGTCCGAAGGTCTGAAGATGCCATCGTGTGGGAGGACCGCCTGCCCCGCTCGCTCGTGGCCGCGTGCTGCGGCGCAGGCCTGGCCCTGTGCGGTGTGATCATGCAATCTCTGCTGAAAAACCCACTCGCTGACCCCTATGTGCTGGGGATCTCCTCCGGCGCCTCCACCGGCGCGGTGGTCGTGGGTGTGCTGGGCATCGGCGGGCTGTCGGTAGGCCTATCCCTGGGCGCCTTCGTGGGAGCGATGATCAGCTTCGCCACCGTACTGTGGATCGCCCGCATGGCTGGCGGCACCGGATCCATCATCCTGCTCGCCGGTGTTGCTGCCACCCAGCTCTTCTCCGCCGTGACCTCCCTCATCATCTTTGCCTTCGCCGATTCCGATGAGACCCGCGGCGTGATGTTTTGGCTCCTCGGCTCGCTGGAGGGTGTGAGGTGGAAGGATGTGTGGCTGTGCCTCACCGTGGTCACCGTGGCCGTAGCGCTATGCTGCATCTTCGCCCATGTGCTGGACGCTTTCACCTTCGGCGACGACGTAGCAGGGTCACTGGGCATCAACGTGCCACTGGCGCGCCTGGCCCTGCTGTCACTGACCGCACTGCTGACTGCCACGCTAGTCTCCGTTGCCGGTGCCATCGGGTTTATCGGGCTGGTCCTCCCCCACGCCGGCCGTCTGCTGGTGGGCCCCACACACTCCAGCCTCATCCCCGTAACCGTCATCGCTGGTGCCCTGTTCATGGTGTGGGTGGACGCCCTCAGCCGCGTCATCTTCAGCCCCACCCCATTGCCCGCGGGCGTGGGAACAGCCCTGGTGGGCGTGCCCGTATTTGTTGCACTATTGGTGAAAAGGAAGGGCATCCGATGAGCTTCAGCACGAACAACGTCTCCTGGAACCGTGGCGGGAACCTGGTGGTCGACGGCGTAACTGTGGAGGTCCGAGACGGCGAAACCCTGGGCCTGCTGGGTCCCAACGGCTCGGGAAAGTCCTCGCTGATCCGCCTGCTCGCCGGCTTCGACCGCCCCACCACGGGCGTGGTCACTCTGGATGAGCGCGCCGTGTCACGTATCCCGCACAAGCACCTCGCCCAATCCGTCGCCGTGGTCACCCAGCATGCGGATAGTGCCGTGGATGTCACCGTGGGCGACGTGGTGCGGCTGGGCCGGATCCCTCACCGTAGCCGATGGGGAGGACAGACCGACGCCGACCATCTCGCCATCCACCACGCCCTCACATGCACGGGCCTTTCGGGCATGGAGAATCGGCTGTGGAATGAATTATCGGGTGGCGAGCGACAGCGAGCGCACATCGCCCGTGCGCTGGCTCAACAGCCCAAGGAGCTGATCCTGGATGAGCCCACCAACCATCTCGACATTAAGCACCAGCTGGAGCTGCTAAAGCTGGTCTCCTCCCTGGAGGCCACAGCGATCGTGGCACTCCACGACCTGAACCTCGCGGCCATGTTCTGCGATCGCGTGCTGGTCCTCGCGCAGGGGCGTGTGGTCACTCTGGGCACCCCGGGCGAGGCACTCACCAGCGAGCTCATCCGCGAGGTCTACGGCGTGGACGCGGTGATCTCCACGCACCCGGTTCACGGTTGCCCGCTCATCACCTACAGTGCCTAAATAGTGTGCGCTGGTCGTGAGCACCCGCTACAGGTGCTCCAGCACAATGTCACCCGAGTAGCCCCACGCGCGCAGATCCTCCACGATGGACTGCCAGTCCAGGTCCCCGGTTCCCGGCGCGCCGCGGCCAGGAACATCGGCGAACTGCACGTGCGCCACGCGGTCCAGGAGGTGTGTGCTTGGCTCGCTTGTGTTCGCCTCTGTGCTGTCTCCTGCGGCTCCGTCCGTACCAAGCAGAGCCTGGGTGATGTCCTCCCAGGACTGTCCCTGAGCAGCAAGGTGGTAGACGTCCAGCAAAAGGCCGGCATGATCGCCGAGCAGCGGCTGCGCCTCGGCAAGGGATGTCACGGGATAATCCTCCAGCCCGCTTAATGGTTCCACCATCACCACCCCAGAAAATCGGCGGCCCACGGCGTTGGCGAGGGCTGTGAAGGAATCGCGCTGGGCGTCGGATAATCGATGGCCACCGCGACCCAGCAACAGGTTGAAGCGGCGCACCCCGGTGGCCCGGTGGATCGTCTCCAGGACATCCACCCAGCCCTGCGTGTCCGGCTGTGTATGCAGGACGCCCCGATCCCCCGCGGCGAGGTTGCCCCCGTAGATGTTCAAGGCCACGAGCTGCTTAGTGTTGTCGCTGAGCGTGCTGATGAGCTGCTCCACCTGGTCTTGCTGCGGCACCGGGGTGGTGAACGGCCACCACAACTCCACGCGCTGAAAGGGGGTCTCGGCGACGGCGGTTGCCCAGTCCTCCTGGCCGATGCTGCAGTTCACTGCAGTAAACGCCCTCATCACGGCCAGGGAATAGCGTTGCTGGCCCTGGTGGAAGTTGCGGGGATCCAGCCAGCGCTCGAAGCCCGCCCGGACCCCGTCGAAGCCCCTGCGACCGGTCCACTGCTGATCCGTCATGGAGAAGTACGTAGTATCCCGCGAACGGCCCTTGTACACTACGGCGTTGCGCAGCGTCCCCTCCTCGATGAATCCCAGGCGACGGGCCGCTGCCTTGGAGGGGGCGTTCAGGGAATCGCACTTCCACTCGTAACGGCGATAGCCCAGCTGGTCGAACACATAGCGCATCAACAGGTACTGGGCCTCGGTGGCGGCACGGGTGCGCACCAACTGAGGGGAATACATGACCCAGCCCATCTCCATGCTGCCGTGCTCCGGCTTCTGGCTCATCAGCGCCACGGTGCCCACTGCGGCGCCGGTGTCCAGGGAGATGATCGCGAAGTGAAGGGGATCGGATTGGCCGACGTTAAAGGCGAACACATCGCGCAGGTCCTCTCCCTCCGTGATGGGTAGGTAGGTTCGCCAGCGGGAATCGGGATACGCCTCGAAGGCGCGGGCCAGATCCAGCACGTGGTGCATGCCGAGGGGCTCCACGCGGCAATAGCGCCCGTGGAGCACAACGCCCTGCGGGTACGGCCGTGGAGACCAGTTGTCCACGGCGGGCCCTATGGGCTGGGAAAAGGAGTTCACGGGAATGTCTGTGGGGCGAGGGCCTAAGTGCATAACTCCATTTTAGGGTGTTCGGGCTACACAGGCGGCTACACTGTTCGATTATGAAAGTTGCTGTGATTACGGGTGCCGGCGGCGGACTAGGCCGCGTGTTTTCTACTGCATTGGCTGCCGATGGCTGGGCCATCGCCGCGGTGGGGCGGACGGAAAAGACCTTGCAGGACACGCTCGGTGAATGCCAGGACGGAGACCACCGCGCATTTATCTGCGACATCACGGATGCCTCTAGCGTGCACTCCATCTTCGAGCA
The DNA here is from genome assembly GCF_024701495.1 of Corynebacterium sp. zg254. NCBI lineage: Bacteria > Bacillati > Actinomycetota > Actinomycetes > Mycobacteriales > Corynebacteriaceae > Corynebacterium > Corynebacterium sp. zg254. The sequence goes on from NZ_WIAR01000001.1 coordinate 395,800, forward strand.
GATCGTGGCCCACTACGGACACATCAACGTGCTGATCAACAATGCCGGAGTTCCGGGACCTACCGGGCGGATCGACAGCATCGACGTCGAAGAGTTCGACGCCGCCGTGGCCACCAACCTCCGCGGAACATTCCTGTGCTCCCAGGCCGCTTTTGCCCACATGGCGGACACGGGTGGAGGCAGGATCATTAACAACGGATCTATCGCGGCCCACTCCCCACGCCCGGCTGCGGCAACGTACGCCGCTACGAAGGCCGCCATCGCCAGCCTCACCACCTCGCTGAGCCTCGACGGACGTGGGCTGGGCATCGTCGCCACCGAGCTCGACATCGGTAATGCCAAGACTGATCTTCTGGGGGCGTTCACCGGTGAGGAGCCGATGTTCCATGCCATCGAAGCTGGGCGCATGATCGTGGCCCTCGCGAACCTGCCGCTCACGGTCAGTGCAGATCAAGTGACCCTCACGGCCGCTGGCATGCCGTACCTCGGACGCGGCTAAGCCCGTTGTGTGAGCGTTCGGTAGACTCAGGCGCATGAGTTTTAAGCAGAACAAGCCGGGGACCGCCCCGGACTTTCTGCTATCCAGACCAGATCGCTCCCTGCGCACCCAAGGCGCGAAAAGCTCCTTCACGGACCCCTTCGAGGCGGCCACGGCACTGCGCGACCGCGACGTAGACCTGGTGGTGGGAGCGGTTCCCTTCAACACCTCGGAGCGCAGCGCCCTGGTGGAGCCCGAACGCGTGATCCGTGCCGAGGGGCCTCTGGAGCCACCGGCGTTCTTCCGAGGAAAGGAAGCGGCTGAGAGCCTCACCGTCACCTCCGTGGAGGCAGCAACCAGCCCCGACGAACACCGCGCCACGGTGGCAGCAGCCGTGGCGACGATCGCTCAAACACGTCTAGAGAAGGTGGTGCTGGCGCGGGCCGTGGACGTCACCTACGAGCACGCTCCGGACCCGCTGCTCATTGCGGCGCGATTCCTGGACCTCTCGGCCAACCGCGACGGCTTTGCCGTGGATCTGTCCAGTACCGGGCGCGACGAGCATGTCAATGCCATGTTCGTGGGAAGCTCCCCGGAAGTCCTGATCCGTCGAAGCGGCAGGAACATCTCCGCCTTCCCCTTGGCTGGGTCCGCCCCTCGCACCGGTACCCTGTCCGTGGACGAGGCCACCGCGCGCAATCTGATGCATTCCTCCAAGGACTTCGACGAGCATCGCTACGTGGTGGATCACTACCGCAAGGTGTTGGAATCGGTCTGCGAATCCCTCACGATCCCCGCCACCCCGTCCATTCACGAAACCTCAGAGATGATCCACCTGGGCACGCCCATCAGCGGGCGGCTGAAGGACGACGACTATTCCGCGTTGGACTTGGCCCTGATGCTGCACCCCACCCCCGCGATCGGTGGCACGCCGACCGACGACGCGCTGGGCATCATCACGGAGGTAGAAGAGCCACGGGAGTTCTATGCCGGGTTTGTGGGCTGGTGCGACTCCACCGGTGATGGCGAGTACATGGTGTCCATCCGCTGCGCGATGGTGGAGGACAACAATGCCCGAGCCTGGGCTGGAGGCGGCATTGTGGTGGACTCCTCCCCCAACGCCGAGACCGACGAAACCAGCGCTAAATTGCAAACAGCGCTGCGGGCACTGAATGTGCCGGCAGCGCTGCGCATTGTCTAATTAATGTGGTCTAATTACTACCGCTCTTAGTACCGCTCGACGGGGTTCGCCAGGGTACCCAGGCCAGGGATCTCCACCTCAATGCGATCGCCTGGAACCATCTCCGCCGTACCTGCAGGGGAACCCGTGCAAATCACGTCGCCCGGCAGCAGGGTGAAGGCCTCGGACACCCACTCGACGATCTCTGGAATCGTCTTAATCATCTGCTCAGAGTTAGAATCCTGCTTGGTTTCGCGGGTGCCGTCGTGGGTCAGGTGAGCCTTGATAGGCAGGTTATCGATCTCGATGCCATCCACGTTCGTCTCGATCCACGGACCCAGCGGGCAGAAGGAATCCAAGCCCTTGGCGCGGGACCACTGACCATCGGCGAACTGCAGGTCACGGGAGGAGACGTCGTTGACGATGGTGAAGCCCAGCACAACGTCCTTCCAGTTGTTCCGGTTCACGTCCTTGCAGGGCTTGCCAATTACGATGGCCAGCTCGCCTTCGAACTCCACCTTGGTCGCCCACTCAGGGATGCGAATCGGAGCCTCAGGGCCCACCACCGCTGTGGGTGGCTTCAGGAAGATCGTTGGAGGCAAGTGCTCAGCGCCCTGCTTGAACACTTCCTTGACGTGATCGGCGTAGTTGCGGCCAACTGCAACAACCTTGGAGGGAAGAATGGGGGCTAACAGTCGAACATCTTCGATAGGCCAAGATTTTCCGGTGAACTCCGGCTGGGCAAATGGGTGGCCTTCGATCTCTCTACAAGTGGCACCAGTTCCGTCTGGCTGACCACCTTCGATGATGGCAAAAGCCATTCCCTCTGGGTGAGCAATTCGGGCAATACGCATGGTTTATCACTCTAGCGCACAGCTCCACGCTCGCGCGCTTGGGGTTACTTAGAGCTATCTATAGAAGCATCATCCGAGGCTCACACCAGCATCCCTCCCAGGGTTGTTGCCCGCGACCTGGCAGCCAATGCCAGATACAGCTCCGCACACGCCAACGCATCAGTCAGGGCATTGTGGGAGGAATAGCGCGGCAAGCCATAGCGTTCGCGCACCCGAGGTAGCCGCAGATCCTCACCCCGCGGAAACGTCCCCATACGTTCCATGTGCCGTCTCTCCAGCTCAAACGTATCCACCACTGGCACCGACAGTCCTGAGCCGAAATGCTCTCGGCACAGCGCACTCACGAAGTCCCTCTCAATAGAACTGAAATGCGCCACAAGTGCCCGGCCCTCCAGCGCCTCCAGCAGTTGCTCCATCGCCGCCACCGGGCTCACACCCAACGCCAACGCCTCATCCGTCAGGCCGTGAATCGTGGCGGACTCCCCCACTGACTCAGCACCCACCGTGTTAATCAGGCAGTAGCCGGCCCCCTGCAGGGCAATGCCTCGCCCATTGATCGGAACCCATCCGATCGACAACATCCGATGCTTCCGCGGATCCAAGCCCGTGGTCTCCACGTCCACTGCCAACAACGGGGCCTGCTCCAGTGCCGTCCCCTTCGACGGGCCGGGGATGCTATAGAAACGCTCCAAGGCACCGTACGCCCGGCGTCGAGATCGAAAAAATCTGGGCATCCTACATACTCCGCACCGGGTACTTCAGGCACAACGCATTCTGCAGCCCCTTGATGATCTGGAACGCATCCCGCAGGTGCTCACGATCCAACTTGGACAAGTGCTGAGGATTGATGTGATAGTCCGGCTGCTCGCCCCGGCGCACCTGCTCCGCATGATGGCGCAGCACCAGGGTGTTCAGAAACTCCAACGCAGCCTGCAGATCCTCCGCACTGCGCGGGGACACCGGAGGATGATCCAACGCCGACGCCGCCTCGATGCGCGCCACGCTCCCCAGCACATCCTGGCCGCCCACGATCGCAAACAGGCGAGCCATCTGCACAATCGCCGCCGTACCGCCCTTCTTCACATCAAGGGTGTTGCGGTACTCGCCACGACGATCCACCACCAGGCCCCGGAAAATGCCCACCGGAGGCTCCCGCCGCGCCGCCAACGCCGCCAACTGGGCATGCAAGCGGGGGCTGCCCTGGGCAGACTCCATCGCCTGCGCATGAACCGCCTCGGCAAGCTCCACGTCACCGCACACCGCGCGCATGTCGAAGAAGGTCTGCGCGTACAGCAGCGCGTCCCCTCCGGGAGCCGTGATCCAGCCATGGAACGCGGTACGCCACTGCCCCACGGTCATCCGCCACTGCGGGTTGGTGGCCATCATGTCGCCGGGACACAGGGCCTGGCCCGCGGTCGCCAGGCCCTGGCACACGTACTCGGCTAACTGCTCGAAGTAGGCGCCGTGCTGCTCCTCGTCAAAGGAATCGTCCAGGATCAGGGCGTTGTCCTGGTCGCTGGCCAGGCCCATCTCCCGGCGCCCCTGGCTTCCCAACACCACAAACGCCCACGGAATCGGCGCAGGCCCCAGACTGCGTTGCGCAAGCTCCACGAGGCGACGCAGCATCGCGTCGGCCACCACCGTCAGCAGGCCCGTGACCTCTGCTGGATTGGCGCCGCGCTCGATGAAGCGCACCGCCATCTGATGGGCCTGGGTGTACACCTCGGCCATCTCCTCGGGCGACTCTCGCCGGGAGAGGTCCCCGGTCAGGTACAGCGGGTTGGCCTGCATCAGGCGCATGATGTCCGCCGCGGTGACAATGCCCGTGATCTTTCCACCGTCCACGACGGGAAGGTGGTGGATGCGCAGCTCTGTGAGGATCAGCAGAGCCTCAAACACCAATTGATCGCTGGTGACCGTACGCAGAGAGGTGGACATGATCTCAGAGACGCTGGCCTCGTTCGACAAGCTATCGGCCACCACGCGGCGCAGATCGCGATCCGTGACAATACCCAACAGATCGCCGTCCAGCGTGCCCCCATCCACAACCAGCAGGGAGGATACGTTCATCTCCTCCATGGTCTGGGCCGCCCTCTGAACCGTAACCTCGGGGCCGATGTGTGCGGGGTTTTTGATGGAGAAGCTTCCGATCTGCGTGCGCAGGGCATCCGAATGAGACTCCTGGTGCAGGCTCTGGGCAGCTGCTTTGATGCGCACGGATAGGCCCGCATAATAGCGGGCTACTTCCGGATAGTGCTGCGCGATGGGCGCAAAGTGGCTGCGATGCCACATGAGAATCAAGCTATCTTCCACGCACACCATGGTGTATAGGGAGGAGTTCTCCCCCACCAGCGTGGAATAGCCGCAGGAACGCCCGGCCTCGCGGCGGTCCAGCAGCACGCCCTCGCTATCCATCACATCTACGGCGCCGGAGCGTATGACGTGGACGTAATCGTTGGGTTGGCCGGCCGTGACGAGGGTGTCGCCGCGGCTGGCATAGCGGATCTCCATGGAGCGGCTGACGGTGGCTAAGGCCTGCTCATCGAGGGAGCTAAAGGGCGGGAACTGCGCGAGGAAGCCACGGACCTCTTCTATTTCGACCGACATAGGTGAAGTGTAGCGGGTACCGTGGCTGGAGCGGGTCGGTTTGGGAAAGTGTTTTGACGCAGAAAGGGCGTAGTGCTAGCCCTTCACTGCCGCAGCGATACGGTCGCCCACCTCGGAGGTCTTGATCGGGGAGCCATCGCGGCTCAAGACCTCATCCAGGACGGCCTTCTCGATCGCCTCAGCGTTCTCGTCATCACCGAGGTGGCGCAGCATCAGCGCCGCGGAGAGGATGGTGGCGCACGGGTCAGCGATGCCCTGTCCCGCAATGTCCGGGGCGGATCCGTGAACCGGCTCGAACATGGAGGGGTTGCGGCGGGACGGGTCGATGTTGCCGGAGGCCGCCAAGCCAATTCCTCCCGTCACGGCACCAGCCAGGTCGGTGAGAATGTCACCGAAGAGGTTGTCCGTGACGATCACATCGTATTCGTGTGGTTTGGTGACCATGTAGATCGTTGCGGCGTCGATATGGTTGTAATCCACGGTGACCTCGGGGAACTCGGCACCAATGGTTTCGATGGCGCGCTGCCACACGCCACCGGCGTTGACCAGCACGTTGGTCTTGTGGACCCAGGTCAGCTTCTTGCGGCGGGACTGGGCGCGCTCGAATGCGTCGCGGACCACGCGCTCCACGCCGTAGTAGGTGTTTTGGGAGACTTCGGTGGCCACTTCCTGGTCGGTCCCTTCGCGCAGCGTGCCGCCGTTGCCGCAGTACAGGCCTTCGGTGCCTTCGCGCACCACAACGAAGTCGATGTCGCCGGGGTTGGCCAATGGGCTGGTAGAGTCCGGGTACAGCTTGGACGGGCGCAGGTTCACCGCGTGGTCTAGCTTGAAACGCAGCGGCAGGAGCAGGCCGCGCTCCAGCACACCGGCGGGCACGGTGCGGGGGTCGCCGATGGCGCCGAGCAGGATGGCGTCGTGTTCTTTCAGGGAATCCAGATCTGCGTCCGTGAGTGTCTCGCCGTTGCGGAGGTAGCGGCGGGCTCCGAGGTCGTAGTCGGTTGTGTCGATGTCATCGCGGAGGGCACGGAGGACTTTGAGGGCTTCTGGGACCACTTCGGTGCCGATGCCATCGCCGGCAATCACAGCGAGTTTCATTCTATGGACTCCTTAGTCTCACATATTGGATCACAGTCACTGTAGCAGAAAGCCCAACGCAACACCCTATAGCGCATTAGACTCCACACTATGGAACCCAGCCCGAACGCCCACTCGCCCGCACTGTCCCTCATCGGCGTGTCCAAACGCTTCGGTATGCACTACGCCCTCAACAATTTCACCCTGGATATCCCCCGCGGCAGCTTCTACGGCGTGGTCGGGCCCAACGGGGCCGGTAAAACTACAGCGATCCTGATTGCCACCGGACTCTTAGAACCCGACGCCGGGCGCGTGTCCATCTGCGGCCACGATATATGGTCAACCAACCCTGATGACGTGATTTCTGCGAAGCAACACTTCGGGCTGCTCGCCGATTCCCTGGATGTGTTCGACCGGCTGAGCGGGCGCGAGTACCTCAGCTACCTGGGCAACCTCCGCGGCTTGTCGCCGGAGGATATCACCCAGCGCACCAACGACCTGTTGAGCGCCCTGGATTTGGAGGGCGCCCAGCGCAAGTACATCGCGGACTACTCGGCGGGTATGACCAAGAAGATTCTGTTGGCGGGTGCCCTGCTCCACAACCCGAGAGTGTTGATCCTGGATGAACCTTTTGAGGCGGTCGACCCTGTCTCCGGGCAGGTCATTCGCCAGATCCTGCGCCGCTATGTGACCGCAGGAGGCACCGTAGTGATGAGTTCCCACGTGATGGAGCTAGTGGAGAACCTGTGCGATCACGTGGCCATCGTTAACGAGGGCACCGTGCGCGCTGCAGGACCACTAGAGGAACTGGCGCAGGGCAAGCCCCTGGTGGACCGCTTCGTAGAGCTGGTGGGTGCCCGTCACGTGACGGAGGGCAGCCTGACCTGGCTGGATGATCAGCATGACTAGCATCGTCTGGAATCACACCACCCGCACCCTGCTCTCCCTCCAGTGGGTGCTGTGGAAACGCACGGTGAGCACATCCATTCCCACCCTGATCGGCACGATCCTGGTAGGCGTGCTCGTTGTCGGCCAGTGCGTGAGCCTGGGCATCTTTTCCGCCGTGCTGTACCAGGACAACGGGGACCCCAGCGGCTTCATCTTCACCATGGCGCTGGGCTGTACTGTCTACCTGCTGGGAGCCCTTCTTTATCCCTCGTCTGAAACCCAGGTGGAGCCCCGGCACCTCGCTACCCTTCCGCTGTCCAGCCGCGAAGTGCTCGTGGGTTTGATGCTCGGCACGTTCGTCCACTCCACGGCCTTCATCAGCGTGGTCAATACGCTCATCATGGCGGCCATAGGATCCGTGGTCTTCGGTGGCGTGCAGGCCGTGTGGTGGACGCTAGCGTGCGTGGCACAGTTACTCATCACCGTGGCCTTGGGTGAGGCCGTCTCCCAAGCTCTCACCAGCATTGAGGGCACGAAGCTGCAGGAGCGCCTGGCGGTGCTGACCACCGTGGTGCTCATGGGCGGACTGGTTGGTTTCATGGTGTATTTGCAGACCACGACGGACGCCAGCCCCGTGGACGCCGTGTCCTCCCTTCTGCCGATCATAGGGTGGACGCCGTTCGCCGCCGCCGCTGCTGCAGGGGCCCCAGCGACCGTCGCGGACGGCACTTCAGCGGGAGCAATCCTGGGGCATGGTCTCGTGGCATTGCTCAGCGTGACGGTAGCGGTGTGGTTGTGGCATCGGGCTGTGCGCTCCATGATCCGGCACCCGATTGCTCGCTCTCGGGGCGGCGCGGAGATCACGCGCCGTGCCCACCGCACGATCCTGGTTCCCTGGGCGCAGCCCGGCCAATTCGGCGCTCTGTATTCCCGCGCGCTGCGCTACTGGATTCGTGATACACGCCAACTGGCCAACATGATCATGCTGCCTCTCATGGGTGTGGCCTACTTCTTTCTCGGCATGACCGGCGAGGACCACTACATGACCTGGTTCAGCCTGGGTTTTGTCGTCGTGGCCTCTGGTAGTTTCCTCGCCAATGACATCGGCATGGACGGACCCGCCAACTGGGTACACCTGGCCGCCGGTGTTCCTGCCCGCGCCTTCCTGTGGTCCCGCTGGGCAGCTGGGGCCACGGTGATGCTGGGCTGGACGGCACTCATCGGCAGTGCACTGGGCGTTCTGCACCACTTTTCCCCGTTGTGGGTTGTTGTCGTGGGGCTCGCGGTTCAGGTGCTGGCGATGAACATCGCCCTGGGGTTGTTCTGTGCAGTCCTCGCGCCCTCCCCCACCGCCAAGCCCAAGGGCACACTCCACATTCAGAAGAACAACAATAGCGCTGGCGCCGCAGTACTTATGGGAACGTTCTCCTTGGCCATCATGGTGATGGTGGTCCCAGGCATTGTAGCGTACGTGATGCTCGACAACGCCTGGCTGGGACTACTCATTCAGATACCCGTCACCGTGGGTGTTGTGTGGGGAATGATGGCGATGGCAACCAAGCGCCTCACCTCCGCATGGCCCAGGCTTTTCTTCCGCGTCCGTCAGTGGGCATAGGTGTGCTACCCACTTTTGGACACACTTCAGGCATGGCTTATTGAAAAAAAGTACAGAACTGGCTTAACTAGAATTGTCCTTACGCTAAGGACAGGCTAAGGCAAACCAGCGTTAGCCTTGACTGTTCAAGAGAAATGGAAATTTAGCGTGCTGTACGCAAACTTCCTCATAGGCCTGCGCGAAGGCCTTGAAGCAACCATGATCGTGACGATCCTGGCTGCTTACCTAAAGAAAACGGGACGTACAAAAGAACTCCCCTGGCTGTGGGCAGGTGTAGCCACAGCACTGATTGTCACCCTGGCGGCGTTTGCCGGAATCCACTTCGGAACGAAAACGCTGTCCACCATCGGCCAAGAGCTCATCGGCGGTATCGCCAGCCTCATCACCGTAGCCATGATCACATGGATGCTGCTGTGGATGTCCAAGGCTGGTCACAACATCGCAGCAGAGCTCAAAGGAAAGATGGACAGTGCCATCGGCCCACGCGCCGTGTGGTTTGTTGCCTTCATCGCGGTGGCCCGCGAAGGCATCGAGACCATCCTGTTGGTGTTCGACAGCATCACCAGCGACAATTCCACACCCATCCTGGGACTCGCAGCCGGCCTGGCTATCGCCGTTGTCCTGGGTGTGGCCATGTACAAGGGTGCCATCAAGATCAACCTTGCGGTGTTTTTCAAGGTGGTGGGAATCCTGCTGGTGATCGTTGCCGCGGGAATCCTGCGCTACGGCATCGGCGATCTTCAAGAGGCAGGTGTGCTGCCCGGCGTGCACACATACGCCTTTGACATCAGTGCCGTGCTCACCCCAGGAACGTGGTACGCATCCCTGCTGGAAGGCATGTTTAACATCGTCCCTCAACCCACACTTCTGTCCTTCATCGGATGGGCAGTGTACCTGGTTGTGGCGATGGTCCTCTTCTTGAAGCCTCCGTCCACCAAGGCCACGGCCTCCACGACCAAGGCTTCCGAGGCTAAAGCCACCGAGGCCCAGGCTCCAGCAGCATCCGCTGACACCACATCCGAGCACACCGCTCGTTAACCACTCTCTTCGGATTACATCGGATAGAAAGAAGTCCTCATGACTACTCAGCCATTCAAAACCATTCGCGTTGCCGCTCCCCTTCTGCTGATCCCAGGCCTCCTAGTCGCCTGCGCGGACAAGGCAGACACCAGCGAAGCCATCACCGTTGCCGCCACGGACACCGCTTGCGAACTCAGCACCACGGACGCAACGACCGGTACCAACACCTTCACCATCACCAACAACGGTTCGAAGGTCAATGAGTTCTACGTCCTCACCGAGGCCGGCCGCATCCTGGGCGAGGTGGAGAACATCGGCCCAGGCGCCACCCGTAACCTGGTGGTGGAGATCCAGGAAGCCGGCTCCTACCTCACCCAGTGCAAGCCTGGCATGGTCGGAGAAGGAATCCAAGGGCCACTGAAGGTCACGGGTGATTCCGTGAACCTCGCCGAGGGCGATGCAGCCCTGTCTGAGGCCGTGGACCGCTACCTGGACTACGTCCGCAGTCAGACCAAGGCCCTGCAGTCCCAGGTGGATGAGTTCACCGCAGCCATCGACTCCGGCGATGTAGAGACCGCCAAGAAGCTCTACCCGATCGCCCGCACCCCATACGAGCGCATTGAGCCTGTCGCCGAGTCCTTCCCGGATGACCTCGATCCTCGCATCGACCTGCGTGAAGCTGACGTTGCCGATGGCGACGACTGGACCGGCTTCCACCCGATCGAGAAGGACCTGTTCACCAAGGGCAAGATCACCGACGAGACCAAGAAGCTGGCCGAGCAGCTGAAGAAGGACGTGGCCGAGCTAGTCGATGGTGTGAACGCCGACGATTACTCCGTCACCCCCGCTCAGATCGCCTCCGGTGCTCAGGGTCTGCTGGATGAGATCGCTACCAGCAAGATCACCGGCGAAGAGGACATCTTCAGCCACACGGACCTCTATGACTTCCAGGCAAACCTGGATGGTTCCAAGGCCGCCATCGCCTCCCTGGAGAAGCCTCTGCAGGAGCGCGACAAGGACCTCCTGGAGGAGATCAACAAGCGCTTCGATGCTGTGCAGAAGCTGCTGGATAAGTACCGCGAGGGCGACGGCTTCATCAGCTACGAGAAGGTCAACGAGTCCCAGCGCAAGGAGCTGTCTGTGGCTCTGGACCAGCTGACGGAGAAGGTCTCCGCTGTTCAAGAAAAGGTGACGAGCTAATGAGCACGTCTTTTTCCCGTCGTACCTTCCTGACCGGTGCGGGCTTGGGCGCCGTGGCAGTCGGTGGCGGTGCCGCCGCCGTCGCCGCCTTTAATTCCTCCGACGCCGAAGCGCAGGAACTGGAAGCCCCCGTCGAGTTCTACGGCCCTCATCAGGCCGGCATTGCCACCCCGCAGCAGGAGAACCTGCACATCGTGGCGCTGGATGTGTTGAAGGACGCGAAGGCCGAGGATCTGAAGAAGCTGCTGACCCAATGGACCGGCATGGCCGCGCACATGTGCGCGGGCGAGCCGGCGTCGGATAAAAATAATGGGATTCATGACGACATCAGCGAATACGCCGTGCCGTCGGATTCCGGCGAAGCCGCCGACCTTGCCGCCAACCAGCTGACCATCACGATCGGCTACGGCCCTAGCCTGTTCGATAACCGCTTCGGGCTGAAAAAGAAGAAGCCAGCGCAGCTGGAGCCGCTGCCGAAATTCCCTTCCGACCAGTTGGTGGAGGAGCTGTGCTATGGCGACATCGTGATCCAGGCCTGCGCCAATGATCCCCAGGTGGCTGTCCACGCGGTGCGCAATCTGACGCGCGCCGGCAGCGGTGTGGTGGAAGTGCGCTGGTCGCAGCTGGGCTACGGCCGCGCGAGCTCCACCAGCGAGGAGCAGTCCACCCCACGCAACCTGTTCGGGTTTAAGGACGGCACCCGCAACATCAAGGGCGAGGAAACCGCCGACATGGACAGCTATGTCTGGTCGGACGAACCCACCTGGATGGACGGCGGTTCCTTCATGTGCGTGCGCCGCGTGCGCATGCTGCTGGAGGTGTGGGATCGCCAGACCTTGAAGGATCAGCAGGAGACCTTCGGGCGTTACCGCAAGTCCGGTGCGCCGATGGGCACCGCCGATGACCCGGCGAAGGAGCACGATACCGTGCCTCTGGACCTGGTGATGGGAACGGAGCCTGCGGTTCCGGAGACCTCTCACGTCTACCTGGCTCACCCGGATAATAACGACGGGCAGCGCATTCTGCGAAGGGCCTACAACTTCGTGGAGGGCTCCGATAGCTTCGGGCACATCTCCGCGGGCCTGTTCTTCATCGCATACGCTGCCCGACCTGCGGAGAGCTTCATCCCTATTCAGATGAAGCTGTCCCGCAACGACAAGATGAATGAGTACGTACGCTACGAATCCTCCGCCATCTTCGCCTGCCCTCGCGGGCTGGCTGATGGGGAGGATTGGGGTACGCAGCTATTCGATTAGAAGTCCAGCTGGAAAGCGGACTCTGCCTTGAGCTCTGCGGAGATCTCCTCCAGCAGAGCCTCAGGGATGGTGTTATCCACGCGCAGCACCAGGGTTGCGGTGGAGTCACCATCGTTAGGCGACAGTGCTGCGGCATCGATGTTGATGCCCTCGGCGCCGAGCTTGGTTCCTACCGTGCCCAGGGCGCCTGGCTGGTCGCCGTAGACCAGGAACAGGTTGGAGCCCTGTGCGCGCAGGTCCAGGCCACGGTCGTTGATGCGCACGATCTTCTCTACACGGTCCAGGCCGGTCAGGGCACCGGTGACCACGGCGTTGGTGCCGTCGGCTGCGATGACGTTGACCTCCAGGACGGAGCGGTGGGTGACGGACTCATCGGCCTTCTCCACCTTCAGCGTTACTCCACGCTCTTCGGCGATCTTTGGTGCGTTCACGAAGGTGACCTGCTCGTCGATCACGCCGGAGAACACGCCGCGCAGTGCGGCCAGACCCAGGGCGTCAACAGACTCGGTGGACAGCTCACCGCGCGCGGTGACCTGAACGGTGGCAGGAGCAGCGCCCAGCAGGGCTCCACCCACGCGGCCCAGGTTGGTGGCCAGGGACAGCCACAGGGCAACCTCTTCGGAGACCTTTCCGCCGGAGACGTTCACGGCGTCCGGAACGAAGTCGCCAGCCAGTGCGCGCAGCACGGAGGCTGCAACGTCGGTGCCGGCACGGTCCTGTGCTTCCACGGTGGAGGCACCCAGGTGTGGGGTGACCACAACTTCTGGGAGCTCGAACAGTGGGGAGTCGGTGCATGGCTCGGAGGCGTAGACGTCGAAGCCTGCGCCGCGGATGTGACCGGACTTGATGGCGTCTGCCAGTGCCTGCTCATCCACCAGGCCACCGCGGGCGGCGTTGATGATGATCTGGCCCTTCTTGGACTTAGCCAGCAGGTCTGCATCGAACATGCCTGCGGTTTCCTTGGTCTTTGGCAGGTGGATGGTGACGAAATCCGCGCGTGCCACGAGGTCTTCCAGCTCCACCAGCTCTACGCCCAGCTGTGCAGCGCGTGCTGGGTTGGCGTAAGGATCGTAGGCGATGATGTCGGTCTCGAAGGCTGCGAGGCGCTGGGCGAACAGCTGGCCGATGTGACCAAAGCCCACGATACCGACGGTCTTGCCGAGGATTTCCACGCCGTTGAAGGAGGAACGCTTCCACTCTCCGTCACGCAGGGTCTTGTCGGCTGCGGGGATCTGGCGGGCGGTGGCCAACAGCAGGGAGATAGCGTGCTCGCAGGCGGAGTGGATGTTGGAGGTTGGGGCGTTGGCCACCATCACACCCTTGGCCGTGGCGGTGTCGATGTCGACGTTGTCAAGGCCCACGCCTGCGCGTCCGACGATCTGCAGCTTCTTAGCGGCTTCCAGCACCTCCGCGTCAACGGTGGTGGCGGAGCGGACCAGCAGAGCGTCTGCGTCGACGACTGCCTTCAGCAGCTCTGGGCGGTTTGGTCCGTCTACCCAACGGACTTCTACGGAATCTCCCAGTGCGTCAACGGTGGACTGGGAAAGCTTGTCTGCAATGAGGACAACTGGACGGTTGGTACTCACGAATTTATCTCCTGGAATGGAATATTGCGCCTCTACCACGAAACGACCGCGCCGTGATACAGGTGGACCACGCCTGCCAAATGTGACGTGCGACCCCTACAGAATAGCGCGTACCTCCTCATCCGTCAGCATGGCCTCCCGGAATTTTCGAACCGCTTGGTCTGCATCGAAGTTCACACCGATGAGAACCACTTCGTTTCCGGGCTTTAGGTCCACCTGTTGCCAGAATCCTGCAGCTTGAATCCGCAGGTCAGGTCCCGCTTGGTGCCATACCTGGACCTTGTCGATACTGTCGGCGATCCAGCAGTACCCCTTGGAGCGCACCAGTCCGCTGGTGGAGCGCAGCGCCTCGATGAGCCTCCCCCGATCAAACGGCCGGTCGCCGGTGAAGACCACGGAGCTGATGCCGTATTCTTCCGTTTCTGGCGTGTGGGGGTTGGTCAATTCGTCCATGTAGCCCTGGTAGGCGCGCGCCGTATCTTCGTCGTACAGGTGCGCGCCCAAGATATCCGACGCCACCGTGTGCCGTCCCCCATCGTTTCTGACAACTCGCCCGTGTTCCATCTTCTCGATGGTGGCGCGGGGGTTCATCCTGCGCAGGATCTGATACGTGGCGTGGTAGCGAGCCTCGGGGATGAGGTCTGCTTTGGTGATGTAGATTTTGTCGGCGAATTCCACCTGGTCAACGAGGAGGTCGGCGATGGTGCGCTCGTCGTCGGGGGTGGCTCCGAGGTCTTCGTCCACGAGCTTTTGTTTGTGGCCGATCTGGGTGAGGAATTGGTTGGCGTCCACGAGGGTGACCATGGTGTCGATGGGAGCGACGTCGGCCAGCCGGGTGCCGTCCTCCCACTGCCATTCGAAGGTGGCGGCCACGGGCATGGGTTCGGAGATGCCGGTGGATTCGATGACGATGTGGTCGTAGTCGCCAGACTTGGCGAGCTCGCCCACGGATTCCACCAGGTCTTCGCGGAGGGTGCAGCAGATGCACCCGTTGGTGAGTTCCACGAAGCGGTCTTCCCCGCGGGTGAGGTGACCTTCTCCGGCGATGAGGGCGGCGTCGATATTAATTTCGGAAAAATCGTTGACGATGACGGCGATGCGGCGGCCTTCTCGATTGGCGAGGATGTCGTTGAGGACCGTGGTTTTGCCGGATCCGAGAAATCCGGAGAGGATTGTCACGGGTGTTTTATTGGAAATGTTTTTCATGGTGGAGACTGTACACCGTCGTGAAAATACTTACCAATAAATGAGGGGTGTGAGGGCTCACTGCTAGGGTGGATGTTAATTATCCGAAACAACCCGAACAGTTCACCCTCATCATGACCACACGTACCTCCACACCACCCCGCTGGCTCACCCTCCTCGCACTCGCGGCCTACACCGCAGTCGTCCTTGCGCTCACCATGTTTAAGGCCTTCTATCAAATCGGCTATCTCTGGAATCCGGACAACCAACGGCAGCAAGGCATATCCCTGCAGCTGTTCGGCGAGTTCAGCCGAGGCGATAGCTGGTTTGCTCCCCTGTTCGGATACGTTGGCAACATCGCCTTCTTCGTGCCTTTCGGCATGCTGCTCTACTTCCTGCTTCGCGGCCACGCGTCTTCTCAGGGGCACACCTCCTCACGCGGCGTGGCGCGCACGATCGTGCTCACCACCCTCATCGGGATGTGCACCAGTGCTGCCATCGAGGCCGCCCAATACATCTTCTCCCTCGGTTTCACGGACATCGACGACCTCATCATGAACACGTTCGGCGCGGCGCTGGGCGGAGTGATTGCAGCGGCGTCGGATAAGATTTTTGGCCCACGCGGCCGGTGGGCATGGGTGTCCCTCGCACTGGCGCTCGGCATTGTCTTTGCGGTTCTGGTGGGGCTCGGGGAGCGCCTCGGTGACCCGGATAAGGTTGTGGAGGTTAACTAAACCACGCCCAGGTGTCGGGCCGACACACTAGAGTTGAACTATGTTCAATTCTGGCTCATTCCATGCTGCCTCGTCCCACGCTGAGTCCAACACATCAGGGCGCACGGCTCGCGCCACCCAGGCTGCTATCCGCCACGGCGACCGGCAGTTCCTGTGGCACCCCTACGCGCCCCGCACCTCACCCACCGACAACCTGGTGGTGGACTCCACCGACGGTGTGCACCTCACGCTCGGCAGTGGGCAGCGCGTCATCGACGGCATGAGCTCATGGTGGGCCGCAGCACACGGACACGGCTACCCTCACATCACGGCCGCCGCGCATCGGCAAATAGACACGATGAGCCACGTCATGTTCGGCGGGCTCACCCACGCGCCCGCCGTGGAGCTCGGCGAGAGACTCATCGCACTGTGCCCCAGCATGGACAGCGTGTTCTTCTCTGATTCTGGCTCCGTGGCCATCGAAGTGGCGCTGAAGATGGCCCTTCAGGCCCAGCGCGGCCTGGGGCGCCCGGATAAGACCCGCTTCCTCACCTGGCGCGGCGGCTACCACGGGGACACCCAAGGCCCCATGTCCGTCTGCGATCCTGACAACGGCATGCACTCCCTATGGGGGTCCGTGCTACGTCCTCAAGTGTTCGTGGATGCTCCGCCGCCGCGCGGGAGCAGCAGCGCTGACCTGCGAGCATATATGGAGACCGTGCGCGCGGAACTTGTCCGCCCGGATAGCGACATCGCCGGCGTGATCGTGGAACCCATCGTGCAAGGCGCTGGTGGCATGACCTTCCACGACGCCGAACTGCTACGCCACCTGCGCGAGCTGTGCACGGAGACGTCCACCGTGCTGATCTTCGACGAGATCGCCACGGGATTCGGGCGTACCGGACGCATCCTAGCCTGCGATCACGCAGGTGTAGCGCCGGATATTCTGTGCCTCGGCAAGGCCCTCACGGGCGGGTTCATGAGCTTCGCTGCCACCCTGGCGGCCGAGTGGATTGCCCGCGCGATCGACACTCCTGCTGGCGGCGGGGCGTTGATGCACGGGCCGACGTTCATGGGCAACCCGCTAGCCTGCGCGGTGGCCTGTGCCGCACTCGACTTGATCGACAGCGGCTACTGGAAGGAGTCCGTACCCAGGATTGAGCAGGAGCTTCGTGATGGCCTGGAGGATCTCGCCGATCACCCAGCTGTCGCCGACGTGCGCTGCCTCGGGGCCATCGGCGTGGTGGAGATGCGCGAGCCTCTGGATATGGCGCTTGCCACCCGCACCGTGGTGGAGCACGGCGTGTGGCTGCGTCCGTTCGGCAGGCTGCTCTACACCATGCCGCCATTCATCAGCACCAGCGAGCATATCGCCACAATCACCCGCGCGATGCGGGCAGTGGTGGCCGCACACACGCCCGGGGAAGGACTCTCATGATTGTTGCCATCACCGGAACCGGCACCGATGTGGGCAAGACCGTGGCCACCGCCGCCTTGGCCAGCCACACTGCGCGCGCCCACAGCGATGGGCTGGACGGCGTGCACATCGTCAAGCTTGCCCAGACGGGTGAGCCGGTGTCCGAGAGGAATACCACTGGCGATGCGGCCACGATCGCCGCGCTCACCGGGGCTCGTCACGTCCACGAGCTGGCGCGCTACCCCGATCCCTTGGCGCCCCTCGATGCAGCGGTGGTCAGTGGCCGCACTCCCCTGCGGCTATCCCATGCGCTCTCCCGGGTTGAGGAGATTCACGCAGCGGCCGGCGAGGATGGCTGGGTGCTTATCGAAGGCGCCGGCGGGCTGCTGGTCAACATCGGGCTGGATGATGGGGGAGACGCGTGGACGATGGCAGACTTGGCGTCGGCACTCTCTATCCCCGTCATCGTGGTAACCACGACAGGTTTGGGGAGTCTCAACGCGGCGGCGCTCACCCTGGAGGCGTTGAGCAGCCGGGGTGTGCAGTGCGCAGGGCTCATTGGCGGCAGCGTGCCTCAGGACCTCAGCGGCGCGGAGAATCTGGCGACGCGCATCAACCTGCAGCACTTCTCTTCCGGGGCTGCAGCACCGTGGCTGGGCGCACTTCCTGCAGGGGCAGGCGCACTCCCTCAAGAACAGTTTCGGTCAGGAAATTGGTTAAAAATAGAATCATTACTCGAAAATCATTAACAATTAGAGGATGCGGCGGGGGTAATTGTTAGGTTGCGCCATTTATCCCGTAGTGTCCACCACCAGGATAAACATCGCCACGCACGCCTCATCACCCTCCAGTCAGGGGTAACCGGAGTAGAAAGCATAGCCACACCTTTCTAATTTTGGAATGGAAATCAACCGCTCATACTTTTTCACGAAAGGATGCCACCATGACTGAACAATTCTCTGCCGCAGTGGTCGAAGAATTCGGCCCCACCCTCAACGTCCGCGGAGTGGACCTCCCCGAGCCAGGCCCGAACCAGGCACTGGTGCGCAACGTCGCGTCCGGAATCTGCCACACCGACGTCCACGCCGCCGAAGGTGATTGGCCCGTCAAGGCCACTCCCCCATTCGTGCCTGGCCATGAAGGCGTCGGCGAGGTCGTCAAGCTCGGCCCTGGCGAGCACACCGTCAACATCGGCGACATGGTCGGAAACGTCTGGCTCTGGTCCGCCTGCGGCACCTGCGAAAAGTGCCGCACCGGATGGGAGACCCTGTGCGACAACGCCGAGTACGGCGGATACACCGTCGACGGCTCCTTCGGCGAATACATGCTGGTGGACACGCGCTACTGCGCACGCATCCCCGAAGGCTCCGACCCCATCGAGGTCGCACCAATTCTGTGTGCGGGCGTGACGGTCTACAAGGGCCTCAAGGTCGCCGAGACCCGGCCGGGCCAGTTCATGGTCATCTCCGGCATCGGCGGCCTGGGCCACATCGCCGTCCAGTACGCCGTGGCGATGGGCATGCGCGTCATCGCCGTGGACGTGGCGGACGACAAGCTGGAGCTGGCGAAGAAGCACGGCGCCGAGTTCACGGTCAACGCCAAGGAGCAGGACCCTGCCGAGGCAGTGGCCGACTACACCAATGGCGGTGCCCACGGCATCCTGGTGACGGCCGTGCACCCGCAGGCCTTCGGCCAGGCGATCGGCATGGCACGCAAGGGCGGAACCATCGTGTTCAACGGCCTGCCTCCAGGAGAGTTCCCGGCACCGATCTTCGACATTGTCTTCAAGGGCCTGACCATCCGCGGATCCCTGGTGGGAACCCGTCAGGACCTGGAGGAGGCGCTGGACTTCTACGCACGCGGCAAGATCAAGCCGACCGTCAAGGAAGTGCAGCTGAATGACATCAACGATGTTTTCGATGGCCTGCTCAAGGGTGGCATCGACGGCCGCCGTGTGATTCGCTACTAGCGAGTCCACACCTCGCGGAGCGTATCCACTAATGTGTCGATCTGCTCCCGAGTGTGGGTGGCCATGACGGTCACCCTCAACATCGCGGATCCACGTGCCACCGTGGGATAACGGATAGCCGGCACGTGGATTCCGCGTTCCCGCAGACGTTTCGAGATCTCCATCGCGAGCGCCTCATCTCCCACATGAAGCGGAATGATGGGGCTGTGCGGATGAGGCCCCGGATGCAGATACTCCGAGGCCCGCTGTGTGAGATACTCCACGTTGTCCTGCAAGCGCTCCGCCAGCGCAGGCGTGTTCTGCAGCTGCTCCAGGGCCGCCCCCGTTGCAGCCATCACCCCGGCCGCGTTCGAGGTGGAGTACACATAGGGGCGGGATTGATTCCGCAGCAGCCGTGCGGTCTGCGTATCGCAACACACGAACCCACCCTCACTACCCAGGGCTTTGCTGGCGGTGCCGACCACGATATCGGGGCGCGCACCGGTCTCCTCGGCAAGTCCCCGCCCCGTGGGGCCTAAGGTTCCCAGGCTGTGCGCCTCGTCGACAATCAGCCATGCCCCGTGGCGGTGCGCGACCTCCACGAGCTCAGCGATGGGTGCGACCGTCCCATCCATGGAGAATAATCCGTCCGTCACCACGAACATGGGCCCCGCAGGGTGGTCACTCGAGGACTGTGTGCGTGCGCGATGCGCCGCTAATGCGTCATCTAATTCTTCGACGCCACAGTGCGGGTAAATGACGGTGCGCGCCCGAGACAGCCGGCACCCGTCGATGATGCTGGCGTGGTTGCGTTCGTCGGAAAAGATGGTGGCGGTGGAATCGGCGAGCGCTGTCAGGAGCCCCACGTTTGCTTGGTAGCCGGTGGCGAAGTACACGGCGGAGTCATAGCCCAGCCACTCGGCCAGGGAGCGCTCCACGGCATGGTGAATGTCCAGCGTTCCTGTGGTCAGGCGCGAGCCACCGGATCCGGTTCCCCTCTGATCGATGGCGTGCTGTGCGGCGGCTTTCACCTGGGGATGGACGGACAAGCCCAGGTAATTGCTGGAGGAGAATAGCAAAAACTCACGGCCATCAATGGTTGCGAGCGGTTCCTGGGCGGAAGAAAACTCCCAGGCAGAGCGTTCCAGCCCGTGCTCTGCCCACGCTGTGTTGCGTTGGCGGATCGAGGCTGGCACGTCCTGCCCGAAGCTCTTCGTGGGATTATGCCCGGTGTGATCCATCACTGGCCGTGAGTAGGTACCACTACTGACGTAGTGTGTGCGAAGGACTTAGGCGGTCTCTGCGCGAGCGTCAACCTTGACCCAGCTCATCAGGTCGCGCAGCTTCTTACCGGTCTGCTCGATCTGGTGATCGTTGTAGGATGCGCGCAGGCCTTCCAGCTCCTTGTTGCCACCCTCAACGTTGGCCACCAGGCGCTTGGTGAAGGTGCCGTCCTGGATGTCGGTCAGGATGTCCTTCATGCGCTCCTTAGCACCGGCGTCGATCACGCGTGGGCCGGACAGGTAGCCACCGAACTCTGCGGTGTCGGACACGGAGTAGTTCATGTTTTCGATGCCGCCCTCGAACATCAGGTCCACGATCAGCTTCAGCTCGTGCAGGCACTCAAAGTAGGCCATCTCTGGCTCGTAGCCAGCCTCTACCAGAACCTCGAAACCGGTCTTGACCAGTTCCTCGGTGCCACCACAGAGCACAGCCTGCTCACCGAACAGGTCGGTGACGGTCTCAGCCTCGAAGGTGGTGGGGATGATGCCTGCGCGGCCGCCACCGATGGCGGATGCGTAGGACAGGGCCAGCTCGCGGCCGTTGCCCTGTGGGTCCTGGTCCACGGCGATCAGGCAAGGAACACCCTTGCCATCGACGAACTGACGGCGAACCAGGTGGCCTGGACCCTTTGGAGCTACCATGCCGATGGTGATGTTCTCAGCTGGCTCGATCAGCTTGAAGTGGATGTTCAGGCCGTGTCCGAAGAAGACCGCGTCGCCGTCCTTGAGGTTCGGAGCGATGTCGTTGTTCCAGATCTGAGCCTGGGAGGTATCTGGAGCCAGCAGCATGATGACGTCGGCCCACTCAGCGGCGTCAGCGGTGTTCTTGACCTCGAAGCCGGCCTCCTGAGCCTTCGCTGCGGACTTGGAACCCTCGCGCAGACCAATAACAACCTCAACGCCGGAATCGCGCAGGTTCTGGGAGTGTGCGTGCCCCTGGGAGCCATAGCCGATCACTGCAACCTTCTTACCCTGGATCAGGGACAGGTCAGCATCCTTGTCGTAGAAAACATCGATTGCCATTGTGGTTACTTCCTTTCGTCGATCTGGTTGCTTACTCTATCAGATCGTTTCATCAATTGGGATATTTATTCCACATAGTGGAACTATGGTGCGGCCTCACCGGCCGCATCCACTGCTACAGCTTGGAGGGGTACATCGCCTTCGGGCCACGGCTCATCGCGGTCATGGAGGACTCCACCAACTCACGAATACCAAACGGCTCCAGCACATCCAGGAGCGCCTGCAGTTTCGTAGACGTTCCGGTGCATTCGATGATGACAGAATCCGGCCCCACATCCACCACGTGCGCGCGGAACAGCTTGGCGGATTCCACCACCTGGGCGCGGGTGGAGTTGTCCGCAGACACCTTCACCAGCATCAATGCGCGGGCCACAATCGCCTCTGGATCGTGGCGGGACACCTTGATGACCGGAATCAGCTTGTTGAGCTGCTTCGTGATCTGCTCCATCACGTGCTCTTCGGCCTCCGCGCGGATTGTGATGCGGTTGATGCCGTCGATTTCGGTGCGACCAGAACTGATGGAAATGATGTTGTATGCGCGGCGGGTGAACATGCCCGTGATACGGGACATGATGCCGTCGACGTCTTCACACAGAACAGACAGAGTGTGGATGGTTGCCATTAGTTCTGCTCACCTTCTTCAACTACTTCGTGGATTTCTGCGGGATCTTCAGCGGCGGACTCTTCGTCGTCGAACAGCGGGCGAAGATCGCGAGCGTACTGGATAGCCTGGTTGGACGTACCGGCGGGAACCATCGGCCACACCTGGGCGTCCTCACCCACGATGAAGTCGATCACCACGGGACGGTCATTGATCTCCATGGCCTTGCGGATCGTTGGTTCGACCTCTTCTTCCTTCGTCACACGGAACGCAGCACATCCCATGGACTCAGCCAGCATCAGGAAGTCCGGCAGGTACTCTTCCTTCGGCTTCAGGTTGGTGTTGGAGTAGTGACCATCGAAGAACAGGGTCTGCCACTGGCGAACCATGCCCAGGTTTCCGTTGTTGATCAGGGCAACCTTGATCGGCAGGTTTTCCACGGCACAGGTCACCAGTTCCTGGTTGGTCATCTGGAAGCAACCATCGCCATCGATGGCCCACACGGTGGCGTCGGGGTCGCCGGCCTGCGCACCCATGGCCGCAGGAACCGAGTAACCCATCGTGCCCAGACCACCGGAGTTCAGCCAGGTACGAGGCTTTTCGTAGTCCACGAACTGTGCAGCCCACATCTGGTGCTGTCCCACGCCGGCCACGTAGATAGCGTCAGGTCCTGCAACCTTGGACAGCGTGTTGATGACGAACTGTGGTGCCAGCTTGCCGTTCGGGTTTTCCTCGTAGCCGCGTGGGAAGTCGGTCTTCAACTTGTTCAGGTAGCGCAACCACTCGGCGGTCTCAGGCTTCGGCAGGTCCAGGTCCTCCATCGCCTCGTGCAGCGCGGTGAGCACCTCGCGGGCGTCGCCCACGATCGGCACCTGTGCCTCACGGATCTTGCCGATCTCCGCAGGGTCAATGTCGGCATGGATGACCTGCGCGTCAGGAGCGAAGCTCTCCAGCTGGCCGGTCACGCGGTCGTCGAATCGGGCGCCAATGGTGATGAGCAGGTCGGACTTCTGCATCGCAGCCACAGCCGGCACGGTTCCGTGCATTCCCGGCATTCCCATGTTGAGCTCGTGGCTGTACGGGAATGCGCCCAGCGCCATGAGGGTGGTGACAACCGGGATGTCGTTGGCCTCGGCGAAGCGGATGAGCTCGTCGGTGGCGTCGGATTTAATCACTCCGCCACCGATGTACAACGTCGGGCGTTCCGCGGCGCTGATGAGCTTGGCCGCCTCTTCGATCTGGCGGGAGTGTGGCGTGGTGACCGGACGGTATCCCGGCAGGTCGTAGACGGGTGGCCACACGAAGTCCAGCTCAGCGTTCTGAATGTCCTTCGGGATGTCCACCAGGACGGCACCTGGGCGTCCGGTCGAGGCCACGTGGAATGCCTCGGCGATCGCGCCCGGGATGTCCTCGGGGCGGGTCACCATGAAGTTGTGCTTCGTGATGGGCATGGTCACGCCGCGAATGTCGGCTTCCTGGAACGCATCCGTACCCAACAGCTGCCGACCGACCTGACCGGTGATGGCAACCAGCGGAACGGAGTCCATGTTGGCGTCCGCGATGGGGGTCACGAGGTTGGTCGCACCGGGGCCCGACGTGGCGATGCACACACCCACGCGGCCCGTGACCTGGGCGTAGCCCGTCGCAGCGTGTCCGGCACCCTGCTCGTGGCGGACCAGGATGTGATTGAGCTTCTCGGAGGAGTACAGCGCCTCATAGAGGGGCAGTACGGCGCCGCCGGGAAGGCCGAAGACAACGTCGGTTCCCAGCTCCTCGAGGGAACGGACAATGGCCTGGGCGCCATTGATACGCTCAGGGCTGCCTGACCTGTTGTTCTTCGCCACAGTTGCTGGGCTTGGTTGCGAGCGTGATGCGTCAGTCACGGGTAATTCGCTCCTGTTAGTACGGACAAAACGTGAGCCAGCTTATATGGCCGCTGGCGGGGTCGCAAACAACTATACCCCCATTCACCATAGTTTTCCCAAATGATGGTTATCTATTTCCCACAGAATGAAACATAGGTCACTTTTGCACGCCACGCTGTGTAGGACGTACGCGCTAGTGTGGCAAGCATGGATTTCAAGTTCTTCCTGTTCAAAATATGGGGTCTCTTGATCGACCACGGCATCCCCTTAGCCGCACTATTGGTCTTAGCCATCCTCATCCCGCGCGCCGGCAGGCTGCTCAACCGCATCCTGTCCCGCAAGCTCGATGAGGGTGAAGAATCCACCAAGGCCTCCCTGGCGTTGATGGGTGCCCTGGTGTACGTCCTGCAGGCGGTGGCCTACTTCGCCATCATCATGTTGGCCTTGACCAACGTGGGCGTGCCTCCCATGGGTGCGGCGATTCCCGCTACCGTCGTCTCTGCGGCCGTCGGTTTCGGTGCCCAGTCCGTCATCGGCGACTTCCTCTCTGGATTCTTCATCATTTCGGAACGCCAGTTCGGCGTGGGTGACTTCGTCTCCTTCGACGGAACTTCAGACTCTGTCTCGGGCACCGTGGTGGCCCTGACGCTGCGCGCCACCAAAATCCGCACCTCCACCGGCGAGGTCGTCACCATCCCGAACGGCTCCGCCGGTGTAATCACCAACTTCTCGCAAGAGTGGTCCCGCGCGGTGGTGGACATGCAGATCCCTCTGCGCCCCGGCGAGACGATGAAGGACCTCAACGAAGCCCTGAAAACGGCCACGATGAAGGCCTTGGAGGATACGTCCATCCGTCGCGACGTCACTGGCGAACTCGATATCTGGCCCGCCATGTCCATCAATCCTCCGGCCACCGCGGGTCAGCCGTGGACCGTGACCACCCGCATCAACGTGGAGGTCAATCCCGCCCGGCAGTGGGCCGTTGAGCGCGTCATCCGTGCCGCGTTGCTGAACACCTTCTGGGACCGTTACGAGCACACGCCCGACGTCACCGGGCTCACTCTCACCGAGTCCTCCCACGCGCTGCCCGTCGATGCCGCCGATGCTGCTACCGATACTGCCTCCGCTGAGGACTCCACGCCGTCCTCCTCCCCTTCTACCGACGCCGAGGCCTCCACCACCGAGGCACACTCGGACACCACGGAGGGACTTGAGGAGGTGGCTCGCGCCACGTCTGACGATGGCCCAGGAAAGCCGGCATTCTCGGACGAAGAGGATACGAGTCGGCCCGCGTCTACGCGGCCGAGCGCGGAGGATGTTGTCCAGGACACCTTGAGTGTGGGTGGCCGCATGCGCGCCTCGACCACGGTCTTGCTGATTACTCTGTTAATTCTGGGAACGTTGGCGCTGTTTTCCGCCAATCCAGAAGGTGCGGATGCCGGACTGCTCAATCCTGATCGGTGGAGGACCAGTACCGCGGCGTCCAGTGAGGAGACAACCCCCAGCGCCACGGAGACCGCACCGGCAGAGGCCACTGCGGAGAACACCGCGGGCGCCACCTCCACTCAGGATCCGAACGCGCAGTCCGGCACGGTGGAGCGCGGCACGCCGACGGAGAGCAACGGGCGCCCGAACTCCGGC
The DNA here is from genome assembly GCF_024701495.1 of Corynebacterium sp. zg254. Taxonomy (NCBI): domain Bacteria; kingdom Bacillati; phylum Actinomycetota; class Actinomycetes; order Mycobacteriales; family Corynebacteriaceae; genus Corynebacterium; species Corynebacterium sp. zg254. The sequence goes on from NZ_WIAR01000001.1 coordinate 421,234, forward strand.
TCCGATAATTCTGAGCGGGAACCCACCTCCAATAACTCCGGCGGCGCCGGTTCTACGGGACAGTCCCAGTCCGGCAATAACTCCAATGGCACTGGTGGACAGGACTCATCTACTGGCCAGACTGGACAAGGCGATAGCCAATCAGAGCCAATTGCAACCAATCCCTAAACAACTGATTAAATGGAACCCATGAGCTCACACCCAACCACCGTGATTCGCCCGAGCAGGGAACACCTTCTGGGCGCGGCCATTATGTTTTTGATCTGCCTGATGTTCACTGGCTATAACATCAAGTGGTTCTTCTGGGTGCCGATTCTGCCGTTACTGTTTATCGTGTGGGTCCTGCGCGTGCGCACCATCGTGACGGACAAGGGCTTGTCCACGCGCTATCTGTTGAAGTCCAATGAGTCCGTCAGCTGGGATGACTTCTCCGGCGTACTCATTGCGAAAAACGGACGTGGATATGCGGTTCGCACAGATGAGACGAAGTTTTGGCTCCCCGGTGTCACCTTCAACTCTCTCGTGGAGCTCAACAAGGCCAGCCAGGGTAGAATTCCTGACCCGGTGACCGCGGGTCGCGAGGCTGCCCATGACAAGGTGCAGGTTGTCCACAAAGACGGCTATGCAGTCTTGATGGATAAAGACGACTATGCAGAATACGAGGCTCAGCGACGCGCTGAATATGCTGAGCAGCACAACAAGAAATCCGCACACAAGACATCCAAAGAAGAAGAATAAATGAACGCCATCTCTCTGAGGTCCTCAGTCACCACCCAAGGCCGTAACGCAGCCGGTGCCCGTGCCCTGTGGCGCGCCACCGGTATGACCGATAATGACTTCGACAAGCCCATCATCGCGATCGCCAACTCCTACACCCAGTTCGTTCCGGGCCACGTACACCTCAAGGACGTGGGAGAGATCGTCGCTGACGCTGTGCGTGAAGCCGGTGGTGTGCCCCGCGAATTCAACACCATTGCCGTGGACGATGGCATCGCCATGGGTCATGCGGGCATGCTGTACTCGTTGCCGTCCCGCGAGGTGATTTCCGACGCCGTGGAGTACATGGTCAATGGCCATGCCGCGGACGCCCTGGTGTGTATCTCCAACTGTGACAAGATCACCCCCGGCATGCTCAACGCCGCGATGCGACTCAACATCCCCGTGGTGTTCGTCTCGGGCGGACCGATGGAAGCCGGCAAGGCTGTGGTTGTTGATGGCGTGGCTCAGGCGCCCACGGACTTGATCACCGCTATTTCTGCCTCCGCCTCGGATGCGGTCAATGCTCAGTCTCTGCTGACGGTGGAATCCGCGGCCTGCCCAACCTGTGGTTCGTGCTCCGGTATGTTCACCGCAAACTCCATGAACTGCCTGACCGAGGCTCTGGGCCTGTCCCTGCCGGGTAACGGGTCCACGCTGGCCACGCACGAGGCGCGTCGGGCACTGTTCACCAAGGCCGGTCATACCATCATGGACCTGTGCAAGCGGTACTACGGCGAGGGCGACGAGTCAGTCCTGCCCCGCAACATCGCCACCCGCGAGGCCTTTGAGAACGCGATGGCTTTGGACATGGCCATGGGCGGTTCCACGAACACGGTGCTGCACATCTTGGCCGCGGCTCAGGAGGGACAGGTGGACTTCAACCTGTACGACATCGATCGTCTGTCCAAGACCGTCCCCTGCCTGTCCAAGGTCTCCCCGAACTCGGACTACCACATGGAGGACGTGCACCGCGGTGGAGGAATCCCCGCAATCCTGGGTGAGCTGAAGCGCGCTGGAAAGCTCAACGGAGGGGTGCACTCCGTCCACGCGTCCTCCCTGGATGAGTGGTTGGGCACCTGGGACATCCGTAGTGGCACGGCCTCCGAGGAGGCCATCGAGCTGTTCCACGCCGCACCAGGTGGCGTGCGTACCACGGAGCCTTTCAGCACCTCCAACCGCTGGTCTGAACTGGATACCGACAGCACCAACGGTGTGATCCGCGATGCCGAGCATGCCTACACCGCCGATGGTGGACTGGTCATCCTGCGCGGCAACCTGGCCGAAGATGGCGCCGTCATCAAGTCCGCCGGTATCGACCCTGACGTCTGGCACTTCGAGGGCAAGGCCCTGGTGGTGGAATCCCAGGAGGACGCCGTGCGCGTGATCCTGGACAAGGTGGTCCAGCCTGGAGATGTGATCGTGGTTCGCTACGAGGGACCGTCCGGCGGACCTGGCATGCAGGAGATGCTGCACCCCACTGCCTTCTTGAAGGGCTCCGGCCTGGGCAAGAAGTGTGCGCTGATCACCGACGGCCGCTTCTCTGGCGGTTCCTCCGGAATCTCGGTGGGCCACATCTCCCCTGAGGCTGCCCACGGCGGCCTCATCGGACTGGTTCGCGATGGCGACCCGATCCTCATCGACGTGCACGAGCGCCGCCTGGAGCTGCAGATCTCCGACGAGGAGATTGCGCGCCGTCGCGAGGAGATGGAAGCCTCCGACAAGCCATGGACCCCCACCACCCGTCAGCGCACCGTCACCAAGGCGCTGCGCGCGTACGCCTCGATGGCGACGTCCGCGGACAAGGGCGCCGTACGCGAGGTGCGCTAGCACCCTATGCTCTTGCGCGCTAGCACCCTATGCCCTAGCGCGCTAGCACTTATGAATTAGTGTGCTAACCCCTATGATGTGAGGTATGACCCGAGCCCTCGCAACCCGCCAGGCAACCGGCATCACACTCGGTGTGGTGTCGGTTGTGGTGTTTATCCTCACCCTCGGCAAGAGCCTGGTCTCCCTGGCAGGCCTGTGGTCCACGGAGGCGCACAACCAGCGTTCCCTGGACTTCATCCTCTTCAACGACTGGTTCCGTCCCACCGTCTGGTACGCGCCGCTGACCAACACCTTCGGGAATATCCTGCTCTTTCTCCCCCTCGGCTTCTTGCTGATGAATCTCCATCGCCGCAGTTCCCTCCGCGTCGTGGCGCTGATCGGCCTTGCGATCAGCCTGTCCATCGAGAGCCTTCAGTACATCTTCGCCCTGGGCTACTCGGACATCGACGATGTCCTCTTCAACACTCTCGGTGCCGTCGGCGGCGCGCTGCTGGCCCGCCGTCACTCGGTACCAGCCCGGGGCGCCGTCACAGGTATTATCCTTGTCTCGTCGCTGGCCATCCTTGTGCTGATGGCCCTCACCAACTAACAACCAGCTCGAGCATCATCGAGGAGGAAATCCAGTGAGCTTTTCTGTGGCCGCGCAAGCGTTTGCCCTGTGGATCTCACTCATCGTGGCCATCGGCCCGCAAGTGGGGTGGCATTGCGTAGCTGGTGTGGTTCGCTTGGACGAGCTTCCGGGAGGCCTTTTCTTCCTCGTCGCTGTCCCCCCACCGACGTTGTGCGTGATCCTATCAATCCCGACGCCCAGCCGTCGCCCACTCGGCGCGCCGTCACCACCGCCCTCGCATTGACCTGGCTCAATCCCGCGATGTACGTGGACACGCTGGTGATGCTAGGGAGCCTCTCAACTCATTTCCCCGGAGAGCAGCTGTCGCTGGGACTGGGGAGCATGGCCGGCACACTGCTGTGGTTCCCTGTGCTGGGATTTGGCGCGGCGGCGCTGTCGAAGCCGCTTTCCCGCCCACGGGTGTGGACGTGGATCAACTGTGCGATCGGCTGTGTCATTCTTGCCGTGGCACTCAACCTCGCGCTGAACGCACTCTGAGGTATGGGTCAAACCGGTGGCTTACTGCTGCCCCTCCCAGCGGTGGAACAGCTCGGCGTACTTTCCGCCGCGGTTCACCAGCTCCTGGTGCGTGCCGTCTTCCACGATGCGCCCCTGCTCCATCACGAGCACTCGGTCGGCCAGCATCGCCTGGTCCAGGCGATGGGCCACCACCACGCTGGTGCGCCCCTTCGCGATAACTGCCGCGGCCTGCTCCAGCGACCGTGCGTGATCGGAGCCGGCTTCCGCCGTGGCTTCGTCCATGATGAGCACGGGCGGGTCCCTCAAGATCACCCGTGCCAGGGAGATCTGCTGGGCAACCTCCGGCGCCACAGGCTCCGCCCCCGCCCCGATGAGTGTGTCCAGTCCTTCGGGGAAGGCCCTGCGCCACGCAGCCGTACCCGGCTTGAGCCCCGTGATCGCCAGGGCTTCCAGAAGCTCTTGGTCCGAGCGCTCCCCCGCCATCAGCAGATCCTCGCGCAGCGTTCCGGAAAACAGGTGCACCTCCTGGGAGACGAGGGCCACGGTGTGCGAGAGCCAGGCGTCGGATATATCGGAAATATCATGACCACCCACAGCAATCGTGCCGCGCGTCGGTTGCAGCAGCCCCGCGATGAGGGAGGCGACGGTGGACTTGCCCGCCCCGGACGTGCCCACCAACGCCGTGGTGGTGCCCGGGTGCAGGGTCAGGTTTAGCGACTCCACCACCGGGGCGCCCGTGGGATAGGCGAAAGTGACATCGCGCAGCTCCACGGCGGGTGCGGTGACGGGCTCCGGGTGGTGGGCGTGATCCTCCGGAGCCATCGTCGCCAACGCCACCGCGCGGCCCACACCCACCATGGATTCCTGGATCTGGCCTGCGAACATCAGCACGTTGAACACGTGGATCTCTAGGCGCACCACCAGGACAGTCGCTGCAGTCGCCGCGCCGATGCTCAGCTGCTGCTGGTGGACCAGCACCGCGTTGAGAGCGATCGTGCCGATCAGCAAGATCCCATAGACCACATGCCCCACGGCCATCAGGCGGATGAACAACGGGATCCGGCGCACGTGAGCCTGGACCGCATCCCAGGAACCGCGCTCCATGCGCTGCAGTGCCCACGGGCCGCGGCGCAGAGCCTGCAGCGTGGGAAGGCCGCGGACGGTATCCAGCACCAAGTTATTGCGGTGGGCCTCCGCGGCGGAGACAGCGTTGGCAGTCGGCGGCAAGACCTCAAGAATCCGGCGCAAGGCAGGCCAGACGATCAACGCGCCCGCAATAAACAGGAGGAGATACCACGGGCTGATGAACAGCATGGACACCACGGTGAAGGGGAAGATCAGCAGCGTCACCACCAGGCGCAGGCCGATGATGGTGGCGACCATCACCGCCTGGTCAATGTCCTTGGTCAGGCGGGTGATGACGTTTCCGGTGCCGAGCTCAAGGACCTGCGGGGCGGGCGCCCGCAGCACGCTCGCCAGGCCCGCGCGGCGCAGGTCCACGCTGAGCGCGCGGACCTTGGACAGCAGCACATAGTTACTCACCGAGCGCGCCAGGTTTTCCACCAGCAAGGCCGCGGCAATGACGGTGAGCAGCAGGGCGAAGTTGTCCCCGATGAGGGGGATCGACCGTCCATCAATAATGTCGACGGCAAAGCCCATCAGGTTGGCACTGGCCAGCATGCACAGCACCACCGTGCCGAAGGACAGCACACTCGCAAAAATCCAGCGTGCCCGCGGGCGGCTGGGCAGCGTGCCCAGAAACGCCGCGGACTGTCTCATGGAGGCGGGAGCCAGAGCATCACTCACAGCCGCACCACCTGATCCGCCACGGACTGCCAAGCACGGGATGTGGAAATGACCACGGTGGTATAACCCTGGCGCATGGCCTTCACGTTGTGGGCCACGCGGTCAAGGGTGACCGCGTCCAGCCCGGTGGTCGGCTCGTCCAGAATGAGCACGGCGGGACGGGCGGCCAGAAAGCGCGCCAAAGCCACGCGCTGGCGCTGGCCGCCGGAGAGGGTCAGGCCGGCCTCCCCAATGAGCCCCTCGAGCCCGCCGAGACGAGCAAGGATGTCTCCGCATTCGGCCACATGCAGGGCGGCAAGCTGGTCTTCTTCGTCCGCGGCCCAGATGTTATCCCGCAGCGTGCCTTCAAACACGGACACCGTATGGGGAGCCGCCACTGCCCCATCCCGCGTGAGCGCAGCCACCCGGCGATGGACCTCCGCCAGGCTGTCCTCCGTCTCCGCATGCCAGACTGTGAGTCCCTCGGGTAGCGCGACTTCGCCCGTTACGTCCTCGGGCTGCGCCTCCAGCTCCTCCAGAAGCTCGCGAACGCGCGTGGACGCCGCCATGCCCCTGCCCCACAAGTCAGCCATGACATTCAGGGACTGCCCCGTCACCATCAGCGACGGCGGTGCCAACAGCACCGTCGTCAGCAGCTGCCCGGAGGTGATCGCGCCCGCGTGAGCGAGCCAGCCGCCCAGGACGATCACGGCGATGGTGAAGGCAGTGGGCACCAATTGTCGAAGGAACATCACCAGGGAGGACACTGTGGCGTCGGTCAGCATGGCGCGCAATGCGCGGTCGGTCACCTCGTCGAAACGGCGGCGCGTAATGTCCACGGCGCCCAGTCCCTTGATCACGCGGGAGCCTTGCGCCACGTCCGTGGCCAGCGCAATGGCGCGGCTTTCCTCCACGCGCCGCTGACGGGCGACCCGGGCAATGGGGGCGGACGTGACATAGCTCGTCACCGCGGTACTTGCCCCGCCCAGCACCAGAAGCAGCGATATCCAGGGTGAGGCTGCCCACAACGTGACAGCCGAAGCGAAGAGAAAGCCCAGCATCACCAGCGGAAAGTTAAGGATCTGCTTCAACTGCCCCAGTTGCTTGGAATCCTCGTCCACAGTGTTGAGTACGGTGCCCGAATGGACCGGCCTGCCCGCCTGAATCAGGCGGCCGGTGAGCAACAGACGCAGATCATGGACGGCCCGCGCCTCGGAGAGGTCCGTCAACGCGTCGCCGGTGATGGAGCCCAGCCATGCGCAGAAGAGGCACAGCACCAGCAGCAGGCAGGGAATGAGCAGTGCCCCGCCGTCGGTGATGCGCCCCACGATCAAGGAGGTCAACGCGCCCGTTGCCGCATCCGTCACGGTTCCCGCCACAATGCCCACAACCGCCGCGGGGTAGGACGTCAGCATGTCCCAACCCACGCGGCGGTCAGCGTTCCACCTCTCCAGGTGGAGTTGGTTGGCGGTGCGTGGCGGATGTGCAGGAGCGAACCATCGCCACGTGCTCACCTAGCTCAGCTTCTTAGCAATCAGCTGGTTCACCTGGCCTGGGTCGGCCTTACCCTTGGTGGCCTTCATCACCGCGCCAACGATCGCGCCGGTGACCTTGGTGTTTCCAGCCTTGTACTTCTCCACGATGTCTGGGTTGGCGGCCAGAGCCTCATCAACGGCAGCCTCGATAGCTCCGTCGTCACGCACAACCTCCAGGCCGCGGGATGCGACAACTTCATCGACGTCGCCCTCACCCTCCAGCACACCGTCCACAGCCTGGCGGGCCAGCTTGTTGGTCAGCTTGCCTTCGCCGACAAGCTCGATGACACGTGCTACCTGGGCCGGGGTGATGTTTAGTCCGTCAAGCTCCACGCCCTGCTGGTTGGCCTTTCCGGCAAGGTATGCAACCCACCAGGAGCGAGCCTCCGACGGCTGCGCGCCTGCCTCCACCGTCTCGATGATCAGGTCCAGTGCGCCGGCGTTCACCAGGTCGCGCATCTCCTCGTCCTTGAGTTTCCACTCTTCCTGGATGCGGGCGCGGCGGATCCATGGCATCTCCGGCAGGGTGGAACGAATCTCCTCCACCCACTCCTCGGGGGCCAGGACGGGTGGCAGGTCGGGATCGTTGAAGTAGCGGTAGTCCGCCATGGTCTCCTTCGGACGTCCCTTGGAGGTGGTGCCGTCCGTCTCCTGGTAGTGGCGGGTCTCCTGGACGATCTCCACGTCGTTGAGGATGCACGCAGCCTGGCGCTGCATCTCAAAGCGCACGGCCTGTTCCACGGACTTCAGAGAGTTGATGTTCTTGGTCTCTGTGCGAGTGCCGTACTCCGTGGCTCCCTTCTTCATCAGGGAGAGGTTGGAGTCCACACGCATGGAGCCCTGATCCATGCGTGCGTCGGACACGCCCAGCGCCTTCACGAGCTCGCGCAAGGCGGTGACGTACGCCCGGGCGACCTCAGGGGCGCGCTCCCCTGCACCCTCGATGGGCTTGGTCACGATCTCGATGAGGGGCACGCCTGCGCGGTTGCAGTCCACCAGGGATGCGGTGGCGCCGTGGATACGGCCGTCCGCGCCTCCGAGGTGGGTGAGCTTGCCCGTGTCCTCCTCCATGTGCGCACGCTCAATCTCCACGCGCCACTCGGTGCCGTCCTCCAGCACAACGTCCAGGTAGCCGTCGTAGGCGATGGGCTCGTCGTACTGGGAGATTTGGTAGTTCTTTGGCTGGTCCGGGTAGAAGTAGTTCTTCCGGGCGAAGCGGGAGTACGGGGCGATGGAGCAATTCAGCGCCAGGCCAATTTTGATGGCCCATTCCACGCCCTGCTTGTTCACCACGGGCAGTGCGCCGGGCAGTCCCAGGGAGCATGGATCAACGTTGGAGTTAGGATCGTCGCCGAATTCGGCGGACGACGTGGAGAACATCTTCGTTTTCGTGGCGAGTTCAACGTGAACTTCCATACCCATGACGGGGTCGAAGTGCTCGAGAACCTCGTCGAAATCCAGTACATCATCTGAGTAGTCGTACACAGGCGCAGTCATGTGTGCCATCTTAATACGTATCTGGCTCTGTGTAACTGTGAGGTCGTGAATTGCCGATGTGCCCTCGCGATGCCGCGTACGCCTTGTACCCTGAAGGGCATGACTACCGAAACTCCCCACCTCATTGATCAGTCTTTCATTCGGCACCCTTTGCTGAATATCTTGTTGCTGTCCCGCGTTCCTACGCGTGACGAGATTGAGCAGGTATTAGCGGCAACATTTGGCCCCCGTCTGGGCGAGAAGAAGAACACGGAACACGCCGTGGCCGTGGAACTGGATGATCACTATTTGGTGCACGCCATGGTGCTGGATGCCCCGCCTCAGGATCCTCAGGCCACGTATGAGCTCCACCCAGTGCTGACGGAGGACCCTTCTGGACTGGAAAAAGTAACCGCCCAGATTATGCTGTCTGTGCTTCCCGATAATGAATGGACGGCAAAAGCCAAGCAATTCCGTGAGCCTCGGCTGCACGAGATTATGCTTCATGCCCAGGCCACGGCGGCACTGGCCGCGCTGGAGGGCGTGGAGGCTATTCATAATACGGTGGGAGACGTGACCATTTCTCCGCGTGTGTTTGTGGAGGCAGTGACCAATAATGATCCCGCGATGTTTAGCACCAGCGTGTGGCTCACCCAGGGCGAGCGCGGCATTACCGCCTACACGGTGGGCATGGTGTGCGCGGGCCACCCGGAGATTATGGCTGTGGATTCCACGCAGGATCCCACGAAGCTGTTTTATTCCATGCTCAATGTGGTCAATTACGCGCTGTTGGTGGATGCGCTGAAGGATGGCGATACGTTTGCCTTTGAGCCCGACGCCGAACCTCTCTCCATCACAGCCGGCCCCTACATTTCGGATCCCACTATTCCGGCTGTTCACGTTCCCCTCTAAGGGGAGCGCCGTTTAGCGCTAAGGGGCGCTGCTCAGCCGAACAGGAACTCAGCCGAACAGGGACGTTGCGGTGCAGTAGCGACTCTCGGGAACAACCTTGAGCTCCCCCACGGCCGATTCAAAATCGATGAGCTCAATGTTTTCGCCCTTGAGGGCCACCACCTTTCCAAAGTCGCCATTCATGGCGGCTTGGGTGGCATTCACGGCAAAGCGCGTGGCGAGGACCCGGTCGAAGGCCGTGGGGGTTCCTCCGCGCTGGATGTGACCAAGAACCGTGGAGCGGACATCAATATCCAGACGGTTTTCCAATTCTTTGCGCAATTCACCGCAAATATCCTGGAACTTTTCGTGCCCGAATTCGTCCACTTCCCGATCTTTGGTGTGGAACGATCCCTTTTTCGGCAGCGCTCCTTCGGCCAGAACAATGATTCCGTATTTTTCACCCATCTGGAATCGCCTGGCCATCCGCTTTTCCACGTCATCAATATCGAAGGGGAACTCAGGAATCAAAATGTCGTGCGCGCCACCGGCCATGCCCGCGTGGAGGGCAATCCATCCCGCGTGGCGGCCCATCACCTCCACGATCATCACGCGATCGTGAGATTCGGCAGTGGTGTGCAGGCGATCAATCGCGTCCGTGGCCACGGCCACCGCGGTATCGAAACCAAAGGTGTAATCGGTGCCGTTGACGTCGTTATCGATGGTCTTGGGCACACCCACCACGGGGACGCCGTTGTCGTGGAGGAAGCGCGCGCCCTTCAGGGTGCCTTCACCACCGATGGGGATGAGTGCGTCGATCTCAGCATCCCGGAGGTTGTCCTTCACCCGATCGATTCCCGCCATGAAGTCCCGAGGATGCAAGCGACCGGTGCCCAGGATCGTGCCGCCGCGCAGCAAAATGCGGTCAATGTGCTCGTCGTCATACAGCTGGACTCGGCGGTCTTCCAGCAGACCTTCCCAGCCGTCCTCAAAACCTACGACCGTGTGGCCGTGAGTTGCTGCCGTTCGGACAATTCCCCGGATCACGGCGTTCAGCCCTGGGCAGTCACCACCGCTGGTCAAGGTCGCAATACGCATGCCCTCGATACTACTGTTCCTTCGCCCGCGATGCAGCCCACAGACCCACGCACAACATCACCAGCGCCGGCACCAAGGACTCAGCAAACGCGGCGGCGCTGCCCATATCAACCCGAGCCTGCAGCACCGCAGCCAACACGGCCGTTCCCGTGACCGCACCCAGCTGGCGCATGAAGTTATACATGCCCGAGCCGGCACCGGCCACCTCCCCGGGAAGGTCGCGCAGCGTCAGCGTGGAATTAGGCGACCACACGCACGCGTTGCCAAAGCCCAGCACCACCATCGCCCCGGTAACCCACCATGCGGACACCTCCGGACGCAGGCAGAACACCAGCATCGCCACGCCCACCGCCATCATAAGGAAACCCGCCATGGACACAGGGCGAGGATCCCGGCGATCCACCAGCCGCCCCACATACGGCGCCAGCACCCCGGCGATGATGGACATCGGCGTGACCATCAGCCCCGCAGCCAGGGGACTCACATGCTGCACATCCTGCAGGTACATCATGACGGGCACCATCATGCCGGCGATCGTGAAACCCATCGCGAAGATGGAGACATTGCCAAAGGAGAAATGCCGACGACGAAACAGGCCCACGGGCAACAGTGCGGTCTCGGACAGGCGCGCTTGGCGTCGGATAAACATCACAGCAAGCACCAGCCCCGCCGCAAGTAACCACCCATGGGCGCGTTCCTGGATCGAAAACACCACGCAGGAAATGCCCACGATGGACAACACAATGGACGGGCCATCGATGCGGGACTGGGTGGTCTCCAGGTTCGGCACCCACCGCAGCACCAGCGCCAGCGTGACCAGTCCCAGGGGGACATTGATCAAAAAGATCCACTGCCAGCTCGCCAGCTGGGTAATCACGCCTCCGAGCAGCGGACCCAGAAGATTGGACAAGCCGGCCACCGCACCCCACACGCCCAGGGCGGCACCGCGTTTGTCCCGAGGGAACACACGATTGATGACCACCATGGTCTGCGGCGCCATCATGGCACCGCCCACCCCCTGGGTGGCACGGCCGGCGATCAGCACCTCGATACCGGGCGCCAGGCCACACACCACGGAGGATGCGGTGAAGAGCACAAGACCACACAGGTAGACCCTGCGCGGGCCGCACCTGTCCCCCAAACGGCCCATCACCAGCAGGGGCACGGCGAACGTCAGGAGGTAGACGCTGTGGACCCACATTGCCTGGGAATAGCTGGCCTGAAGCTCCTCCTGGATCGCGGGCGTGGCCACGGAGACGATGGACTGATCCAGCAGGATCATGAAAAAGCCCACGCACAAGGCGGAGAGGGCACGCCAGGCTTGTGTCATCATCACACCCTTTGTGTAGCCCTAGTCCGCATCCCGGTTCGGGGCTTCGTTCGTGTTGTGGTCCAGTTCGCGCAGCGCAGCGCGGAGCTGTGGGAGGCTCGCGGCGAACGCAGGCATCAGCGGCAGGTCCTCCACGTTATTCCAGGGGACCCAGCGCAGCTCGTCGGACTCCCACGTGGTGGCCACGGACAGCTCGGAGGGCGCGCGCCCCAATACAGTGGTGTAGGACCATTCGGTGACAGACGTGTCTTGGTACTCCCACCAGTACTGCTCGCCCAGGCCGTAAATCAGGTGGGATCCATGCTCGGGGTGAACGATGGGATTGCGTTCCAGCCATGCATTGGACGGGTGGGCCTCGGCCAGGAGAGGCTCGTCCTCCGGGAGGACCGGACGGCGGGCCAGCGCATAGGCAACCTCCCGGCGCGTGGTGACCACGGAGCCCATCACGGTGATCAGCGCTGGATCAATGCCGGTCTCCTCGTGGTTCTCACGCAGGGCGCCCTCAACGGCGCTCTCCCCGACCTCGATCGCTCCTCCGGGTAGCGCCCACGTTCCGCCTTGGGCGGTGAGGACGGAACGGTGTTGCATGAGCACGCGGTTATCCGGGGAAAACAGGCATAGGCCAGCGGCGCCGAGGGTTCCCCACATCCGGGAACCGTCCGCGGCTACTGCCCAACCATCGCCCGTGTGCATTAGCTGGCGCGACCTGCCTCAAAGGCTCCACCCACGCGGTAGAGAATGTCGTCGCCGTGGGCAGGTCCCATGATCTGCAGGCCGGTGGGCAGGTTCGTGTCTGCCGCAAAGCCACCGGGGACGGACATGCCACACACGCCGGCCAGGTTCAGCGGCAGAGTGAACAGGTCGAAGGCATACATCGCCAACGGATCGTCCACCTTCTCCCCCAGCTTGAAGGCGGTGGACGGGGTCACGGGCGCCACGATGGCGTCCACCTGGCTGTAGGCCTTCTGGAAGTCCTGGGCGATCAGGTTACGCACGCGCTGTGCCTGCAGGTAGTAGGCGTCATAGTAGCCCACGGACAGGGCGTAGGTGCCGATCATGATGCGGCGCTTGACCTCGGGGCCGAATCCTTCGGCGCGGGTCAGGGACATCACTTCGTCGGCGGAGTGGGTTCCGTCGTCGCCCTTGCGCTGGCCATAGCGCATGCCATCGAAGCGGGCGAGGTTGGAGGACACCTCACACGGCAGGATCAGGTAGTACGCATTCAGGGCGTGATCGAAGTTCGGGCAGTCGACCTCCACCAGCTCTGCGCCCTGTTGCTTCAGCTGCTCCAGGTTCGCGTGGTACAGATCCAGCACGCCAGACTGGAAGGCCTCGGGGCGCTCGAACTGCTTCACCACGCCCAGCTTCACTCCGCTGAGGTCGCCGGAGGCTCCCTGGCGGGCTGCCTCAACTACGGGGGCGATGGGGCGTCGGGAGGAGGTGGAGTCGTGATCGTCGTGACCGGCGATGACCTCGTGCAGCAGCGCGGTGTCCAGCACGGTGCGGGCGGTCGGGCCGCCCTGATCCAGGGAGGAGGCGCAGGCAACCAGGCCGTAACGGGACACGGTTCCGTAGGTGGGCTTCACACCCACGGTGTTCGTCAGTGCTGCCGGCTGGCGGATGGAACCACCCGTGTCCGTTCCGATGGCCAGGGGTGCCATGCCGGAGGCCAGCGCGGCAGAGGATCCACCGCCCGATCCGCCGGGGGTGCGCTCCGTGTCATAAGGGTTGCGGGTCACGCCATAGGCGGAGTTTTCGGTGGAGGAGCCCATGGCGAACTCATCCATGTTGGTCTTGCCGAGGATCGGGATGCCTGCGTCGCGCAGGTTCTTGGTGACCGTGGCGTCGTAGGGGCTGATGTAGCCGTCCAGGATCTTGGAGGCGCAGGTGGTTGGCGCGTCCGTGGTGGTGAAGACATCCTTCAGGGCAAGAGGAACGCCAGCCAGAGCGGAGGCGGGCTTGTCGCCTCCCGCGATGGCGTCGTCGACCTTCTTCGCCGCCTCCAGCGCCGCCTCAGGTCCCACGTGCAGGAACGCGTTGATGTCCAGGTTGAGGGATTCAATGCGGTCCAGGTGTGCCTGCGTGACCTCCACGGAGGTGATGTCACCGGCGTGGATTTTCTCCGCCAGATCCGCGGCGGTCCACGTGGTGTAATCGGATTCGTTGTATTCGCCTACTACGTAATTCATCTTCTTTTTACTCCCCACCCAGGATCTGTGGAACTTGGAAACGCTGCTCTGCCTGCTCTGGAGCCTGGTCCAGCGCCTGCTGTGCGGTCAGCGATGGGATCACTACGTCGTCTCGCATGACGGAGACGTCACCGTCAACGTTTTGCGTTGGGTGACTGAGCGGCTTCACGCCGGTGGTGTCTACCTTCCCGATGGCGGCAACATGTTCCACGATGCCGTCAATCTGGGTGGCGTATTCCGTCAATTCTTGTTCTGTGAGCGTCAAGCGGGCCAAGCGGGCCAGGTGTGCAACGTCGTCGCGGGAAATCTCAGACATGTAGTCCACTCTAGTACACTGGGGCACATGTCTTTTTTGATGCGTGTCCGTATGCCCGATTTGCCGGGTGCCCTGGGTCTGCTTGCTGCAGCGCTGGGGACGGTCGGCGGTGACATCCGCGGCGTGGACATCGTCGGGCACGATGAAACTGGTGAGGTCATTGACGATATTGTGGTCAGCCTGCCGTCTGGTCGTCTTCCCGATGCGTTGATCACCGCCGCACAGGAAATTGACGGTGTGTACGTGGATTCTATTCGCCCGTACTCCGGCACCGTTGACCGTCGAGGCCAGGTGCAGATGCTTGCGGGCGTTGCAGAACGACGACGCCAACTGGATCATGCCTTGAGCATCATGATGAAGGATCTGCCTCAGTCCATGACGGCTGGGTGGGCGATCATGCTAAAGACCACGCCCAATACCCATCGTGTGGCTGCCTCCGACGCCGCCCCCGAAGATAACGGCCGCGTGCTGGATGCGCCTCCCGTGGAGGAGGCTCGGGTGCTTCGCCCCGAACGTGAGGACTGGATCCCGCCGAACTGGTCGGTGATGGACTCTGCGCTGGCGGCCACGCCGGTGGAGGGAACGGACCTGATCCTGGTCATCGGGCGCCCCGGCGGCCCGGACTTCCTGCTGTCCGAGGTGGAGCATCTCCGCCAGGTGGGCACCATCGTGGGTGCGTTCTTCAGCTGATGGGCTGATGAGCTAGTGAGCTCATCAGGAGAATTAAGGATGGCGCCTTAAGCCCTCTGGGAAGGCTGCAGGAAGAACTTGTAGGCCTCACTGTCGGACACGTCTGTGGCGTGGTAGCCCAACTGCGTCAAGTGCTCCTGGAACTCCGGATCCGCGGACACGTTTTCAAACGCCGTGAGGATGCGGCCGTAATCCATGCCGAAAGAACGGTAGTGGAACATGGAGATGTTCCAGCGTGTTCCCAGCACCTCCAGGAATCGCTGGAGTGCGCCCGGGTGCTCAGGGAACTCGAAACTGTAGAGAGTCTCGTCCACATGCGTTGGCGGCTTTCCACCGATCATGTAGCGGACGTGCTCCTTGGCCATGTCATCATCGGACAGGTCCACTACCCCGTAGCCTGCGGCCTCGAGGTCCTTCATAATCTCGGCGCGCTCCTTCGCACCTTCGGTGATCTTCACACCCACGAAGATGCGGGCTGGCCGTTCACCCTCGCGCTCATCCACGCGGTAGGAAAACTCGGTCACGGCGCGACCACCCAAGACGCGGCAGAACTTCAGGAAGGATCCTTCCACCTCTGGGATGGTCACTCCGAAAATGGCCTCGCCGCCTTCACCGAGTTCCGCACGTTCGGAGACATAGCGCAGGGAGTGGAAGTTCATGTTCGCGCCGGACAGGATGTTCACCAGGGTCTCCCCCGCGATGCTGTGGTCCGCAACGTAGCGCTTCAAGCCGGCGAGGGACACGGCGCCGGCGGGCTCGGCGATGGCGCGCGTGTCGTCGTAGATATCCTTCGTGGCCGCCGAGATTTCATCGGAGGACACGGTGATGACGTCGTCCAGGTACTCGGTGCACAGACGCAGGGTCTCTGCACCGATCTGCTTCACGGCCACGCCCTCGGCAAAGAGGCTGACGTGGTCCAGGGTCACAGCCCGGCCTGCCTTCAGGGCGGCGCTCAAGCACGCGGATTCCTCCGGCTCCACACCGATCACGCGAATGTCAGGATTGAGCTGCTTCAAAAGCACGGCCACGCCGGCGGCGATTCCGCCGCCTCCCACGGGAACGAAGACGCGGTCGACTGTGGGCAGGGACTGGAAGATCTCCAGGCCAAGAGTGCCCTGGCCGGCGATGACGGCCGGATCGTCGAAGGGAGCCACGAACACCATGCCGTCGCGTTCCGACAATTCAATGGCCTTGGCCTTGGCCTCATCGAAGTTCGAGCCGTGCAGCAGGACTTCGCCGCCAAAACCCTGGACGGCGTCGATTTTAATGGTCGGCGTGGTCACCGGCATCACAATGATGGTACGGATCCCCAGTTCGCGACCAGACAAGGCCACGCCCTGGGCGTGGTTGCCCGCAGAGGCGGCCACCACGCCGGCGGCGCGCTCGGTCTCGCTGAGTTGTGCCATCCGGTTGAAGGCACCGCGGATCTTGAAGCTGTGCACGGGTTGCAGGTCTTCTCGTTTAATGAAGACGGTGTTTCCCAGGCGCTCGGAGAGCGCCTTCATGGAATCCAGTGGCGTGTGAATGGCCGCCCGATAGACAGGGGCGGCCACGATTTGCTTGAGGTAATCAGCACCAGTCAGTGACATGGTTGCCGATTATAGTTCCACGGCTACTTGTCGTAGTCCTTGAGGTTCACCTGCGGGGTTGGCTGCAGGTCATCTGCTGGGTTCTCCACAGAGGGATACGCCAGGTTCACGTCATGGCCATCATCCTCGCCGGGAACGTACGGATCCTCCCCGTTCAGCACGCGGTGGACCTGCTCCTTATCGACGGTCTTGGTCCACGTGCCCACCAGGAGGGTGGCCACAGAGTTACCGGCGAAGTTGGTCAGGGCACGTGCCTCGGACATGAAGCGGTCGATACCCACGATGATGTCCACGCCGTTCAGCAGCTCTGGGCGGTGCGATTGCAGGCCCGCGGCCAGGGTGGCGATACCGGCGCCACTCACGCCGGCGGCTCCCTTGGAGGCGATCATCATGAAGACCAGCAGACCGATCTGCTCGCCAATGGTCATCGGCATGTTCATCGCGTCCGAGACGAAGATGGCTGCCATCGTCAGGTAGATGGCTGTACCATCCAAGTTGAAGGAGTAGCCGGTGGGTACCACGATGCCGACGGTGGACTTGTCCACGCCGATGTGCTCCATCTTGCGCATGAGGTTCGGCAGAGCGGACTCGGAGGAGGACGTGGCGAAGATCAGCAGGAACTCGCGGCCCAGGTACTTCGCCAGCTTGAAGATGCTAAAGCCGGTGAACACCTTGAGTACCAGGCCGAGGATTCCGAAGACGAAAACCACGCAGGTGATGTAGAAGCCCAGCATCAGCACACCCAGTTGGATGACTGCGTCCAGTCCCGTGCCCGCAACCACGCCAGCGATCGCACCGAAGGCGCCGATGGGGGCGAGCCACAGGATCCAGGACAGGATCTTGAAAACGAGGCGCTGGAGCATCGCCACAAAGTTCAGAATCGGCTCCCCTGCCGGCCCCATGGATTGGGTGGCGAAGCCCACCAGCAGGGCGATGAAGAGCACCTGGAGAACGGATCCGGAGGTGAAGGCGCTGAAGAAGCTCTCGGGGATGATGGATTGGACGAATCCAACCAGACCCTCGTGGTTGCCTTCTGCTTTCTTGATCAGGGCGCTCGCATCACCGCCGGTGTGACCCACGTTCAGGCCGTCTCCGGGCTGAAGCAGGTTTCCCACGATCAGGCCCACTCCCAGCGCCAAGGTGGACATCGTGATGAAGTATGCCAGGGCGATTCCGCCGGCTTTACCCACGGAGGCTGCCGCACGGACTGATCCGATGCCCAGCACGATAGTGCAGAAAATCACAGGAGCGATGATCATCTTGATCAGGCTCACGAACATCGTTCCGAGAACCTTGAAGTTGATCGCAATGCTGGGGGCAACGAGCCCAAAGACGATACCGCCAATAACGGCGATGATCACTGCGATGTATAGCCAGTGCGTGTGGTCCTTGCGTGGCTTTGAGGATGCCGCGATCTGCGGACCATGACCACGGTCGTGTGTGGATGCCATGGGTCTTCTCTTTTCTGTGTGGACACAAGTCTTGAAAACGTCAGACAGAATGTTACGCCCCTGTGGCCTCCAACCACTACACAATCAGTGGCCAGGACGTTTTCACGTCTGCCTCTTTGCCAATGCGTGTGAAGTACTCCTGCAGATCGGTCTGCGCTTCGTAGTGCCACGTAGCCTGGGCGTGCATGAGTTCATCGCCAGTCATGGAGACGATCTCAGGGTAGGCGCGGCTGAGTTTCCAGGCCACTCGAGCCGCAGCAATGGCGTCTGACGTGGCCTCATGGGCATTCTCGACAGGCACTCCGTAGTGCTCGCTCACGCTCTCCAAGGTCTTTTTCCCCTTGCGGTATTGGTCCATCTTCTTGTCGATCACCAGCGGATCCACAACCAGGCCGTCGATCGTGAATGAGGGGTCCAGGGATTTCAGCACGGAGAGGTCATAGGGGGCGTTGTAGACAATGAGCGTTGCCCCCTGAGACCACCCCTCACGAATGCGATTTATTGTTTCTTTTAGAACTTCTTCGTGGTCGCGACCATGCTCGCGGGCATAATCCGTGGTGATTCCGTGCACGTCGCTGGCGGCCTTGGGGATCTCGATGCCGGGGTCGGCCAGCATCTCGAGGTCCTGGCGCTCACGCCCGCGGATGGTGACCAGCGCACTGGTGACAATGCGTGCAGTTGTGGGGTCCACTCCGGTGGTTTCCAAGTCGAAGCTGAGCATGTGTGAGGGGTCGAATCCGTTCATGCTCACCACTCTAGTGGCTAGGGGTCACGCACCCCGATGCGCAAGCATCATGGCTTGCGGGTGAAGTGGCCCCACAACGCAGGCCCAATGGCCACGCCCAACCCAATGGCCCCCAAAAAGGCGATCAGGCTCAGGAATCCCACTGGTGTACGTGGTAAGGGCGAGATGTCGCTGTGGGACAGCACTGCGAAACCACCCGGAGTCGATTCTGACTCAGCCGCATCTAGCTCACCTGGCACGTGCTTCTTCGAAGTGCCTTCGGCAGGCCGTAACCACGATTCACCTCGCGGACGCAGCTCATCGTCACGATGGCCTGTGTACACCTTGGGAACGACCTCGCCCCGAGCGCGCGCCCTCTGCAGTTGCCGGGCTGCCCGTGGGTTCGTGGATGCTTGTTCGATGAGATCTTCCAATTCCCGGCGCCGCGCCTCGTTGGTCGTCGCTGGGCGCAAAAACTTCTTGGTATTCACCCGCTCGTGACCGCGTGGGGATTCTGCAAGGGCAGCCAGGAGAGAATCCACAGTATATCCGCCCGTTCCTCTGTGAGGGGCATCCTTGTGTGGACGTGGCTTTGTGGATGGCTTGGACGGCTTCACGGGTTTCGCAGGCTTGCCCGGCGTGGATGGCTTCGCAGGCTTGTCAGAAGGCTTGTCCGGCTTCGCAGGCTTGTCCGGGTTAGACGGCTTGGAAGGCTTCGTAGGCTTCCCGATTTTGTCTGAAGCACCGGGCTTTTTGCCGCTCGGCCTTGCACTACTGCCATGAACGTTTCCATGATCATGTCCATGGTTATGAGACGGACCCCCGGTGATCGGAATGACATATGAGTCATCCGGTTGATGAGGGGCAGGTGCCGGCTGTGATGCTGGCGTCTCTTCATCTAGATCCGCCAACGGTTCAAAATCAAAATCAGAGGCATCAATAACGGAGGTATCACTGAGAGGAATCTCAAGGCCAGGATCGACCTCGTTGGTAGTGTCCGGCTCATCTGATTCGGAGGGGCCCCACTGGCTATCGCATTCCAGATCTTCTGCGCAGGGGTCGCGCAACACTATTCCGGACTCATCAATGTCGTCGACGATGAACGTCTCCGCAGTTGGCTGGTCGGTGCCAGTCGGCTGTGCATCAGCCACGGCGGCGAGTGCAGGGTATGAGAAAAGTGCAGCGAGTGCCACAGGCGCTGCTAAGCCTTTCCTTATACTCCTACTTTTCACATGTGTAGTATCTCAGAGTAGACCTCAAAAGACCACTATTGAGCTGACCAGGGCGTTTCCCTTCCCCCTCCCCACCCAGGTTGCATATAGCCGTGCACTTCACTAAGAAAAGCCAGGACCCGCACAGGTCCTGGCTTAAGCATCTGTAAGGATGTGCTTTAGATCAGCATATCCTCGGCGATGCGGTTGGTGTTGTCGGCGGGGACGAAGAGTTCTTGGTCATCGCCGAAGAGGTAGCCGTTTGCCTGGAGAGTCAGAGCGTCGAACAACATAAGGTTATTCCTTTCACATTTTCTTGGGTGTTTGCCTTGAGGTTCCTTTACGCTAACGCTCGACCCCGCCCCACCTGAACACCCTTCGCGGCGCCGTCGCACCTGATAATTCAATAATCGAAAGAACGAACACCCAGCGCTAGAGGGGCACTCACACGCGATATATCTATATTTCCCATTGTTTTACCCACCCCCTTGTGTTACCTAGACCGACCCAACACGTGATCCAGCTCACTCACACACCCGGTGATCACATAATGTTTTCACAACTAACTCCCGCGACCGCACCCGCTCACACCGTAGAATGGCTTATCGTGACTGACCCTTCGCTGACCGAACTCACCCAACACTGGCAACGCCTCGCCGAGCAGGTGCGCCACCACCGGCACCAGTATTACTACGCCACGCCGGAGATCTCGGACGCGGACTTCGACCAGCTCTTCACCGACTTGAAGAACTTCGAGGAGGAGCACCCCGAGGCCGTCACGGGTCCCAGCCCCACACAGGAAGTGGCTCCCGCTCCCCCTACCAGCACAGCTTTTCGCAATGTGAACCACCGCGAGCGCATGCTCTCCCTGGACAACGTCTTCGATACCGAGCAGCTCCAGCAGTGGCTCGACCGCACCCCGGCCAGCGAATACCTCACTGAACTCAAGATCGACGGCGCCAGCATCAACCTGCTCTACATCCAAGGCAAGCTAGAGCTAGCCCTCACCCGCGGTGACGGAACCACCGGCGAGGACATTACCCACAACGCCCGCACACTGTCCGACATCCCGGACACCCTTCAGGGTGACAACATCCCCGAGCTCGTGGAGATCCGCGGAGAGGTGTTCATCGACGTGGACGACTTTGCCGCGATGAACGCCCAGCGCCAGGCCGAGGGGCTCAAAATGTTCGCGAACCCCCGCAATGCTGCCGCCGGTGCGATGCGCCAAAAGAACGCAGAAGATACTGCCAAGCGTCCGCTGAAACTCATCTGCCACGGCATCGGCGCCCGCGAGGGGTTCGACGTGGACAGCCAGTGGGACGCCTACCAAGCCATCGAATCCTGGGGGCTGCCCGTCAGCCCCTACACCAAGCGCCTGCACAGCACGAAGGATGTGCTGCGCGAGGTCACGTATTGGGGCGAGCATCGCCACAGCGCCACCCACGAGATGGATGGCCTGGTCATTAAGGTCAACGACCTCGCCGACCAGCTTTCCTTGGGCACCACCAGCCGCGCTCCCCGATGGGCGATCGCCTACAAGTACCCGCCCGAAGAGGCGATGACCGTGCTGAAGAACATCCGCGTAGGCATCGGGCGCACCGGCCGGGCTACCCCGTATGCCGTGATGGAGCCGAAGTATGTTGCCGGTTCCACCATCAGCATGGCGACGCTGCACAACCCTTCGGAGGCGCATCGCAAGGGCATCCAGCTGGGCGATTCCATCATGATCCGCAAAGCCGGCGAAGTCATCCCCGAGGTGCTAGGGCCCGTGGAGGATGCCCGCACGGGGCGCGAACGCCCCTTCATCTTCTCCTCCCTGTGCCCGGAATGTGGCACGCCCCTGGCTCCGTCGAAGGAGGGCGACGCCGACTGGCGCTGCCCCAACACCCGCCGCTGCCCCGGCCAGCTGCACACGCGCTTGACCTACCTCGCCGGGCGCGGCGCCTTCGACATTGACGCCCTGGGGGAAAAAGCCGCCTACGACCTGATCCACTCCGGCGTGCTGACCGACGAGTCCACCCTCTTTTCCCTGACGGCCGAGGACCTGGAACGAACGAGTGCCTACACCACCCGTTCCGGCGCTCTGAATAAGCAAGGAACAACCCTGCTGGAGAAGCTGCAGGCTGCCAAGGACGTGGACCTGTGGCGCGTGATCGTGGCGCTGTCCATTCGGCACGTGGGTCCCACGGCCGCGAAGGCCTTGGCGAAGCACTACGGCTCCCTGGAGAAGATCCGCCAGGCCAGCCCGGAGAGCATGGCCGAGATCGACGGCGTGGGCGCCACCATCGCCCACTCCATCGCCGACTGGTTCACGGTGGACTGGCACGTGGACATCGTGGAGGCCTGGGCTGCGGCCGGGGTCCGGATGGAGGAGGATCTGCCTGAGCCGGACGACCTTCCCGAGGCCACGCTGGAGGGCCTCACGATTGTGGTGACCGGCACCTTGGAGGAGTTCGACCGTACCCAGGCCAAGGAGGCCATCGAGTCCCGTGGTGGGAAGGCCGCCGGAAGTGTCTCGAAGAACACGGACTACCTGGTCGCCGGCGCGAAGGCGGGCTCCAAGCTCACGAAGGCGGAGCAGTTGGGCGTGCCGGTTCTGGACGAGGCGGGCTTCAAGGAGCTCCTGGGTCTGTAGCCAGATGGCGCACTACAGCGCCTCAGCCGTAGCCCGCTAGTTATGCCAGATCATCGCAGCAGCGCTCCGAATGATCGCCGCCTGTGTGCTGGCCTCGGCCACACTCCGCACGCCCTCGGGCAGCACGAGGTCCAGCGCATGCGGCAGCAGCGCTGGCTCCAGCGTCCACTGATCCCACTGACGCACAACGCCCGTCGCAATCGCCGCCGCCTGCTGCTCCACGGCGCTCGCCCCTGATTTTTCCCCGACGCCCAGCTCACGTCCCCCAGGCACCCATCCGATCCGCACTCCGCGTGCCAACAGGTCTCCCACGAAGTCCTTACCCGCGGTGGTGCGTGCCTGCGAGGCGGGTATGACCACGCGCTCGAAATCCTCGATCCCCTCTCCCAGCTGCTGAGGAAGCTCGCCCTCGCAGTCCAGGATGACCGGCAGGTCCACCTGCCGCAGGAAGCGCTGCCACACGCCACGCACGTGCTCGCGGTCCACCGGCGGGAGGTGCTCAAAGTCTGTGGCTCCGCGCACCCCGGCTAGGACCTCGTGCACGTGAGGTTCGTGCAGCACAATGCTCACGTCCACGCCTAAGGAAGCTCGCAGCTGGCCGGCGAACTCGCGCACCCCGTCCCCGAGGGACAAGGCGCAGTCGCGGAAGGCGGGCTTGTCGCGCAGCAGCGGGTGACCCGCATATTCCACGCTTACTCCGAAGGACCACGGCCCCAGCACGTGCAGCAGCATCCGCTGCGCGTGTCCCGCTACCAGTTCTTCGGCAACGTCCGTGGCCTCACGCAGGAATCCCGCGGTACGGCGGGATTCCAAGGAGGGGTGGGCCGTGAGCTCCCAGCCTCGCGGGTTGGTGCGCAGGGGCAGCTGGGCCATGCTCGCGCTAGTGGCCAGCAGGGAGCGTTCCAGGTGGTCCACGCGGATAAACCCGAGGGTAGAAGGCGCGCCGGTGTCCTCGTCCACGTCAACGCTACGGGACAACGCGCTAGTCCACGCGGCATGCACGTCGGTGTGCGGGGTGATGGTGTTCTCCCACCAGCCGTAGCGCTCGCGCCCCTCGTCCTGGCTCGGGGACACTGCATCAGGCATGCGTGGCTCGAATGGTTCCGGAGCCGAGGAGGATGTCGCCGTCGGCGTCGGGTTGATAGACCACGGCGGATTGCCCGCGGGCCACGCCATCCAACGGCTCCAGCAGGTCCAGCTCCAGGCGCCACGGTGCCTCGTCCGCCTTCTTTTCCCGGCCGGCCGGGGTCACGGGGTCGGGGTCGTCCACCAGGCGCGCGATGGCCGGAACCACCCCGCCGTGCGCACGGACCTGGACCTCGCAGCGGAACTCGCGCCCGTGGACGTCGGGGTTCAAGCGCTTCAGGCGATCGGCCACGATAGACCTGGTTTTCAGATCTTCCCTGCGGCCAATGGTCACGGTACCGGTCGCCGCGTCGATGTCGGTCACATAGCGTGGGGTGCCGTCCAGCCCTTCGCGGGGAAGGCCGAGCCCCTTGCGCTGACCAATCGTGAAGCCGTACACGCCGTCGTGGCTGGCCAGGGTCTCCCCGTCTTGGTCCTTCACCAGGCCGGGGCGCAGCCCGATCCGGGATCCCAGAAAAGCCTGGGTCTTCCCATCGGGGATGAAGCAGATGTCGTGAGAATCCGGCTTGGAGGCCACGCCGAAGCCATTCTCGGCTGCCTCTTGACGGATCTCCGGCTTCACCGTGTCCCCCACCGGGAACATGCAGTGCGCCAGCTGCTCGTCGGTCAGCACGCCCAGCACGTAGGACTGGTCCTTGTTCTCGTCGATCCCGCGGCGCATCACCCCGTCCTTCAACCGGGCGTAGTGACCGGTCACGACGGCGTCGAATCCCAAGGCGATAGAGCGATCCAGCAAGGCCTCAAACTTGATCTTCTCGTTGCAGCGCAGGCACGGATTCGGGGTCTCTCCGATCGCGTAGGAGTCCACGAAGTCGTCGATCACGTCTGCCTTGAAGCGATCGGAAAAGTCCCACACATAAAAAGGGATCCCCAGCTTATCGGCCACCCGGCGCGCGTCCGCCGAGTCCTCCAGGGAGCAGCATCCACGCGACCCGGCGCGCACGGCCTCAGGGGATTGAGACAGGGCCAGGTGCACACCGATGACCTCGTGTCCTTCCTCCAGGGCACGGGCTGCTGCGACGGCGGAGTCCACCCCGCCACTCATTGCTGCTACTACTCGCATGCCTTGCACCCTACCTATCTAGTTGATTTATCACCAAATGCCATTCCGGCGGCTCGAGCCTGCGCCACGACCTCGGGCAACAGGCCGGCGATCCGTCGCGCGTCCTCGTCGGTGGTGCCTGGGCCTAAGGTGATGCGCAGCGCCCCACGTGCCACGTCCACCGGCACGCCCATCGCGGTGAGCACGTGGCTGGCCCGGTTCACACCGGAGCTGCACGCCGACCCCGTGGAGGCATCCACTCCCGCCACGTCCAGCAGCATGATCAGCGAATCTCCCTCCGCGCCGGGGAAACTCACGTGCAGGTGGCCGGGCAGGGCGGGTTCCTGCGTCCACACGCGCACGTCGTCGATTCCCCGCGCGGCCTGGGCCACGTGATCCCGGAGGCGGGTAACGCGGGCGTGGTCCTGTTCCATTGTTTTATACGACGCCGCCAGCGCCGCGGCCACCCCGGCCGCCGCCTGCGGGTTGGCGGTTCCTGAGCGGAGGCCTCGTTCTTGGCCGCCGCCGCGCAGGGGGCTGTCGATCTGGGCGTCCCTGCGGGCGAGGAGGATGCCGGCAGACTTGGGGCCGCCGAACTTGTGCGCGCTGGCGGCCAGAGTTTGGACTCCGAGGGCATGGAAGTTCACGGGGACGTGACCGACGGCCTGGACGGCGTCGATATGGAAGGGCACAGTGCCCGCGTGGCTACTGCCCTGGCGGCGGTGCTGTGCACGTCGCTGGGTGATCGCCTCGATGGGCTGGAGGTTTCCGGTTTCGTTGTTCGCCCACATGCAGGTGGCGACGGCCACGTCGTCGGTGTCCAGGAGGTCCGTGTCCGTGTCCACGCGGCCGTGCTGGTCCACGGCCCATTCGCGGTGCTCAAAGCCCAGGTGTGTGAGCCACTGGACCGATTCCAGCACGGCGGGGTGCTCGATTCCGCTGCTCACCACGGCGGTCGCGCCCCGCAACCGCCGTGAGGCGAAGGCGAGCCCTTGAATCGCGATGTTGTCCGCCTCGGTGCCGGAGCCAGTGAAGATCACCTCCACCGGATCACAGCCGAGCAGCTCCGCCACCTGCTCCCGGGCCTCCTCCAGCACGGCGCGGGCCGCACGGCCAGAGGCGTAGTGGCCCGCGGGGTTCAGCAGGTGCTGGGCCTGTTCCATCGCCTCGATCGCCTCCTGACGTAGCGGCGCCGTGGCAGCGTAATCAGCGAAGATGCGCCGTGGTTGGCTGGGGCGATTGGTGGAGGAGGTGGTAGTCACGGCACACGAGTATACGCTTTAGTGCGTGTCCTTCCAGTAGCCCATGAAGGAGACCATGGAGCGCGGAACCCCGGCGTTGCGGACGGCGTCGCGGCGCATGGCCTTCACCACGGAGGATTCTCCGGCGATCCAGTAGTAGCACTCGTCGGGTCGGCTTTCCTGCGGGGCCTGGAGGTCCTCACCGGAGGAGCTGTAGGCAGGGGTTTCCCACACCAGCATCTCCTGATCGTCGCCGGACGCGTCCTCGCGGGAGGCTGCCTCCGTCTCAGCAACCGTGAACCCGAGAAGCTCGGAGAGCTTGTCCTGCATCGCCGCACCTCGAGCACGGTCCTCGCGCGGCAGCCAGGTCACCTCGCAGGCGTCGGGAGTCTCGATATCCAGGATGTCCTCGGCGCTCGGCACCTCGATGAAGGCGTGACCAGTCACGCCATCGGGCCACTCCTCCACCGTCCGGGCGATGGCGGGGGCTGCGGTTTCGTCGCCCAGGAGGTAGGCGGTGGTGGCATCGCCGGGGTTGAATTCGATGCCCATGCCGGAGGCGTCATCCAGCGGCGGGCCGATCACCACCACGGTGTCGCCGGGCTCACAGGCCGCGGCCCACTCGCTGGCCAGGCCACCCGGGTGATCCACAAAGTCGATGTCGATCTCTACATCGCCGTTATCCTTCACACGGCGGTCTCGGATTGAGTAGGTGCGCAGAGCCTCGCGCTGCGCCACCGACAGGTGGGAGTGCCAGTCGGGCACGTTCGGCAGGGGCTCGTCGCTAATCAAGAGCTTGACGCGCAGGTCGTAGATGGGGCCTGCTGGCCCGAAACCTGGGGCGTCCAGCGTGATCCGGCGAAAGCTCGGCGACAGCTTGGTGTTGCGCACCACGGTGCACGGGATGGGTGAAAAAGCCATTGTATTAATACCTTCCGATCGGGGTGACCAAGGGAGATCCAGAGACAGGATCTGTGATCACCTGAGATTTCACGTTAAAGATGCGTTGCACATTGTCCTGTGTGACCACGTGCTCGGGCGTGCCCGAGGTGACGATCGCGCCGTCGCGCATCGCC
The DNA here is from genome assembly GCF_024701495.1 of Corynebacterium sp. zg254. NCBI lineage: Bacteria > Bacillati > Actinomycetota > Actinomycetes > Mycobacteriales > Corynebacteriaceae > Corynebacterium > Corynebacterium sp. zg254. The sequence continues at coordinate 448,338 of NZ_WIAR01000001.1, forward strand.
ACCAACTCGTCCGAGTAGCGGGCGGCCAGGTTGAGGTCGTGCAGAACCATGACGATGGTGGTCTGATGGGTGAGGTTTAACTCCTTCAGCAGATCCAGCACGTCCAGCTGATGAGCCACGTCCAGATACGTGGTGGGCTCATCCAGCAGGAGCACATCCGTGCGCTGAGCCAAGGCCATGGCAATCCACACCCGCTGGCGCTGCCCGCCGGATAGCTCCTCGATGCTGCGTTCGGCGAGTTCCGCCACCCCGGTCATGGTCATGGCCTGCGCCACGGCGTCGTAGTCATCGCTGCTCCACCGGCCCAGCATCCCCTGGTACGGCGTGCGGCCACGGCCCACCAGGTCCACCACCGTGATGCCCTCAGGCGCCAGCGGGGTCTGCGGCAGCAGGCCCAGTGTTCGGGCCAGCTCCTTCGATCCCCACTCCTGAAGCTTCTTCCCGTCCAGTTCCACCCGGCCGGCGGAGGGGTGAAGAAGCCGGGCCAAGGACTTCAGCAGGGTGGACTTCCCGCACCCGTTGGGACCGATGATCGAGGTGATCTTTCCCGGCGCGATGGATAGGGACAAGTCTCGGGCAATCACCCGATCGCCATAGTGCAGGGTCACATCCTGAGCCTGCAGACTGTGAGACGTGGTCATAGACCTGCTCCTTTCTTCGTGGTGCGGATCAACAGGTAGATCAAGAAGGGGGCGCCCAAGGCGCCGGTCACCACGCCCACGGGGTAGCGATACGGCAACACCAGTTGTGCGAGCGCATCGGCACCCAGCACGAGGATCGCCCCCACCAGCGCGGAGGTCAGCACGCTGTTGGTGTGTGGCAGGCGGGCTGCGATCGGCCCGGCCATAAACGCCACGAACGCGATCGGCCCCACCGCGGCCGTCACCACGGCGATGAGGAACACCGCGATACTCATGATCACCAGCCGAGTCCGTCCGGCGTTCAGCCCCAGTCCGGTGGCCAGCTCATCGCCCAGGCGCAGCACGGACAGGTGATGGGTCAGGACAATCAATGCGGGTAGGAGCACGGCCACGAGCACCGCCACGGGCACGATGATGTCCCACGAGGCCACGTTCAAAGAACCGGCCATCCAGCGGGAGGCCGCCTGTAGGTCCGGCGCATTGGCCCGGGAGAGCACAAATACCACGATGGAGTTCATGAACGCGCCCACACCGATGCCGGTCAGGATCAGCCGAGTGCCACCGCGCGCGAAGGCGTACATCGCGGCGGCCAGCGCCAGCGTTCCCGCCAGCGACAGCACGGACACGGTCCACTGGTCCAGGTGGAACATGGTGATACCGATGACTCCCACAGCACTGGCCGCAGCGGAGATCCCGATGATGTCGGGACTCGCCAGCTGGTTGCGCAGCATCGTCTGGAAACTCACACCAGCGCTTCCCAGTGCCAGCCCCACCAACACCGCCAGGATGGTTCGAGGTAGGCGGAGCTCACCGACCGTGTAGGACGCTCCCGGCACGGTCTTGCCCTGGATCACCTGGAGTACCTGGCTCATCGGATAGAAGGTCTCCCCCATCATCAGCAGGCAACACACAAAGGCCATCATCACGGCGAGTAAAGCCACCGTCACACACCAGGACCGGATGCGGGCGCGGCGCTGGTGGCGTCGGATATCGTGGGCGGTGAGCACAGGATTCGTCATGCCAGCTCACGCACCTTAAACGTCCGGACGATCCACACAAACACGGGCGCACCGAGCAGCGGCATCAGGATACCCACGGCGATCTCGGTGTTCGGGATGATCATGCGGCCGACCGTGTCCGAGAGCAGCACCACGAACGCGCCCATCAGGGCGGCGAACGGCACCAGGACGTGGTGGTTCGTGCCGGCCAGCATGCGGCACACGTGAGGCACGATCAGCCCCAGGAAGGTAATCGGGCCACACAGGGCCGTGGCCATGCCACACAGGACGATGCCCGCGGCGCCCGCCAGGACGCGCACGCGCGGCACGGACAGGCCTAAGGACGTGGCCGCCTCATCGCCCAGGGCCAGGGCGTTCATGCCGCCCGCCTGGCTCCACAGCAGAATGAGAGCCAGTGCCATCACCGGCGCGGCCACGGCCAGGGTGTCCCACTGCGCGCCCGCGATGTCACCCACCTGCCAGTGACGGAATTGATCCATCACCTGGGACTGCGGAAGCAATACCGCACGGATCAGGCTCACCAAGACGGCGGCGGTGGCGGCGCCGGACAGAGCCAGCTTCAGCGGCGTGGCGCCACCGGGCCCCATGGAGCCGATGACGAACACGAACACGCCCGCCAGGCCAGCGCCCAGCACGGCCAGGAGGAACGGCGCGTGAAGACCAAAGGTGATGCCCAGCACCACCGCGAGAGCGGCGCCGTGCAACACGCCAAAGATGCCGGGATCAGCCAGGGGGTTTCTGGTGATGGATTGGAACGCCACGCCCGCGGTGGCCAGCGCCGCACCAGCGACGATGCCCAGCACCGTGCGCGGAAGGCGTGCCGCAGCCACAGCCTGGCCGGCAGTCTCCGTGTGGCCCTGCGCGGCGGCCATCACGTCCTGCAGGGAGATGTCTCGCACGCCCAGGGTGATGCTGGCGATGATCGCGAGCCCCACCAGGACAATGCTCAGCAGAATATGTTTCATGAACGTGGATGCGTGGATGCCCTAGAGAACGTCGCTGAGTTTCGTGAAGTACTCATCAATGCCCCACTCCAGCGCCAGCGGCGACGGGTTCGTCGCTGCCGCCTGCGGACCATTACCCAGGAAGAGCACACGGCCTTCCTTGATGGCTGGGATGCGGCTGAACAGCGGATCCTTCTGCATCTTCTTCAAGGCCTTCTCGTTGGCCTTCGGATCATCCTCACCATAGGCGACCATCAGATCCACATCCTCGAACTGCTCCGGCTTTTCCAGGGAGCGCTCCACATAGAACTGGTTGGACTCCTCAGCGGCCTTCTTCACCACCTCGGGCACTCCCAGGCCGGCATCGGCCAGGAAGCCCATGCGTGGATCATCGGTGGTGTAGAAACCGATCTTAGATCCGTCAGTAGCGGTGCCGAAGGAGGTGAACAGAACCTTCTTCCCCTCCAACTCTGGGTGCTTCTTCATCGCGTCTGCCACGCGGGCCTTCAGCTGCTCGTCCAGCTTCTTGCCTTCTTCTGCCTTGTTGATGCCCTGGGAGTCCATGAGGTTCATCTGCTCCAAGGTGGTCGCCCAGGCCTCACCCGGCTGCGCCACCACTGGGGCAATCTTGGAGAGCTTGTCGTAGTCCTCCTGGGTCAGGCCGGAATATGCAGCCAGGATTACGTCGGGCTTGGTGTCTGCAACCTGTTCGAAGGGGATGCCATCCGTTTCGTCGAAGAGCGCGGGCTGTTCCCCGCCGAGTTCCTTGAGCTTGTCCTCCACCCAGGGGAGGATGCCGTTGCCGTCGTCATCGCCCCAGGTGGCCTTGGACATGCCGACGGGAACAACGCCGAGCGCGAGGGGGATTTCGTGATTACCCCAGCCCACTGTGGCAACGCGCTGTGGCGTGCCGTTGATCGTGGTCTCGCCGAAGGCGTGGGTGATGGTGACGGATTCTCCGGAGGTGGAATCGGAGGAGTTCGATGCCGTGGTGTTCTGCTGGTTGTCGGAACACGCTGCAACGGACAGCGCGAGTAGCGCTGCGGCTGCGGCGGCGACGAAACGAGGTGCGTTCATGTCATTCTCCAAAAAGTTAGGTTGCCCTATTTTAGGCGTGGCTATATTTATAGCACGATCGAGAATGCATAAGAAAAACCGCCAGCGTACCTCCCGTGTGACGGGAGTACGCCGGCGGCTCGGTTACGCGATGAGCGCGACGGGCTTACTTACGGCCCTTCAGCTCCTCGGTAGCCTGAGGTGCAACATCGAAGAGGTCACCCACAACACCGAAGTCTGCGATCTCGAAGATCGAAGCCTCTGGGTCCTTGTTCACTGCAACGATGGTCTTGGAGGTCTGCATACCTGCCTTGTGCTGAATAGCACCGGAGATACCCAGTGCCACGTACAGGTTTGGAGACACGGTCACACCGGTCTGGCCGACCTGGAACTTGCCTGGGTAGAAGTCCGCGTCCACGGCGGCACGGGAAGCACCCACGGCAGCACCCAGCACGTCTGCCAGTGGCTCGACGGTGGTCTCGAAGCCCTCGGCACCTGCAACACCACGGCCACCGGAGACAACGATGTTTGCCTCGGTCAGCTCTGGGCGGTCGCCCTGCTCCGCTGGGGAGAAGGAGGTGATGGTCACGGCGGTTGGGCCTGCACCTGGCAGCTCCACTGCCTGAACGTTACCTGCGGCACCCTGTGGCTCTGGGTCCACGGAGCCTGGGCGCACGGAGAACACTGGGGACGCACCAGCTGCGGATGCGGTCACGGTGTACTCACCACCGAAGATGGAGATCTCGGCGGTCTTCTCAGCGGTGACGTTGGAGGCGTTGTAGATCACGCCGGAGGCCACGCGGGCACCCACACGGCCAGCGATCTCGTTGCCGGTTGCGGTGGCAGCAACCAGAACAGGAACCTGCAGGTTGGCAGCCAGTCCGGACAGAGCGTCTACGGCCGGGGTAACGAGCAGCTTCTCAGCCTCGTCGGACTCAGCAGCGTAGATGTTCTCTGCGCCGGCCTCTGCCAGTGCGCCCTGAAGCTTCTCAGCGGAGCCTGGAGCGCCCACAACGACAGCTCCCACGGTTCCGAATGCTCGACCTGCGGTGATGAGCTCGAGGGTGGTGTTCTTCAGTTCACCTTCACCATGCTCAACCAGTACCAATACGTTAGTCATAGTTGTTATCTCCCTCTTGTCCTTAAACCAGCTTTTCCTTGACCAGGAACTCAACCAGCTTCTTGCCGCCCTCGCCCTCGTCGGTGATGATCTCACCAGCAGACTTTGGTGGCTTCGGGGTAGAAGCGGACACGGAGGTGGTGGCGTTTGCCAGACCAACGTTGGCAGCGTCTACGCCGATTTCCTCGATGGACAGTTCCTTGATGGTCTTCTTCTTTGCAGCCATGATGCCCTTGAAAGCAGCGAAGCGTGGGGTGTTTGCCTTCTCGGTCACGGAGACGATGGCTGGGGTTGGTGCCTCGAGGCCGAAAACGCCCTCTTCGGTCACGCGGTTACCGGTCACCTTGCCGCCTTCAACGGTCAGGGTTTCCATGTGGGTCAGGGCTGGGATCTGACGGTACTCAGCCAGCAGACCTGGGATGGAGCCAGCTCCACCATCGGTGGAAGCGTTACCAGCGATGATCAGTTCGATGTCCTCGATCTGGTTCAGCGCGTTGGAGATGGTCCATGCGGTTCCCAGTGCATCGGAGCCAGCCAGGGACTCGTCGGTCACCAGGATCGCCTCGTCGCAGCCGAGGGACAGAGCCTTACGCAGAGCCTCGGTGGCGCGGGATGGTCCCACGGACAGCACGATCACGTTGCGGGAGTCATCAGCTTCCTTGAGCTGAAGAGCTGCTTCCACAGCGTTTTCGTTGATTTCATCCAGGACAGCATCTGCGCTGTCACGGTCCAGGGTGAAGTCATCTTCGGTGAGCTTGCGCTCGGAGTAGGTGTCCGGCACCTGCTTGACCAGAACAACGATGTTCGACATTCGTTGGCCTTCCTGCTCGGGTGTATTTGTCGTAGGCCATCCTACCCATGCTTCGGTGACCTCTGCCACAAGCAAGCAACTATTTATTTATTACTACCCCCGCACAGGACGGCAGATGAAGGCCATCCTCTGGTCTTCGGAATCAATCCGGGCGATAATCACGCTCACCGCGGCCTTTCCCTTCAGCTTCCACTTCTTGCGCAGCACGTCCGGATCGAGGTCCACCCCGCGGATCAGAATCTCGGCGCTGCCCACCCCGCGCGCCGCCAACGCCGCCTTGACCTGGCGCAGCGGCACCTGCTCCAGCACCTCGAACCCGCGCACCCCTGGCGGCACCGTATCGCCGGACAGAAATGCAATATGGGAATCCAGTTGCCACAGGCCGTGGGCGTGCCCGTAATGTCTCACGAGGCCTGCGCGGATGAGGGCGGCGTCGGGTTCCACGATGAATCTCCCGACCGGCCGCACATCACAACCCTCGTCGGGCATGTCGGACGTCCATATGTCCCTCGACGTGGTGCCCGAATTATCACCGATGACTACCGCTCGCCGAATAATATCCGACGCCGGCCTGCCCACCACCGGCGCCGAATACACACTGGCCTCCTTCATGTCGCCCCCGACGGAGATGAAATCAACTTGTCCCGCCCAGTCGGAGACATCCTTCACGTCGATGCCCGGAGCGCACTTCACGACCAGGCGCGGGTAGCGTTCGACCAGCTCCGGCAGGGTGGGGCGCACCTCGTCGAGGCGCGCGATGCGGCCCGAGGAGTTGCGGCGCGCGGGATCGGCGATCACGATGTCCGAGGGGCTCTCCCCCGCCCCGGCAGGCCCGTTCGGCAAAGCGGTTCCGGTCCACACAGGCTGCAGCGCATCGGCCTGCGCCACGCCCAGAACCTGGGAGCACCCGCGTGTGTTATGCACGGCCATGCGTACCCGAGACGCATCCAGATCCGAGCCCGCCGCGGGGACCTGCGAGAACAGCAACTCCGTGCCGATGGAACACGTCACGTCGGTCACGCGGGCAGCACCCAGGCTGCGGAGGTACTCGGCGCGGAAACGCGCGACGGCACCGGGCGTGGCCTGCTGGGCGGAATCACTATCGGCCAGCCACTCGCCCGGGCCGATCTTAGCCTCCAGGCTGCGCCGGGCAAGCGTGGCCTCCACCACCGCCCGGGCGTAGTCCCCGTAGGTCTTCTTCAGCACCCCCATGTCCTTCATCATGGAGGTTCGTGTCAGCTCGTGCTGGGATGCCTCGGCGATAGCCTCCGGGTGAGCACACAGAAAGTTCAGTTCGTCGCGGTCAAAAGCCATGGCTCTCTACTCGAAAAAGAACCCAGGGCGATCCTCGAAAGGATGCGCCGGCAACTCTTCGGGATCAATGGCGAACTTCATACCCGGAGCAAACTGGCGCTTCGGGCGGCCATACATCTGCGCTTCCATCAGGTAATACTCCGCCATGTACGGAAGATCGATCGGCTCTTCCAGCACCGGGTCCACCGAGAGATTCGCCGAAAACTCCAGGACCTCATCCACCGTGCGGAACGTATCCAACAGCTTCAGCTGCGCCCAGGTGGGAGGCATCAGACTGATCTTCCGGGAACGCCACCCATCCAGCAGCGTGGACGGGCGGAACCAGCCCGTCGAGGTCGCCTCCTGAGTATCGGCACACGTGCTCTGGCCTTCCGGCATCGCGGCCACGAAGAAAGCCGTGTCATAGCGGATCGGTTGCTCCTTCGGCGTGACCCAGTTGGCCCACGGACGCATGAGATCCGAACGCAGCACCAGGTTGTTCTGGTGCATAAAATCCGAGAAGCTCAAGCGGTGAGCCTCCAGGTCCTTCCGCTCCGCCTGAAACGGTGCGGTATCTGCCACGATGGTGCCGTCCTCGTGGCTGGCCAACAGCGTTCCCGATTCTTCGAAGGTCTCCCGCACCGCAGCGCACACCAGCGCCCTGGCCATGGCCTCGTCCTTTTGCAGGCGAGAACCCCACCACTCCACGGGTGGGCCCTGCCAGCGGATCTCCGGCTCGGAGTTCTTGTCCCGGGCATCCACACCACCGCCGGGAAACACGGTCATCTCTGCGCAAAACGCCATGGTGGAGGCGCGTTCCTGCACATACACTTCAGGCCCGGACAGGGTGTCCCTCAGCAGAATCACCGTCGACGCATGCCGCGGCTCCACGGGACCGAGAAGACTATCGTTCACGGTGGCTCCCTCCCGTGCGCACACGCCGGGCAAACCAGCGGCCGTCGTCGTTGCGAATCTCAATCGGTTGGTGGAAGGCGCGCGTCAGGTGCTCGGACGTCAGGACGTCGTCGATAATTCCCTGAGCCACAACCTGTCCTTCATCCAGCAACATCGCGTGAGTGAATCCCGGTGGGATCTCCTCCACATGGTGCGTGATCAGCGCAATCGCCGGGGAGTACGGGTCCTGGGCCAGGTCGGTGAACAGCGCGACCAGGTCCTCGCGGCCTCCCAGGTCCAAGCCGGCGCCCGGCTCGTCGAGCAGCAGCAGCTCGGGGTCCGTCATCAACGCGCGGGCGATCAAGGTGCGCTTGCGCTCTCCCTCGGACAGGGTCATCCACTTGTGCCCCACCAGGTGAATGGCGCTGACCTTCTCCATGATCTCGTAGGCCTGCTCGCGGTCCGTGTCATCGTATTCTTCCCGCCACCGTCCCAGGACGTCGTAGCCGGCGGAGATCACGATGTCCTCCACCAGTTCATCCCCTGGGATGCGGTGCGCCATGGCGGAGGAGGACATACCAATCGACGTGCGAATCTCGCGCAGATCCACCCGGCCCATCTGTGCTCCCACAAGCTTCACGGTGCCGGTCGTGGGAAACATCTGGGCGGCAGCCAGCTTCATGAGCGTGGTCTTGCCCGCCCCGTTCGGGCCAATGATGACCCACCGTTCATCCACCTCAACCTGCCAGTCCATGGGGTGCAAGATGGTACGGCCGTCGCGCACAACGGACACGCCCTTCATGTCAATCACCACGTCCTCCTCTGCAGCGGCTGCAGTGGACGGGGCAGAGATCAGGTTGGTGTAATCAGTCACGGGTTCCATCGTGCCACAAAGTGAGATCTCCATGTGGAAGACCCCACGGTGGCGGGCCCCGCTGGAATCAGAACAGGGCGCTGGCCATGGCCGTGCGCGCGGCGATCACGTCCGGATCCCCCGGTTCATACATTGCGAACAGCTCGAACAGGCGCTTCTTCGCCTCTTCGCGCTCGTCGCCCGACGTGGCCACGATGTGATCCACCAGCACGGAGAAGGCCCCGGCCTTGTCGTTGCTCACCAGCAGCCGGTCGGCCTTCACGAACGGATCGGTCGCCTCTTCGGCGGACGCCTCCGAAAACTCCTCACTGCTCATCCGCGCGAGCAGCAGTGCCTGCGCTCGGGCTGCGACGGCCTCTTGGTTCTTCGGCTCCTCAGCCAGGATCGAGTCATAGACAGCCAGCGCTGCGTCTACCTCCCCGGCTTCCAGGTAGTCCGCAGCCTGCGCCATACGAGGATCCTGCTGTTCCTCAGCAAGGCCCGGCAGCTTACCCTGCGTGGCCTGAAGCAGAGCGCTCACCCACTGCTGGAGCTGATCGGGTGACTGCGCCCCCTCAAACTGCGTGAGCGGACGCCCCGCAGCCAAGGCGATCACCGTCGGCACGGCCTGCACCTTAAACGCCTGGGCGATCTCTGGGTGCTGGTCCACATCCACGTAACGGAACAGCCACGTCACCTCGGACAGGTTCTCCGCATCCTGCTGGTTGACCATCTGCTGAAAATAGCCCCGCATCTGGTCGCTCTCCGTGGAGCGGGCCGATCCCACCTGTGTCACCACAACCACCTTCGTGGAGGGCATCACCAGGTCAGACTCAAACGTCTCCGGGGTAACAGCAGCGCACAGGGACACCTGCCCCGCATCGGACTGTGATGGCTGCGGGGACGAGTGTGGTGACTTCTGTGCGGCCTGGCCGAATTGGCCAAGATCCACCGCACCAGCAGCAAAACGGCGAGGGGTAGTCATGAACAAAGCTCCTTACACGCGAGAAAAATTAAGCTCTAAAACAATCGCAACTCATCGGATTCGGTACCGCGCATGGCGTCGTAATCCAAAATCACACACCGAAAACCTCGATCCTCCGCCAGAGTACGCGCTTGCGGCTTAATTTCCTGCGCGGCGAAGATTCCGGACACCGGAGCCAGCAGCTCATCCCGGTTCAACAGTTCCACATAGCGCGTGAGCTGTTCCACGCCATCGATACCCCCGCGGCGCTTCACCTCGACTGCAACGGTGGCGCCGTCGGCGTCGCGGGACAACAGATCCACGGGCCCGATGGGGGTGGCATATTCACGGCGAATGAGGCGATACCCCTCCCCCAACACCTCGATCTGCTCCGCGAGCAATTCCTGCAGATGCGTCTCCACACCGTCCTTTTCCAGGCCGGGGTCCTCGCCGAGCTCAAACTCCGAGTCGGAATGCACCTCAAATATTTGGATGCGTAATTGCTCGCCCTTTTTATTCTCGACGATCCACAACTGCCCCTCGTCGCTTTCCGGCAGCGGGCTTTCGGTGAGAAAACACGGCGGGGTCATCCAATTGAGCGGTTTATACGCGCGATCATCCGCGTGGACGGACACGGAGCCGTCGGCCTTTAACATAATCAAACGCATGGCCTTCGGCAGATGAGCAGATAACCGGCCCACGTAATCAACTTGGCAGTCAGCAATGACAAGACGCATAATCCCCTAGCGTAGCGTATGGTCCTTCGTCAGCGTGGCCCATGCACGCTGCCGTGCCGAATCAGCGCACGCGCCGGGTTAGCGCACGCGCCGCTCCGAGGGGCGGGACTCCAGCCACGCCACCAGCGCCGTATCGGCTTGGGAATCCAGGGCGAGCTCCAGAGATTTTTTATTGCATTGCAATTCCACGATGTGCAGCGAGGATTCCAGAATGTGCCGCTCTACGTCCTTCACCTGCCGACGCCCAGCAATCTCCGTGCTCAGCCGCTTCAGGTGAAAATCTGCTCGCGGGAGCAGCGATCGCAATTTATAGACGCGCAGTGCGTTGGGTGAATACACTACAACCCCGTGTCGCCAATGCCGGCCTTCCTCACCGGGAAGGCTGCGGACGACCACGGGGAATCCCTTGGTACGCAAGGTCAAAAATCGCCACGCCGCGGAGGCCATGGCACAGATGCCAACGACCACCAAGAAGGACACTACGAACGTCATCAGTCCCCGTTTCCTGCTCTCTCTTTTGCCAATAAATTACTCCCCAGTAGGTGTGGAAACAACTTCGTGACGCACGAAAAAACACCCCCGATTACTCGGGGGTGTTTTTCACTTAAGGTCCTGGGACCAGCCTTGTTATCACAAAGGCTACTTCTCCTGGAGTCGCTTCACAGCGCGCAACTCGGACTCAGCGATCGCCTTTTCACGCTCATCGGAGGATTCCGTGGCGCGGCGCTGAGCATCCGCCTCGTTGACCTCAGAGGCCCACGACGCAGAATCCGCCAAGATGGTGATCTTCTCGCTGGACACGGAGAGGAAACCTCCCTGTACCGCAGCGACAAGCTTGTCACCCTCGCCGGTCCGGATGATCACAACGCCGTTGTCGACCAGCTGGCCGAGCATTGGTTCGTGACCAGGGAGCACGCCGATCTCACCCTCAGTGGTCTGTGCGATAACGGACGTTGCGGTACCAACCCACAGCGCACGCTCCACGGAGACCAGTTGTGCGGCAATCTCAGCCATGTGCGATTCCCCTTACTTTCCGGTCAGCTTCTTGTATTCGCGCTCGACGTCGTCCAGACCACCCAGGCCGTTGAAGGCCTGTTCTGGGTAAGCATCGAATTCACCGTTGCAGATGCGCTCGAAAGCATCGATGGTGTCTTCCAGCGGAACGTAGGAGCCTGGGATGCCGGTGAACTTCTCTGCAACGAAGAAGTTCTGGCCAAGGAAGCGCTCAATGCGACGTGCGCGCTGAACGGTCACCTTGTCGTCCTCAGACAGCTCGTCCATACCCAGAATTGCGATGATGTCTTGCAGTTCCTTGTTCTTCTGCAGAATGTTGATCACGCGCTGTGCCACAGCGTAGTGACGCTCACCGACGATGCCTGGCTCGAGGATACGAGAGGTGGAGGTCAGTGGGTTCACTGCTGGGTAAATACCCTTGGAGGCGATACCACGGTCAAGCTCGGTGGTTGCATCCAAGTGGGCGAAGGTGGTTGCTGGTGCCGGGTCGGTGTAGTCATCGGCTGGAACGTACACGGCCTGAAGGGAGGTAATGGACTTACCCTTCGTGGAGGTGATTCGCTCCTGCAGAACACCCATCTCGTCAGCCAGGGTTGGCTGGTAACCCACTGCGGAAGGCATGCGGCCCAGCAGCGTGGACACCTCGGAACCTGCCTGGGTGAAACGGAAGATGTTGTCGATGAACAGCAGCACGTCCTGGTGCTGAACATCGCGGAAGTACTCCGCCATGGTCAGACCGGACAGTGCCACACGCATACGCACTCCTGGTGGCTCGTCCATCTGGCCGAACACCAGGGCGGTGTCCTGGAGCACGCCCATCTCTTCCATTTCCAGGAAGAGGTCGGTGCCCTCACGGGTACGCTCACCCACGCCGGCGAACACGGAGGTTCCGGAGAACTCACGTGCGATACGGGTAATCATTTCCTGAATCAGAACGGTCTTACCCACACCTGCACCACCGAACAGGCCGATCTTGCCGCCCTTCACGTATGGGGTCAGCAGGTCGATGACCTTAATGCCGGTTTCCAGGATCTCGGTCTTACCCTCGAGCTGGTCGAAGGCTGGTGGCTCGCGGTGGATTCCCCACTGCTCGCCGTCGCGGCCGAGGCCTGGCTCGTCGATGCAGTCGCCCAGTGCGTTGAACACGTGGCCCTTCACGACGTCACCAACGGGAACGGAAATAGGCTTGCCGGTGTCCTTCACCTCGGCACCGCGGACCAGGCCGTCGGTAGGTGCCATGGACACGGCGCGCACCAGGTTGTCGCCCAGGTGCTGTGCGACCTCCAGGGTGATGGTCTTTGCTACTGCCTCGAGGGAAACCTCGACGGTCAGAGCGTTAAACAGAGCCGGCTGCTCGCCGCGTGGAAACTCCACATCGACCACAGGGCCGATGACTCGCACGACGCGGCCCGCAGCAGTCGGTGCAGAAGTGCCCTGCTCCTGAATTGCTGTAGTCATAATTAATCGCTTTCTCCGCTATCGGCGAGCGCGGATGCGCCACCGACGATCTCTGTGATTTCTTGAGTAATCTGTGCCTGACGTGCCTGGTTAGCAACACGAGAGAGCTGCTTGACCAGGTCGGTCGCGTTGTCCGTAGCCGCGCTCATAGCGGTACGGCGGGCAGCAGATTCAGACGCTGCGGCCTCCAGCATCGAAGCAAAGATGCCGCGGGATACGTACTGCGGAAGCAACGCATCCAGCAACGTGTCTGGGTCTGGCTCAAACTCAACTTCGGCGGACACGTGGTCAACCTTGTCGCTGACCATGTCGTCACCCAGGTTGAGCTTTTCGGTTTCAACAACAGTCTCAATGGGCAGCAGGCGCTGCGCGCGAGCGGTCTGGGTCAGCATGGACTCGAACTTGGTATACACGATGTGCACCTCGTCGAAGCCCTGTACGCCCTGGCCTTCCTCGCTGCGCAGGCCCTCGCGCCACTGAGTGGTTCCTTCGGAACCGGCGACGAAGCCTTCAATCAGGTGGTGACGAAGATCGTGGGTGAGCTGGTACTCGGGGTCCTGGGAGAATCCGGTCCATGCGCCCGCGAAGTTCTCGGCGCGGAAGTTGTAGTAGGTCACGCCCTTGTTGCCTGCGATGTACAGGACAACTTCCTTGCCTTCCTCCTGCAGCTTCTTGCGAAGCTCTGCAGTCTTCTTGAAGACGTTGTTGTTGTAGCCGCCGCACATGCCACGGTCACTCGAGACCACCAGGATGGCCGCGCGCTTCGCGTTCGCTGGCTCCTGAAGAATCTTGTTCTCCAGGGAGCTTGCGGACGCCAAGCGCTGGATCACAGCGGTGATCTCATCCGCGTAGGGCTGAGCAGCCTCCACACGAGCCTGTGCCTTGGTAATCCTCGAGGTGGCGATGAGCTCCTGAGCCTTGGTGATCTTCTTGGTTGAGTTCACGGACTTGATGCGTGTCCTCAGTTCACGAAGATTTGCCATTGACTATCGCCTCCCTTCTTGTCCGTAATTTGTGGTCACTGTGCTACACCTAGTCCTTTACTTGGACTTGCGGGACACGGTGATCTGGGACTTAGCGTGGTCTTCTTCAGCCAATGCCTCTGGCTCTGGTTCGTTGATAACCGAGCTGCCATCGGTGGTCTGGAAACCGCGCTTGAACTCCTCAACGGACTTCTTCAGGGTCTGCTGAGACTCATCGCTGAAGGCCTGACCGCCGGCGATCTGGTCGTAGACACCAGAAGCGTTCGCGTGCAGGTGATCCAGCAGCTCAGCCTCGAAGCGACGCACGTCCTCAACAGGAACGGTGTCGAACTCGCCCTCGCCGGCCAGGTAGATGGACACCATTTGGTCTTCCACCGTCTGTGGCTTGGTCTCGTTCTGCTTCAGCAGCTCCACCAGACGCTTACCGCGCTCCAGCTGAGCCTTGGACGCTGCATCCAGGTCAGACGCGAAGGCTGCGAAGGCCTCCAGGTCACGGTATGCAGCCAGGTCCAGACGCAGGGAACCGGATACCTTCTTCATGCCCTTGGTCTGTGCGGCACCACCCACACGGGACACGGACACACCAACGTTGATAGCTGGTCGGACACCCTGGTTGAACAGGTCGGACTCCAGGAAGACCTGACCATCGGTAATGGAAATAACGTTGGTTGGAATGAAGGCAGACACGTCGTTTGCCTTGGTCTCAATGATGGGCAGTGCGGTCAAGGAACCGCCGCCGAGGTCATCGGACAGCTTTGCAGCACGCTCCAGCAGGCGGGAGTGCAGGTAGAACACGTCACCTGGGTATGCCTCACGGCCTGGTGGGCGACGCAGCAGCAGGGAGATCGCACGGTAGGCCTCTGCCTGCTTGGTCAGATCATCGTAGATCACCAGAACGTGCTTGCCCTGGTACATCCAGTGCTGGCCCAGTGCAGCACCTGCGAACGGTGCCAGCCACTTGAATCCAGCGGAGTCAGACGCTGGGGCTGCAACGATGGTGGTGTAATCCAGCGCACCGTTTTCCTCCAGGGTCTTACGGATGGAGGCGATGGTCGAACCCTTCTGGCCGATTGCTACGTAGATGCAGCGAACCTGCTTGCTTGGGTCACCGGACTCCCAGTTTGCGCGCTGGTTCAAGATGGTGTCGATGCAGACCGAGGTCTTACCGGTCTTACGGTCACCAATGATCAGCTGACGCTGGCCGCGGCCGATGGGGGTCATTGCGTCGATAGCCTTGATGCCGGTCTGCATCGGCTCTTCGACTGGCTGGCGCATCAACACGGATGGTGCCTGAAGCTCGAGGACGCGGTCCTCTTCCTTCTCGATGTCACCAAGGCCGTCGATAGCCTCGCCTAGTGGGTTGATAACACGACCGAGGAACTTGTCCCCGACCGGAATGGAGAGAACCTCGCCGGTCCTCTTAACTTCGTCGCCCTCGCGAAGGGACTCGTAGTTACCCAAGACCACAACACCAACCTGGTCGGTGTCGAGGTTCTGGGCGACGCCAATTACGCCACCTGGGAACTCGAGCAGCTCATTAGCCATTACAGATGGCATGCCGCTCACCTGGGCAATGCCGTCAGCTGCCGTCGTGACCACGCCGACCTCCTCACGGGAGGCCTCCGGGGAGTAGCTCGAGGTGTAGTTCGCAATCGCGCTACGGATCTCATCGGAGGAGATCGTCAGCTCCGCCATGTTCTTCCTGCTCTCGGTTTTGTCTTCCAGCATGTACTCGTTATTACTTTCGGCCGGCCTTAAACGAGGCTGCGACGGAGGCGCTGCAGCTTACCTGCAGTGGATCCGTCGATGACCTCATCGCCAACTCGGATAACAGCACCGCCGAGGAGGCTGGAGTCAACCTCGGTATGTACTGAAATCTTACGACCGTAAATCTTTTCCAGCTTGTCAGCCAGCTGGGACTGCTGTTGTTCGCCCAACGGTGCCGCAGCACGGACACGTGCAACCTCGGCGCCCTTGAGCTGTGCTACCTCATCACACAGAGCGTCAAGCTCTTCGACTGGACGTTGCTGCAAACGGCCAACGGCCTGCAATGCCAGCGCTTCTGTGACAGAGGTGACCTTTCCGTAGAGAACCTTCGCCAGCAGGTCGCGGCGGGCATCTGCCGATACCGCGCGGTCTGCGAGCAAAAGCTCCAGTTGTGGCTCGCGCTCGATGATACGTGCCAAACGGAAGAGTTCATCCTCAACACGGTCCAGCTGTCCCTGCCCTTCAGCAGAACGCAGCAGGGCGCGACGTCCCAACTGCACCAATCCGGCGCGGAAGTCACGGCTATTGGACCAGGTTTGAGCAACAGCAGCGGAAACGTTTTCCACAGTGGTTGCGGATGCCTTGCCACCGAAGAGGTTTTCCGCGAGTGCGGAGCGCTCTGCTGGTGACTTGGACTGGTCAACCATTGCGACACGTAGGGTGCGGTCCGAATCCAGGATGTCGACGATGTCGAATAGCTCGGATCCGATGACGGCGCCTACGCCGACGGTTTCGTTGGACTCGTTCAGCCCCTTATCGAGGGCTGTGCTAAGTCGTTCTAATGCCTCACGGCTCGCTGCGTGCATACAGATCACTTCCCAGCGGCGCCGACGTTATCCAGGTCAGCGAGGAAGGAATCGATCGTGCCCGAACGCTTAACATCATCGGAGAGCTGCTCTCCCAGCAGACGCTCTGCCAAGCTGATGGAGTTCTCGCCCATCTCCTTGCGCAGATCGGAGACAACTGCGGAACGCTGTGCCTCCAGCTGCTTGTTGCCAGCCTCGATAATGCGGTTGGATTCTTCGGTTGCCTGAACCTTGGAGTCAGCAATGATCTTCTGACCCTGGTTACGAGCATCGTCACGAATCTGTGCGGCCTCGGTACGTGCCTCAGCGAGCTGAGCGTTGTACTTCTCCAAAGCAGCCTTGGCTTCTGCTTGAGCAGCCTCGGCGCGCTGGATGCCACCTTCGATCTGATCTTCGCGCTGGTTCAATACTTCCTGGAACTTTGGAAGAACGAACTTCCAGAAGACCACCAGGATCACAATGAATGGGATGAGGGACCAGACGAGGTCATACAGGGGTGGCACGAGCGGGCTAGGAGCCGTCTCCAAAGGGAGGTGCTCCTCAGCCGCTAGCAAAAATGTGTTCGCCATAGTCTCTAGCTTTCAGATTTGTTTAGTAGTGAATTCAACTGCTTGTCTGAAGTGTGGAGCACTTCAGTCGAAGCATCAACTAAAACATCAAGCCAGCGACCAGGCCGATCAGGGCCAGCGCCTCAGTGAATGCAATACCCAGGAACATGGTGGTACGCAGCTGGCCGGCCATCTCTGGCTGGCGTGCCATAGCCTCAGCGGTCTTGCCTGCAACCAGGCCCACACCGATGCCTGGGCCGATTGCTGCCAGGCCGTAGCCGACTGCACCGAGGCCCTTGAAGGTGGTGGTGGTGTCCTGCGCGAGGAGGAGGATGTCGTTCATGTGCTTTCCATTACCTTTCTGGTGTTCGACCAGCTGTCTTGGTCTATGAAGTTCTGGTCGAGCTAGTTGAGTTTTTAGTTATGTCTGTGAACCGCGGTGGCGCCAGGCTTAGTGCTCATCAGCATGCAGAGACAGTTCGATGTACACAGCGGCCAGCAGAGCGAAGATGTACGCCTGCAGGAAAATCACCATGAGCTCGAAAAGGCTGAATGCGATTGCGAAGAGCAGAGTACCTGCCGACAGCAGGGTCCAACCGTTCATCTGCCAGAACAGGAAGTTCGTACCAGAGAACAGCATGACAAGAATGAGGTGTCCCGCCAGCATGTTGGCCATAAGACGAATGGCCAGAGTGGCTGGACGGAGGATGAATGTGGAAACGAACTCGATTGGCACCACAAGCAGGTACAGAAATGGTGGCAATCCAGGAATAATCAGCGAAGACTTGATGTACTTACCGAGTCCGTAGCGCTTCACGCCTGCGTAGATGAAGGTCACATAGGCGATGAGAGCCAGCACCACTGGGAATCCAAATCGCGCAGATGGCGAGATATTGAGCCCAGGGATGACGGTTGGCGCGTTCACAGCAAGAACAGCGAAGAAGATCGCAGCGATTAGTGGAAGGAAACGTCGGCCTTCCTTCTTTCCCAAAATATCCTCCGCGATGTGAATACGTACGAAATCCAGAGCCAACTCAGCGAAGTTCTGGACGCCGCTTGGGATCAGCTTTGGCTTGCGCATCGCAAAGAAGAAGAATGCTGAAACCAGCACAATCATCAGGATACGAATGAGCATCAGCCTGTCGAGCGCGAAGGCTCCGTTGGCGAACTCATTAAACCAAAGGTCCCCATTCACATGCCCCGGGAAGAATTCGTGTTCCAATGAAGGCGCGTGAAACTCGCCCTTCATGGCCAAGGTTGTTACGCTCAGCGTTCTCTCCCGTGATTGGGCCGCGAGAATAAGTATTCAGGCGGTGCGATGGAGGTCTTTTGTGATGTCCAGCCTGCAAGGACTCCGTCGCACGTCCAAGCCAGACCGGTGGGCACATTGGCCTAGGGAAACTGTATCATTCCGCCCGCCGAAACTCCCGTTGCCACCCCCTTTGATTGGGTGAGTGTTACCCTGCAGGCGGCCAGTTCTCCATGAAAAACCGTGGATGCACTGGGTTTTTCTGCTAGATACTTCACCCCACCCCTGCAAAAAGTGGTATAAGTCACCGGTGACGCCGCCCGTTATGTCCCCCGCTGTGCTCCCCCGTCGCCGAATACAAACCGACGCCAGGCTCTCCTCCCCCCCGGCCTCCGCCCACGCACGGGCCTCCTGCACGCGGAGTTCTAGCGTGCGCGCAGGCCTAGCCCACGTATAGGCGCTGCGCCTGGGTCACGGCATACGTCTCCGTTGCCAGGGCCGCGATCATAGCCAGGATGGTCGTCACGGCAAACGCCGGTCGGTAATAGAAGTCCATGTCCTGGATGAAGATCATGATCCCAAGGAACACAGCCATCTTGAGCAGCCAGCTTCCCAGGACAATCACCAGGGTCCGCGTGGGGGTAGTCCGGGCGCTCAGCAGAACCACCCACACCGTGAGCAGCATGAAGCTTCCGCCAATCAGGCCTCCGATGAGCGCGCCCCACAATCCGGGAAGGTCGTTCGTTGCACCCCAGAACATGAGAGACACCACGATCAGCGCGGCCACGGCAATGCTTCCGTTGCGGACGGCGCGGGTGAGCGGCCACACCTGGTCGTCGACCTGACTCACATCGTTGAGTTCAGGCAGGTCCGCAGGCCGATCATGTGCTGGAGTGTTCGCGTTGTGTTCGCTCATGGTTGTTCAGTCTAGACCACTGGGGAATGACCGTGATCGCCAGAACGGCCAAAAGCGATACACCGAAGATAACCAGCGTTAATCCCGTGGGGAAGATGGTGGAGCCGATCGCCACGAAGGCCACCACGGCCACCCACGCGTAGAGCACCAGCACCACTTGCTTTTGGCTGTGGCCAAGGCGCAAGAGGCGGTGGTGCAGGTGTTCCTTGTCCGGAGCGAAGGGCGACTTGCCGGCCGCAAGCCGCCTCACCACCGCCATCAGCAGATCTAGCAGCGGGATGCTCAGGGCAGCCACCACCACAATCACCGGGGACATCAATGCGAACATGTCCGCGGCACCGAACAGGGACATGTTGATGCGGCCGGAGGCCGACACGCACGCAGCGGACAGCAACAGCCCAATCAGCATGGAGCCACTGTCCCCCATGAAGATGCGGGCCGGGGAAAAGTTGTGAGGCAAAAAGCCCATGCACATGCCGGCCAGCGCGGCGGAGATGATCGCGGGCGGATAGGCGGAGACCGTACCACCCTGGTCGTAGAGGATTGTGAGGGAATACAGCAGGATCGTGGAGGCCGCGATCAGGCCCAGTCCGGCAGCTAGCCCATCCAGGCCGTCCACAAAGTTCATGGCGTTGACGATCGTGACCGTCAGTAGCGCCGTCAAGATCGTGGACTGGACTTGGTCGAGCACCAGCGTGGTTCCGTCGCCGAAAGGCAGGGCCAAGAGATACCAGGACAGGCCCATCAAACTCATCACCACGGCGCCCACCACCTGGCCGCCGAGCTTTAACCACCACGCGATGTCATACAGGTCGTCGAGGATTCCCACCACCACGATCACGAAGGCGGCCATAATCACGGCAGCCATATCCGGGGTGACAGGCGGGAAGCCTCTGTTGAGGGCAGGCAGCTGCGCTGCCACCACCACGGACACGATCAATCCGGTGAACATCGCCACGCCGCCCAAGCGCGGCGTGGGCGTGCTGTGCACATCGCGGTCGCGCGGGGCCTCCATGCGGCCGTAGCGCACCATAATGTGACGGACGATGCCCGTGACCAGGTAGGTCACCGTTCCCGCCAACAGCAGCACAAGCCCTAGCTCGCGCAGTGGTACACCAACGCCCATCATTCACCTACCGTCTAGATGTCCCCGCGCAATTCTTCGGCACTCATGCCCAGCACCTCGCCAATTTGCTCGGCGGTAATTGCTCCCTCGCGCAAGATGCGGGGCCGGCCGCTGGACAGGTCCACGATGGTGGAGGCTGTCCCCACGGTGGCGTCGGCGCCGTCGATATACACGCTGACGGACTCGCCCAGCTGGTCCTCGGCCATCTGCACGGTGGTCGCCGGTGGCTGGCCGGAAATGTTCGCAGAGGAGACAGCCATGGGGCCGGTCTCCTGCAACAGCTCAATGGCCACAGGGTGCAGGGGCATGCGCAGCATGACCGTGCCGCGCGTATCGCCCAGGTTCCACGGAAGGCTGGGGGCCTGATGCACCACGATGCTCAGGCCGCCGGGCCAAAACGCCTCCACCAGCCTGCGCATGTCATAGGTGTAGTTCTGCACCAACCCCTGGACGGTGCTCCAGCTGCCCACCAACACTGGCACCGGCATATCGGGGCCGCGGTGCTTGGCCTGCAGCAGCTTCTCCACGGCACGGTTGTTAAAAGCGTCGCAGCCAATGCCATACAGAGTATCCGTGGGCAAGACCACCAACCGCCCAGCCTTGACCGCGGTGGTAGCGATCTGGATCGCCTGCTGTCGGTCCTGGGGGTCAGTTGCGTCTACTCGCTGTGCCATAGGGGTGATAAAACCTTTCGTGATCGCCTATATCTTACGCGCGCTCACAAAGCGTGGGCGTTCAGTAAGGTCATAATGTTGTTCGCGGGCCTCGAAGCCGTCCTCCAGCAGCGCCAGTGTGGCGGGGCCGGTCGAGTCATCGTGCTCAATGGCCACCACCCCACCGGGCTTCACGGCTGCGCGCGCCGCCGCCACGATGTGCGGCATCAGCTCCATCCCATCAGTGCCTGAAAACACAGCGTGATGTGGGTCCGCCAGGACCTCCGGTTCCACCGACTCCTCGTAAGCCCCTGGTCCTTCGGGAACATACGGAGGATTGCACAGCACCACGTCATAGTCCTCGCTGAAGCCCAGCGCGTCGATACTCCCTGAATCGGACAGGTCGGCCTGCACAAAGCACACGCCCCCGGGCACGAGACCTTGGTCCTGAAGATGAGCCTGGTTGCGGCCAGCTAGATCCAGGGCCGTGGCGTCGATGTCCACCGCGGTGATGGAGAGCTGGGCGTCGGGGAATTGGGAGGACACGGCCAGCGCAATCGTCCCAGGTCCGGTGCACAGATCGAGCACGCGCCGCGCTCCGGTCTCCCGGATCATCCGCACGGCCCAGTCCACCAGCAGTTCGGTCTCCGGACGGGGAATAAACGCACCTGGCTCCGCCAGCATCGGCAGGCCATAAAACCATGCCCGGCCCGTGATGTGCTGCAACGGCTCGCGCGCGACACGTCGGCGGACCAACGGCCACACCTCGCTCGGCGCGGGGTCATCCCCCAGCAGGAACAGCTGCGTGGGCTCGGCATCCAGCACATGAGCCATCAGCAGACGCGCATCCACCAACGGCGAGGCCACCCCAGCCTGCTGCAACTGTGCGGCAGCCTCCCGGAGAGCCTCGGACACCGTGCCACGCCCAGCCACGAAACTAGCCTTCCGCCTCAAGGCGCCGCTGGCGATCCGCCTCCTTCAACGCGGTGAACAGCGCATCCAAATCGCCACTCAACACGGCATCCAGGTTGTTGGCCTTGTAGCCAATGCGGTGGTCGGACACACGGGACTCAGGGAAGTTGTACGTGCGGATACGCTCCGAGCGGTCCATCGTGCGGATCTGCGCCGCTCGATCCTCAGCGGCCTCCGCGGCGGCCTCCTCCTCGCGCATCTGCTGCAGACGCGCTGCCAAGACTTGCATCGCGCGGGCCTTGTTCTGAATCTGCGAACGCTCCTTCTGGCAGGTCACCACAATGCCCGTGGGCAGGTGAGTAATGCGCACCGCGGAGTCCGTGGTGTTCACGCCCTGACCGCCCTTACCAGAGGAGCGGTACACATCCACGCGGATGTCCTTATCGTCGATCTCCACGTCCTCCACCTCGTCGGGCTCCGGATACACCAGAACTCCGGCGGCAGACGTCTGGATACGCCCCTGGGACTCGGTCACTGGGATGCGCTGCACGCGGTGCACTCCGGCCTCAAACTTGAACTCGGACCAGGCGCCGTCGCGGGACGGGTTTTTCGCGCGAATGGACAGGGTCATGTCCTTCACGCCACCCAGATCCGTTTCATTGAGCCCCAGGATCTCCGTGGAGTAGCCGTGGCGCTCAGCGTAGCGCTGGTACATGCGGGCCAACTCACCGGCGAACAGGGCTGCTTCTTCCCCACCGGCACCGGACTTGATCTCCATCACGATGTCATCGGCATCGTGCGGATCGCGCGGAGCCAACAGGTCCGTGAGCTGCTCTTGGAGCTGCTCGATCTCTTCCTCGAGGCGTTTCGCTTCCTCTGCGAACTCCTTGTCCTCGGAGGCCATCTCCACTGCTGCCTCGTGGTCTTCGCGGGCCTGGGTCAGCTTCTCGTGGGTCTGGATGATGGGCTGCAGCTGGGAAAAGCGCTTACCCACCTTGCGCGCGGCGGCAGGGTCGTTGTGCAGCTCCGGATCACTGAGCTGCATCTCCAAGCCCTGGTATTCAGCCAGGATGTCATCGACCATAGACGGTGACTCTGCCATGATTAGTCCTCCTCACTCTCACCGGCCAGCGGCGCGGAGCTTGCGACCTGCATCAGGAACTCGCGGTTGTTCTTCGTCTTGCGCAGCTGCTTGATCAGCAGATCAATAGCGGCCTGGGAATCCAGTGCAGACAGGATGCGGCGCAGCTTGTGCATGATGCGCGCTTCCTCCGGGTTCAGCAACAGCTCGTCCTTGCGGGTGCCGGACGGGTTCACGTCCACCGCCGGGAACACGCGACGCTCGGAGATCTTGCGATCCAGCTTCAGCTCCGCGTTGCCGGTTCCCTTGAACTCCTCGAAGATCACGGTGTCACCCGCGGATCCGGTCTCCACCATGGCCGTGGCGATGATGGTCAGGGATCCGCCATTCTCAATGTTTCGGGCGGCACCCAGGAATCGCTTCGGCGGGTACAGCGCGTTGGAATCCACACCACCGGACAGGATGCGTCCGGACGCCGGAGAGGAGTTGTTGTACGCGCGGCCCAGGCGGGTAATAGAGTCCAGCAGAAGCACCACGTCCTTGCCCTGCTCCACCAGGCGCTTGGCGCGCTCCACGGCCAGCTCCGCCACGTTGGTGTGCTCCCCCGGTGGACGGTCGAACGTGGAGGCAATGACCTCGCCCTGCACCGACCGCTGCATGTCGGTGACTTCTTCGGGGCGCTCGTCCACCAGCACCACCATCAGGTAGCACTCGGGGTTGTTGCGGGTGATCGCGTTGGCGATGTCCTGCATGATCGTGGTCTTACCGGCCTTCGGCGGGGACACGATCAGGGCGCGCTGGCCCTTACCGATCGGCATGATGAGGTCGATCACGCGCGTGGTCAGGATCTTCGGATCAGTCTCCAAGCGCAGACGCTGGTTGGGGTATAGCGGCGTGAGCTTGTTGAAGTGTGGGCGCTTGTTCGCCTCATCCGGGCTGAGCCCATTGACGGTTTCCACCTGGTAAATGGGGGTGTACTTCTGACGGTTGCGGCCGCGCTGGTGGCCACCATTGTTGCCGTTGTTTCCGTTGGTGCGGTTGCGGATGGTGCCGGTGATCGCGTCGCCGTGGCGCATGCCGTATTTGCGGACGGTGTTGATCGGCACGTACACGTCTGTGGGGCCGGCGTGGTAGCCGGAGGTGCGGATGAAGGCCGTGTTCTGGTCCGCGAAGTCCAGGATGCCACTGATACTGGTCAGTTCCTCAGGATCAACCGGCTGGTTGTCGTTGTTCCGGTCGTTACGGTTGTTGCCATTGTTACCGTTGCCGCCGTTACGGTCGCCGCGGTTGCGACGATTCCGACGGTTGCGGCGGTTGCGGCGCCCACCACGCTCATCATCGTCATTGTTGTCCCGATTGTTGTTGCGGTTGTTGTCGCGCTGATTGTTTCGGCCGTTGTCGCGATTGTCCCGGTTGTCGCGATCCCTGTTGTTGTCCGAATTATCCGACGCCGGCTCTCCCTTGTCGCGGGCTTTCGAGGACTGAGGCTCGGCGTCGTTGGAGGAATCATCGGATGCATTGCCCTGGTCATCGCGACCAGCAGCGCCGGAGCGGCGGACGATCTGGCGACGCACTCGGCGAGCCGGACGGCCATTCGCAGCATCCTGGGAGTCCGTCCCAGAAGCCTCCTGGCTACGTTCCTGCGGCGCCTCGTGCTTCTTTTCCTGCGGAGCATCCTGCGGTGCAGGTGCAGAGGAACGCCCCCCAGCGTTTTCAATAGCCGCGATCAGTTCCCCTTTGCGCACGCCAGAGGTGCGCTTGATGCCCTGAGCTACGGCAATCTGCTTGAGCTCAGGGAGCTTTAAAGAATTCAGGCCATTGGCTTCTGCGCGGGCCAAAATTTCGGACAGGCTCACGAAAGTCCTTCCATCGACTGGCGGAAAAAGTGCACGCCAGCGTCTCAACTGTGGTTTAAAAATATGTGATTCGCACGCATAGATACGGCGTGCTGAAGAATAAGGGATCCTTGGGGATTACCGGAGAAAAGCAAAAGCAAGGGCAATCTCACCGAAGTTAAGCACCAGCATAGCACCAACCACATCGAGGCACACTTTTCAGGGCACGGAATGTAGGCTACGTAACTATGAAGTCAACGATGCAGGATGTTCCTCTGTCCATCGCCCGAATACTGGACTACGGGGCCACGGTGCACGGACACACCACGGTTGACACCTATTCCACAGCAGAACCGGACCACACCACCTTCGCAGAAATCGCGGCGCGCGCGGCGGCGCTGGCACACGTCATGACTGAGGAATACGGCATTGGCGTGGGCGATACCATCTCCACCTACATGTCCAACTGCAACGAGCACCTAGAAACCATGCTGGGCGCAATGGCCATGGGGGCGGTCTTCCACCCCATCAACCGGCTGCTGGCCACCAGCCAAGTGAAGTACGTCATCAATCACGCGGAAGACCGCGTGATTGTGTGCGACCCGCGCTTTGCCGACGACCTCATCGCCATGCTGCCCGAGTGCCGCACCGTGGAGGGAATCATCCTGATCGGCTCCAACCTCGCAGAGGTCCGCCGAGTTCGGGAGGCCGTGAAGGATCTGGGCATCCGCGTGGACGGTTTCGAAGACATCTTAGACGGACGCCCCACGCACTACGACTGGCCGGAACTGGATGAGAAGTCCCCCGCGGCGATTTGCTACTCCACGGGCACCACGGGCGATCCCAAGGGCGTGGTGTACTCTCACCGTTCGTTGTGGCTGCATTCTCAAACGCTGCGCACCGCCGACGGCTTCGGTATCCGCAATGGGCAGAAGTTTTTGTGCTCCGTGCCGATCTATCACGTCTTAAGCTGGGGCGTTCCCCTGGCCGCGTTCATGAGCGGCACGCCGCTGGTGTTTACCGGCCGCACGGCCTCGGCGGCCCACCTGGCGCACGTCATTGAGGACGCCATGCCCCGCCAGGCCCACGGCGCCCCCAGCATGTGGATCAACCTGCTGCAGCACTACCTCATCCACAAGCCCACGCGCATGAGTCTGCGGGAGATTTACTCCGGAGGCTCCCCCGTGCCCGCCGCTCTGATCGAGCAGTGGGAAGAGCTCTACGGCGTGGACATCATCCATGCCTGGGGCATGACGGAAACCGGCCCTGTGGGGACCGTGGCGCACCCGCCCGCAGGAGTCGCGGGCAGGGCCCGCGCCCGCTATCGCGAATCCCAGGGCCGCTTCTCCGTGGGCATGCAGTACCGCCTGGTGGATGATGACGGTCATGTGCTGCCCGCGCATGACCGCACCACCGGCGAGCTGCAAGTGCGGGGCAACACCATCACCGCCCGCTACCACCACCGCGATAGGCCCGAGCGCTTCACCGAGGACGGCTGGTTCTGCACCGGCGACATCGCCACGGTCACCAAAGACGGGTTCCTCACCGTGCACGACCGCAAGAATGACATCATCCGCTCCGGTGGTGAATGGATCTACTCCGCGGTGCTGGAGAACTACTTGATGGAACACCCGGCGGTCGTGGAAGTGGCTGTCATTGGCGTACCCAACGAACAATGGGGTCAGCGCCCCCTGGCGGTCGTGCACCTGGAAGACCAGAGCACCGTGCCGACTGAGGACAAGGACTCCAACGCTGCCCATGCCATGGCAGAAGACCTCGCGCGCACGCTCGGCACCAAGGTTCCACGCTGGATGGTTCCGGAGTATTACACATTCGTCGATACGCTGCCGAAGACCTCGGTGAGCAAATACGATAAAAAGCTTTTAAGAAAGCTGGAAAACGCCGACCGCTTCGCCATTGTGGATATCTCGAGAGTACTCTAAGGTTCCATGAGTGAAACTGTGATGGCACTGGGGCCTGAATGGGCAGATCCCATGGTGCTTCTGAGCGGATCAGGCCCTTTCGGCGATGCCATTCTTGCCGCGATGGCACTTATCGTGTTCATCGAATCCGGGCTGCTGTTCCCCTTCCTGCCCGGTGATTCCCTCCTCTTCACCGCGGGGCTGCTCGCCCGGCAGCCGGACCCCTTCGCACCGCTGTGGCTCATCATGGTGGTAGCCCCCATCGCCGCGTTTCTCGGCGACCAGGTGGGCTACATGATCGGACACAAACTGAACCCGTACCTGGAGCAACGTCCCGACGGAAAGATCTTCAAGCGGGAGTACGTCACGCAGACGGAGGACTTCTTCGACAAGCACGGACCGATCACCGTGATTCTATGCCGCTTCGTTCCCATCGTCCGCACCTATGCCCCGCTGGTCGCCGGCATGGCGGGCATGCATTACCGCACGTTCGTGGCGTACAACGCCATCGGTGCTGTCTTGTGGGGCGCCGGCGTGGTGGGGCTCGGCGCCCTGTTGGGAGAGATTGACTTCGTCAAGAACAATATTGAAGCAATCTTCCTGGTCATCGTGCTCGCCTCCGTCGTGCCTGCACTGTATGGCGTGATCCTTAAATGGTTCAAGAAGGAGAAGAAGGCCTAGTCCGGAAGGACGATGAAGGCCTAGCCCGAAACGGGCGATGAAGGCCTAGCCCGAAACGGATACTTCCACGGGGCCCGCCACCTCTAACTCGAGGACGCGCATACCGCGCTGGCGGGCCTCTTCCAGCAGTTCCGAGGCCACCGGCTTGGTGTCCAGCACCATCACGGTCGGGCCGGCTCCGGACAAAAACGCAGGATAGCCCAGGTTGCGCAGGCGGTTGATCCACTCCGCGGTTACGGGCAGCACTTCCGCACGATACGTCTGGTGCATACGGTCGCGCGTTCCCTCAAGCAGCAGCGACGGGTCATCACGCAGAGCCACGGTCATGACGGCGGTCCTGGAGACGTTGAACCGGGCGTCGAGGTGAGAAATGTCGCTCGGCAGCACCCGGCGCACGGCTTCGGTGGACGCGTGGAAGTCAGGGACCAGGGCGGTGACCACGATGTCCGGGTGCACGTTGATCGGCGCGGCGAAGTACTGCGGCGCGGTACGGCCGTCGATGGGCACATTCGTCCAGCTGACCACCCCGGAGCCCAGGATGGATGCCGCGGCGTTATCCGGATGTCCCTCAAACGTGGAGGCGATCTGGACCATCTGCTGATCGGACAGCGTGTTGCCCGCCAGCGCATTCGCCGCAGCTACACCGGCCACCGCAGCAGACGCCGAAGAACCCAGGCCACGAGACTGAGGAATGCTGTTCTGGCAACGCACCTTCAGCCCCCGCACGCTCACGTCCGCGACCTTCAACGCCTCGCGTATCGCGCGCACCACCAGGTGGCGTTCATCCAGCGGAACCTCGCCGGCTCCCTCGCCGGTGACTTCCACCTCCAGGCCAGAGTCGATGACCTCCACCACCACGTGATCGTAAAGCCCCACCGCCAGGCCCAGGGTGTCGAACCCAGGGCCAAGATTGGCCGAGGACGCGGGAACCTTCACCGTCGCAGTACGACCGACCGGAATCTCCGTGCTCACTGTGATTAACCCTCCATGCGGATGACGGACCGGACAGCCTTCACGCTCTCCAGCTGCTTGAAACGCTCCACCGTGGCCTCCAGGTCCGCCTCCTTGGCGTGGTGGGTGATGACCACCAGTCGAGCGCCTTCTTCCAGGCCCTCCTGACGCACCGCACGGATGGATACTCCCTGCTCAGAGAACACGTTGGACACCTCAGCCAGCACGCCCACCTTGTCGTCCACGTGCATGTCCACGTGGTAGCGGGTCAGCACATCGCCGAAGTCAGCGATGGGCAGACGCGCGTAGGTGGACTCGCCTGGTCCCCGGCCGCCGTGAACGATGTTGCGGGAAACTGCCACCACATCGCCCAATACTGCCGACGCCGTCGGTGCGCCTCCCGCACCATTGCCGTAGAACATCAGCCGTCCTGCCGATTCTGCCTCTACGAACACGGCGTTGTAGGACTCGTTGACGCTCGCCAGCGGGTGGGAGGTTGGGACCAGCGCGGGGTAGACGCGGGCGGACACGGACTCCTGGCCCTGCTCGTCCACCAGACGCTCACAGATAGCGAGCAGCTTGATGGTGGAGTTGGCGGCCTTAGCTGCCTCGATGTCCTCCACCGTGATGGTGCGGATACCTTCGGTGTGCACGTCGTCGGCGGTCACGCGGGTGTGAAACGCCAGGGACGCCAGAATGGCGGCCTTGGATGCCGCGTCGTAGCCGTCCACATCCGCGGAGGGGTCGGCCTCCGCGTAGCCCAGAGCGGTGGCCTCGGCCAGCATCTCCTCGTAAGAGGCGCCGCGGCTGTACATCGCGTCCAAGATGAAGTTGGTGGTGCCGTTGACCACACCAATGACGGTATCGACCTTGTCACCAGCCAGGGACCGGCGCAGCGGTCCCACCACAGGGATGGCCGCGGCCACAGCGGCCTCGAAGAACAGGTCCACGCCCTGAGCCTCAGCAGCCTCGGACAGCTCCTCGGAATGCGCGGCGATCAGAGCCTTGTTGGCCGTCACCACAGCCTTTCCTGCGCGCAGAGCGGCCAGAACCACCTGGCGTGGATAGTCAATACCACCGATGACCTCCACCACCAGATCAATGTCCTCGCGCTTGACCAACGACAGCGCGTCGTCGGTCAACAAGTCCTTCGACACACCGGGACGCGGCTTCGACAAATCGGATACGGCAATACCGCGGACCTCGAGGTTTCCGCCGATGCGAGCAGCAAATTCATCCTTGCGCTCCTCCAACAGACGGAGCACCTCCGTGCCGACGGTGCCCATGCCCAGAACAGCTACGCCAACGGTCGCGCCGGCGCCCTTGCCTGGCTTGAAGGTGGAAGTGGTTGTATCGGTCATGTTTCATCCTTGGGGGTTGTTAATGGAACTGCTTAAAGTGTAGGCCATTGCACGCACACACGCGCGCCCGGGATCGAACTGTTCTACTCGATGCTTAGAACACGTCCAAGCTTAAGATGTCCTCCAGGGTCTCGCGGCGGACCATCACACGCGCCTGTCCATCTCTAATGGCAATGATCGGCGGGCGCAGCATCATGTTGTAGCGAGAGGCCATGGAATAGCAGTAGGCGCCGGTGGCGCCAACCATAATCAGATCGCCCACCTGCACATCATCGGGAACTTGGGCGTCGTTAATAAGAATATCCCCGGACTCACAGTGCGATCCCACGATGCGAGTGGGGATCACACGGCCAGAGACCTCGCGGTTGACCACGCGGAAATCATATTCGGCCTGGTAGAGCGCGGGGCGAATATTGTCGCTCATGCCGCCATCCACGGAGATGTAGCGACGGGACAGCTTCGTGTTGACCGGCACGTCCTTCACGGTGCCCACACGGTAGAGGGTCACCATTGACGGACCAGCGATCGCGCGGCCGGGCTCCACGTTCAAATTCGGGTAGGGAACGCCGGCCTCCTTCGCGGCCTCGGCCACCTTGTTCTTCAGGTCCTCGGCAACCGCCGCCACATTCAACGGCTCCTGATCCGCGGTGTAAGCGATGCCGTAGCCGCCGCCCAGGTCCAGGGTGTCCAGGGACGCGGTGGCGTCGGCGGGCAACTCATCCAACAGCTGGGACCAGAATCCCAGCAGGCGCTCGGCCGCCAGCGCAAAACCGGAAGCCTCGAACACCTGGGAACCCACGTGGCAGTGCAGACCACGCAGGCGCAGCCCCGGCGCGGCGGCCGTCCGCACGGCAGCATCGTGTGCCACCCCGGCGGCCAAGGAAAAGCCAAACTTCTGATCCTCATGGCTGGTGGCGATGAACTCGTGGGTATCCACGTGCACGCCGGGAGTCACGCGGATCAGCACATCCTGCGTGCGCTGGTGCTGCTGCGCCAACGCAGAGAGCCGGTCGATCTCCTGGAGGGAATCCACCACGATCAGCTCCGCGCCGCTGGTGATCGCCAGAGAGAGGAACTCATCCGACTTGTTGTTGCCGTGCACCGTGATGCGATCGGCGGGAAACTCCGCGGCCAGCGCCAGCGCCAACTCACCCTGGGAGGCAACGTCCAGCGCCAGGCCTTCTTCCTTCACCCAGCGAGCAACCTCGCGGGTCAGCAAGGCCTTGGACGCGTAATGCACACGCTCTCCACCGTCGAAAGCCTCGGCGAGTGCGCGGCATCGGCCGCGGAAGTCATCCTCGTTGATCACGAAGGCACTGGTGCCGTACTCCTCGGCGATGTCCGTCAGGTCCACGCCCGCGATGGACACGGACCCGCTCGGGGTGCGGACGGTGTCCACGGGGTAAACCGCCTCAGGAATGCGGTTGAACTCCGCAGCTGAGGAAATCTTCTGCTTCAGGGGTTCAGAGTGCAAGTGAGTTTCAGGATCCATAGGACGTCCACTGCTTTCTACATACGATTTTCTACCGACGTTGTTCTACATACTTGTGCTACATGCGTGGTCTACATGCGCTCTGGTGCAGTCACGCCCACCAACGTCAGCGCGTTGGCAAGGGTCTGGCGGGTCGCTGCGGCCAGCGCCAGGCGAGCGCCCGTGATGGGGGTCGCCTCTTCGTCGGACTTCGGCAGAATCTGGCACGCATCGTAGAAACGGTGGAACGTTCCCGCCAGCTGCTCTGCGTAACGCGCCACGCGGTGCGGTTCGCGCAGCTCAGCGGCGGACTGAACGACCTCCGGGAACTCGCCCAAGGTGCGAATCAAATCTCCCTCACGCTCGTGGGTCAGCAACGACAAATCTGCGTCGTCATATCCGACGCCCAGCTCACTCGCCTTCCGGGCAATCGAACACAGGCGAGCGTGCCCGTATTGCACATAGAACACCGGGTTATCGCTGGACTGGGATGCCCACAGGTCCATGTCGATATCCAGGGTGGAGTCCACGGAGCTGCGGATCAGCGAGTAGCGGGCGGCGTCCACGCCGATCATTTCCACCAGGTCATCCAGCGTGATGACGGTTCCTGCGCGCTTGGACATGCGCACGGCCTTACCGTCCTTGACCAGGTTCACCATCTGACCGATGAGGACCTCCACCTGGTTGGCGTCGTAGCCCAGTGCAGCGGCGGCAGCCTTCAGGCGCGCGATGTAGCCGTGGTGGTCCGCGCCCAGCATGTAGATGCACAGGTCGTGGCCGCGTTCGATCTTGTTGGCGATGTAGGCGATGTCGCCGGCGATGTAGGCGGCGTCACCGTCGGACTTGATGACCACGCGGTCCTTGTCATCGCCGAAGTTGGTGGAGCGCAGCCACCAGGCACCGTCTTGTTCATAGAGGTTGCCGTTGCCCTTCAGGGTGTCCACGGCCTTGTCCACGGCGCCGGATTCGAACAGGGAGTTTTCATGGAAGTAGACGTCAAACTCCGTGCCAAATTCTGCGAGGGTGCGCTTGATGTGCGCGAACATGAGCTCCACGCCTTCGGCGCGGAACAGTTCCAGCATGTCCTCGTCACCCAGGGTGTTCCACTCGGGGTGTGCCGTGGTGACCTGCTGGGCGATGTCCTGGATGTAGTCGCCGCCGTAGCCATCCTCGGGGGTGGGGTTGGCCTGGGCTGCTGCGAGCAGGGACTTGGCGAAGCGGTTGATCTGCGCGCCGTGGTCGTTGAAGTAGTACTCGCGTGTGACTTTCGCGCCGCGGGCGCTGAGCACCCGGCCCAAAGAATCACCGACGGCTGCCCAGCGGGTTCCGCCGAGGTGGATGGGGCCAGTGGGGTTGGCGGAGACGAATTCCAGGTTGATGGTGCTGCCGGCGAAGTCATCTCCGTGTCCGAAGGTGTCCCCTGCCTTCAGGATCTCTTCCACAATTTTGCCTTGGGCTGCGGCTGCCAGGCGGATGTTGATGAAGCCGGGGCCTGCTACGGAGGCTTCGGTGATTCCGTCGTTGCCACTCAAGTCCTCGACGAGCCACGTGGCCAGTTCGCGTGGGTTCGTGCCGGCCTTTTTCGCGACCTGCATGGCGATGTTGGTGGCGTAGTCACCGTGCTCGGGGTTGCGGGGGCGTTCCACGGTTGCGGCATCGGGGACAACGGAGCTGTCCAGATCGTGGCTGTTCAGAACCGCGCGAGTGGTTTCGGTGATGAGATTTGAGAGTTCAGCTGGAGTCACGGTTATCAACAATATCAGTCATGCTAGACTGTCTTCTCGTAGCCATACAGTTGGTTGCTTGCCCTCGTAGCTCAGGGGATAGAGCACTGGTTTCCGGTACCAGGGGTCGGACGTTCGAATCGTCTCGGGGGCACACTTTTTATCAGGGTGTGCGCGCACCATGCAGGTGCGTGCACACCCCTTGTTGTTACTCCCCACGTGCCGCGACGGCGGATTGGTTACTTTTCGCCTGGTCGATGCTGATGGTGTATGCCCCGGCCACCGACGAGAACCTGCGTGCATCACAGGTGGTCACGATGATCTGGTGCTCCTTGCCCATCAGAGCCAGCACCGCGTTCATGTTCTCTGTGCGGAACTCATCGGTGTATCCCAGCGTGTCATCCAGGAAGATGGGGACGGACTCTCCCTTACCCATGAGGCTTGCAGCGGCAAGCCTGTAGAGCATGGCGATCTGTTCCGTTGCACCTCCCGACAGCTGATCGAGGGCTATCCCCTCCCCATTCATGATTCTCTT
Organism: Corynebacterium sp. zg254; assembly: GCF_024701495.1. Taxonomy (NCBI): domain Bacteria; kingdom Bacillati; phylum Actinomycetota; class Actinomycetes; order Mycobacteriales; family Corynebacteriaceae; genus Corynebacterium; species Corynebacterium sp. zg254. The sequence continues at coordinate 481,663 of NZ_WIAR01000001.1, forward strand.
GGTTACAGACAGGTCCTGCCCCAACTCGAAGGTCACACCTGTACCAAAGATTCGCTTGGCCAGTGAGGTGAACTCGTCCAGGAACGGGGCCTGGTACTGAACCATCACGTCCTCGTAAGCCTGGTCGAACAGCTCCACCAGAAGGTTGGCTGCCTCGGCTTGGCTTTCGGCTGAATGCACGGACTGTCGCAGGTGTTCGTAGCGCGCTTCCGCTTCTTGAACGTCTTCCGCGGTTCCACCCGCGCTGTCGATTTCGTGGCGTGCGATGTCGATAGAGCGTTCTTCCTCGCGCTCTCGACGGTCCACGTCGCGCAGCGCCTGACGTTTGCCGTTGACCTTGGACGCCAGCATCTCTGGCGAGTCCACCCCGTCCACGGAGGCCTCTACCTGTTGCTTGTTCTGTACAGCTGTGTCCAGGGCAGCGCTCGCTTCCGCAATGCGCGCCTCCAGGTCATCATCGCTCAATGCCTCCCGTGCGGCGGCAAGATCCTGAGTGCGCAATTCCAGGGCGCTACGCACGGTGGCATACTCGCTTTCTGCCTTCGATTGTGCGGCCTCGCACCGCTCCACAGCGCTGTTGTCCGCCCGCTCTGCGTCATCAATGCGCTCACGAAGATCCTTGATCCACTGCTCATCGAAGAACTCACGGGAGCGAAGCTCCTCCAGGTTCAGATCTGGAGACTCCGCCTGGTGAGCATAGTTGTCGTGCTCCGCGCTAAGCATGCGCTCAGCGGTCGCAACCGTGTCTAGCGCGTGGCGGTGTTGCGCCTCCAGTTCCTCAAGCTCCTGTTGGCGCTGTGCCAGGGATGCTGATCCTAGAAGCTCACGTAGATCCCCCATCACGTCATCCAACTGCGTGGTAAGCGCAGCTCGCCGTGTAGCGCTCTGCCTCACCTCCTCGACCAAGCGCGCACATTCTTCGCCAGAGGTCAGTGGCTCCTCCAGGTGGATTCCCGCTTTCTTGAGGCTGGCCACCAACCGATCGTGAGCATAGTGAACACTCTCCTCCAGGTCTTCGGCGTGGCCAGCCGGCGCGACGGTGACGCGGTAGTCACCCAGAGTGAAGGTTCTTCGCGAACCCACGGTGATGTCCACTCCATCATCGCCAAGGGGCCAGGCACGATCGCCGTCGCCGACTGTCGCTCCCGCTGGGCCCTCGATGTGGACGGTCGTGGCGGCGGCGTCCCGGCGTGCGGTACTCACTGTGAAGTCATGCGCCCTCTCCTGGATCTCGGACAGGATGTCCGAGGTCACAGGAAGCTCGTCAATGCGCTCCTTCAGTTCAATGCGCTGACGATCAAGGGATGTCGCTGCGTCTACCTTCTGCGCCACGTCATCGCGCCGCTGGGCACACCGGGTTGCATCGATTCGTGCCCGCAAGAGTTCTCGCAAGGCTTGGGCCACGTTCAACTCCACGCGGATGCTTTTCAAGGAGCTGCGTTGCGCTTCCCGTGCGCGTTTCTCTGCGTCCGTGGCCTTGGTGGCCTCCTGCACCTTCACGTCCAGTGCTGCAAGTGCGCGGGTTTTGGAGTCAATCTCCTCAATCAACGCACGGCGTTTGTCCTGGACAGATCGGGCTTCATCGACCGCAGAGTGCGCCGCTGTGACCTGTTCGGCAGCCTGCGCCAATTCTCGTTCTTTGCTCTGTGCCTGCTCCAGCAACTGTTCCAGTTCCTGCAGACGCTGCGTCAGCTGCTGTTTCTCGTCAGAAAGATTCTTCAGCGATAGCGTTGCTCGCTGAATGGTCTCCGCGTGCCGTTGAGCTTCACTCATGCGTTCACGAGCGGTGTGCAATGCCTGTTCTGCCTCGGCGAGCTCGTCGACGTGAGCTTTAAAAGCCTTCGTGTACGTGTTGGTCGATTTCGGTGTGAAGTATTTTCCCCGAACTTCGCGCGCACGATCAATGAGTTGTTGGGTGTCAGCGTCCATCGCCACATCAGCCACGGAAGGTGCGGCAGCTTCCTCGGTAGTGCTCGCACGGCCGATAGCCTGGCTCAGGCTGTTGTGCTTAAACAACTCCTCGATGCGCAAAATGTCGCCCTGCTTCACGCTCATGGAACTGCGCAAGGATTCATCGGAATAGGAGGACAAAATCGCCTGAAAGCGATTAATGGCCTCCACTCCCGTCACGTTCTCAACGTGGGGTGCATCCACCCGGAGTTCCGCCTTGGATTTCTTACCGGCGAACACCCGGCGATAGGTGAGGTGATAAGGACCGATCTGCAGTGTGGCTTGCACATCGGGCTGCTCGTCCCGAGATACGGGTCTTAAGGCCTTCACGTCGACCTTTTGTGATGTCAGCGCGCTGCCCGCCAAGAGTTGGTGGAAGGCCTCGATAATGGTTGACTTACCCGTTTCATTATCGCCATGAATAACGGTCACGCCGGTGGCCTGCGGACGGACGATGAGGTGGTCAATGGCCTTCACATTCTTCAGCTGGATTTCCTCCACGCGCAAGGCCGGGTGAAGTCCGCTTGTTCTATCCTTTTCGGGCTGGTCGACAAAGGGGTTCATCGCTCCGTCACCTTCATTTCTTGGGAGAGCTTGTACAGCAGGTTCAGCGCGTCGCTGGCTCGCGTGTCTCCTGCGTCGATCAATTCCGCCAGGCGGTGTGCCACGGTTCCTGCGATGCCGTCACCGAAGGCCTCTCCGCTCAGCTCCTCGTCGCTGGGGCGGGTGTAGAGGGACCACGTTCTGGTGCGGCGATACAGGGCTGCAAACTTGGGCGCCATCTGTTCTGCCATGGACTCCAGCCAGGCGTAGGTATCCACATCCACCACCCCCGACAGTGAATACTTCACCGAGGTCTGAGCCTTATTGGGGAGGGCTTTTAATGTTTCGATGAAACGTTCAGCGTCCTGCCTATTGTTCACCTCTGCACTCAGCGCCTGAAACGCCCACTGGCCGATGGTGATCTCCTCCACTGCAACGTCTGCCGGGCGGAATGGATCCTCCACAGTGATGTCCACGATCAGTGCTTTACCGGAATTGGACTCTCCGCCGCCATCGGGCTCTCGGTAGTCCGTCACCTCGGGCGAGCCGGAGTACCAGATCGCACCATCCTGGTCGAGCTGCATCGCGGAGTGGGTATCACCGAGGGCAATGTAGTCCACCACACGGCGCCGGTAGGCCTCCTCGGCTCGCGCAATGTCGATGTGCTCGGGCTCTGGAGTCCCGAAGGCAATGGCCGCACCATGGCCCACCAGAACCGTGATGGTGGAATCCAGAGGCGGCATGAGAGTATCCAACGCCTGACCCACCAAGTCCACATTCACATGGCGGGAACGCATGGGCGCTCCCACAATCCGGGCGGCTCCCTCCCCCAGGCGCTCCAGCTGAATCGGCGTGGAGTCAGCCAGGACCGTCACATTCTTGAGCTGTTGGATCCCGTCGGTGCGATAGATGCTGGCGGCGTCCAGAGGATCGTGATTGCCTGGAAGGAGAAACACGGGCAGCTCTGCGTCCTCCAGGATGTCCAGCGCACGCTGGTACACCTCGGGCTTGAGGAAGTTGTTATCAAAGACATCCCCTGCCACAACCACCGCATCGCACTGATGCGCCTCGGCTTCGGCGAGAACTTTTTTCACAGCGACCAGGCGGTCATAGGTGTATCGGGGGCGTGCTTCCTCACTCAAGAAACTGGGCGACATGCCCAATTGCCAATCTGAGGTGTGCAGGATGCGGAGGTGGTTGGCGTGTGTGCTCACGAGTCATCCCTTTCTTCTTTGTCTGGGTCATTTATCTCATACACCTCAGACATCCGAGCCGAATAATCGAACAAAGGTTCTGCGTTTTCTAAGGTTTCATAGCAACGATCGATCTGATACGAGGCATCCAACTGGTCAATGTGCGTCCACGTCACGGACTCTAACGCCGCCATCAGATGCTCCCGCTCGCCCAGTTCCATACCTTCTTCTACGTCAGGTGGATCCCAGCTCACTGCCGTGGAGCCTCTTCCCCAAAAAGCTCGGGGATCCACCATCTGTTCCGGCTGCGGATCATCCAGGAGCCGGGGCTTAGAGGGGCCTCCCGACGGTCCCCACAGAGCTTCTCCGCTCGCCAAGGCGTCCTTGAATGGCTGGGGATCAATGCCACGCAGGTGCAGCAGCTCTAATGGGCTCTCCTCCAACTCCCGTGCAAAACGCATCGCCACAGCCACAATATGTTTACAAACAGGCATGCGATCCGGGCAATCGCAGTAGCACCCTGCAATCGCACTCAACAAGGGCGTGGTCAGAATCGACGGCGGACGCCCCACCATGTACTCATGCAGCACCTTCGGCGAGCTTCCGAGCAGCGTCGCCACGGCATCCTTCGTATCCTCATCCATCGGGTTGAAGGTCATCACTACCTCAAAGGGCTCGAGCTGACTACCCTTCACCCAACCCACCAGGTGATCGGTCGACCAGGCCACATACAGGACATGTCCTGCGCGGAAATAGTCCCGACCTCGCGTCACCCTTCCATGATCCGCCCCCTCGAGCGCCAGGTCCATAAAGGTAGTGGAGGCCCAATTGCCGCCAGAGCGTGGAACGGCGGGGCGGCGGATCTCAGCCTGCTGTTCGGCGCGTCGGCGCGCTCCAAAATCTGCCATCACCACCGTGTCATCGATCCGCTTGCGGCCTCGGCGACCCCGACCATGAGAATTCGTTGGCCTAGTGACCACTGTCCTCACCTCCACGCTTGAACCGATGTAGCGGTTCGTCCGAGCCTGTACGAAGGGTCCACAATTCGGACAGCTCGGCGTCGGATAGATCGGCAATCCATCCTTCCCCGGCCCCGACCACGGTGCTGGCCAGCTCGCGTTTGCCCATGATCAGATCGTTGATGCGCTCATCCAGCGTTCCCTGAGCCACGAGTTTGTACACAGTCACGTCCTTATTTTGCCCGATGCGGTACGCGCGATCGGTCGCCTGATCCTCCACCGCTGGGTTCCACCAGCGGTCGATGTGAATGACCACACTAGCCTCCGTCAAGGTAATTCCCGTCCCGCCGGCCTTCACGGACAGCACCATGAATTGCGGCCCATCGGGGGATTGAAAATCCTCCACCAACCGCGCGCGCTGCGCTCTGGTTAAGCCTCCATGAAGCATAGGAATCTTCATGCCGAAATGCTGTTCCATCTCCGGAATGAGCAGTGATCCGAACGTGGGAAACTGGGTGAACAGCAAGGCCTTTCTGCCATCGACCCGAGCCTGCTCAAGAATCTCAAAAATCCGTTCCACGCGATGAGAACGATGCTTTCCATCTTTCAAGATTCCCGATCCATCCTGGGTGAAATGCACCGGATGATTGCAAATTTGTTTAATCCGCACCAACGCCCCCAAAATCATCGCACGCCGACCCGTTGTTCCGCGTTGCATGTCCTCTTCCAACCGGCTGATATACGCCTCGTACAGAGCCGCTTGTTCAGCGGTGAGCGCAATGGTCTCCACAATTTCCTGCTTCGGCGGTAGATCCAGCCCCACCTCTTCATCCGTTTTCAACCGTCGCAAAATAAACGGCTGCACCAGGTTTCTTAACCGCGCCGTGGCGTCGGGATCCTGATAGCGCTCAATGGGTATCGCCAAACGATTCTGAAAAGCCGGAGCGCTGCCCAAAATCCCAGGATTAGCAAAATCCATCAGCGCATAAAGGTCCGCCAGTTTATTTTCCACCGGAGTTCCCGACAGGGCAATATGGTGATACGCATCAATACTGCGCACCGCGCGCGACTGTTTCGTGTTCGGATTCTTAATAGCCTGCGCCTCATCGGCCACAACCCTGCCCCACCTCTGCCCGCGATAGCGTTCAGGGTTGCGCGCCACGCGCCCATAGGTGGTGAGCACAATATCCGGCGCTTCTTCAGGCGCCTGCTCATCCATTGCAAGCGACTCCGGCGCCCGAGGTCCATGATCGACCAGAATCTTCAGGCTGGGAACGTGCGTACGCGCCTCCCTCACCCAGGCGTTCAGCACCGAGGTTGGCGCAATGACCAACGTGGTGACGGACGCCTGTCCTTCCTCCGCCCGATGCGCTTTTTCCCACGCCACGAGCGCCAAGATCTGCAGCGTCTTCCCCAAACCCATGTCATCAGCCAAGATGGCCCCAAGGTTATGCTGCAACATCCAGGCCAACCACTTCACGCCCCTGAGCTGATGCTCACGCAGGGGTGTCACGACCGTCTCCGGCAGCTCGATATTCTGGGGCGGCTCCACCCGGTTGTCGTGGGTGAGCAGCTGATCCACCCATCCGTCCGTGATCACCGTGAATTCGTGTTCGTCCTCGCGATCGTCCTGGGATGCCGCGTTGGCCTCCAGCACATCGCGTACTGTCACCGCGGCCAGGTCCTGCTGTCCGCTGCGTTCCTTCGCCGATTCCTTCAGCGCATCCATCCACTGCCGAGCACGCCGCAAGGTTGTCTGGTCAAGGTGAACATATTTCCCATTGATCTTCACAATGGACGACGCCGAGTTCACCATCTCTCGGGCAACCCGTTCATCCACAGCCTGACCGTTGAGGGAGATGCTGACGCTGAAGTTCATGAGCTGATCCAGACCCAGCTTGCCGCTGCCGGGCCCATCCCCCACTGCGGTGGTGCGAATACGTACCGACGGCCGCTGCGCGATCCACTCCCGAGGGATCATCACGTTGATCCCCCGGGACTTGAGCTCTGCCGCGCGAGTATCCAGCAGCTCCGCCACCTGGTCAAGAGTGAGTCCTATGGCGACCATGCGGTCGCGCAGCGGATCCCCCGTCACGATGTCCGATCCGGGGATCCACCAACCGGGTTGTGCCCACACGTACACCGCATCTAGGGCTGGCCGCAGCTCGGGCCAGGCTTTCACCAGATCGTCCACGAATCTGGCGACCATGGTTCGGGTCTGCTCAGGCGTCTCCGCCGCGACCAGCGGCGTGACTGGGCCACCGTTGGTGGACAGCGCGAAGCCCAGCCGCCAGTGCCGTTTCTCCATGTTTTCTACGGTGTCCTGCGGCGAGGACAGCATGAGCGTGAGCTCGGTGGCTTTCCGTGCAGCAGAACGGCGCCACTCAGCCAGAGCCTCCATGGTCCTGGAGCTCACGCGGGACGATTCAGTTCCCGTGGCGAGTGCCTCCACAAACTCAACGCTTAAGTCCTCGTGCAACCCCTGGGCACGGCCGAGATGTTCCACAGCAATCCAGTGGATAAAATCATCCAGCACAGCGTGAACATCGGTGCCGTTGCGTGACAAGACTCCGGGCAGCACGCGCTCAAAGCGTTCTATCACGCGGTGATGGTCACCGGCGGCAGAGACCACCCAGCGCGGATACCACGTCCGCTCCACCAAGTCCGTCCGAAACATGATGCGTCCCGAGCGCACGAGAGAATCGGCGAAGGCAAAAAGGTCGCACAGATACAGTATTTCTGGAGATAGACCTATCTCCTCGGGCGTTTTCCCCTCAGATTCGGTAGCCGCTGTATTGATATAGGAACACAGTGCCGTCATCAGCGCCACGCTTTCCTGTGGCGTGAAGGCCAGCGTGGGAACCTGGATCTCCACAATCCGACCCTTCGGCGAGGCCAGGGTATGCATACCCCTGCGGCGCCTGGGACGGGAAATGACCAGTTCAAAGAGCTCGTGGGGCAGGCTCGTCCGGTCCAGTGTGCGCGGATCAAGCACCACGGAGTGGCCGTCTACTTGCTCTACCCACACGTGAATGCCACCGGAGGCCGGTGCGAAGGCATGAACGAGGTGGGTGTAACTCATACCTGAAAGTTCTACCAGTCCCCTCCTACATGACTCACATCACAAAAGACTCAAAATAGAACACAGGTCATATGATATGGTCGGTCGGAACCCTAAGGAGAGTTTTTATGACTGAACAAACATGGTTCGTCATTGCCATGGTTATCTACCTCGGCGCCATGTTGCTCATCGGACTTTATGGTTACAAGAACACCGACGAGTACGAGGACTACATGCTGGGTGGGCGCACACTGCACCCATTCGTTGCAGCGTTGTCTGCTGGCGCTTCCGATATGTCTGGTTGGCTGCTGATGGGCCTGCCAGGTGCCCTCTACATGTCCGGCTATGGAGAATTGTGGATGGCAATCGGCCTGCTCGTGGGCGCTGCCGTGAACTGGAAGATCACGGCTCCACGTCTGCGTGCGTACACTGAGGTCGCGAACAACTCCATTACTGTTCCGTCCTTCCTGGAAAACCGCTTCAATGACAGAACCCACATCCTGCGAGTAGCATCCGGTCTGATCATTTTGCTGTTCTTCACCTTCTATGTCTCTTCAGGCATGGTTGCAGGTGGACGCTACTTCGAATCGACCTTCGACGGCGATTACCTAACCGGAATGATCATCATCGCCGCCGTGACGGTGGGCTACACCTTCATCGGTGGCTTTACCGCTGTGTCCTACACGGACATGGTGCAGGGACTCATCATGTTCCTGGCGCTCATCGCGGTGCCTATCTTCGCGCTGATGGCGATGGACGACCCAAGCCAGATCTGGACCTACCAGACTCAGCACTCCTATGGAGCGAACCTGATCGAGGCTAACCCGAACTGGTTCTCCATGTTCGCGGGAGTCAGTGGCGTGGTCATCATTTCCAACCTGGCCTGGGGCCTGGGTTACTTCGGCCAGCCACACATCATTGTGCGTTTCATGGCTCTGCGCAAGCCGTCCGACGCCCGCGCGGGTATGGCCTACGGTGTGGGCTGGATGGCGCTGTGCCTGGTTGGTGCCGTGACGGTAGCCACCATCGGACCGGCCTACTTCGGCATGGACCCCAGCATCTCCATCGTGGACAAGCAGAACTTTGAGACGATCTTCCTGGACATGGGACGCATTCTGTTCCACCCACTGATCGCCGGTCTGGTTCTCACCGCTGTGCTGGCGGCAATCATGTCCACCATTTCTTCCCAGCTGCTGGTGGTTGCCTCCGCGCTGATCGAGGACATCTACAAGGGCCTCATCAACAAGCAGGCTTCCGACAACGCTCTGAAGAACCTGTCCCGCATCGCAGTGATTGCCGTGGCACTGTTCGCGGCACTGATCGCCCTGAACCCGGACGCCGGTATCTTGGCCCTCGTGTCCTTCGCCTGGGCTGGTTTCGGTTCTGCCTTCGGCCCTGTCATCGTCGGTGCGCTGTACTGGCGCCGGCTCAACGCCGCAGGCGCTGGAGCTGGTCTGGTTGCCGGTGCCGTGGTCGCGTTCCTGTGGGGTGGTCTGGAGTCCTTCGGAATCATGGACAAGCCCTTCGGCCTCTACGAGATGGTCCCAGGTGTGCTGGCCAACGTCATCGCCATGGTGGTCGTCACCTTGATCACCAAGGCACCGGACGAGACCGTGACCTCCACCTTCGATAAGGCCGTTCAGGTTGCCAAGGACCCGAACTACGCGCTGCCAACGACGCAGCAGAATCCCGCTGAGCAGCCGGCCTAAGGGCACGGCTGTTCCCCTTGCGGGACTACCGCGCGGGAATACACCCTTCGCGGGAATAAAAAAGTGAACCTTACAAGCGCCACTGCAGTCTAATACTGCATGTGGCGTTTTCTTTCTGTCTTCATCCGCTGTGCACGCCTCTTCTGTGTGCGCTTCTCCCCCGCACGCGGCTTCCTCGCCGCCTGCACCGCGACCTCCCTCCTGTTGCTATTTCTCCCGCAGCGCACCCCTCCCACCCCACCAGAGTTGGCCGCGTCGCTGACGCATGACCTCTCCACGCTCACCGTCATCGCCGTGCGCCCCAAAGTGCTTGGCTACGATCGCGACCAGTTCGGCCATGGCTGGGCCCACTCGCTCAATCAGCACACCGGCCAGCTCTGCACCACCCGTGAAGCCGTTCTGCAGGACACCTTCGCCCTGCACGATTGCCGCGACCGACGTGAGCTCGGCGTCACACATCCGCAGCCCGACCCCTACACCGGGCGAGCCATGGACCCCACCCACGTCGATATCGACCACATTGTCCCCCTGTCCGCCGCATGGGACCTGGGTGCCTGGTCGTGGACGTCGCAGCGTCGTCGCGATTTTGCCAACGACGCCCAGCTCAACCTCGTCGCGGTGGACTCCACCATCAACCGCACCAAATCCGATGCCACCCTGTCCGCCTGGATGCCGCCGGATCCGCGACAGCACTGCGCCTATGCGGCACGGTACATCCACGTGTCGGCGGTCTACGGGCTCGCCATCACCCGCGCCGACGAGCGCACAGCCCGCGCCGCGTGCGGCCTCTAAGAGTGCGAAGGCCTGGCTAATCTGACAAAGCCCTGCTCATCTGACAAAGTAGAGCATATGGATAACATTATGGTGATTCTTCACGTCCTGGCCGCCATCCTCCTCATCGGCCCCGTCACAATTTCCACCTCCATGTTCGCACCGCAGTTCCGTCGTGCCGTCGCCGGCGAGGCTGCCGCGAAGGGAGCCCTGCGCATCCTGGCAGGTATCACCCGCACCTACGGCTACATCTCCCTGCTGGTGCCGGTTCTAGGTATTGCAGCATGGTTCACCGTCGAGGGCGCCATGCAGCGCTACAACTTCCACGCCGCCATCCTGCTGGCCGTGATCGCATGGGTTCTGCTGGTGGCCGTGGTCATCCCGAAGCAGCGCGTGGCAGTGCTGGCCGCGGGCGCTCAAGAGCCTGGCGATGACCCAGCAACCCCTGGTGAAGAGGAGAAGCTCCGCGACGTTGACGTGGACAAGATCCCAGGTCAGACCGCAATGTTCGGCGGCATCTTCAACCTGCTGTGGTTCATCACCGCGGTGCTGATGTTCTTCTAAGAATTCACCGAGCCAGCTCGCTTATCAGCTAGCCCACTAATCAGCTGACTCAAGGCACCGAATCGTTCTCAAGAAGTCCAGCATCGTATCGGCAATCAGCCGGCGCGACTTCGGCTTCACAAACTGGTGCCCCTCCCCCGGAACCGTCAAAAACTCCGGGGTGTGCCCCGCATCAACCACAGCGTCATACAGCTGCTGGGATTCCTGCAGGGGCACATTCGTATCGTTCGCGCCGTGAATAAACAGAATCGGCGTGACCAACTCTCGCGCCTTATACAGCGGCGAAATCTCCAGCAACAACTCCGCGTCATGCATCGGATAGCCATACTTCGGGGACGCCGCCGAAGCCAACCACGGCTCCGTGGACTCGTAATACGTCTCGAAGCTCGTCATGCCGCAGGCATCCACCACACCACAGAACATCTCCGGGTAGCGGGCGGCCGCCAACAGCGCCAAGAATCCGCCATAACTGCGGCCTCCCACGGCGATGCGGCCGGGGGACGCGAGGTTGGCGTCGAGCAAAAAAGAGGCAGTATCCGCAACATCATCGACGGCGGCAAATCGCCCGTAACGGTCATCGGCGTGCACAAACGCACGTCCATTGCCCTGCGACCCGCGGATGTTGGGGGTAAACACGGTCACTCCGGCGCTGACCAGATCGGCCAACACGTCATGGTGGCTGGGGCGCGACTGGCCCTCCGGGCCGCCGTGGAGATGGATATACACCGGGCGATTCTCGGCAGGCTCCGCGGGAGCGGGCTCGGCGGGCATATACAACCAGCCGGAAAGCTCCAGCCCATCGCGCGCGGTGTAATGCACCAACTCCGGCGAATCGGCCTGGCGGGCTTGCTCCTCCAGACGCTCGGTCCGCTCCGGATCCAGCGGCTCCACCCGGCCCACGTCGATGCGCAGCACCTCCACCGTCGGAGGAAGGCCGGGCCCCTCCACGGTCAGGGCCAGAAGCCCGCCGTCGTCCGTGATCGACAGATGTGCTGCCACCATTCCCGGCAACTCTACCGCGCGGCGAACCTGCACGCGCTGCTCCTCCCCCAGTGCCAACAGCTCCAATGTGGAGATGCCGGCCTGGTTCCACAGCACAGCCACGGTAGATAGGTCTTCACTGATGACGAACTCGTCCACGTCCGCATCGGGGTTACTGATGAGCTCCTCCACCTGGCGGCACACCGGGCGCGGCTGGCCGTCGTGGGCCAGCTCCACCACGATGCGTAAGATTCGACACCGATCGGCCCCGTGGTCGGACACCACCAGAACCACCAGGGTTTCCTCATCAATCGGCAGGATCACGCCCCGGTCCGTGGTCGCGCCCGGCTCCGGGGGCAGCAGAGGCATCCACTGGCCATCGGGGGTGACCAGGAGAAGCTCGCGATTGCCGCGCGGGCCCACGCGCATCAGGCAGTAGCCAGCCTCGGACGCCACAAGCATGGAGTCCAGGCGGCGATCCATCACCACGGAGCGGGAGTTCTCAGGATCTACCAAGCGGGCCTCGGACACGCCATCCACGGCGACCACGTCCATCGCCAAGCGCCCGCGATCCCATTCCACGAGGGACGCGCGGGCGTCGTAGGTATGGCGCAGAGCAATAGCGTCCGGGATCACGGGGTCGGTGGAGACAATGAAGGTCTCCAAGCGCTCGGAGCCCTTCGGGGAGACCTCGCAGGCCACCCACTTGGTGTCCGGCGAATGCAGCACACGGGTCACCGGCCCCTCGACCGGCAATTGCACCGGACGTTCTGTGCCGATCCCCTCACCCGTCACTTCAGCCTGAACGGCATAGGGGTAGCCGCCTTCGCGAACGATATAGGCGATGGCGGACCCATCAGGTGACAAGGAGGGTGAGGTGGTGTGACGCATAATTCATGCATTCTATCGAATGCGTGGGTGCGTCCCTAGAAGCGGTCGCGGCGACGATCATCCCGACGCCCACCGCGCCGGTCGTCGCGGTCGCGGAAGGTGCGGCCGCCGCGGCGGTCACCGCCCCGATCATCGCGTCGGTCGTTGCGGTCACGGAAGTTACGGCCGCCACGACGATCGTCTCGTCGGTCGCCGCCGCGGTCACCGCGTCGGTCGTTTCGGTCGCGGAAGTTACGGCCGCCACGACGATCATCTCGTCGGTCGCCACCCCGGTCGTCGCGGCGGTCGTCGCGGCGATGCGCCGCAGGACGGCCGGCCGGTGGGCCCGGATCTGGCTCAATGTTGATCAACTGGCCAGACACGCGCGTCTGGTCCAGCTGGCGGAAGACATCATCATCCAGGTCCGCCGGAAGCTCGATCAGGGAGTGCTCAGGGAAAATACTGATGCGGCCAAAGTCCTTCGAATTCAAACCGGCTTCGTTAGCAATCGCGCCCACGATCGCACCCGGGCGCACACGCTGACGGTGACCAACGCTCAGGCGGTACACGGCAAGCTCATTGCCGTTGCGATCCGCGACGCGTGGAGCCTCCTTATTGAAACGTTCCTCGAAGGAGCGGAAGGAACCGCCACCCTTACGGCCGCTATCACCATAGCGGTCATCGCGGTTGCGCTTCGGACGCTCCTGCTGCGGCATTTCCTTCAGCAGGAAGTCCTCGCCAGCCTGAAGCTGCACAGCCAGGGACGCCGCCACATGCTCCAGAGACACATCGTTGGACTCTGCGTACTCCGTTACTAGTTCACGGAAGATGCCGATCTGTGGATCGTCGAGGTGCTCCCCCACGGCCTCGCGGAACTTGTCTTTACGGGACTCGTTGACCTCATCCACACTGGGCAACTCAATCTCGTTGAGGTGGGACTTCGTGGCGCGCTCAATGGCCTTGAGCAGGCGGCGCTCTCGAGGAGTCACAAACAAAATGGCACGGCCCGAGCGGCCTGCGCGGCCGGTGCGGCCAATGCGGTGCACGTAGGACTCGGTATCGTGCGGGATGTCGTAGTTGAACACGTGCGTGATGCGGTCGACGTCCAAGCCGCGGGCGGCAACGTCCGTCGCCACCAGAATGTCCAGGCGGCCATCTTTCAACTGGTCCACCGTGCGCTCACGCTGGGCCTGGACGATATCACCGTTGATCGCCGCAGCATTGAAGCCGCGGGCGCGCAGACGCTCAGCCAACTCTTCAGTTTCGTTCTTGGTGCGCACGAACATGATCATGGCTTCGAACTCAGTGACTTCAAGAATGCGCGTCAGGGCGTCCAGCTTATTGCGGTGATTCACCAGCAGGTAATCCTGCTCGATGTTCTTATTCGTCCGCTGTGCTGCCTTGACCGTGATTTCCTGGGGATCATTGAGGTATTGGCGGGACAACCGGCGGATTCCCTGCGGCATCGTGGCGGAAAACAGCGCCACCTGCTTCTGCTCTGGGGTGTCCTCCAGGATGCGCTCCACGTCCTCCTGGAAGCCCATGTTCAGCATCTCATCGGCCTCATCCAGCACCAGGAAGCGCAGCTGGGAAATATCCAAGCTGCCCTTCGACAGGTGATCGATCACACGGCCGGGAGTACCGACGATGATCTGAGCTCCACGGCGCAGTCCGGACAGCTGCACGCCGTAGGACTGTCCACCGTAGATCGGCAGGATATGAATGCCGCCCAGGTGCTCGGCAAAGGACTGGAAAGACTCAGCCACCTGCAGCGCCAGCTCACGCGTAGGAGCCAGCACAAGAGCCTGAGGCTCCTTACGGGACAGGTCAATGCGCGACAGGATAGGCAGCGCGAACGCTGCGGTCTTACCCGTACCCGTCTGTGCCAAGCCCACCACATCCTGGCCGTCCATCAGCACAGGGATAGTCTCAGCTTGAATAGGTGAAGGTTCTTCAAATCCGACCTGCTTCACGGCGTTCAGCACGCGCTCTGGCAAGCCTAGCCCCTCGAAACCGTGGGGGCTTTCAGCGGATGGTTCTTCCTCGGTGGACGATTCTTCCGTGGTGGGGATGTCATCCGTGGTGGGGGTGTCAATCGTTTCTTCCGCTACCTGGTCAGTAGCGCTCTTCTCATTCTCAGCGTTTTCGGCGTTCTCAGAAATTACTGCCTCGTCAGCGACATCGCTGGATGCGTGCGCCAGCACGTCATTCACATCAAGCGGGCTATCTACATGCTCGCTACGCAGTTCACTCTGAGTATCCAGATTCTCGTTGACCGGCTCGTTCACGTCGCCGGTGACGTTTTCAGTTTTACTCATTACCCATCGATGTTACGGGTTACCTGCGAAAAAAGCGATTTCGCACGCGTGTATGACGGTGCATCAGGGCGTATCGAGGGCATTCGCCACATGCTGGGCGGCACGCTGTCCGCTACGAATCGCACCATCCAACGTTGGCGTTGCATACTGCACCCCGGCCAAAAAGACCTTATCGTCCACGCAAAACTTTTGCCCCTTTTTGGACACCGCGCGGGTAGGCGGAATGATCGGCTTGGCTTCCGCAATATCGTGGCGCGTGACCAGGTCCCAGTGGGAGGAGTCCACATCAAACAGCTGTCCGAGGTGCTGCCGCATCTCGAGGTCTGTCGGCAGGTCTGAGATGGAATCATTCAGCGAATTGTGCACCACGGAACCGGCAACAAGATGCCTGCCCGGCGCGTATTCCGGTGATGCGGACGTCACCTCCGCGGCCACGGAAATGGGAGTGCGCTTGCAGCCATCGACGGTAATCAGGCCGTTATCATCAATGGGCTCATCAGAGACGAACCACCACGTGCTGCAGCCCACGCTCTCCAGTGGAGGCTGGACCCACCCAATGGAGTCCAACAGGCTCCTTTCCTCCGAAGGCTGCAAGGCGAGAATCACTTTGCGGTAGGTGGCATCCGGCGCACCATCAACACTCACCCGCACTCCGTTGTCCAGGATTGTCAGACCCGTAATGTGCGCGTTCAGGTGGGTGACCATTCCATGGACGCGAGCCATGATGGATGTCAGCTCCCCCATGCCCAAACGTGGGACGGCAAAGGTTCCGCGCAGCAGAGTGCCGATCATCCATTTCGCGAACGTCGCCGAGGAGCGGCCTTCCTTATCCACCATGAACGCCTCGATCACGGGGTCCACCACGCAGGTTCTCATGCGCCCCGTCACACCCCGGTGGTCGAGAGACTCCGCCACGCTCACGTCACAAGCCGCCTTGGCATCCCGAATACTGCGCACTTCCAGGCTGGAGCGATGGGGGATCTCGGACCCAATCCAGCGTTGCAAGCGCATGAACTCTTTAAAGGTCATCGCCGAGCGCACATGGGAGCGCATGAGGGCGGGAACCAAACGTGGAGCGCGAATCGGGTCCGCGAACATCGCCATGCCGCTGTCGGTCAGTGTTTGGATTCCCGGTTTGAAATTGCAGACGTCCAGGGTTTCGTATTCCCCACTGCCCAGGATTTCTTTCAGCGAGGGGTACCAGGAATTGAACCACTGGAATCCATAATCCACGGTGATGTCATCGAAGTATTCGCTGCGCACGCGCCCGCCGAGCTCGCCTGTGGATTCGTAAATATCGCATCGATAGCCCTTTGTGCGCAGGGTTCGTGCTGCCGCCAACCCTGCCACGCCGCCGCCAATGATGGCGATATCCGTCATCGTCTCCACCTTTCTGTGTGGTGATGCACTCCGAAGCCACCACAGCGCTGTGAGGCATATACGGACATGCTAGCCCACGGCCTGCAGCGCACCCCTTCACAACACACGACCCCGAGCAGCGCTCTGCCCCCACATGACACCTGTGAGGGGTTTCTCCTGATGCTCCGGGAGCTTATCGATCTTCCAGAGGAACCAGCAGTTCCTCCCAATACTCAGCCTGCGCGGCGGCAACCTCGAGTGCCGCAAAGAGTTGGTCCACCTCGTGAAACACCCCCAGCTCCAGGACTTCTTCCTCCAGCTCCTCATCATCCGCCCCGGCAGTCACAAACTGAACCTGCGCGGTCAGCTCCGGAGCGTCGGAGAGCAATTCCACCACGATGTTCGAATGCTCCGCAACGGGCGCCGTGACCTGCAGGGGATTATGCTCATCCTGTTCAAAGTCCAGGTCCGATAACCGGTCATCGGCGCTATCCACCAACGAGTCCAACACACTTACGATCTCATCGGTGGCGATGTGCTGGGCCACCGCCTCTACCGCTGCGTCCACCGTAAACACCACTGCCACTAACGCGGGGTCAAATTCCGGATTCAGCTCATCGGCATCCCATCCGTCCGACCGAGCTAAAAACACATTCGCGGCGGTAATAGGCGCAGAAATCTCCTCAAATTGGATTTCCAACTCTGGGGCGATGGGAACAAACAGCGTTCCATGATTAAAACGGGACTCAATTCCCTCGTCGTCCAACGCCGCGGCAATATCTTCAAAAAATCCCATGGCCGTCCTTCCCACTCCAGGAAAAACCACGACAACCCATGTCGAGCTGTCATTGGTTACGCCCCACGGGCGTTGTCCCCCATGGTAGCGCCCACGGCGCTGCAACGTCTCCCTTGGTAGCGCCCAGGCCGCTGCAGCGCGCCCGCTTGTGTACCAAGAATCCGTACAATGACGTAGAACCCCCTCACGAGGAGAGAATGCATGGCCCTCTTTGGCAAGAACCGTAAGAATGCGGACAACAACCCAGACACCAAGGACTCGACGACCTCCACACAGGATCCGATCGACCCCAACAACAAGAACTACCCGAAGGACAAGGTCGCTCGGATATTCTTCAGTACCATCGACCGGGTGGTGAAGGTCCAGGGCCCCGCGATCTCCTCCTATGTTCAGCGCATCAAGGACAAGCACCCCGATAAGTCCCTCGCCGAGCAGCAGGAACAGCTGGACAAGCAATTCCTGATGGCTGCCACCACCACGGGTGCGGGTACGGGCTCCGTGGCCGCGTTCCCCGGCATCGGCACCGCGCTGTCCCTGGCCGGCATCGCCGGCGAGGCCGTCCTCCTGCTGGAAGCCTGCGCCGCCTACGCGATCGCCAGCGCCGAGCTGCACGGCATGGACACCAGCGACGAAGAGATCCGTCGGACCATCGTGTTCCTGGCTGTCTACGGCGCCAACGATAAGGAGATCGTTGCCGCCCTCACCCAAGAGGGCACGCTAAGCTCCGTGAAGTCCCTCCGGGACCTGCGCCGATCCTCCAGGCCTCAGCTCATGAAGGCCAATTCCATTTTGGGCCGCATGGCCTTCCGTCAGCTACGCAAACGTCTCAAGAAGTCCATGTTCCGCAAGGTACTACCGCTGGGCGTCGGTGTTGTTCTGGGCGCTAGCGCGAATAGGGCGATCGCAAAGGAAATGATCAAGCACGTGCACGGGTTTATTAATTCTCCGGAAGCCCAGCGTGCCATCGCGGGATCGAGCACGGACGCCTAAGCGCCCCCGCGTCACATCCCACGTCCTCCATGCTCGCAGTTCTCAGACGATTCGCCCCGCGCAATCGCTGGACCCTCGCGTCCATTGTGGTGTTTACTGTGCTCCTGCCGTTCGTGGATGTGGCGCTTCCGCTGCTGATGGGCGCGAGCCTGGACGGTTCCCACGCGGCGATCCCCTTGCTCATCGGCGCGGCTCTAGCTCGCTTTGCGTTGCAAGCCAGCCGGCGCTTTTTGTCTGGCGTGTTCTCCTTTCATACCCAGCACCGCATACGCAGCCAGCTGTTCCGTGCCGTGCACAGCGTGGATGAACAGCGCGCGGCGTCCTCCGGGACGGGTCATGTGGTGTCCCGGTCGATCTCCGATCTCAACGCGATCCAGGTGACGACCGCCATGCTTCCCCTCCTGCTCAATAGCGTGGTGGAGCTCACCCTGATCACGGTGGTAGTGCTGTGGATCTCGCCACCGATTGCGCTTCTTATCCTTATCTTTGCGCCGCTGCTGATCTGGATCGGGAAGCACTCGCGCATGGATCTCTATCAGCCGACCGCGCGCGTACGCGAACAAGCGGCGACGGTGGCCACGCATGTGGAGCAGACCGTCACGGGCATCCAGGTGGTCAAGAGCTTCGCTCAAGAAGGCCGGCACGCAACGCGTTACGATCGCCTGACCCGGGCGCTGTTGTCCCTCAACGTGCATCTGGCCGCGATCAACGCGCGGTTTCAGCCGGCCCTGACTGCGGTTCCCAATGTGGCGCTGGTCGCCACCATCGCCGTGGGCGGCTGGCTGGCCCTCCATGGCGTGATCTCCCTGGGCGAGTTCTTATCTGTGGCCACCTACATCACCATGCTGTCGCGCTTGGCGCGCCAGTGCGCCTCGATGGTGGTGAACCTGCACACCACCCAGGCCAGCGTGGACCGTGTGCTGGAGGTGATCGACGCTCCCCCGCGCCCCACGGGCTCCATCGTCCCGTCGGAGGCGCTCAGTATCACGGGCACGGTGGACTTGGGCCACGCCCGCGTCCCCATCAACATCCCCGCGGGCTCCACTACCATCGTCCGCGGCTCCGTGGCCAGCGGGAAGACGCGCCTGGCGCACGCGCTGGCGGGACTCAACAGCCAGACGGCATCCACTCTCAACACGCAGTTCGGGCCGCTGTTAGACATCCGGGAGGACCATCGGCCCGTCATCGTCATGGACGAGCCTTTCCTCTTCTCCGCCAGCATCCGGGACAACATCCTGCTGGGCCTCCCCCATGATCCCTGCACCATCGACCAGGAGATCCGCCGCGCCACCGACATCGCCTGCGCCACCGACTTCATCGACGAACTGGGTGGCCTGGACACGATCGTGGGCGAGCGCGGCGTGACCTTATCTGGCGGCCAGCGCCAACGTATCGCCATCGCCCGCGCCGTTCTGCGCCGCCCGTCGATGATTATTTTCGACGACGCCACCTCTGCGCTCGACCACTCCACCGAAGAAACAATACTGTCTCGTTTGAGCAGCGCTACGGAGCAGAATCAGGTCACTGTGGTGGCGATCAGCCACCGTGCCGACGGTGGCTTCCGCCATCCCGACCAGTTCCTGGATCTCCCAAGCGTGCCGGGAGGCGATACGTCCGAGGCAACCCGCGCTTCTGACAAACGCGCATCAAGCGCCACTGCCGAACAGTGCGCAGAAGATCCGGAAGTACCCCGCTGGATACAGACTATGGGTGTTCCCCACCTTCCGGGAAGGGACTCCACTGGACCGGTACCGATGCGCACTCTGCTCGGGCTCGCTCCCGGGTTCATCGTGGCGGTCGCGCTCACGCTCCTGGCCACCGCGCTGGCGGACATTAGCCTTCCCACCTTCATCCGTCACGCCCTGGACACGGGAGTGCAGCACCAGCAAGAACAGGTCCTGTGGATCACCGCCGCAGCTGCCTTGGCCATGGTGGCGTTCTCCTGGATCGCGGCCATCGCCAACACGCTGCTCACCAGCATCACCGGAGAAAAGCTGCTCTTCGCCCTGCGGCAACGCATGTTCACCCACCTGACCCGCATGGATCTGCTGTGGTTTCATCGTCAGGCCTCCGGCCGTATCATGACACGGTTGACCACCGACATCGATACCTTAAGCACGTTTTTGCAGTCCGGCCTGTCCCAGGCCATCGTCTCCACCACCATGCTGCTCGGCATTTTCGGCATGCTCCTAGCCACGGACGCCACTCTCAGTGCCGCCGTGGCGGCCTTCCTGCCGCTCATCATCGGCATCACCATTATCTTCCGGCGCGTATCCCGCAGGCTCTACACGCGTGCCCGGAACCAAATCTCCCATGTCAACGCCATCTTTCAAGAGGCACTCATGGGGCTCACCACCAGCCAGGCCTACCACTATGGTCCCGCCCTGCAGAACACTCTGGAGGAGCAATCCCGCGACTACGTCACCCGCCGCACCCGCAGCCAAGCCGCGGTCTCCCTCTACTTCCCCACGCTCAACACCATCACCTACATCGCGCAGGCCACCGTCCTGGCCGTGGGCGCGTCACACAACGTCTCGCCCGGAACGCTGGTGGCGTTTAGCCTCTACCTCTCCCTGTTCTTCAGCCCCATCCAACAGCTCTCGCACGTCTTCGACAGCTACCAGCAAGCACGAGTCAGCTGGACCCGGATCAACAGCTTCCTCGCCGAGCAGCCAGCGATCGTCTCCGGGAGCGACCCCCTGCCAGATCTCGGCGGGCACCCGCCAACCATCCGATTCAACGGCGTGACTTTTGACTATCCGCGTTCGGACGCAGGCTCGGCGTCGGATATTCCATTAATCGACATCGACCACGAGTTCCGCGGCACCACGGCGATCGTCGGCCACACAGGGGCGGGTAAGAGCACCATCATCCGCATGGTCAACCGTCTCATCGACCCGACACACGGCACCATCACCGTCAATGGTTGTAACCTTAGAAACATTTCCTTAGGTCAGTGGCGCACACATGTTGGCACCGTGCCCCAAGAACCACACCTATTTGTGGGATCTGTGAGAAGCAACATAGCGTTTGGCCAACATGACGCAACCCACACGGACATCATGAACGCCATCCGCAGAATCAACGGCGAACACATCCTCGCCACCATCCCCGGAGGCCTCGACGGGTACGTCGGTGAAGGCGGCCGCGGGCTGTCCGCAGGCCAGAAACACATCATCGCGCTGGCACGGGCAGAACTGCTTACACCTGCGATAATGCTGCTCGACGAGGCCACAGCACTCATCGAAGATAGCGAAGAACAGCAGATCGTGGACGCCATCACGCGGGCAAGCACAGGCCGCACCACCATCATCATCGCCCACCGTCTCCGCACCGCCGCACGCGCGGACACCATCCTGGTCATGGACCACGGAAGAATCGTGGAACAAGGAAGCCACCACCAGCTCCTTTCCCGGGGTGGCCAGTACAAACGCCTATGGGACGCCGCGCACGCCACGCCGGACAAGTGAGATTTTCACCCACGGAAGGCCACCCCATCACAGTGGTAGGGTGGGCAACCAAGACTGTAGTCATTGAAGAAAGAGGCGAGGACCTGCTGTGAGCAGTGTGAATTTCGGCCAAAACGAATGGCTGGTAGATCAGATGTACCAGCAATACAAGCAGGACCCACAGTCCGTGGACGCGGAATGGCGCGACTATTTCGCACAGAACCCACAGGACGGTGTGTCTAGCGCATCGGCAGCGAACAACGCTGCCTCAACGCCTTCCCACAACAACGCACAAGGCGCAACACAGGCGGCACCAACAAACGCTGCCTCGGCACAGACCCAAACCCGCTCCACTGCGACGGGCGCAGGATCCAGCGCAGGGCAGACCAAGAAGGAAGCCAAGGCATCCAACGACGCCTCGGCTGCCCAATTTAGCGCGTCCCCCGCGATCCCTTCCCGCGTTGTCCCACCGGCGCCGAAGGGCCCAGTCGAGGCACCAGAGCCAGGTAAGAAGGCTATTAAGGGCTCCGCGAAGGCCGTGGTGAAGAACATGGACGCCTCCCTGGAGATCCCCACCGCCACGTCCGTGCGCGACATGCCCGCCAAGCTCATGTTCGAAAACCGCGCGATGCTCAACGAGACGCTCACCGCGCGCGGCGGCGGCAAGATTAGCTTTACCCACATCATCGGCTTCGCCCTAGTCAAGGCAGTCATGGCTCACCCAGACATGAACAACGCCTACGAGGTCGTCGACGGCAAGCCCACCCTGGTTACCCCAGAGCACATCAACCTGGGCCTCGCCATCGACATGACCGCCAAGAACGGATCCCGTTCCCTGGTCGTGGCCGCCATTAAGGAAGCAGAGAGCCTGTCCTTTAGCGAATTCGTGGAGAAGTACGAGGACGTCGTACGCCGCGGCCGAGAAGGCAAGCTCACCATGGATGACTTCTCCGGAGTCACCATCTCCCTCACCAACCCCGGCGGTATTGGAACCCGCCACTCCGTGCCACGCCTGACCAAGGGCCAGGGCGCGATCATCGGTGTGGGCTCCATGGATTACCCAGCTGAGTTCGCCGGCGCCTCCGAGGACCGTTTGGGCGAGATGGGCATCGGCAAGCTGGTGACCATCACCTCCACCTACGACCACCGCATCATCCAGGGCGCAGAGTCCGGCGAGTTCCTGCGCACCATGAGCCGCCTGCTCATCAACGACGACTTCTGGGATGAGATCTTCGAAGCCCTGCGCGTTCCTTACGCTCCTGTGCGGTGGACCCAGGACGTCCCCAACATCGGTGTGGATAAGTCCACCCGCGTGATGCAGCTGATCGAAGCGTACCGCTCCCGCGGACACCTGATCGCGAACACCAACCCACTGCACTGGACACAGCCAGGCCTGCCGCAGCCGTCCCACAAGGACCTGCAGATCGAGACCCACGGCCTGACCCTGTGGGATTACGACCGCACCTTCAACGTCGGTGGCTTCGCCGGCCGCGAAACTATGACCCTGCGCGAGGTACTCGCCACGCTGCGCAAGTCCTACACCCTGAAGGTCGGTAGCGAATACGCGCACATCCTGGATGCCGAGGAACGCCAGTGGCTCCAGAACCGCATCGAAGCCGGCCAGCAGACCTACAGCCCGGCTGAGCAGAAGTTCATCCTGCAGAAGCTGAACTCCGCGGAGGCCTTCGAGAACTTCCTTCAGACCAAGTACGTGGGACAGAAGCGTTTCTCCCTGGAGGGCGCAGAGACCCTGATCCCGATGATGGATGCCGCTATCGACCAGGCCGCGGGCGCGAACCTGGACGAGGTTGTGATCGGTATGCCGCACCGCGGCCGCCTGAACGTGCTGGCCAACATCGTGGGCAAGCCGTACTCCAAGATCTTCACCGAGTTCGAAGGAAACATCGACCCTGCCGCCGCAGGTGGCTCCGGTGACGTGAAGTACCACTTGGGTGCGACCGGCCACTACGACCAGATGTTCGGCGATGGCGAAATTGATGTCTACCTGGCAGCAAACCCATCCCACCTTGAAGCGGTGAACCCTGTGATGGAGGGTATTGCCCGCGCCAAGGCGGACAAGATCGCCCGGAACAACACGGTCATGCCGCTGCTGCTGCACGGAGACGCCGCCTTCGCCGGCCTGGGCATCGTCCAGGAAACCATCAACCTCTACAAGCTGGACGCCTACGACGTGGGCGGCACAGTCCACATCGTGGTGAACAACCAGATTGGCTTCACCACCACCCCGGACGCCGGCCGCTCCACCCACTACTCCACCGACCTGGCCAAGGGCTTCGACTGCCCTGTCTTCCACGTCAACGGTGACGACCCGGAGGCCTGTGTGTGGGTAGCACGCCTGGCTGTGGACTACCGCAACCGCTACGGCAAGGACGTCTTTATCGACCTGATCGCCTACCGTCGCCGCGGCCACAACGAAGCCGACGACCCCTCCATGACCCAGCCGCTGATGTACAACATCATCAACGAGCAGCAGTCCTCCCGCGCCCAGTACACGGAGACGCTGATCGGCCGTGGAGACCTGTCCGAGGACGACGCCGAGCGCGTGCAGCGAGACTTCCACGAGCAGCTGGAGACCGTCTTTAACCAGGTCCGTGAGGCAGAGAAGGGAGCTAAGCCGAAGGAGCAAAGTGGTATCACCAGCTCCCAGGAGCTGCCACACGGTCTGGAGACCAACATCAACCGCGAGCTGATCGAAAAGATCGGTGACCTGTTCTACGAGGTACCGGATTACTTCAAGCCGCACCCACGTGTGGCTCCTGTGATCAAGCGCCGCCACGACATGTCCCGCAAGGGCAACATCGACTGGGGCTTCGCAGAGCTGCTGGCCTTCGGTTCCCTGGTGGAAGGCGGAAAGACCGTTCGCTTGGCTGGTGAGGATTCCCTGCGCGGAACCTTCACGCAGCGCCACGCTGTGCTGTTCGACCACGAGGATCACGACCGCTACTCCCCACTGGAGGTGCTGGCCGAGGAGGCTGGCAACGGCGGTAAGTTCGCGGCCTACAACTCCGCCCTCACCGAGTACGCGGGCATGGGCTTCGAGTACGGCTACTCCGTGGGTAACAAGGACGCCCTGGTGGCCTGGGAAGCACAGTTCGGTGACTTCGCCAATGGTGCACAGACCGTCATCGACGAATACGTTTCCTCCGGTGAAGCCAAGTGGGGCCAGATCTCCAGCCTGGTGCTGCTGCTGCCACACGGCTACGAGGGGCAGGGACCAGACCACTCCTCTGCACGCATCGAACGTTTCCTGCAGATGTCCGCGGAGGGCTCCTGGACGATCGCCCAGCCATCGACCCCAGCGAACTACTTCCACCTGCTGCGCCGCCACGCGTTGGGCTCCCTGAAGCGCCCACTGGTGGTCTTCACCCCGAAGTCCATGCTGCGCAACAAGGCCGCGGTGTCCTCCATCGAGGACTTCACGGAGGTCAAGAAGTTCAAGTCCGTGATCGACGATCCGAACCAGAACGGCGAGAACAAGGACATCAAGACTGTCCTGATGTGCTCCGGAAAGATCTACTGGGATCTGGAGAAGAAGCGCGCTGCGGATGAACGTGACGATGTGGCCATCGTCCGCGTGGAGATGCTCCACCCCATTCCGTTTAACCGCATCAAGGAGACGCTGGCCAACTACCCGAACGCCGAGGTGCGCTGGGTTCAGGACGAGCCGGCAAACCAGGGTCCATGGCCATTCCTGGCTCTGAACCTCCCTGAGCACATCGAGGGTCTGCAGATGAAGCGCGTGTCCCGCCGCGCTCAGTCCTCCACGGCTACGGGTGTGGCAAAGGTTCACCAGCTGGAGCAGAAGCAGCTGCTGGAGGAAGCCTTCGAATAGCTCACCCCGTACAAATTGTTCGCTCAAAACGCCAGATTTGGGGTCAAATCTGGCGTTTTGAGCGAACTTTTTGTTGTGGAGAGCGCGGGGCTAACCACAGAAGAGGAAGCCCGCCCCTTTACAACCCGTGCGACAACCTACGCACTGATCAGCGACAGTGAACCCACCACAACAACGATGGCGGTCACAGCGGCACACACAAATCTCACACCTTTACGTTCCGCCATTAAGCCAACCCCCACAAGGCCTAGCGGCAAAGACACCCACACAACAGTTTGATAGTGATCGTGAACCCAAGCCTTATCCTGGTATGCAACGCACAGAAACATCGCTGCCAGTGATGCAATAAGTAGACACTTGCCCGCGGTTCTTCTAAAAGGACTTCTCTGCTCTGCCATATGCCTGGCCTTCTCTCACCGCGCTCAGTTTCAATGTACTCAGTCTGATTGCGCTCAGTCTGACTACACTCGATCTCACAACCATTACCAACACGACTTACGTTAGGCTAAGTTAAGTCACTATGCAATAGTGAAGACCCAATAGCCCCTTAGCTGTTCAGCAAACTCGTCATCGACCGATCAAAATCCATACCCGCCGTCGCATTATTCACAGCCACACGCTGCTCTCGGCTCATAAGTCCCTTGGCATATACCGCAATCAGATTTTGCGGCAAAGAATCATCCGCACAACCATGCGCTTCGCCCGGAATACTCGCCGCCAATTCCGCGGGCAGAGTAGACAGCAACGTGGTGTTAGAAATATCCCGCCATTCCGTTGGGTCCGGATTTTCCTGCTCCGCATAAAGTTTCCTCAACAATTCAGCCTTATGCGCATCAAGACTATCCAGCAGCTCGCCGGTACACCCAAACACCAAATCCACTTGCCCGGAGCGCACCGCCTCCAAACGATCCTCCGCCCGCACGGGAACCTCCTCCACCGCGCGGGCCTCGTCGCGTTCCCTCATCTTGCGCTCGCTCAGCCAATACCCGTAGTACGCCGCCAGGTCACGCGCATGCGCGTCCGTCATACCCGACGCCGGGCTCTCCGTCGTGACGCCAATGACCAAGGGAGGTTCGGCGTCGAACAGGCTGCACGAGGTCGCCCCGAACACAGTCATCGCAGCGCACAACGCGGCCCCCACGCGTCGGATAGGCTGCGCACGCCGCTGCCGCATCGGTTCACTCATAGCCACACCGCCCAGTACACGCCCACAAACGCCACAACCGCCAGCAGATTCCACACCCAGCTGGCACGGCCCTGGCGACGCGACAGCCCGTCGATGCCAATGGCCAGCAGCGCCACGGCCGCACCGATGGCATGGGCCACCCACGCCGGATTTGCAATCAGGTACAGCACCACGGCAAACACCACTAGACCACCTGCGACAAGGCGGGCAAGAAATCTCATGTCGAAGATTCTACAGGCTCGCGCAAGTTAGAGACTGGAGCGGCCAAACCGTATCATGGTCAGTTATGAACAATCTTCGCGTGTTTGCCGGACGATTAGCGGGAATGGTGCTGATAGGCCCCGACGGAGAATCCGTGGGCCGTATCCGCGACGTGGTCATCACGATCCACGACAAACGGGGCACCGTGCTGGGCA
Source organism: Corynebacterium sp. zg254 (assembly GCF_024701495.1). NCBI lineage: Bacteria > Bacillati > Actinomycetota > Actinomycetes > Mycobacteriales > Corynebacteriaceae > Corynebacterium > Corynebacterium sp. zg254. The sequence continues at coordinate 508,631 of NZ_WIAR01000001.1, forward strand.
TGGTGGTGGAGGTTGCGGGCAAGCGCAGGATTTTCCTGCCAATGGGCCGCATTTCCGCGATTACGGAGTCCGACGTCACCAGCGTGTCCTCCAACATCAACCTGCGCCCGTTTAAGTCCCGCGCGGGTGAGTTGAGCCTGCACGACGATCTGGTGGGTGCGAAGATTCACACGGACGATCCGGAGCACGAAGAGCTGCACGGAAAGGCCTTGGAGATTACGGACGTGGAAATCGCGCGGACGCGTAATCGCGAATGGGAAATTCGTTCGGTTGCGGTGATTCAGCGCGGGCGGCTGGGCCGGCGTAATAGCGTCACTATTTTGCCGTTTAATCACGTCCATGGCTTGCACGCCGGCGGAACGGGCGCGGTGGACCTTAATGCGGAGGTTATTGCCTCCTTTAAGAATCTGCGCAAAGCGGACGCCGCGAATGCACTGCTGGATCTCCCCCAGAGCCGCCGTTTCGATATTGCCCGGGAGCTGGATGATGAGCTGCTGGCCGATATGCTCGCGGAAATGCCTGATGATGACCAGGCCGAAATCTTAAGCCACCTGAATTTGGAACGCGCCGCGGACGTGCTGGAGGAAATGGACCCGGACGACGCCGCCGACGTCCTGGCAGAACTCCCCGATGAACAGTCCGATGTCCTGCTGGAATTGATGGACCCTGAGGAATCTGCCCCGGTGCGCCGCCTGATGGATTTCTCCCCGGAGACGGTGGGTGCGATCATGACCCCTGAGCCGATCATCCTCACGCCCCAGGCGACCGTGGCCGAGGCCCTGGCGCATGCCCGTAACCCGGAGCTGCCTACCTCTTTGAGCTCCCTGGTGTTTGTGGCGCGCCCTCCGCAGGCCACCCCGACCGGCAAGTACTTGGGCTGTGTGCATCTGCAGAAGCTTCTGCGTGAGCCGCCGTCCTCCCTGGTGGGCGGGATCCTGGACCTGGAATTGCCTGCGTTGTTTGCGGAAGATTCCCAAGAGACCGCGGCACGTTATTTTGCCACCTATAATCTTGTCTGTGGTCCGGTGGTGGATGAGGACGGCCATCTGTTGGGCGCAGTGTCCGTCGACGACTTGATTGACCACCTTCTGCCGGATGATTGGCGTGAACAGGACTGGCGCGTCAGCTCTAATACCCACTTCAACTAGCTTTCCAAGGAACACCCACCTATGGCTCAGAATCTAAAGCGTACGAAGCTTGATACCCCTACCACGAAAAAGCGTAGTTTTAGCGTGGATTTAGACGGTGATGCCGTTGGGCGGAGCGCTGAATCGATCGCTCGTTTTTTGGGCACGGGTAAATATCTTGCCTATCAGACGATCATTGTTGTGGTCTGGGTTCTGTTAAACATTGGCGCTTTTGCCTGGTCCTGGGATCCTTATCCGTTCATCTTGCTGAATCTGGCGTTTTCCACGCAGGCGGCATATGCCGCGCCGTTGATCTTGCTTGCGCAGAACAGGCAGGATGACCGTGACCGTGTGTCCCTGGAAGAAGATCGACGCCGGGCTGCCGAAACAAAGGCCGATACCGAATTCTTGGCGCGCGAGTTAGCCGGCTTGAGGCTGGCCGTGAATGACACGGTGACGCGTGATTATCTGCGCAAGGAGTTGGAGGATTTGAACGATCTTCTGACCCGCATCGATGACAAGCTGGATGACCATCGCGCCGATGAAAGTTCGCTGCGCCCTGAGGAGGAGCACGGCGGGTCGCGAGGTAGCTCGCAGTAACAGATTTGTCACTCCCCTATGAAGGACTAAGCTGGAGGTCGTTATGGCTGAAATCACCGAATCCGCTGTCCGCAGCGCGCTGTCCCGCGTAGAGGATCCCGAGCTCAACCGTTCTATTACGGACTTGGGAATGGTCAAATCTATCGACATCGACGGCACTCACGTTGCCGTAGAAATCTATCTGACCATTGCCGGTTGTCCTATGAAATCGCATCTGACGGAGAAGACCCGCGAGGCCACGGAGTCCGTAGCCGGCGTGGAGTCCGTCACAGTCACCACGGATGTGATGAGTGATGAACAGCGCCGCGAGATCCGTAAGAAGGTCCGGGGCGACGCCGCCGATCCCGTCATTCCTTTCGCACAACCAGATTCCACCACCCGCGTGTACGCCGTCGCCTCCGGTAAAGGTGGCGTGGGCAAGTCCTCCGTGACGGTGAACCTGGCGGTCTCTTTGGCTAAGCGCGGCTTGAAGGTCGGCATCGTGGACGCGGATATCTACGGCCACTCCATTCCTCACCTGATGGGTTCTCATGACAAACCTCACCAGGTTGATGAGATGATCATGCCGTTGCAGTCCCACGGTGTGAAGATGATCTCCATCGGGCACTTCGTGGGCGACAACTCCCCTGTTGTGTGGCGTGGCCCGATGCTGCACCGCGCCATCCAGCAGTTCCTGGGTGACGTGTTCTGGGGCGACCTGGACATCCTGCTGCTGGACCTGCCCCCAGGCACCGGCGACGTGGCCATTTCCGTGGCGCAGCTGGTTCCTAATGCGGAGTTGCTGATCGTGACCACTCCTCAGGCCGCGGCCGCTGAGGTGGCGGAGCGTGCGGGCTCGATTGCGCAGCAGACCCGCCAGCGCATCGGTGGCGTGATTGAAAACATGAGCTGGATGGTGATGCCGGATGGCTCGAAGAATGAGATCTTCGGTTCCGGCGGCGGCCAGGTGGTGGCGGATCGTCTGACCCAGATTTCTGGCGCGAAGGTGCCGCTGCTCGGTCAGATTCCGCTGGATCCGAACCTGCGCATCGGTGGCGACTTGGGGAACCCGATCGCGATCTCGGAGCCTCAGTCCGAGGCCGCCATTGCCTTTGGTGGAATCGCCGATCACCTGTCGCTGCGTCGTTCGTCGTTGGCGGGCAAGAGCCTGAACCTGGGTGTGACTCGGAAATAACCGACGCCCGGCGCGTCTTTTAGATCACATCGTCCCACTTATCGGGTGATGCGGTCATGGAGTCCGCGGACGGGGATGCTGCCGGGGTGTCCTGGCTCTCTGGCCCGGGCGGCACCTCGATGTCGCGCACGGCCTTGTTCTCGCTGGATGGAACGCCCGCCGACCCCTTGGCAAAGTCCCTCAGGTTCGGCTTCTTCACGCTGTTAACCGTGGATTGCACGGACTTTTTCGCCTCATCCAGTGGGGTGAGGAAACTCTCGTCTCCATCGAACAGGGTCTGGGTGATAAATCCTCGCGCCCCCATTCTGCGTACATTATTGAGCTCGTTCAGGGGCTCGGCTATGGATTTAATCTCGTCGCCGAATTCGTTGTCCAATTGTTGGCGCGCCTGCCCCACCGCATTACGAATGGCCAGAAGAACAGCTCGAACTTCTTTGATCACACCAGGCAGCCTCTCTGGCCCGATAACAATCAGAGCGACGATCAGAAGAACGAGGATTTCTCCCCAACCAACATTCGAAAACACGTGTTTACCTTAGCAGGGTTCCGAGCTTCCGCAAGAGAAGATCCACGGCGTCCGGGAGGGTTTCCGGCTTGCGTCGGCCGTCCGTTCCGATGTTGTGGTGCTTGTCCCGTTCGGATTCGGCCGCCTCTGATTGGTAGTTCGCCGGGATGGCGTTGAGGCGCTCGATGAGGGTTCCGGAGGCACTCATGGGGCAGGTGTTGTCCCGCAGCCGTTGGGCGGCTTCCCGCTGCGTGTTGACCTCGTCGCGGCATTCCTTGCAGTGAACCAGGTGAATCTTGGCGCGATGTTCGGCTTTTCTGGTCAGTTCCCCATCCACCAAGGCTGCGATTGCTTCAGGGGAGAGATGTTCAATGGATAAACCGTCCATAGTCCATGTCGCCTTTCGCTCGCCGTCACGGTGTCCCTGGTGGTTCAGGGCCGTTGTGAGTCAGGGGTTACTGCTTATTGTGGGGTTTCAGGCTGTGGGGTCAGCCCCGTCAGCCCCGATGAAGGTCAGCCCACCTTCGCTGCTCTGCTCCAGCTGGGCGCGCAGTTGCGTACGAGCGCGGTGGATGCGGGATCGAACTGTTCCCATCTTCACGCCAAGTGTACGCGCGATCTCGTCGTAGCTCATACCCAGCCCGTCACACAACACCACGGCCACGCGGAACTCAGGTGTCAGCGTGTCCAGCGCCTGCTCGAGGGCGGGGTCCAGGTTGTTCATGGCGAATGCCTCTTCGGGTTGGACTTCGCCCGCCCGGTGGGATTCCACGCGGTCGTAATCCTCGGGAAGTGCTTCCATCCTGATGATAGATCGACGCCGAACCATATCGAGGAAAAGGTTCGTGGTAATGCGGTGGAGCCATCCTTCGAAGGTTCCTGGCTTGTAGTCCTTCAGACTGCGGAACACCCTCATGAAACAATCTTGGGTGAGGTCTTCTGCGTCGTGGCGATTACCGGTCAGTCGATACGCGAGACGATAGACACTATCGGCATGTTGCGCTACTAGTTCTCCCCAGCTGGGCAGTGCGCCCACCCCGGCGTCGAAATCGGCGGTGCTTGGAGCCTGGGTCTCCTGGGTGCGGATCTCCTCGGCGGGGGACGGAAGCAGGGGCGCAGTCATGGTTCTCATTATTCAGCACCAATGTACTAGCCCACTTTCGATTCGCTGGCAATTGGCTGTGAATGCCAGCGCGCCTCACCCCGGCGACTCCCACGTGCCACCATTCCCATGCGTCACACCTATTTACTTGGGTTTCAAATTTTGAACAAGGTCTAGAAAAACGCCCACGCCTGCGGCTTTCACCACCATTTCTCCCCTAGTGTGGGGCATGTGAATGTAGCAAAGACTTCTGGTTATGACTCCCTCCTGTCGTACATCGAGACCACCCGCCAGAGCCAGGACGCCACGGTTGACAACGGCTCAGCCACCGCCACGGTTCTCCAGGCACTGGGCGCGGCACTCGAGGCGGCCAAGGAGTTCGGTTTAGACACCCCCGATGCGGCCACCGCGGAGTTCCTTGAGTTCACCGCTGCCCGACAAGCCGCTGCGGCCACCCAGCGCGAGCACCAGCCGTCGGCCATTATTATGAGCCCCGCCAGCGGTGTCCTGGGCCTGCTGCTGGCCAGAGGATTTATGGCTGGCTCCCCCGTCACGGGACACCTGACGTGCATTGAGCCAGATGTCACGCACCAGCAGCTCGCGAAGGAGGCCTTCTCGAGCGCGAAGCTGCCCTCCAACGCCTTCCGTTTCCTCCCCAGCCGCCCCCTAGACGTGGTGGGTCGCCTCACCAACGACAATTACGACATCGCCATTGCTGAATGCGCCGTGGAAGATTTAGCCGCCACTGCACACTCGACGCTGCCCGCACTCCGCCCCGGCGGTGTGCTCATCCTTTTAGATTCCCTGATGGACGGGCTGGTTGCCGATGGTTCCCGCACCGACCGTGACATCGTTGCCGCCCGTACCGCCGACGCCGACATCCGCGCTGTAGAAGGCGCTCACGTGTGCCGTCTTCCCCTCGGTGCCGGCCTGACTCTCATCACGAAGGTCGCCGAATAATTACCCCCTCCATCAGTACTCAAACGCTGGTATAAGTGGAGACTATGCATATAAGCTCGTCCTCCCACCGTCCAGAGTTGCACCTCACCGCAGAAACGGGCGTTTTGGAAGCGCCCGCCGGTGCCGTCATTGTCAACGGCGCAATGCACGTATTCCATCAATTCCGCCCACGCCCCACCAGCGGCTCCCGGTGGGCGCACCAATATGCACCAGTACTGTCCTATGGCTGGGATGTGTGCGACGATGTCCTCTCCCCCGAAGGCGATGAAATCGACATCCTCGCCGGATCCTCCATCCCCCTCAATCACGAAGAAACACACTCCACCAGCGTGGAGCTGTTCTTCGTCAGCACCCAGGGCACTGACACCACCAATAACCCAGAGCTTCAGGGTAACAATGTTCCCCACAACGAGGTAGGCGCACGCACCTTCACTATCCAGCGCGCTCTCATCGAGAACCTCGAGGAGGCCGTGGACTGCTCCGACGACCCCTCCACCATCGACCCACACGTCACTCGTCTGGGCCCCATTAATGTAGACGACAGCGCCTACCCTGTAGGTCAGCTCGTCACCCCGTCCGTGATCCACGATGACTCGGACCCGGATGCTCCGTGGTTGATGCTTGCACTGTCGCTCAGCGGCACCACCGATGCAGAGATCATCGTGCTGCGCTCCTTGAACCGCCAGGACTGGACGGTGATCGGCCCGCTGGAGATCTCCCCTGAAGCCGAGCTGCCGCAGGGCAGGCTGTTCGCCCCGCGCATCGTTCGCATGACGGACTCGGAGACCGGGGATAACAAGCACGTGGTGGTTATTACCTACCCCACGCAAGACAACCTGGTGGGCACCACCGACGGCGAGGTAGCCGGATACATCGTCGGTACCTTGACCGGAGCGTCTTTTAAGGCGGACAAGCCTCTGGCGATCTTGGACTACGGCTATGACTTCACCCGTCCACGCATCATCCAGAACGATCCCCCTATCCTGATCGGGCTCGTGGGAGCGCACCCCTCCGAGGATGACCAGTGGGCAAACTGCCTGAGCTCTCCACGCAACCTGACGCTGACGGACGGTCAGCTCTTCCAGGACATCATTGGCGCACCCCGTGCAGTGAAGAACTTCTCCAACCTGGGACTGATCTGGACGGCACAGTTGGACGCTCACAACGGCAGTGTGGTGGTGGACATCATCAACTCCGCAGACCAGACCCTGGCGACGGTCACCTACTCCGATAAGGAGCTCACACTCGTTGTGCCGGGCAAGCAGCCACGCACTGCTCCCCTGGCAGACGCAGACTCGGATTCGATCACCATCTTCGTGGACGGCCCCCTCTGCGAGGTCTACGCCGACGGTGGCGCCACCACTCTGACCGCCACGATCGCTGTGGATCGCAAGCTCAAGGGCATGGAGATCGCCACCACCGGCGGCGCCCGAGTGATCGGCTCCTTCTCCGCGAATGGACAGGAGCTGCAGATGCGCCTGGCTGGTACCGGCGAGGACGACTAACCCGCGAACGCGAGCGGGCGTCCGCGGCTTCTGCCTTAGTTCGCGAGTTCTGCCTTAGTTCGCGGAGTCAGCCTTCGCCAAACGGGTGATCGCCGCGCGGGCGGTCACCTCCATCGTCTCCGGCAGAGCCGCAATCCGCTCCTGCAGCACATCAGGGTGAATATGCCGAGCCGACGGGCTCATGCCAATCTGCGCCGCGATGGACGCCTGGTCCAGCTTCATCGTGAACTCGATGACCTCGGACTCCCCCACCGGCACCAAGTGGCCAGAGGCCTGCGCGATCATGCGCTGCACCTTACCCTCTTCCACATCGATGATTCCCAGAGGCTCGCGCAGCTCCGCGAGGTGCCCCACCTCAGCGGTCAAGACAACCACCTGCCCCTTCGGGGCCAAGATGCGCGCAAACTCCGCCGCATTGCGTGGAGCGAAGACCACAGCGATGGCGTCGATAGAACCAGAACGGATGGGCAAGGTCGACCACGCATCGGCTACCACGGCACCCACGCGTGGGTGCGCGTGCGCCAGACGCTTCGCGGCGGCCGTGGACACGTCGATACCAATGCCGCGGGAGCCCTCAATCAGATCCAGTGCGTGCGACAGGTAGTAGCCCGTTCCAGCGCCGACCTCCACCAGGGCGGGCTGGGCGTCCTGGGAGACCTGGGCGTCGTCCAGAACCTGCTCCACGTTGTGAGACACGGCCTCCACAAACGGCGCGAAATGGCCGCCAGAGAGGAAGGTTTCACGCGCATCGATCATGGAGGCATCGTCACCGCTGTAGCGCAGGCCAGAGCCGCCGGCGAGGGTCACATAACCCTGACGAGCAACGTCGTAGCTATGCCCAGATGGGGACACCAGCGTGCGCCACTGATCATCGCCAGCGGCCAACGGAGTGCCATCTACGGGATCCGCCAAGAGGTCAATCACATCAGCAAGCACTGCTTTAAGACCATCCAATCATCACTATTTTTGCTCAATGCCATTCACTGTAGCGCACGTGGGGGCACCGCGTCTTAGCGGGACAACCAATTTATCAGCGTACGGGCGCCAAATCCGGTTCCCAGTGGGGTGATCTCGTCAAACGTGGACTCAGCGCGGCCGGGGCCCGCGATATCCAGGTGGTAGAAAGGCACACCGCGGGTGAAGCGTCGCAGGAACATCGCCGCCGTCACAGCACCCGGCCCCTTCGGGGTTTGGTGCACATCCGCCACGGTGGAATCAACCGCATCCTCCAGGTACTCCAGCATCGGCATCGGCCACCACCGCTCGCCCACCACGGCGCCGCGTCGGGCAAGTTTCACGCCCTTGCCCCAGTTGGGGGCGAATACAGCACCCACACGCAGACCCAGGGCCAGCTTGGCCGCGCCCGTCAGGGTCGCCAGCGTCACCACGGTGGAGGGCTTGTACTTCTTCGTGCCATACGCCACGGCATCGGCCAGTAGCATCCGACCCTCGGCGTCCGTGTTGGACACCTCGGTGGTGATGCCACCGTAGTGCTCTACCACGTCACCGGGGCGATAGGACTTTCCATCCACCATGTTTTCCGCCATAGGGATCAGCGCCACCACCCGGCGCGGCACTTGCATCTGCGCCAAGGCCCGGAAGGCTGCCAGGACGCTGGCCCCGCCGGTCATGTCCGTGCGCATGGAGCCCATGCCTGCGGCGGGCTTCAGAGAAATACCTCCAGTATCAAAGGTCACGCCCTTGCCGACCAGCAGGACCGATTTACGTCGACGCCGCTGGCCCACCCTGTCCGGGTTCCATTCCATCTCCACCAACGCAGGCTTGTGCTTGGATCCGGCACCCACCGCGAGGATTCCGCCGAAGCCCTTGGACTTCAGCCATGCTTTATCGCGCACGCGGACCTTCACGCCCGGGATGTCCTCCACCGCGGTCAGGGCCTTGTTGGCCAGCCACTCGGGCGTTTTGATGTTGCTGGGGGTGTTGGACAGGTCGCGTGCCAGACACGTGGCCTGTGCCAGGCGTTCGCCGTGGGCTGCGGCCTCGCTAAGCGCCTGAACGCGAGACGGGTCCGTGTGCTCGAAGACGATATTGACGGCCTGAACACGCGCCTTCTTGGTGTGCGAGGTCACGAGGGTGTGATTGCCCACCACCAGGCCGATCACCAGGGACTGGACATTGGTGGCTGTCGCGACGTCCGGCACGCGCACCTGCACGAGATGCTTCTTCGCGCGCACCGGGTGACCGTCAATCTGCGTGGAAATACGACGCACCAGCGAGCCACCAGCGGCGCGCCATCCATCGTCGAAGAATTCGGCACTATCGGTCAGGTCGTGGTCGGGAGTGGGATCTGTGGGAACGCCGGTCACCCATTCCACGGACTGCCCTGCCTGACCGGGGCGCAGCTCCACGGTTCCTACACAGTCGTCCACGACGATGCGGGCAGAGATGACCTCGTTGCCTTCGACTGCGTCACCCACTGCGATGGTGACGGTGGGCTGTGGGATTCGTGGCAGGGCAGACATGTGAAACAGAACAACCTTTCTAACTGTCGTGTGTGTTGTGGTGGTGGTGAGGCTGGCGTTCCAGCTGTTCAAGGCGGGCGGACACCCGTTCCAGATACGCATCAACCTGCTGTGGGTTGTACCCGCGCACGGATTGCGCGAACTGTATCTCCTGGACCGAGGAGGCTGTGATCGGGGCGTCCAAGAGGGTTTTCCACGGCTCTTGGGCGTCCGGCCCCTCCAGGCGTGGCGGGTAATCTTCCTGACGACCCACGGCGGTGCCGAGCACCAGCGTCAGAAGGGCGCCGAACACCACAGCTCCGAGGAGAGACACGATCCAAAACATAGTTAATAATCTACATCCCGGGCCCTACAGAGGCACCGTTAGCCGCGCTGCTGATCCCTCGGCTCGTCGCGCTGATGGCCCCGCGACTCATCGCGCTGCTGACCCAAGTGCTCCAGCGTGGCAGCCAGCTCTTCCTGCTCCTGACGAAGCTCCTCCTGGCGGGCTTTCAAGTCCTCAATGCGGCGTTCGTCTTCCTGATGCTGGTGCACCGCCACACAAAAGTTCACAGCCTCGGCAGGATCATCGGTGACGTGAATGAGGTCCACGTCCTCCGGCGCGATCATGCCCTCGTCCACCAGGCGGGTGGTAATCCAGTCCACGAGCCCACCCCAGAACTCCGTGCCGATCAGGATGATCGGGAAGCGTTCCACCTTCTCCGTCTGCACCATCACCAGCGCTTCGAAGAGTTCATCCAGGGTGCCGAAACCACCCGGCAGGCACACGAAGGCCTGGGAGTATTTCAGGAACATCGTCTTGCGCACGAAGAAGTATCGGAAGTTTAAGCCTAAGTCGATGTAGGGGTTCAAGCCCTGTTCCATAGGAAGCTCGATGCCCAGGCCAATGGACAGGCCTCCCGCTTCCCAGCATCCGCGGTTCGCGGCTTCCATCAGTCCCGGGCCGCCGCCGGTAATGGTGGCGTAACCGGCTTCGTGAATCAGCTTTCCCAGTTCCACGCCGGTGCGGTAGTACTGGTGGTCTTCATCAATCCGGGCTGAGCCAAACACAGTAATGGCCTTGGGGATTTTCGCCAGCGCACCGAAGCCGTCCACGAACTCCGATTGGATGCGCATCACGCGCCACGGGTCGGTGTGCAGCCAGTCCGTGTGGGGCTGTTGACGCAGCAGGCGCTTATCCGTGGTGGAGCGGTCGGCGCTGTCGCGCTGACGACCGCGCACCAGCACGGGGCCGCGGTAGCCGAAATCGCGCTGTGGCTTGGATGACGGCGTTGATGCCGACGTGGATGATGTGGACGAAGAAGTACTGTCGCTCATGGCTCTCACAGTACGTTGCTGCGGCCGGTCTCGCTCGGCGACGGCTCTCACCCCACCACGCGCGCGGCAGACCCTAGCTCCGCAGGAAGCTCAGCAACTGCTCACTGACCTGACGGATCTGTGATACCGGGCAATGCTCGTCCTTCGTGTGGCACAAGCCGGGATCCCCCGGCCCGAAATTCACCGCAGGGATGTCCAATTGGGTAAAGCGGGCAACATCGGTCCAACCGAACTTCGCGCGCACATTCCCCCCGGTCGCTGCCACTAGGCTTGCGGTCGCCGGACGGTCCAACCCAGGCGTCGCCGCCGGAGAGATATCGTCGATCTCCAGGCTGAACCCCTCAGCGGGTGCATCTGGAGTGCCCGCACCCATCACCTCAAACAACAGGTCCAAGGCCTGCTCGGCAGTACGGTGCGGAGCATAGCGGAAGTTCACAAAAGCCCAGGCCTCATCGGGGATTGTATTCGTGGCCACGCCCGACTCAGCTATCACAGCATTAAGCCCTTCGTGGTATTCCAGGCCGTCCACGTCGACCACTTGGGCGTCGAATTGATCAACACGCACCAGGACATGCGCCAACTTGTGCAGCGCGTTATCACCCAGCCACGAGCGGGCGGAATGGGCGCGCACCCCGTGGGCGGTGACCTTCACGCGGATCGTCCCCTGGCATCCCGCCTCGATCAGCCCACCGGACGGCTCACCCAGCAACGCCACGGTACCCTGCAGCAGATCCGGATCGGACGAGACCAGGTGGTTCAGGCCGTTGTAGCGGGAGGCGACCTCCTCCCCCTCGTACAGCACCAGGGTGATGTCCCGGGTCAGGTCCTCGCCCTGGGCCATGGTGGCAAACGCATGGAGGTAGCAGGCACACCCGGACTTCATATCCACGCTGCCCAACCCGTAGATCACGTCCTCGCCGGCATCCGGATCGTGCACCAGCCGGCTGGGCAGATTATCCGCGGGAGGAACCGTATCAATGTGACCGGCCAGCACCACGCGCTCGGCAAGCCCGCGAGCGGTCCGCGCCACCAGCGTGTTGCCGCGCCGGGTCACCTCGACCTGCGGAATAGAGCGCAGCACAGGCTCCAGGGCATCGGCGATCTGCTGCTCGTGGTGAGACTCGCTGTAAATGTCCACGAGCGCGCGGGTGAGCTCCACGGGACCGTTGTTCAGTGCGTCCCACAGGGTCTGCGCTGCGGGCGGGGTTAGAGAATCAGTGTTTTTTGGGGGGATCATCAATCATCCATGCTACGTGACGTGTGTTCTAATGCTTCTATGAGTACTTCTACACCCACACAAGATCAGGAGCTAGGCCGCGATCTGAAAACGCGCCACCTGACCATGATGGGACTGGGTTCGGCCATTGGCGCGGGCCTGTTCCTCAGCACGGGCAAGGGAATCCAGGCTGCCGGACCCGCGGTTCTGTTGTCCTATATCGTCGCCGGTGTCATCGTTATTTTCGTGATGCAGATGCTAGGCGAATTGGCGTCCGCCCGTCCGGCCTCCGGCACATTCGCCACCTATGGAACCTACGCCTTTGGCAATTGGGCCGGTTTTAGTTTGGGCTGGCTGTATTGGTTCATGCTGATTATGGTGATGGGCGCGGAAATCACCGGCGCCTCGGCGATTATGGCGAATTGGTTTGGGGTACAGCCGTGGCTTCCTGCGCTGATTGCCGTGCTGTTTTTCTCCATTGTGAACCTGGCGGGTGTGCGCGGATTCGGCGAATTCGAGTATTGGTTCGCCTTCATCAAGGTGGCCGTGATCGCCGCATTCATGCTGATCGGCTTCGGGCTGTTCTTTGGCCTCTTCCCGAATTACGATTCCCCGGGCCTGTCGCACTTCTCTGACTTTGTCCCCCATGGCATTCCGGGTGTGGCCACGGGCCTTCTGGCTGTGGCGTTCGCGTTCGGTGGCATTGAAATCATTACCATCGCCGCTGCTGAGTCCGAGGATCCGTCGCGCTCCATCGCCTCTGCCACCCGTGCGGTGATTTGGCGTATTTCCGTGTTTTACCTGGGCTCTGTCTTCCTGATTACGGCCTTACTGCCGTATGAATCTATGGGTGAGGCCTCCGGCGCCTCCGACTCCCCATTCACTCGCGTGTTGGCGCTGGCGAACATTCCCGGTGTGGTTCCATTCATGGAAGTCATCATTGTGCTGGCCCTGTTGTCCGCGTTTAACGCTCAGATTTACGCTACGTCTCGCCTGGTCTTCTCCTTTGCCCAGCAGGGCAATGCTCCACGCATTTTCACGTCCGTGAATAGCTCCCACGTTCCCAATGTTGCAGTGTACAGCTCCCTGATTTTCGCGTTCGTGTCCGTGGCTTTGCAATTCTGGGGCCCCGATAACCTGATCGGCATTCTGTTCAACATTGTGGGTGGCTCACTGTTGGTGATCTGGGCGATGATCACGTTGTCCGAAATTAAATTGCGCCCCGAGCTGGAAGCCGAAGGCACGCTGGTTGTCCGCATGTGGGGCTACCCCGTCCTGCCGTGGATTACCGTGATACTTCTGGCCGGTTTGGCAACCCTGATGCTGTGGGATGGCGACGCCCGCCCGCAGTTACTGTTCGCCATCGGCACCTTCGTGGCATTGTCCGTGCTGGGCCTCGTCATCGCCGGCCGCTCGAAGAACCCTGCTCACACCCCCGAGGCTTAAAGAAAGGTAGTATCGACAACCATGACTGGAGCTATTGGAACTGGATACGCAACCCTGACCGCCGAGGGCGATGTCCTCGACGTCTTGTTCACCGAATTCGCATTGTCGACCGACGCCACGGCCTCCGGTACCGAACAATCTCATGAGGGTCCCCTGGCCGGCACTGATGAGGTTCGCGGCACCACCCGCGTGCATGTTCGTACCGTCATCGAGGATCTTGAGGCAGCCCCTGCGGACACGTTCGATGCCTACCTGCGCCTCCACTTGATCTCCGGACGTGAGATCAAGCCTCATGGCTGCAACCTGGATGGGGTGTTCGGAAAGCTCAACAATGTGGTGTGGACCAACCACGGCCCCTGCAAGGTGGAGGGCTTTGCTGCGGTGCGCGAGCGTCTGCAGGCAGAGCGCGGTCCTGTGACCGTGTACTCGGTGGACAAGTTCCCACGCATGGTGGACTACGTGGTGCCGACCGGTGTGCGCATTGGCGACGCCGACCGCGTGCGCCTGGGCGCGCACCTGGCTGAGGGCACGACCGTGATGCACGAGGGCTTCGTGAACTTCAACGCCGGAACCTTGGGAAGCTCCATGGTGGAAGGCCGTATCTCTGGTGGTGTTGTTGTGGGCAACGGCTCAGACGTGGGTGGCGGCGCCTCCATCATGGGCACCCTGTCCGGCGGCGGCAAGCAGGTCATTTCCGTGGGCGAGCGGTGCCTGCTGGGCGCTAACTCCGGCATCGGCATTTCCATTGGCGATGACGTCACCGTGGAAGCTGGGCTGTATCTCACCTACGGAACCAAGGTTGTGGTCCGCGGTGCTGTGGCTGAGCTTGTGGGCGCCGAGGAGGGCGCTGCAGTGAAGGCTGCGGAACTGTCCGGACAGTCTGGCATTCTCTTCCGACGCAACTCCGTCTCCGGTGAAGTGGAGGCTGTGGTGAACACCAATGCTGTGGAGCTCAACGAGGATCTGCACAAGAATTAAGCGTCTGACCGCGCCTTATTTTTCGCCTAGAAGCACCCACTGAATTGTCAGTGGGTGCTTCTTCATTTTAAGGGGTAGGCACTACCTGCGAGATAGGAACTACAGATGTATGAGTGTGTATATTGCCCAGGATCCGAACAAAAGGACCGGGGGAAGAAGGATGACACACACTCCTAGAACAGCCAGCTTGACGGACTTCGCACGGATACCGAAGATAAGCGCCACAATCCCACAGCCAAGGACGGCCCACCAGTGATACAGATCGTTATCGTTGATCACGAAGGCGCCGATGACGGCGACGAGAATCCCGACAATCGCCGCACCCACTGCAATGCGTTCGCTGCTAGTGGGTTGAGGCGACCTGTTAGGGCGGACTGAGATATTTTCGGGAGTCATTATTTCACCCTAGTCCATTTCTTTCCCAAAATCAATAGATTTGAAAAAATAGTTCACAAACGTCTATTTTTGTGTGATTTCTACAGCTCTTCCGCCCACAGCAGGATCGCGAAAAGTAAGAGACACCGCCCGCAAGCCCAAACGCGGTTCGGTCCGTAGCGCCTCATTACTAAAATCCGTTGGCCGATACATCGGGTACGTACTGTCCCCCACCAGCGGCGCTCCCAGATGATTCATCAGCACCCGCAACTGATGCGTATGCCCCGTTTCTGGACGCAGAAGATACTCCCACTCCCCCGCCTCCGTGCGCCCCAGCAACCGCACCCGAGTTCTGGTGAGCTTGCCCGCCGGATCCACCCTCACCTGGGGTACGTCCTTGATCTTGAGCATCGGCAGCTCCACCACCGTCTCCTGTTCAAATCCCGCGACCCGCACGGCTGAGCGTCCCACATAGGTCTTAGCCACAGTGCGCCGCAGAAACTGAGTCTGCAGAAACCCTCGAGTGTCCGGCCTGCGCGATAACAGCAGCACTCCCCCAGTCAGACGATCCAGCCGATGCGCCGCCACCAGATCCATCTCTGAACGGTGAACGCGCAACATCGTCTGCGCATTCGCCCGCATCAACGAGCCATTGGGAGTGGACGGCAACCCATGGGGCTTATCCACCACCAGAACATCCCGCGACTCATACAGCACGGGAATATCCAGGTTCAGAAGGTAGTCCGGCTCCTCATGCACCTGCGGGTGAAACCATGCCGGAGTGGGAACATCCAAAGCTGTGAGCGGTTCCAGCAGTGTCCCCGGAGGAAAGGGTGAATCCCCGGCACCAGCCGCCCAGTACTCCACACCATCGGCAGGCACGTGGCCCCGCAGCACCACGCGCTGAGCCGATACTCCCTGCCGTGGCGTAGGCCGCCAGCGAGACACGAGTTATTTCGACAGCAACGTCGCGATGCGCTGCGCGGCGGCGTCGATCTTCTCGTCCGTGGCAGTCAGGCCAATGCGCACATGCTCCACGCCCGTCGGTCCGTAGAAGTCCCCCGGTGCACATAGCACGCCAATGGCGGCGAGGCGGTCCACCGTCTCCCGGCAATTGCGGCCCTCGGTTGCCCACAGGTACAGGCCACCATCGGAGTAATCGATACTGAAGCCAGCCTGCTCCAGTGCCGCGCGCAACACGGTTCGGCGTTGACGATACAGATCCTTCTGCAGCATCTCGTGGCCATCTTCCTCAAGAGCCGCGATCATCGCCGACTGAATAGGACCGGGGTTCATCAGGCCCGCGTGACGGCGCACCTCCAACAGCTCCTGGATCAGCTGCGTGTCACCGGCCAGCCAGCCTGCACGATAGGACGCCAAGTTGGAAGTCTTCGACAGAGAATGCACCGCGATCAGGTTGGTATGGTCCCCGCCGCACACCTCGGGATCCAGGATAGACACCGGCCGGGTGGAATCCTCTCTGGAGTTGTTGTCGTTCCAGCCGAGACCCAGGTAGCACTCGTCGGACACGATGATCGTGCCGCGCTGACGCGCGAACTCCACCATCTTCTGCAGATGCGCCACCCCCAAGACCTTGCCATGAGGATTCGCCGGGGAATTGATGTAGATCAACGACGGCGTGGACGGCCCCAGCTTCAGCAGCGAGTCACTGCGCACCACGGTCGCCCCGGCGAGCTTCGCTGAGACCTCATAGGTGGGGTATGCCAACTCCGGGATCACCACGGTGTGGCCCTCACCAATGCCCAGCAGAGTCGGCAGCCAGGCGATTGCCTCCTTCGTGCCCACCACCGGCAACACGGCACGCTCCGGGTCCAGGCCCGTCACGCGATAGCGCCGCTCCATCGCACCCACAATCGCCGCGCGCAGCTCCGGGGTACCCTTCGTCTGGGGGTAACCCGGCTGAGCTGCATGCTCACTCAAAGCCAACTGGATGTGCGGAGCTACAGGGTCAACTGGAGTTCCGACCGACAGGTCAACAATCCCGTCCGGGTAAGCCTGCGCCGTTGCCTTTGCCTCCGCCAAGGAATCCCAGGGGAAATCCGGGAGCTGTTGGGCGACGGGGATGCGAGTGGGTGCCATGGTGCGATGTCTGCTTTTCTTGTGTCGTGCTTACACGCAGCTACTGACTCATGCTCAAGTTCTGCGTTCGAAGCTGATCAATAACTGGTCGAGTGCTGCAGCAATTGCTGTTCTTATTCTTCGTTCTGAGGTGGCAGGGCAGCCACCAGCTCAGCGTCAAAGTCCTGTGGGCCCAGCTTGGCCGCGCCACCCGGAGAGCCTAAGTCGTCAAAAAAGGCTGCGTTGGCGTCGTTAAACTCTTCCCACTCCTCCGGAACATCATCCTCATAGAAGATGGCTTCCACAGGACAGACGGGTTCGCAAGCACCACAGTCCACACACTCGTCAGGGTGAATGTACAGGGAGCGCTTCCCCTCGTAGATGCAATCAACGGGGCATTCTTCAACACATGCTCGGTCCATGACGTCAACGCATGGCTGTGCGATGGTGTAAGTCATTATCTCTTCTTTCTCACTTGCTAGTTTGTCGCACTGTGGCAGCGGTTGGCTGTGGGGTGCCCAAATCCGGGAAGCGTGGTCGCAACGGCCACGCTCCTCCAGCCAAACCGGCTATAAATACCAATATAGACCAAACGGTCTGTGGCACTAATTGGTCACCCGTGATACCCACGGTTGGCCACGCAGTCAACGCGATGAAACCGAAGGTCCACAGGAGGAAAGGAATCGCCGCGACCAGCGGATTGTCAGTCCACAGCTTCGCGATCCTCGAAATAGAGCGATTAAAGAAAAACGCGAAGAGTATGGTCCACGGAACAGGTATTCCGGTTCCACCCACGGTAATCCTAGAGCCTACGTACAGGATTTCCACAAACAGACCAAACAGGATCCCGACCGACAGCCAGGATAGCCCCATGATGGTTTCCTTCCGCGTGACATCCCGCCGTGCCTGGGAGCGGGTGGGGTCGCCCCAGTGGGGTTCGCTGGTGTCCTTATGCACTAGAACTCGTCACTTTCTGTCATGAAACCCGTCACCGTCTCGGCCGTCTTGTCCGTCGCAGCCTCGCCCTCGAAGAACCGCTGTGCGTAGTCCCTATCCTCCCCGGGCGCAGTGAACGCCACGGTATAAGCTTCCGTATCCAACAGCGGCTGCACAATCTGGTTGGACAGCGCGAACACCGGCCCATCCACCACCACCTGCGTGGCGTGGTCCGCCATCGCCGCAGCCTTCGCCGCCACGTCCTGGCTGGTGCCATGGATGGTGAAGTCCACCTCGCTGTGGTCCGCCGCGGCCACCTCACCGAAGCGCCAGCCCTCCGGAATCTCGGATCCGCTCACGCCCGCAAGCCCGTCATCGATGGCCTGCCGGTCGCTCACACACCACAGGATCTGGCGTGGTTTCATCACTGCTTCCAGCCGTTCCACCGCGGCGTGCGTCACGCGATGAGCGCGCTTGTGATCCGGGTGGCCGTACCCGCCATCCGTGGCATACGTGATGACGATGTCCGGTCGGAGTTCCTCCAGCAGCTGCGCGAGCTGCTGAACCTCCTCGTCGAAGTTATCCACATGAGCAAACGCCCGCGGATGCTCGATGGACGGCGTTCCCTCCATCCCGGAGTCTCGCCAGCGCCCCACCCCTCCCAGAAATACAGGGCCCGCGTCGATTCCCAGGGACGTCAGGGCCCGCTGGAGCTCGGCAATGCGGTAGCCACCCAGCAGGCCGGTCCCGTCGGGGCGCTGGGCGTCGGTCACTAATCGGGCGAGCTCGTCCCCGATGACCTCGCCTTCCTCCCCCAACGTGCAGGTCACGTTGATGACCTTCGCGCCCAGCCGCACGGCTTTGGCGAGGGCGAGGCCGGTCCAGATGGCTTCGTCGTCGGGGTGCGCGTGAACGGCGACGATGGTGGGTGTGCTGCCGTTATCCGTGCCTGTCATGATTCTCCTTCGTGTCAGCCAGCGGGTCGATCGTCCACTGATGCGCCGTGGCGAAGATTCCCGCGCTGGAGGTGATCGGCCACTCCGCCAACTCGTTGGTGGGGCCTTGCAACACCTTCGCCCGCGCCACGCTACTGCGGCTGCCCAGCAGGGGCTGCACGACTGCTTGCTCGGCGATGAGCGTGTTCAGCTCTTCACGGGAGCCGCGCAGGTCCTCGTCCCCGGCCTCGAGCTTGGCGAGCAGGGCGTTGATGTCGTTGTCACACAGCGCGGACACGTTGCCTCCGCCGAGTGGCACGTCTCCCTCCTGCACCGGCGGCAGCGACGTGGCACGTGAGGTGCTGTCCTGCCCGTGTGATGGATGTGCGTGCTCGCCCTGTGATTCGGAGTGATCGTCTAATTTTTCCGACGACGCCGCAGCGTGCGGCTCCTCAGCATTCTTCCCCTTTCCAGATTTGCATTGGAATTGGGATACATAGTCCCCTAAATCAGAGGGAGAATACTGCCACAACACAATTGCATCGGGCGCATCCTTCGTGGATGTTCGGGAAAATAATTCCACTGAGTCCTGCTGCACGGCGCGCGCCGGAATGCCCGCCTGGCTCAGCTGGTCCGCGGCCGTGCGGGCGGCCACCACTGCCTTCTGGTCTTCCTGCGGAGCCGCGATCACCAGCGGTTCGTCGGCGGTGAAGTGCGCGCGCTTCGGGGCGTGAGAGGCACTCGGCGAGACCTGCCACTCAGGCCGTTCGGCGTCCATATCCTGTGCCACGATCTGCCCGATTTCCCGGGCGCGAATGCTGCTGAGGATGTGTGCTCGGGCGGAGCTGGTGGTGAGTCCCGGTTTCTGGGAGTTTAAGACCAGGTTGAGCTGCACCGGACGCACCAGGCTGCGCTGCTGCACGTCTTTCAGCTGGTTCAGCGTGAGCTGCGTTGTGGATTCAGACTGTTGGACCAGCATGTTGATCTGCTTGGTGCGCAGCATCTGCGCGCCGGTGTTGATATCGGGAACGCTGGTGAACAGGATGCGATCCGTCGCAGCCGGTTCCTCACCCCAGTACCGGTCATTGCGTTGGAGTTCTACGAACCCGCGCCCGGCGTCGATATGTTTCAACGCGTAAGCACCACCGGAAGCGGCTGAGGCCTCCCGCATCATTTCGGCAAAGGGGCGATTTTCCCCGCGGTAAATATGGCTAGGCAATAAGTGGTGGAAAAGGCGTTTCCAGGAGGTAAATGGCTGATCGAACACCACCGTGAAATGCGTGGAGGACACGCTGGTTTCGATGGTTTTAATGTGCTGATACAGGCCGGATTCCGCCGCCGCGGGTTCTTCGGCTAGTTCCTCGGCCAAATACTGGAAATCACTGACTGTAATCGGCGTGCCATCGGACCACTGCGCCGCCGAGGTCAGCGTGTAGGTCACGCGGGTGGGGGCCTCCTCGTCGTCCGGCTTCACGGACTCCACGAGGTCCTTGTCCATCACCAGGCCCTTCGGGCCGGCGGTGAACACGCTGGGCAGGGTTAGGTCCGAAATGGCGGACACCACCGGATCCAGATTGCCCTTCATGTGAGGATTCAGGTTGCCGGTGAAGGAGTCCACGCCCACGCGGATCACCCGGCGGGCTTCCTCCTGAGCCTTGTGCTCCGCCTTCTCCCTGGCCTCGTTGTTCGTGCGGGCAGATTGGGAGTTCTGCTCGGCCGGCATGCGGTCCTCGACCGTGGGAGCGTCGCTCGGGCGGGCGGAACAGGATGCCAGCACTAGTGCCGCTGCCACAGACGCCGCGAAGGCACGCGCAGTACTACTCTTCGTCACTCCACGTGCCTCCTTGGGTCATTCACCGGCTCACTGTCACCAGTACCATACAGCCCCTACATTAGGACTTGTTGTTGCGCTGCTTCTCGCGGGAGCGTGCACGAGCACGCTCGGTTGCGTTCAGGATGGTCTTGCGGACGCGCAGAACGTTCGGTCCAACCTCCACGCACTCGTCGTTGCCACAGAACTCCAGTGCCTCATCCAAAGACAGGGTGCGGGCCTTGGCCAGGGTGACCGTGGCGTCTGCCGTGGCAGAACGCATGTTGGTGAGCTTCTTTTCCTTCGTGATGTTGATGTCCATATCCTCATCACGGTTGTTCGCACCCACAACCATGCCCTCGTAGGCTTCCATGCCTGGCTCGACGAAGAAGTCGCCGCGGTCAGCCAGCTGCTGGAGTGCATAGGCGGTGATCTGTCCGGAACGGTCAGCCACCAGGGATCCCGTGGGGCGAGACTTAATGGCGCCGGCCCACTCGTCCCAGCCATCGGAGATGGAGTTGGCGATACCTGCGCCACGGGTCTCCGTCAAGAACTGGGTGCGGAAACCGATCAGGCCGCGGGCTGGGATGCGGAACTCCATGCGCACCCAGTCGCCTTCGCGGACATCCATCGTCTGCATCTGACCCTTGCGGGTAGCCAGCAGCTGGGTGATCGCACCCTGGAACTCGGATGGGGAATCCACGGTCAGCATCTCGTACGGCTCCATGGTTTTGCCGTCCACGACCTGCGTCACAACCTGTGGCTTTCCAACGGTCAGCTCAAAGCCTTCGCGGCGCATGTTCTCGATCAGCACGGACAGAGCCATCTCGCCTCGGCCCTGAACCTCCCAGGCATCGGGACGCTCGGTAGGTAGCACCTTGATGGAGACGTTACCGATCAATTCCTGATCCAGGCGGGCCTTCACCATGCGGGCGGTCAGCTTATCGCCGCCGCCCTGGCCTGCCATCGGAGAGGTGTTCACGCCGATAGTCATGGAGATAGCTGGCTCATCGACCTTGATGCGCGGAAGCGGCTGTGGGTCGTCCACGTCGGCAATCGTGTCGCCGATCATGATGTCCGAAATACCGGAGATGGCGACGATGTCACCGGCGATGGCCTCCGTGTCCGGCTGGCGCTCGAAGCCCACGGTGCGCAGCAGCTCTGCAACCTTCACCTGCTTGATGTGCTGTGCGCCGTCTTCGTCGTAGTGGATCCAGGAAACCTGCTGGCCCTTCTTGATCTGTCCGGAGTAGATGCGCAGCAGAGCGATACGGCCCAGGAAGTCGGACGAGTCAAGGTTGGTGACGTGCGCCTGCAGTGGGCCGTCCACGGACGCCGATGGCTCAGGCAGCACGTCGTAAATGACGTCGAAGAGGGCCTGCAGGTCCGCCGCCTCGGGCACGTTGCCGTTGCCTGGATTCTCCGTCGACGCCTTGCCCTCTCGACCGGAGGCGTAGAGCACAGGAAGGTCGAGCAATTCTTCGGCGGCCGCGGCGGCGTCGTCATCTTCCAGGCCTGCCGCGATTTCCAGCAGGAGGTCCTGAGACTCGGTGACAACCTCGTCAATGCGGGCGTCCGGGCGGTCGGTCTTGTTGACGCAAATGATAACCGGCAGCTTGGCTTCGAGGGCTTTGGTCAGCACGAAGCGGGTCTGCGGGAGTGGACCTTCGGAGGCGTCAACCAGCAGAACCACTCCATCCACCATGGAGATGCCGCGCTCAACCTCGCCACCGAAGTCGGCGTGGCCTGGGGTATCAATCACGTTGATAATGAGGTCGCCGCCGTCTTTACCTAGACCCTTGCGGTGAATGGCGGTGTTCTTCGCCAAGATCGTGATACCGCGCTCGCGTTCCTGATCATTGGAGTCCATCACGCGATCCGTGTGCTCACCGTGGTCGCCGAAGGCACCGGATTGTTCCAGCATGCCGTTCACCAGGGTGGTTTTACCGTGGTCAACGTGTGCGACGATGGCAACATTACGGAATTCAGTTCTAGCCAAGATCCCAAATCTTCCTTATGTGGGGGAAAAGTTTAACCACAGCATTCTACCCCCTCACCCCAGGTTCGATCCATTCGACAGGCGGTAGCGCCCTGCGTGTTACTGACATCCGTGCTGGCCAGAGGCTCTTTTGCCCGAATCTATAAAAATTTCTTCGTTGTGATGACATCCGAGGCTAGGGGTGCTAATGTAAGCAAAACGATCATACAGCATGACAGATGTGAACAAAGTGACTAATGTGGTTAATGTTACTCGTGATGTTCACCAATTTGAGAGGTTGACCGTGTCTATCACCAAACGATCTTTTCGCGCCCTTGTGGGCCTCAGCACCGCCTGCGCCCTGGCAGTACCTACGCTGATCGCCCCAGCAACTGCTAACGCACAGGTAGGATCCTTGGATCACCTCGGCCGCCCCAATGCCGAAACCCTGAACGCCATCGAAGAATTCACCAAGAACCCTAACGTTCCACCACAGGTTGGAGCAGCACTCACCAAGCTTGTTGGTTTCTTCCGCGGCGAGGAAGGCAAGGGAGTACCGATCCCTAAGAACGGCCCACACTTCACCCAGTTCGCATGGCCAACTATCTCCCAGAACTGCATCGGCGGCAAGAACAACGCTGTCGGTACCGCAGCAGCGGTCCCGGGTCCAGCAAACCTGCCACTCCCGGGCGTTGCGCCAGGCGAAGTGAACTTCGTGTTCACCGGCCTGGGCACCGGAACCATTGCCAAGGAACAGCACTCCCAGATGAATGTTCACTGGGTCAACATCAACAACGGCAAGCGCGGCGTTACCCCACTGGGCTTCAACGGAATCAACCCAGAAGGCCCCGGCACCGTCAACGGTGCAGCCCAGACCGGCCCCGGCACCGTGCTCGCCTACATTGATGGCGGATTCACCGTGAACAACAAGGATGCAGCTCCAAGCACCTGCAACTTCCTGCCCACCGCCGGAGTTATCCAGGTTCCTTAAACCGCGCAACCCCGGTGGTCAGCTTTAGCTATCAGGAGCGCACACTGCCAAAACAATGAGGTGCCCAGCGTCATATCGACGCTGAGCACCTCATTGCCGATCTCTCACTTTACCGTTCCAGTAGATCTTAAATCCCCGATATTCTTGGTACAGTCTCGCTACCTTGTATCTGGTATTACTCTCGATGGCAGCGCAGATGCGGTCGCCTTCGTCTAACCAGCCATGCTCATCTATTAACTCTTTCCAGGCCTGAGCATATTTCTCAGATGAAACCAAGGGAACATGGGCAATCAGCGCCCATAGCGAGACCGATAGTGAGGACGCCACCTTCCTTTAAGTGCATCATCAACCTGCACACAATCTTCGTATTTTCTATACACTCTAGCTACCCTATAGCCAGTTTCAGATTCTATAATGTCGGAGATTCGATCACCTTCCGCAACCGACTCAAGCACGTCGAAGCCCGTTTCCCATACCTGATGATACTTTTCGAGATACTCAGTATAGAAGTTCTCCTCCCATTGCCTAATCCAATCTTTCAAATCATCCAGAATATTCGGGGCTTTTTCATTACATGCCGCCTGGAAGGCTTTCAATTCCTTTTCCGCAACACCCCAGATCCCATCAGGCTTTACCACATCAGCATAGATAGCAACACAACAACACTTTTCATCAATAAACATATTTCATATTCTAAAAGAAGAGTACCTACTAAGGTAACTAGTAAACCCTAGACGTACTCCATATCCAGTTTCACGTTCCAAATTCTGAGCAATAATAAAACCCTCACGTATCCAGCCATCAAGGTCCAAATCTTCAGAAAAACCCCTCTTATTATTAGAATGATGTCCTTCAACAAACTTTCTATCAGGACCAACATAATTATCAAGCCAGGCCTTGTTCCAATCCCTTAAACGTTGCGTTAATTCTCCAGACAGCCCTAAATACTGAGGTGTTGCAAATCCTGGATTATTTCGCACTTCTTCCTCTGTCTGGCCTCCCCATATTCCCCATTCAACCCCCCATTCGGGATCTAAATTTATCATCGTATCAGGAACTTCCGACATCCGCCCCAATTCCTTCCCTCATCACCTGTAGTGTATGCCGTTCTAATAAGTTTCGTATTAGACCATACTATAACAAAACTTCGCACGCCCGATCATGTATTGTACCTGGCCCTAATATACATTTCTGCGCCTTTGACTCGGCCACCCTAGAGCACAGTATCCTGTGCGAATACACGTCGGCACCAAACGCAACGTAGCAAAACCCAGCCTGGTGTAGACATAAGCAAAATCTGCCACCCACCACTGATCCGGTCCTTCCACAGCTTACGACGCTCAACGACCCGCCGACTAGCAACACACAAGTCATAGAGCCGGTGCGCCTCGTATGCTTGGTCAAGCTTCGCATCGGGAGGGACCAAAACTACAGGTCTGATACCGATAGTAGGTCGCAGGAGAAATATGGTGTTGGTACTCAACTAGGACCTGACACATCTGCTCGATGGAATACAAGGGCCGGTAAGCATAGAGAAACTCCACGACTACTATTGTCGCGCAGTCGAGCTCCGCTTGGACACAAAGCCGACGGCAACCTCAAGATATCGTTGGCCCCTGTCAGCTGTTTGTTTCCATTGCGCAGCCGGGCAATCTCAGCATCCTTGTCCCGCTCGGCAACATCCGAGGAGGCCATTGCTTCCTTCTCAGCATTAAGGATCCAGTTGTTCAGTGTCGCCAAGTTGATAACCAGCATCCCAGCGATCTTGCGGCGCGCCCACCTCAGCAACCACCTCGTAGTGCAAGCACAGCGCACGGATCTTGGCTTCTTGATCAAACCTCATAGCGCCCATTAGCCCCCATTATCCCCTCTTTAGCTCGTAGACTCTCACAACCCTAGGCCCCACATTTTGCATTATTAACAATTGAGCTTGCCTCAAATGTAGCCAGGGAAACCTGAGTAATCAGTACCGATAGCGAGGACGCCACCTTCCATTAAGCGCATCATCAACCTGCACACAATCTTCGTATTTTCTATACACTCTAGCTACCCTATAGCCAGTTTCAGATTCTATAATATCGGAGATTCTATCGCCTTCCGCAATCCACTCAAGCACGTCGAAGCCTGTTTCCCATACCTGATGATACTTTTCGAGATACTCAGTATAGAAGTTCTCCTCCCATTGCCTAATCCAATCTTTCAAATCATCCAGAATATTCGGGTCTTTTTCATTACATGCCGCCCGGAAGGCTTTCAATTCCTTTTCCGCAACGCCCCAGATCCCATCAGGCTTTACCACATCAGGATAGATAGCAACGCAACAACAATTTTCATCAATAAACATATTTCACATTCTAAAAGAAGAGTACCTACTAAGGTAACTAGTAAACCCTAGACGTACTCCATATCCAGTTTCACGTTCCAAATTCTGAGCAATAATAAAACCCTCACGTATCCAGCCATCAAGGTCCAAATCCTCAGAAAAGCCCCTCTTATTATTAGAATGATGTCCTTCAACAAACTTTCTATCAGGACCAACATAATTATCAAGCCAGGCCCTGTTCCAATCTTTTAAACGCTGCGTCAGCCCCGGAGATAATCCAAGGCTTCGAGGGCTTGCAAATTCTTGGCTATTTAGTTCTTCTTCTTTCGTCTGACCTCCCCAGATTCCCCACTCAACTCCCCATTCGGGAGAAAGATTTATCACCTGATCAGACCCTTCCGACATCCGCCCCAATCCCTTCCTTTTCGATCATCTTCAGTAAAAGCTGTTCGGATCAACTTGGTATCTGACCACACAATCACATAACTACGGACCTTTGAATAAGTATTAAACCTTGTGCGTATGTACGTACCCCGCTGACTCTCCCTATCAGAAGGCTCACGAGAGAACAAAGTGTAAGCAACACAAGTCTGAAAGTCCTCCCATATCTGCCTAGTTATAAACTTTTCATCTGGCATATGCTTTTGTGAAATATGGTAAAATCCCCCACAGTCCAGACGCTCACCAGTACGATGAAAAATCGTCAACACCCTGCGATCTTTTTCACCCCAACACTCAAATATCCTATCATAATTATCACCAATCACCTTAAACTCGCCGGGCGTCCGGAATTGCTCTCCAGCAGGAATATACTCCGACAGCTCCGTGTAGGTAGGTGACGGAATCCCTGGAATTTTTATATTTCCTCTCTGAAAAACTTGGCTATCTGCACCGTTGGGATCTCCTTGAATATCGGAAATGGGATAGCCATACGGACCTTTTTCATAGCCACCGGCAGCCCACTGAGCCAAGATAGGACCATACACAGGATGCGCACCAGTCTCTGGCGTCCAGTATATAAATCCCCACACAAACCTACTGTACCGCCCGATACCATCAGGAGTCGGCTTTTCATCCTCAACTGGATAACCCAGCATCTGCCCGGATTCACCTCCTAGCTCAACCCATCGATCAAAGATCCGACCCTCAACCGACGCCAACCCAGCCAACGAACCAAACACATGAGCCCGCTGAAAATCCTGCCGACGACCCACACCATCACCAAGACCATACTCATCACTGACCGGATACCCCATCCGACCAGCCTCCCAACCATTACGCGCCCACACCACAGAAAAATGAGTCGTCACAGCATGCGCACCCGTATCCGGATGCCAATAAATAAACCCATTCACAAACTCACTCCGACGCCCCACACCATCCGGAACACCCAACTCATCCGACTTCGGCCACGTCAAAAAACTCCGCGGCCCACCTAGTTGCTCATACTTCTCCCGAATAGCACCACACACCCTAAAAGGACTCGGCCAATACGTCCGACAATCCTGCCCCACCCCACGAAAACGCACACCCCACCTCTCAGCAGCCTCCTGCACCTCAGCCCGATCCGCCTGCTCCTTCGAAAAACCCCCAGGAACCTCCTCCCGATCAGAACGCATCCCACCAACCACCACCCGAGACTTCGGATCAACAGTAGGAACCCACCCCGCACCAGCATGATTATCAATCACATTATCCCCAAAACCAGCCTCACCAGGCACCAAACCCTCACGATCAGGAGCAGTCACTGTGGTATCTACCCCTTCTAACTCTCCAAGCATGTCTCCAACCAGAGTGCTTTCATCTTTCATATCCTGCGCCTGGGATGCAGGAACCGTCGCTAGAACCGTCCCGGCGGCAAAGACCAGACTGAGAAATTTCATCACAGGACGCATGGCAACCACCATCATAAGAATGTTAGGGAAAGTGAATTAAACACTATCCTACACGAAACGTCTGCTGTGTGGCCAAACTCACAGCTTATCACCCGAATCAGGGTGCACAACACCTTTTCCCTGACCATAGATACTCGAAGAAAAACGTGAGGTCTCGCCCTTCCTCATCGCTGCTCTCAGCTACAGTTTGTCGTCGATAAGAGACTGCACGGACGAGGGGTCGGCGTCGGACAGCATCTGACGGCAGCGGTCGTATTCGGCATCGTCGTCAATCATCTTCGACGCCAACGCCAACGCAGCGATAGCGCGCAACACCCCCTGATTTGGGCGATGGTCGAAAGGCACCGGACCCCAACCCTTCCAACCATGGGCACGCAAACGATCCAAACTACGATGGTAGCCCGTCCGAGCAGCCGCATAGGCAGCAACCCGCTGATCATCGGTCTCGGCACTCCCGATGGCACGCTCAGCAATCGTCGCCCAGACCAAAGGGCTTTCGGGGTGCTTGAGTGCAGTCTCAACGCCAATGTCCGCAGGAATATTCTCTTCGGGAAGCTTCACTGGAGGCGGGGCCATCATATCTTTCATCTCAACCATGGCCCCCATTGTAGGGACTTTCATGGGAAGTATGGGGAGCGCACCCGATGAGTATCCCACCCCAGTGGCGCAGGCCTTAACCTAACTAGTACCTTAATCTTAGATGAAACAAAGCTAAGAAAGCGACGTTATGCGGCCTACCAAACAACCTCTACTTCTCACGCTTCTCCTCAGCACGGGACTATGTATCAGTGCGTGCGGCTCAGACGAAGACTCACCCGAACCGCAGGCACAGTTCTCGGCTGTGAGCACCGATTCGGAAGGTTCGCCGGATTCGAAGGACTCATCCGATTCGGAGCGTGATTCCTCCGAGGACGTGAACCCCACGTCTGAGGCTCCGTCAGAAGAGGCCGAAGCGCCCCAGGAGGACCACGAGGCTTCGGCGCCGAACCCCGTGGGCGAATGCACCACGGAGGCTATGCAGGGCATCGCTCCCATGCCCAATCCGAGTGTCATGGATTGTGATGGCCACATAGCAAGAGTGGGCCAGCCAAACACTGACTGGATCGCAGTCATGGTGTTTAACGGCCGCGATTGGGAACATGTCAAACCCTTCGGCGAGACAACCGGCTTGGGAATGACACAGTCGTGCTATTCCGCAGAGCAATTGGCCAGCGGCTCTGCGTCCATCGTCGACAAAATCCCGAACACTGGGAATAGAGAATGTGTCGCCCGTTGATGTATTGCACAGCAGGCGGCATCTACTGAGAAAGAATCTCACGCAATGGCGCCCCAGAGGGGCGCCCGTCTATGTATCCCGGGCACTAGCCCAGGGTGTCCCGGGCACTAGCCCAGGATCTGGCGGCCCATCACCATGCGGCAGATCTGGTTCGTACCTTCGTAGATCTGGGTGATCTTTGCGTCACGCATCATGCGCTCCAGCGGGAAGTCGCGGGTGAATCCGTAGCCACCCAACAGCTGAACCGCATCCACGGTCACCTGCATGGCCACATCAGAGGCGAAAGCCTTGGAGCCTGCAGCCATCAGGCCCAGCTTCTCTCCGCCCTCTGCAACACCACGCTCAGCATTGGATGCCGCGGTGTAAATCATGAGACGTGCGGCGTCGATCTTCATCTTCATGTCCGCCAACATGAACTGAGTGTTCTGGAAGTCGGCGATGGCCTTACCGAACTGCTTACGCTCCTTGACGTACTTCACGGCCTCGTCGAACGCACCCTGGGCGATACCCAGCGCCTGCGCGCCGATCGTTGGACGGGTGTGGTCCAAGGTCTGCAGGGCGGTCTTGAAACCGGTTCCCTCCTCACCGATCATGCGTGACGCAGGAACGCAGCAATCCTCGAAGAGCAGCTCAGCCGTGGGGGACCCCTTTATGCCCAGCTTGTGCTCGTAGCCAGACACGGAGAATCCTGGATCATCCTTGTGCACCATGAACGCGGAGATTCCGCGGGCGCCAGCCTCCGGATCCGTCACGGCCATCACGGTGTACCAGGTGGACTTTCCACCATTGGTGATGAAGCACTTGGAGCCGTTGATGACCCACTCGTCACCCTCGCGCACAGCGCGGGTCTTCATGGAAGCAGCGTCGGATCCTGCCTCACGCTCGGTCAGGGCGTAGGAAGCCATCGCACCCTGGGCGATGTCACCCAGCACTTCCTTCTTCAGCTCCTCGGAGCCGTTCAGGATCAGGCCCATCGTACCCAGCTTGTTCACCGCGGGGATCAGGGAGGAGGAGGCACACACGCGCGCAACTTCTTCAATAACAATGACAGCCGCCAGGGAATCGCCACCCTGACCACCAAACTCCTCGGGAACGTGCAACGCATTGAAGCCCGCAGCATTCAAGGCATCCAGGGCCTCCTGTGGGAAACGCTCGTTTTCATCCACGTCCTTCGCATGAGGAGCAATCTCGCTCTCAGCGAGATCGCGGATGGCTGCACGTAGCTCCAGGTACTCCTCTGGAAGCTGAAAAAGATCGAAATCTGGGTTAAATCCCATGCCTGTGTATTCCCTTCGAATAGTGGCGACTGAGTTCTTCGTACACATGTTATCTGTTTCCGCCTGTCGACGGCAGAAGCCCTAGAGCGTTCTGGGGGTAGCAAGTGGCGGATTGGCACGAACGCGCTGCCAATCCTGCACCACATCGCCGCCATCCCGCCCCTTTCCCCACCCTCATAAGAGCTGTACATCAGCTACTGATTACAATTCGGACACAATCTGCCTCTGTGGCTCCATATTTCGACTTATCACTTTCATGTTCCACCTCTTCCAGATACTTTAGGGGCATGACTTTCCACTCACCCCGTCTGAACGAGCGCTCCCAGGCTCGCCGTCACGGCCGTAGCGCAGCAGTTGTTCTTGTGGCCTCCGCCGCCCTCGGGCTCACTGGGTGTGCAGAAAACAACACCACCAACGAAGCTGAGTTCTCCAGCGCCGCAACCCGCCAGGAAACCCAGGCCGAACCCACTGGAGACGCGCCACGCACGTCGCAATGCAAAACCTCCAACTTGGAATTGAGCGTTGCCAACCTCCAAGGCGCAGCCGGCTCCAAAGACTTCGACATTGTCTTTAAAAACATTGGCGACGACCAGTGCACCCTGGAAGGCTACCCAGGAGTATCCCTGGTGACCGACAACAACGGAACCCAGCTGGGCGAGGCCGCCGAACGTGAGAACGGCGTGAAGCCCAAGCCCGTCACCCTCGCGCCGGACGCCACCGCCACCGCAGCCGTGAGCCTCACCAACGCCGGTGCCCTCCCTCCCCACGAATGCCAGCCCACGCTCGCCGACGGACTGCGCGTGTACCCGCCCAACGAAACCGCCTCCGCATTCATCAAGGTCAATGACCTGGAAGGATGCCACGGCAAAGAGAAGCTCCTCAAGGTACTCCCCGTAACGTCTGACGCTTAATCGGCGCATAAATCACCGCACGCTACACAGCACAAAACTCCAAAAGTGGAACACTCTGCACCCGTGCCAGGTAGGGTAACCACCATGCTTGGGATCCTCGTGTTCGCGCTGTGTGCCCGCGTCCTCCAGCTGAGCCAACGAACCCTCTACTGGGACGACCTGGTCATCCCCGCACACTTCAGCCCCTTAAGCCTCACCGGCGAACACTCCCTGTTCAGGCTCTACGACGGCCACCTCATGCCCGCCTCCGCGCTGGTCCAAGTCCTCGTCCACAACGCCGCACCCCTGGCGTGGTGGCTCCCTGCCCTCATCATCGTGGCACTCACGCTCGCCAGCGCACTCGCCTGGATCCCCGTGGTGCGCCTGCTGCTCCCACACCACCCCCACACGCAGAGCCTGACCTTCGCAGCACTAGTGTTCTCCCCCTTCCTCATGGACGCCGCCGGCTGGTGGTCCGCCGCCCTCAACGCCTACGCCTGGCAGCTCTGTGCCGCGGGCATGCTGTGGGCTCTCCTCGTGCCGCCGTCACCTCGCGCAGCATCCCCTGCAACAACCCGCACATCAACCCGTGCGACAACCCGGCGCTGGCTACTCCCCCTCCTTATCTTGCTCGCCGGCCTGCTCTTCACTGAGAAATGCCTCACCATCGTCCCACTGATCGCAGCGGTGCTCCTCCTGCGCCGCACACCGCGCGCGCAGCTCCTCCCCCTCGGTCCAGCCTGCGCACTCTGGGCAGGCTGGATCGCGCTCTACGCCACCCTCTCCCACACCGCCGAACACTACGCGCACCCTTCCGGCCTCATGGCGGCCCTGCCGGACGCACTCACCCAAGCCATCCTCACCGGCACACTCGGCGGACCCTGGGGCTGGGAACGCTGGACACCCGCGAAAGCCTACGCAGCCACCCCCTTCATCCTCAGCGCGCTGTCCGTCATCGCAATCCTCGCAGCGCTGTTCCTTCTTCTTCGCCGCTCTCCTCACCCCCGCCGCACACTCTGCGCCCTCGGCATCTCCCTTGCCTACCTCGCTACCCTGCTGTGGCTGCTGCACAGCACCCGCGACAGCGAGCACACCTCCGGCGTACTCCTGCGCAGCATGCACTACTATGCCGACTGGTGGACAGCCACGATTATTCTGCTGGCTGCAACGAGCGCGCGCCCGGCGTCGAATATAAAAAACAACGTGCGCACCGCCATCATCACCACCCTGCTGATCGTCTCCTCCACCCTCTCCCTGGCCACCTGGACATGGGCGTGGAAGGACGACCCCACCCGCGACTACCTCGCCAACCTCCGCGCATCCATCCGCGAACACCCGCAACCCATGCTGCAACAACAGGCGCCGCTGAACATCCTCCTGCCCGTACTGCACCCCTACAACCTGATCGGCAACATCACCGGCCATGGCTCTACCGACGCCACCGACCGCCCCACCATGATCGACGACCACGGGCGGCTCACCGAAGGGCGCGTCGGCGGATTCTCCCGCACGAGCCCCGGCAACGAACCCGGCTGCGGCACACGCATCTACGCCGGACACAGCGGCTTCATCCACATCGACAACGACCTCCCCTTCGGCGAATGGACATGGGAACTCAACGCCGCCGCCACTCACCCGCACACGACCGTCACCCTGACCACGCCTAACGGACTGGAAACATTATCCGACGCCGAAGCGCGCGCCAGCCACGCCTCCATCGGAACCGAGCTCGCCACGCAATGGGTCAGAGTCTCCGGCGGAGGAGGGTTAATCAGAATCGACGTGCACAATCCAGCGCCAGACGCCAGCGTGTGCATCGGCGCCGGCGCGGTCGGGCCGCTCATTCTGGCAGAATAGGTGAGCACGCACGACGTCTAGGAGAACAGTAGACAAGACGTCACACACCAACCGGGAGACAACATGGCAGGTGGTCTGGTAGCGCTACTCGACGACGTAGCACTCATCGCACGAACCGCAGCAGCAAACATCGACGACGTCAGCGCCATGGCTGGAAAAACCACAGCCAAAACAGTCGGCGTGGTGGTAGACGACGCCGCCGTCACACCCAAATTCGTCGACGGAGTATCCCCCGCCCGGGAAATCCCCATCATCTGGCGCATCGCCAAAGGCAGCCTGGTCAACAAACTGCTGATCATTCTGCCCATCGCGCTGCTTCTGTCCTCCTTCGCGCCGTGGGCGCTCACCCCGCTGCTCATGTGCGGAGGGCTCTACCTGGCCTTCGAAGGGGCGGAGAAAATCGTGGAGCTCTTCGGCGGCGGCCACACTGAGAGCCATGAAGAAAAGGCCAAGGATGAAGACTCCCTGGTCAAAAGCGCGGTGATGACCGACTTCATCCT
Organism: Corynebacterium sp. zg254; assembly: GCF_024701495.1. NCBI lineage: Bacteria > Bacillati > Actinomycetota > Actinomycetes > Mycobacteriales > Corynebacteriaceae > Corynebacterium > Corynebacterium sp. zg254. The sequence goes on from NZ_WIAR01000001.1 coordinate 542,166, forward strand.
CTCCGCGGAGATCATGGTGATCTCCTTGAACGAGGTGGCCGACCAGAGCCTCGGCATGCGCGCCGCCGTCCTGGCGATCGTGGGATTGATCGTCACGCTGGGCGTGTACGGCGTGGTTGGTCTGCTGGTGAAGATGGACGACATTGGACTGCACCTCGCCCGACAGGACCGGGGTGGACTTCAAAAGTTCGGGCAAGGCATGGTAAACGCCATGCCGAAGATCCTGGCCACCATCGGAGTGATCGGAACCTTCGCCATGCTGTGGGTAGGAGGCCACATTCTGCTGGTCGGCACCGACGAGCTGGGCTGGCATTGGCCGTACCACACCGTGCACCACATCGTGGAGAGCATCCACCACCTGGGCTCGGTGGTGCAATGGATCGTCGAGACCTTCTTCTCCATGATCTTCGGACTTGTTGCAGGATTTATCATTGTGGGGATAATCCATCTTCTCCCCGGGAAGAAGCATTAAAGCACTGGACCACTCGACCACGAGATCGCTAGATCGCTAGATCGCTAGACCATTGGGCACTAGACCACGAGGTACTAGACCATTAGACACGGAGGATCCCATGATTGATGCCACCAACGTCGCACTCGTCTTCGAAGGCGGAGGCATGCGCAACGCCTACACCGCAGGCTGTATCGACCGGCTCCTTGCCGAAGACGTAAAGTTCGGCTGGGTCGGCGGTATTTCCGCCGGTGCGACCCACACCGTCAACTTCCTGTCCAGATCCAGGGAACGCAACCGCAAGAGCTTTGTGGAACTCGGCGCGGACCCCTCCACCGGTGGTGTGAAGTCCTTCCTCCGCGGCACCGGATACTTCAACGCCGAATACATCTACGAGCAAATTGGCCTGCCCGACGAAGCGCTGCCCTACGATTTCGAGACCTTCGCCGCAAGCGACACCCCCTTGCGCATCGCGGCCATGAACGCCCGCACGGGAGAGACCATCAATTGGAGCCGCGAGGACATGGACACCATGCCCAAGCTCATGAAGAGAGTACGGGCAAGCTCCACGTTGCCGGGGCTCATGCCCGTCCCCGAGTTCGACGGAGAGGAATACGTGGATGGCGCCCTGGGAGAATCCGGCGGATTGATCACCCAAGCTGCCCTGGACGACGGCTTCGAGAAGCTGCTCATCTTGCGCACCCGGCCTCGCGGTTATGAGAGGAAACCTCCCCGGAGCCCGCAGATGATCCGGCGGCTGCTGCGCAACCGTCCCGTGGTGGCGGAGGCGATGATCACGCGCCACGAGCGCTACAACGCGTCGGTGGCTCTGATCGACAAGTTGGAAGCCGAGGGCAAGGCGCACGTGTTCTATCCCAACCGCATGAAGATCGCGAATACCGAGCGCAACTTCGACCGCCTGGAGCAGGCCTTCAATTACGGTGTGGTGCAGACGCTGAACGAGTGGGACGACTGGATGCGGTTCATCGAGTCCTAGCGCGGCAAAAGCGCGCCTAGGCAGCCTGTCCCGCCACCCGGCGCGCTGCCCGGCGCGGCGGCGCCCATGAGGCGCGGCCTTGAAGCTCAGTGGCACAACCATAGGATTATTTCGCACTTGGAAAATGCCGACCTGGGAAAACACCCCCAGACATGCCACAAAATCCTATGGTTGTGCCACGAGCCTTGCCAAAACCTCCGACCGAAACACTATCGCCTTCTTCTCCGCGGCTTCCGCCAAGCAAGTTCACCGCCTCCGATAACGAAGCGCTTTGGTTCACACAGCCCCTTCCGGCTTTCTAGTGCGCTGCGAATGTCCCTCACTCCCAGCCCGTTCCTGAAACTCTGCCGTTCAACGCGAATCACACAGATTCCTAGGTTCTCCAGGTACGTCTGTCTGCGCCGTTCTTCAAGAAGCACCTCCTGCAGGGACTTTTGGGAGTATTGCCCGCGGTACTTCCCCTCACCGTCGTATTCGACCGCCACTTGTTCCTCCTCAAATAAGTAGTCGGCACGCGCCACAAAAAGCCCATTGTCGGCACGGCAAATGACCGCTTGCTGCAGCGGCGCTGGAAGGCCTTCCTCCCACATCTGAACTTTGAGCTCTGATTCACGAGGGCTCTCTGACTTGCTGCTCACAAGACCAGAAAGGTGCTGAGCTCGTTTAATCCCCGAGCATCCCCTCGCATCACCGAGTGCGGCTTCGAGTTCACTCCGCTTTAACAATCCTCTTTTCAATGCGTAGTCCCCCATCACCACAGCAGCTTCTAGCGATTCCCACCTGGCGACATCCACAATCGTATGCGCCACTGAAGTCACGCGGATTTCTCCCCAGACTGTTGCCACGGGAATCGCATGATGGACCGCCCCAGCGCACAATTTCCGATCGACGGACCTGCCATGGACTTTTCGTTTAGGGACTAGGTATCCAAGGTTTACTCGCTCGGGTTCTTCTGAATAGCTCATAGGTAGGCCCAGTAGGTGCGCTGCACTGAGTCCACAGACAATCGCCTGAGGATTGCAGATGCGTTCTGCTGCAATCACCAGTGTCTTACGATCACGATCATCTAGATGTCGGATTTTATCTCTTTCTAGGTACACCCCTCGGGCATAGCGGTGGAATCCCAGCTGTGCTGCATGCTTGGTGAATCTATTGCGCTCGTCCGCAGCCAGATCTCTCAGCGCAATGATGTGCGGTATCGCCTGATCGCGTCGTTCGTGCGGCGGGGTGACTGACCTGCGGCTTTCCCCATGTACTGACATGACATCCCCCTAGTGTGCCTACATCGCGTGTTGGTCAGATTCTTTTCTCCCTATATAAGACTTCCGTAAGCCGAAAAAGGTTCACTTTTTCTTGGAATCGTGTGGAGGGAACCGGGGAGGATGAGTCGACGGGGGCTCCCCAGCTTGAAGACGCAGCTGTCTCCGCAGTCGATGTGGCGACGATGGCACAACCATAGGATTATTTCGCACGTGGAAAATGCCGACCTGGGGAAACGCATCAGCACATGCCACAAAATCCTATGGTTGTGCCGGTACCTCCTACACCGAGCCCAGTAGCAGGCGTAACGACCGGCACTACGTCCCGGTACAGCGTGCTAGCACCACCCGGCGCGGCTACAGCATCACCACACCCAGCACGATCAGCACCACGCCGATGGCATAGCCCGCATACGCCGTCGCCAGGTCCTGCCGCGCCCTCATGGCCACCAGCATCTGCCCGAACGAGCTCTCCGGCGCCCTGACAGCCAGCCCCACCAGCACCGCGCTGATGGCCGGCAGGCTTAGCGCCAGCGACGCGTACAGAAACAGCCCAAGGTACGTCACGACCAGCGGAAAGCCCGCCGTAGAGAGAAACGCCAGCCCCACGAAGAAGGGTATCGACGTCGCCGATTGAATCAGCCCGAGCCCCATCCCCACCAGGAACGTGCGCAGCGATGCCTGCCTCAGTGGTGCGGCAAGTTTATCGACCATGGCTGAGGAGTCTCCCCCGCGCATCGTAGCCACGATGCTCAGCAGCCCCACCGCGATCAGCAGAATGCCGACCCACGGCGATTCCAGCACGCTCCGCACCAGGTCGCCAATCCCGCCGAAGATGACCATCGTGATGAAGGACAGCAGCAGCACGCCGAACCAGTCGCCCACCACCAGCACGGCCGCGATTTTTCGGTATGCGCGCACGGTGGGGTGCATGATGCCCAGTGCGAACAGCACGCCGATGAGCAGCAGGTTCACGGAGTCTAGCAGCGCAAAGCTGAGCGCGTGTAGCATCTCTTTCTCCTTTATATTCGACGCCCAGCGTTCTCCTCCCGAGGCGTGAGCATTAGTGTTCTACCCTACTGGTCGGGCGGTGCGCTGCGCGACTGTTTAGAGGGCGAGGAGGCCTCGGACGAGCACGCTGAAGGCTCCGGCGAAGGCGAGAATGAAGGCGAGTCGCCGTGCGGTCTCTCTGTTGATCCGCGTGGCCAGGCGTGAGCCCAGTGCGATGGCCAGGATCATGGCGACGATGCAGGCGGGCCAGATGGCCCAAGGCACCGCTCCGAGTGATGCTGCACCGGTGAGTTCTTTGACCAGGAAGCTTAAGCCGCCCGAGATGGCGAAGAGCGGTTGGAGCGTGGAGGCAAGCCGCATGTGGTCCCATTTTGCGGCTTGGGCGTACACCGTGATGACGGGCCCGGCGACTCCCGCCAGGGTGTTGGTGAAACCGGCGATCGCTCCCGTGACCAGGGCCGGGGCGGTGCCGTTGACCGGCGGGACGTATCGCTTCCCGAAGATCACGATCAGCAGAGCCACTGCGATGGCTGCTCCCACCACCACTTGAAGGGCGGGGATGGAGATTCCCCGGATGAGCAGCGAGCCGCACAGTGAGCCGATCACCATGACGGATCCCATGCGCCGGACCATGGCCCAGTCGATTCCGCGGCGCATGCTCCAGGAATTCATCACGGCATTGATGCACGCAAGCACGTTGACCAGCAAAATCCCTTGCACGGGTCCGATGATGACGCTGAGCAACGGCGCGGAGATCAGCCCCATGCCCATTCCACCGATGCGTTGCATGGTCGAGCCGATGAAGATCGCGCATGCGACGGTGATGATGAGCAGTGCTCCGCTCATAGGTTCTTACTCCTCGTCAGTGGTCTAAGGCATGGGTAATCATGCACCAGGTGGACATTCTCTCATGCCGCGGCCACCGTGCGCGGCAAGCATTCCACCCCTGCCTCAAGCCCACCGCCTATGCCGCGCCTCTCGCGATCGGTTACATTGGAAGGGCGATATGTGAAATATCCACAACTGAAAAACTCCACAACTGAATACTTGTGCACAAATCCACCCCACGGGGGCCCGGAGGAACCGGGCTGAGATGGCAGCTGATACCGCGCTACAACCGTCCGAACCTGTCTGGTTAGAACCAGCGAAGGAAGAGAGGTGCAGCACGATGGCTGCTGCAACACACCCAAATTCAGATAACTCCACGCCACGCAACGGCGCCCAGGAGACCCGCCCCAGCGCCGGCGAGATCCACCCCAAGCACTCCTACGCTCCCATCTGTGAGCACGGGCTGGAAGTCCCAGAGACCGCCATCGAATTGGACGACTCTCCCACCGGCCCTAACGAACCCTTCCGCGTCTACCGCACCCGCGGACCCGAGGCAGATTCCCACGTGGGACTCCCGCCGCTACGTCAGGACTGGATCCTCGAACGAGGCGACGTGGAAGCCTACGACGGACGCGAGCGCAACCTCGCCGACGACGGCCGCGGCGCGGAGCGACGCGGCGAAGCGTCCAAAGAATGGCGCGGAGAAAAAAGGAAGCCGCTGCGGGCGCAGGCTGGGCGTCGGGTGACTCAGATGGCCTACGCACGCGCCGGAATCATCACCAAGGAGATGGAGTTCGTCGCCCTGCGTGAGCACTGCGAGCCAGAGTTCGTACGCAGCGAAATAGCCCGCGGACGTGCGATTATCCCCAACAACATCAACCACCCGGAATCCGAACCGATGATCATCGGCCGGAAGTTCCTCACCAAAATCAACGCCAACATCGGCAACTCCGCCGTCACCAGCTCCATCGACGAAGAAGTATCCAAGCTGCAGTGGGCCACCCGCTGGGGCGCAGACACCGTCATGGACCTGTCCACCGGCGATGACATCCACACCACCCGCGAATGGATCATCCGCAACTCCCCCGTCCCGATCGGAACCGTGCCGATCTACCAGGCACTGGAGAAGGTCAACGGTGTAGCAGAGGACCTGACCTGGGACATCTTCCGCGACACGGTGATTGAACAATGTGAGCAGGGCGTGGACTACATGACCATCCACGCCGGAGTTCTGCTGCCCTACGTCCCGCTGACGTCCCAACGCGTCACGGGCATCGTCTCCCGCGGTGGATCCATCATGGCCGGCTGGTGCCTCGCCCACCACAAGGAATCCTTCCTGTACGAGAACTTCGACGAGCTCTGCGAGATCTTCTCCCACTACGACGTGGCGTTCTCCCTGGGCGATGGCCTCCGTCCCGGCTCCCTGGCCGACGCGAATGACACGGCACAGTTCGCCGAGCTCAAGACCATTGGTGAGCTCACCAAACGCGCCTGGGAATACGACGTGCAGGTCATGGTGGAAGGCCCGGGCCACGTGCCACTGAACATGGTGCAGGCCAACAACGAGCTGGAGCAGGACTGGTGCCACGACGCGCCGTTCTACACGCTGGGCCCCCTGGTGACGGATATCGCGCCGGGATACGACCACATCACCTCTGCGATCGGCGCCGCGCACATCGCCATGGGCGGCACGGCCATGCTGTGCTACGTCACGCCGAAAGAGCACCTGGGCCTGCCGAACCGCGACGACGTGAAGACCGGTGTGATCACCTACAAGCTCGCCGCGCACGCCGCCGACGTGGCCAAGGGGCACCCTGGTGCCCGGGCGTGGGACGACGCCATGAGTAAAGCCCGCTTTGAATTCCGCTGGCACGACCAGTTCGCACTGTCCTTGGATCCCGAAACCGCCGAGGCGTACCATGACGAGACGCTGCCGGCGGAGCCTGCCAAGACCGCGCACTTCTGCTCCATGTGTGGCCCGAAGTTCTGCTCGATGCGCATCAGTCAGGATATTCGGGACACCTTCGGTGCGGACCTGGGCATGCCGGGTGTAGGTTCTCCTGTGGATCCCGAAGTGCGCGAGGCTGCCGCTGGGGAACAGACCATGGCGAAGAAGTTTAAGGAGCAAGGATCCGACATTTATGTCGAAGAGCAACAATGACGAGGGCGTGCCTCGAGATAGTCAGGCCCGGCACGGCTGTGGCTCGGACGTGACACGGTTGGCTGCGGGGTACTCTGTGGCAAAGCCCGCGGTGGACTACACCGCCTACTTCGTGACCGGCGCCGGCGATCCGCGCACCATCGTGGACCGGGCAACGGCTGCGGCTCGTGGCGGCGCCGGCGTGATCCAGGTACGTTCCAAGCCGATCAGCGCGCGGGAGCTGTTTCAGCTGGGTGCTGCCGTGGCCGAGGCTGTCGCTGAGGTGGCTCCCGGGGCGGCGTCCCCCGCCGGAGCAGGCGCCGAAGCCCCCTCCCCCCGCGTCCTCATCGACGACCGCGTGGACATCGCGCTGGCGCTGCGCGCCCAAGGGTTTCCCATCCATGGTGTGCACGTAGGACAAGACGATCTGCCCGTCACCGCGGTGCGCCAGCTCCTCGGTCCGGACGCGATCATCGGCCTCACTACCGGCACCCTGGACCTGGTCCATGCGGCGAACGAGCACGCCGACGTGCTGGACTACATCGGCTGCGGCCCCTTCCGGGACACCCCCACCAAACGCTCCGGTCGCACGCCCCTGGGACTAGCGGGCTATCCCCCGATCGTTCGGGCGTCCGCCGTGCCCGTGGTCGCCATTGGTGACGTGACTGCCGACGACGCCGCGGATCTCGCCACCACCGGCGTGGCTGGTGTGGCCGTGGTTCGAGGCATCATGAATGCCGAGGATCCCGAGAACTATGTTCGCACCCTGCGCAGCAACTTCCGCGCCGGGCAGCGGTCTGTTACCCAGAGTCGCTAAGATCGGCAATCAATGAGAGTCACAATTATTGGCGCCGGCCTGATCGGGCTGGCCACGGCCCTTGAGCTGCACGCCACAGGTCATGAGGTGACGCTGGTGGACGAGAGCCCGGCGTCGGGAGCAACATATCACGCAGGAGGAATGCTGGCACCCGCGGCGGAGGTCGTCTACGGGCAGGAACCGCTGTACCCGCTGATGATCGCGGCGGCGCGACTGTATCCGGATCTGCTCGGCCGCCTACCCGCCGATGCGCGGACCGGGTTCGACGCCACCGGCACACTCCTCGTCGCCGGCGATCGCGCGGACGGCACCCACCTTCGCGAGCTCGCCGCGCACCAGCAGACGCACGGGATGGATGTGGAGGTCATCACCACGCGGCAGGCGCGACAGCTCGAGCCGGCGCTGTCCCCTCAGATTTCTGGCGCGGTACACATCCCGGGTGACGTACAGGTGGTGCCGCGTATTTTTGCGCAGACAATCCTGCAACACCTGGGCGAGGGCGCCATCGTCCGCGAGCGTGCCTGTGAGATCGACGGCACGCAGGTCATCACCGCCAGCGGTCGCAGGGTGGACGGCGACCACGTCATCGTGGCATGCGGCGTGGCGGCAGCGGACCTGCTGGCTCCGCATGGAGTCACGCTTGACCTGCGGCCCGTGTACGGCGACATCCTGCGGGTGCGCACCCCGAACAACACACCCATCGTGCGGAAGGTGGTGCGCGGATTCGTGGAGGATCGGCCAGTGTATGTAATCCCTCGGCCGATCGACGGGACTATCGCCATCGGCGCCACCAGCCGCGAAGATGGGCGGCCGGCCCCGCAGGTGGAGGGCGTGCACCAACTGCTCCGCGATGCGATCCGCCTGGTGCCGGGGTTGGAGGAGTGCGATTTCCTGGAGGCAACCGCCGGAACCCGCCCCGGAACCCCCGATGACCTGCCGTATTTCGGCAAGATCTCAGACCAGATCACGGTCTCGACGGGCTTTTTCCGCCACGGTATTCTGCTGTCCAGCCTGGCGGCCAGGGCAACGCGCGCGCTGCTGGAGGGCGAGGATCTTCAGCACGCGACGGGCGTTGACTTCAGCGCATGCGACCCCTGGCGCAGCACACACTTCCCCCACGAACGAAAGGATGAGCAATGACCATCACCCTCAACGGAGAATCCACCACCTGGCCCGGTGGCAGCGTGGCTGACCTTGTCCAGCACGTCACCGGCCAGGAGGACAGCGCCGGTGTGGCCGTGGCGCTCAACGGCCAGGTTGTTCCGGCATCGCAGTGGGACCGTGCTGTCAGCGATGGCGATAGCGCCGATATTCTGCTCGCGGTTCAGGGAGGCTAACCCACCATGTTGACGATTGCGGACCGGAGTTTTCACTCCCACCTGATCATGGGCACGGGCGGAGCCAGCTCGATGGACATGTTGGAGCGCGCTTTGGTGGCGAGCGGCACTCAGCTCACCACCGTGGCCATGCGGCGTTTCCGTGCTGGTCAGCAGGCTGGCGAGAGCGTGTTTGACCTGATGCAGCGCCTGGACATCGCCCCGCTTCCGAACACGGCGGGCTGCCGGACTGCGCGCGATGCGGTGCTGACTGCGCAGTTGGCCCGGGAGGCGCTGGGCACCACCTGGGTCAAGGTGGAGGTGATTGCTGACGATCACACGTTGCTTCCGGATGTCCTGGAAACCGTCGACGCCACCGAGCTGCTCGTCAACGAAGGCTTCACCGTTTTGGCGTATACGTCCGACGACCCCGTGGCCGCCCGCCGCCTGGAGGATGTGGGTGCTGCTGCCGTGATGCCGTTGGGCTCGCCGATCGGGACTGGCTTGGGGATCCTGAATCCGCATAATGTTGAGCTGATCTGTTCCCGCGCCTCTGTTCCTATTATTCTCGACGCCGGCGTGGGCATCGCGTCCGACGCCACCCTGGCCATGGAGCTGGGCTGCGACGGCGTGCTGCTGGCCAGCGCGGTGAACCGCTGCCAGGACCCCGTGACGATGGCACACGCGATGCGCCAGGCCGTGGAGGCGGGGCGCTTGGCACGCAGTGCCGGCCGCATTCCGAAGCGGGAGCACGCGCTGGCCTCCTCCAGCTTTGAGGGCTTGGCGAGCTGGGAAGATCAGGTGTTATAATGAGTGACCACACGGAGCTTCCGGCAAACGAGTTGAAGCGTGTTGCGCGCCAACTGAACCTGCCCGGTTTTGGCATGGAGCAGCAGGTAGCGCTGCATCAGGCGCATGTGTTGATTATCGGCGCGGGTGGTTTGGGGTGCCCGGCGCTGCAGCAACTCGCGGCCGCGGGGGTGGGGCGCATCACGCTCATCGACGATGACGTGGTGGATCTGACGAACATTCACCGGCAGATCCTCTTCGGCGCCGAGGACGTGGGCAAGCCCAAGGTCGCAGTGGCAGCCGAGCGGGCTCGGCAGTTGCAGCCGGGCATTCAGATTGAGACGGTGCAGAAGCGCCTGACCGTGGACAATGCGGTGCAGCTGTGCGCGGATGCGGATCTTGTGCTGGACGGCAGCGACAATTTCGCCACAAAGTACCTGGTGGCAGACGCCTGTGAGATTACCTCCACTCCCCTGGTCTGGGGAACCGTTCTGCGCTTCCATGGCGATGTGGCGGTGTGGCATTCCGGTGCGAATGCTCGCGACGGCAGGGGTGTGGGCTTGCGGGATCTGTTCCCCCAGTCGCCCGACGCGGGATCCGTTCCCGACTGCGCCACCGCTGGGGTGCTGGGTGTGACCACCAGCGTGATCGCTGGCCTGATGACCACCGCTGCGATCCTGTGGATCACGGGCCTTGAGCAGGTACAGGGAAAGGTCACGTCCTATGAGGCACTGGGCGCACGCTTTCATAGCTACACCGTGGCGGCGGATCCGGGTAGGACGCTAGAGACCTCTCTGGGACAACATCAGCGGCAGGATATCGTCCCGGAGGAGCACCCGGCCGATGAAACGGTGCGCGAGCTGTTGAATCGCGTGCGGTCCGGGGAGGCTGTGCTGGTGGATATTCGTGAGCCTCACGAGGTGGTGGTGGACAGCCTGCCTCCGGAGCCGCTCGGCGTACCCAGTGTGAATATTCCTCTGAGCACCATCAATGACCAGGAGGAGTTCCTCCGGGCATGGCAGGAGTATGACGAGCGGCCCACTGTGGTGATGTGTGCCTCGGGCCGGCGCAGCGCACGCTTCGTGGAAAGCTTCGGCTCCCTGGCCACGCTCCTGGACCTCCCTGGCGGCATTGCCGCTGCTCACCGGGTGCTCGAACAGAACCAACAGGTTATGCACCAGGACACGACGACCCAGGACACGACAACCCACGAGGACAAAGCATGATCCCGAACATCCTCTCCATCGCAGGCTCCGACCCCTCCGGCGGCGCGGGCATCCAAGCTGACCTCAAGGCCATCTCCGCCGCCGGAGGCTATGGCATGTCGGTGATTACAGCCCTGACGGCACAAAACACCTGCGGTGTCACCGCGGTGCACGTGCCAGATACGGACTTCCTCACCGCACAGCTGGAAGCCATCAGCGATGACATCCAGATCGGCGCAATCAAGATCGGCATGCTGGCCACAACCGAGGTGATCACCACGGTCAAAGAATGGTTTGACCGCAACCCTCAGCTGAACCAGGTGCCGGTTGTGCTGGACCCCGTCATGATCGCGACCTCGGGTGCACGCCTCCTCGACGACTCAGCCATGGAGGCACTTCAGGGACTCCTGCCCTACGCGCGCGTGATCACGCCAAATATCCCGGAACTGGAAGTCATCAGCAATGTCCAGGATGACAACGGCATCCAGCGCGACCAAGACAACCAAGGCTCGTCTGAGCACTCCATCACCAGCCTGGATGACGCCGTGGAGCTGGCCCAACGCTGGCAGCACCAGGTCGCGGACTCCGGATCCCTCCGCCACGGCTCCGCCCCCGCCGTACTAGTCAAGGGCGGGCACCTCTCAGGATCCCAGGCGGACAACGTGTTGGTGAGGCCCGACGGGAGCACGCTGTGGATCCCGTGCGAAAGGATCAACACCACAAACACGCACGGCACTGGCTGTTCCCTCTCCAGCGCCCTGGCCACGAAGCTAGCCGTGGGTGACCTCGATCATGCGGCGAGCTGGGCGACCACATGGCTGCGTGGGGCGATTGCGGCGTCGGATCAATTGCAGGTCGGGCGGGGACACGGCCCGGTTCATCACTTCTATCGCTAGCACCCGCCGGCGAACGGCGTATAGCGCTGGGCGGCGGGGCTCCACAGGCCCGCGCGCACCGCGTCCAGTTTCTTGAAGTGAGGGGACGTGAGCTCGTCCAACGCCCGGATGTAGTCCGGCACCACGGCCCGGGGCAGGCGCAGCCCCACGGTCAGGTGCGGCGACCAGCGATCCCCACGGCCGTCCGGGTTCAGGACGTTGAGCTCGCGGGCGGCCTGCTCTAGCTCGTCGGTGGTTTCCAGCAGCCATGCTACGGTCTGCTTGCTCTTCGTTCCGTAGACCACCACGCCGCGGCGCTCGAACTGCGCCGGAATCACCGGCGGCAGTATCTGGGAGGCGCGCTTCACGGTGGCGGGGTCCATCGCCGGGGAAAAAGTGATGGTGATGTGCGGCGTTTGATTCTGGCGGGGGAAGCCTCGCGCCTCAAGCTGGTCGAAAAGCTCCCGCACATAGGCTTCGTGGGGCTCGCTGAGGTGCAGCAGGATGTTATCCGGTGAGGTCACAGTCTCATTCCACCTCCTTGAAATGTCGCCTCGATGTGTCAATTTCTGTATTTTAGTGATGAAGCGTCTTGTCACAACCGTCAGGATTTATCCCATGCACCATCTACCAGATATCGAATGCATTTTCTCAGCCACGCAATGCGCCCCCGACACAGTCAATTCCATACTCAACGATATTGACACACATCAGGCAGAGACTCTCACCGCGGCGTTGCGTCTCCTGGAAGATTATATCCTCGCACACACGGAGACAGACGCGGAAAACGGAGCCGACAAGGACCTCATGACGTGCTACGAGGTCACTATTGGTGAGTTGATCAAGCGCTATATTCCTGCTCGCTGGAAAAAGCTCGAACAAACCACAGCAGGGCTGGACGGGCACGGCATTCTTCTGCCCGATGATTCCGTCATTGTTCCGAAAATAATGCTCGAAGATTTACTTCACACTCGCCAAACCGGAACCCTCGAGTTTTATCTTGTGGGAGTTAATGGAGAATAACCGCACCCGATTTCCTTCCATTACACATTGAACTTAAATTCAACGACGTCTCCGTCGTTCATAACGTAGTCCTTACCCTCCTGACGAACCTTTCCAGCCGCACGAGCCTCCGCCATCGAACCCAGCTGATCCAAATCATCGAAGGCAACAATTTCCGCCTTAATAAAGCCGCGCTCGAAATCGGTGTGGATTACACCTGCAGCTTGCGGCGCCGTGGAACCCTGCTTAATGGTCCATGCGCGGGACTCCTTAGGGCCTGCCGTGAGGTAAGTCTGCAAACCGAGGGTCGCAAAACCGGCCTTCGCAAGGGTCTGCAGACCAGGCTCGTCCTGCCCCACTGAGGCCAACAGCTCCGCCGCCTCATCCTCATCGAGTTCCAGAAGCTCCGCCTCCGTCGCAGCATCCAGGAACACGCAGTCAGCCGGTGCAACCAGATCGCGCAGTTCCTGCTTCTTCGCCTCATCCGTCAGCACGGACTCGTCGGAGTTGAACACATACAGGAACGGCTTCGCGGTCAGGAAGTGAAGATCGCGCACGGTGGACAGGTCAATCTCGCCCTTCACCGCAGCCGAGGACAGCGTACGGCCATCCTCAAGGATCTCCTGAGCCTTCTTCGCACCATCCACCTGGTCGGCCAATTCCTTATTCTTCCGCGCTTCCTTCTCCAGGCGCGGGATGGCCTTCTCTACCGTCTGCAGGTCAGCCAGGATCAGCTCCGTCTCAATGACCTGAATATCCGACGCCGGATCGACGCGCCCGTCCACGTGAATCACGTTATCGTCACCGAATGCGCGGACGACCTGGCAGATCGCGTCGGCGTCGCGAATATTGGCGAGAAAGGCGTTACCCATGCCCTCACCGTCGGCGGCACCCTTCACGATGCCGGCGATGTCCACAAAGGACACGGTGGCAGGCAGGATGCGTTCGGAACCGAAGATGTCGGCCAGGCGTCGCAGTCGTGGGTCCGGCAGTTCCACCAGACCAACGTTGGGCTCGATGGTCGCGAAGGGGTAGTTCGCGGCCAACACGTCGTTGTGGGTCAGTGCGTTAAATAGCGTGGACTTGCCCACGTTAGGCAGTCCAACAATTCCGAGAGTTAGAGTCACGCTCCTCATCGTATCGTGTCCCCCATACAGAGACACGACGGGCTAAGGCTTGCGCCCCGACGTGTGCCCCGCGTGGGGGCATTTTGACTCAGACTGGCTGGAAGTTTGCAGTTTCCATTCCGAAAATGCCCTGAAGTGTGAGGGCGGTGATATAAGGTGTGAACACCCTAATTGGTGACTCTCGCCTGCTCCCACCGTGCGTGCAGGCGAGACCTATTACGGAAGAGATTCCTATGACGTCTTCAACGGAAAACCGTGCTCGCAACACTCGAGCAACTTTCAATACACGTCTTGTGTTCCTCATGGCCGCCATCGGCTCCGCCGTCGGCCTGGGAAATATCTGGCGATTCCCGTACGTGGCATATGACAACGGTGGAGGGGCCTTCCTGATCCCCTACCTGGTTGCGCTGCTGACCGCTGGTATCCCGCTGTTGTGGTTTGACCTTGCCTTTGGGCACCGTTTCCGCGGTTCCGCTCCCCTGGCGTTCCGCCGCCTCAACCGCTATGCGGAGCCCATCGGATGGTTCAAGGCTGGCGTGAACTTCTTCATCGCTATCTACTACGCCGCCATCATCGCCTGGGCTTTGCTGTACACGATCAAGTCCATCAACAAGGCCTGGGGCACCTCCCCGGACACGCACTTCTCCAAGGAGTTCCTGCGTGCGGACACCGGCAGCGTGTTCTCCGGCGAGTTTGTGGTTCCCGTGCTGATCACCATGGTGATCGTGTGGATCATTTGTATCCTGGCTCTGGCCACGGACATCAACAAGGGCATCGGTAAAGTGTCCAGCCTCTTCATCCCCGTTCTGCTGGTTCTGTTCCTGATCCTGGTGGTACGCGCCCTGTTCCTGGACGGCGCACTGGAGGGCTTGAACGCCTTCTTCACGCCGAACTGGTCCGCCCTATCTAACCCTTCTGTGTGGATCGCGGCGTACAGCCAGATCTTCTTCTCCCTGTCCATTGGTTTCGGCATCATGATCACCTACGCGTCCTACCTGAAGCCGCGCACCAACCTCACGAACACCGGTATGGTCACTGCCTTTGCGAACTCCTCCTTCGAGGTGCTCGCAGGTATCGGCGTGTTCGCTGTGCTGGGGTTCATGGCGCAGCAGCAGGGCGTTCCCGTGTCCGAGACCGTATCGAGTGGTATTGGTCTGGCCTTCGTGGCCTTCCCCACCATCATCAACGAGATGCCGTTTGGTGAAGTCTTCGGTGTGTTCTTCTTCGGATCCCTGTTCCTGGCAGGTGTGACGTCCCTGATCTCCATCATGGAAGTGGTGATCTCCGCCGTTGCTGACAAGTTCGATCTCACCCGTCGCACTGCAGCCCTGGCTGCCGGCTCCGTCATGGCAGTCATCTCCTGCATCCTGTTCTCCGTGACCTCCGGTCTGGCCACGCTGGACATCGTGGACAAGTTCACCAACAACCTGGGCATCGTCATCGGCGCAGTGGCAGCCGTGCTGACCACGGGATGGATCCTGGGCCGTCGCAACGAAATGGAGCAGCACATCAACGCGGTGTCCTCCGTCCGTGTGGGACCTGTGTGGCAGGCATGCGTGTTCGTCATCACTCCGCTGGTCCTGATCTACTTCCTGGCCAAGGAGATCATGACCCTCATTGACGAGCCGTACGAAGGTTACAGCTCCGGCCAGCTGCTGGCCTACGGATGGGGCGCCGTTGCCCTGATCTTCGTGGCCAGCATCGTGTTCAGCCTGCTGGCCTACCGAGGCAACAACTACCTGAACGGTCTGGCTACATCGGACTTCGGTGTTCCTATCAAGGGCCGCAAGCGCGGTGAGCCGAACCTCCTCGTCGCAGCAGCTCAGGGCGCTGGCGCTGCATCCGCCGCGGAGGCAGGCACCGCCGATGCCGATTCCTCGAACGCCCCAACCCCCAAGAACTAGGAAAGAGAGAGTACCTCATGGAAGCATCTGCTCTTATTCTGATGATCCTCTTCATCATCGTCATCTGGGGTGGGCTGGCCGTCTCTGTCACCTTGCTGACCCGTACCGACGACGACACGTGCGGCGACCTCGGTGATTACCCAGGCACCGACGACGATTCTCTGATGAAGCACCCTATGTAGCCCGGCTGCTGCCGTGGCTTCACATGAGCCACCGGCTACAGCGTCACTTCTGAATAAAGGCACCGCACTGCACGCGTAATGCGTGCAGTGCGGTGCCTTTTCATGCACAATAGCAGAATGACTTCACGTAAAAATCAGGGTGATCCCCGCGACCACGTCAACGGTCGTGACCTAGCTGATCTGATCGCTGGTTCCGATCGGCTGGACCCTCAGACCCAACTGCCTCTTCCTGAAGATCAGATTGTGTCCATGAAGGAAGAAAAGGACCAGCGTACTCAGGCCGAAACTCACGGCAATAACGAAGAGATCCTGGAAGCTCATCACGACACACACGGTCCTGATGCGCAATCCTCCGACGACTCATACACAGACGAATCGGACAAGACCAGCACAACCCCCATCAACGAGTCTCAGGAGATCGACAAAGATCTGCGGCCAGAATTGCGTGACCGCGCTGAGGTCATCGGCTCTTCGGTGCGTTGGTTCACCGGCTGGTGTGTTCGTTTCATCATCCTGATTGGTGCCGCCTACTTGGCAGCCCTTGCCTTCGGCAAGCTCTGGGCCGGCGTGCTTCCTGTCCTGTTGTCCCTCATCGTCTGTACGATGCTGTGGCCTGTGGTGCGCACGCTCCGCAACCTCCGCGTCCCCAATGCACTGGCTGTCTTCACAACCATTTTGGGATTCTTCGCGGTTGTCATCGGAGTCTTTTGGGCTATCGCACCGTCTGCCGTTGACCAAAGCCGAACGCTGATTAACCAGGCCACCGATGGTGTCCAGAAGGTCCAGGAATGGCTGCAGGGACCTCCACTGAATCTGCAGGAGTCTCAATTCAACGAGGGCCTGGAGAAGGCAACGCAGTGGCTAGAGGAACGAGCCGGCGAGATTACCTCTCAGTTGGCTGCCGCAGGCTCGGCAACGGTGTCCGCAATGGCCACCCTTCTGGTGATGTTGGTGTTGACGTTCTTCTTCCTGAAGGATGGCGAGAAGTTCCTTCCGATGATCCGCCGCGTGACGGGTCGGCGCGTGGGCTGGCACTTGACCGAGGTTCTGACCCGCTGCTGGAACACCCTCGGTGGCTTCATCCGCACCCAGGCAATCGTGTCCTTCATTGATGCGTTCTTCATTGGTCTTGGTTTGGTCATCCTGAACGTGCCACTGGCAGGTGTGCTGGCGGTGCTGACCTTCTTCGCGGGATTCATCCCGATTGTCGGTGCCATCACGGCCGGTGCGCTGTCTGTCTTGATCGCCCTGGTTGCCAATGGCCTGACGAACGCTCTGCTGGTGCTGGCTCTGATCATTCTGGTTCAGCAGCTGGAGAGTAACGTCCTGCAGCCGGTGCTGCAGTCCCGTGCGATGAACGTTCACCCAGTAGTTATTCTGTTGGCTGTGACGATCGGTTCCACGCTCTTCGGCATCGTCGGCGCATTCCTGGCTGTGCCGGTTGCTGCGATGATCATGGTGGTGTTGCGCTACATGGGTGACCTGACGGACCTCGCCACCGGTGAGCGAACCGCTCAGGATATCGACTTCGCTACCACTGCGGGATCGCTGACCGCTGAACGCAGCGAGCAAAATACTCAGCGTTGGTTGGACTTAAGAAAAAACATCTTGAACAACCAAATTCTTAATCAGCTACGCGGAAACGATAAGTAAGCCGTGTACGATAATCCTTCGTGACTACTACCACAGACAAAAAGCGCCGTGGCCAACTGCGGGAGCCGAAGCCAATGAAGCAGGCTCCCTTCCCAGTGTGGTCCCCTGTGCTGATCATGCTTGCAGTGATCATCACGGGCATTGTGCTGGGTACAGACGCTCAGGCCGTAACAAAATCTTTCTTTGTGATTTTCGCCGTGGTCGCGATTGTCACCACCGTGCTTGTTGAGGCACGGGGGTTATTTCTCACTGTTGCATCGCTGCCGTTGTATTTCGTGGCGGGCACAGTCATTGTGGGGTGGATTTCCACTCCGAAGCATCCCGGCTCGGGTCGTCGCACGCTCATCATTAATGCGATGTACCCGGCCGTTTCCCATTTCTTGTGGTTGATTTTCCCGTTCCTCGCCTGCGTGGTCATCGCGCTGGTGCGGTGGTGGCTCTACCGGGAGGAGCTGGCTCGCCACCTTGCCTACCAGGAACATATGCGCCGACGCCGAGCCGCGCGTGAACGCAGCAATCTTAGTTCTTACGCTCGTGTACGCGCGGGCCGGGCAGCCGCCGATGAGGACAGCGCACGCACCGACAAGGATTCCCCTGAACGTTCTGCCACGTCTTCGACCTCCAGGGAGTCCAGAAGCTCTAGCGAGTCAACCCGTTCCACCAGCTCCCCTCGCTGGACTGAAGTTCCAAAGACCCCTACCCCCTCGGGCTCTCGTTCCTCCGATGACAAGCGCTCCTCTGCAGAGGAGCGCAACTCCGTGGATCGCGCCCAGCGCACCTGGAGCACCCCCACCACAACTCCGCGGCTGCAGCGCCGTGAGCCTCTCCAGCGCCGCGAACACATCCAGCGCCGAAGCCTCAAGGACCTCGGCAAGCACCAGGATGTGGACGGCTTCCGCCTCGAAGAAGACTAGCTTTCCTGATGAGTTAGCTCTCCTGGCACCGGTTGGTGCGTGCCGGCCGCAGCTCCCGTGGCAGGGAGAAAATGAGGTCTTCGGTGGCGGTCGTCACTTCCTCAACGTCACCAAAGCCGCGTTCCGCGAGCATCTCCAGCACTCCACGCACCAAGATCTCCGGGACCGACGCTCCCGAGGTCACTCCCACGGTTTCCACGCCGTCGAACCAGCCCTCTTCCACCTGCTCTGCGTAGTCCACCAGGTGAGCATCCTTGGATCCGTGTTGCAGGGCAACCTCAACCAGACGCTTGGAGTTTGAGGAGTTCTGCGAACCGACCACGATCATCAGATCCACCTTCGGAGCAATCGCCTTCACGGCCACCTGACGGTTTTGGGTGGCGTAGCAGATATCGTCGCTTGGAGGGTCTTGGATGTGGGGGAACTTCTCGCGCAACAGCTTCACCGTGGACATGGTTTCATCCACGGACAGGGTGGTCTGGGACAGCCAGATCAGCTTGGTGTTCTCGTCGAACTCCAGGGCGTCCACGTCCTCCTTGCCGTCAACCAGGTGCACAACGTCCGGGGCTTCGCCGGCGGTGCCTTCCACTTCCTCGTGGCCGTGGTGGCCGATCAGGATGATCTGGTACCCCTGACGCGCGAATCGCTTCACTTCCCCATGAACCTTGGTGACGAGAGGGCAGGTCGCGTCGAACGTCTTTAATTGCAGTTGGCGCGCTTCCTCGTGCACCATCGGGGACACGCCATGGGCGGAAAAGACCACGTTGGAGCCCTCTGGCACTTCGTGGGTGTCGTCCACGAAGATCACACCACGTTCCTCGAACGTCTTCACCACGTGCTTGTTGTGCACGATCTCCTTGCGGACGTACAGCGGCGCCCCGTGCTTTTCGAGCGCCTTTTCTACTGTTTCTACGGCGCGGTCAACGCCTGCGCAGTATCCGCGCGGGGCAGCCAGGTACACCTTTTTGTCAGTTGTGCTTGGGGCAGTCATGTCCCCCATCGTACGTCATGTTCGATTTTGTATTCATGTGGATGTAGGGGCTATCTCTTACAATGGTGACCATGAATTCTCCCATGCATTCTGGAGCCAATACGGCGGAGTCTCCGTGGCCGGTCAGCCAGCTGAATCAACAGGTCAAAGGCTGGATTGAGCGTTTGGGTTTTGTGTGGGTCGAAGGCCAGATCACGCAGGTGAACATCAAGCCCACGTGGAAGTTGTCCTATATCACGTTGCGGGATGTCGAGCGGGAGGCCAGTGTCCAGGTCACGCTGAGCACGAAGCTTGCGCAGAGTCTGCCTACGCCGTTGCGCAATGGGGATCGGGTGTTGATGTACGGCAAGCCTGCGTTTTATGCGGGCCGTGGCTCGTTTTCGTTGTGGGTCACCGAGGTGCGGCCGGTGGGTATTGGTGAGTTGCTGGCGCGCATTGAGATGCTGAAGAAGGCTTTGTCCGCGGAAGGGTTGTTTGATCCGCGGATGAAGTCTCCGTTGCCGTTCTTGCCGACGACGGTGGGGTTGGTCACGGGTCGCGGGTCGGCTGCGGAGCGTGACGTGTTGGCGGTGGCTCAGGAGCGCTGGCCGGAGGTGACGTTCCGGGTGATCAACACCGCTGTTCAGGGGCCGAATACCGTACCTGAGGTGGTCCAGGCCCTGACGGAGTTGGAGCAGGACCCTGCGGTGGACGTGATTATTGTGGCTCGCGGTGGTGGCTCGGTGGAGGACTTGCTGCCGTTTTCCGAGGAGGCGTTGGTGCGCCATGTCTCCCGGATGCGCACGCCGGTGATTTCCGCGATTGGCCACGAGCCGGATAATCCTCTGTTGGATAACGTGGCCGATGTGCGTGCTGCCACGCCCACGGATGCTGCGAAAAGGGCCGTGCCTGACGTTGTTGTTGAACGACGCCAACTGGTCGATCTCCGCCAGCGCGCCGGCGGCGCGCTTCGGGCGTGGGTTCAGCAGGAGCGGCGCGGGCTGGAACACACGCGAAGCCGCCCGGTGATGGCCAACCCACTGTTGCCCGTTCAGCAACAGCAGCAGCTGGTAGCCGAGGCCTATCAGCGCAAAGATCGGGCGTTGGGGGTCATTGTGCGTGATATGCGATCGCAGGTGACGTCTCTGAAAGCGCAGGTCAATGCTCTGGGTCCGTCGCAGACGCTGGCTCGTGGGTATTCCATTGTGCAGGTGGTGCCGCGGGACGGTTCGGATACTCATGTGGTGACCACGGTCGATGAGGTGAACCCTGGCTCCCAGTTGAGGATTCGCGTGGCCGATGGTTCGGTCACGGCTGCTGCGATGGCGGTGTCGCGTTCGCCGGGCCGTGAGTCGCCGGTACACGAGGAGCACACGGCAGAATCACCGGCGCACGAGACACCAGCGCAGGATGCACCAGAACGAGACTAAAAGCTACACAAACACAACGAGGCTAGGTTAAGGACACACAATGGCAGATCAGAATACTCAGAATAATCAGCAGAAGTTCCGCCCACTTCGCGAGCTGACCTACGAGCAGGCGCGCGATGAGTTGGTGGAGGTTGTGCGCATCCTCGAACTCGGACAGATGTCCCTCGAGGAGTCCCTCAACTATTGGGAGCGTGGCGAGGAGCTCGCCGCCTATTGCGAGGACTACTTGGACGGGGCGTCCAGCCGCATTGAAAAAGCCCTGGCCGCACGCCACGGAGGCAATTCGGCTCAGGGGAATTCAGCGCAGGGTGGACAGTCAGCTCCTCAGGGAGGCAACGCCACGCACAGTGAGGGCTAGCTGGACGCTGCCTCGCTAGTCTGTGGCGCGGTCATCGACTTGTCCGTGTCGATGGGCTTCGCCGTGCTCACGCGCTCAGCGGCAGTCTTCATGGACCCGAAACCTGCCATGCCTTCAAGAATCAAGCGGTGATCCCCCCGGTCCGCCACCCACCGAGGACGCACGTCATCACCGGTGTATACGTGCCACTCCAGGGTGCCCGCCGCGCCGGCGTCGATCTTCTCCACGCTAGATTCGGAACGGGCGGAATCATCAGGAAACGCCGCAGCCTTCATGTCGGCGGCAGTTTGAGTGAGGGAAATGTAATCCTTCCCGTCGATCACCCAGCCCACCAGACTGCCTGGCTGATCCCCCACCTGGGTGCGCCGAGCAGAGTTCGCAACCCAGCCCTCAGGCATCTCCGGCAACACAATCGGATAATCCACGGACCGCGCCTCCAGCCCCAGGAACGTGGCCGCATCCACCTTCTGCACCTCACCCGAACGCTCCGCAGGACCAGGATTAAAAGAACACAACCCCGTAAAACCCACGGTCAAGAACATGGCGAACAGAAGCACACCGATGGACAACAGGAAGTCTCGGGACGACTGAAAGATTCTAGGCTTTTCGATCTGCACACCTCTCATTATGAACCACCACCCAAGCCAGAAACCACTTCCCCTTAAATAGGTGGGCTAGGGATCCACAATCTCAGAGGCAAAGATGGAACAATAGAAGGGTAAGAGTGACCTTCTTAGACATGAGTAGACACGAAAGCTGGTGCCCATGAGCTCCGAAACCCCAAACGGACAAACCTCTGCCCCCGTCGAACCTGCCATCTCCCCCAACCCGCAAGCCCCAGACCGTAACCTCGCCATGGAGCTGGTACGCGTCACCGAAGCTGCGGCGCTGGCCTCCGGAAAATGGGTAGGCCGCGGACAGAAAGAATCCGGTGACGGTGCCGCCGTGGACGCCATGCGCTCCCTCATCAACACCGTCGAAATGGACGGCGTGGTTGTCATCGGTGAAGGCGAAAAAGACGAAGCACCGATGCTCTTCAACGGCGAGCAGGTCGGCACCGGCAGCGGCCCAGCCATCGACATCGCCGTAGACCCCGTCGACGGAACCACCCTCATGGCCGAAGGACGCCCCAACGCCATCTCCGTCATCGCCGCCGCAGAGCGCGGCAGCATGTACGACCCCTCCGCAGTGTTCTACATGGAAAAGATCGCTGTGGGACCGGAGGCCGTGGGCGTCGTAGATATTGAAGCCCCCGTGGCGCACAACATCAACGCGGTGGCCAAGGCAAAGGGAACGTCAGCAGGCAACATCACCGTGGTGGTACTCGACCGACCACGCCACGCAGACCTCATCCGCGACATCCGTGCAGCAGGCGCCAAGGTTCGCCTGATTGGAGACGGTGACGTGGCAGGCGCCGTCGCCGCAGCCCAGCCCGACGAGCAAAGCTCCGTGGACATCATGATGGGCATCGGCGGCACCCCCGAAGGCGTGATCACCGCCGCCGCCATGAAGTGCATGGGCGGAGAAATCCAGGGCAAGCTGTGGCCAAAGGACGAGGCAGAACGCCAGAAGGCCATCGACGCCGGACACGACCTGTCCCGAGTCCTCACCACCAACGACCTGGTGAACTCCGAACACTGCTACTTCGTCGCCACCGGCGTGACCAACGGCGACATGCTGCGCGGCGTGAGCTACAGCAAGAACTTCGCCACCACCCGATCCCTGGTGATGCGTTCCCGCTCCGGCACGATCCGCTACATCGACTCCGTGCATCAGCTGGCCAAGCTCCAGCAGTACGCGGTGCAGGACTACACCAGCTAGGCACTCATTCGGATCGGCTGAGGCTCGGGCTGGTGCTTCGGCGCGGTCTCAGCTGAGGCTCCACTTAGGCAATACTTACGCCAATGCGGCCACGTAGGCCATAATGGTGAAGACAACAATCACACACGAAAGAATCCCACAAGAAAGGTAAACACTCATGAGCGAAGAATTCCGCATTGAACATGACACCATGGGCGAGGTTAAGGTCCCCGTCAACGCACTCTGGCGTGCACAAACCCAGCGTGCCGTGGAGAACTTCCCCATCTCCGACCGCCCACTGGAATCCGCGCAGATCCGCGCCATGGGCTTGCTGAAGGCAGCCTGTGCACAGGTGAACAAGGACCGCGGACTGCTGACCGACGAGCAGGCCGACGCCATCATCAGCGCAGCGAAGGAAATCGCCGACGGCAAGCACGACGCGGAGTTCCCCATCGACGTGTTCCAGACCGGCTCCGGCACCTCCTCCAACATGAACACCAACGAGGTCATCGCGTCCATCGCCAAGGCCAACGGTGTGGAAGTTCACCCGAACGACCACGTGAACATGGGCCAGTCCTCCAATGACACCTTCCCGACCGCGACCCACGTTGCTGCGACCATCGCTGCAGTCAACGATCTGATCCCAGGCCTGAAGGTTCTGCAGGAGTCCCTGGCGAAGAAGGCCACGGAGTGGAAGTCCGTGGTGAAGTCCGGACGCACCCACCTGATGGATGCTGTTCCTGTGACCCTGGGCCAGGAGTTTGGTGGCTACGCCCGCCAGATCGCCGCTGGCATCGAGCGCGTGGAGGCTACCCTGCCGCGTCTCGGCGAGCTGCCTATCGGTGGTACTGCTGTGGGAACCGGCCTGAACACGCCCGCTGATTTCGGTGCGAACGTCACCGCAGAGCTGGTGAAGCTCACCGGTGTGTCCGAGCTGCGCGAGGCAGAGAACCACTTCGAGGCACAGGCAAATCGCGATGGTCTGGTGGAGTTCTCCGGCGCAATGCGCACCATCGCCGTGTCCCTGAACAAGATCGCCAACGACATCCGCTGGATGGGCTCCGGCCCACTGACCGGCCTGGGCGAGATCCACCTGCCTGATCTGCAGCCAGGCTCCTCCATCATGCCGGGCAAGGTCAACCCTGTGCTGTGTGAGACCGCAACTCAGGTTGCAGCGCAGGTCATCGGAAACGACGCCGCCGTCGCCTTCGGTGGCTCCCAGGGTGCTTTCGAACTGAATGTGTTCATCCCGATGATGGCGCGCAACGTTCTGGAGTCCGCGAAGCTGCTGGCGAACACCTCCCGTGTGTTCGCTGAGAAGCTGGTCGACGGCATCGAGCCAAACGTGGAGCGCATGCAGACCCTGGCTGAGTCCTCTCCATCCATCGTGACCCCCCTGAACTCCGCCATTGGCTACGAGAACGCGGCAAAGGTTGCGAAGACCGCGCTGAAGGAAGGCAAGACCATCCGTCAGACCGTGATTGATCTGGGTTTCGTGGACGGCGACAAGCTGACCGAGGAAGAGCTGGACAAGCGCCTGGATGTGCTGGCTATGGCGAACACGGACCGCGATAAGTAGGCACTAGCGACCGTCACAAATTGCTCGACGGAAACGCCGATTTTCGGGGAAAATCTGGCGTTTTCGTCGAGCATTTTGTCTAGGTGAGGCACGCCGCAAAAATTGCACTGACTGCAAAATCACGTGTACATTGGCAAAGAGTGAACAACAACACCAAAATCGTCTTCTCATGCCTCATGCTCGGCATGCTCATGTCCTCACTGGGACAGATGATCTTCTCCACTGCCCTGCCCACGCTCGTCGGCGAACTCGGCGGCGTGGAGCACATGAGCTGGGTCATCACCATCTTCCTAGTGACCATGACCATCGGAATGCCCATCTACGGCAAGCTGGGCGACCAAGTGGGGCGAAAACCTCTCTACATCATCGCCATTGTTCTCTTCCTCACCGGTTCCGCAGTAGGCGCCCTGGCCCAGAACATGACCATGATGATCATCGCCCGCGGTATTCAAGGCGCAGGCGCCGGCGGACTCATGATAGGCTCTCAATCCATCATTGCCGACGTCATCCCCGCCCGCGAGCGCGGCAAATACATGGGCATCATGGGCTCGGTGTTCGGCTTATCCTCCGTACTGGGCCCGCTGCTCGGAGGCTTCTTTACCGACGGTCCCGGCTGGCGCTGGGCATTGTGGTTTAACCTCCCCCTGGGACTGCTGTGCTTGTCCATGGTGATCCCGTTCATGAAACTGCCACGGCATCACCGTCAGGCACGCTTCGACTACCTGGGCGCAATTTTCCTCGCGATCGCCACCAGCTGCCTGATCCTGTTCATCACCTGGGGCGGACGCGACTACCCGTGGGGCTCGGCCATGATCCTCACCCTCATCGCGGTCACGGTAGTAGCGACGACGATCTTCGTGATCGTGGAACGCCGCGTGGAGAACCCGCTGGTTCCTATGGGCCTGTTCAGGGTCCGAAACTTCACGCTGTCCACCATCGGGGGAACCATCGTGGGCGTGGTGATGTTCGGCACGCTGGCCTACATGCCCACCTATATTCAGATGGTGCACAGCATGTCGCCTACCGCGGCGGGCCTGATGATGATCCCGATGATGGCCGGCATGATCATCACCTCCACTATCTCGGGGCGCAGGGTCTCCCAGACTGGAAACTACAAGTGGTATCCCGTGGTGGGCATGGTGATCGTGGCTCTTGCCATGGTGCTCTTCGGTCAGTTCACCGAGCAGGATTCCCTTCTTCGCCTGGGCACCGTGCTGGCCATCATGGGCGTGGGCCTGGGGCTGGTCATGCAGATTCTGGTTCTCATTGTTCAAAACGCCTTTCCCATCACCATGGTGGGCACCGCCACCGCAACGAACAATTTCTTCCGCCAGATCGGTGGCGCCATCGGTACAGCTGTCATTGGTTCCGTATTCACGCACAGGCTCCAGGATCTGTTGGCCGAGCGTATGCTAGCGGCGATCAAGACCATGGGTGCGCAGGGCGCTCAGCTGGCACAGCGTTCCGAAGGGATGTTGCACAGCCTCACGCCGGACAGCGTACAGCAATTGCCTGAGCCCATCTTCCACGTGATCGTGGGCTCCTACAACGACGCACTGGTTCCTATTCTGCTCTGTATGGCTCCTGCGGCCCTTGCTGGCGCGCTGGTCTTGTCCTTCAACAAACATCAAACGCTGAAGGAAACGATCGAATAAGGCTGCGCGGCCGTAGTGCTGCCGGCCTGTACAGCCGCTCAGCTACTCCTGAGTGGGCAGCTCGTGCGCGGCCACGTGTGGCGAGTCCACCTCACTCCACGCCGGGCCTTTTTCGACGATCTTTTCCATGGTGTAGGCATCGCGCCACTGCCCTTCATAGGGCCCATGGGGCATCTTAGCCATCGCACGGAACGTTCCCACGTGCACGAATCCTCGGGATTCGTGCAGCTTGATGCTCCCCTTGTTTTCCGGGAAGATGCTGGAATGCAGCTTCCAATAGCCCTGATCCGCTGCGGATTCCAGGAGCTTATCGAGGAGTGCCCCTGCCACGCCGCGCCCAGCTGCCTCGGGAGAGACGTACACGCTGTCTTCAACGACGCCGTCGAACACTCCACGATGGCTCACCGGCGTGGCGGTGATCCAGCCCAGGATCGCGCCCGACTCACTGCACTCAGCCACGAAGGCGAGATCCATGA
Organism: Corynebacterium sp. zg254; assembly: GCF_024701495.1. Lineage (NCBI taxonomy): Bacteria > Bacillati > Actinomycetota > Actinomycetes > Mycobacteriales > Corynebacteriaceae > Corynebacterium > Corynebacterium sp. zg254. The sequence goes on from NZ_WIAR01000001.1 coordinate 568,904, forward strand.
TGCGATGTCGGGTGAAGTCCTCCCACTGTGGGGCCTCCACTTCATAGGTTGCCAATCCCGAATCCAGACCGTGCTGGAGGATCTCGGCGACCTGCGGATAGTCGCGCTCGACCATGGGGCGAATCTCAAACGTGGCCTGCGAGCCACCACGAGGGGATGTCATAGTGGACGATCCTACCGAAAAAAGAAACACCGTCGCATCCACTGGATGCGGCGGTGTTGAGCACAATCCGTCAGGCTCTTAGTGCTTCACAACGGTGTCGGAGTACTTGCCGTCGTCCTGCTTGGACCACTCGATGTGGCCCTTGGTGAAGCTCTGGGTCCAGCCGGAGGCTGCGTCGCCCTTCTCTGGTGCGGTTGGCAGGCCAACCTCGTTGTCCAGGCCACCACCGTTGATCCAGGTCTCGGCGATCTTACCGATGACTGGAACAGCACCGTTGTCCTTGGAGTAGACGATGACGTTGCCGCTGTCGAAGGTGGTCAGCACGTCGCCGTTGTCGTTAGACTCGGAGGACTTTACGTCGCCCCATGGACCTTCAGCGCCGCCCTCGTTTTCCCAGACGGTCTTGGTTTCCTCAGGCAGCTCGTCCGCGTTCTCGCTGGTCATGGCGTCGGACGCCTCGGAGGCCTTGTCCTGGGCGCCGTCCTTGGCGTCGTTGGCCTTGTCCTTCGCGTCATCCACAGCGGAGCCGGCAGCAGCGGTGGCCTCGTTGGCCTTGTCCTCTACGGAGTCGTTGTTATCGGAGCAGGCTGCAGCGCCAACGAGCAGCATGGTGCCAGCAGCAACAGCAGCGGCCTTACGGGACATAGAAGTAAACATTAAGGTCTTTCCCTCCTGGAGAAATCTATCTCTGACGCGTCCTGTGGTGGACTGCATCTCTTCTTTTCACGCGTGTTTCCACTCGCATGGTCAAGCCATCGTGTGGCTCGTTCTACATCCAGCGTACCGACGTTTCACCCAGGTTTCACCCCCGCTGTTTCTTTTTTCTCCGTTTCGCTGCGCTCTGGGCACTCCCTGTGTTAGCACTTCCGCGCCGTACACGGGCCTTGGTCAGTGCCTGTCGACTGGACCCCGCGCCACGCCCGCGGCAGATCCCCACGAAGTCCTGAATCACCTCGTCATCACGCTCTTTCGCCCACACCACAGCCACACGGGTACCGCCGATTCCGGTGGGCTGAAGAAGATCCCGATGCACCACGCGTGGCTGATTCACGGCGCGCAGTAGCGGCCTCGGAGCAATACACACTCCAACATTTGCTCCGACCACCCCCAGGACCTCGCGCACGGCGTCGATATCAACACGTCCATCGAGGGGCGTGTGATAGAGGATTATTTCGTCGGACAGCTCGGCATGCGTTACCGAATCCATGACCTTGATCGGGTGCTCCTTTGGCGCGGCCACCCCAAGTTGCTCGTCATAGAGGCGCACGTGGTGGTAGTCCTCCCCGGCGTCCTGCTGGGCGGCACTCAGGCGCACGAGGGCGATATCGGCCGCGCCGGACCGGATGTATTTCATGGGGTCGTCCACTTGTGCACCGGCGGCACACCAGCCACGGGTGCGTTCGTCGAAGCGGGAGAACCACTTGTCGGGGACCACGCCGGGGCTGAATACCACCTTCAGGTACTCGGTGGCCGAACGAGAAGGAGTACGACGCTGGCCTCGCGCGGGTTGAGGCGTGCGTGACTGCTGCGGCGAGGATGCTGGCTGAGGCGCAGAGGGCATGGACTCAGTGTAGCCCGCAGCATCGACACTGCAGGTTCCCGCCGCAATTGTGATGGTTTATGCTGACACATATGACTACAGATACTCAGGCGTCCACGTCGGCGTCCCACTCCGGCCCTCCGATGAAGCCGCTGACCGCCGCGAAGAAGCTGGGAATTCACCTTCCTGCGGCTCCCCAGGAGTTTCAGGATCATCCGCTGTCTCACGAGGAGTTCGTGGCGCTGCAGAAGAACCCGCCTGAGTGGTTGGAGACGCTGCGGCGCGAAGGTCCGCATCCTCGGCCGGAGGTTGCGCGCAAGTTGGGAATCACCATCACGGCGCTGAAGAAGCATGGGATGGACCAGGCCCTGACCACCGCTGAGATTAAGGCGCTGCTGGAACATCAGCCGGATTGGCTCCGTGAATCCCGACGCCAGCTGGCCGAAGAACGGGACAACCAGAAGAAGTAGCGGCCGCGGCGCTGTGACACGCGCTGCGCGGCGATGGCGGCTGCCACGTAAAAGCGCCGCACAAAAGGAGGAAGGGTGCATCCCCCACCACCTCAGTGGCGTGGGATGCACCCTCAAATACTGCGGGAACCAAGGTGACGAGCCTTGAGAAGTGTTCCCTCTTTAAAAGATCCACCGTGAACTTCCTACGGGTGACGAGTCCGTGGGCAGTGAACCTTTCGAAGCCTGGTACAACATCCAAAACCGCAGCCTTGCGAGAGGGAGAAGAGAGAAAACCTCTGCATGGGCGAACTAGGGAGTGTTCGTACTGTTGGCTTATCCACAACTGCAGTGCGCCTCGGGTGACTAGCCCTTGACACGTTCACTAAGTTAGCTAATGCTTACCTAGCATGTCAAGACATTTCGCAACATTCATGTTTCCAAATGGGTCAATCTAGCGGAAATACCCAGGTCGCAGGCTTAAAATATTTTTGAAAAAAATTTGGCAAACCCACCCCAGATGCCCCTCACTCCACCCACCCAACCCCCTTCCCTGAGCGGAAATTTCACGACCAGCGCAACGATGGTACTATTTTCATTAGTAACGCGAGATGAGCGTCACACTTTCATGTAAGCCCATCGGCTGAAGCGCTGGTCGCGTCAGCGATGAGGCCACATGCACAAGTGGTTCACAACAGTCAAAGTCGCCCCTGCCCCACCAGGCGGCACGGGTGGTTGAGAGGAAGAACAGAACTATGAAGAATTTCTTGCCACGTAACATCTTCGAAGAAGAGCACAACATGTTCCGCGAGGCCTGCCGCGACTTCGTCAACGCAGAGGTCAAGCCAAACGTTGAGCGCTGGCACGAGCAGGGCTACTGCGACCGCTCCCTGTTCGAGAAGGCCGGCCAGCAGGGTCTGCTGGGCATGATGGCTCCTGAGGAGTTCGGTGGCGGCGGACAGGCCGGCGACTACCGCTTCAACGCCATCCTGTCCGAGGAGCTGGCTGAGGCTGACTCCGGTTCCGTGATCGTGGGAATCCAGACCATCAACGACCTGGTCATCCCTTACCTGGACCGCTTCGCCAACGACGAGCAGAAGGAGCGCTTCCTGAAGCCACTGTGCTCCGGTGAGAAGATCGCCGCACTGGCTATGACCGAGCCTGGCGCAGGTGCTGACCTGGCCGGTATCCGCTCTGTTGCTCGCAAGGACGAGAACGGCGACTTCATCCTGAATGGCGCCAAGACCTTCATCTCCAACGGTGTCCAGGCTGACTTCACCCTGGTTGTTGCCGTCACCAACCCAGAAGCTGGCCGCGCTGGCGTGTCCATGCTGATCATCGAAGATGGCATGGAGGGCTACACCAAGACCGGCCCACTGAAGAAGGTTGGTCTGAAGTCTCAGGACACCGCTGAGCTGTCCTTCGAAGACGTCCGCATCCCTAAGGAGAACCTGCTGGGTGAAGAGGGTGCCGCCTTCGGCTACCTGCGCACCAACCTGGCTCAGGAGCGTCTGTCCATCGCCGTTGGTTCCGTGGCAACCTCTCGCCGCGCCTTCGACCTGGTGTACAAGCACTCCCAGGATCGCAAGACCTTCGGTAACCGCCTGATCGACCACCAGGCATACCGCTGGGAGCTGGCCAAGATGGCTACCGAGATCCAGTCCGCACAGTCCTTCGTGGACGCTGCGATCGTGGAGAAGGTCAACGGCACCCTGGACGAGGTCACCGGCGCTATGGCCAAGTACCTGACCACTGAGCTGCAGATCAAGGTTGTTAACGAGGCACTGCAGCTGCACGGTGGCTACGGCTTCATGATGGAGTACCCAATCGCTACCCACTACCTGGACTCCCGCGTTCAGCCAATCTACGGTGGTCCAAACGAGATCATGATCGAGATCATCTCCCGCCGTCTGGCAAAGGGCGACAAGTAAGCCCCACAGCGCGCTTAAAGCCTGAGCTCTAGGCTCAGGCTCGCCTCCCTAGAGGCACCAAGCCCAGCCGCTCATCCTCCTTCGGGGAGGATGGGCGGCTTTTGCCGTCTGCGCAAGCTTCCGCAAGCCATCGGCACTGCGAAAGGCTCCCCCCCAAGACTCGCTTCCTTCGATACCCGCACTACCCGCCGGCGAAGGGGGGCATCACATCCACCCGGCTGGCGCCTTCCAGGGCCGCGTCCTGATCGCGGCGCATGCCGTCCACAAGGAAGCTGCACTGGGTGAGAACCTCTGCGAGAGAAAGGCCGGCGTCGGTCATCCCTGCGTGGCGACTCCCGAGCAGCGCAATCAGATCAGCGAGCGTGGCAGGAACGTCCTCGATGAGTTCCTGCGACGTACCCGCAGCGGCTTTGGCGGCAGCGAAGTAATGGACGGAGATGCTCATGGTGATTAAGCCTAGCGCCGCCACAACACTGTGGAGTGTAGGGGCGGTTCGGTAGGGTGGATGACGATTCGGCTGCACGCTAAAGCAGTCAGAAGACGCGTGAAGTCGCGCGCGCAACATCGCGCAACATGAGGAGTGAGCATGAGTGAACGTCAGCGAACCGGACTGGTCATCGTCGCGTCGACTCGCGCCGCCCACGGAGTGTACGACGATCGCTCCGGCCCCATCGCCGTGGAATTCCTGCGCGCTCACGGCTTCACCACCCCGGATGCCATCGTTGTCCCCGACGCCCACATAGCCCACGCCGTGGACAGCGCACTGGGTCACAACCCGCCATCTGTGCTGCTCACCTCGGGCGGCACAGGCGTCACCCCAGACGATCTGACTGTGGAGGCTGTCACGCCTCACATCACCAAACCGCTACCCGGGCTGGTGCAGGATTTCTTTGCGCGAGGCCTTGCGCACACGCCGCTGGCGATCACCTCTCGCGCGGTCGCGGGCATTGCTGGTAGCACCGTGGTGATGACGCTTCCGGGGTCCACCGGCGGGGTAAAAGACGGGATCGCCACGCTGGAGCCGGTGCTGCAGCATCTGGTGGAGCTGGTGGAGCTGGAGGACTCGGATGGTTCTGAGGCAGCCGGCACGGCCACAGGTGGCACGGGGCCGGCGGATGGCACGGCTCCGGGTGGCACGGTGCTGCACGCCTCGATCATGTCCACCCCGATCGAGGACGTGGTGGACGCCGCCGTGGCCCAGACCGCCACCGAGGCCGATGGGGCGGTCGTCACGTTCCACGGGGTTGTCCGGAATCACGACGCCGGCCACTCAGTCCTGTCCTTGGACTACACCTGCCACCCCACCGCGGACGCGGAGATCCGACGCGTCGCCGAGGAGGTGGCCAGCGCCTACCCGAACGTGCGCCTGTGGACAGCTCACCGCATTGGGCACTTAGCCATTGGCGACGTGGCTTTTGCTGTGGTTGCCGCCTCTGCTCATCGCGCGGAGGCTTTCGCCGCCTGCTCCCTGCTGACTGATCGGGTAAAGGCTGAGGTCCCGATCTGGAAGGAGCAGCAGCTCAGCGATGGTTCAGCCCAGTGGGTGGGGTTGGAATGAGTGAATACAACAACGCCGAACAGGCAACGCAGGCCGAGCGCTACGCCCGCCAGGTCGCGCTCACTGGTTTCGGGGCCGAGGCCCAGGAGGCACTCGCGGCCTCAACCGTGGCACTCATCGGCGCCGGCGGACTAGGCTCCCCCGCCATCCAATACCTCGCCGGGGCTGGGGTGGGGCGCCTCATCCTCATCGACGACGACGCGGTGGACGAATCCAACCTTCATCGCCAGACCATTCACCCCACGCGTGCAGTGGGGCGGGCCAAGGTGGACTCGGCGCAAGAGGCCGCGCTGGCAATCAACCCGACCATCCAGGTCACCACGTATTGCTGCCGGCTGACGCATTCCAACGCCGATGGGCTGCTCGAGGGCGTGGACGTTGTTCTCGACGGTAGTGATAACTTCCCCACACGGCACATCGCCTCCGCGGCATGCGCCCGGCACGGCATTCCCCACGTGTGGGGCTCGGTGCTGGGATTCCAGGCGCAGCTCAGTGTGTTCTGGGCGGGTCACGGACCAATCTACGAGGACTTATACCCACATCCGCCGGCTCCGGGGAGCGTTCCGAACTGCGCCGAGGCAGGAACCCTGGGCCCCATAGTGGGCGTGGTGGGAAGCGCCATGGCACTGGAGGCCATCAAGCTTCTCACGGGCGTGGGCAAGCCCCTGATGGGCCGCATCGGGTACTTCGATTCCTTGGAGGCCAGCTGGGACTTCGTCCCCCTGCAGGCCGACCCGTCGGTTGCTGGGCGCATCATCGCGCACGGGCCGGTGGTTGATGAGATCCTCACCACCACCGAGGTGCCGCAGGCATGCTACACGGGTGACCTGCCGCTCATCGACGTGCGCGAGGCCCACGAGTTCCAGGCCGCCTTCATCCCTGGCGCCATCCACATTCCCTTAAGTGCCTTGGCGGAGAATCCTTCCGCGTTGGCGATCACCGGCCCGGCCGTGGTGTACTGCGCCGCGGGCGTGCGCAGCGCAACCGCCATCGATGTGTGGCAGAAGCTCGGGGCATCGGGGCTAGTTAACCTGGCGGGAGGTATTCATGCGCACGCGGATCGAGGCGGTCCTCTCACGCGGGATGTGTCGCGGGCGGGAGAGTTGGGCGTCGTTGTTCATCAGGATTCACAGGCAGCCACCGGCGAGGGGGACACGGTATGAGCGTTGTGGCCCTCGGCACCCCCTTCCCACCTGCCCCCAGCACGGCCGAGCGGCGCGACGCCCTAGCCAACCCGGTCCTGGACGATCGCTACGGGCGCGTGGCCCGGGACCTGCGCGTATCCCTCACCGACCGCTGCAACCTGCGCTGCACCTACTGCATGCCCGAGGAAGGGCTGGACTGGATGGCGCAGGACACGGTGCTCAGCAACGACGAGGTGATTCGCCTCATCCGCATCGCGGTGGAGGAACTCGGCATCCGGCACGTGCGCTTCACCGGCGGTGAGCCGCTGCTGCGGCGCGGCCTAGAGGACATCATCGCGGCTACGCATCAGCTGACTACCGACCTGGGGCAGCCCGTGCGCACGGCGCTGACCACCAACGGGCTGGGGTTGGAGAAACGCGCGGCGTCGCTGGCACGAGCCGGGCTGGATCGCGTGAATGTGTCCCTAGATACGATCGACCGGCAGCGCTACGCCACGCTCACCCGACGCGATCGCTTAGACGATGTGCTGGCGGGTATCGAGGCAGCCGTTGCAGCGGGGCTGAATCCCGTGAAAATCAACGCTGTGGTGATGCCGAACACCAATGAAGAAGATATTGTGCCGCTGGCGGAATACTGCCTGGAACATGGCCTTGAACTGCGGTTTATTGAGCAGATGCCGCTGGGGCCACGCGGGCAGTGGCGCCGAGACAACATGGTCACCGCCGAGCAGATCCTGGAGCGGCTGGGCGAGCGCTTTCACCTGTCCCCGGTGGTGGAGCCGCGTGGGTCGGCGCCGGCGGAGCTGTGGACGGCGGTGGCGCGCGACGGTGGGCGCGAGCAGGACACGGCGCGCGGGCAGGACAGCGCGCGGCTGCAGGGGACGATCGGCGTGATTGCGTCGGTCACGCATTCCTTTTGCGGCGCGTGCGATCGCACCCGCCTTACAGCCGATGGCGCGGTCCGGACATGCCTGTTCGCCCGGACGGAAACTTCGCTGCGGCAGGCGATGCGTCAGGGCGCCAGCGACCTGGAGCTGGCGGACATGTGGCGCGTGGCGATGTGGAGCAAGCTGCCGGGCCATGGCATTGACCGACCGGATTTCCTGCAGCCGCAGAGGCTGATGTCCGCTATCGGCGGGTGAACACAGATGTTGGAGAAGCTGAACAGGCCAGATGAGCCAGAGCGGGAGGAGCACCCGATGAATCAGGCGCACGCAGATCAAGCGCACACCCATCACACGCACGCCGACGGGTGCTGCCCGCCAACGCACCCGCACGGCGCGCAGGGCTACCGCTCCATCGAGGAGCACTACGCTCAGACCATCGCCCTGGCCGAACAATGCAAGATTACGGACACGGCACTGGCCAGCGCCCCTGAGGCGGCAGGACTGTACCTCGCCGAAGACGTGCACGCGCGCCTGCCGATCCCGCCGTGGAACAACTCCGCGATGGACGGTTTCCTGGTCCGTCGGGAGGATGTGCTGGGCAGCAAGCAGTCCCCGGTGGCTCTGCCCATCACTCTTCCCGTGGCTGGCGATGTCCCCGCCGGGCATGCTGCACGCGCCGTCCCGCCGGGCCACGCCGTGCGCATCATGACGGGTGCGCCGATCCGCGAGCAGGACCTGGATCACGTGCTGGTGATTCCCGTGGAGTTCACGAACATTCCCGCCGGCCCGCATCCGCTGCCGACTGAGGTGACGATCCATCAGGTGGGTGGCGCCGCCATCCGTCCTCGAGGTGCGAATATCCAGGTCGGTGACCTGATTGCGCAGGCGGGGTCGCGAGTTGATGCGGGGTTGATCGCCGCGTTCATTTCGGCCGGTACGGTTGATATTTCTGTCCGACGCCCAGCCTCCATCGCCATAGTCTCCAGCGGGGATGAGCTTCTCGACCCGGCGGCTATACGGGGTGGGCTTGCCGAGGGGATGATCCCTGATTCCAACGGTCCGATGCTTGCGGCATTGCTGCGCCAAGCGGGATACAGCCAGGTGACCGTGGCGTACACATCGGATGAGCCTGAGGAGTTTTCCCGCACGCTGGATGAGTTGAGCCAACAGCACGACATGATCATCACCACCGGTGGCGTGTCTGCGGGAGCGTTCGATGTCACGCGTCAGGTGGGTGAGGAAAAGGACGTGTGGTTCGGTCCGGTGAACATGAAGCCGGGGAAGCCGCAGGGGTTGGGGCGGTGGAACAAGGCGATGCTGGTGTGTCTGCCAGGAAACCCTGTGGCGGTGTGGGTGAGCTTTCACATGTTCGTCCGGCCTGCCTTGGATGTGCTGCAGGGGTTGGGGGCACAGCCACGGCGGGTGATCCCGGCGGTGGCTGGTGCTCGTTTCCCTAGCTCGGGAGATCGTACGGGCGCGATGCCGGTGCGGTTAGAGTTCGCGGAGTCGCAGGGTCTTAAGCGCGGGTCTGAACGCGGGTCTGAACGGGGAGCCGAGCAACTGTGCCCTGTGGCTCTCCCCTACTCGGAGTCCCAGTTGGGCAGCCACTTCGTTGGCTCGCTCGGTAATCTGGACGGGATCGTCATCGTGGAGGCCGACCCCAGCCCGTCTGTGCAGCCGGGTGATATCGTGTCGGTTATCGTGACCAGCGGCTAGGAAGGCTCACATTCACCATGGACTTCACTCATCTCGATCATCGCGGCTCCGCCTACATGGTGGATGTCACCGACAAGAAACCCACGGTCCGGACTGCCACGGCGGTCGGGCAGGTAGCGTGCTCCCCTGAGGTGCTGCAGGCTCTTCGCGACGGCACTGTCCCCAAAGGTGATGTCCTGGCGGTGGCACGCATCGCGGGCATCTCCGCGGCAAAGAAGGTGCCCGAGCTGCTGCCCCTGGCTCATACGATCGGGGTGCACGGCTGCTCGGTGGAGCTGGAAATCAAGGATGATCACGTCGCCATCTCCGCGACGGTGCGCACGGCCGATCGCACGGGCGTGGAGATGGAGGCGCTCACGGCTGTGTCCGTTGCGGCGCTGAATGTGATCGACATGGTCAAGGGAGTGGATCGCAGCGCCTACATTCGCACGTGTGGGATCACGGCGAAGTCTGGGGGGCGTTCTGGAGATTGGTCCCGTGAGCTTTAAAAGAACGTCTGTCTCCGAAGACCTCGCCGCACGGCGTTCGATGGCACTGTGGGTGACTCTAGGCCCAGCGCTGTGCCTGGCACTATGCGTGGCACTATCCCTTGCACTGTCCGCGTGCGCCCCATCCACCACGGGCTCGCAGCAGGCGGAGGACCCGGACACACTCACGGTGTTCGGTGCTGCCTCCACGCGGGTGGTGAACGAGGACCTGCAGAAGGAATGGGATCACCCCCTCACCATCGTCAATGGTGGTTCCTCCGGTCTGTTGCAGCAGCTGGCCGACGGTGCCCAGGCCGACGTGCTCATCACCGCGGATAAGACCACGATGGATGCGGCAGTTCAACAGGGCCTTGTACGCGATCCCGTCGCCGTTGCCACAAACACGATGGTGATGGTGGTGCCGAAGGGCAATCCTGCGGGCATTACCGATGTGGACGAGGCGCTGTCCTCTCACCGCCTGGTGCTCTGCGCCCCGCAAGTGCCGTGTGGCCGGACGTCGCAGGCAATTCAGGAGGACCTGGGGCTGCATCTCACGGCGGCGTCGCTGGAACAATCTGTGTCTGACGTGCTGGGCAAGGTGACGTCCGGGCAGGCTCACGCGGGGTGGGTCTATTCCACCGACGCCGCCGCGGCGTCCGACAGCGTCACCTCCATCCCCATCCCTCGTGCTGAGCAGCGCGCCAACACCCTCTATGCGGCAGTGACGACTCACAGCACAGCGACACGTGAGCAGCGCGCCGCCGAGCTCGTCACATACTTATCCAGCAACTCAGCGCGCAGCCTGTGGTCCTCCCACGGGTTTCACCCAGCGGATTAACCAGCTGTATCAGCCCAGCAAGTTAACTGTCACTGAAGGGTGTGTGAGGGCTAGCCGCTACACTTTCAGTCATGATTGCTCCCGCCCACCAACGCCCCGCCCCGGCGGCCACAGCGCTGGCGGCACTGGCCCTCCTGCTGATCGCGGTGCCGCTGCTGGCGCTGTCCCTCAGGGTGCCCTGGGGCGAGGTCGGCACGGTCCTGGCGCAACCAGACACCATCGATCTCCTCAAGGTGACGATCTTTTCCACCGTTCAAGCTACGGCCATCGCGGTGCCCCTCGGGGTGGCGGCCGCGTTGTGGCTCAATGCTCTGCGCGCGGGAACCATGAGCACCCTCATCCTGCGGCTGCTGATGTACCTGCCGCTGGCCCTGCCCCCGGTGGTGGGAGGCTTGGCGCTCAGCGCAGCCTTCGGGGCGACGGGCCTCGCCACTCCCGTCCTGAATGCGCTGGGCCAGGACTTCGCCTTCACGTTCCCGGCTGTGGTGCTCTCGCACGTGTTTATCGCGCTGCCCTTTGTGATCGTCACCATGGACGCCGCCATCGGGCGATTGCCGCGGACGGTGGAGGCTTCGGCGTCGGGGGTAGGTATGGGGCGCGGCGCTATCCTGTGGCGCATCACCCTGCCCGCCCTGGCGCCTGCGATCGGCAGTTCGGTGGGGCTTGCTGCGGCGCGATCGCTGGGTGAGTTCGGGACCACGCTGACGTTTGCCGGTTCCTATCCCGGCGTGACGAGGACGCTGCCGATTGGGGTGTACCTGACGCGCGAATTCAACCCCGATCACGCCTATGTGCTGGCGGTGCTGCTGATTCTTCTGGCTGTCGCGGCGATTCTTCTGACCTTGGCGCCGCAGGGTGTGCGCGCCCTTGTGAGGCGACGCCGCAGCTTACGCACACCCGTAACCCCCGGCGCTGTGGTGCTCCCGCCCATTAAAACCGACGCCGTGGCGCGGGTTCTCTCAGCCCTCCACATCCTTCCGGAATCGGATGCGGGACGGGGACCTGCGGTCGAGATTCGCGCCACGGATAAGGACGGCGCCCCGTGGACGGCGCGCTTTCCTGGCGGGCAGACCACCGCGATCATCGGGGACAACGGGGCCGGCAAGACCACGTTAGCGCAGCTGATTACCGGCGGCTGGACCGGGGCGCGCGTCTCCTTCGAAGGGGACGCAGCACGCGGACAGCGACCGGGTGTGATCCTGTTAACGCAGGATCCGGGGCTACCGTCGACCACCACGGCGCTGAAGGCGGTGGCGATGGTCAGCGGCAACGCGGACGAGGCCCGGCAGCTATTCCGCGCCGCAGGCCTCAGCGACATGGCCGACACCCCCGTGCCGCTGCTGTCCGGTGGGCAGGCAGCCCAGGTTGCCCTGCTGCGAGCGCTCGCGGCGCGGCCGAGGGTGTTGATTCTTGATGAGCCTCTGGCCGCGGTGGATCACGCTAGCGCGGGTCGGTGGAGAGCGATCTTCCAGCAGCTTCGGGGGCTGACTGTGTTGCTGATCTCCCATGATCCGGCAGATATCGCCACGCTTGCGGACTCGGTGGCCGTAATGGAGAAGGGCCGGGTGGTGTCCGTGGACAGTGTGGAGCAGGCGCTGGCGTGCCCTGCGACGGAGTTCGCCGCGTCGATGATGGGGCTAAACCGTGTGATTGGACGAGTGGTCGGACACGTGGACGGCGGCGCGGATGGGGGCATGGACGGACGCGTAATCAGTGACGGTGATGAGTTCGTGGCGGTCCGGGTTCCTGGCGGTAAGGCCGGTGGCTCTGTGAGGTTCGTGGGGGTTCCGAGCCCAGGCACTTCGGGCTCGAGTGAGACATACTCGGATAAGACCTGCTCGGGTGAGACATCCCCGACCGGGACCGTCATCTTCGCGGCCTCAGCGGTGTCCATCACGCGAGGCCAGAGTTCCGTTCCCGACAGCCCTGCCGCGCCGGGTTCAAGCGCCGTGAACTCCAACCCCGCAGACTCCACCCCGCCGGTGAATACTCTCCCCGGAGTGGTTCAGTACCTGGACACGGATGCGCGCACGGGGCACAGTGTGGTCTCGATTGCCCTGCTACCCACTGGCGTCGAAGGGGCTGAAAGCACCGAAAAACCCCAGGGTACCGAAGGCGCACACATGCCACAGCAGCCCACTGTGATCCGAGCGTTGGTCTCCCTCCACACACTCACGGAGCTCTCCCTCGCACCGGGGGACGCAGTGACCGCACGGATTGCGGCCACTGCGGTGACAATCAGATAGTGCCGTTGTGACGCCCGGCGCCCCGGTGCCCTGGCGCCCCGGCAGCTGCTCAGTAGCACATCCGGCGCCTCATCCAGCAGCTGCGGCAGGCGCTACTTGCCAGCGAAGTTCGGCTTCCGCTTCTCCACGAACGCAGTCACCGCTTCCGCATGGTCCTCGGAGTGGAACAACCGCTCCTGCGCCTCAGCCTCCGCGGCAGCAGCCGCATTGATCTTGGACGCGCGCTTCACCAGCGCCTTCATCTCCTTGTACGACGCGGTCGGACCAGACGCCAGGCCCGCAGCGAAGGCAGCAACCGTATCGTCCAATACCTCTGGGTCCACCACCTGCTGCACCAGCTGAAGGGACAACGCCTCCTCAGCACCGATCTTCTGATCCAACAGCAGGATCTGCAGCGCACGGGCGCGCCCGACAGTATCCACCAGGGACTGCGACAGACCCGAATCCGCTGCCAAGCCCACGCCGGTGAAGGCTCCCTTGAAGGATGCGGCGCTGCTCATGATGCGGAAGTCTGCGGCCATCGCAATGCCCCAGCCGGCACCGGCGGCAGGTCCCTGTACAGCGGCGATGGTGGGAACCGGGATGTCCAACAGAGCCTCGATCATCGGGTTGTACTCCTCTACAACCTTCTCAAGACCCGTCTTATTCTTCGTGTCCTGCAGCTGCTCCTTCAGGTCCTGTCCGGAACAAAAGGCCCGTCCAGCAGCGCGGAGAACCACAGCGCGAACGGAGCTTCCAGCCTCCGCGGCATCGGTAGCCGCGGTACGGAAGGCGCTGATCAAAGCCAGGCGCAGCTCCTTGTTCAGGGAGTTGAAGGCGTCTGGCCGGTTGATGGTGATGGTGCGCACGCCGTGCGCGTCCTCGATTTGCACGAGGGATGGGGTGGCGTTGTCTGAAGTCTGCTCTATCATAGAACCCACGCTACTGCACGCGGGCACCGGCTTCCGAAAGTTCGTGGAAAACACCCTCAGATGCGTCGGGGTTCACCGGTGAGCACAGCTCGCGCATCACAGTGACACCAAAGCCCTGCTCACAAGCATCCAGCGCGGTGGCGCGCACGCAAAACTCCGTAGCGATACCGCAGACCACCACGTCGGTGATTCCAGCAGAGCGCAGCCACTCCCCCAACAGCACCTCTTGGTCGCTCGCTGCATCCCCGTCGCGAGCCGTATCTACGCCCGGGTCGCGATGAGCTTCAAAACCGGAGTAGGCGGCGGTGTATTCCCCTTTGAGGAACCACTGCTCAATCAGATCAGTGTCCAGATTGGCATGAGGCTGCGCGCCGCGAGACCCCGCCACGCAGTGCACGGGCCAGGTCGTCACAAAGTCGGGCTCCTCGCCCTCGGGCGCGAAGTGCCCCTCCGGGTCAATATGCCAATCTTTGGTGCCCACCACCACGCCATAGGTGGTTGCACGCAGATGGTCCGTGATCAACGACGCCACCGCCGCGCCCCGCCCCGTTGCCAATGAACCATCCACGAAGTCATTCTGGACGTCGACGACAATGAGGGCTGTTGAGGAGCGCGCTGTGGCGTCGTTCATCTCGGTCATGCTAGGCCAGCTTCCACTCCTCGAGGCCTTCGTACAGCGGGAAGTCCTCAGCGATCTTGGAAACGCGGGCGCGCAGGGCCTCCACGTCAGCGTTGCCAGCCAGGGCGGTGCCGATCACGTCAGCAACCTCGGTGAAGGCGGCAGCATCCAAGCCACGGGATGCCAGTGCGGAGGCACCGATGCGCAGGCCGGAGGTCACCATGGGTGGGCGTGGGTCGAACGGCACGGCGTTGCGGTTAACGGTGATGCCCACCTCGTGCAGCAGATCCTCAGCCTGCTGGCCGTCCAGCTCGGAGTTACGCAGGTCTGCCAGGACCAGGTGCACGTCGGTGCCACCGGTCAGCACCTGCACGCCGGCAGCCTTGGTGTCCTCACCGTTCAGGCGCTCAGCGATGATCTGGGCGCCCTCCAGGGTGCGGCGCTGACGGTCGCGGAACTCCTCAGTCTGAGCAACCTTCATCGCCACAGCCTTCGCTGCCACCACGTGCATCAGCGGGCCACCCTGCTGTCCCGGGAAGACAGCGGAGTTCAGCTTCTTGGCGTACTCCTGCTTGGACAGGATCAGACCGGAGCGAGGACCGCCCAGGGTCTTGTGCACGGTGGTGGACACCACGTCTGCGTGTGGCACTGGGGATGGGTGCAGGTCCGCAGCCACGAGGCCTGCGAAGTGAGCCATGTCCACCCACAGCTTGGCGCCCACTTCATCGGCGATGGACTTGAAGGCCGCGAAGTCCTGGTGGCGAGGGTAGGCAGACCAACCTGCGATCATCACCTGTGGCTTTTCCTTCAACGCCTGCTCGCGGACCTTGTCCATGTCAATGCGGAAGGTCTCTGGGTCCACTTCGTAGGCAACAACGTCGTAGAGCTTTCCGGAGAAGTTCAGGTGCATGCCGTGGGTCAGGTGACCACCGTGTGCCAGGGACAGGCCCATGATCTTATCGCCAGGGTTGGCCAGCGCCATCAGGACTGCAGCGTTAGCCTGCGCACCGGCGTGTGGCTGCACGTTCGCGAACTCTGCGCCGAATACGGCCTTCGCACGGTCGCGCGCCAGGTCCTCGATGATGTCTACGTGCTCGCAGCCGCCGTAGTAGCGGCGGCCTGGGTAACCTTCTGCGTACTTGTTGGTCAGTACGGAGCCCTGTGCCTGCAGCACTGCGCGGGGGACGAAGTTCTCGGAGGCGATCATCTCCAGGGTGTTGCGCTGGCGACTCAGCTCGCCGGCGATGGCGTTGTTTACCTCGGGGTCGAACTCGCTGAGTGGGATGTTGTGCTGCAGCTGATTGTTCTGTGGCGTTTCAGTCATCAGACAATGGGCCTTTCGAAGAAGGGAAATGGTTTTCCTGAAAAGTCTAACCTTTATCCTCTACATTGCAATTTTCCCATTGACCCCGTTTAGGTGCACAATTGATGCCATGACGTCCACTGGGTCCTCCCCGCATGCAGCGCAGCCTGCTTTTCCGCAGGAATCACACCACGGCTCCGCCTCAGCCGCGCCGAGCCCGTACATCGAGTTCGACCGCACCCAGTGGCGCGGACTCCGCCAGGCGATGCCACAGGTGCTGTCGGAATGTGAGCTGGAGCGCCTGCGCGGCATCGGTGATGAGATCGACCTGGAGGAAGTCTCCGAGGTCTACCTGCCCCTATCGCGCCTGATCAACCTGCGCGTGGAGGCCCACAAGCAGCTCAATCGCGTCACGGAGGAGTTCCTGGGCAAACCCATGCCGAAGATCCCGTACATCATTGGAGTGTGCGGTTCGGTGGCTGTGGGCAAGTCCACGGTGGCTCGTGTGTTGCAGGTGTTGCTGCAGCGCTGGGAGTCCTCCCCGCGGGTGGATTTGGTGACGACCGATGGTTTCCTCTTCCCCACCGAGGAGCTGGAGCGGCGCCGCTTGCTGCACCGCAAGGGTTTCCCGGAGTCCTACGACCAGGGCGCGCTCCTGCGCTTCGTCACGCAAGTGAAGTCCGGCCGCCGCAATGTGACCGCGCCGGTGTATTCCCACGAGGCGTACGACCGTATCCCCGACGAATTCGTGACGGTCGATTGCCCCGATATTTTGATCGTGGAGGGGCTCAATGTACTGGAGACGGGCCCAACGTTGATGGTCAGTGACCTGTTTGATTTTTCCATTTATGTCGACGCCAAGCGCGAGGACATCGAAGACTGGTACATCAACAGGTTCCTGAAGTTAAAGAACACTGCGTTCCAAGATCCCCAGGCGCACTTCCACCATTTCGCGGAGTTGAGTGATGAGGAGGCGAGCTTCGTCGCCCGCGAGATCTGGCAGACGGTGAACCTCCCCAACTTGATGGAGAACATCCTGCCCACGAGGGTGCGGGCGTCCTTGGTGCTGCGCAAGGGCCCGGATCATCTGGTGCAGAAGGTTCGGATGCGCAAGGTGTAGCGCCTGCCGCTTATTTTCCGAAGCGACGGTGCCGCTGCGAATAATCCCGCAGCGCCCGCAGAAAATCCACGCGCCGAAACGCTGGCCAATACGTGTCCGTAAACCAAATCTCTGAATACGCAGACTGCCACAGCAAGAATCCGCTGAGGCGTTGCTCACCAGACGTACGAATCACCAGATCCGGATCCGGTTGGCCAGACGTGTACATGTGATCCCCCAAAGCCTGCGCGGTAATCTTCTCCGACAGCTCCTCCGGCGCCACCCCATCGGCCACCAGCTCATCCACTAGCTTCTGCACCGCATCCACGATCTCCTGGCGGCCCCCGTAGCCCACGGCCACATTCACCCGCACACCCGTATGTTCCGCGGCCTTTTCCTGGCTACGCTGCAGGCGGCTGCGCAGCGTATCCGGCAACAAGTCCAACTGGCCCACGGTACGAAGCCGGAAGCCTGCCGGGTCGCCGGCCAGCTCGTCGGCAACATCACCGATGATGTCGCACAGCAAGCTCAGCTCCTCCGGACTGCGCTGCAGGTTCTCCGTACTCAGCAGGTACACAGTCACGGTCTCGATGCCCATCTCATCGCACCAGCTGCACATCTCCGCGATCTTCTTCGCACCCACACGGTGACCGTGAGAAACATCGGTGAAGCCATTTTCGCGCGCCCAGCGTCGATTTCCATCGCACATAATCGCCACATGCTGAGGGATCGACTTCCCCTTCAAGGCGCGCACCAGCTGCGCCTCATAGGCTGGATACAAAAGACTGGGAACCTTCACGCCGGGCACCTTCACTGCGGGTATCTTCATGCTGGACGAGGACATGGACACACCTTGAAAAACTAGTCGCGGTCCTCTGCGGAACCAGACTTCGACTGGTTGCGCTCGGCGTCGATGGCATCAGGTCCCTTCAGCGTCCCGGACGACGGAAGGAAACGATCATCAGTCTGCGGCACCTCAGTACGGGCGTACATGACCTTGGAGCGGCCCACGGTCTCGTGGAAGCCCTCCTCCTCCATCTTTGCCTCCAGCGCCTCCTTGTCGAACAGGTCAATGCCCCACTTGTCCGCAAACGCCTTACGACGCTCCATGCGGCGAATGCGCTTGTTCATGTTGAAGCCCAGCAACAAAATTACCAAGGTCAGCGCCACGATCACGAACAAACCCATCGGGCCGGCCTTGCCGAACTCCGGGCCCATCGGACCCCGATTGCTCTGATCCTGCGCAAAGACCATCAGATCCGTGGCATACAACTGCGCATTGCTCAGCGCGACAACTGCAGAGTTCACTGTGCTACTCCTTCTAGACCCTCAAAAAGGTCATGCTCGTAGGGTTCACTGTACTGTGGCAACTCACCAACGCGCGACCTCGCCAGCTCAAACTCCTCGGTAGGCCACACCTTCCGCTGAATATCCGCAGAGCAGAATAGGAACGCGCCCTCGGGATCGATCTGGGTTCCGTGGGCACGCAACGCGTCATCGCGTCGTTCAAACCAATCCCCCACCGGCACCTGCGTGGTGACCCTCTGCATAATGTCAGGCGCAGACTGCCACAGGCGCAGATGCTCCTGCACCGTCTCAGACAGCTCCACGCCTTGATTCTGCAGGTAATCCGTCAGCAGCTCAAAACGCGTCCGGACAAAACCGTGGGTGTAATACAGCTTGGACACCTCCCACGCCTCGCCCAGCTCAGGATGATAGGTGGGATCAGCGGCGGCGTTCCAGGCTTCCATGCTCACCGCATGCACCATTAAGTGATCTGGGTGAGGATAGCCGCCGTTTTCGTCGTAGGTAATGATCACGTGCGGGCGGAACGTGCGGATCACCTTCACCACATCCTGCGTGATAACTTGCGGATCCTGCAACGCAAAGCAGCCCTCCGGCAGTGGTGGCAGCGGATCCCCCTCCGGCAAACCGGAATCAACATAGCCCAGCCACTCGTGCTCCACGCCCAACACGTCCACGGCATCGGCCATCTCACGCTGGCGCAGAATGCGCATCTGCATCAAAGGATCCAGGTCGGAAAACAGGCTCAAGCCTTCGAAATCGTCGTAGCCGCCCAGCTGGCCGTCCGTGGAATAGTACGGGTTCAAAATGTCCCCACGCTCACCGCCCGTGCAGGTCAGGACCTTGACACGGTGGCCCTCGTCGACATAACGCGCCATGGTGGCCGCGCCCTTGCTGGATTCGTCATCCGGGTGGGCGTGAATCGCCAAGACACGATACTTAGGGCCGGCTGGCTGCTCGGAATGAGGAGAATGCACGATAACTGGAACCTTCAGAATCTCACAGGGGTCAGTGTTGCTTGTGTGTTGCTGTTATAGCGTTGCTCTTACTGTCCATCCAATTTACTTGGTCTGGGCTAGTGGATCGAAACCTGCGTGATATAAACTCGGACACATCATGAATGCATCAGGCACCGCAGGCACATCAGGCACTGCTCCTCAGGCAGGCTCCCCGTCCACTCCGAAAGCGCGCTACGGGAAGCGCTCCGGTGGAACCTTCACCGGCAAGATCCTGGCCGTGGTTTTTGCTGCGATGATGCTGGCGGCCGTGGTGTACATCGTGGCGATGCTTCGCAACCAGTCCACGGTGGATGTCACTGCAGTGGAGACGGGCGGCTCGGTGGTCTCCGATCACGAAATCAAGGCAAGCATCGACATCACGCGCGATGACCCGTCCAAACCCGCCTACTGCATTATTTACGCGTTGGATTACGAGAAGAACGACGTCGGCCGTCGCGAAATCGCCCTGCCCGCCGGAGGCGACAAGACTGTCCGCGTAGAAACCACCATGCCAACGCGCGAGCGCGCCCACGCCGCGAAGGTCTACGGCTGCTCCTCCGACCTGCCGCCATATTTGACTCCGGAGACACAGAACTAGCGGCAAGCCGGGGCGGCGCTGCACGAAGCAGAACTAGTCGCACCCCGCGCGACCTTGCATGTTAGACTTTTGGTCATGTCTGAGAACCAAACAACCTGGCTTACCCAGGAATCCTACGACCGCCTGCACAGCGAGCTGACCGCCCTGCGTGAGAACCGCCCGGTGCTGGCCGCCGAGATTAACGAACGCCGCGAAGAGGGCGACCTTAAGGAAAACGGTGGCTACCACGCCGCCCGTGAGCAGCAGGGCCAGGAAGAGGCTCGCATCGCCTACCTGGAGGAGTTGCTGGACAACGCCACCATCGGTGAGGCTCCAATGGAGTCCGGTGTGGCCTTGGTCGGAACCGTGGTCCACGTGTACTACGACGGCGACGAGGACGACAAGGAGACCTTCCTGATCGGTACTCGCGGTTTGGAATCCTCCAACCCTGATCTGGAGACCTACTCCACCGACGCCCCTCTGGGCGCCGCGATCGTTGGTGCCAAGGAAGGCGAAACCCGCACCTACTCCACCCCGAGTGGCGAAGAGGTGCAGGTGACGCTGGTCAAGGCCGAGCCATACGACGCCGACCGCGATATTCCCCGCTCCCAGCAGTAATTCACGCTCTCGTGGATCGACGGTGCCTGCGCGCGCGTACGTTGGCGGCGCATACGCCTGCGGTGCGCCGCGCGCAATGCGTACCAACGGTGCCTGCGAGTACCTGCGGTGCCTGTGCGCAATGCGTACCAACGGTGCCTGCGCGCGTAACGGGAGTTCGCGATGATTAACGCAAGCACCCCGTCCGACAACCCGACCTCCACGCCGTTCACCAGCACGAACTCCGCGCCGTTCACCAGCACGAACTCCGCGCCGTTCGATCTGGAGAGCATCGGCGCAGGACTCCCGGTCTTTCAATCCCTCGGAGAGCTCTGGGGCATCCTGGATTACAGCACCACTGCTGTTATCCAGGCACCGCCGGGCACAGGAAAGACCACCCTGATACCACCGGCGGTATCACACTGGCTCCGCGCGAACCATATCGACGGCACCGTCATCGTGACCGCCCCGCGGCGCGTGGCGGTTCGCGCCGCCGCGCGCCGCCTCGGCCACCTCAGCGGCCCCTCAACCCTCGGCACGCACGTGGGCTATTCCATCAAAGGCGAACACACCCCCGGCGACCTGGTGGAATTCGTCACCCCAGGTGTGCTGCTGCGCCGCCTTCTCGCAGATCCGTCCCTCGACGGCGTGGCGGCCGTCATCATCGACGAAGTGCACGAACGGCAGCTGGACACCGACCTGGTCCTGGCCATGTGCATCGAATTAACTCAATTGCGCGAGGACTTCCGGCTCCTCGCGATGTCGGCAACACTGAACTCCCACGCTTTCGCGTCCCTCCTGGCCACTGGCACTACCCGTAGTACTAGCCCGATCCTCAGCACCCCCGCCGTCACACACCCGCTGGACATCACCTACCAACCGCACCCAGGCCGCGCAGAATGCACCCGTGAGTTCCTCCACTTCCTCGCCGACCACGCCATCCAAGCCGTAGAGCAACACCACCGGCAACACTCAGCGCTGGTCTTCGTCCCTGGTCAGCGCGAAATCGACATCGTTGCACGCCGTATCGAAGAACACTCCACCATTGAGGTGCGCCGCCTGCACGGAGGGTTGGCGTCGGAGGAACAGGACAACGCGTTACGCAAAACCCGCAACGCACGCATCATCGTCAGCACCTCCATCGCGGAATCATCCCTAACCGTTCCCGGCGTGCGGATCGTGGTGGATTCGGGGCTGTCGCGCGTCCCGCGGCGCGACAACACGCGGCAGATGACCGGGCTGGTGACGCTCGGCTGCGCGCAATCCACCGCCGACCAACGCGCCGGTCGCGCAGGCCGCGAAGGGCCCGGCACCGTCATCCGCGCCTACAGCGCCGCCGACTACTCCAACGCCGCGCCGGACATCACCGCCGAAATCCTGACGTCCGACCTATCCGACGCCGCCCTCGTCATGCTCAGCTGGGGAGCCGGAGCGGACTTCCCCTTGCCGGACGCACCCGCTGACGCGGCGATGACGGACGCCATCGCGACGCTCACGAGCCTCGGGGCTGTGGAGGGTGCCGAGGTCGCGCCTGGCCGAGTGAGTGCAGGTAGCGGAGTAGGCGGAGTGGGCAGAGGGTCCGCGGCAGATGGCCACGGCGCGGCTGGCGGCAGTGGCGCGGGATCTGCGAAGCCTCCAGCGAGCCCAGGCGGTGCAGCTCCTGCGCTCGCGCGCGCAGGCGGTGCGATGGAAAAGCTGCATGAACTGCGCATCACTGACCTGGGGCGCGCCCTGGCGCTGCTGCCTGTGGACCCTCGTCTGGGCAGGGCGTTGCTCATGTGCGGGCCCGCTGCCGCGGATGTTGTCGCTTCTTTGGCGGACTCGCCGCGAGGTGATCTGGGGCAGCTTGCCGCTGGGGCCACCCGGCACGCGAACCGCAGGAAGGCCCATGCGAAGGAGGCTCGGAGGCTTCGAGCGATGCTGGCCTCCCTCAACGCCAACTCCCCCGCCGAGACACAATCTGCCTCTCCATCCAACGAGCGTCCCGATGGTTCGCACGGCTCCCATGCCGCTAGTTCCCACACCGACGAGACCTCCGCCTCTCATGCCGGCGCGACGTACAGCCCCCAGTCGGGCGAGTTTTGGGGTGAACGTGAGCCCGGCGTCGTCACGGCTCTCGCGTATCCCCAACGCATCGCCCGGCGCGTCGGCACCACGGACGAGTACCTGCTCGCGCAGGGCACACGCGCAACCCTACCCGCTGACCTGGGGCTTTCGGGCGCGCCATGGCTCGCCATCGCCGACGTATCCCGCAGCCGTGCGCGCACCCACTCCGCGTCAGCCACCATCCGAGCCGCCGCGCGACTCAGCGAACGCGACGCCCTGCGCATCCTCCCGGTGCGCGAAACCCTCGAAGCCACGGTGGAAGGCGGGGCGCTGCGCGGGCGAAAAATACGCGCAGCGGGCGCCATCGAACTGTCCTCCACGCCCTGTGCAGTACCTAAGGACGACGCCGTGGATGCGCTTGCGCACCACATCAGACAACACGGGCTCACAGACTTCCCGATGTTCGAACTGTCCGCGAAAGCCCGCCAGCTTCGGGATCGTGTGAACTTCCTGCACGCGCAGCTGGGAGCGCCGTGGCCTGATTTGGGGAAAGACTTCTCCACCCTGGAACCCCTGGAGTGGTTAGGCCCTGAGCTTGAGGCTATCGCCGGCGGATCCCGGGCGGCCGTCGACATGCATGCTGTGCTCCAACGCGTGCTGCCGTGGCCGGAAGCCCTTGAGCTGGATAGTTTGGCGCCTGCCAATGTGGAAGTGCCGTCCGGTTCGCACCCCGCGGTGGACTACTCCACGGGGCGACCTGTGGTGAAAGTGAAGCTTCAGGAATGCTTTGGGCTGGCCGAATCGCCAGAATATGCAGGCATAAAAGTGCAGTTTCACTTGCTTTCCCCAGCTGGCCGCCCACTAGCAGTGACCGATGATCTGGCAAGCTTCTGGTCCGGGCCATACAGCGGCGTGCGCGCAGATATGCGCGGGCACTACCCGAAGCATCCTTGGCCGGAAGATCCGTGGAGCGCGGTGGCGACGTCGAAGACGAAGAAGCGGCTTTGATGGGCTGGGGTGAAATGAGATGAGATGCGGTGTTCTGGGCTGTGTCGTGCTGGGCTGAGCTGAGCTTTCTTCCCAGCACCACGCTCCACTTCTTGCCCAGCCCCACGCCGCAAACCACTACACTGCGCTTTCTTCCCAGCACCACACTCCACATCCTGCCCAGCACCGCTCGGAACAACATCACGCTGCGCCGCTTCCACGGCTCATCCCCGCTCCGAATAGAACACCGCGTTTGGTGTAGCAGGTTTTGCGCCAAAACTGCAGTGATTTTGGCGAAATCACTGCAGTTTCACCGCATCTGCTGCCTCAGCAGTTGCGCTCACAATGCACCACCCACTTCATAAGCCTGTGACCTGCGGTTTTGCAAAGTCACTGGCTCTAGCCTCCCAAAACTCACGCCACATCGAAGCGTGCTGCTCAAGGGCTCAGCAAGCTTCCGTGCTAGAGTTCAGCAAGCTAGAGTCCACCAAGCTCTCACAGTATCGAAGTCTCTGCGCCAGAGCTCCCGCGCTAAAGCTCAGCAAGCTAGAACCCACCAAGCTTTCGCACGATCACAACCTTCAGCTCATCTTCACGCAGCAAACCGACTGTCACACGCTGCACCTTTACGCCGAACTCATCGCACACCACTCCAACGGCTGTATCGAAATCGCGCTGAGATCTATCAAGGTGATGTGCCCCGTCATATTGAAGACCAACGTGCCGAGAACGTGCCCACATCTGGGCATTTCCCACTAGCTCGACGCTCTTCGAAGTCTGCAGATGCGCCCACAGGCGGCTTCCTACTTCCACAACCAGCAGGTCAAGGGCCGTGATCCGCCTCCCATGCTTCAGAAGCTCCACCTGAGGAATCACTTCAAATCTAGGCGCAACGACCTTGACTGCACGCGCATCACCCTTGCCGCCAGCACCGCTCTTGCCACCAGCACCACTCTTGCCACCAGCATTAGCGCCACCACCAGCACCACCCTTGCCGCCACCACCCTCACTCACGCTCACCCCATTCCGCGCCATGGCGTTCATGATGCTCTGCACCATCAGCCTCATGATGGTTTCTTGCGGCGAGTCCGCCTCCGCACTCGAAGCCTCCCACACCTGAGCAAACAGCTTCCCATTCATCAAACCTTTCGCTTCGGCGCAGGCCATATCTTTGCGCATCTGCGGCACCAAAAACCGACGCACCGCGTCCATGACCTGCACACTCCTCACGAAGTCCTGGCTGAGCTCAGCCGTGTACGGCACTCTCCATGGTTCGACGTGCACGCGGCCGTGGCTCAAGGCGTCTATCACTCCAGCGCACGCCGCCATGGGTCGCAGGACGTACATGCCGGGCAGCTGCGCGTCCGGAGCATGGGTGGGCAGTGGCGCGGCATCGGCGCTTCTGCGCCGCAGCACGAGTCGGTTATCTGCAGGAATCTCATGCCCAGAGCCTGTTTTCTTGCCGAAGGGAACGCGCCTCACAATCTCGCCGCTCGCGCCCACCTCTCCACTCGCGCCATTCCCACCCACGCCTCTCTCGCGCACTTTCACAAGCGCCCTAATCGCGTTGTCGCTGTTCGTCACGAAGCAGGTCGGCTGCTCATCCACCCAGAGCGTCAGTCCGCTACAAGCAAGCGCCGAGAAATGCGTCGCGACAGAGCTCGGATTACTGAGGTGGTACGCGCGCGTGCGCGTGACCTGCGTGAGCCCATTCGCCGCTTCATCTGCAGGCACCAACACGCCGTGGCTGATGGCGGTGTACTTTTTCTGTGCTTCCCATCGGGACACGCTGGTCGCGGCGATGGGCATGAGGTGATCCCTTCCCATGTGCCTTACTCTGCCAGCGCGCAGCGCCGCGCCGCAATGGGCTCCGCGAAACCTGTGGATAACTCGCGGGCGTGGCGGGGTCTGTGTGACGTTGTGGATAACTCCACGTGCCCTTTTTATATTCGACGCCCAGCTTCCCTCCCCACAACCTCCCCCAGAAGTGATGGCGTGCTGAGCACAGGTCGCAGAGGCGCTGGGCAAAAGTGATCAGCCAAAGTGATGGCGTGCTGAGCACAGGTCGCTGACGCGCTGGGCAAAAGTGATCAGCAACAGTGATGGCGTGCTGAGCACAGGTCGCTGACGCGCTGGGCAAAAGTCATCAGCAACAGTGATGGCGTGCTGAGCACAGGTCGCTGACGCGCTGGGCAAAAGTCATCAGCAACAGTGATGGCGCGAAAACCCGTTGGTGGGGTTCCACCAACGGGTTTAGTGCGCGAGCTTGACTGCGCACGCGTTAGTGCGCGAGCTGGGCTGCGTAAGCTAGCCTGCGCGGGCGTTGCTGCAGGAGCGAGAATGCGCGTGCGTTGCTGCACAGCACGTTATGGTGCGCAGCTTGCAGCGAGCGCAGCGCGCTGCGCTCCCTGCTAGTTCCTGTTCAACATCGACAGGAAGCGCAGGATCTCGGTGTACAACCACACCAGCGTGACAGCCAGCCCCAAGGCAACGCCCCAGGCCATCTTGGATGGAGCACCAGCGCGCACCAGCTTGTCAGCCTGGTCGAAGTCCAGCAGGAAGCTCATCGCTGCCAAGCCGATGCACACCAGGGAGAACAGGATAGCCAGCGGGCCTCCGTCACGCAGTGGGCCGGCGGAGCCGGTGAACAGTCCAAACACCAGGTTTCCAAGGGCGAGAACCAGAACACCAATCAGCGCGCCCACCATGAAGCGCGTGAACTTCGGGGTCACCCGGATAGCCCCGGTCTTGTACACAAAGAGCATTCCCACGAACACTCCCAAGGTTCCGAGGACGGCCTGGGCGATGAGAGCTCCGGCGTCGGCACCCCCTACGTACATGCCCGTGACCATAAAGCTGAAGCCGCCGACGAACAGTCCCTCGAACGCCGCGTATGCCAAGGTGACAGGTGCCGAGCCGTACTTCTTACCGAAGCTGGAGATCAGCACGGCGACCAGGCCACCGATCATGCCCACGAAGGTCAGGATCATGCCGAGGCCCGGGTTGGAGAGGTTAATGAAGTAGTTCACTGCAGCCAGAGCAACGATCACGGCCACCACAATGCCCGTCTTAGCAACAACATCGTCCACGGTCATGGGGCGGTCGGCGCTTCCGGCGGAGCCGTAGTTAGCGGCGTCCTGTGCTCCGTACTGGTGAGCGGCGGTGGCGACACCCCCACGCGCCGACGTTGCGTAAGGGTTGGTTCCCTGCTGTCCGGCCTGTCCGTTGGATTGTGTGAATGGATTACGCTGGCCGTTATCGTTGGCCAGCGAACTCATGAAGGGGTTTGAGCTTTTCATATAGTCACTTCCGTTGTTGTGCTGGTCATTCAAAGACGCTTCCGGGTGTGAAGCCTCAGAAGCTCGGGTGTATGTCACCGCTCGATATGTACAACGTATGACTGATAGGTTTTGTTCCCTGGTTGCATTGGGGGTAGCTAAAACCATTTCGCACGCCGCCATCACCCAGACACATCTCAAAGAATTTCCCTCTTGCAACCAAAAGCGCCACAGCAGCCCGCATGTTTCGGTACGCTCCCTAACTATGAACCTGAAGCGACTCCCTCTTGGCCCCTTGCCGTCTGATGTTGAAGAAGAACTGCGTGACCTGTCCGCCAACGCCCGCGTGTCCACCAGCACACCGAAGCTGGACCCCAATGGCTCGATCCTGACCGTCGAGATCCCCTTCACCGGCGAGACGCTGGGCTGGGTGGCCTCCGGCACCGAAGATGATGTGACTGAGGCGTTCCGCATCGCGCGTCGCGCGCAGCGTTCCTGGCGCCACGTTCCGTTCTCTGAGCGTAAGAAGATTTTCAGCCGTTTCCACGATTCCGTGTTGAAGCAGCGTGAGTTGCTGGCTGATCTGGTTCAGCTGGAGACGGGTAAAAATCGCGCCACGGCGATGGATGAAGTGCTGGATATTGCGAATAATGCTCGCTATTACGCGAATAATGCGGAGAAGTTTATGCGCGAGCGCTCCCGCTCGACTGCTCTTCCTGTGCTCATTAAGTCCCGTGAGCAGCGCGAACCTTTGGGTGTGGTGGGTCAGATTTCCCCGTGGAATTACCCGTTGTCTCTGTCGATTGGCGATGCCATTCCCGCCCTGTTGGCTGGAAATGCGGTGGTCGCGAAACCTGATTCCAATACTCCGTTCACCGCCTTGCTCGCCTTTAAATTATTATTCGACGCCGGCCTCCCTCGCGACCTAGCCCAACTTGTCACGGGAAGTGGCCGTGTGGTCGGTACCGCCATCGCGGAACAGTGTGACTACTTGATGTTCACCGGCTCCACCAAAACTGGCAAGATCCTGGGCGAGACTGTGGGCCGCCGCCTGGTCGGCTACTCCGCGGAGTTGGGTGGAAAGAACCCTCTCATCGTCGCGAACGATGCCGACATGGATTACGCCGTGCGCAATATCGTGATTGGTTGTTTCTCCAACTCGGGTCAGCTGTGCGTATCCATCGAGCGCATTTATGTGGAGCGCGGATCCTATGACGAATTCGTGGCGAAGTTCTCGGACGCTGTGAAGGCGATGAGCATTGGTCCCGGTTTTGATCCGGAGGTTCAGATGGGAAGCTTGGCGTCGAAGGATCAATTGGATACGGTGACGGAGTACGTGGAGGATGCGCGGGCGAAGGGCGCGACTATCATCGCGGGTGGTCGCGCGCGGCCGGATTTGGGCCCGTACTTCTACGAGCCGACCGTGATGGTTGATGTGCCGGAGGATGCGCGGCTGCGCACGGAGGAAGTGTTTGGGCCGGTGGTGTACATCGAGCCGGTGTCCGACCTGCAGGATGCGGTCGAGAAGGCGAATGACACTGCATATGGTCTCAACGCGTCGGTGTTTGCGCAGTCGGAGACCGCGTGGCGGATCGGATCGCAGATCCAGGCCGGCTCGGTGTCCCTGAACGACGGGTACATGGCGGCGTGGGCGTCCATCGACAACCCGATGGGCGGCATGAAGGAATCCGGCATGTCCCACCGCCACGGCGAGGAAGGCCTAATCAAGTACACGGCCAGCCGCAATGTCTCTGAGCAGCGCTTCATGAGCATCCGCGGCCCGGAGGCTCTTAGCCGGAAGGCGTACAGCACCATCATGGCCCAGGCGATGCTTGTGGGTAAGAAGCTGCGGGTTCTGCCGTAGTTGCTGTGATGCGGTGGCTAGGGCCTGAGCATAGCGGCTAGGGCCTCAGCGCAGCGGGTCTGTAGACTCTTCGCAGTGGGGCTGTAGACTTGCGCCATTATGACTGTTGATGGCCAGATCGCCCGTGCCCATTGGGATTCCGACGCCCAGCGCTATATCGCCGAACATTCCGACTATCTCTCGGAGTTTTATTGGTGCCCGGAACGCCTTCACGAGCGTGAGGCGCAGCTGCTCGGAGATGTCTCCGGTCAGACGGTTGTGGAGATCGGAGCCGGAACGGCTGCGTGCTCCCGCTGGTTAGCGGAGCGCTTCCCCACGGCGCGGGTGCTCGCTACAGACATTAGTGCTGGCATGCTGCGGCAAGGAATGAACCGAGCTGCCGTGGCAGGCACTGGAGCAGCTCCAGCCGCAAAGGCCGGCGGCGGAACGGCTTCCGGCGACTCTCGGCTGCACCGCGCACAGCCCACTGTGCTGCACCGCGCGCAAGCCGATGTACTGGCCTTGCCGGTCGCCACCGGCAAGGCTGACGTGGCGTTTTCCTCCTTTGGAGCCTTCGCCTTCGTGAGGGATCTTGCTGCTGCGCTTCGGGAAAGCGCTCGGATCCTGCGCCCCGGAGGTCGACTGGTCATTGCAGCGAACAACCCGTTCGCGTGGGTATTCCTCGACGACCCAGGCCCGGAAGGCCTGATGGCCTGCGTGCCCTATTGGCAGCGGGAGTACCGGGAGCAGGAGGCGCCAGGCGAGTCAGGCCACGCCGCGCAGCACGAGCAGAGCGCGCAGGAGCCGGACTCCGCGCAGACCACGACCTACGTGGAATACCATCACACCTTCGGTGACTGGGTGCGCGGTTTTGCGTCGGCGGGCCTGGCGCTTCACGACGTCGTGGAACCGGAATGGACCGACGGCGCCGAGGTGTGGGGCCAATGGTCACCACTACGCGGGGCGATCTTCCCCGGAACGCAGATCTTTGTCACCACCAAGCAGTAGCGGCTGCGCCGTGGCGGCCTCGCGTGCCCTACCCCACCGTTGCGACGGCGCAGTCGCAACTACGACGCCACTACTTCCCGTTAATCGGGCGGATCGTCAGATTCTCCACCATCGCGTCCTGCGGCGTGTCCAACGCGAAGCGCACCGCCTGCGCAATGGAGGCCGGGTCCACGAACTCGGACCGCTCATACGCATTGCCGCGCAGATCCTGAATCTCACGCTGCATATCGGAATGGGTCTTTCCTGGGTGAATGGAAATCACGCGGAGCTTTCCGCGGTACTCCTCACGCAACGCATCGGTGTAGGCACGCAGCGCAAACTTCGTGCTGGCATACGGCCCATACCCCACCGAGGAGTGGAAGCCCGCGCCAGAATTGATGCTCACGACCGCGGGCAAGGTGCCACTACCTGTAGTTGCAGCGGGCGTTGCAGCAGGCATCACAGCGGGCGTTGCGGCAGGTACTTCAGTCAGCGCCGGCACCATAAGCCGAGTCAGCTCCGCCACGGCAAAGAAGTTCACATTAAACGCATGCTGCCACTGAGCATGCGTAGTCTCCGTCACGGGAAGGTGAGACACCACGCCGGCGCAGTGAACCAGCACGTCAAGACGGTCCAACTCGAGTTTCTCCACAGCGTGCTGGAGGGATTCAATATCATCCAGGTCCGCCACGAATGCCTCCGCACTAGGGAACTCCTTGGCCACCTCAACGGCTGTGTCGCTGGAGCCGCCGATGATGAGGTGGTGGTCGTCGGCAAGAGTCTTGGCGATCTCATATCCGATACCACGCGTCGCCCCGGTGATGAACGCGATCGGACGACCTTGTTCACGTGCTGTAGCCATTGATCTATTCCTTTCCTATCAATGTCGTGACTGTCCTAACAATGCCGTCGCTGCTGGAATCGCATTCACAATTCCGCTAGCCGATACCGGGGCTGACCCGAACTCAGTCCGTGCGCCGCATCGCGCCGCAGTGCAATGCACAATGACCGCCGCCACGATGTGCTGCATAAACTGCACATCCTGAGTCGCTTCCACATCCTCCAGCTCCGGGAAAAGATCCTGCAGATCCTTCACAATCCCCGGCACCTGGGCGATGTACGCCCCCAGGATTCCGGTGAGGACATCACCGGAACCTGGGGTCGCCGCCCACGAGGACCCAGCATCCACCACCGTAACGGATCCTCCTGGCGTGGCGATCACGCTCGCGCGTCCCTTCAAGATCACATAACACTGCAGCTCAGAAGCCATCTTGACCGTAGCCCCCACCCTGTCCTCCAGGAAGCCCTCCCCTTCTCCCAGAATCTTCGCCAGGCGGAGGAACTCCCCCTCGTGAGGAGTGAGTACCGTCAAACCCTCGCGATCGCGAACCTGCGTCCGGATGTCCTCCTCTTGAGCCAGGATGCTGATGGCGTCGGCATCAATGACAACGGGATCGGGAGTAGACAGCACCGAGCTCAGCTCCAGGATGGACCGCTGCTCCACCCCACGTCCGGGGCCCACCGCGTAGGCATGCGAGCGGAAGCGGTGCACCATATCCGTCACCCGGAGGATCTCCGGCGGCAGGTTATTGGTGGACACGGAGTCACCCACAAAGCGCACCCCATAACTGGTGGCTTTCATCGCAGAGATCGCGCACAGCTGGCCGGCGCCGGGGTACTTGTCACTGCCGGCACACACGGTCACCACGCCACCGGAATACTTGTGGGCGCGGGGGCTCGGCTCGGACGCGATGACTGCGCGCAAGGAATCCATCTCCAGGTCGCTCTGTGGCGCATTGTTGGACAATATGCCCGGCACAGAAGAAAAATCGAAGCGGTACGGCGTACCGCTAGGAAGCTGAATGAAGCTCAACGCCTCCTGACCCGACACCTGCTGAGCCCACAACTCCTCGGACAGTGGCCGCACGGGACGCGAAAAGCCCAGGTCAACAAGCACAATCTGCCCGCACTCGTGCTGAGCCAAACCATGGGCGCGGCGAAGGCCGCCAAACGTCACAGTCACCGTGGCCTGCACATGTGCAGGCACCCTCTGCACCGCCCACTGGGCATCCAACGCATCAAAGCCCCGGGCGTGCACAATCACGGGATCGGGCACCTGCCCGGTGTCCGCCGCCACGCCACTGGGCAGATCAATAGAGAGGATGGGGATACGGGAACTGTGGGCGTCGGAGAGTAATTCGGCAATGGGTTCGTCAAGGGGACGGCCGCTGCCGAGTCCTGAAATGCCATCGATGATCAGCCGGTAGTCATGTGGAAGTGGTATCTCCTGTAGTACCACGCCGCCGGCATCCGTGAATGCCTCCAGTGCAGGTGCATGGGCGGGTTCGCGCTCGGGTTCGTGGTCGGGTTCGTGGTCGGCAGGCTCCTGCAAATCCGCCACAAGAACCGCATGAACATTGCGCACCCCCAGCAGCTCTGCACCGGCATACAACGCATCCCCACCATTGCCCCCAGGCCCCACCAGCAGCAACACATCATCGCTTTCTGCAATGGGCGGCCGATCCTCCGCGAGCATCACCCGCGCCACATCCGCCACGCGCGCAGCGGCCAACCGCATCAGCTCGTCCGGCTCCACTTGCTCGTTGAGAAGGGGCCATTCGGCATCCCGAACCTGCTGCGCTGTGTAGAGGTACATCATGCCAGCAAGTCTAGCGAACACCCCCCTACAGCCGAATGTGCACTGTGCCCCCAGTCGGACTCGAACCGACACTGAATGGATTTTAAGTCCACTGCCTCTGCCAATTGGGCTATAGGGGCTAGCCTTAACACGTCAATTGTGGTCACACAACCGTGGCGCGAAGACCATGGAACATCTTAGCGCACGGACGCGCACGCTAAAGAAAACGACCCTCTGCTAGCGGCGATCACCGCGCAGCCGATCACCGCGCGCGGTCAATCACCTCAGCCAAAATGCCATCCAAGATGTCCTTCTCGCTGATGGTGATGTCCGTCAGCCCCAGCTCCTCAAATCGCCGAGTGAACGCCTCCACCACCAGCGCACCTCCACCGATCACATCGGCGCGGCCCGGGTGCATCGGCCCAAACTCCATCCGCTGCTGGGGGGTGAGCGGCACTAGGTTCATCGCCACCTCCCTCAGACGCGCCAGGGGCAGCGTGTGCATGTGGATCTTCTCGGGCTCGTAACTCTCCAGCTCCTGGGCCAGGGCGCACAGCGTGGTCATGGTGCCAGCCACTCCCACCACGCGCGTCACACTGCTCAGATCCACGTGCTGTTCCACGTCGGCGAGGAGTTGGGCGACGGTGGCTTGGGCGTCGGATATTTCGGATTCCTTCGGCGGCACCGTCTGAAGGTGGCGTTCGGTGAGGCGCACGCAGCCCATGTCCGCGGAATACGCCTGCGTGCCGCCGACCACGAACTCGGTGGAGCCGCCGCCCAAGTCGATCACGCAAGTGGTATCCAGGGAATCCGCGCTGGTCTGCGGAAGATCCATCACCGCGCCACGGAAGGACAGGCGCGCCTCCTGTTCGCCGCTGATGACCTCCGCCACCGCACCCTCGCGGACGCGACCCAACAGCCTGCGGGTGATCTCGAAGAACTCTTCCCTATTGGACGCATCGCGCGTAGCGGAGGTGGCGCCCATCATCACGTCGCGCACGCCATACTCCACCATCCGATCCGCGTAGATCTCCAGCGCATCCTCCACGCGGCCCAAAGCCTCATCCGCGAACCGCCCCGTGGCATCCACCCCTTGCCCCAGGCGCACGATGATGTTGTCGCGGTTCAGCTCCCGCAGCGTGCCGTCCTCGCGCACTTCGCTGATCAGCAGACGAATGCTGTTGGTGCCGCAATCAATGGCCGCGTATCGCGGTGCCGTGCCTGTGTGCGGTGCCGTGCCTGTGTTCTGTGGTGCCATGTGCTTGTCCTCCATGCTGCGCTAGTCCGTCTGTCTCGTTTATTGGCGCTACCTTCTAGTCCGTCTCTACCGATGCTTCCTGCATCGACGTCCCCAACTCCTCACTGGTCGGCCAGTCGGTAGGCAGCGCCGTGCCCACGAGCTTCGGGTTATTCTCCGCAGCCAGCGCCACCGCCTCGGTTCCCAGCCGCACGCGATCCGGCCCCTCGGCCAGCGCATAGGCGATGAGCACGTGCAGGCACTTCACGCGATCGGGCATGCCGCCGCCGGAGAAGTCCGTCCCGAGGGACTCCATGGCATTGCGTTGCGCCAAGAAATGCTCGTGCGCCCGCTGGTAGTCGGCCGCCAGCTCGGGATCGTTGCCCAGGCGCTCCTGCATGGTCTTCATCACGCCGGCGACTTCCAGGCGGGATGCCTCGGCCGTCAGACGCGGATCCGTCAGGTAATACAGCGTGGGAAAGGGCGTGCCATCAGGTAGCTTAGGCCAGGTTTTCACCACGGCCGGTTGTCCGTCAGGGGAGCGGTAGCTAACCTCGACCGCGCCACGGGGGCGCCGGCCCAGTTGCTGCTCCATAATGTCCAGGTCAGCCTCGGTCACGCTGCTTTTATCATCCGTGTATTCACTCATCGTCCTTTAGCTTAGACGATGCGCCCTACAGCCACTCATCTGCTCGCGGCCGGAGCCGCCTAGTTCTTTGGCGGCGGTGGCGGATCCCCCGCCTGCGGTACCGTCGGCAGTTTCAGCGCGGGGCCGTCTTCGTCGTTGTCATCAACCACGGATTCGTGTTCCGGCACGCTAATGGAATCCCAGAGCTGCTCGTACCACGGCGCTGGCGCAGTCGGCTCTTCCTCGCCCGGCACGAAGTCCGAGCCCTCAGCACCCACCTGACCATTGGCTTTGATCTTCGGCGAGATGATCCTGAACGCAGATTCCCCAGGCTCGATCAAGCCCAGCCGCGTGCGTGCCACTTCCTTGATGTAGTTCTCGTTGCCGTAGCGGTTGATCTCCTCGATCAATTCGGCCTTGTACTGCTCCTGCGAGGTGATCTTGCTCTCCAACTCCGCGATCTGGGAGCGTTGCTCAAAGTAGTTCCGCAGGGGTTGCGCGATGGAGAATGCCAGGAATGCCACCAGCAATGCGGTGAACACCGTGACTCCTGGGTTGATGCGCTGGGGTAACTGCACGAAGTTGCGTGCCAGGCGGGCGGGTGCTTGCCGTGCCTGTGCCCGACGCCGAGCCTGCCGTTCCACAGACCTCGCCTGAGGAAGCGAGCCCCGTGATTCTTGGGGCCGCTCGTCGCGCTCATCCCGCCCGTCTTGCTGCCGCACATCCCGGTCCATCTGAGCCTCACGCCGAGCTGCACGCCGAGCGTCACGCGCAGAGGAACCCCGGCCACGACCGGCGCGTTGGTTCGCGCGGGTTCGTGAGCCGGGGTTCGAGCTCTTGCGTGGTTGTGGAGTCATATGCCTACAGCATACCCGCGATCACGCGGGTCTCCGTGCGCACCACACCGGCCTACCGCCGGAAAGTAGAACGCACTGTGGGAACACTAGCCCTGGAAGCGAGGGAATGCGTCGCGGCCAGCGTAGACAGCTGCGTCCTCCAGGTACTGCTCGATGCGCAGCAGCTGGTTGTACTTCGCCACACGCTCGGAGCGAGCAGGTGCACCGGTCTTGATCTGACCACAGTTCAGTGCCACGGCCAGATCTGCGATGGTGACGTCCTCGGTCTCACCGGAGCGGTGGGACATCATAGTGCGGTAGCCGTTGCGGTGAGCGAGCTCGACGGCGTCGAAGGTCTCGGTCAGGGTACCGATCTGGTTCACCTTCACCAGCAGCGCGTTGGCGGCCTTCTTCTCGATGCCCTCCTTCAGGCGGGCTGGGTTGGTGACGAAGAAGTCATCGCCCACGATCTGCACCTTGTCGCCGATGGCTGCGGTGAGGTTGGTGTAGCCCTCCCAGTCGTCTTCCTGCAGAGGATCCTCGATGGAGACGATCGGGTACTCGTTGATGAGCTCCTCGTACACCTTTGCCATCTCCTCGGCGGTGTGCTCGCCGCCTTCGAAGTGGTACTTGCCGTCCTTGTAGAACTCGGAGGATGCTACGTCCAGAGCCAGGGCAACGTCGGCGCCGAGCTTGTAGCCCGCACCCTCGATAGCCTCGACGATCAGGTCCAGTGCAGCCTTGGTGGACTCCACGGAGGGGGCGAAGCCACCCTCGTCACCCAAGCCGGTGGACAGGCCCTTGTCCTTGATGACCTTCTTCAGGTTGTGGTATACCTCGGTACCCATGCGCAGAGCCTCAGAGAAAGTCTCCGCGCCGATAGGAGCAATCATGAACTCCTGAACGTCCACGCCGGAATCAGCGTGAGCGCCACCGTTCAAGATATTCATCATAGGAACCGGCAGCACGTGGCCGTTCGGGCCACCGATGTAGCGGAACAGCTGAAGATCAGCTGCCTCAGCGGCGGCGTGAGCCACTGCCATGGACACACCCAGCAGCGCGTTAGCGCCCAGGCGGGACTTGTTGGCGGTGCCGTCCAGGGCGATCATCGCGTTGTCGACCAGGCGCTGGTCATCTGCCTCCAGGCCCACCAGCTCGTCATTGATCTCCTCGATGACGTTGCGGACAGCCTGGGTCACGCCCTTGCCGAGGTAACGGTCGTCACCATCACGCAGCTCGTGAGCCTCGTGAACACCGGTGGAGGCGCCGGAAGGAACGGCAGCGCGGCCGGTGGAGCCGTCGTCCAGTCCCACCTCAACCTCAACCGTGGGGTTACCGCGGGAGTCCAGAATCTCACGTGCAATGATCTGCATAATTTCAGCCATGTGTGTGCGCCTCCTTGGCAGCAGTTAGGTGATGAACGCCCCTATTATTGCAGGTTTATCCGTGGGCGCGCTGCCCCAGGGCATAGTTCGCCGCCGCGTCGCGGACATTTAGCATGTATTCGTTGCTTTGGTTGTACCCCCGAACGGCGGAGGTCCACCCTTCTGGGGTGGATAGGTCGCGCTCGTGCGAGCAGAGCAGGCGTGCGGCGGCCACGGCGGCGTCGTCGATATTCTGGGGATTTCCGGTGTAGTCGCGGATCGGGCTACCCCCGCCCATGTCGGCTCCATACATGCGCCAGGCTTCGGGGATGAATTGCATCGGCCCGACGGCGCGGTCGAAGTCCTTGTCGCCGTCCAGGGTGCCGTCATCGGTGTCCCCGACCTCGGCGAAGCCGTCGCCGTTGAGCTGCGGGCCCACGATGGTTCCCGAGCCGTCGCCGCGGGACGTGCCGACCACGTTGCCGCGGTCATCCAGTTCCGTGTGGCCGTAACCCTTGCCGTTGTAGGCGCCGTGGTGGGTCTCCACAAAACCGATCGCGGCCAGCGTGTTCCACGTCAGATTGCAGTCGGGGAGGTTGTAGCGCGCGTAGACCTCACCCTGGCCGTACGCCATGAGAGCCTGCACCGGAATACCCAGATCCTCCGACCCTGCCTGCGCCCACGCGTGCAACTGCAGAGCCGTGCGCCCACCGGCAGCCAGGTCCATCTCCGGAGCTGGGGTGGCGGCGCGGGGCGGGACGTCGTCGTGGATCGGGAGGCGCTGCGAACGGTTCCAGTCCTGGCCGCCGAGCACGCCCGCGACCAGGTAGCCCACCAGGGCGATCACTCCGACGATCGCGGCGATGGAGACCAGGCTGCCTACGAGGAGGCCCTGGCCACGGCGTTTACTCATCATCGCCCTTCAGGTCAGCCGGCAGGTCCGGCGCCTGGTCAGCCTGCACATCCGGTGCTTGGTCAGCCTGCAGGTCCGCCTCCTGCACGCGCCGACACATCACAGCTCCCAGACTGGAGGATGGCAGCTGGACTCTCGAGTGCACCTGGCCGTCGGCGTCGATAATGGACAACTCCGCCATATCCGCGAACACCCGGGGCTGCATCTCCACCTGCACGCCCGGCTGCACGCCATGCTGGTAGAGGTACTTCAGCAGGTCGCCCTCGCGGTCGCTGATGCGGTCGATGTACACGCGGTCACCGGGCTCCACCTCCCGAAGACCCAAGGTGGGTGGGGTGCGCAGATTACCGTGCGCGTCCGGAATGGGATCGCCGTGCGGATCGCGGGTGGGATGCCCCATCACGGCGGAGATCTTTTCCAAGAAGCGCTCGGACACGGCGTGCTCCAGGATCTCGGCTTCATCATGGACTTCGTCCAAGGAGTAGCCCAATTCCGTGCACAGGTAGGTTTCGATCATGCGATGACGGCGGATCATGGCCAGAGCCATGGTGGTGCCTTGGTCGGTGAGTTGAATGTCACCATAGGGGGCATGTTCCACCAGGTCTTGGGCGACGAGGCGCTTGATGGCTTCGCTGGTGGTGGATTTCCGTTGGCCCATGTGTTCTGCCAGAGAGGACAGGGTGGCACCTGGTCCCCATTCCTGCAGGTCGTAGATCTTCTTCAGGTAATCCTGAGTGCGATCTGGCAGGTCATCGATATGCATGGGTGCCAGTGTACTTGCGCGCGATTGTGCGTGCGCACGCACGCCACGCCGCCACCCAGCGGACTAACCGTCGGGCTAACCACCGGACTGTTCACCCTACCCCTTATCGACAAACGTTATTGACAAATACTTCTACTAAGGCTAGCCTTCGTGCCAGAGTTCAACGCATTGAACTTTTATGATTTAATGACAGAACACCTTCGATCACACCAAGGAAACCCATGTCCCTTCGCCACGTCACCCGTGCAGCCGCCGCACTCCTCATCGCGGCCATCCCCCTAGGCCTCACCGCCTGCTCGGACACCACCAACTCCGCCGACGGCAAGCCCACCATCAGCACCACCTTCACCATCCTCCAAGACATCACCGAAAACATCGCCGGGGACACCGCCACCGTCACCAGCCTCACCAAACCCGGCGACGAAATCCACGGTTTCGAGCCCACACCCGCCACCATCAAAGAAGCCGCCCACGCGGACATGATCATCACCAACGGCCTCGGCCTGGAGAACTGGGCCGAACAGCTCTACAAATCCAGCAAGGCCACCCGCGTGACCGCCAGCGACGGCGTGACCCCCATCCCCATCGACGGCAGCGACCTGCCCAATCCACACGCCTGGATGAGCCCCACCGTGGCACAGAAGTACGTCAGCAACATCGAAAAAGCCCTGGCCGAGAAGTACCCAGAACACGCCGAGACTTACCATCGCAACGCCCAGACCTACCGCGATAAGATCCAGAAGGTCCGCGACGACGTTGCCCACGAACTGGCCACCATCCCCAACGCCACCCTGGTCACCTGCGAAGGAGCATTCAGTTACCTCGCCAAGGACTTCCACCTGAAGGAGGGCTACATCTGGCCGGTCAACGCCGACGGCGAGATCACCGCCTCCCAGATCAACGGCGCGGTCGAAACCGTCAAACGCAACAAGGTCCCTGCCACGTTCTGCGAATCCACCGTCAACACCGGGCCGCAACACCAGGTGCTTGCGGCCACCGGAGCCTCCGACGGCGGCACGCTGTTCGTGGACTCCCTCACGGACTCCTCCGGTCCCGCGCCGACCTACCTTGACCTCCTGACCCACGACACAACCACCATCGTCAACGGCCTGAAAAAGAAATAACCCACGTCACCTATGCAGTCCACATCCACGTCCGCGCCCATCCCCGCTCTGACCGCGAAGGGCTTGCGCGTCCGTTATAGCCCGACTTCCTCCCCCGCCCTCTTCGACGCCTCGCTCTCCCTTTATCACGGCCATATCAAAGCCCTGATCGGCCCCAATGGTGCCGGCAAATCCACCCTCTTCAAAGCACTCATGGGCCTAGTGCCCCATGTGCACGGCACCGTGGACATCCCCGGAGGGCGCGGAAAAATCAGCTACGTTCCCCAACACGATGACGTCAACTGGAACTTCCCCATCAGCGTCAAAGAGGTCGTGCAAACCGGCGTGCTCGCCGGGGCGAAAAACAAGTGGATCGGGCGACTCACCGCACAACAACGCCAGCACGTCCGCGACGCCCTTAAAGCCGTGGACCTGGAACACCTCGCCGACCGGCACATCTCCGAACTCTCCGGCGGGCAAAAGAAGCGCGTCTTCGTGGCCCGGGGGCTTGCCCAGAAAGCCACCATCATCCTGCTCGACGAGCCGTTCGCCGGCGTGGACCAGGCCACCGAACACTCGCTCATCGAACTGCTCCACAGCCTGCGCGACCAGGGCGTGGCGATGCTCATCGCCACGCACAACCTGGATCAAGTGCCGCGGCTCGCGGACTCAGTCCTGATGCTCAACCGCACGGTCATCGCTGAAGGCGACGTGGAGGACACCTTGACGAAGGAGAACCTCATGGCAACGTACGGCTGGGCGTCGGCTCATACGATCGAATCAGAAGCACAGGAGGGCTAACGCGTGACCGCATTGATTGACATGCTCAGCTACCCCTTTATGCACAACGCACTCATCGTGGCGGTGGCGATGGCCATCGCCGCGGGGCTGGTGAGCTGCCTGCTCATCATGGTGGGATGGTCGCTGCTGGGCGACGCCATCTCGCACGCCCTGCTCCCCGGCGTGGTGGTGGCCTACATCGCCGGGCTGCCGTACGCGGTCGGCGCGTTCGTGGCGTCGCTGATTGCGGTGGGTGTGGTCAATGGGCTCAAAACCCGCACCACCCTGAGGGAGGACACCACCATCGGCATCGTGTTCACCGCCTTCTTCGCGCTGGGGCTGGTGCTCATCTCCCGCACGCCGGGCACCGGACATTTGGAGGAGATCCTGTTCGGCAACCTGCTGGGCATCAGCGAGTCCGTGAAGTGGCAAGTGGTGGGATTTGGCGCTGCGGCCGTGGCGCTGATCCTCTTCGGGCGCCGGGCGCTCAGAATGTGGGCCTTCGACCCGTTGCACGCCGCGATGGCGGGATTCCCCGTGCGGGTGGTGCGTTGGATTCTGCTGACCGCGTTGGTGTTTGTGGTGGTCAGCGCCGCCCAGGCAGTGGGTGCGATCCTGGTGGTGGCGATGCTGGTCACCCCGGGTGCTACGGCCTATCTGCTCACGCGGCGTTTCGGTGTGATGCTGGTGCTCGCACCCAGCATCGCGGTGGTCTGCAGCGTGGCCGGCCTGCTGGGAAGCGTAGGCCTGAACGTCTCCCCTGGTGGAGGCATCATTCTGCTGCAGTTTATGGTCTTTATTCTGGTGTGGCTGTTCGCACCGCGCGAAGGCGTGCTGGTTCGGCGGATCGGCGCGCGGGGCAAGGCACTGAAGGGCACTACGCCGCGGGCGGCAAAGACCGAGGAAGCGCCGCAGGCCTAAGAGTTCTGCTGACGCTCCGCCAGGTGCGCTCGGAAACTCTGCACCGCATCCAGCAGGCGCTTCTCCGCCTGACCCGGCGCGTCCAGCTCCAACCCAACCATGGGGTAACGAATATCAGTGGGGATTTCCATATCGGAGATCCCCATCTCGCGTGCCTCACGAATCACCTTGTCCGCCTCGGCCAGGCCGGACAGTCCCGCGGGCTGTGCATTCTGCGGCTGTGCTGGTTGTGCCGCCTGCGCGTTCTGTGCATTCTGTGCCGGGAACTGCGACGCCTCCGGCTCCTGCCGTCCACCAGCAGACTGAGCTGCGGACGAGGACTGCGCAGACGAGGAGCCGGCGTCGGAATTGTTTTTCGCATCCACGAAGGAACGGTAGGACTCGCCGAATTTCTCGACCCGCTTGTCCTTCTCCGCCTTCTTGCCCGCGGCCCACAAACGGTCCTGCTCAGCCTTGGACACCGCACGCTCCACATCCTCAAACAGGTACGGCGCGCGGGAACGCAGCTTCACCGCCAGCGCACCGGCCACATGTCCGATGTCGAAGGAGCCGCGCCGGTTGGCGATCTCCGCGTGGAACAGCACCTGCAGCAAAATGTCGGATAGTTCCTCGCACAGCTCCTGCTCCAGCCACTCCGGCTTGGACGCCGCCGGTTTCCCACCCGCGCCGTACTGCGCTGCAATGCTGACAATGCGCTCCAGCTCGTCGGTTTCCTGGCGAAGATACGTCATCAGCGAGCTGTGGGTTTGCTCCTTCTCCCACGCTCCCTGACGTAGTGCGCGCGCCATCAACGCCACTGCGTCTTCCAATTCATCCATTACCGACGCCGGCACCTCTGTCCGCGTGGTTCTCCTCAAACCTGCCACTGTGGCTGTGTGCTGGTCCGTCCCGACGATCGATCCGTCCACCACACCTGCGCCGGAGTGCTGGATCTGGTCGGTGCTAGGCGCGGGGACCCCTCCGGGCTGGGTGCCGTCTGCGTAGGCGGCATCGTCCGCGCGGGCGGGGACGTTGCTGTCGGTACCGCCGGTAGTACTAGCCCCCGCGGGACCGGCGAGCAGTTCGCGATCACCCTCGATCTCCACCAGCAGTGACGGGGCCTTGATGATCTCCTCGCCCTCGTCAAGGTGCTCATGGACCGCTTCGTTAGTGATATCCGTGGTGACCAGGACATCGGCTTCGTCGACCACATGACCACCCAGATCGGCGATGACCCACCGGACACGAATGGGCACTTCTTCGGTGTACGCAACATCACCCTGGAGAAGCTTGGCGGCTTCCACAGGGATCATTGCAGGGAATCGGGGGTCTAGAAGTACGACAGCCATAACGGGAATCATACCCCGCCACAGGCGCTACGTGTGGGCAGGCTGGGCGCCTGTCATATCCCGGGCTGGGATTCCCGCCAGCTGAGTGAGCACGTCAGAGCACCACTGCACCAGTTCTACCCCGGCCAGCGGCACCGCACGCATGCCTTCACCCTTCTTCGGCAGCGGTATCAACACAATCTTCGTGGTGGCCCGGTACTGCGCCGAACGGAACAGACGCTTGAGGCGAACTTGGCCGGAATCGGCCAGGTCAATGGGGCTGAAGCTGATCTTCTGTCCAGTCAGCACAATGTCGTGAACCTTCAGGTCTCGGCACAGCATCCGCAGCCTGGTCAGAATGGCGAGCAGCTGAATCTGCTCCGGCGGAGTACCGTAGCGGTCGCGCAGCTCCTCCAGAACCGCGTGGATTCCCTCCTCGTCGGTGATCTCCGCGAACTTGCGGTAGGCCTCCAGGCGCAAGCGCTCCGACGCAATGTATTCGGCCGGGATGTGTGCATCCACCGGAAGGTCCAGCCGGATTTCCTTCTTCTCTTCCTCTGTGCCATCCACGGGCTTGCCGTCAGCGATAGCGCGGAACGCCTCTACGGCCTCCCCGACGAGTCGCACGTAGAGGTCGAAGCCCACACCCGCGATGTGACCGGACTGCTCCGCGCCCAGCACGTTACCGGCGCCACGCATCTCCAGGTCCTTCATGGCCACAGCCATGCCGGCGCCCAGATCATTGTTCTGGGCGATCGTGGTCAGGCGGTCATAGCTGGTCTCCGTGAGCGTTTCACCGCGAGGGTAAAGGAAATAGGCATAGCCGCGCTCACGGGAACGGCCCACGCGTCCGCGCAGCTGGTGAAGCTGCGACAGCCCCATGTGGTGGGCATTCTCCACGATCAACGTGTTGGCATTGGCGATGTCCAGTCCGGTCTCCACGATGGTGGTACACACAAGCACGTCGAACTCTCGATCCCAGAAGCCCTGAACCGTGGTCTCCAGTTGCTCCTCAGACATCTGCCCGTGGGCCACCACCACGCGCGCCTCGGGAACCAGACGGCGGATATTCGCCGCGCAGTCCTCGATGCTGCGCACCTTGTTGTGCACATAGAACACCTGGCCGTCACGCAACAGCTCCCGGCGGATGGCCGCGGCCACGTGCTTATCTTCCTGCGCTCCCACATAGGTGAGCACCGGATGGCGGTCCTCCGGGGGAGTCAAAATGGTGGACATCTCGCGGATGCCTGCCATGGACATCTCCAACGTGCGCGGGATCGGTGTGGCGGACATGGTCAGCACGTCCACGTGCGTCCTCAAGGACTTGATGTGTTCCTTGTGCTCCACACCAAAGCGCTGCTCCTCATCCACCACGATCAGGCCCAGGTTCTTCCAGGTCACGCCGGTCTGAATCAAGCGGTGGGTGCCGATCACAATGTCGATCGTCCCATCGGCAAGGCCCGCCAGGATCTCCTTCGATTCCTTCGCGCTAGTGAAACGGGACAGCTCCCGGATCGTGGTGGGGAAATCCTGCATGCGATCCTGGAACGTCTTCAGATGCTGCTGCGCCAGCAACGTGGTGGGAACCAGCACCGCCACCTGCTTGCCAGACTGCACGGCCTTAAACGCCGCGCGCACAGCAACCTCCGTCTTACCGTAGCCCACATCACCCACGATCACCCGGTCCATCGGAACAGGCTTTTCCATATCCGCCTTCACGGCCTCAATGGCATTCCACTGATCCTCCGTCTCCGTGTACGGGAAAGCCTCCTCCAACTCCCGCTGCCACGGCGAATCCGCCGCGAACGCATAGCCCGGAGCTGCCTGCCGCGCGGCGTACAACTGCACCAGCTCACCAGCGATTTCCCGCACCGCGCCACGGGCCTTACGCTTCGTGTTCTTCCAGTCCGCGCCGCCCATCTTGGACAGGGCAGGCTTCTCACCACCCACGTAGCGGCTCAGCAGGTCCAGCTGATCCATCGGCACGTACAGCTGATCTCCCGGGCCGCCCCGCTTACTGGGGGCATACTCTAGCACCAGGTACTCGCGCCGCGACCCCTCCCCTGGCTTGCCGATCGTGCGCTCCGTCATCTTCACGAACTTGCCAATGCCGTGCGAGTCATGCACCACCAG
The DNA here is from genome assembly GCF_024701495.1 of Corynebacterium sp. zg254. Taxonomy (NCBI): domain Bacteria; kingdom Bacillati; phylum Actinomycetota; class Actinomycetes; order Mycobacteriales; family Corynebacteriaceae; genus Corynebacterium; species Corynebacterium sp. zg254. The sequence goes on from NZ_WIAR01000001.1 coordinate 613,017, forward strand.
ATCCCCCGGCTCCAAGGCCAACGGATCCACACGGTTGCGCTTCTTCGCAGGCTTGCGCTTACCCGTGGCCTTCGCGTCCACACGGTTACCCGTCAAATCCGTTTCCGTTAAGAACAGCATCGACGCCTGCGCGTCATCCCCCGCGAACGGAAAGTCCACACCCACGTGCGCCACCGCGTGGTAGATCCACACCTTCCCGCCGGCAGGTTCGTCCGCCACCGTGGCAGTGGGCTTGGACAGCCGCCCCAACCGTTGGCCCGTGAGATCGACGCCCACTGCTTCGTTCGGGAGGCCGGCGTCGTTTAAACGACGAATCATACGGGCAGCCACAGCAGGCGTGGGCGCGGCGAACACCACCCGGCCCCCGCCCTCCACACGACGACGAATATCGGCCATCACACGGCCAATCGCGTCCAGGTCCCCGTGCGGGGCAGGTGCGGCATCGTAATCCAAGGTCAGGGCATCATCCTGCGCATCATCGGCGTCCAGCCCATCCAGCATGCCCACGGCCGACAACGTCCACCACGGGCGGCGCAGCTTCTCCTGAACCTTCTGGACCGCCAACAAGGACATGTACGCCACGCTCTGCATCGGGGCGTCGCCACCAGCGGCGGCAATCTCCCACCCGGCCTCCATGAACTGGCGGCCCGTCTCATCCAAATCCACCGCGCGGCGCTCCACTGCACCCGGGGACACAATCACCGTATGCGTCCCCTCCGGCATCAACTCCGGCAGGGACACCAAATGCTCGCCACGCAACAAAGGAATCACAGACTCCATGCCTGCGACCTGCATTTTCTGCGAAATCTTGTCCAAAAACTCCGCAAGATCCCCCACCTGGGCGTGCTCCTGAGCGGCCTGCGCGGCACGGGCGGCAAGCTCATCCGTCAGCAGCAACTCGCGGCAGGCATAGACCGTAATATCAAGGTCATCCACGCCATCAATCGTGCGCTGATCCCCCACGGAAAACGCGCGCACCTCGCTAATTTCATCGCCCCAGAAATCCACGCGGACTGGAAGATCCTCCGTGGCCGGATATACATCCACAATTCCACCGCGAATAGCGAAATGACCGCGCTTCGCCACCACATCCACATGCTGATACCCCAAGGCCACAAGCTGGTGTTGAAGATCCTCGAAATCAATCTCCACACCCGGCTTCAGATGAATAGGCTGCACCTCGCCCAGATCCTTCTGGATGGGCTGGACCAACGCGCGAGTTGGAGCCACCACAACCTTCAAGGAGGAATCCGTAGCCAACCGACGCAACACCCGCATGCGATGGGACACCGTCTCCGTGCCCGGCGACAGGCGCTCATGCGGCAGCGTCTCCCAGGCGGGGAAATACTCCACGGAAGAACCGAGCATGTACTTCAACACCGTCGTGAGATCCTGCGCCTGACGGCCCGACGGAGTGACCACCAGCACCGGGGCGTGCTGCGCCACCGTACCGACCACAAACGGCCACACTCCGTCCGGGCCCTGAATATGTAAGGAACGCTCCCCCACGTTCGCCACCACGCCCCGCAATTTCGAGTCCCTCGCAGCAGCCTTCAACACACCAGATAACGCCGGTGACGTGGGCTTTTGCGAAGTATTTACAGTGGTAGTCTGCGCGGATGAACTCATAGCCCACAAGTGTAGCGCCCGGCACCTACAACGGTTCAACCAGAGGTTTTCACAAACCACAGGACGATGAGGTATTGTGTCCACAGCGTGTGCAAACACGTGGATTCTCCCATGGTGTAATCGGCAACACTACGGTTTTTGGTACCGTCATTCTAGGTTCGAGTCCTGGTGGGAGAGCTTTTTATGCTCCGGGGCTGGGCCCACGCTGGGGAGGCTAAACGAAAAATGCGTGTCTGTTGTCGGTGTGTCGCGGTTATGCTGGAAGGCACCCCGACCCAATTACAAGGTTATCTCGCTCTTATGACATTTTGCACTGGGGAAATGCTCGAGAACCGCAACGAAGTCCTATGGTCGCGCCAGCGTGCTAACTGCTGAAATGACTGACAATGTCGCAACCGATGCAGTGGGGATTGTTCCAGTCTCCGCACATGTGGATTACAGGCAGCCCAGTGCTGTGGAAGACTTGCGACACAATGTGTGTGTCCGGCGCAAATGATGATGCGGCATTTCCCGACGGAGGACGCCCCACCGTGGTTGATCCATTGCAATGGAGGATAAAACTTCACCACTGCGTACCACCTGGTGGGTACGACATCGAGGATTTCTGATGGAGTAGCCCGATATATACTCACCGAGCATATATTTTGACCGTTAGCCCAAGTCAAACCCCGGACATCGCCGTTTTCGGTCACACATTTTGTCGTTCAACCCGCTTCTAGCGATGCTGAGGTAACCTCCGGCGGTATAGGTCCCATCGTGGAAGATCTGGTTGCAAATAGACACCCGACGGTGGGGTCAGGGGCCTCAATGAGTCAACAAATTGGGGGGACAGACCTTGATGACTTGTGGTGAGCAACCCATGCTGTGTGGAGTGTGTCTGGCCGAATGTTGAAGATGAGACCGTCGATTCTTTGACATGAGAGATAGAGGACGACTTCGCCGCGCACCACATAGCGAGTTCAGCACCGAGAAGTTCTAACTCAGTAGCCAGACACTTCCTTGATAAACATATATTATGAGCATTATACCAGGTCTGAAGTAAGAAATAGTCAGTTCTAGCCTTATTTTGTTGTCGCTCACCCCTCTGGAAACGAAAGATTGACTATGGAGCGGCTGTATGCGACCTAAGCGGCAGATTGAGGCATCAGCTTGGCGGCCAAGCTCGAACGTTCATTAAGGGAACTACGATCACGATTTCAACACGATTGATTAAACAACAGGTTACAGGTGTTGACACAGGAACCCTTCCATGATTACATAGGCAACAGATGTCATTAACTAGCTGAAAGGACATCATTATGCACTCAAGATCGATTGGCATCTACGCAACAGTAGCTCTCGCCTCTCTGACTGTTTATGTGATTGCTACCTTCTATCGAGGCGCTACACCTAGAGATCCACAGGAGTGGATTTCCTTTTCCTTAATTGGAATGGCGCTCGCAACAATCACGTCAGCGGTCATTGGTTCCCTTGTAATCGCAAGAGGAAACAAGAAAACACAAACAGTCGAATCTAAGTAGGAGAAGAATGCGCTTCCGTAAAACTTTCATCGCGACCGCTCTCGTTGCGACAACCATCACCACCCCTTCTTTCGCTACAGCTATTGAAGCAGATCAACAATCAAATTCTACCATATCAATTGAGGACGGAAAGCAGGTAGCGAAGCCCATTTCGCCAGAACAAAGATCGACGATCAAGTCTGCTGTGAACAACGGCGATCTTAAAGTTCAAACGGACAACTCAAACCTCTACTACGATGGCGCTAAAGCCTCCGTTAACAGCAAGGGCGACACCCTTGTGATGATACCAATCAAGAATGAGGGAATGGAATACAGCAATCTCTCAGTCATACTTTCAAGTAGTGGCGATATTGCAAACTACAGCGAGTCGCACTTCATTGAAAAAACGCAAACTTCTGGCCATGTCACAGCGTGGAATAACGGCAACAAGGTTAAAGATCAAGAGGTTTCCGCCCCACAGGATGCGACAACCGCGGCGCGATCAGTAGGCGACGCAGTGAGTGAACTCAATCGCTGTCTTTCTGCAGCTGGCATTCCTGCTTGGGTAGTCGCAGCTGCGACGGCTGTCTGCTCTTTTGGTAGCCTGCCTGGGTATATCGCCTGCCTCACTGCAGCGGGTGTAGGAGGAGGCACCGCCGGATACTGTGGAGCTTCTGCTTGGCACAAATTATAGTTCACTGCCCTTTCCGTTGAAAACTTCTCGGTGGGGAACCCTACCGGGAGGGAAAGCGGTCTAGAACCTGAACTCCAAAAACACCTCATTGTTTACACACCTCTAGCGTGAGATTACCCTCGTATAGTGGACATCCGATTAGTACGAATTTTTGTGTCCGTAGGAGAGGATGTTCATTGTGAGTGGGCAACAGAGAAAGAGGTACACTCCGGAGTTCCGAAGGGAGGCGGAGCATCTTGTGATTGAGCCTGGAAAGCCGATTGCACATGTTGCTGCAGAGATCGGTGTCGGGGCTGGATTGTTAGGCACGTGGGTCACAGTCGAGCGAGAACGCATAGGCTCGGATTTTTATCGAAAGCCACCGCCTTCTTCGCTGCGAAGCAACGCGATCGGAAAAGTTCGAACTGACGCTTCCAGAAGAAGGCTTACTACAGTATTAACCGGATGGCGCGCCTTTTAGGTGTATCCCGATCTGGTTATCACAAGTGGGCCTGTAGGAACACTGACAAGCGAGCAAGCCGCGATAGGCGTCAAAGGTTCTACGATGATCTCGATCAGCAAGTCCATTCGATTTGGAAAGATTCCGATGAGGTCTACGGTTCGTCGCGAATTACTGCTGAGCTGCGCGATCGTGGTGTGAAGGTTTACCGGAAAACTGTGCCAAAGCGTATGCGTCTGCTGGGGATTGTAGGGATGTCACCGAGGACTTTTACTCCGGTGGCCACCATCCAGTCGCCGTGTTGTTGGCTGGGCGACGGATGATGTTCAAGATGCTAACCTGATTAAACAGGCATTGCGGATGGATTATACGCTGCGTGGAAAGGCCCTGACGGATTGGTGTTTCATGCTGATGGTGACCCTTAAATTCACCAGTGACCAACTATGGATGGTGCGTCCAGAGCTCGCGGATTGCCCAGTCGGTAGGTCGAACTGGCGTGTGCTTCGATAACGCGATGGCTGAGTCATTCTGGTCGACAGTGAAGGCCGAGTTCTATGACCGGAAAACGTGGGCTAGCCGCAACGAGGCTCGTACGACTGTGGCCCGGTGGATCGAGGTGATCTACAACCGTAGTAGACGGCACTCGGCAAACGGGATGATCAGCCCGTAGAATTCGAAAGCCGGATCACCGACTAACAACAAGCTGTTTAACTACGTGTCCACTATTTGCGGGCAACCCCAACATGCCTAGGAAAAACCGAAGCGCTTCTGATATAATATACTCATGAGCACTCCCCCCCCGTACCAACACAGCAGTCTGTGCAGCACTTGTTTTCACGGCCCTCACACTGACCAGTTGCTCCAGCCCTTCGCAGACTGAACACCACTTCCACGCTGACCCACACGCCACCAGTGGGGAGATGAACTACGTACCTAAAGAGGGTTACTTCAATGAAAATGGTGTCATCACAGGTGATCTTGCAAACTTCTCCCGAGATGATCAACACCCCGTCGATGAATCTGTCCCCTACAAGGTCATCCAGATCATGAACGGTAATACTTTGCTTGTCAAGTCTGAGCACGACGATAAAGCCCGATTTGTTCATTTGCTGGATACAGCAACGGCTTCTCAGTTCGACAGCCCTAAAAAAGATCTTGCAAGTAGCTCACGGTTCAACAGCAATATCACTATGCCCGGAAATGTGGCATATAGCACATGGCAAAGTAACCTCACCACCACGAACCTTAACCCTAAGGAACGTAAACGATATGAGGATGACAAGCAGTCTGCCGACAACCAAGTCACATCCAAACGTATTATCGCTGACTTCTTGGATAAAAACAACGGCATCATTTATCTCGAAAACTCCCCCGATATGACGAACATGACGTTGGCTGAATCTCAAGGGTTCGCTGACTCCACGTCAAAACCAGTATCCCGAGAAGAAATTGTGGATAACGTGTCCACGAAACAACCACAGTGGCCTGTCTACGCCTGGGATACTCCCGCCTCCAAACGTGACAATTCCCTAGAGTTCTACCGTGATCATAGTATCAACGGTCAACTTGCTCATCGGGGAAGTTTTCAGTGTCTGTCTCCTAAAGATGCTGTGCGACTAACTAATGAGATCCACACGGAAGCATCCGAAGGACCTTTGGTTGACCTACGTCGATATGCAATTGAAGATGTGCGTATTCTATCGTTTATCAAGGACCCGGCCTCCGAGCCCAACCCCGTGGTCTCCGACTGCGGTGGTTTTGCACCAACATATATCAAGGATACGAATGATATCATCACCATGGCAGATGCTGAGAAACAAGAAGCCACTACCACAGATTACGCACACTACTTAAACCCTGACCGTGTACGACAATATGAGGAGATTGACTTCCCTGACATCTATTCAGGAGGTCGCTGGGAAAGGCATGGGGTGGTCCACGGTATTGATACTATGGTCACTACCGAACGGAAAAATCAAACAGCTGGTCTAACTCTTGCTGAAGTAGGATATGACCACCCGGAACTACGGCGTTATGTGACGATTGTCCCGACGAAGTACTCCACGTACGCTACGAAGCTATCGCACCAGTTCTGGGCCGAACGTGCACCAGAGCGTATTGATAACATCATGCGTCAGCGCGAACAAAACGACTAACGCACTCATCTATCAACAACACATCACACACCATGTGTGGTGTGTTGTACTATATATCACGAGAAAAAGCACACATTTACAACATGAAAGAAATATATACATCACGTCTACCGCAACTGAGTCGCCCCAGGTTTTGTTCCGTTTGAGTAGATGGGAAAAATTTGATGCATACCAAAGAAGTTTGATCAGGATGCGGAAGACCGCGTCGTTCGCTTGATCAAGGAGTGCATCCTGGCAGAGAAACTTTCTCTGCAGACAGCGTCTCAGGCCGTTGCACCAAAGCTAGTGATGTCGTGGCATACTGTGTGCCTGTGGGGCCAAAAGGCTCGCCGCGATGCTATTATCTCCCGCGCCGAGGAGGATATCATCGCTGAAAACGCCAGGCTGTGCCGAGAAAACCAAGAACTTCGTGACACAAACGATTTGTTGAAAGCCGCCTCAGCTTTTTCCCAGCGGAACTCGACTCGACACGTCGGAAATGATCCGATTCATCGATACATGCCGAGATCGTTTCACAGTCGAGTTCATCTGCACGACGATGAAGAATATCCGCGAGGAAGGCTTTATCACCTCCCGTGGCTACCGACAGTGCTCAAGTCCAGGGTAGTGGTGTATCTGTCTTTTCTGAATCCGGGACAGTGTTAAGGCTGGGGTTCTGGTCCAGCCCGGAGACGGTGGTGGGCTGTGACCATGCCGCGGACTCCTTGCCGTTAGGCCGTTGATTGTCGATGACGCCAGCGGTAATGGTCTCCCTGGTGTGCACCAGGCTTGTCAGCGACATGTAACGCTTGTACTGAATCCACTCACCATATTGTTCTACCAACACAGACCCAATCAGCCGAACGACAGCATCCCTGTTAGGGGAAATGCCCAAAACATCAGTGCGGCGACGTATTTGCCTGTTCAACCATTCTGTGGGGTTATTCGACCAAGTTTTAGGCAATACCGACTTCAGTGTTGCGGCAACTGCCTACAACTTGGTCGAGGTTTTCTTCCAGGTAGTCAGCCACATGAGGAAACCTGATGTGACAAAGTCCACCACGTTATGGTCTTAAGCCCACACGCTTGGAGCGTCAGGTTGCTGGAAAATGGTGTGAAACATCGCCGACAGTGTCGGCCACTGGGTTTTCGCCGCCATTGTGGTCAGATTCTTCGCAAAATGTGTCCAGCAGCGCTGCCAACTTGCCTGCGGCAGGCACTCGCTGACAACGGCTTGGATCCCTAGGTGGGCATCACTGGTGATGAGGAACACCCCGGGGTTGCCCGCAAATAGTGGACACGTAGTTAAACAGCTTGTTAGTTAAGCTGCTTGTTGTTAGTCGGTGATCCGGCTTTCGAATTCTACGGGCTGATCATCCCGTTTGCCGAGTGCCGTCTACTACGGTTGTAGATCACCTCGATCCACCGGGCCACAGTCGTACGAGCCTCGTTGCGGCTAGCCCACGTTTTCCGGTCATAGAACTCGGCCTTCACTGTCGACCAGAATGACTCAGCCATCGCGTTATCGAAGCACACGCCAGTTCGACCTACCGACTGGGCAATCCGCGAGCTCTGGACGCACCATCCATAGTTGGTCACTGGTGAATTTAAGGGTCACCATCAGCATGAAACACCAATCCGTCAGGGCCTTTCCACGCAGCGTATAATCCATCCGCAATGCCTGTTTAATCAGGTTAGCATCTTGAACATCATCCGTCGCCCAGCCAACAACACGGCGGCAACGGCCATCACGAATAGCACACAAATACAACCAACCTTCACGGGTGCGAGGAAAAGTGATATCCGACATCCACACCATATTAAGTTCTCCCGGATCACACTCACGCTTAACCAGGTCAGGCAACGAAGAACAACCCAGCGACTGGATGGTGGTCATCGGAGTAAAACACCTCGGTGACATCCCTACAATCCTCAGCAGGCGCATACGCTTTGCCGCCGTCTTACGATTAATCGCCACCAGCTCACGTGTAGTAGCCAGATCGGGACACGCCCAAAAGCCGTGCCATTGGCTTGATGCTGTAGGTCGCCTTTTCCTGGAAGCATCAGTTCGAACTTTTCCGCTCGCGTTGCTTTGCAGCGAACAATGCGGCTGCTTTTGACAAAAACTCATTAACCAGCTGAGACTCAGCCAATTCCCGGCACAGCCTGGCGCTTTCTGCACGCAGATCAGCAAGACTCCTATGATCATCACAGCACAGGCGTTCTCGCTCGTTTTTGACCCATCTGCACAGCAGCCCGGCAGACACGCCAATCTCTTCAACAACCCGTGTGATCGGCCTATCAGACTCGATGACCAACCGAGCTGCCTCCCGCCGGAACTCGGGAGTTCTACTTTTTCCTCTGCTGCTTACTCACAATGAACATTCTCTTCTACAGACACAAAAATCCGCACCAATCAGGTGTCCACTAAACGAGATTAACTTTATATTTAAGAGCTCATGTCAAAGCGAAAAAATGTGACCGCAAAAACAATCAATGTGCTTGCTATCATAAATTCAGGAGTAACTTTCCCCGCATGGGAAACGGTGACAATTCTTATGATTCCAAGCACAAACGCTACAAGTGCCAGAATGGCGAATACCCAAGCGGCTTGTCGGAAACGGTAGCACTTTTTCAAAGGATCTCCTGCATGTTGCAACCTTAATTAAGAAATCTGACGCTCAGTATAAACACGGGAAGTAGACCACATCATTCTCTGAGGTGATGATGCATTTGTCATGCTACCCATCACTCGCGACTCAAGTAAGTTTTAGGGGGCATATCTTTATATACGTATAGTCTTACGATCTCAAAATAGAAACTATGTGTTGTTAACTAGTTTTACACACTTGGCACACAGCCTGGAGATAGATATGCGAACCAATGGAGCGAACCTCAGACACACCAGACCGCAGCTTAACTCCTTCACGCCATGACCAAATCAGAGCTACCGGCCGCAGCAAACTACCCACAGAAACACTGGAGACTAAGGAGCATGCTCAGGAACAAAAACCCGGAGCTCCCCCACCTCAGCGACAACAAGCCCCCTGATGATCAGCCACGCTTACACCTCTTAGACTTTCTCATAAACCCATGTCAGAGGTGTTAAAATTCCCCCAAATGAGGGTATTCAAAGCATTTCTTAGGTAAACCTATTGACGTCCCATCCTCTTGAGTTCATCATTACGAATGAAAGTCATCTTCACCCACTGTTTCTACCGAAAGGATTGCAACATGCACCACACGCCACTAACCAAGGTCACGGCCCTCGCATTGGGGACTGTCCTCATGATTCAAGGAGCCACACTCGCAACGGCAGCGCCATCACAGCAGGACAGCAACTACACCTCCGGACAATCGTCTGAGCAAGCACAGGAAATCCAGCAAACCGCAGAACTCTTGAAAGCTCTTGATTCGGCAAAAACACCAGAAGAGCGTGAGCAGATTTTCGTCTCTACCCTTGGCGAACAGGATGCTCAAGAGGCAGCCGCCTTTGTTGGACTCACACCCGCTGAACTTTTTTCCAATGAGCTCACCACAGATACCACCAGCTTTCGCGGCGCACCGCAGTTCCTCTCCTGTATGAAGAGCAAAGTCTCCAACGACTTGAAGTCAATTTTCAACATCAATGCGATTGCTTCGCTAATTGGCCAGCAAAAATACTACGAAGCTGCAGTCAAAGCGGTTCAGTATCTCGCTAAGCAGGGAATCAAGCGAAATGTAGCCGGAATCGCTGGCGCCCTTGCATTCTATGGTGCTAAATGCTACTTCTTCAAATAAACACTGAGCACCACCCCAACCGAGGAGAATCATGGTTAAGATAAGCGCTCAAAGAATGAAGTTCCCGCAGATCCTTCTGCGCTGGGTCATCATGATCGTGGGAACTCTAGCCTGGGTCGGACTAGGCTACGTCCTCCATGTCTACGACGACTACTGGAAAGACTGGTCGCAACTAGCCTTCCTGTGCACCTTCCTGATCCTGCTGTTCTGGATCTACGGCTGGCCAACCTTCGATTTCTCAGAAGACTAACGCGAACCATTCATCACCACCCCCGTTGTAGGACGTACCGAGTAACGTGGATGCCACACAACGACAGACGACCAACTCGGGGGTGCGACTATGGCTCAACAACAGTACAAACAGCCAGATCAAGCACAAGAAAGGCCCGCCGGCATCGGCCACAAAGGCCGACTGTTCGGCGGCGCCTTAGGCTTCCAAAACATCGGCGATCAGCTGGTCAATCCCAAGACCACGCTCCCCTGGTTCATCAACGCCATCGGTGCGCCCGCATGGATCCTCTCCCTCCTAGTTCCCCTCCGGGAATCGCTGGCGATGCTGCCACAGGCAGCGATCCGCCCGTTCCTTCTGAAATCCGGACGCCACCGTCTGCTCCTTCTGACGGGCACAGCTTTCCAGGGGGTTGCGTGCCTTCTCATGGTCGTGGCTGTGGCCATCGCCGCAGGCGCTGGGTGGGAACAAGGCTCCCCGCATGAGCAGGGAGGTTCGCAGGCCTCTGGCCCCATCCTGCTTGCAGGTCTCACCATCCTGGCGGCACTCACGCTGCTTGCTTTAGCACGCTCCCTTGTGTCTCTCACCAGCAGTGATGTGAAAGGAAAGCTGATCCCCAAAGGCGTACGCGGGCGCGTCACCGGGTTCGCCACCACCATTGCAGGCGCAGTGGCCATCACCGTCGGCGTGCTCGTGCAACTCATCAAAGGAGAACTGAACTCCTGGGGATACGGAATTATCTTTGCGACGGCAGCGGCCGGATGGGCACTCAGCTTTGTATTATTTGCGGTGTTAACACGGGAACTGTCGGCGTCGAATATAGATAAAGGAATCAGCGAGCCAGAACAGCACACGCGGGTACTCACGGCGCTCAAGGAGGATAAGAAGCTGCTGAAATTCGTGACCGTGCGATCCATGCTGCTGGTCACGGCGCTGTCCCCGCCATTTATTGTCACGCTGGCGCACGGAAGCGCGAAAACCCTGCTCACGGGGCTTGGGGCATTCATTATCGCCAGCGGTTTGGCGAGCCTGCTGTCGGGGCAAGTCGCCGGGTATTTCAGTGACATTTCCTCCCGCATCACCATGGCCGGAGCGGCGCTGGCGGCCTCCCTACTGATTGGCATTGCTCTAGCTCTGCACACGTGGATACCCCAGTGGAGCACCGTGGCACTGCCGCTGATTTTCTTTGGGATCTCCCTGGCGCACGCAGTGATTCGCGTGGCGCGCGCCACCTACGTGGTGGACATGGCCGAAGGCGAGCAACGCACCACATACATTTCCGTCGCAAATACAGCCATGGGAGTGATTCTGCTCATCGCAGGCGCGCTGACCTCCGCGCTCAGCGCCATCGGGCCGATGTGGGCGCTGGGGGCACTCGGAATCCTAGGGCTGGTCGGCGCCATCAGCTCCTGGCGATTGGAGGAGGTAAGCCTGGGCTAACGCGTACGTCCACGAAAAACAGCACGAAAACGGCTAAAGTACAAAGTACGAAACCGCCCCCAACCCGTCAAAGGAACACTGTGAGCAACAGCAACCCCGTTGCCGTCGTCATACTAGCGGCTGGTGCCGGCACACGAATGAAGTCCGCAACTCAAAAAACCCTGCACGCCATCGGAGGACGCACCCTCCTCTCCCACTCCATTCACGCCGCGGCTGGCATCGACCCACAACACATCGTCACCGTCATCGGCCACGGACGCGAACAAGTAGGCCCCGCGGTGGAAGCCGTTGCCGATGAGCTCGGCCGCCCCGTTGCCACCGCCATCCAGGAAGAGCAAAACGGCACCGGCCACGCCATGCAGTGCGCCATGACGCAGCTGGAAGTCTTCGAGGGCACCATCATCGTCACCAACGGCGACGTACCGCTGCTCACCGCGGACACGCTGGACAAACTCCACCAGGCGCACACGCACAACCCCACCGCCGTGACCGTGTTGACCGTCCGCCAAGACAACCCCACCGGCTACGGGCGCATCATCCGCACCGAAGACGGCGAAGTCACCGCCATCGTGGAGGAAAAGGACGCCACCGACGAGCAGAAGGCGATCACGGAAGTCAACTCAGGTGTTTTTGCCTTCGACGCCGCCATCGTGCGAGAAGCCCTCGGCCAGCTGACCAGCGACAACGCTCAAGGCGAGCTGTACCTCACGGACGTGCTGGGCATCGCCCGTGCCGAAGGCCACCCCGTGCGCGCCTTCATGGCCGCTGACCCCAACGAGCTCGCCGGCGTGAACGACCGCGTGCAGTTGGCCGCCGCCGGCGCGGAACTGAACCGCCGCACCGTCGAAGCCGCCATGCGCGGCGGCGCTACCATCGTGGACCCAGCCACCACCTGGATCGACGTGGACGTGGTGGTGGGCCAAGACGTCACCATCGAACCCGGTGTGCAACTGCGCGGACGCACCACCATCGGTGACAACACCACCATCGGCCCCGACTGCACACTCACAGACGTCCGCATCGGCACCGGCTGCTCCGTGACCCGCACTCACGGCATCGACGCGGTCGTCGGCAACAACGTCACCATCGGACCCTTCGCCTACATGCGCCCCGGCACGGTCCTCGGCGACGGCTCGAAGCTCGGCACCTACGTGGAAACCAAGAACGCGGCTGTGGGCCGCGGATCCAAGGTGCCGCACCTGACCTATGTGGGCGACGCCACGATCGGCGAGGACTCCAACATCGGCGCCTCCAGCGTGTTCGTGAACTACGACGGCGTGAACAAGCACCACACCACCATCGGCTCCAACGTCCGCACCGGCTCGGACACGATGTTCATCGCACCCGTCACCGTGGGCGACGGCGCCTACTCCGGCGCCGGCACCGTCATCAAGGACGACGTCCCACCAGGCGCGTTGGCCGTCTCCGGCGGCCAACAGCGCAACATCGAAGGCTGGGTGGAAAAGCGACGCGAAGGCACGCCCGCTGCGAAAGCCGCGAAGGTCGCCCAGCAGCGTATCGCTGAGGGCGGTGAGCCGGCGTCGCCGACGAGTCCGGAATGATCGGCTAGTGAGCCGCCGGTCGGGCGGTCGTCGGCCGGCCGGTTGCTAACTGCCCGCCACCTAGTTATTGCAGCACTGGTGGGGTACGCAAGAATGCTGCCTACCCCAGCAGGGTTGTTCAACAAGAATGAACCCCACTAAGCTGGGGAAGACCAACTATTCCAAACCTTTGGAAGGCCTAACCCTGTGTCCACAACTCACTGGATTGACAACCAGAAAAACTTGATGCTGTTTAGCGGCCGCGCGCATCCAGAGCTCGGAGACGCCGTCGCTAAGGAGCTTGGCATCGAGGTCACCCCCACGACCGCCCGCGACTTCGCCAACGGCGAAATCTTCGTTCGCTTCGAGCAGTCCGTGCGCGGTTCGGATGCCTTCGTTTTGCAGTCCCACCCTCAGCCGCTGAACAACTGGCTAATGGAACAGCTCATCATGATCGACGCGCTGAAGCGCGGTTCCGCCAAGCGCATCACCGCGATTCTGCCGTTCTACCCCTACGCCCGTCAGGACAAGAAGCACCGCGGCCGCGAGCCCATCTCCGCCCGCCTGGTAGCCGACCTGCTGAAGACCGCCGGCGCTGACCGCATCGTCTCCGTGGACCTGCACACGGACCAGATTCAGGGATTCTTTGACGGCCCGGTGGATCACATGCACGCCATGCCGATCCTCACCGACTACGTGGCGAAGAACTACAACCTGGACAACATCTGCGTTGTGTCCCCCGACGCCGGACGTGTCAAGGTTGCAGAAAAGTGGGCGAACGTACTGGGCGATGCGCCGTTGGCGTTCATCCACAAGACCCGCGATGTTGATGTGGCCAACAAGGTCACCGCAAACCGCGTGGTGGGTGACGTTGAAGGACGCACCTGTGTGCTGCTGGACGACATGATCGATACCGGTGGAACGATCGCCGGTGCTGTGGGTGTGCTCCGGGAAGCTGGCGCTGGTGACGTGATCATCGCAACCACCCACGGTGTGTTCTCCGGTCCAGCTCGTGAGCGTTTGAGCTCCTGCGGTGCCCGCGAGATCATCACCACGGATACCCTGCCTCAGAACACTGAGGGCTGGGACAACCTGACCGTTCTTCCTATCGCTCCTCTGGTGGCGAAGACGATCCACGAGATTTTCGAGAACGGTTCTGTGACCACGTTGTTCGAGTAGAGCGAAAGTGGCTGGCGCCTGACGTCTGGCGCCTGGTCACGAGGCCTCAGGCAGAGACCGCAGCGGGAGCCGGCGTGCTGTTGTACAGTGCGCCGGCTCCCTGCTATGATATGTGCTGATCTCGGCGAGGGCTGGCGCACGCTGGCCGTTATCGGCGCGAACCACTCATCCAATCAGTACTCCCTTTGTGCTGGTGGACTTGATATGCATCGCCGCGAGAGACCGCGGCGTTTTTTGTGTCTGGACTATGCCTTTGGGACAGCCCACGGGCTTGCCCACCGGACTGTCACAGACAACAAGAAACGCACACTTAAACCGCACACACGGGAAAGCATTTCCCGGTCAAGATTTTAAGGAGTACCTATGGCAAAGATGACCCGCCTGGAGGCACAGCCACGCAACGAGTTCGGTAAGGGCGCTTCCCGCCGCCTGCGCCGCGCCGGCCGCATCCCAGCAGTGGTATACGGCAACGAGCAGGAGCCACGCCACATCTCCGTGGACATCCTGGAGTTCCACTCCCTGCTGCGCTACGAGGGTGTTAACGCCGTGTTCGAGCTGGTTGTTGAAGGCGAAGAGCACCTGGTGATGGTGAAGGCCGTTGACCAGAACGTCCTAACCCTGGACGTTGACCACGCTGACCTGATGAACGTCAAGCGCGGCGAAAAGGTCGAGGTTGAAATCCCAGTTGTCTACACCGGCGAGCCTGCACCAGGCGCACTGGTTGCTCAGGACGCAGACGTCATCGCCGTTCTGGCTGACGTTCTGGACATCCCAGAGCAGATCGAGCTGGACGTTGAAGGCCTGGAGATCGGCACCCAGATCACCGCTGGTGAGATCCAGATGCCATCCAACTGTGAGCTGGTTTCTGAGGAAGACACCCTGGTCATCAACATCGTTGAGCCTGAGGAAGAAGAGCTTCCTGAACCAGGTGAGGAAGGCGAAGGCGACGCAGTCGGCGAAGCCGGTGCTGACGAGGAGGAGTCCGAAGAGTCCGAGGACGCTGAGGGCGAGTCCGAGGAGTAATCCTCCCGCAGGAATAGCCTGCCGCGCGCAGCGCGACGCTCTCCGAGCAATCCGCGCAGCGCCGCCCGAGGCTACCCGCGCGGCATAACCCGCTATCCCACAGGCGCACTGCACATCGACCCCGATGTGCAGTGCGCCTGTCCCATATCGCGCCCCTCCTTTACCCAGGACTTTCCCCACGGGCGGACGTTGACCTAGATCACACGTACACTCGTACGTACATGCTGTCCTGATGAAGGTGGGCCGGCGTCGTCGGTCATCACGTCAGGACAGGCAGACATCACAGATTGACTGTAAGGAGTTGGTTTCCATGTCTACCCAGTACCGAGTCCAGAACCCCGTGACCAACGAGGTCATCGAAACCTTCGATTTCGCCACCGACGCCGACGTCGAAGCAGCCCTGGGCAAAGCCACCACAGCCTTCCGCGAATGGTCCGCCCGCCCCATCTCCGAACGCGCCGCCATCGCCGCCCGCGTGGGAGAGCTGTTCAAGGAACGCAAAGACGAACTCGCCAGAATCGCCGGCGAAGAAATGGGCAAACTCTACTCCGAAGCCGTAGAGGAAGCCGAGTTCTCCGGCGACATCATCGGCTACTACGCCGAACACGGCGAAGAGTTCACCAAAGACCAGGAGATCCCCACCTTCTCCGACGGCACGGCCGCCATCCGCCGCCTCCCCATCGGCCCACTGCTCGGCATCATGCCGTGGAACTTCCCCTACTACCAAATCGCCCGCTTCGCCGGCCCAAACCTGGTGCTCGGCAACACGATCATCCTGAAAGACGCGGAGATCTGCCCCCGTTCCGCCTTGGCCGTGCAGAAGATTATGGACGACGCCGGGGTTCCCGAAGGCGTGTACACCAATCTTTTTGCCAGCCACGAGCAGGTGTCTACCATCATCGCTGACTCACGCATCCAGGGTGTATCCCTGACGGGCTCTGAGCGCGCTGGGTCGATTGTGGGCGCGCAGGCCGGTGAGAACTTGAAGAAGGCGGTGCTGGAGCTCGGTGGATCCGACCCTTACGTCCTGTTGGACACTGACGACGTCGCGGCCGCTGCGAAGCTCGCCTGGGACACCCGCATGTACAACACGGGGCAGGCCTGCAACTCCAACAAGCGCATGATCGTGATGGAAGACATCTACGACGAGTTCGTGGCCGAGCTGGAGAAGCTGGCCGCGGCCGCCGTGCAGACCACCCCGGACAAGGAGGTGGAGGGAGGCTACTCCGCGCTCTCCTCCCGCGAGGCCGCGGAGAAGCTCCGCGATCAGCTGGACCGTGCTGTTGAATCCGGCGCTGACCTGCGCGTGGGCGGCGAGCTGTCCGAGCGTGGGGCGTACATCTCCCCCGCTGTCATCACCGACATTCCCGTAGGCTCCGACATCTACTACGAAGAGTTCTTCGGGCCAGTGGCTGCCGTGTTCAAGGTCTCCTCTGATGAGGAAGCCCTGGACCTGGCCAACAACACGCAGTTCGGCCTGGGCGGAACCGTGTTCTCCCAGGACACGGAGCGTGCCGCGGCGATCTCGCGGCGCCTGGAATGCGGCATGACGAACGTGAACACGCCAGCCGGCGAAGGGCAGGAGCTGCCCTTCGGCGGAGTAAAGCGCTCGGGCTTCGGCCGTGAGCTGGGGCCACTCGGCATGGATGAGTTTGTGAACAAGCAGCTCTACTACGTGGAGAAGTAGCGCGCCGGCCCGCGCCGCGCGCTACTTCACGCGCCGGAACTGCTCCACCACCACCTGCAAAGCCTCCCGCCACAACGCCTCCGGGATCGCCAGCGACGGCAAGAAGCGGATCACGTTGTGGTCGAGTCCGCAGGTGAGGATCAGAATCCCCTCGTCCTTCACGGCCGCGGCCAGCTGATGAACCAGCTCTGCATCCGGCTGGCCCTCCGGCGTGATGAACTCCAGAGCCAGCATCGCCCCGCGCCCGCGGAGCTCCGCCACGCGCTCGTCCTCCAGGATTTCCGCCAGCTCTTCCCGAGCGATCTCTTCAATTCTTAGCGCCCGCGCCCCGAAGTCCTTCTCTTCGAACTCCTTCAGCGTGGCCAGCGCCGCCGCGCACGCCACCGGGTTGCCGGTGTACGTTCCGCCCAGCCCGCCGGGCTGCGGCGCGTCCATGATCTCTGCCCGGCCGGTCACGGCGGACAGCGGCATGCCGGAGGCCACTCCCTTGGCGATGGTGACCATGTCCGGCACCACGCCTTCGTGTTCGGAGGCGAACCAGGTGCCGGTGCGCATCATGCCGGCTTGGATCTCGTCCACGATGAACACCACGTCGTTGTCGTTGCACCACTTCTGGAGCGCCGGCAGGTAGCCCTCAGCTGGGACCACGAAGCCGCCCTCGCCTTGGATCGGCTCCACGACCACGCAGGCCAGGTTCGCCGCGCCCACTTCCTGCTCGATCACGGTGATGGTCCGCTCGGCGGCTTCCTCTCCACGAAGCCCGTCGCGCAGCGGGTAGGACATCGGCGCGCGGTAGATTTCGGGCGCGAAGGGCCCGAATCCGCTCTTGTACGGCGACTGCTTGGCGGTCATGCCCATGGTGAGGTTGGTGCGCCCGTGGAAGGCCCGGTCCATGACCACTACTGCCCGCTTGCCGGTGTAGTTCCGCGCGATCTTCACGGCGTTTTCCACGGCTTCTGCCCCGGAGTTAAACAGCGCGGTTTTCTTCGCGTGGTCCCCTGGCGTGAGTTCATTGAGCCGCTCCGCCACTTCCACGTAGGACTCGTAGGGCGAGATGGTGAAGGATGTGTGGGTGAAGTGCGCCACGGCGTCTTGCACGGCTTTCACCACGGCGGGGTTGGATGCCCCGGCGGACGTGACGGCGATTCCGGAGGCGAGGTCGATGAATCGATTGCCGTCGGCGTCGACAAGGATTCCACCATCACCGTCGACCACATATCCAGGCAGCGCAGGGATCATGCCGGCGGGCAGGGCGTTGGCGCGTCGTTCGTCCAGGGCGGCGCTGACGGGTCCGGGGATGTGCTGGCCGAGGTGGCGGGTTTGCTCGATGCGGTAGTTCAGGTCGGACATGGCCGTTCCTCCTGTTGTGTTGGTGGTGTTTGTTCCATTGTGGCGTAGGGCCGTGGTTGCGCGCTAGGTTCCGCGCCGTGTGCCCCCGTCGCCCATATTAATCCGACGCCCAGCCTCTCGCCCCGCCGCCCCACGCCATGAATCTGGGGTGTATGGGCTGGCAGGTATAGTGTGCGCATACATTTGTCCAGTGAAGGAAAGGAACGGCTGTGAGTGATATTAATGTGCTAGCGTTCGCTCAGCTTCTGTGGGAGCTGCCTCGCGAGGCGCCAATTACGGAGGCTATGGAGGCTGCCTCGGGCGAGAAGGGCTGGTGGGATTCGCAGCAGGACCATATGACGAGCTGGTTTACGGCGCAGAGCACGCACGGCAGTGGATCGTACACTCGTCAGACTCCGAATTTGTCGGCGCGGAAGACGTACAACCGGCTGCAAAGCCCGGAGGGCCTGATGTGGATTGCCGAGGCTCTGGGCGTGGATAAGGATCTCCTCAAGCGGGTGGCGGACGAGGCTTTGACGGTGCCGCGGCGCAGCCAGAGCAAGTTTGTTCGACAGCATATTCCGTGGGAGATGATCGTGGAGCTGGCTCTGAAAGAGATAGCTCAACGGGAGCTTGTTGAGCCCGTGGAGCCGGTGGAGCCTGAGAAAGTTGCGGATCCCTTGCCTCCCATTCGATCCGGATGGTGGCTTCATCTGAAACGAGGTGGACGACGACGAGGACGATGATGAGGACTGGCTGCAGTCCTGAGCTGGGATTGTGCTAGCTGGGTCTACATCAGCTTGGTGGACTCCAGCGCGGAGTTCAGCTTCGTGGTGTAGGCAGCCAGCGGCTTGCGCAGCACCGTGCCCAGCAGCAGCGCCGGCAGCACGAACGCCAACAGCGCCAACAGAGACAGCCAGTAATCGCCGTGGTAGGTGCCGGCAATGGCCGCGCGGTAAGCGCGGATCGCATACGTTGCCGGCAGCCAGGGGCTGATGTTCTGGAACCACTCGGGCAGCAGCTGCAACGGATAGGCGCCGCCGGAACTGGAAATCTGGATCACCAGCAACAGCACCGCCAGGGCCTTGCCGGCGTTCGCCAGCGCCGCGACCAGCGCATAGACCAGGAACATGAACACCGCAGAAACCACCCAGGAGGCCAGCACCAGAAGCACAGGGTGCGCCGGCTCAATCTGGACGAAGAATAGCAGACCCAGGCTGACCAGCGTGGACTGCGCTGCGCCCAACAGCGCGAAGATGCCAAAGCGTCCGAAGTAGGTAGCGATGGGGCGCTCGGCGCCCACGGACGCGTCCGTGCGCAAGAACACCGCGCACAGCAGCGCCCCCACCCACAGCGCCAGAGTGGTGTACAGCGGCGCCATGCCCGCGCCGAAGCTCGGCACCGGATACACGGCCTGCCGGTCCACACCCACCGGCGCCGCCAGAGCCGTGGCCAGGGCCTCCGGATCCGCGCCGGCCAGTTGGCTCAGCTTGGAAAAATCACCGGTGTTCCGGGCGCGGGAAATCTCCCGCCGCAGGTCACCCAAGGTGTTCGCATGGCCCTCCAGGGTTTCCGCCAAGCTGGCGGCGCTATCTTGAGCGCGCCGCAGGCCGTCCGTGTTCAGGTCCACGCTGGTATCCAGGCCGCTCAACGTACCGCGCAGGTTCCCCAGGGAATCCTGCAGCTGCTGCACCTTCGCACGCAGATCAGACTCGCGCAGCGCAGCGATCGAATCACGCGCGCTGTCCAGGCTATCCAGCTCCGGCTTGCTGATCTCACCGCGAGGCACCGCCGCACGCAGCCGCGCCTCCACAGCCTCCTGCGCAGCAATCGCCCTATCCAGTTCGCCGATTATCTGCCCCGCGGGCTGTCCGTTCGTGAGGTTGAGGGCGGCGTCGAGGGAATCACGGACACGCCGGAACGCGTCAACGTTGTCACGCACCTGATCGGCGACGACGGTCAGCGCCTCGCCGCGTGTCTGGCGGGCGGAATCGGCAGTACGCTGCAGGTCAGCGACGCGATCGCGCACGGCGGAGTAGCTCTCGGCGGTGCGGGTGAGGGCGGCATCGAGGGCATCGGTAGGCACATTGATCGGGTCGGCGGCGGGCGGAATCTCCGGGGTCGGCCGGTTCAGGATCGCCTGCGCACTATCCAGCAGAGGCGCCGTCGAGCCGACCAAGTCAGACAGGGAGCGGGCCGTGCGGGCGCTGCTGGCCAACTGCTGTTGAGTCGACGCCGTCCGCTGCTCCACCCGATCCAGCGCCTGCTGGGTGTCCCCAGATTGCACAAACTCGTTCAGATTGGACACGAGGCTCAACGAAACCTCACCAAGGGTGTGGCTGAAGGACTCCGCGATCTGGGACGACACGCCCTCGGCCCCCTGATCGGTGATCTTCGGCGCGAGCGGATTCTTCTTCTCGTTGGTGTAGAGCGTGATGTCCGTCGAGTGGGAGCCGCCGGTGTAAAAGGTCATCATGTCCGAGCTGAAGGACTCCGGCAGGATAATCGCAGCGTAATACTCGCCGGAGTGTGCGCCATCGAGGGCATCCTCGGGGTCTGTGACAACCCAATCCAGACGATCGTTCGCGCGGAGCGTGGAGAGGACCTTCTCGCCGACGTTCAGCGGGATCGGGACAATGTCGCTGGTGTAGCCAGTGTCCTTGCTGGCCACAGCCACTTTGAGGTGGCTGGTGTTATCGAAAGGGTTGAGCGTGGCGAGCACGTTGAACCACGTGAACAACAGCGGAATGACCACCAGGCCGAACAGAACGATGGAGGCCATCACGCTGTTGCGCGCGTGACGCAGGTCCGTGCGGAACACCTCTAGTGCGTGCTTCATGCGTTGGGTCCTTCCGTGTGAATACCTTCACCGCGCGCCATCACAGAGTGCTGCAGCGAATCCTGATCCCGATGCACCAGCTCCGTGGACTGCGCCACGGACTGGCGGATGTACTCCAACACCAAAGTCACGGCAATGAGCAGCATCGACCATGCGGTCCAGATGCCCAGCAGCAACGGCTTCTGAGTCGGCACCGCCCACGCCACAAACCCGAGCACCACCATGCCCGCGAGACCCAGCCACGCGATGTACCGGATCCAGCGCCGGTAGTTGTGGTGGCGCCGCTCCAGGTCGGCGGCCAGGGCCTCCGGCCCTTGGAGCGCGCGCAGGACGTCGGCGATGCGGTAGCCATCGCCGACGATTTGCACGCGCTCAGCGTTGATGAACTCGGTGCGCGCCAGATCCCGGTTGAACAGCAGGTTGAAGTGCGACAGTCCGCGCCGGCCCATCACACCCACCGCGAAGGCCGCCACGAACATCAGCGCCAGCACACCCAAGTACTGCATGTAATGGTAGCTGTAGAAGCCGCCGATGGTCTCGCGCATCGCATCAATGCCGTAGGAGAACGGCAGCAGCGGGTACAGCGCGCGGAAGAAGTCCGGCATCATCTCGATGGGATACAGACCTGACGCACCGGGGATCTGCAGGATCACCAGCATGATCGCCAGGCCGCGCCCCAGATGCCCCAGCGCAGACGACAGCGCATAAATAATGCTCAAATACGCCAGCCCCACGAGCACTCCAGTCAGCACAAACATCGGCGCGTTGACCGTATTCACCCCGATCACCAGCGAGCCGACCGTCACCACAACCGCCTGCGCGATCACAATCATCGCCAGCAGCAAAAAGCGCCCCAGGTACGCCTGCCCCACGCTGATGCGGTCGAAGCCCTCGCGGTCCACCTCCACGCGGAAAATCACCATGAGCATGAACGCCCCGATCCACAACGACAAGTTAATAAACAGCGCCGCCATCGCCGATCCGTACGACCCCACGGGGTACACCGCCTCGCTCTTCACCTCCACAGGATCCGCGAAGAAATGCCCGATCTCCTGCGAATTCAACCCCGTGATCGTGCTCAACGCATCCGGAGTGGTGCCCGCAGTCAAGGTCACCAGATCCCTCCGAGTCCCTTCGACGCCCGCGCGCAGCCCCTCAAGGTCCTCACCGAAGCTCGCCAACGTGCGATCCGCCGCATCCATCTGCGCGCCAATACCCTTGAGCAATTGCCTGCCCTCCTCCACCTGGGCCTTCCGGGTGTCCAGCGTGGCGGCGAAGGCGCCAGCCCGCGCACTCACGGCAGACATCGCGCGGTTCAGCTGAGGCACCGCGGAGCTGACCGTGCCCTGCAGTGTCTTCGCGAGGTCGTGAGTGTCCTGACCAGCAGTGGCGACGGCGTCCGCTGCGGAATCCAACTCCTTGGCCGCCTGCTGAGTATCGGCCGCCAGAGTATCCAACTGATTCACAAGACTGCGGCTGCGACCATTCGCCGCCTCCACACCGGCCAAAGCATCGCG
Source organism: Corynebacterium sp. zg254 (assembly GCF_024701495.1). NCBI lineage: Bacteria > Bacillati > Actinomycetota > Actinomycetes > Mycobacteriales > Corynebacteriaceae > Corynebacterium > Corynebacterium sp. zg254. Next base: position 635,977 of record NZ_WIAR01000001.1, read on the forward strand.
CAGCGTGCCGGCAACACCAGGACTCAAACCATCGGAATTGAGCAGCCCGCGCAACTGACGCAGAGACTCCTCCCCGGCATCCACGGCCGCGGACGCGCGGCCGTGGAGCCGCTCGGCCTGGCCACCGGCAGCACCCAGGGCGGCGCTCAGCTCCGCGGCCGTGCCGCGGGCCTGAGCGGTGCCCTGGGCCAACGCCGCAGTGCCATCCACAATAGAACTAGCCGACGCCTCGCTATACTCCCCCGTCAACGCCTGCGCCTCCTCCGCAAGCTGTTGAACCTCGCTCAAGACAGCCTTGGCGTCATCCACAACGGCGGTAGCATCGAGAAGCCCGGCGTCGACACGATCGATAGAACCCCGCGACCCCGCCAACGCAGAACGAGCAGACTCCACCCGCGCACGTGACTCGGCCAGCGCATGAGCCGTATTACCCAGTGAACGCTCACTACGATCACGGGCGTGAGACAAGCGCGCATCAATTTCCTTGCCCTCCCCACGCACAGCAGACGTCGCGGCAGTGGCGACCTGCTCCTTAAACGACGCATCAATCTGCTCAGTCAGCTTATTCGCACCCGTATCCGTAATCTTCGGGCCAATAGCACTGATCTTCTCATTCACCCGGTACACCAGCTGGGGCTGCGAAAACCTACCATCCAGGATGCCCACAAGATCCGAACTAAAATCCTTCGGAATAGTGATACTGGCGAACACATCCCCACGCTCCAAGGCGCGCTCAGCCTGGCGAGAACTCACAAACTGCCAGCCCAGCTGATCATTATCCTGCAGCTGACGAACCACCTGTGCGCCCACATTCACCCGGCCCGTGACATCCGTCTGCGCGCCAGCATCCTCATTCACCACCGCCACGGCAATATTCGACGTAGCGCCGTACGGATCCCAAAAAGCCTTGATATTCACCCAGGAGTACAAAGCGGGTGTAATCAAGACGCCAATGATGATGATCCACGCCTTCGCAGTACGGCCAAGGCGAGCAATATCACGAGTAAATATTCTCCAACTGGTGCGCACCGCAATTACTATACTCCCGGGTGCTCAAGGGCGATAACCAGCGTGTTTCGAGGCGAATATGGTGAGGGTCACAAAGGTGTTTGGGGGTGTGTGAGGTTGTGGGTTTGTGCAGGCTTGGCGGGCTCGAGCTTTGTGCCCGCGCAAGCTTTGTGCGCAAGCTTTGTGCGCCCTCATTCGGAAACTTCACAAAACCGCAGGTCACAAGCTTGAGAGATAGGGGCGCAATATGAGCGCAACTGCTGCGACAGCATGTGCGGTGAAACAGCAGTGATTTCGGCGAAATCACTGCAGTTTGAGCGCACTTCCTGCCTCACGAAATGCGGTGCCCCGTTCAGAGAGGTGGTGGGCCGTCTAAATGGGCAGCGTAGAGCTACGCAGAGGAAGCTGGGAAGAAAGATGCGGCGTGGTGCTGGGCAAGAAGTGGAGTGCAGTACTAGGCAACGCGCTGCTGGGCAAGAAGTGGAGTGCAGTACTAGGCAACGCGCTGCTGGGCAAGAAGCGGAGTGCGGTGCTGGGCAACGCGCTGCTGGGCAAGAAGCGGAGTGCGGTGCTGGGCAACGCGCTGCTGGGCAAGAAGCGGAGTGCGGTGCTGGGCAACGCGCTGCTGGGCAAGAAGCGGAGTGCGGTGCTGGACAGCGTGGTGGTGGGGAGAAAGAGAAGTCCAGTGCTGGGGAGAAAGGGAAGCGCGGTGGCTACAAGCGCACGCGCGACCAGAATTGCCGCGCGGTTAGAACTGACGCGCTGCCGCGGAGAAAGAGAAGTCCAGTGCTGGGAAGAAAGCCATGCGCACGCACAGCTAGAACTGCAGCGCGGCTAGAACTGGCGCGCGGCCACATCGGCGCGCTGGGAAGTATCCAGCACGCCCTGCAACTCGTCCGCGGTAACTACCCGACCCGGATCTTCAAAAAAGTTCTCCGCGAAGCCTTCCTTATCCGCAGCATAAGTCTGGGTATATCCACCAGACTCCGGCTCGGTCTTCCAGGACTCCCCCAGACCTCCGCCGTTGACGGTGTCGAAGCCAAGAGCCTGGACAAGGTGGGAGGTTTTCTGATGCGCGGCGGCGTCGTCGGAAAAAAGGGGCAACGCGGTGCGCGGCGTGGAATGGGCGAGCGCAGGAATATGGTGCGCGAGGATGTTATTGAACGCCTTGACGATCGTCACACCTGGCAGCAACGATTTTTCATACTCGGCGGTGGTCTGCTCCAGGGAGTCGAGCGCGGCGATGCGCCCGTCGCGGTGCGGGTAGTAGTTACCCGTCGACACCACCAGCTTGCCCCGCAGCGCCTCCACCGGCAGGGCCGTGTACGCAGACAGCGGCACGGCGAGAACAACCAGGTCAGAGTAGCCGGCGGCGTCCTCGACGGTGCCGGCGTGCGCATTCTCGCCGAGCTCTTGAACCAGCTCCCGCAGAGACTCCGGGCCGCGCGAGTTGGCGATCGTCACAGACATGCCGGCCTGCACGGCCAGCCGCGCGACTGCCTCGCCGATTGCTCCGCTGCCAATGATTCCGATGTTCTGCATAGGTTCCTTTCCTGTGTGTTGTGTTGTTTCGCGTGCAGGGCTTCATGAATGTCTATCCGACGCCGGCCCGCGTTCAACTGCAGCCTTCTCACGATGGTCCGGCGCTGGGGTCTGGTGCTGGTCAAGCGCTGGTCAGGCGCTGTCCAGGCGTGAGCTATGCATTGACCAAGTACAGTCAAGCGCTAGTCAGGTACTAGTCAAGCGCCCACTCAGAGCAACGCACGTCAGCATGAACTATTCCACGTGTCAGCTTTACGAGCCCTCGCGCAGCACACTTCGACAATGCGAGAGCTTGCGTGCGCCAGCTTTCTGGGCTCTCGTGCAAGGCGCTGCGACAATGCAAAGGCGTGACGTGCCCTAGCTTTGTGCCCGCGCGAGCTTTGTGCACCCTCAATCAAATACTTCACAAAACCGCAGGTCAAAGGCTTGAGAGATGGGTGGTGCAATAGGAGCGCAACTCCTGTGGCAGCATGTGCGGTGAAACTGCAGTGATTTCGACGAAATCACTACAGTTTGAGCGCACTTCCTGCCTCACCAAATGCGGTGCCCCGTTTAGAGAGGTGATGGACCGTTTAGAGAGGTGATGGACCGTTCTATTGGAGTGGCTTGGCACTAGGCAAGAAAGCTAGACAAGAAAGCTAGGCAAAGAAGCTGGACAAGAAGCACCGCACATGTCGCTACCAGCACTGCAACGAAGGCCAGCACTCACCCGAACTTTGAGGGACTTCCCACCCCAAGCTTCCCGTGGATACCGCTGCTCGGCGGTCTGCTGGCGATCGCGGTGTCCGTGCTGATCGTCGCGCGCGATTGGGACACCATCCCGGACACCGTCCCCACGCACTGGGGCACGTCGATGAGGCCGGACTCGTGGGGTGCGAAGTCGGTCGGCCACGAATATCGCGTCGGGCTGGCTGGGCGTTAGGTTGATCGCCGCCGTGGCCGTCCTGCAGGTTGCGACCGTATTACCTGGATTCGACGCCTGGCTTCCCGCAGCCTTCACCTCCCTCATTGCGGTGAGCCTGGTGAGCGTGGTGGCGCTGATCGCCGCCGAACCCCGCGGTCTTTGTGGATAAGCGCTTTGGCGCTGGTGTGGATTTCAACTACGCCAGCAGGCAGGGCACGGTGTTCTTGGGACTGATTGTGCTGGTGGTGGCTGCCTCGATTGCACTACCGCTGCTGATCTAGCCCGGCCTTCAGGCCCGCGATGATGAACTGGAGTTTGCGGTCCAGCCAGCCGCGGTCCAACCAGGAGTCTTCCGGGGTGAAGAACTCGGTGTGCTCGCCGGCGGCAGCCTTCATGCTATCGAAGTTTCTGCGCACAGCCACCAGCTGGTAGTGCGTTGAGATGGTGGTGTCCAGGATGAAGTCCAGCGCGAACTCGATCCGGGAATGGTCGCCGGGGAAACCACCGTCGACCAGGCGTGATGCTTGCTTCTGGAAGAAGTCTTGGAAGTGCAGGGCCGCGCCGGGTGAGTTGATGAGCGTGTGGTCCAGCCCAGGGTACTGCTCCATCAGATCCCAGATGCTGTCCGACGCCTCGAGGAGCTGCCTGTCCCAGGCAGCGACCTCGGGGCTCCACTGCATATGGTCGATGATGTGCCGGAGGCACATCGTCACCAGATCCTCGCGGGAGGAAATCACCCGATACAACGAGGACGTGCCCACGTTCAGACGCCTCGCAACACTCGCCAACGTGAACGTGTCCAGGCCCAGCTCCAGTGCTGCGTGGACGGCGTCGCTTTCACCAAAGCGAGGCTTCGGGCCCGTGCGGTTTCCGGCTGGTGTCATAGGAGCCATGGTAGCGACTGCGCACGCGGGCGGTGCCTGGCAGCGCCCGCCAGCGATGACCGGCGCGCACCGTGAGCGCTATGCGCGCACGCGCGGCGGTGCCTGGCAGCGCCCGCCAGCGATGACCGGCGCGCACCGTGAGCGCTATGCGCGCACGCGCGGCGGTGCCTGGCAGCGCCCGCCCACGATGGCCGGCGCGCACCGTGAACGCTATGCGCGCACGCGCGGCGCGTGCTCGTGAGTGCGGTGCTCACACGAACGCCCGTCACTCACTGGCGCCCAGCGCCCAGCCGCGGGCGGCCTCGCGGCGCTTCCAGAAGTGCTGATACACGCCCGGCACGCCATAGAGCTCATCGTGGGTGCCGGCCTGGGTGACGTGACCTTCGGCGTCGAGGACAATAATTCGATCAGCGGTGCGGATGGTATCCAGCTTGTGCGCGATCACGATAAAGGTGGACTGCGCGCGCAGGGCCTCCATGGAGGCGAGCACGTTCGCTTCGTTTTCGGCGTCCAGTGCGGAGGTGGCTTCGTCGAACAGCACGATCGGCGCTTGCTTGAGCAGCGCGCGGGCGACGGAAACGCGCTGGCGCTCGCCGCCGGACAGCAAGCGGCCGCCTTCGCCGACGGGTGTATCCCACCCAAGCCGCTCGGCAATGGAGGTCACGCCGGCAAGGTCGGCGGCGCGGTAGACGTCTGCGTCCGAAGCGTCGGGTCGGCCAACGCGGATGTTGGCAATCAGGGAGTCGTCGAACAGGTACACATCCTGAAACACCATGGACAGCCGAGACATGAGCTGCTCGGTGCCGAGCTGGCGAATGTCCACCCCATCGACCAGCACCGCGCCCGAATCCACATCCCAGAACCGCGAGATCAGCCGCGCGATGGTGGTCTTACCGGACCCGGACGGCCCCACAATCGCGGTGACGGTGCCGGGGCGGGCGATAAAACTCACGTCGCGCAACACTGGCGTATCAGAGTAGCCAAACGTCACATCACGCAGCTCCACGCTGCCAGAGCCGTCGCCACGCACCGGCTCGGCCGGCTCCGGCAAGGACTCGGCGCCAGTGATCGCCGTGGTTTCCGCGATCACCACGCGCCCCACATCCAAGCCCACATAAGCCGAACCAACCTGCTCCAGCGAGCGAGTAAAGCGCAAGCTAATACCAATGATCGCCAGAGTCTCCAGCGGCGAAAGCGTCCCGTCGATGGCCAGCCCCGCCGCAGCCGTAATCAGCGCCACCACGAACGCCTGCACCACTACCCCATTGAGCAGCAGCGCGAACGTGGACTGCCACAGCTCACGCAGCCGGGCCTTATGGTCGGCGGCCAGCGCCTGCTGCAGCGGCTCGAAGCCCTCGGATCGCCCGGCGGCCCGAAGCGCCGGCTGGTGGCTAGCAAACTCGACAATCCGGTTGGACAGCTCCTTGGAGCTCGGCAACGCACGGTCGGAAGCCTCCTCGCGAATCCACCTCGCCAGGTGCATCACGCCCAGCGCCACGGGGGCAATAACCAGGAACACAAGACCCAGCCGCGGATTCCAGATCCACGCGCCGACCAGCAGCGTCAGCAGCGCAGCGCCATCGCGGAAGATGGTCCCCTGCATGTGGGACACCACCTCAGCCGCAGCCATAAACCGGTCCGAGACCAGCCGGGACAGCCCGCCGGTCTGCGTGGGCCCGAACCATCCCAGCGGCAACGTGGCCAGCTTGTCGCCCACCACGCGATGCGCCGTCCGGATGAAGTCCAGGGCCGTGTGATAGGACGCCATCGTCGCGAAAAACCGCAGCACGAACGCCGCCACGGCGATCCCTGCCAGCGCCCACAGCCACCCGGCGATGGGCTGGTGTTCTACCAACGCGCTGGTCAGCGGCACCAGGGTGAGCACAGCCAGGCCATCCAGCAGGCCGACCAGCAGCGATAGCGCCATGAAGCGCCTGCTCAGGCGATGGCCCGTAGAGCTCTGCAGCGTGGCCAGGCTGCGAATCAGGAAGGGGTCGCGTAGACGTGTTGTATTCGACGCCGAAGCGTGCGTTGCGTTAGACATTGGTGGACTCCTTTGGGGCGCGTGGGTTGGGAGCACTGGAGCTGCTAATGCCGGAGGTGGGGGCACTGGAGCTGTGAGCACCGGCGCTCACAGCGCCGGAGGTCACAGGCTCCAACTCGATGACCTGGTCTGCACCCTTGATGGACTCTGGTTTGTGGGCAATGACCAGCACCGTCTTACCGGCCACCAGTCTGGTCAGCGCGGCCTGGATCTCCGCTTCGCTATCGGGGTCCGTGGCGGCGGTGGCCTCGTCAAGAATCAGGATCGGAGTATCCGCCACAATCGCCCGCGCGATGGAGATGCGCTGCTGCTGTCCACCGGACAGGGACGTGCCCTCGCCCACCACGGTGTCCAGGCCGGCGGGGAGAGCGCGGATGTCGTCCGCGATGCGGGCGGCATCCGCGGCGGCCCAGACCTCGTCATCGGAGACATTCGGCCTGTTCAAGCGGATGTTGTCCCGGATGCTCATGCGCACCAGATGCGGGTCTTGCAGCACAAACGCCACGGTGCGGTACAGGCTGGCAAAAGACAGCTCGCGGATATCCACACCATCGATGGTGATGTGCCCCGAGTCCGGATTTTGGAAGCGCGCCAGCATCGTGGCGGCGGTAGACTTTCCGGAGCCGGACGGCCCAATCAACGCGGTGACGGTGCCGGGCTCCAGGGTCAGGGTGAAGTTGCGCAGGACGGGCGAGTTGGCGTCGTAGGAAAAGGAGACATCGTGGAAGGCAGCGGTGACATCGCGGTTGCGTGGGTCGAGCTCGCGGGTTCCCTCCACGACCGGGGTGAGGTTCATGACTTCGTCGAGGCGCAGGGCCGCGTTGCCGGCGAGTTGGTAGGACCACATCATCATGCCGATGGTCTGGATGGTTCCGGGGATGACCAGGGCAATCAGCGTGGTGGCGATGGCCTCTGCCACCGTGACCGTGCCCGAGGCCACCAGCAGGGAGCCTGCGCCGACGTTGATGAGCAGTAGGACGGGGACGGCGATGACGGACTCGGACAGGGCGCTGACGCGCAACAGTGGCTTGACCCACTCGTAGTAGAAGTCGGCGAAGCGGGCGGCGGCGTCCCGGTAGCGGCCATGGGCCTTGCCCACAGTGCCGAAGGCTTTGACCACGGAGATGCCCTCGGCGAACTCAACCGCCGTGGCCGAAACCTTGCCCAGGTAGTTGTCCATCTCCGCGGTCTTGGTGCCCATGTCCTTCATGGAATAGGCCTGAATGGCCAGGTAGATAGGCACAGTAGCGATGGCGAGCAGCCCCAGGCGCCAATCCAGGATGAAGGCGTAGGTCACCAGGGACAGCGGGGTGACAATCGCGGCGACCTGCTCCACGGGCGCGTGCGCGGTGAGGGTGTGTAGCGTGAGCGTGTCATCTTCCACGGCCTTGCGCACCCTGCCGGAGTTGGTCTGTCCAAACCAGGACAGCGGCGCCTGGGACAGCGCCGCCACAATGCGGCGGCGGTTGATCCCCACCAGCTTCACATCCGCAAGATGCGTGATGAGCAGCGCCAGGAAGTACAGGAACAGCTGGCCCAAGAACGCGGTGATGACCCATTGGGCGATGGTTCGGATGCGTTCGGTGTCCCCGTCGAATAGCGCGCTGCCCAGCGCAACCAGCGCGACGTAGGGTGCGACAGCCAGCACCGAGGACACCAGCGCCAGGAACTGCGCGCAATAGATGATCGGCTGCACGGGAGCGAGCAGCTTTTTCAGGGCGGCTTGTCCGGCTTTGAGCTTCGCGCGGGAGTCCGCGGCGCGTGCGGGTTCTCGCGGGGCTTGTGATTCTTCTAGTTCTTCTGTGCTGTGAGACAAGGTTTTCTCGATTCTCTTATGTCTGTGGGCTGGTTGCTCCGGTGCGGCTTGCTTCGATGCTGGTCCGGCGCTGCCGCCAGCTGGTGCGGCGCCAGCCGGTCCAGCGCCGGGTCCAGCGCCGCCAACTGCCTTATTCACCGCGGCCATGTCGACAATCCGGGTCGCCGCTTCCCTGATGAACTCGTGGTCGTGCGTGATGACGATGACCACCGCCCCGGTCTCCGCCAGCGTGCGCAGCAGCGCGGAGATGGATTGCATGTGCCGCCAGCCCACACCGGAGGTGGGTTCATCGAACACGTACACCTGCGCTTTCTCCGCCTGAGCCGTGGCGATGGCAAGCCGCTGCCGTTGCCCGCCGGACAGCGACTGCGGGTGGCGCGTCGCCACGTGGTCTAGTTCCACCGCGCGCAGGATTGCGGGCACATCGACCTGCTCGCGAGCCTGTGTGTCGAGCCCCAGCGTGACTTCCTCCGTGACCGTTGCTGCGAAGAGTTGGCGTCCGACGTCCTGCATGACCATGCAGGATGTCCGACGCCGCTCCCCCGCCGCCCTACCTCGCCCATCCAGGCGGATCTCACCGCCGCGCTGAGGTGAGGCGAGGCCGCAGATGAGCCGGGCCAGCGTGGTCTTTCCGGAGCCGTTGGGCCCGATGAGTGCGGTGACCTCGCCGCGGGGAAAGTGCGCGTGGTCGATGGTGATGACTTCGTGCGTGCCGTAGGCAAAGCGCACGTTGTGCAGCTCGAGGCCGCGGGCGGTGCTCAAGCTGTGAGGCTTTGCGCCCGGCTGCTCCTGCGCAGGAATCTCGGGGTGCGCGTGAGCTGGAGGGCCGGGAGGCTCGGGGTGAGCGTGAGCTAGAGGGCCGGGAGGCTCGGGGTGAGCGTGAGCTAGAGCCCCAGGAGACGCAGGGTGTGCTGGCGCGGGTAGTGCTGGGACCGGTTCGCGTTGCAGGCTGCGCAGGCCCAGCTGCTGGCGCTGTGGCTCGTCCAGAGCGAAGAACTCGGCTGCTGTGAAGCGGCGCGCAACTTTTCCGTTGTGCAAGTACAGGACATGGTCGGCGATGCCGTGCACAAAGAACAGGCGATGCTCGGCAATCACGATGGTCTTGCCCAATTGTTTCAGGCGCTTGATGACGTTGGCTAGCGTGTCGATGCTGTCTGCGGAGAGGTTGGAGGTGGGTTCGTCGAAGAGGATCAGACCACCGGGTGCTACCAGCGCGCAGGCGCAGGCCACTGTCTGCAACTGGCCGCCGGAGAGGTGTGCCAATCTGCGGCCGCGCAGATGCTCGATGCCGAGCACACGGACGGCTTCCTGGACCCTGCGCTCGATGTGCTCGGGATCCATGCCGAGGTTCTCGAGTCCGAAGGCGAGTTCCGCATCCACGCTCTCGGTGAAGAATTGAGTGCGTGGGTTCTGGAACACGGAGGCGCTGACTTCGATGGCCCGTGAGAGTGGCTGCTGCGACGGCGCGAAGCTCACACTGCCCTGGGTGATGGTGAGTTCCCCGGACAGCTCGCCGGGGTGAAAGTGCGGGATGAGACCGTTCAAGAGCTTCACCAGGGTGGATTTGCCTGAGCCGGAATCCCCCGTGACCAGCAGGCACTGGCCAGATTCCACGCTGAAGGTCAGGTCCTGGACTCCACAGTCGCCGCGGCGCGTGCCGAGTGAATAGGTATAGGTGAGGTCGCGGGCCTCGATGCTGGTCTGGGTCTCGCTGTGTGGGCCGTGCACTTCGGTCATCAGTGCCACACCCCCATGGGCACGCACACCGACAGGAGGATGAGGAGCAGGGCGAGGAGAGAGGCGGCGTCGGATAATTTAAAGGACAAGGGGACGGCAGTGGACGGGTGCGCAGGCCCGCCGAGGCCGCGGATGAGGGCGGAGGAGGCGAGCTCGTCGCCGGCGCGGACCACGGCCGCGAGCAGGGGGATGATGAGCATCGCCGAGGAGTGCGCGGGGCGCGTGACCCAGCGCAGGAGGCCGGGTTGCAGACCGCGCAGGCACATCGCGTCGCGGATGGCGCGGGCTTCGGTGGCGATGATGGGCAGAACGCGCAGGAAGACGACCGGCGGGATGGTTGCCCAGGCGGGCAGGCGCATGCGGCGCAGGGCGGAGTTCAGGGTGGACGGGGTGAGGGTGAGCAGGGCGAAGGCGCCGATGGACATGCTGATGGTGAAGCGGGCGAACCAGAGGAACATCGCGGCGGTGAAGGCGAAGAGTTGTGATGGGGGCAGGTGGAGCAGGGCCCAATAGCCCAGGTAGAAGAAGGAAAATGTGGTGAGGGCGAAAAGGCCGTAGCGGGGTGTGATGGTTGCGAGGGCGAAGGCGGTGAAGGCGATGCAGAGGACAAGGGTGGGTAGGTGGCCGTAGCTGAGAGCGGTGGCGTTGATGAGGAAGACGGCCAGGAGTGTGGTGCGGGGGTCTAGGTGGGTGCGGGCGGATGCGAGGGTTGGGGTGGGCTTGTGTGCAGGTGATTGGGTGCGCTGGTGCGTGCCCGCGTGGGTGGTCGTCACAGCAGGCCAGCGCTTTCGAAGTGCGTGCGGCTGACTTTGACGCCGATGATTCCGCCAATGAATCCGACGACCAGCGCGCCGATCGCGAGGGCGCCGATGGTCCATGGTTGGAAGATGTTCGACATGGCGTCTGCGTACTGCTGCCCCATCTGGTCTGCGATGTCTGTGTAGTAGGAGGTGGTGTCCAGGATCAGCGGGATGAAGGGCATGGCGACCCAGGTGCAGAACACGGCGTATGCGAGTGGGAATGCTTTGTTGATGGCGAGGGTGGTCTTGGTGATGATGAGGTCGGCGATGAGGCCGAGGAGGAGGCAGCCCAGGAACGTCCAAACGTAGTGGCCGGTGAGCATGAAGCCCAGGCCATTGATGCCGCCGACGAGGGCAAGCGCGCCGAACTTTGGTGTGCGTGCGACGTAGAGTGCCAGCACGATGCCGTTGGCGATGGCGCCGATGATCCAGCCCACGAACATGAACTGTGGGCCGGCGAAGCCTACCATGCCCGTGGCGAAGGTGACCACGAAATAGAGGGCGGAGAAGATGCCGGCGTTGATGAGGTCGCGGGTGGTGAGGCGGGAGTTGGCAGCTTGCTGATGAGACACGTGATTCCTCGGTGACATTGACGGTGACTAATGAACATGAGTTCAGCCTAGCCTAACTCCGAATCATGTTCGTTGTTAAGTGTGAGGGGTAAGTGGGGGTAGGTCAGGTAGGGTTAAGGCGTAGGTCATGAAGCGCCTGAGCCATAGGCGCCCGACGCAGAAGAAAGTGCACTAATGAAGGCTTTTTTTGACCCCAATGCCACGCCGGTAGAGAAGGCAGTTCAGTTCATTGAGTTGAAGTATGTTCACGGACTCAAGCGGACTCCCACGGACGAAGACATCGAAGAGGTGTTGACTGGCCTGAAGGCCAATACGAAAGAAAACAAGCAGCGCGTGAAGGAAGAGCTCGGACTTTAGTCCGCGGTACCCCAATCGCAGCTCAGCTGGGCCAAAAAATTAGAATAGCTCAGCGTCCAAGTAGCCCAAAAAGCTCATCTAATAGATGTGGAACAGCACTAGCTGTCGATTTACCAACCTGGTTAAACTCTATGACCTCAATGTTCTTTCGGGCTTTCTCATGTTCGGCAACTGGGAACTTCGGGTCGATATTCTTCCCCTTTGTCCCTCGAAGCACACCGAGCGTCTTGAGTTTTGCCGACACTGAACCCCTCGAGATCGTTCTCCCATGAAGATCCTCAAAGTGCGCGAGAAGCCACGCGTCAAAAGCCTCGTTAGAAACTACGAAGCTGCAAGCAGTTTCCCCAGTCGATGCCTGTCGCGCCTTCTTAAATCCTTGATTAAACTGAGCTTCTGAAGAGTCATCAACATCCACGACATAGAAGACTCGAGCAAACGGAGCGTTCTTATCATTTTGACGCACCCAGTCTGTCGCAGAAACAATCTTTTCCGGTGAAGAATCCGATTCACCGATAATGTGAATTGACCCCATGCGATAGTGACTTTTCAACTGGTTGAAATACTCTTTTTCAGTTACATTTTTGTGCCCCTGGCACACAATAAGGACAGTCGATTTCGTGCGACGAGACCCTTGAGGTCTTCTCCTCCGCGATCTTTTGCTGGCCATCTTCTATCGCCCCTGTGCTATTGATTTCCTGAGCTCGTCGATGGCATTCGCCATGGATATAGTCTGTGCAATTGGCACCGCACCGAATGCTCCTTGCAGATATTGCTTCTCCAAATTGTGGTTTGGCCGGGTGGGAAATTCATCGAGCGCGATCAGTTCGGACTCCGAATCTGTCTTTTCGATGATCCACAATTCACTACGCTCCATTGGCTCCTCCGGATGGCGGCCCAACAACGTCGAATCATGGGTACTAAACAGCAACTGTGCGCCATGAGGATTCAGCTCTGTATCGGCAAACAAACCGATAATTTCGCGGACCAAAAAGGGGTGCAGGGAACTATCAAGCTCATCCACGGATAGAATGCCGCCAATAGCAAGGGCAAACAACGCTGGTGTAGCCAGGTCTATCCACGCACGTGTTCCCGCCGACTCTTCCAATTCAGGAAGCTCGAAACTACCCTTACGGCCCGAATGGTGAAATACAAAGTACTTAAATAGCTCCTCAACGTCATCAGGATCAAGGCGCTCCACTAGTGCCACCTGTTCAGGTTCAACTCCAAAGTCCACAACGAACTTCGCCACAGCATCCGGCGCCTGCTCGTGAATGCTAAGCTGCTGGACACCCACGTCAGCTGCACGAATGGTCTGGCTTAGAGTTTTCAGCAGTGATGGAAATTTTTGCGAAAGCTCAATGGTCCACTGGTGCCTATGGGCCTGATCCATGTCGTTGCTCTCAATGAGTGGAAGAACCTTTGCCCACCACTCCAGCGCACCCGAGAGCTGACCCTTATCTTTGATAGTTGTCCACGCACTGAGAACCAGGGCGGTGGGTCGCATGAAAGCACGGATATTCTCTTTCGACGCACTCGGAATCTTCATGCTCTGACCAAACTCAACGTCGCTACCGTTCCTACGGAAAGCCTTTGACCAGCGAGAGTTGACCACGGCATCAAGTTCCTCTCGGAGAATGCCCGTGGCGTCCAATTCTAAGAACCACAGATAGCGAATGCCATCTTGGACGAACTCAACGTGAAAAGACGCCGGTTCTCCCATGTGTTGCTTGTGCGGATCATAGAGCGTCTTGAGAGTCTCGGGATTACTTAATGAATGCTGGACTGCACGCTTCAAGAGGTGAAGTGGTTTCAAAGCATTGGACTTGCCTGCTGCGTTGGGCCCCAGCAGTGCTGCTCGTCGTAGCGTCTGAGATTGCCATGACTCACCCTTGCTAGGACGAAGCGTCTTGAACTCACGCCTTTGCATGTCCAGGACGAATTCTTCTCCGAATGAGCGGTAGTTCTCCACCGCAAGTGAAAGCAACATAGGCCAATACTAGACAGGTAACGTTCGATTCTGCACATTTTGTGCAGAATTACCCCCGAGAGGCTCAACCTGGAGCGTCGAATGCCCGCAGCTTTGGAGTAGTGCGTGATCCGCAGGACACGGGTACCCAAGCCCAGACTGTCGCGCAGCATCTCCAGGGAATCTAGGCGGCTAAGGCTTTGATAGACGTCGTTACCTAACGAGACGATCACGGGATCATGCGCGCCCAACTGACTGACTTCATCAGCTAGACCGCGAATCTGCATGAGGCGGAACACCCCATCATTGAGCATCTTCTTGATTGGGGCTGACTTAGAGTTCCTCACTGCGGTGAGTTGGTCATCCACGAACTTCACTAGGTCTGTAAGGTATCCGCCCCACAGTGGAGTGCCACAGCAGGCATCGCGCAATCTCTGATCCGAGGTAGAAGATGTCTCCTCATGGAACGCATGAAATGGCACATCCGCTGTTGCTGATTGTGTGTGTTCGTCGCGTTCCGCAAAGTTCAATGCCACCAACACAACATTCGGATTGAGCTTCCACCCCAACGCATCAAGATCCGATTGTGAGGTTACCCTCGAGTAGTGGACACCCGATTAGTACGGATTTTTGTGTCCGTAGGAGAGGATGTTCATTGTGAGTAAGCAGCAGAGGAAGAAGTACACTCCGGAATACCGGAGAGAGGCGGCTCGACTTGTCATCGAGTCTGAAAGGCCGATAGCCCGTGTTGCTGAAGAACTCGGTGTTCCGGCCGGATTGCTTGGTAGGTGGGTCAAAGTCGAGCGAGAACACATAGGCTCGGATTTTTATCGAAAGCCACCACCTTCTTCGCTGCGAAGCAACGCGAGCAGAAAAGTTCGAACTAATGTGGCAGGAGAAGGCGACCTACAGCATCAAGCCAATGGCACGCCTTTTGGGCGTGTCCCGATCTGGGTACTACAAGCGGGCTACAGTGCACGCAGCCAAACGTGCAGGTAAAGATCGGCGTACCAGCTTCCTCACCGACCTTGACCAGCAGATCTATTCCATCTGGAAAGATTCCGATGACGTTTATGGGTCCCCACGAGTCACTGCTGAGCTGCATGATCGTGGTGTGGCGGCTAACCGTAAGACCGTGGCAAAGCGTATGCGTGCGATGGGGATTGAAGAGATTTCACCGAGGGCCTTTGTTCCGGTTACAACCATTGAGTCAGCTCGTAAATCTTCGTTGCCTGACCTGGTAAAACGTGAGTTTGATCCAGGGGAGCTCAATCGGGTGTGGATGTCGGATATCACCTATCTTCGCACCCATGAGGGTTGGTTGTAATTATGTGTTATTCGTGATGGCCATTCCCGCAGGGTCATCGGCTGGGCAATGGATTGTGTTCAAGATACTCATCTGGTCGAACGTGCCCTGCGTATGGCTTATACGCTGCGTGGAGAGGTGCCTGACGGATTGGTGTTCCATGCTGATCGTGGCACTTAAGTTCACCAGTGATCAGCTGTGGAAAGTGTGCCAGGAGTTTGAGATTGCCCAGTCGGTAGGCCGTACTGGGGTGTGTTTCGATAACGCGATGGCAGAGTCATTCTGGTCGACCCTAAAAACTTCAGTTCTATGACCGGAGAAAATGGGCCAGCCACGACGAAGCTTGTAAGGCTGTGGCCCGATGGATCGAGGTGGTCTACAACCGCAATAGACGGCACTCCAAGATCGGGATGATTACCCCCGTAGAATTCGAAAGCCGGATCAGCAACGAAAAGCAGCAGCTTAACCAACAAGCCGCTTAACAACGTGTCCACAATTTGCGGGCAACCCCAGTTAGTCGAAATCAACCTGAAGATTCTTGACAGATTCATCGAAGTGCACGTTGAGGGCGTCGCGACGTTCCTGGGTCAGACTATGGCCGCAGGACAGGCACTCATCTAGTTCTTCGTGAAGACGCATGCCCTCCTGCACCCATCTGGAGCGTTCAGTGCTTCCCATCAGCTGTTCGATCATCCGGTTAGTTACGACGCTTTCCGCGAGCAGCCGCCGTGCTTCGGGGAGAATATTCTCGACCAGCATCGATGGGCTGCATTGCCTCGCTGAGGGCACGCTTACGGTCCAAAACAGGTTCCTCTGAAGCGTCTTGCAGAACTGTCGAATCCGTTTCATGCTTCTCCAGGCGAGGCAATACGTTAGTTCGGTTATAGCCACGTAAAGGCATACCTGGAGCACCCTGGAGTTGCTTGAGTATGTCTGTCGCGAGATCCCTACCAAGACGATTGATATTTTCCTTCGCTACATCACGAGCCACTTCAGCCTTACTGAGCTTTTCTCGTACTCCACCGAGTTGAGACTCCAGTTCCGCAATCTTCTCCTCAGCATCGGCTAGCTTCTTGCCGACAGTCAGGAGCGCTTCGGACTTCAGACCATCAGCTTCCTCAAATCGGAGGCTCTGGCGGATTAAGTCCTTGTTGAAAACCTTGACGCGTGCCCAGAAGTCAGCATCTTCCAAACTGATCGACGAGCTTCCGGACATGGTTGTACCGGAGGTATCACTTACCTCGAGTTGCAGGCTTGGCCCAAGTCGCCATCGACTTCCTCGCAGACCCAACCCTTCGCGAGCAGGCCCATGCTGAGTTTGCGCGCGATGGACGGGTTACGGTGGAGGAGCTGCTTGAGCGGGCGGCTCACTTCAGTTCCTGAGGTGAGGGGGAATTGGCGGGGCGGGAAACAAGATGTCGCCCCCGATCTTGACTTTTCCATCTTCCTCGAAATATTCGGCGTGTGCGATCGGCACACGTTTTAACCCGGTGACTACAGCCAACAGCCCTTCAAACCAGACCACATATTCTCGGTCATCGAACTTTTTGGCGAGTAGTGGCAACTCTTGAAGGATGATATCTGCAGCTTCATCAGGAGTTGTTGCCGTGGTCACGTATCCATTCCCTACTCGAGCGCCAGCAACAGTGTTGTATCTCAGCGCAGGGGCTTCCCAGTCGGGAACAAATTCGTTTTCGCTGGAGTACCTAGGTTTAAAGTGCTCTCGAGGTTTAAAATACTCTTG
Organism: Corynebacterium sp. zg254; assembly: GCF_024701495.1. Taxonomy (NCBI): domain Bacteria; kingdom Bacillati; phylum Actinomycetota; class Actinomycetes; order Mycobacteriales; family Corynebacteriaceae; genus Corynebacterium; species Corynebacterium sp. zg254. The sequence continues at coordinate 652,657 of NZ_WIAR01000001.1, forward strand.
AGACGTAATCAACAATTGCCAATTAAGACCAGTAGGTCTCATCCCCGGGTAAATGCGTACTCCTTCAAATCCCCGTTGATGGAGAACAGCGACACCTTGTAGTAAACGAAGCCATGTTAACCGACCAAGCTGGCGTTCCAGTTTCGAGTGGTTAAACTGATCCTGCGTGACGATCCTTATTTCTTTGACGTTGCTAGCGTTGGTGGACAGCACTTCTACTGCCACATTAAGCGCATCTTCCACCGGCCAGCCGTAAAGTCCGGGGCCAATCAAAGGAAAAGCGATGGACTCGACCCCGAGCTTATCTGCAAGAGCTAAACAACCCCGATAAACAGATTCAAGCAAAGTGCGGTCTGTTTGCCCAGCCTGATAGCTTGGCACTGAAGTATGTATCACGAAGCGGGCTGGAAGATTGTAACCTGAAGTCCAGCCAGCATTTCCAGAATCTTTCCCGTCAGGAAAGTGAATTTTGCACTCTTCGAGCGAACCAGGGCCTGCAACTTGATAAGTGGCCCCCACTCCGCCGTCATCGTGCATCCGATGATCCGATGCATTCACGATTGCATCTACATCTTGGGTGGTGATGTCCCCTAGAATCGCCTTCAGAACTGTCATGTAGCAATTATCCCACATTGTGACGACTCAGAAGTGCTGGTCGTCTTGACAGTACTACACCATCCATGGCGCGCCGCAGGAGTCGGAGGAGGTCCGGCAGTAAACAGCGGCGAGCTCTGCGGATGTTCAAGGCCGCAGGGCTCCATCCCGCCTAAGAATATGAACTGCCTTCGAGCCCATAGGCACTGCTACTCCACGCCGCTCTCCAACCCATCCACAATCGCCACGGTCTCCATAGCCACTCGCACGACCTTGCCCACCAGGTCCACGATGTAGCGCGGGTTGCCCACCTCATCGGCCCAATCGTTGGGGTCGTTGACAATCCCGGAGGCCTTATCGGTCTTGACCTGGTAGCGGTCAATCAGCCACGCCACCGCAGAGCGCGCACCCAGCATGTACCGGTCCGCCTCCTCCGGAATATCACTGATGGTCACCCGCTTGTTGTACTTCAACGTAGTCACATCATTGACAGATTTGCCGGTCTTAGGGTCTTTCTTCTTCGCCCAGGCCATCTTGGTCACGCGCCAGGTCTCCCGGTCGTCCTCATCACCGCGCACATCCACTGTCAACGGCCATGGCTCAGCATCTTCATATCCCACATGCAGGGCCAGGAGCTTGGCACCGGCAGCCGCGAACTTGTCGAACTCCTCACGCGTAGCCGGGGTCTCAATGTGCGGCAGCATCTTCTTCAAATCCGCCGCATACGCCTCACGATAAGCCGGGTCATGCAGCTTGCCGTAGACGAAATGAAAGATGTCATCGCCAGTAATATCGACGCCGAGCGCTTCCCAGTACAGCCCCTTAATCTCCTGAGTGATGTTGTCCACGCGCACGTAGCCGTCCACCACCTCACCAATCTCACCATAGGCACTGGCCTCACCTGCACCTAGCTTGCCGATGCCCTGCCCAAACAACGCACCATCATCCCCACCCTCGGCAGGGGCCCAGGTAAACCGCGGGAAGAACTGTGAGGTAGCCAAGGTGTGCAAGTCCGGGAGGAGCGTTGTGGCGAGCGTTGCTGTACCGGTACTCTCTCCGGGGCTCACTACGACAAACCCGATGTTGGCGTGCTGCGGGGTCGGGAACATCGACGGCAACTGATAAGTCATCGCGTTCAGATCTTTATGGAAATAAACCCACATCTTCCTAAAAGGACGGTAAAGTCCAGTTGTAATACCTTTTTCATCAATGCTAATCGTGTTCCGCTTTGCCAAACTTTGCTTCAAATTTCTATTCCACGAAATGTGTGTTAAATTCGCAAATTGAGGGAAATGTTTAAGAAATTCGTTGACTGTAGACTCGGTTGCCTTAGACTCTTGATGCCAATCTTCAAATTCCGACTTCGCAAGACTATACGTGGAGACAAGTTTTAGAATCTTCTCCTGTAACCTGCTCTTAGTCTCTGCGGTGACCCAAACGTCACGTCCAGTAGCAAGCCCAAGAGAATAGTTAACAAAGAATTTGGTTGAATTAGCTTTCTTCTCCCCGAGAACAGGCCAGGTGGAGAAATCGGCGGTGCGTTGGTTCAGCCAATCACCCTGCTCATTCGGGGTAATGGTCTGCCAGTCGATTGACTCAATGGTGGAGGTCTCCACGATGTTGAGCTTTTCCTCGGCGCTTAAGTAGTCGCCGATGTCGCGGTAGTGCAGCTCAAACCCGGTCTTCGCCGGGTCCTTAATACCGATGGTTACCGTGACGTTGGTACGAGTTCCAGCTCCGAAAACATTGCCAGCTTCCTTCTGGCGCTGCGTACCTGCGGTTCGTGCGTTTCCGCGGAGATTGAACACGTAGACATCAGTGAAGTCTTCTGCCATGGACAGGCGCACACCATCGCCGGTGTTGCCGCCAATCCATCCGCCGTTGGATACGAAGGCGACGATGCCTTGGTCTTGAATGCGGTCGGTGGCCCACCGGAACGCACGCAAATAGGAATCATACAAGGTGCGCTGCGAAGTCGCCGTGGACTTCGCGGCATACGTCTGCGCAATCCGCCCATCCAGGGTGGGGTACTTCATGTTCGCGTTGAGATCATTGGCGTTCTTCTGGCCAGCGGAGTATGGCGGGTTGCCGATGATGACGTTAATCGGCGCAGCCTTCTGCCGCTCGATACGCTCATTATTGTTCTTAAACACCGTCAGGTCCAGGATGTCACCGTCTTCATGAATCTGGAACGTATCCGCCAACGCAATGCCACCAAACGGTACATATTCTGGTTCGGGTTCACCGTTGCGCTGTGCTTCCTCCACCCGCAGAGCGTTATACGTCGTCTCAATGTTGACGGCTGAGACGTAGTAGGCCAGCAGCATAATCTCGGTGGCGAACAACTCCCCGGCATATTTGCGCGCAATATCCTCCGGCCGAATCAACCCCGACTGCAACAGGCGCACCATAAATGTGGAGGTCCCGGCAAAGGGGTCGAGGATACACACGCCTTCGTCCGTCAACCCCTTACCAAAGTGCTTGACCGACAAGTCGTTGGCCGCACGCAGGATGAAGTCCACGATTTCTACTGGGGTGTAGACAATGCCGAGGGCATCGGCCTGCTTTTTGAAAGCCTTTTGGAAGAACCGCTCGTACAGGTCCTTAATCACCTGCTGCTTACCCGCAGCACTGGTCACCGCCTGCGCACGCTTACGCACCGTGGCGTAAAACGCTTCTAGCGGTTCCGTTTCGGATTCCAGGTTGGCATCAGCTAGGGCATCGGCCATGCGTTGCATCACCTGAGCCACCGGGTTATGCGTGGCAAAGTCATTGTCACTAAACAGTGCGTTGAACACCGGGGCGGTAATCAGGTGCTGGGAGAGCATGCTGATGGCTTCATCATCAGTAATCGAGTCATTCAAATTTCCTCGAAGGCCCTTGACAAACGCATCAAACTCACGACGAAGCTTAGGGTTTGCGTTCTCCACCAAAGCTGTAATACGGGTGATTTGGGCCTGGGCGATAGAGGCTACATCATCAGCCCAATCCTCCCAGTACGTACGCGTTCCGACCTTGTCCACCAGCTTGGTGTAGATAGCCTCTTGCCACTTCTCCAAGGAGAATAGGGCGATCTGCTCGGCCATCTCCCGACGTTCGTCTGAATCGTTATCTGGTGTGTGGTCTAGCTTATCCAGGGCCTTGCGGTGGTCGGGGACATGCTCCACATCAATAGGCAAGCTCTCCCGGTTATTGTCGTTTAACGCCAGAGCGTTCACGGTGGCGTTGAAACGATCATCATGGGCGCGCAGGGCGTTGAGGATCTGCCAGACCACTTTAAACCGTGCATTATCTTGCAGTGCTTCTGATGGGGACACGTTCGGTGGCACAGCTACCGGCAGGATGATGTAGCCGTAGTCTTTGCCCTCAGACTTACGCATCACACGCCCGACAGACTGCACCACATCGACCATGGAATTACGCGGATTGAAGAAGATTACTGCATCTAGTGCTGGGACGTCTACGCCTTCAGAGAGGCAACGGGCGTTGGTGAGGATGCGGGTCTGTTCCGTGGTGATGTCCGATTCCAGCCAGGAGATTCTTCCATTGCGCTCCATGGCATTCATCCCACCATCCACATGCTGGCAGGCAGCCGCTAAGTTCGCATTGAGTAGGCTCACGTCCGACAGGGTTGCTGCTTTATGCAGGGAGTGCTGGTAGGCGCTAATGAGCTTCGGGTAGTTCTCCGCGATCTCCTTGGAGGTCTTGATGTCCTTGGCAAAGGCCACACTGCGCCGCATCGGCACCGCATCGACCTCAAAGCCGGACTTGGTGCCTTGTTCTTTACCGGAGCGTTTAGCCAGGCCATTCCACGCCCCAATCATGGCGGAGGCCAGTGAGAGGTTGAGGCTGTGGTCTTTCATGTCTGCCATGGCCCCGGCGGTGACGTCCTCATCCACCGTCATCACCAACACCTTGTAATCAGTCAGCAGGCCAGCCTCCACAGCCTCACCAAAACCGAGGCGGTGGAACTCCGGGCCATAGATGGCTTCATCATCCATCGACGCAATCTCTGCCGAATGCTGCTCCGCCTTCGACTTCACTGTCTCGTCGTACAACCGTGGCGTCGCAGTCATATACAGCCGGCGTGCTGCTCGGATGTAGTCAGCGTCGTGGATGCGCACGAAGTTGGAGGCATCCTCCCCGGCTAGGGTCACCCCGGTGGTGCGGTGGGCCTCATCGCAAATGACCAGGTCAAACTCATCCAGACCAGCAGCCTGGGCATCATGGACAGCTGGGAGAGACTGGTAGGTGGAAAACACCACATGCAGACCCTTAAAGCGCTTACCGCCTTGGTTCATCCGCCCGGCAATATCAGCACCCGTGGTCGACACCGGCACCTCCAGGTCGTAGGAGGCAATATCCTCAGCCTTCTTGCCCACCTTCGTATCCGAACACACCGCATACGCACGAAGGTCCACCTGAGCCTGGGCAGTCCACTCCTTGAGTGTTTGGGATAGCAGTGCGATAGACGGCACGAGGAACAGCACACGAGCACGGCCCTGATTCGACTGCGCGATCTTCTCCGCAAGACGCAGCGCAGTAAAGGTCTTGCCCGTACCGCAGGCCATAATCAGCTTGCCGCGATCATGAGTCTCAAAACCTTTCATCGCGGCATCAATCGCGGCCTGCTGATGCGGGCGAGGACTAAACGTCTCCCGCTTCGACAAATTGATCTGAATCTCCGAGCCGGGGAAGGCCACATCCCAGTCAATTGGGGACTCCGCAATCGAGGCCAAGCCAATACGGTTGGTCGGGATAATCTGATCGGCCAGCGCAGCCTCAGCGTTCGCCGACCAACGATCCGTCGTGGAAATCACCAGACGGTGTGCGAAGTGTTGCGTTCCTTCTTCGGTATCGAAGGAGTGGCCGGAGGCTTCAAAGAAGGAATCCAGGTGGGACTTCTGGATAGAAGTAGTCGGTTGGTAGAACTTGCACTGGATCGCCGTCCAGGACTGGTCCTCAGCCCGGCGGGCCACAAGGTCAATGCCGGTATCAGCACGGCCGCCGTTATACGGCCAATCCGTCCACCGGAACACCTGGTCATACTCGGACGCCAGTGTGGGGTCCGTTCTGAAGTAATTGACCATCAACTTTTCAAAGGCAATGCCGTACTTGCCTTGGGGCTGGTTGTCACGGAGCTGGTCAAGGACCTCAGAGAACTTAGACATAAGAAGTATTCTGCACTATCCGTATGCCGCTGGGAACGATTTGGGAACCACAATGCACACATACGTTGTCGGCCGGGACCGAAGTATCCCCTTTGAGGGGTGATGGTGTTCTAGATAGGGACAGGGGCTTCCCGGATCGAGGGCAAACTGCTGTGATTTGGCGGAAATCACTACACTTTGCCCTCGATCCGGGAAAGGGTTTGCGCGGATTGTGCTGAGAAGAGTTGTGAGCTGTGGGGCTGTGCAGGAGTTGCACCTCTCCCCCAGTAGGATCGTGTGACATGAGCCCTGCAGCACAGCAGAAAAAGAATCCCCGCCAAGGGAAGGCTGGGAGCACAGCGAACCACGGGAAGTCGGCCGGCCAAGCGAGCCCGGGAAGCACTTCCAGCTCCTCGGGCCCATGGCTGGTGATTGGCCTCGGGAACCCCGGCGACAAGTATGCGGGCACGCGCCACAACATTGGCCGGATGGCTCTGGACGAGATCGCAGATCGCCAGATCCCAGCGGCGAACTTCTCCACCAACAAGCGCGCTAACGCAGATGTCGCGCAGATCACCCAGCCTCCCCTGCCCACCCTGATCCTGGCGCGGCCCCGCACCTTCATGAACCTAAGCGGCGGCCCCACGAAAGCTCTGGCCAACTTCTACAAGGTTCCTGCCGAGCGCATCATCGTGGTTCACGACGAGCTGGAACTGGACTCCGGCCACGTCACCCTGCGCCAGGGCGGTGGCGATAAGGGACACAATGGCCTGAAGGACATCTCCAAGGCCTTGGGTACCAAGGACTATTGGCGCGTGAGCTGCGGCATCGGACGTCCTCCGGGCCGCATGGACCCCGCGGCCTACGTGCTCAAACCGTTCCCTCGTGGCGAGGCTGCGGATGTGGCCATCATGTGCGCGGACGCCGCCGATCATATTGAACGCCTGATTCGTGGCCTCTAAGGTTGAGTCTCGTGAGTTTTTTCTCTTCTCTTTTCCGCCGCCTTCGCCCATCGGGTGACTCTTCTGCTGAGTCATTGAGCAGTGGTGCGACCAGTGGTGCAGCCGGCACTGACCGCGCTGCCGCCTCGAAGCGTCCCAGCCAGCTGACGCTGGAGCAACTGAAGGACCTCAAGCCTGAGTGGGTCATCATCGGCCTGGGCAACCCCGGCTCCAAGTACGCCGGCACCCGCCACAATATCGGCTACTGGCCGGTCGACGAGCTGCTGCAGGAGCACGGCGCGCAGTGGATTCCGCTGCACGGCGTGCCCGCCCAGGTGGCTCCAGTGACGATGGCCTCTGGAAAAGCCAGCTCGAGGTTCAGCGAGACGCTCGGCGCGAAATCTGGCAACGCAGACGAGAAGAGCACTGAAAGAGCTGGTGAGAAGCCCGGCACCTCTGTGTTGCTGGTCCGCTCCACCACCTACATGAACGATTCCGGCAAGGCCGTGGGCCCCATCGCCAAGGCTCTGGAGCTACCTTCGGAGCGGGTGATCGTCCTGCACGATGAGCTGGACATCGCCGCTGGTCAAGTGCGCATCAAGGCAAAGGGCGGCGAGGGCGGACACAATGGTCTGCGCTCCATGACGGAGCACCTGGGCACTCAGCTCTACGTCCGCGTGCGCATCGGCATTGGCCGCCCGCCGAAGGGCACACCGGTCATTGACTATGTGCTGACCGCATTCGAGCCGCAGGACACCGACCCAGAGGATGGTTGGATGGACACCGCGCTGACAGATGCGGCGGATGCTGCGCGCTTGATCGTGGCTCATGGCCCCGACATCGCGCGCAACGATATTCACACGCGACACAAGAACACGTAGCCAGGATCACGGCACAAGCACGCGTGCGGCTTCGCGCCGAGGGCCGCTACACGGACGCGAAGCACACGCGCGCCGCAAGAACGCCTAAAGCGCCGCACGTGAAACCCCTCATGGCCTGTTAAGATAGCGGGGTTATGAATTCCCCCGCTGTTGCATCCGAGGCCAATCGCCGCCGCACTTTCGCTGTCATCGCCCACCCAGACGCCGGTAAGTCCACCCTCACCGAGGCGTTAGCTCTCCACGCGCACGTCATCAACGAGGCCGGCGCCGTGCACGGCAAGGGAAACCGCAAGTCCACGGTGTCCGACTGGATGGAGATGGAAAAGGACCGCGGTATTTCCATTGCGTCCTCGGCCCTGCAGTTCGAGTACGCCCCGGAGGGGCACACGGGCGAGCCGTACATGATCAACCTGGTGGATACCCCTGGTCACGCGGACTTTTCCGAGGACACGTACCGTGTGCTCTCCGCGGTGGATGCCGCCGTGATGCTCATCGACGGCGCGAAGGGCCTGGAGCCGCAGACTCTGAAGCTCTTCCGCGTGTGCAAGGCCCGCGGCCTCCCCATCGTGACCGTGGTGAACAAATGGGACCGCGTGGGCCGCACCCCACTGGAGCTGGTGGATGAGATCGTCAACGAGATCCAGCTGCAGCCCACTCCCCTGTTCTGGCCCGTCGGCGAGGCCGGGGACTTCCGCGGCCTCGCCCGCATCAACGACGATGGCGAGGCCGAAGAATACATCCACTTCCTGCGCACCGCGGGTGGCTCCACCATCGCACCCGAGGAGCACTACACCCCAGAGCAGGCAGAAGAGAAGGAAGAAGAGGCCTGGACCACCGCCGCCGAAGAGGTGGAGCTGCTGGCAATGGACGGGGCGCTGCACGACCAGGAGCTGTTCCTGAACTGCACCACCTCCCCCATGATCTTCGCCTCGGCGATGCTGAACTTCGGCGTGCACCAGATCCTGGACACCCTGTGCGCGCTGGCTCCGAAGCCCTCCGGCCGCGACTCAGACCCGGCCGTCGTAGAGGCCGCAGCCGGTGGCAACACCGCGGCCGTGGATGAGCACCGCGAGCCGGGCGACGAGTTCTCCGGCGTGGTGTTCAAGGTGCAGGCCGGCATGGACCGCAACCACCGCGACTCTCTGGCATTCATGCGCGTGGTCTCCGGCACCTTTGAGCGCGGCATGCAGGTCACGCACGCGCAGTCCGGCCGTTCCTTCTCCACGAAGTACGCCCTGACCGTGTTCGGCCGCACGCGCTCCACCGTGGACGCGGCCTACCCGGGCGACATCGTGGGACTGGTGAACGCGGGCTCCCTGGCTCCGGGTGACACCATCTACGCGGGCAAGAAAGTCCAGTTCCCACCGATGCCTCAGTTCGCCCCCGAGCACTTCCGCACCCTGCGCGCCAAGTCCCTGGGCAAGTACAAGCAGTTCCGCAAGGCCCTGGACCAATTGGCCAGCGAGGGCGTGGTCCAGATCCTGCGCAATGACGCCCGTGGCGACGCCGCCCCCGTCATGGCAGCCGTGGGCCCCATGCAGTTCGAGGTGATGATGGCTCGCATGGATGTGGAATACAACGTGGAGACCGTGGCTGAGCCCGTGCCGTACTCGGTGGCTCGCCGCACCACCCCGGAGACCGCCCCGGAGCTGGCCAAGCAACGCGGTGTGGAGATCTTCACACGCACCGATGGCGAACTGATCGCGCTGTTCGGCGATAAGTGGAAGCTAGCGTTCATCGAAAAGGAGCACCCCGAGTTCGAGCTGTTCACACTGGTCGCTGATTAGCGCGCGGCGGAGGAATGCGCGCTGGGCGTCGAAATAAAAAATATTGCAGAGGTTGCGCAAAATTGCATCGCGTCGGTAAACTTGCGCGGGTCAAGCATAAACATACGATCCCACAAGGACACTCATGGCTCAGTTCCTCTACCGCCTCGGCAGAAGCGCCTACGCACATAAATGGCGCTTCCTGGCCGCGTGGCTGATCCTCATCATTGGAGTCGGCACCGCAGCGGCCACACTCCAGAAACCCACCGACGACAACTTCACCATCCCCGGCCTAGAATCCGTGGATACCATGGAACGCCTGCAAGAGGAGTTCCCGAACGCCCAAGGGCAATCCCTAGACGCGCCCACCGGCACGCTGGTGGTCCGCGCCCCCGACGGGAAAACCCTGGCCGATGAGTCCGTGGCCACAACCGTGGACCACCTGCTGGAGCAGCTGAAAACCAAGGACTACCTGGCCAACACAGACGAGCTAGTCTCCCCCGTCATGGCCGCCCAAGGCATGACGCAGCAGCTGACCGAAGCCAAGAAGGCCCAAGGGATGCCGGAGGAGCAGATCGCGCAGGACATCGCAGCGCTATCCCCGCTGTCCGAGGACCAGCGCATCGGCACCATCTCCGTAACGTTCACCGCCGACAGCAGCGCAGACGTGCCACTGGCGGACAAGGAAGACTTCGCCGCCACCGTGGAGGCGAACCAGGGTAACCTCACCGCGGGCTGGTCCGGCAACGCCTTCCAGAACGCAGAGATGGACATGACCTCCGAGCTGATCGGCCTGGCTGTGGCGGCCATCGTGTTGATCGCCACGTTCGGCGCGTTCGTGGCCGCGGGGCTGCCGCTCGTCACTGCGGTGATCGGCGTGGCGATGGGCACGGGGCTGGTGTTCGCCTCCACCGCGTTCATCGACAGCGTGTCCTCCATGACCCCCACCCTGGCCTCCATGATCGGCCTGGCCGTGGGCATCGACTACGCCCTGTTCATCCTGGCACGCTTCCGCAACGAGCTGGTCGCGCACGTGGGCGGGCAGGACTTGAGCCCGAAGGAGCTGGCCGCCAAGCTGAAAACTATCCCGGCCGCCACCCGCGCACACCTGGCCGGCCTGGCCGTGGGCAAGGCAGGCTCCGCGGTGGTGTTCGCCGGACTAACCGTGCTGATTGCGCTGTCCGCGCTGTCCATCATCGGTATTCCGTTCCTGACCACCATGGCGCTGTCCGCCGCGGTGACCGTGGCGCTGGCCGTGATCATCTCCGTGTCCCTGCTGCCAGCCATCATGAGCCTGCTAGGCACGAAACTGTTCGCGGGACGCGCGCCGATCGTGAAGGCACCGGACCCGGAGAACGAAGCGCCCACCATGGGCCTGAAGTGGGTGCGCATGATCCGCGCGCGCCCCTGGATCTTCGCCATCGCCTCCGTGGCTCTGCTGGCCGTGCTGGCCATTCCCGCCACGAACCTGCGCCTGGCCATGCCCACCGACGGCACCATGGCCAAGGGCTCCCCGAACCGCGTGGCCTACGAGATGACCGAAGAGGGCTTCGGCGCCGGACGCAACGCGCCGATGATCGCGCTGGTGGAGTACGGGGACGCCAAGCAGGCCCAAGCCAAGCAAGCCGTCCTCACCAAGGCCCTGGAGACCTTCCAGTCCACCGACGGCATCGCCAACGCCCAACTGGCCGCCACTAACGGCGACCCCAAGAATCCCCAAGACCTGGGCACCGCCGCGCAGATCATGATCACCCCGAAGTACGGCGCCACCGACGAGCGCGCCGCCGACGTCCTGGACAACCTCCGCGCCCACGAGGCCTCCTTCGAAGCAGAAACCGGCGGCACCTTCGCCATCACCGGCATCACCCCGATGTTCGAGGACATCTCCCAGCAGCTGCAGGACGCCCTGATCCCGTACATCTCCATCGTGCTGGTCCTGGCCTTCCTGCTGCTCATGGTTGTGTTCCGCTCCATCTGGGTCCCACTCCTGGCCGCCCTGGGCTTCGGCCTGTCCGTCGCCGCCACCTTCGGTGTGACCGTGGGCCTGTGGCAGGAGGGCATGCTGGGGCTGATCGACGATCCTCAGCCGCTGGTCTCCTTCCTGCCCATCATGCTGATCGGCATTGTCTTCGGCCTGGCGATGGACTACCAGGTGTTCCTGGTGACCCGCATGCGCGAGGGCTGGGCGCACGGCAAGACCGCCCAAAACGCCACCGCCAACGGCTTCAAGCACGGAGCCCGCGTGGTCACCGCCGCGGCCCTCATCATGATCAGCGTGTTCGCCGCGTTCACCACCCTGGACCAGCCGTTCATCAAGGTGATGGGATTTGCCCTGGCCGTGGCCGTGTTCTTCGACGCCTTCATCGTCCGCATGGTCCTCATCCCCGCCACCATGTTCCTGCTGGGTGAACGCGCCTGGGCGATCCCCCGCTGGCTGGACAAAATCATTCCTTCCGTGGACGTGGAAGGTGAGTCCCTGCAGGGATTATCTGAGTCCGACGCCCAGCGTGCTGCCCACACAGCCCACCCTGAAAGCTAAGGTGTTGTGATGGATTCGCCCTCTCAGCCCCAGCCCACCGTGGGCCTTCGGGAACGCAAAAAGGCAGAGACGAAGGATCGGATCGCGCGCGCGGCCGTGGAGAAGTTCGTCACCCTCGGCGCCGAGGGTGCCACCATCGGAGCCATCGCGGAGGCGGCCACTGTCTCCCCGCGCACGTTCCACAACTATTTCCACCACCGCGAGGATGCCCTGATTCACTTCTGCGTGAACTACGTGGCCCAGGTGGCGGACGCGATCCGTGCCATGCCCGCGGACCACGATCCGATCACGGCCCTGGAGTCCTATATCGAGGAGTTCATGGCCCGGCCCGCCGATGACCTGCGCGGCTGGTCCACGCTCTCCCGGGTGGGAAACCATCTGGCCTCCTACTATCAGGGGTTGATGGAATCCCCCGCAGGGGCGTCGGGCTCCATGACGGAATCGGAGCACCCGCAGGGACTCGCCATGCTACGTCCCCTCGTGGCGGCGCTGCAGGAACGCAGCAACGGTACGCTGCCCGAGTTCCAGGGGTTCCTGCTGCTGACCTTCGCCATGAGCATCACGGACACCGTGCAGGGCATGCGCTACCTGGACCCCAGCCTTGACGCTGCCGCCACCGCGCGTTTCATTCACGACGGATTCAATAGCCTCCGCAAGGGCTTTCACTTTAGGAAATAGCCTCTCACGCCTGTGATGCACCTGTCCCCCGGGAGTTGCCCGATTTCCACAATCGGCAGCACCCGGGGGACAATGTGTGAGTTATGGAGACAGACTCACTCTTCCTCACGCTGCTCAACGCCACCGCCTACGTGGGCGACGTGCCCATCCTGTGGCGCGAGATCATCGGCAACGCCTTCGGCCTAGCCTCCGCGATCGGCGGCATGCGGCGCGTGGTGTGGGCCTGGCCCGTGGGCATCGTGGGCAACATCCTGCTGTTCACGGTCTTCATGGGTGGGCTGTTCCACACGCCCCAGGACCTTGACCTTTACGGGCAGGCCGGGCGGCAGGTGATGTTCCTGATCGTCTCCGCGTACGGATGGTGGCGCTGGTCCAGCGCGAAACGGCGCGGCATGCGGGAATCGCACACCACGGACCCCAGCCGCTCGATTGTCTCCGAACCCGCGGAATCCACCGCCGCCGTGCAGCCCCGGTGGGCCAGCACATCCCAGCGCATCGGCATGCTGATCTTCGCGGTGGTGTGCACATGCGTGTGCGCGGTGGTGTTTCAGGCGCTGGGCAGCTGGGGGCCGTGGGCCGACGCCTGGATTTTCACCGGCTCCATCCTCGCCACCTACGGCATGGCGCGCGGCTGGACGGAATTCTGGTTGGTGTGGATCGCGGTGGACATCGTGGGAGTGCCGCTGCTCTTGACAGCCGGCTACTACCCGTCCGCGGCGCTGTATGTGGTCTACGGGGCCTTCGTGGTGTGGGGGTTTGTGGTGTGGTTGCGGGTGCAGAAGCGCGGCTCAGTCCAGTAGCTCCCGCCACGCCGCCGCGTCCACCGCCGAGGACTCCGCCGGATCAAACGTCGCAGTCCGGTCCTTGTCCACTAGCACAGCCCGCACGCCCTCGGCGAAGTTCGGCTGATGCCGCAGCGCGGTCCCCACGGTCAGCTCGTTGCGCAGCGCCGTATCCACATCCACGGCCGCCGCGCGCTCAAACATCTCAAAGCCCGCCACCTGGCTGGTAGGGTTCGCCGAGTCCAGCTGGTCCTTCAGCGCGCTGCGGAACTCTTCATTCAGCTCGTCGTTGTTCACGCCGTCGCGCAGCGCGGCTTCCACCTCCGCCCACGAGTCATGCGACAACGCTTCCCGGATGAAGTCCGCGTGGCGCGCCAACTGGCTCTCGCCCGCGTCCTCCACCGGCAGGGTTCGGCGTTGCAGCACCTGCTCAATGTCGTCCTCGCGAAGCTCCTCCACAATCGACGCCGGGTTCTCCACCAAATGAGTTCCCAACCCCGTCCACAGCATGTCCGCTGGACTCAAACGCCATCCGGTCAGCCCGATGAACTCCCCGATTTCCTTGCCCACGGGCAGGTGCGTCAGCACGTGCGACATCCCGACGTCGGGCACGAATCCAATCGCTGCCTCCGGCATCGCACCCAGCGTGGTGCTGGTGACCAGGCGGTGGGATCCGTGCGCGGAGATGCCGAAGCCGCCGCCCATCACTACCCCATTGAGCAGGGCAACCAGGGGCTTCGGGAAGGACGCCATGCGGGAGTTCAGGCGGTACTCTTCCTCAAAGAAGGTATTGCCTGCCTCGAAGTCTCCATCCAGGTCCCGCTCCCGGACCCAACGGACGTCCCCTCCCGCGCAGAAGGCGCGCTCCGTGCTGGAGGCGATGACGATCACGTCGACGGAGCTGTCCTGTTCGAAATGATCCAACGCCTGATCGATACCACGGATCATGTCTACCGTCAGACTGTTGAGGGCCTTGCTCCTGGTGAGTTCAATAACGCCACACCGGCCCTGTGTGAATGCCCTGAAGTCATCGTGAGTAATCATGCCTTCCATGGTGGCACACTCACGATGTTCGGATGGCAAAAATAGACTATTTCTGCTCGGACTTCTTGGCCTTCTTGGACTTCTTAGAGCTCTTAGTCTTCTTAGACTTCTTCGGCTTCTTCTCTAGCGCCGCGGCGGCGTCCGGAACATAACGGAAGCTGGTACGTGCTGGACGCTCATACTTGTCGTCCTTGTTCTCCGGGCGCTCAGGGATCGACGGAACATTCTTCTCCACGTACTCCCACGGGATGGTGTTCAACAGGTGGTTGATCACGTTGATGCGAGAGCGCTTCTTGTCCTCGGACTCCACCGTGTACCACGGAGCGGACGGGATGTCCGTGTGCACGAACATCTCATCCTTCGCACGCGAGTAGTCCTCCCACCGGGTGATGGACTGCAGGTCCATGGGAGACAGCTTCCACTGGCGCAGCGGATCGGATTGGCGGGACTTGAAGCGCTTGATCTGCTCCTCGTCGGACACGGAGAACCAGTACTTCCGAAGGATGATGCCATCTTCCACCAGCAAACGCTCGAAAATGGGAGCCTGGTGAAGGAACCGGCGGTATTCCTGGGTGGTGCAGAAGCCCATCACGCGCTCCACACCAGCGCGGTTGTACCAAGAGCGATCGAAGATCACAATCTCACCCGCGGTCGGAAGCTTCTCAATGTAGCGCTGGAAGTACCACTGCCCCTGCTCCCGAGAGTTCGGGGCGGGCAGTGCTTCCACGCGGCAGGTTCGTGGGTTGAGGTATTGGGTGATGCGCTTGATGGCGGATCCCTTACCCGCAGCGTCGCGGCCCTCCATCACGATCACCACACGCGCTCCGGTCTTTACGACCCACTGCTGGAGTTCTACAAGCTCGGCTTGAAGGCGTTCAAGCTCTTTTTCATACTTGGCTTTGTCTAGTTTCGCAGGCTTGCTCATACTTCTCACTGTATTCCACCCGGGGATTCTCTCCAATCCGGTCCGCCTCGCGTATTCTCAATCCGGCTCACCTCGCGTATTCTTTTTAGCGATGAACCTTTCCCTCCTTGGTGCGGTAGCCCCCTTCGCACTCATCGATTCCCTCAACCTTCTGCTGTTTGCCTTCATATTCCTACTGAGGGTGACTCATGGGGACCAACGGAATAGCTTTTGGGATCCTTTTCACGCAATGTTGTCGCGCTTCTTGGCCTCGGGTTTCTTACCGGACTGATCCAATCCTTGACGTCCCTGCCCTTCTGGGGCGGCATCATGTATGCGCTGGGCAACGAGGAGGAGTTGCAGGCCCACTACTTCTCGCTGGCATATTCAAGCCTGGCGATCTCAACCCCACTCGTCCTATTTATTGCGGTGGCAGCGATGAAGCCGCTGCCTGAACGTGTGCTCCAGCGCCACGAGCGCACGTGCAATTGGGCCATCGCCATTCTTCTCACGCTCCTGGGCGTGATGCACCTGTAAGTCAGCGTTCGCCGGCTTACAGGTAAGGCAGACAGTGCTTAGACCTGGAACTCCGCCATGCGGTCCCACTCGGTCTTTCCTTCGATGGTGGTGTTGATGATCTCCGGGGTCTCCAGGAGCAGCTTCGGCAGATCCTCGCACGCCTTCTTGAAGTGATCCGATTCCACGTGGGCTACGTCGTGGCCGTCCTTGAAAGCCTCAGACAGCAGGTACTCGTTGGGGTTTTCCTCCGAGCGGTACCAGTTGAACCACAGGCAACCCTCTTCGGCGCGAGTTGCCTCGGTGAACTCGGTGACCTGCTGGCGGAAAGTGTCCACGAACTCGGGCTTGGGCAGGAACTTCACGTTAATCAAAATCATGCGTCCCAGCCTAACGATCCTCCAGCCCGGCTGCCAGCATGCGCGAGGCAACTCTGGTCACGGCTGCATGCTGGCTAAGGCTGCTTCACGCCCACTTCCTTTTCCGGACCCTGGTGAGCCATCGCAGCATTGAGCTCCGCCTCCAGGCGATCCCGGCGCGCTTCGGTGAATCCCTCTCCACCCACCAGAGCCATGAGCCCCGACAGCACCGAGTTTCCATAATTGTGCCCGTGCCCGTTCGGCACATTGGCCGCCACAGGCAAGTCCAGCGTGACCTGCCAGAAGGTCACGAACGGCATCCAATGCATGGACGCGGAACGGTCAAACCCAGGGGGCTCCTTCAGCCAATCCGGCTCCTCAAACAGTAGTCGCGGCGACCACCACACCACCGGATCCGAGGGGTGCTGGATAAACAGCACGCGCGGGAAGCGCCACCCATGGGGGCTCTCCAAGGCTGGGTCTTCCTTCGGCCACTGCCAGATCTCGTCCTCATTCTGGGCAAAGCGCACGCTCAAACCGCCGGCATATTCCGGGCTCACCTCCGGCGAGCCCGGATCCCTGCGGTCCACGAAATCCCGCCACAACGTATTGGAGTTTGGCGGACCCAGCCACAGCACTCCGTCCACGGAGGAGACGATGTCCCGCAAGCCCGAAAACGCGCCGGCCCCCGCCGAGGTTCCCAGAGACTCTCCATAGACATACAACTTCGGGCGGTCATTCTCTGGGAGCGTTTGCCACCAGTCCACCACGGCCGTGACCAGGGCAGCGCCGGCTTCCTCCACGCGCTCCCTGTCGGCGAGCAGCTGCACCACGCTGGGAAGGTAGGAGTACTGGGCAGAAGCGATGGCGGAGTCACCATCAAAGAGGAGCTCAAAGGCCTGTGCTGCTGTGGGGTTCACCCAGCCCGTTCCCGTGGCAGGGGCAACCATCAAGGCCTTGCGGTGTGCCGCCCCCGTGCGTTCCAGCTCCCGGACCACGGACTGGGCTCGTTCCTCATCGTCCTTCCCGGCCTTCAGGCCCGCGTACACCCGGATGGGTTCTTTCGAGGGCCGCCCGGTGAGCTCCTCCAGCTCATCCTTATACAGGCCCAGGGATGTAAACCGGGTGCCATAGCCGCCCAGGTCCTCCCACGCATTTTCCGACGCTGTGCTGCCCGAACGCTCCGGAACCGTCGGCCTCTCCAGATCCTCCCGGATCTGCTGGTCCTTGAGGGAAAACACGCGCTCGGCACCGCCCACAATCGCACCGGGCAGCACGGAATCCACCAGGACCAACACCAGCACGAACGCCACGATCCAGGCGTAGATCTGGCTTCCCTTCTCCCCCAGCTTGGAACCCACGCGGCTGCGCTGCAGGCGATCCACCAGTTTCAAGAATCCCTTGCCCACCAGCACCAGCAGAGCCCACAGGCCTAGTCCTACCGGCAGTATCAACAAAAACTGCCCGGCGCTATAGGCCTCGGCATCCGTCAGTGCCGCGACCTCCTGCTGCCAGTGCACGGCAAACAGCGACCACAAAATCAGGGCTACAACTACCAGTAGTACTAAAACCGCCTCGGCAATGGTCTTCAGTTTTGTGACAGCCTCGTCTGACGGGCGCTTCGGCGTCGAATATCGGGACAACCACGCAGCACCCGCATCAAATCCCCGCTCGGCCACACCCTTGAACTCCTCCAGGCGGGGTTCCATACGACGCTCCAGCCAGGAATTCCACACCCAGTGCACAAACACACCCACGGCATAGCCCGTCCCCGCGGACAAGCCCGCGCAGACCCCCTGGAACAACCAATCGCGCGGCAGAATAGACGGGGTCAGCGACAGGGCAAACATCAACGCGCCGACCAGCAGGCCCACAGAATCGACGTGCGCCTCCCACTTATCACGCGCCATCGCTAGCCCTCGAGCTTCTCGCCGAACTCAAGCCACTGCATCTCCAACTCCTCACGTTCGGCGGTGGCGGCCTGCAATTGCGCATCGAGGAAGCTCAGCAGCTCAGTATCGACGGCGCCGCCGGTGGACACGTCGGCGGCCTCGGCCATCTGGGCATGGATGTCCTCGATCTTCTGCTCCGTCTTGGCGAGCTTGCGCTCCAGCGCCTTCATGTCCTTATGCAGCTGGCGTTCCTCTTGGCTGCTCAGGCCGTTGTTGGACTGGCTGGTGGCGGAGGTCGAAGAGCTGGAGGAGCTGGTGGCGGACGTCGACGAGGTAGCCGCGGTCGCGGAGCCCTGGCGCTCCGCGCCGATGTCCAGCACGTTATCGTTGCGCCCCGCCGCAGTCTGCAACTCGGCACGGCGCTGCAGATACTGCTCAATACCGCCGGGGAGATTGGTGAGCGCTCCATCACCAAACAGAGCCCACGTGCTATCGCACACGCGTTCAATCAGGTAACGGTCGTGGGAAATCACCACCATGGTTCCGGGCCAACCATCCAGGAGGGACTCCAGCTCCTGGAGGGTATCGATGTCCAGGTCATTGGTGGGCTCGTCCAGCAGCAACACGTTCGGCTCGGCCATGAGCACGCGCGTGAGCTGCAGGCGGCGGCGCTCACCACCGGACAGGTCCCCCACCGGGGTGCGCTGGCGCTTCGCGGAGAAGCCCAGCCGCTCCGCCAGCTGGGAGGCGGACAGTTCCTTATCGCCGAACATCACATAGCTCGCCACGTCCTGCACCGCGTCCAGCAGGCGCCGGGTGGGATCCAGATCATCCAACTCCTGCCGCAGCCAGCCCAGGCGCACGGTCCGACCCTCGATGCGCTTACCGGAGTCCAAAGCTGCTTCCCCGGCCAGGGCGCGCAGTAGCGTGGTCTTGCCGGAGCCGTTCACACCCACCAGGCCGATGCGCTCGCCGGGTCCTAGGCGCCACGTGACGTCCTGGATCAGCACGCGGCCGTCCGGCGTGGACAGCGTGGCGTCCTCCAGCTCGATAACCTTCTTGCCCTGGCGGCGCGCCGAAAAAGCCATGAGCTCCACCGAGTCACGCACCGGCGGCACGTCCGAGATCAAGGCCTCGGCAGCCTCGATGCGGTAGCGCGGCTTGGAGGTGCGCGCCGGCGCCCCGCGGCGCAGCCACGCCAGCTCCTTGCGCGCCAAGTTCTGCCGGCGTTGCTCCGCCGCATCGGCCTGCCGGGCGCGCTCGGCACGGGCGAACGTCCAATCGTTATACCCGCCCTCGTAAATGTCCACCGTGCCGTCGTGCACTTCCCACGTGGTGGTGGCGACGGTATCCAGGAACCAACGATCGTGCGTGACCACCACCAGCGCGGTGTTCCGCCCCAACAGATGATCAGCGAGCCACTGCACACCCTCCACGTCCAGGTGGTTGGTGGGCTCGTCCAGGATCAGCAGGTCCAGGTCCTGCACTAGCGCGGCCGCCAGGCCCGTCCTGCGCCGCTCGCCACCAGACAGATCCCGCACTCGCGTGTCCAGCCCCAGCTCCGGAATGCCCAGCCCATTCAACACGGCGCGCACTTTCGAGTTCCCCGCCCACTCGTAGACCTCCAGCCCCAGCGGCGCCAGAATCGCGTCCGCCACAGTCATGTGCGCGTGCGCCTCATCCACCACGGCCTCGCGCAGCACGTCTTGGGTGACCATCGCCATGCGCAGGTCGTTGTTGTGGGACACGCGGCCGGAATCCGGGGTGTCCGTCTGCGCCAGGATCTTTAGCAGCGTGGACTTTCCACCGCCGTTGAGACCCACCACGCCCACACGATCGCCCGTGTTCACACCCAGGCTGACCTGCGACAGCAGGGTTTTGAGCCCGTAGGACTTATCGACGTTTTCGAGGTTGATGAGGTTTGCCACCGTGGCATGTCTCCTAACGCTGGGGTTGTGGGGAAGAGTGTTGGGAAGGGTACAAACTGTGCCGAACGTGCACGCGCCTTAGATCAGATGCGCGCCCACACCCGGCGAACTGGTCACGGCCGTGGCGCTAGCGGTGCCGGACACGGCCACCGCCGTGGCGACGTCCACCGCGTGTTCCTCGGACTCGCACAGCATGGCGATGGTGGGGCCGGATCCGCTGACGATCGCCGCGATCGCACCTGCCTCGGCCGCCTGCGCTAGCGTCTCCCTCAAGCTGGGCATGAGGCTGATCGCAGGAGCCTGCAGATCGTTGGCCAGCAGCGCCCCGAGCCGATGCGGATCCCCGCTGAGCAGCGCCTGCATCACGCCATCAGGCGCCCCGGCCCGCGGCATGTCCTTCGCCGCGCGCTGCTCGTCGAGCTTCGCAAACACCGTCGGTGTGGACAGCCCCCGCTTATCCGTCGCGATGGCCCAGTGGTACTGCCCGCGTGTAGGCACATTCACCAGCTTCTCCCCCCTTCCAGTACCAAGGGCAGTACCACCCAGCAGGCAGAATGGAACGTCCGCCCCGAGGGTTGCGGCTAATCCCATTAACTCGCGCTGGTCAATATCCATCCCAAAATATTCGACGCCGGCCCGCAACGCCGCCGCCGCATCCGCCGAACCACCGGCCATCCCGCCGGCGACGGGAACTTCCTTCGTGATGTGAATGTGTGGGAATG
The DNA here is from genome assembly GCF_024701495.1 of Corynebacterium sp. zg254. NCBI lineage: Bacteria > Bacillati > Actinomycetota > Actinomycetes > Mycobacteriales > Corynebacteriaceae > Corynebacterium > Corynebacterium sp. zg254. The sequence continues at coordinate 673,353 of NZ_WIAR01000001.1, forward strand.
CGGGAGCATCGTCGGCGTGGTACTGCCCGCGGTACTGCTCTCTGCGCTGCGCTAGCAGCTCCACCGCGCGCCACGCGAGGTTGGAACTGTCCGTGGGCACGAGGTGCGCGCTGTGCCCCTCCACGGTCAGCTGCGGTTCCTCGCCCGGCTCTGGAGTGGACAGCCGCACCTGCTCGCGCAGGTTCAGCGATTGAAAGATAGTGGTCAGCTCGTGATAGCCATCGGGCCGTACGTCCCCCACGCCCAGATGGAGGTTCACCTTGCCATGTGCCACGGCAGTAACGCTCATCGGGTTCGCTCCTTCCCACCAGAACCAGCAGCTGAACGGTCGCCAGAGCCGTCTATGGAACCGGCAGCGGACTCCTTCGCGATCACGGCCTGCGCCAGCCGCACAAAGTCCGCGGTGGAGAGCTTCTCTCCCCGCTCCTTTGGGTCGATGTCTGCGGCCACCAGCATGTCCTCCGCTACCTGGGCGCCACCGAAGTAGCTAGACAACGCCGCCCTCAAGGTCTTGCGGCGCTGCAGGAACGCAGCATCCGCCAGGGCAAACACGGTCTTCTTCAGGTGCTGATCGTCCACATCCCACGGAGCGTCCTGGGGATCGAAACGGTCCATGCGGACCAGGCCCGAGTCAATCTTCGGGGCGGGCCAGAACACATTCTTGCCGATGGTGGCAGCCCGGGTCACCGACCCATAGAACCCAGCCTTCACACTCGGCACACCATAGATCTTGCTTCCCGGCGAGGCTGCCAGCCGGTCGGCAACCTCCAACTGCACCATCACCAGCACCCGGTGGATCGTGGGAAACTCGTCCAACAGGTGCAGCAGCACCGGCACAGAGACGTTGTAAGGAAGGTTCGCCACCAGCGCGGTCGGCATCGGTTGGTCTGCCGCCTCAAAGTCCGCCTTCGCGACGGCCAACGCGTCCTGGTGCAGCACACTTAGGGTATCCGCCACGGCGGGGGCCCTGTCCGCGCAGGTGAGAGGCAGTTGGTGAGCAAGCCGGGCGTCGATCTCCACGGCGGTCACGCCCTGCACCACGTCCATCAAGGCCAGGGTGAGGGAGCCCAGCCCCGGCCCGACTTCAACCACATGATCGGCCGGGCCCACTTCTGCAGCGGCGACGATTTTGCGCACCGTGTTGGGGTCGTGCACAAAGTTCTGACCTAGCTTTTTGGTCGGCGAGACATCCAGCTGCTCGGCGAGTTCCCGCACCTGCGGGGGGCCAAGTAGCTGGACGCGCGAGGAGGATGATTCTTCTGCAGAAGGCATAACCCTCATTATGCTTCACACGGCATGAAAAGCGCTATTAGCGCAGACCCAGCTTCGAGGTGCAGGACGGCCATGCGCCCCAGCCCTGGGACGCACGCACACGCTCAGCCACAGCGATCTGCTGCTCGCGCGTGGCCATGTGAGCGGCCGGAGCGTACTCCGTACCACCGAAGCCAGCCCAGGTGGATGGGGAGAACTGCAGGCCACCCTGGTAGCCGTTGCCGGTATTGATGGCCCAGTTTCCACCGGACTCACACTGAGCGATGGCATCCCACACGGAGCCGTTCGCCACCGATGGTGCGGCGGCGCCGGTGTTCGAAGCGGCCACCGTGGCAACCTTCTTGGTGCCGCGCTTAACCACGGACTCCTTTGGCTCCGTCAGGGTTTCCTTGTTCAGGACATCGCGCTTCGTTTCCTGATCGTTTTCACGACGGACGTTGAAGGTGACCTTCTCGCGGCCTGGGGTGCCTGGGTCGAGGACCTTCTCTTCGCCCTCGTTCATCTCCGGATCGTCTTCGTAACGCACGGGTGCTGGGATGTCCTGCTCCACGGTCTCCTCGCCCTCGGTGACGCGGAAGACATCGATGTGCATGCCCTCGGTCAGCGGGGTGTCCGCCGGTGGCTCCACCACGTCCTCAGGTCCCAGAGGCTTGCCGTGCATCGCCAGGGCCTCGCCCACGGTGCGGGCTGGCAGGCTCAAGGTGCCTGGCTTTCCGCCGTTGTTCAGCGTGAACTTCTTGGACGTGGTGATATCCAGGTTCATGCCATCCACTGGGATCTTGCTGGAGGCGCCGGAGGAGAGGAGACTTTCGGCGTCGTTGTGTCCCATCTGCTTCAGCAGATCACGGATGTTGTCCGCGGTGGTGTTCACGGTCTGCGTCTGACCGTCGATCACCAGGGAAACCTGGCGGGAGGAACGAACCTTGATGTGGGAGTTATCAGAGATGGACTCGGACAGTGCCGGGGTGACCAGGTCCTGATCGTCGATCTCCACGCCAGCGGCCTGGAGGGCGCCCTTCACGTCACCGGACATAGTGGAGGCGTTGATGATCTTGCCGTCCACGTCCAGGACAACATTCTTGTGGGCCGCGACGGCCACGCCACCACCAACAACCAGGGTGGCCAACATGCCGCCGGTAGCCACGCGCATGGGGGTGTTGCTGGTCTTATTGATGCGGTGCAGGCGTGACTTCTTCTTTGGTGACACGATGTGTTGGACCTTCCGGTGATTCGCTTACTGTGGTGTTTCTCCAGGCTGGGTGCGTGAGGGTGCAGCCAGGAACAAGTGAACTAAGGTAACAATACGGTAACAAAACCTGAACGCCAAACCTTAAAACATAATTATGGGTCAATTCACATCAGGGTGCGTCACGCGCGAAAACTGCAGTCACAGGAATGTTCACGGATCCCGTTTGCCCCAGGATCCGCTCCCCCAGGAAGGTGTGAGGATATAAGTATCGGGCTGAGCCACACTCAGGCTAGGCCGAACTCACGCCAGGCCGAACACCCGGCGCGCCGTCTCCGACGACTGCTGCGCCACCTCCTCCGGCGCGCACCCGCGCGCCTCGGCCACCACGCGCGCCGTGTAGCCCACATACGCCGACTCGTTGCGCGCACCCCGGAACGGCTCCGGGGTCATGAACGGCGCATCCGTCTCCACCAGGAAATGCCCTTCCGGCGCCTCGGCTGCCGCCTGGCGCAACTCCTCGTTGCGCTTGAACGTGGTGTTGCCACAGAAGGACAGCACATAGCCGCGCTCCAGGAACTCCCGCGCCACATCCAGCGGTGAACTAAAGCAGTGCATGATGACCGTCTCGGGCTTTGGAGCATAGTCCAGCACGCGCAGGAGATTCTGGTCTGCCTCCCTGTTGTGGATCATCAGCGCCTTGCCCGTGCGCACGGCCAGGTCGATGTGCCAGCGGAAGATCTCCTCCTGTACCTCCAGCGGGGCGGTGCCCTCATCTTTTCCGATCCAGTACTCGTCCAGGCCCGTCTCCCCGATCGCCACGCAGCGCGGGTGGGCCGCCAAGCCCTCCAGCTGAGTTTTTACGTGATCCGTGACGGTGTGGGCCAGCGTCGGATGAACGGCAACGGCAGCATAGACACGCGGATCCATCTCCGCGGCGCGCACGGCAGCGACAGTTTCCTCCAGGCCATCGCCCACCGTGCACGCGTGTGTCACGCCCACGGCCTGCGCGCGATCCATGATCTCCTGCACGCCGTCGGCGTATTCCTCATCCGTGAGCGTCCGGCCCTTGATCTCCACGCCGCGGCTGGCGACGATCTTACGCACGGTGGAATACAGGTGCGTGTGCGCGTCGAACAGCGGGTGCAGCGGCTCGGGAGGAACGGGCGTGGGGCGGGACTTCTTCTTGGCCATGCGTCCCAGCGTAACAACACCTATTTTTTACACGCATGTTTCGCCGGGACATCGGCGCTATTACGTGGGGCGCGCTTCTGTGAATTGCTGATAAAACACGGCCGTTTTTACCCCGACGGGGCCTTACCCGGGGAAGAATGTATATCAACAGAACAATCTTGCCTGACAGTGAGGAGACCTTATGCCCTGGTACGAATTCAGCTGCTCCGAAGGACACGTGACAGAACGGCCGTTTTCCATCGCGGAGAACAAGCGAAGCATCGAGTGCCCGACGTGCACGCTTCCCGCCTCGCGAATCATCAGCGCGCCGTCCACGCCACGGTCCAACCCGGTGCACTCCGCGCTCATCACGGCCACCAAGGAGACCGCCCACACGCCTGACGTGGTCAGTTCCGTGCCAGCATCCGGGAATCGGCGCCCCACCCCCGTCAGCACCAATCCCCTCCACCGCACGCTTCCCCGCGCATAAGGACCCCAAGGACATAAGGACATAGAAGGACATCACATGCCACAGAACATCTTCCCCCTCGACAGCACCAAGCCCTTTACCGACCAAGAAAAGCTGGGCCACAACCGGTGGCACCCAGACATCCCGCCCGTAGCGTGCGTGAACCCCGGCGATAGCTTCCGCGTGGACTGCCGCGAATGGTTCGACGGCGCCATCAACAACGATGACTGCGCCGACGACATCCGCGACGCTCCCCTCTCCACCGTCCACGCCCTGTCCGGTCCCTTCCACGTGACCGGGGCGAAACCCGGCGATCTGCTGATCGTGGACATCCTCGACGTAGGCCCCATCCCCCAAGAGGAAGGGCCACTCGCGGGCCAAGGGTGGGGATATACCGGAATCTTCGCCAAGAAAAACGGCGGCAGCTTCCTCACCGACCAGTTCCCGGATGCATACAAAGCCGTATGGGACTTCAGCGGGCAGAAGGCCACGTCACGCCACATTCCCGGCGTGGAGTTCTCCGGCATCATCCACCCCGGCCTCATGGGAACAGCCCCCAGCCACGATCTGCTGCAGCGGTGGAATCAGCGCGAAGCCGCGCTGATTGCCACCGACCCGGAACGCGAGCCACCCCTGGCACTCCCGCCCGAGCCCAACAACGCCATCCTGGGAGGCCTCACCGGCGAGCGCTACACCAGCGCCGCACGAGAAGCAGCACGCACCGCTCCCCCACGAGAAAACGGCGGGAACCAGGACATCAAAAACCTCTCCAAGGGAACCCGCGTGTTCTACCCGGTCTATGTGGATGGGGCAAACTTCTCCGTGGGTGACCTGCACTTTTCCCAGGGAGACGGCGAGATCACCTTCTGCGGCGGCATCGAAATGAGTGGCTACATCGATCTGCACGTGGACATCATCAAGGACGGAATGGCTAAATACAACGTCACGGAAAACGCCATTTTCATGCCGGGAAATCTGGAGCCACAGCATTCGCAATGGCTCGCTTTCTCGGGAACGTCCGTCACGCTCCATGGCGAGCAGCGCTATCTGGATTCTCACTTGGCGTATCAGCGCGCCTGCCTGCACGCCATCGAATACCTCACCACATTTGGCTGGACTCCCGAGCAAGCCTATCTCCTGCTGGGCGCCGCCCCCATCGAGGGCCGCTTCTCCGGCGTGGTGGATATTCCCAATGCCTGCGCCACCGTGTATCTTCCGGTGGACATTTTCAGCATTGATATTCGGCCGGGAGCGGGACCGCAACCCACCATCGATCCGGGTATCGGCGCCCCGCGCTCCTCGTTTGAATAATGCGGCCCAGCCGTTTGACTTATGCAGCCTAGCCGTCCACCCGGGCCCACTCCGGCCCGGTCTGGGCCAGCTCCGGATCCAGCTTCGCGAACAGCGGCTTCGGCTTGGACAGCGGCACACCCGGCTTCAGGTCGATGCGCTTCCACACCGCCTGCTGCTGGGTGTAGTCACCCATAATCACGGGGTAGCTGCGGCCTTCCTCCGGCACGCCTGCACCCACGGGCTTCAGTGGGGAATCATCCACGACCTCTACTACGTCCGGCTGCGCCGCCCACTGGCCCTCGCCTCCCAGGGTCTCGAAGACCTTCTGCGCGGAAAATGGCAGGTACGGGGTCATCAGCGTATTGATGTCGGCGACCACCTGCAACGCCGTGTACAGCACGGTCGCAAGGCGCTGCTCGGCTGCGGCGTCGCCCTCCTTGGCTAGCTTGGCCAGCTTCCAGGGCTCGGTGGCCGCGATGTACTGGTTGGCCTTGCCGGCGATGCGCATTGCCTCGGTGATGCCGGCCTTGAACTTGGAGCGGGACAGCGCCGCGGCCACGGTATCGTACGCGGCCTGCGCCTCGTCCAGCAGCGCCTGATCCTCCTGTTGGAACTCACCCGGCTGCGGGATCTCCCCGAAGTTCTTGTGCGCCATGGACACCGTGCGGCTGATCAGGTTGCCCCACTCGTTGGCCAATTCGGAGTTGATGCGGCGCACGAACTCGTCCCACGTGAAGTCCGTGTCCATGGTTTCCGGGCCGGCCACGGCAATGAAGTAGCGCAGCGCATCCGGGCCGAACTCCTTCAGGAAGTCGCGGACGTAAATCACCACGCCCTTGGAGGAGGAGAACTTGGAACCGGACATGGTAAGGAATTCAGAGGAGACCACCTCCGTGGGCAGGTTCAGCTCCTTCAGCTCACCAACCGTGCCCCCCTTGCTGCCCTTACCGGCGTATCCCAGCAGCTCAGCCGGCCAAATCTGGGAGTGGAACGTGATGTTGTCCTTGCCCATGAAGTAGTAGGACACGGCCTCTGGGTCATTCCACCATGTGCGCCATGCTTCCGGATTGCCCGTGCGATGTGCCCATTCAATCGACGCCGACAGGTAGCCCACGACAGCGTCGAACCAGACATACAGCTTCTTGGCGTTGTTGTCTTGCCAGCCCTCGATCGGGATCGGCACGCCCCAGTCGATGTCGCGGCTCATCGCGCGGGGGCGGATGTCCTCCAGGAGGTTCAGGGAGAACTTCAGCACGTTCGGGCGCCAGTCCTTTCGCTCCTTCAGCCACGCGGTGAGCTCCTCGGCGACCGCGGGAAGGTCCAGCATGAAGTGCTCGGTATCCACGAACTCAGGGGTTTCCCCGTTGATCTTGGAGCGTGGGTCGATCAGGTCCTCGGGGTCCAGTTGGTTTCCGCAGTTATCGCACTGGTCACCGCGGGCATCGGTGGCCCCACAGATGGGGCAGGTTCCCTCGATGTAGCGGTCAGGCAGGGTGCGGCCGGTGGTGGGGCTGATGGCACCCCGGGTGGTTTGGGTGACCATGTAGCCGTTTTCGTAGAGGCCCCGGAACAGCTCTTGCACCACGGCGTAGTGGTTGCGGGTGGTAGTGCGGGTGAACAGGTCGTAAGACAGACCCAGGCCGGCCAGATCCTCGACGATGATGCGGTTGTAGCGGTCGGCGAGCTCCTGGACGGTCACGCCTTCCTTCTCCGCCTGGACGAGCAGTGGGGTTCCGTGCTCGTCGGTTCCGGAGACCATCAGAACCTCGTTGCCGCACATTCGCTGGAAGCGAGCGAAAACATCGGAGGGAACACCAAATCCGGCGACGTGTCCGATGTGGCGGGGGCCGTTTGCATACGGCCATGCAACAGAGATCAAATAGCTTTGGGACATGCTGTCTAGGATATTAGATCTGCTCAAGCAATGTACAAACAGCCCCCACCGGCGGTAACGCTGATCGCGTTGTCCGGTGGGGGCTGTGTTTACTGTTTCCGCTACTTCTTCTCAGAGTCAGAAGAGGGGTTCGGGTCGATGTCGTGAGTCTCGGCGTACTCGATGTACGCATCGGAGGCCTCCTGAGCATCGCGGGCAGCCTGCTGGGCTGCCTCCACAATGTGCTCAATGTCGGAAACCTTCACCACCTCGACCACCTCGTTGCCGTCGAAGACCTCGTGCTTGTTGGACGCGGCCTCGGCGGTGGCAGCGGCAACGGCTGCAGAGCCGTTGCCTTCGCCCGGCGCGACCGATGGGCCGTGCTGCTTGCCCAGGCGCTTGCGGGTGTTCTGGCGGCGCTGCTCGTTGACGCGGCGTTCCTTGGCCACGCGCAGGGCGAACTGGCGCTGTGCCTTCTGGTCCAGGTACAGCGGGTCGTCGGACAGGGCCTTCGGGATCGCGAACATCAGCGCGATGATGATCAGGGTGAACGGCGAGGCCGCCACGATCGTGATGGTCTGCAGGTTGCTCAGGGAGTCATCGCCACCGGTGGTGAGCAGCACCACGGCAATGAGGGCGGTCAGCGCTCCCCACAGCACGGACACCACTGGGGATGCTACCTCGCGGCCGTGCTGGGACATGGTACCCATCACGGTGGAGGCGGAGTCCGCCGAAGTGATGAAGAACGTTGCCAGCAGGATCATCGCAATGACGGAGCTGATCTGCCCCAGAGGCATGGTGTCCAGCAGGGAGAACAGCTGCTTGGTTGGGTCACCATCGCCCCAGATAGACTGGCCAATCTCCTCCAAGTGCATCGCGGATCCACCGAAGATGGAGAACCACACGATGGTCACCAAGGTGGGAACCGTCAGCACCACGATCACAAACTCACGGATGGTGCGTCCGCGGGAGATGCGGGCCAGGAACATGCCCACGAAGGGGGACCAGGAGGTCCACCATGCCCAGTAGAAGATCGTCCAGGAGGACAACCAGGAGGACGCATCGTGGGAAGAGTTCGCGGTGCGGGAGGCGTTCACGAAGAAGTTCTGCAGGTAGGAGCCCAGGGTGGTGGGAACCAGGTTCAGGATCACCACGGTGGGGCCCACGATCAACACGAACAGTGCCAGAATGGCGGCGGTGACCATGTTGAAGTTGGAGACGTACTGAATACCCTTACCCACACCAGAGGCGGCGGACGCCAGGAAGAAGATGGACAGTACCACGATGATGCCCACCAGGGTCCAGGTGCCGGGGTTGTGCAGGATTCCCACGGAGTCCATGCCGGACGCGATCTGGGTAGCGCCCACACCAAGCGATGCGGCGGTACCGAACACCGTGGCGAAGATAGCCAGCACGTCGATGGCCTTACCGATGGCGCCGGTGGCGCGCTTCTCACCGATCAGGGGCGCGAAGGCGGCACTGAGCAGCTGCTTACGGCCCAGGCGGTAGGTGGTGTAGGCGATGGCCAGACCCACGATGGCGTACAGGGACCATGGGTGCAGACCCCAGTGGAACAAGGTGGTGGACAGTGCGGTGGACACATCCTCGGTCTCGGATCCGGGCACTCCGTCGCGGTAGAAGGTCAGCGGCTCGGTCACACCGTAGAACATCAGACCAATGCCCATACCGGCGGCGAACATCATAGCCACCCAGGACGGAGTGGAGAACTCAGGCGACTCGTTGTCCTTACCCAGGCGGATGTGGCCGAAGCGGCTAAAGGCAATGAACAGAATGAAGGCCACGAACAGGGAGCCCACCAGCACGAAGAGCCAACCCCAGTCAGAGACCAGGTAGTCCAGTGCCGCACTGGAGAAGCTGGAGAAGCTGTCCTTGGAGAACAATGCCCACAGCAGAACGGCCAGGATGAGGCCTGCGGCGGGGATGGTCACGGACATGTTGATGCTGGCGTTTTCGTCCAGCTGTACCGTGTCATCCGTATCGACGTCCTGCCCCTGCGGATTCACATCCGGGGTGCCGGACTCCGTGTGATCGAGTTTTTTCGGGCTCGACGAACCCTTCTCTTGAGAAACAGTCATTCCTCCAGGGTGCTGATTTTTCTGCAGCTTTTCAACGAAAGAGCACGTGAAAGCCCCTGACAACACGGTTGTGCGGTACCTGCCCAACACCCAAGTCCCAGCGTTTTCACAGGTTGGGTGGTTGTTCGCCTCCCTATCACCCCCGAAACTGAGAAGTTACTGAGAATTTTGCTCGGGCTATTGCTTTAGGGCCACCACTGCGTCATACAGCGCCTTTTTACTCACCCCGTGGGCCGACGCAACCTCCCCCGCCGCAGCCTTGAGCCGCTCCCCCGCAGCCACCCGACGCTGCACCTCGCCCACCAGGTCCTCCACGGCAACATCGCCCGACGCATCGGCGGCGGCGTCGATCACCACACAGATCTCACCCTTAACCCCGCCGGCGGCCCACTCGGCCAGCTCGCCCAGCGTGCCACGGCGCACCTCCTCGAAGGTCTTCGTCAGTTCACGGCACACCGCGGCCCGGCGCTGCTCCCCCAGCACCTGCGCGCCCACCGCCAACGTATCGGCGATGCGATGCGGCGATTCGAAGAAGCACACCGCCCGCGGCTCCTGTGCGAAGCTTTCAAAGAACGTCCTGCGCTGCCCGTTCTTCCGGGGCGCGAAACCCAAAAACGTGAAGTGCCCCACGCCCAGGCCGGACAGCACCAACGCGGTCGGCACCGCAGACGGGCCCGGCAGGCACGTCACAGCCACGCCGGCTTCATGCGCGGCGACCACTACGGGAAAGCCGGGGTCGGACACGGCCGGCATCCCGGCATCCGTCACCACCAGCACGCGCTTGCCCAGCTGAGCCTGCTCCACCAGCCACCCGGCGCGCTCGGACTCGTTGTGGTCGAAGTTGGACACCACCTGGCCCGTGATCTCCACGCCCAGGGCGTCCGCCAAACTCCGGGTCCGGCGGGTATCCTCCGCGGCGATGATGTCCGCGCTGCGCAGGGCGTCCATCAGCCGGATCGACGCATCCAGCGGATCCCCCAGCGGCGTGGCAGCGATCATAATCCCGCCAGATTCCACGGGCCGCTTGGCACGGGCTCGATCCAACAGACCTTCGATTTCTCCCATGGGTACAGCTTGCCACACAATAGCCACCGGATATATTGAAGGGCGTGCCCATCACGAAGATCGCCTCGCTCGCCACGCGCCAGCCTCACAACCCCCGAACCTGGCGCCTCACGCTGCTGACCCTGGCAATCTTCGGGTTCCTCACCCGGCTCATCGGCCTAAACCACCCCACCGATAGCCACACCCCCATCTTCGACGAGAAGCACTACGTCCCCCAGGCCTGGCAGATCGCCCGCAGCTGGACCAACCCCTTCCTGCCCGGCATGGAGGATAACCCCGGGTTCGGCCTGGTGGTGCACCCGCCGCTGGCCAAGCAGATCATGGCCGTGTTCATGGACGTCTTCGGCTATAACCCCTGGGGTTGGCGTGTGGCCAGCGCGCTGGCTGGTGTGGCGGTGATTCTACTCATCGCGGGTATTGCCCGGCGCCTGTCCGGCAGTCACCTGGTGGGTCTGCTGGCGGGTGTGTTTGCCCTGTGCGATGGCATTTTGTTCGTCACCGCACGCAGCGGCATGCTGGATCACCTGCAGACTCTCGCCGTGATGGCGGCCACCTACTTCGCCGTCCGCGACGCCCACCAGACCACCACCCGCTTCCGCCACGTGTACGCCGAGGGCCGCATCAACGACCATCCCTTCGGCCCCCGGATGGGGTTTCGCTGGTGGCGTTTTGGCGTGGCCGTGGCACTGGGGTGCGCCCTGTCTATCAAGTGGTCTGGGCTGTACTACATGGCCTTTTTCGGCGTGACCGTGGTGATCGTCGATTATCTCCGACGCCGCCGGTTCGGCGTATCCAAACCCCTGGTGGGCACCGCGGTGCTCGATGTGCCCCCTCACTTCTGTGCGGCCGTCATCTACCCCGTGGTGATCTATGTGCTGTCCTGGCGCTCCTGGTTCGCCTCCGAATCCGGGGTGTTCCGCCACGCGGTGGAGTCCGGCCGCTACGAGAGGACGGATGGGTGGGCGTGGAGTTTCCTGCCGGACACGGTGCAGAACTTCATCTACTACCACGTCTCTGTCCTGAAGTTTCACAGTGAGCTGACCAACTCCAACGGCCACCACCACTCCTGGGAGTCCAAGCCGTGGTCCTGGCTGGCCACCACACGGTCGCTCATGTACTACAACCCGGATAGTTCCCAGGGCAAGCACACCGTGGTGCTGTTGGTTGGCACGCCCGCGATCTGGTGGGTGTGTGTGCCGGCGATCCTGTGGGCCCTGTGGTGCCTGGTTATTCGCAGGCAGCCGATGTGGCTTGTTCCCGTTGTCGGTTTTGCGGCCGGTTTTCTTCCGTGGCTGCCGCAAATGGATCGGCAGATGTACCTGTTTTATGCCACGAATCTGACGCCATTTTTAGTGATGACCTTGGCGATGATCATGGGTCAGGTGTGGCATTCTCCGCGCTTAAGTCTGCGCTGGCGCCAGATTATTGTGATTGGATATTCCACCGTGGTGGTGTGGAACTTCCTGTTCTTCCTCCCCATCTACGCGGCCCTGCCGCTCAGTGACCTGGAATACGAGCTTCGGCTGTGGCTCCCCAGCTGGAGTTAGAGCAGAATTAGCGCCCCGTAATGTCGCTATTGGAAAACTTCAGCGGCTGAGCTGTGGCTGTTTTCCAGGATTGGCTGAGCGGCGTGAACAGGTGATGCCGGCCCAGCCAGCACACCACCAGAGCCACCACCGCGGCGAGGTTTAAGGCAAGTCCCCACAGTGGGTTGGCGCCACTATCCTCCGGTGCTAATCCGAACACCAAGTTCCTGGTAGCAAAGCCGGCACCAAAGGCCCACAGGGCAAGATAGATCGGGAGCATCGAGCTGGCCATCGCAGGCCGCACACCCGCGCACAGCAGCCCCACGGCAAGAGCGAAGCGGTACGTGGCGGCGTCGAACACATAACGGGCAAACTCCGGATTTTCCGCAACAGGCCCGGCTACCTGACCAAACAGCAACGTCCCGGCCCAGCCGATGTTCACCACGGCCAGCAGCACCAGAACGATGCGGGCGATGAGCAAGGGGTACTGCCGGCTGCGGAAGGATCCGGTGGGAACGGCGTGGGTAGCCAAGAGCTGATCGGCCAACGCCTCGCCCGACTGCTGGGGCTCGTCCTGCTGGCCCGCCACGCCGATGTGAAGGTCACGGCCCAGCGCCGTCACCGTGGCGTACCAGGACTGGCATTCGCGGCAGGCGTCCAGGTGCGCGTCCACCACATCATCCGGCGCTGAAGTCGGCTCGCCATCCAGACGTGCCGAAAGAGCCGCACGGACATCCTGACAATCCATTATTCACCGCCGAAAAATATAGAGCTTTAAGAAAAGCGCGAGAGCGCCTTATCCAGGCTCGCACGGCCCGGACCGAACACCCCCAGAATAAGGCAGGTGACAATAATCAACAGCACAAACTCAAAACCACCATGGTCCACAAATAGACCGTGGCTGATGTGCACAATGTACATCACCGCCGCGAAATAAAAGACAGCCACCAGCGCCACTGCGGTGGTGAGCAGCCCCACCACCAGCATGGCGCCGGCCAGCATTTCAAAAATGGAGCCACCCCACGCGCTGAGGCGGGGCTGCACCACACCCATCTGTTGGAATTGAGCGATGGTGCCGTTGGGGCCCTCCATGCCCTGGAGGAAAATCTTCTGCCAACCGTGGCCAATCAGAATGAGGCCAAGGACCAGGCGCAGCACGAGCAGTGCAGCGTCGCGAACTGCTGGGTGATTCATGAGGGTATCTTAACGGGATTCACACGCGGGCCGCACGTGGGGTTACATCGCACGGACGGAGTGATCGTAGTAGGTGTTGTCGCGATCGTCGTTGTCGTAGAAGTAGCCGCCGTCGATGTAGCTCAGGTGCTGGAACTCTGGGTCCATATCGTCGGCCTCCACAATGATCGCACCCGGGCGGCGCAGGCGATCCGGGATACCCAGCTCCTCGTCCTCGGAGTTGCGCACGCCCAGGCGCGCGCGACGCATGCGGGTCAGGCGGCGCTGGCGCAGGCGAGCCTCCTCCACGGCAGTGCGGCGCAGGGCCACCAGGTAGAACACCGTGAAGCCCAGCACAGCCGCGAACAGCAGCCAGGTGGCGTGCCCCACCGTGACGCCCAGGATGCCCGTGAGGACCGTCAGCACGGCCAAGCCCATGAGCACCTGAGCGCGGCGCTTCTGGCGCTGCTTCACCAGGCGCTGGGATGCCACGGGATCGTACACCCCGCGTCCCTTGCGGGAGTTTGCATAAGCGATGTCCTCGTCCGTGATCTCATCGGAGTCATCCACCACGATCGCCTGGGCCTGGGTCAGGTAGTCCGCGTGCTCATCGGCCACGCGTGGCTCCTCCAAGTCATCGGCGGTGTCCACGGCCGTGTTCACATCGCCGCCGCGGAGGTAGGCCTCGGGCAGGGTGATGCGGCCCTCGGCGTCGTCGGCCTCGTCAGCCTCGTCGCGTGCCTCTGCGCTGTCGTCTGCATCGCCATCTCCCTCTTCTGAGGCGCTGTCGTCTACGAGAACCTCGGCGTCGGTCTCATCCTCGGTATCGGCAGCATCCGCAGCATCAGCCTCAGGATCGTCATCAGAGTCGGCGTTGTGCTCAGTGTCCAGCTCAGCATCCACAACGCCCGGCTCGGCGGACTCGGCCTGCTCCGTGTCCACGATCTCTCCGTCGACGATCTCAGGCTCCACAACCTCCGCGTCCAGAACCTCGGACTCCGCTGGCTCGGACTCCGCCTTCCTCTCAGCGCGGGACGCACCCCAACGCGCAGCGATCTGCGCAAAGCGGCCCGCCGGACGTGCCGAGGTGTCCTCGTCATCGAAGACGATGTACTCCGGCTCCGCGTCCACCAGCTCCAGATCCTCATCATCGGAGGCCTTGTACAGGCTCTCAGACGGCTTCAGCTTCCGCAGCGTGGGCATCCGGCGGCCCGACTGCGCAGACTCACCCTCCTGCTCATCCTTCTGGGCACCCCCCGAAAGAATCACGCGCGTTTCATTCAGCGCCTGTGCCGTACGGCGCACAGGACGCTGGTTACGCAGCAGCAACGGGGCCAGCAGCACCAGCCAGACAACAGCAATAAGCAGAAGAGAGCCAGACATGATTTCTACGGTATCGAGTCCATCTTTCTCACGCTGCCTGCCACGCCGAACCCCGGCCAATTGCGCTGTGCGATTACGTCATGGCGCTGTGCTATTGCGCCATGGAGGCAACCTTTAGCCCATACCCGGCCGCAATCTCCCCGTATTAATCAATCGATGAACCACACCACCCGGCGTGCATTCCTCCACCGTCTGCGCCACCAACAGGTGATCCTGCCAGCGGCCATCAATGTGGAGATTGCGCTGCAGGCGGCCTTCCACCCGAAAACCCGTTTTGCGCAACACAGCAATGCTGGCGGAATTATTCTCCAGGACGGTGGCTTCCACCCGGTGCAGTTTCAGCATCTTCATCGCGAAATCCGTGCCCAATGCCGTGGCCGCCGTGGCAATTCCTCGGCCGGAATATTCCTTCGCCACCCAATAGCCAATCCAACAATTGGACAGACTTCCGCGCTGAATTGTGCCGAGCGTTAATTGCCCCACAAACTGCCCGTCGGCCTCAATCACCAACGGAAAAACACTGCCGTGACGCCGCGCATCCTGAAGATACAAATAGGTATCCCGCCACCGCCCCGGCGTATGCGCCTCCTGCCAGGTCCCCTCCACGGTGGGCTCCACGGGCCGCAGCTGCTTTTCGTTACTCAGCCGCAGCTCACGCCAGCGCTGCCCATCGCCGCGCCGCAGGTCACGCAGGCGCACCAGCGCCGGGTCCTGGCCCGTCGTGCGCACATACGGGGTGGACACCCGTTGCCGCCTGCCGCTCAGCTCGGCGACAATGTCACCCAACCAGTGGACCATCGCTTCTAGCTCTGATTACTCAAAAACATCACATCGACGACGTGCCCTGGGGGAATCGGGCCGGCGTCGGACGGCACAACGATCAGGCAATTTGCCTGGCCATGACTGCCCAGCAGGTGCGTCGGCTCGCCCGGATGTACCGCGCCCAGCGGGTCCACCAGGAACTCCATCGTGTCCCGATCGCGCATCAACTGGCCCCGAATAAATCCCCGACGCCCAGGCGCCGATTCAATCGGAGCAATCGTCCGAGCCTGAACCACCCGTCGGGTCGCTTGCCGCTGGCCGCGAATCAACTGGATCAACGGCCGGACCAGTACCTCGAACACCACGAGCGCCGCCGAGGGGTTGGACGGCAGCAGGAACGTGGGCACCGCGTCCGGGCCCAGCCGGCCAAAGCCCAACACGGACCCAGGGTGCATCGCGATGCGGGAGACGTCCATCTCACCCAGCTCGCCCACGACCTCCCGCAGGCGGTCGCTCGCGGCGCCACCTACGCCACCGGCGATGACCACAACCTCCGAGCGCATGAGCTGTCCCTCGATCAGGTCCTTCAGCTTCCGCGGCTCGCCGTTGATCACGCCAATGCGGTTGACCTCGGCGCCCGCCTCACGGCCCGCCGCCGCCAGAGAATAGGAGTTGATGTCATAGACATGACCCAGGCCTGCGTCCCGGTCGATGTCCACCAGCTCCTGACCGAAGGACATCACAGACATGCGCGGCTTGGGGTACACCAGCACCTTGGAGCGGCCGGCAGCGGCCAACAGACCCACCTGAGCAGCACCGATGACGGTTCCCTGCTCCACCACCACATCGCCGGGCTGCACATCGGAGCCCTCGCGGTGGACGAACTCGCCACTATTCACCGGGTGTAGCGGGCGGATCCACCGCCGATTGGACTCGGCCCAATCCAGCGGCAGCACCGCATCAGCCAAGTTCGGGAGTGGGGCACCCGTTTCCACTCGCACAGCCTGACGCGGCTGCAGGCGCACCGGCCGCTGAGAGCCCGCGGAGATATCTCCCACCACAGGGAACTCCTCCACCGCGCGGGGCGGCTGGCCCTCCTCCTCAGCCTGAATCCCCTGCTGAAGCCCCTGGAGGAAGTTGCGCACATCCACCGCACGCACGGCAAAACCGTCGATGGCAGCCTGGTTGAAGCTGGGCAGGCTCTGCGTGCCCTCCACGCGCTCCGCACACCGCAGACCCAGCGCATCAGAAATGGCAATGCGCACCGGCTCCGGGGTGCTTGCCGCAGCAGTGATAATTGCTAACTGCTCTTCAACAGTCCGCATAGAGCTCTACTTCCTAGAATCCAACAAGTTGCGCAACCACTTATCCAGGGATGGCCCGTAGGTAGGATCATCCAGCGCGAAATCAACACACGCGCGAATATAACCGCCCGGGTTACCCAGATCATGGCGCTTTCCATGGTGAACCAGAATATGCACCGGATGGCCTTCGGTAATCATCAACTCAATCGCATCCGTAATCTGGATTTCGCCCCCCTTGCCTGGTTTGGTACGACGCAGGGCGTCGAATACCTGACGATCCAACAAGTAACGACCCGTCGCAACAAAATTGGACGGCGCATCCTCCACGGCCGGCTTTTCCACCATGCCACGAACGCATTTCACGTCCTCGCGGCCGCCGTCGACCTCGTCAATGTCAAACACGCCGTAATTGGAGACATCCTCCTGCGGCACCTCGAAAGCGCACAGCACGGAGCCGCCGAACTCCTCGCGGATGGCCAGCATCTTGTCCATCACACCGAACGGCAGAACCAAGTCATCTGGGAGCATGACGGCAAAGCAGTCCTCGTCCTCGTCCAGAGCCTCTTCGGCCAGGCTGATCGCGTGGCCCAGACCCAGCGGCTTGTCCTGAACCACGGCTTGTGGGTGAATCAGACCGTTGACGGCCTGCACCTTCTCCAGCAGGTCCAGCTTCCCGCGGGCCTCCAGGGTCTCCTCCAGCTGCTGGTCTTGGTCGAAGTGCCCCATCACGCCGGCCTTCTTCGGGGCGGTGATCACCGCCAGACGCTGTGCACCAGCCTCCGCAGCCTCCCGGGCAATCAGCTCAATTCCCGGGGTTCCTACCACTGGCAGGAGCTCCTTCGGCACCGTCTTCGTGGCAGGCAGGAAACGGGTTCCCAAGCCGGCCGCAGGAACAACAACGGTTTTTAAGCGCACAGAATCACTCATGTTTATCGATAATACCTTTGAAGAAGGGTTCAGTGGCCGCGCACACGCTGGCTCGCTGGGGTTTTTCAGACAGTGTGCTACTGCGGGGTCAGGCATAGGGCTTAGGCACCCGGCGCATACAGCCGGCACCTACAATGGCCGTCATGGACAGCCCCACGGACATCTCACAGGCCAAGCGCGAACTGCGCGCCTCCACCCGAGCCCGCCGCGGGAGCGTCAGCCCCGAGCAGCGCGCGGCGCGCGACCAGATGATCCAGGCCCACCTGATCGACTACCTGCGCCGTTATCAGACGGAGACACAGCGGGAGACGCAGACGGACAGCGCCGACGCTGGACGTTCAGACATTCCCCTGACGGTCACCGCCTTCGTCCCCATGGACTCCGAGCCCGGCGGTCGCTGGCTGCCTGACGTCCTCCGCGCGGCCGGATTCCGCGTGATTTTGCCCCGTGTAGCGGAGAAAAATCTGGAATGGGTGCCCTACACCGGGGATTTGGAACGCAGTTCCTGGGGATTATTGGAGCCCACTGATGAAAAAATTTTTCAACCCCTCCCTGAGGTAGTTGACGTGGCCATCATCCCAGCTATTGGGCTAGATTCCGCAGGGCACAGGCTTGGCCAGGGTGGAGGTTTCTACGATCGTCAACTTGCACAAGGCAACCTGAATGTAACAAGATTAGGAATTGTTGATCAGTGGGAATTCCATACGCATGTCCCTCATGCCTCGCACGACCTCACTGTGAATACCGTCATCACCGAACACGGCGTGTTCGAAATGTGAAAAGCACCACATTTTTCTTTTTATTTACTCTCCTGAAAGGGACTATTTTTCCATGCTTAAGGGATTCAAGGACTTCATCCTGCGCGGCAACGTGATCGAGCTCGGCGTTGCCGTGGTCATGGCATCCGCATTCGGTGCCGTTGTCACCTCCTTCACCGAAGGCATCATCGACCCACTGCTGGCCGCCGTGGGTGGCCCAGAATCCATCGGTCTGGGCTTCCACCTGCGCCCAGGTAATGACGCCACCTTCATCAACTTGGGCTCCATCATCACCGCCACGATCACCTTCCTGATCACCGCCGCTGTGATCTACTTCGTGCTGATCCTGCCGATGAACAAGGCCACCGAGCTGGCAGCTCGCCGCAAGGGCATCGACGCTGAAGAGGTTTCCGAGGCCAGCGAAGTTGAGTTGCTGGTGGAGATCCGCGACCTGCTGCGTTCCCAGCAAGGCCTGGAGACAGACGGTTTCCGCCCACTGAACGACGACCAGCCTAAGGCCGGCGAGCAGGGCGGCAAGCACTCCATCTAAGTGCGAGTGGATCCTCCCCAGTGGGGAGGCCGCTGCTCCTCCCAAAACTCAGCATCAAAGCCCCCGCCCTCGGTGCGGGGGCTTTCCGCATATCCGGTGGGCTCGGAAGCATGCTGCTTGCCCAGGACCCCGAAGCGCCGGCGCTTGGTCCTCGGCCGGTCCCCCTGCGCTGCGTTACCCCGGCTCCGGTCCCCCTGCGCTGCGTCACCCCGGCTCCGGTCCCCCTTCGCCCTGTCGCCCGCAGCGCCGCGTGAGCCTCCCGTCATCAGGAGGACCGATTCATGTCAGCCACCACGTGACGCACCAATGGCCCCAAGGCCGCCATGCCGTCACGAATCGCGGAACGGGTACTGGCGATGTTCACCACCACCGTGGAGCCTGCCACCCCGGACACTCCGCGGGACAGCCCTGCCTCCAGGGAGTTCGCCGCCAGGCCGGAGGAACGCAGCGCTTCACTGATTCCCGGGATCTTCCGATCCAGCTCCGCACGGGTGGCCTCCGGGGTTTTATCGCGAGGTCCATGACCGGTTCCGCCGACCGTCACCACCAGATCCGTTCCGCCGACCACGGCCGTTTGGATCGCCTGGCGGATCGCCGGTTTGCGGGAGGGAACCGTCACGACGGCGTCGACACGAAAATCATCTTCAGCCAGCAACTCCGCAACCAGTTCCCCCGCACCGGTTTCGTCAGTTTGTTTGTCGGTGACGATCACGACCATCGCATGCAGCAACATCCGCTGATTGTCGGAGCGGGTGCGCTGCTGGGCGTCGAGCGTATGAAACAGGCTATCGTCCGGCTCCGGGATGTCGTCGACGTGGCTCTCCTGCAGGTTCGCCCGCAGGTTCTCCATGTCTTCCAGGCTTTGGAGTTCTGACCTGCCCTTATTTCTATGTGGCACTGTGCTTCAAATCTCTTTCTTCACAGAAGGTGGACGGTGTGTTGGTATCTCTACCTATGATCACACCGTAACGTGTCCCGCGCATAGTTTATAGCCAAAAAAGTGGGATTCCCGGTGGGATCCCGCGTGGGGTCACTCCGCGGCCAAGGTTACCTCCACGGTCCGCTCGTCCCCGCCGCCCTTCGGACGCAGCGTGAGCGTCACCGTGTCACCCACGTTGTAGGAGCGGATCGCGGCAATCAGGCCCACACCACTTTCCACAATCCGGTCGTTGACCTTGGTGACCACGTCGCCGTCTTTCACGCCGGCCTTCTCGGCCGGGCTGCCGCTCATCACCTGGGCGATCTCCGCGCCCGCCATGTCGCTCACAGTATTGACCTGGGCACCGATGACCGGCTTCGTGACTTTGCCCTCGTCGATGAGCTGCCGGGAGATCTTCTGCGCCTGGTTCGACGGAATCGCAAAACCCAGACCGATCGAGCCCGCCGTATCGCTGGATCCGGAGCCAAGGCTGGCGATGACCGACGGGATACCCACCAGCTCACCATTCATGTTGACCAGCGCGCCACCGGAGTTACCGGGGTTGATGGCGGCATCCGTCTGAATGGCATCGATCAGGGAACCCTCGCCGCCGCGCTCACCTGCGGCCTGCACAGGGCGGTTCTTCGCGGAGACGATGCCGCTGGTCACCGTGGCACTTAAGCCCAGGGGCGAACCCACAGCCACGACCGCTTGACCCACCTGCACATCATCGGAGTTGCCGATGGCGATGGGCTGCAGATCGTTGGCGCCGTCTGCCTTAATCACCGCAATATCCGACGCTGGGTCCGTCGCCACCACCGTCGCCGGCAGGGTGCGGCCGTCGTTGGTGAGCACCTCAATCTTGGAGCGACCCCGCTCCGCCCCGTCCACCACGTGGTTGTTGGTCATGATGAGGCCGTCGTTGCTGATGATCGAGCCGGAGCCCTCCCCCTCCGACCGCGGCGTGGCCACGCGAATGGACACCACCGACGGCAGCACCTTCTGCGCCACGGCCTCCACCGTGCCGTCTGCCACCTCACGCGGGGTGGTGTGGCTTGCGTTTTCCGTGCGGTTCAAGCTGGTGTTGCTGCTGGAGAAACTGCTGGTGTTCCCCGTTTCCTTCAGCACGACCGCCGTTGTTCCCGACGCCAACACCGCACCTGCCAGCAGCATCGCCGCCAAGGCCCCGGTGGACCAGCGCTTAGGTTCCTTCGTGGCCGCCTGTGAAGGCTGGCCGTGCGGGGCGGCCGGCTGGCCGTGCTGGCCGGCAGCTTGGGCTTGCTGGCCTTGAGGATAGCCAGGCTCGGCACCCAGGTTCATGCTCTGGGTCTGTGCGTTGGCTCGCTGAGTGCTGCCCATGGAAAAATCGGGTGCCCCTTTCATCGGACCCCCGGAGGATTCTTGTCCTGATTCTGGATTGAAAGACGGTTGATTATCCATAATTCACAGCCTTCGTGTGTGTACTAATCTTTTGAACGTTCACTAGAATGCGCCCCGAACCTGGGAGGAGCCCACATTCGGTGCTGGCAGGTCATTCTTTACTTCTTTGAAATTTCCTGTGAGCTTTCTCAATCCTCATAACGGTAGATTGACAGCTTGGACCATTTACCCCCCCCGGAGCATCCGGGTCCTCGCGGGAGTCACAGGGGTGCGCTGGCAACAATACGCGCATCAGGGCGCCGCCGTCATCCGACTCGTCAGCGATAATCATTCCCCCGTGCTTATCGATGACTTGCTTCACGATGGCCAGGCCCAGGCCGGAACCGGGTTGGGAGCGTGCTTCGATGGAGCGGTAGAAGCGGTCAAAGACGTGGATGCGATCTGCCTCGGCAATGCCAGGACCCGAGTCCGCGATGCGGATTTCCAGTGTTCGGGCGCAGTCTTGATCCTTAGCGGTAGCCTCGAGTGGTTGCGGCACTTCTTCCATCCACACCCGCACCACGCCATCGTGTGGGCTCCATTTTGCGGCGTTATCCATCAAATTGGTGAACGCGCGGCTTAAGGAAAAGTGATCTCCCGTCATGCACCACGGCAACAAATGCATATGGAATTCCACGTCCGGACGGCGGCGTTGAATGCGTTCCAACACGGAGAAGAAAATCTCGTCGAGTTCGACTTCCTCCATTGAGGAATGCTCGGCGCTTCCACTATCTTCGCGGGCCAGGTCCACCAGATCGCCAATGAGGGAGCTCATTTCATCAATCTGGCCGATCACATCTTTTTCCAGAGAGCGAACTTCTTCTTCGTCCAGCTTTGGAGCGCCCGGTTTCGACAATTGCATGAGCAATTCCATGTTGGTCCGCAAGGAAGTCAGCGGTGTTTTGAGCTCATGCGAGGCATCGGCAACAAGGTTTTTCTGCTTGCTTTCCGCAGATTGCAACGCATTCATCATGCGGTTATAGGACACGGTCAGCGCGCCCAGCTCGTCGTGGGTGTGCACGGGAATCTCCCGCAGCTCACCGGTCTCCGTCACGCGGTCCACGGCTCGCCGCAAACGGTTGATCGGCTGTACGCCCGCGGAGGCCACCACCACGCCGGTGATGATAGCTCCCACGGCACCTGTGATCGCCAAGAGCACCAGAACAAGAGCCAGGGAATCCAGTGGGTCCTTCACCATCGAGGTGGGCTGGGACACCACGATCACCGTGCCGGTCCCCTGACGCAGGGCGTACATGCGCTCGCCCTCGAAGTCCTCGAAAGAAAACGGTTTGTCCCCCTGGAGCACGGAGATGGCCCCAGGGCCCACAAGATCGTGAAATGTGGACGGCTCAATGCCTGAAGCGGTGACGGTGCCCGGAACCACCATCACCTTGAAGTTATTGACTTCCTCGTCAAAGCTGGGGGTGAAGACGCCCGCGGTGTCCTCCGCGCGGCGAACCAGACTACCGGGCGAATCGTCCTCCGCCAGCGCGTGCGCCTGCGTTTGCAGACTGCGATCCTGGCTCTGGTACATTACGGTACTCACGCTGGTGTAGGCAGCCACCGTGATGATTGCGATGGACGCGATCACCACGATTGCGGTCAACGCCGTCAATCGTCCGCGCAAGGACATGCCTTGGAACAGCGAGGGGCGGTCATCCTCGCTGAAAACGCCCCTATCATCCGGGGAGTCGGACAACCTACGCAGAATCACGGCGTTTCCCGCAGGACATAACCCACGCCACGGACAGTGTGGATCAGGCGTGGCTCGCCATCCCGTTCCGTCTTACGACGCAGGTAACCGATGTACACCTCCAGCGCGTTGCCGGAGGTGGGGAAATCATAGCCCCATACCTCTTCCAGAATGGTTGTGCGGGACATCACCTTGTTGGGATGCAGCAACAGCAGCTCCAACAAAGCGAACTCCGTGCGAGTGAGGCTAATCGAGCGGCCGCCACGACGAACATCGCGGGTCTCCGGGTTCAACACCAAATCGGCGAACTCCAAAGGCCCTCGAGTTTTGACCGCTTCATGGACACGAGAAGAGCGTCGGATTAATGAACGGGTACGCGCAAGCAGTTCCTCTAACGCAAACGGTTTAGGAAGATAATCGTCAGCTCCGGCGTCCAGGCCGGCCACGCGTTCGGACACGGCGTCGCGGGCAGTCAACAATAAAATAGGAAGATCATCGCCATCGCTGCGCAGCTCGCGGCAGACCTGAAGCCCATCCAGCTTCGGCATCATCACATCCAAGATGGCGAGGTCAGGATGCTCTTCCTCAATCATGGCCAGAGCCTCTTCACCATCCGTGGCAAGCACCACGTCATAACCATTAAAGCTGAGCGACCGGCGAAGAGAGTCGCGTACCGCCTGATCGTCATCAACAACAAGTATTTTCATAAGGGCTATTGTGCCTGCCTTTCGGACAATAAAAAAGGGAGACACCCTCACAGGGGCATCTCCCTCGTACGCTGTGTCGCAATTTGACTGCGACGGACAGGAAATTAATCCAGCTCAACAAGGCCGAGCTGCGCGGCCTTCACCAGACGACGTGGGATCTGAACGTCCTGGCCGTTGATCTTTACGTTCTGCAGAGCAACGTTGTCGGACTTCCACTGGGAACGACGGGAGTGGGTGTTCGCACGGGACATGCGACGCTTTGGAACTGCCATGGCTTCTTGCCTCCTCTAAGAGTGCGGTGTTGGGGTTTAAAGAGTTGATTAGCGCTTACGACGCGCCAGGTTTCCGTAACGACGCTGGAACTTCTCCACGCGACCTGCGGTGTCCATCACACGCTGAGCGCCGGTCCAGAATGGGTGGGACTCGCTGGTGACGTCCACCACGATCAGTGGGTACTCCTTGCCGTCTTCCCACTCAACAGTGCGGTCAGAGGTAGCGGTGGAACGGGTCAGGAACTGGTGACCAGTGCTGGCGTCCTTGAAGACGACGTAGTGGTAATCCGGGTGGATATCCTTCTTCATTGTTATTCCCTAAAGGTTTGTCAACGGGTCGGTCCTTGGAACGTGTGTCAGAGGTACTGCACTGTATACCAGGTGCTGTACGCCAGGTACTGTGCGAGAGCCCCGCCGCAGTCCAAGGTCGTGCCCGAGTTGGGGTGAAAACATGTACAAGCGGGATATTCTAGCGGATCTGGGGGCGTTTAGGAAATCCTTCCAGGAGTGGCTCTCAACGGTTCTGGCGGAGTTCCACGAACGAACGACGCGAAAAATGCGCCGCAATTAGGACTTTGGTGGGCTCCTAAGGTAGTGTTGTCCTCTGCTGTTGTCTAGTAAACGTCATTGCCAGGCACACACGCAGGTTGAGCATGTTTTCTAGCGGACTGTCTACCCGTCTACGAAACACTCGCTTGCGTGAGTATGTACTACGCGTGCAGGGCAGAAGGAGAAAACCCATGTCGGCATATTGCCAGGTCACGGGACGCAAGCCAGGTTTTGGCAAGACTGTGTCTCACTCGCACCGCCGCACGAGCCGTCGCTGGAACCCTAATATCCAGCGTCGTTCGTTCTACCTGCCTTCCGAGGGACGCACGATCACCTTGAACGTGTCCACGAAGGGCCTGAAGACCATCGACCGTGATGGCATCGAATCCGTCGTTGCCAAGATCCGAGCCCGTGGGGAGAAGATCTAAAAAATGGCACGTAACGATATTCGCCCAATTATCAAGCTGAAGTCTACGGCTGGCACCGGTTACACCTACGTCACCCGTAAGAACAAGCGCAACAACCCGGACCGTATGACCCTGAAGAAGTACGATCCGATTGCCCGCAAGCACGTCGAATTCCGCGAGGAGCGATAATTTATGGCTAAGAAGTCCATGATCGCTAAGAACGAGCAGCGCAAGGAAATTGTCGCCCGTTACGCGGAGCGTCGCGCTGAGCTCAAGAAGATCATCAAGAACCCGAACACCTCCGACGAGGACCGCATGGAAGCACAGTGGGAGCTGAACCGTCAGCCTCGCAACGCTTCCCCAGTCCGCGTTCGTAACCGTGACGCAGCCGATGGCCGCCCACGCGGTTACCTGCGTAAGTTCGGTCTATCCCGCGTTCGCGTCCGTCAGATGGCTCACCGTGGTGAGCTGCCGGGCGTCCGCAAGTCCAGCTGGTAAAGGGAGGCTCACACAATGAAGCGCACCAACATCAAGAAGGCGCGGATCGAGCAGTCCCGTCGCCCCAAGAAGAACCCTCTCAAGGCCGAAGGCATTGAGACGGTTGACTACAAGAACTACGCTCTGCTGCGTAAGTTCATCTCCGACCGCGGCAAGATCCGTTCCCGCCGCGTCACCGGTCTCACCCCAAAGCAGCAGCGTGAGGTTGCTACCGCAATCAAGAACGCACGTGAGATGGCTCTGCTGCCATTCCACAGCCGCTGATAGGCTCGAGGCCTTCATACCGGGCATCTCCCCGGTAGACGTTTAACAGACACGGAAAACCCACCTTCTTTTGTCCAAGAAGGTGGGTTTTTTGTATGCAAAATAGTGTGAGAGATGATACAAATAAGTAAAGGCTCACCTCAGCATAGAAAGATATAACCTATGACCACCCCGAATGGCTCCACGCCATCCAATCCCTACGGAGATTTCTCCGAGTCCTCCCCGCAGTACCCGAATGGGGCACAAAACCAAGACGGAGCACAGTCCCCTGATGGTGGGCAGTACTCCTCCTACGGTTCCTTCGGTGCCTTCCCCCAAGGCAATGAAGATCCAGCCATGGCCCCTCAATACGCCGGCCTAGGCATCCGTTTCCTCAGCCAACTTGTTGATGGCCTGATCAGCATGGTCATCATGACTATCTGCTTTGCAGCCATCGGCCTTAAGCCATTCATGGACTGGATGGACAAGTTGGCGCTTGCTCAAGAGATCGAAGATCGCACGGGCATCCAGCAGCAAATCCCGGAGCTGTCTCTCACCCCCTTTTACATCGCCGGCATTCTGTCCACCCTCATCTGGTTCTCCTACCGTGTGTTCATGGAGCACCAGTGGGGCGGTTCGCTGGGCCGCATGGCGACAAGCACTCGTGTTCAGGACCAGGCCTCTGGAGCCAACCCATCCCTGCGGTCCTCTGCCATCCGTAACTCCTGGATCCTGGGAGCTATGGTGATTGGCTGGATCCCTCTCGTGGGAACCTGGCTGGTCTTTGCCGTCTATATCGCCATCGCGGTGACCATCAGCAAGTCCACGGCCGGCCAGTCCTTCACTGATCAGTGGGCTCGCACCCAGGTGGTGCGCAAGTAGTCTTCGCACAACCCCCACGCGCTATACTTAGCGCATTATGCCCAATGTGATCTCAGGATTTGCCGTTGTTATCGTGATCATCGCATTGGGCTATTGTGTTGGGCGCAAACAATTACTGGGTCCGAACGCGGTGTACACCCTGAACATGTTCGTGTACTGGATCGCCCTTCCGCCCATGCTCATCATGTTCATGATGGATGCGGACCTGGAACTGCTCTTCGGCTCCGGGCTTCTGATCGCCATCCTCTCCGGCTGCGGGGCAGGACTACTGGGCTTCCTGGGATCCCGATTCCTCGCGAAGCGCGGCACCAGCGACTCCCTCATCGCCATGCTGGCGAGCTCCTACAACAACAGCACCCACCTGGGCATCCCCCTGGCCGCGCATATCCTGGGCAACCCCACCGCAACGCTTCCCATCATCCTGTTCCAGGTAGGCCTTTACGCCCCCGTGGCCACGCTCGCCCTGGACATCGCCACACAACCATCCGGCAGCGCCCGCATCCGTGGGGCCGAACGTCTCCGTAACGTCCTTGGCGCGATCGTGCGCAACCCCATGATTATCGGCGCAGTCATCGGCGTGACCCTTAGCCTGCTGCACTCCCGCTACGATATTCAGCTTCCCTTCCTCATCACCGAGCCCCTCGACACACTGGCCCGGGCAACCGTGGGCGTGGCCCTCATCGGGTTCGGCATGTCTCTGGCCGGCACGGGCGTGCTGGAAAAGGGTGTGAGCCCCCGCCGCAGCGTCCTGGCCGCCACAGCCATCAAAACCATCATCCACCCGGCGCTGGCCGTGGCCCTGGGGCACTTCCTCTTCGGCATGGACCAGCACACGCTCCTGATCCTCGCGGTCATCGCTGGACTTCCCACCGGCCAGAACGTCTTTACCTACGCCCAGCGCTACCAGGTAGGAACGATCCTGGCCAGGGACACCGCCGTGGTCTCCACCATCGTGTCCGTCCCCACCCTGTGTGCAATCTTCTTCCTGCTGGGGTAGATGTCGCGGACTAAATCCGCAGGGCTAGATGCGGGCAACATGCCCACCACTCCCCTATTCAGCGGGGCGCCATGCTTGTCCGTGTCCAAGCCCTCACCGGCAGGTTCAACGCCGATGAGACGCACCTGCCGCGGCCGTGGCCCCTCACGCACAAAGGGGGACGCACCATGGCGTCCCCCATAAGGGCTGGTTTTCAGAGCTGTGTTCTGATCAGCACTGGCTTCCGCTTAGCGGAACAGCAGCAGAGCGTCGCCCTGTCCACCGCCACCACACAGCGACACGGCAGCCTTGCCCTCGCCGCGGGATGCTAGCTCGTGCACCGCGTGCACCACCAGACGCGCACCGGAGCAACCAATCGGGTGGCCCAGCGCAATCGCGCCGCCGTGGATGTTGGTCTTCTCCAGCGGGTAATCCAGATCCTTCAGGGACTGCGCCACGACCGCGCCGAATGCCTCGTTGATCTCCACGAAATCCAAATCCGACGCCGACCAGCCAGCCTTGTCCAGCGCCGCGGAGATAGCTTGCGATGGCTGGGACAACAGCGAGGTGGTTGGTCCTGCGGTCTGGCCGTACTCGCCCAGCGTGGCGAGTACGGTCCAGCCTTGCGCCTCAGCGTTTTCACGGGTGGTGAGGATCAGTGCGGACGCACCATCGGAGATGGGGGACGAGGATGCGGCGGTGATGGTGCCGTCCTTGATGAAGGCTGGGCGCAGCTTCGCCAAAGACTCTGCGGTGGTTCCCGGGCGGATGCCCTCGTCCGTGTCCACCACGGTGCTTCCCTTGCGGCCCTGGATCTCGATCGGCAGGATCTCCGCAGCGAACTTGCCCTCAGCCACGGCAGCTTCAGCACGCTGGTGGGACAGTGCGGCGATGTTGTCCTGTTCCTCGCGGGTCAGGCCGGCCTCCTGCGCGTGCTCGTCGGTTTCCTTACCCATGGAGGTGCCCTCGTTCGGGTCGGACAATCCGTCGCGCTCCAGGGCGTCCAGCAGCTCCATCGCACCGTACTTGTGCCCGGCGCGAACACCTGGCGCCACAAACGGTGCGTTGGACATGGACTCCTGGCCGCCAGCGATGACTACCTGGGCATCGCCGAGGCGAATGAGCCGGGAGGCGGACACGACGGCGTCGAGTCCCGACAGGCAGACCTTGTTGATCGTCACAGCAGGAACATTGATGGACACGCCGGCCTTCACAGCAGCCTGCTTGGCGGGGTTCTGGCCGGAGCCCGCCTGAACAACCTGGCCCATCAGCACGTAATCAATGCTGTCTGCGGAGATGCCGGAGCGGTCCAGCACGCCCTTGATGGCCTCCGAACCAAGGTCCACGGCAGACAGGGAGGACAAGCCACCCAGCATGCGGCCTTGGGCGGTACGTGCCGCGCCAACGACAACAACGTCCTGTGGTCCTTGAGCCTTCGATACTTCACTCATATGTAACTAAAACCTTTCTGCACATGGATTTATAAGGGGTGTGCTCTCTTTAGTGTCTATCACAGTTTTTCATGACTGTGGATCTGCACGGATTGTGGTTGCCCACGGGGCCTTAGAGGGCGACGCGGTACGGGGCTTGAGTTTTGGAGCGAACAAGCTCCTCCGTCACGCCCGGCGCCAGCTCGACCAGTGCCAGGCCATCGTCCTCCACATCAAAGACGCACAGATCGGTGATGATTCGGTTGACCACGCCGGTGCCCGTTAGTGGCAGCTGAATCTCGGAGAGAATCTTCGACTCCCCGTGCTTATTGCAGTGTTCCATCAGCACCACCACGCGACGCGCGCCCACCACAAGGTCCATCGCGCCACCCATTCCCTTCACCATCTTTCCGGGAATCATCCAGTTGGCGATGTCTCCCTGGGCGTTGACCTCCATCGCGCCCAGAATCGCCACGTCAATCTTGCCGGCGCGGATCATCCCGAAGCTCAAGGCGGAGTCAAAGAAGCTGGAGCCGGGAAGGGTGGTGACGGTCTCCTTGCCTGCGTTAATCAGGTCCGGGTCCGCGTGGCCTCTCTCCGGGTACGGTCCGATGCCCAGCAATCCGTTTTCGGATTGGAGGGTGACGTTCACTCCCTCCGGGACGTAGTTGGGAACCAGGGTGGGCAGGCCGATGCCGAGGTTCACGTACTGGCCGTCCCGAAGTTCCAGCGCTGCACGGGCCGCCATGGCCTGGCGGTCCCATCCCACGGTATTGGTGGCTGTGCTGTTGTGTGCGGCGGTGCTGTTGTTCTGCGTCATCGTACGGTCTCCTTCTCGATCTTCTTGTCTGCGGCCTGCTCCGGTGTGAGTTCGACGAGGCGGTGCACGTACACACTCGGCAGATGAATATCGTCTGGGGCAAGCTCCCCCACGGACACGACCTTTTCAGCTTCGACGATGCACACCCGGCCACTCATCGCCGCCAGTGGGTTGAAGTTCCGGGCGGTCTCGTGGAAGCGCAGATTGCCGGCTTCATCGGCGACTGCCGCCCTGACCAGAGCGAAGTCGGCCTCGATCGCATGCTCCAGCACATAGGTCTCGCCGCGGATCTCTCGAGTCTCCTTCGGAGGAGAGCTGATCTCCACGGCCCCGTCCTTCGTGTACTTCCACGGCATGCCGCCATCTGCCACCACGGTGCCCACGCCCGTGCGGGTGAAGAATGCGCCGATGCCCGAGCCCCCGGCGCGCAAGCGTTCGGCGAGAGTTCCCTGGGGGGTCAGCTCTACTTCCAGCTCCCCTTCCAGGTATTGGCGGGCGAACTCCTTATTTTCCCCGACGTAGCTGGCGATGATGCGCCGGAGCTGACCATTGCCGAGAAGCAATCCCAGCCCGCGATCATCCAGACCGGCGTTGTTGGACACTGCTTCGAGTTCCGACGTCCCAGCGGCCGCCAGTTCTGTGAGCAGGACATTCGGAATACCGCAGATTCCGAATCCGCCCACTGCCAGCGTGGCACCGTGAGGTATGTCGGCGATGGCATCCTTCGCGCTCATTAGTGTGCTCATGGTGGGGATAAGCTCCTCCCGTTGAAGGTGATGTGGTTCGCGAGTGTTGACGCTGCGGCACACAGGGCCAGCCGCACAGCGTTGCGCGAGGCAGTGTGCACGGCAATGCGTATGGCACTGTGCATGGCACTGCGTATGCGCAGTCAACGACAGCCATATGTATTTTGGCTACAGAAATCATAGCGCCCCACTCATACATCGGAAGCAGTTCGCGAGAATCCGCACCTCAGCAACAAGGAAAGCCCTTTAATCACCCCCGGCAGCCCACCCCACACAGCTCGACTTATCGAGATAAATATATACAAAAGAGCCCACAAGTAGAGGGTTTACCTTTAAATAATTACACTTTCTTATATTAATCTCTACATAGGTACTCGAAACTACCCCCACGTAAACCACCCGACACAACCCAAAGTTGCAGGTAGTGCAACAATTCACTAATGCAAACAATAACCATTAAGGTTAGTTAGCACATGTTGTGTAGTAATTTCGTTTACAAAATGACCATCATGCATTAGATTCACTTCCCGTGATGTGATTGAGATCACCAATAGTGCTTCACATTTTACATCGCCTCAGTAATTGACCTCCCTAGTTAGGAGATTCGACCATGATAATAGCAATTATGCAGCCACTGCGGGGGAAGGAGAATGCAGATGGACAATCTCATTAACATCGACAATGGCGGTACTCTGACCGACATCTGCGTGGTCACGAAAGACGGCATCGCCTTCACGAAAACCCTCACCACCCCAACCGATCTCTCGGAATGCTTCTTCAAGGGCATCACCAAGGCATCCGGTGAGGTCTTCGACGAACCCGACCTGCCGGCTCTTCTGAACTCCACTCGCATCATTCGATACTCCTCCACTCAGGGAACCAACGCACTCGTCGAACGAAAGGGCCCAGGACTGGGCCTGATCGTCGAAGACGAGGCACTCATCGAACAGCTGAGCTACGACGAGCAATCCACCGGCCTCTTCAAGGACCTGGTGGGCGAACGCACCGTGGTACTCACCAAGGACTCCGGCCAGGACGAACTAGAACTGCTCAACGCAGTCAACACGCTCACCACCGCCGGCGCCGAACGCCTCATCATCGCCGCGAATGACCCGGCCACCGAGCGCTCCTACATGAAAATCCTGCTAAAGCGCTTCCCACGCCACCTGCTGGGATCCGTGCCCGTGCTGTTCTCCTGGGAGTTTGCCGACGACCGCAACCACGTGCGCCGCATCTGGTCCGCCGTCCTCAACAGCTTCTTGCACCCCACCGTGGAGCGCTTCCTGTACTCTTCCGAGCACCGCCTGCGCGCACACAAAGTCAAGAACCCACTGCTGATCTACCGCAACGACGGCGCCTCCTCCCGTGTGGCAAAGTCCGTGGCGCTGCGCACCTACTCCTCCGGACCTCGCGGAGGCCTGGAAGGCACTCGCGCGCTGGCCGAGCAATACGGACTCCAGCACGTGCTCATGATCGACGTCGGTGGCACAACCACCGACGTCGGATCCATCGAAGATCTCCAGATCAAGACGGACCGGTACGGGCGCGTGGAAGGCATCGAGTCCTCCTACTCCCTGTCCGACGTCCGCTCCGCCGGCGTGGGCGGAAGCTCGATCATCGAGGTCAAGGACGGAAAGATCACGGTAGGCCCGGAGTCCGTTGGCGCTGCCCCTGGACCAGCCTGCTTCGGATTCGGTGGCGAAAAAGCCACCATCACGGACGTGAACCTGCTGCTCGGCATCCTGGACCCCAGCACCTACCTCAACGGTGAACTGAACCTGGACCCCGAGCGCTCCAAGGCCGTCATCACCGCCACCGTGGCAGAGCCCCTGGGCATCAGCCTGGACGAAGCCCTGCTGGAGATGGAAAAGGCCTACGCCCAGGCCGTGGCGGGCGCCTTTACCCCTCACATCAAGGACAAGGACTCCACCGCACTCGCCGCATTCGGCGGCGGTGGTCCCATGAGCGCATGCCTGGCCGCACGCATCGCCGGTGTGAAGAAGGTCCTGATCCCGCGCCTGGCCGCGATCTTCTCCGCCTACGGCATCAGCTTCTCCGACGTGTCCCAGACCGTCCGCGTGGACGTCACGGGACAGTCCCAGGACTCCCTGGACTCCGCCCGGGAAGAACTGTTGGAGCTAGCGGCGCGAGCAATGTTCCAAGAGGGATACTCCCTGGACGACTGCGAGTTGGACTGGCGCACCATCACCGACAATGCAGACGGCACCACCACGGAAAACCAGGGAGCTGACCTCTCCGGCACCGAGGGTGCCTCCCGTGTGCTCCTGGAGCTCACCGCCACCTATGTGCTGGAACACCCAGTGCTTGAGGGCGATTTCAGGTCCGACGGGCCGGACGCCCAGGCGTCGTCCCATCGGTCCATCCTCAGCGCACCGGAACAGCGCGATGACGTCCCCGTGTACGACCTCGATGCCCAACAAGCCCAAGCCCACGCGCACGGGCCAGCCATCATCGAAGGGCCATTCTTCACCGCACGCGTCCCCGAAGGATGGACATTCACAGTTTCTGATGCCGGTGACCTGCTACTCGAAGATGTGACGACCTAACGACCAGCAGATCACACACGCATCGTGGGTTTTGCCGAACCCATGAAACATCTCAACCCCTTACGACTTCAGACACGAAGGAGATCATCATGAGAGTTCCAATGACAGAATACCTGTTAATTGATCTCGACACCGAGCGCTGGATGTGCCGCGTCTGCGGCCACGACATTGCCGACGCCCGAGGAAACTACAAAGAGGGCACCCTGGTTTACGACCGCAACCCAGAGGAGATCCACCCCTCCATCCTGGACAAGGAACGCTACGAATACACGTTCTCCCCCGACCCGAAATTCTGCCGCATCCTCGAATACTACTGCCCAGGGTGCGCCACCCAGATCGAGGCAGAGTACCTGCCACCGGGGCACCCACCAGCCATTGACATGGTCTTCGACCTGGACTGGCTGCGGGAACACTGGGGCAACTCCGGAAAGGATCCCGAGAAGGTTCTGAACTACGGCCCTGGCGAAAACGCGGAAGCTGACTTGAGCGCCCGCTTTGAGCAGGAAGGGAAATAAGATGCGCAGAATCTCCGTTGACATCGGCGGTACCTTCACCGACTGCTTCTTCGTGTGGGATGACACCTACATCGAATCCAAGGCACTCACCACGCACCACAACCTGGCCTTGGGCTTCAACGCGGCACTGGACAACGCCTGCACCCGCGCCGGCCTGTCCCGCGAGGAAGTGCTCAAGGGCGTGGACTCCGTTCGCTACGCCACCACCCTGGGCACCAACGCCCTGATCGAAGGCAAGGGCCCCAAGGTGGGCGTGCTGGTCACCCACGGATTTGAGGACACCATCCACATCTCCCGCTCCAAGGGCTACGGTGCTGGCCTGGACCCTCTCAAGCAGGGTGATATGGCCGACGCCGAGCGCCCCGAACCCCTGGTGCCGCGCAACCTGGTGCGCTCCATCAAGGAACGCGTGGACTCCGTGGGCGAAATCCTGGTTCCGATGATGGACGACGACGTGCGCCAGCAAGTGCGCGAGCTGGTGGACGAGGGCGCCGAAGCGCTGGTCATTGCCCTGACCAACGCCACGGAAAACTCCACGCACGAAGAGCGGATCCTGGAGATCATCCTGGAGGACTTCCCGTCCCACGAGCTGGGCTCCATTCCTGTGCTGCTGTCCAGCCAGGTTTCGGGGCGTAAGGGTGAGTACGTGCGTGCGTCCTCCACCATCATTGATGGTTTCCTGCACGAGACCATGTTCCACGCGCTGAACCAGCTGTCCCAGAACCTGCGAGCCTCCGGATATGAAAAGCCGATGCTCGTGGTGCACAACTCCGGTGGTATGGCGCAGCCGAACTCCACCGATGCGCTGCAAACCATCCACTCCGGCCCGATCGCTGGTGTGGGTGGCGCGCAGCACCTGTCGGAAGTCACCGGCCTGGGCGACGTGGTGTCCATGGACATGGGTGGTACTTCCTTCGACATCGGCCTGGTGCCCGAAGGCGGAATTCAGCACTACGACTTCCAGCCGACCATCGGCCGCTGGCTGGTGTCCGTGCCCATGATCCACCTGAACACCTTGGGATCCGGTGGTGGCTCCATCGCCTCCTACGACCGCGTTCACCACGCGGTGAAGGTGGGACCAGAGTCTGCAGGATCGGACCCGGGACCTGCGGCTTACGACCGTGGTGGCCTTCGCCCCACCGTCACCGATGCGGACCTGCTGCTGGGATACCTG
Source organism: Corynebacterium sp. zg254 (assembly GCF_024701495.1). Lineage (NCBI taxonomy): Bacteria > Bacillati > Actinomycetota > Actinomycetes > Mycobacteriales > Corynebacteriaceae > Corynebacterium > Corynebacterium sp. zg254. The sequence continues at coordinate 707,980 of NZ_WIAR01000001.1, forward strand.
GATCCGGACAACTACGCCAACGGCTTCATCAAGTTGAACCCGAAGCGATCCCTGTTCGCGATGGAAGAGCACATTGGCGACTACCTGGACCTGGACCCCATCGAGTCCGCGAAGGTGGTCAAGCGCACCGTGGACGAGCAGATGGCCATCGGCATCGAGATGGAGCTACGCTCCCACGGTGGTGTGGTGGATGACTACACCATGCTGGCCTACGGCGGCAACGGACCGCTGCACGCCTGTGGCATCGCCGAGAAGGCAGGCATTAAGCGCATCCTGTTCCCACCGTTCTCCTCAGTGTTCTCCGCCCTGGGCGCAGGCAACATGAAGCCGCTGCACATCCACGAGCGCTCCTCCTACATCGTGCTCTACGACCCCATCACGCGGGACCTCTTCGATGACTACGAGCGCTTCAACGGATATGTGGAGGAGCTCGAGCAGCGCGGCCGCGAGGACCTCATCCGCCAAGGCTACGACGTCTCCAAGGTGGAGCACCGCCTGGAAATGGACATGCGCTACGGCAACCAGCTGGTCACCACCGCCGTGTCCTTCGACATCAACCGCCTGAACAACGTGGGCGACGTGCTGAAGGTCATCCGCACGTTCTCCGACATCTACGGCGACCGCTACGGCGAAGGTACCCAGGCCCCTGAGGCGGGCGTGCGCGTCCAGACCGTGCGCGTAGCCTCCTACATCAACGGCGATGTGGTGAACTTCGAATCCCTGTTCTTCGACGCCGAACGCTCCACGCCTGAGAAGGTCAGCAGCCGCAAGGTTCACTTCGTGGGCCACGACGAGCCGCTGGAGACCCCGGTCTACGACCAGACCGCCCTCAACGAAAAGTACGTGGTGGAAGGGCCGGCGATCATCACGACCGAAAGCACCACCTACCTCATCGAGCCAGGGTGGCGCACAGAACCTACTCCTCAAGGAGCGGTGTGGCTGCTCAAGGGGGACACCCGTCCCCGAGGAAAGCACAACGCCCAACCATCTGACGCAAGCGCAGATGCCTAAACCACCGTCGCGTGAAAGGAACACACCATGACCACACCGGAAAAAGCAAAGGGACATGCGGGCCACTCCCACATGAGCCACGAAGAGATGGCACGTCAGCTCACCCCTGAGGAGCAGCAGTGGGTTGACGATTTCATGAATGACACCACGCTGTTCCTGGGCCCCGACCCAGAAATCATGCGTAACCACTCCATCAGCGAGCGCAGTGACCTTGAAGAGAGGATCCTTGCCCAGGAACATGACCCCCTGTTGGCGGATCGTATTCGCCGCCGCCTGTCGGGTTCCCTGGATGAGGCCTTCGAAATGTGCGAATCCATGGGTGCCGCACCCGGCGCGAAGTGGGCGGACCTCTCCGTGGCGGTCTACACCGCCGCCGGCGACGTGTGCTACATGTCCAACCGCGGCGTGATCGCCTTCTCCGCCGTGCTGCACCACCCCATCCGCTACATCATGAAGTACTGGAAGGACGAACCCACCGTGGGCATCAACCCCGGCGATGGTTTCTTCCATAACGACGCCCGCTTCGGCATGGTGCACAACACCGACCAATCCATGCTGGTCCCCGTCATGCGCGAGGGAGAGATCATCGCGTGGGTGGGCGCGACCATCCACGAGGGTGAGAACGGCGCCTGCGAGCCGGGCGGCATGCCCTCCGGTTCCGAAACGCCGTTCGACGACGGCCTGCGCGGCTCCCCCATGAAGATCGTGGAGCGCGGCCACCTGCGCCGTGACCTGCTGACCTTCCTGCAGCACTCCACGCGCGACCCGAAGCTGATGCTGGCCGACATCAAGGTGAAGATGGGCGCTGTCCGCCGCGTGATGGACATCGTGGACCGCACTATCGAAGAGTTTGGTGTGGAGCCGTTCGTGGCGGCCATTCGCATGACGGTGGAGGATGTGGAGCAGGAAGTTCGGCGCCGTATTGCAGAAATGCCCGACGGCACGGTCCGCATTAATCAGTTTGTGGATTCCACGCTGAAAGAAAACATTCTGATTAAATTCGCCTGCACCATCACAGTAAAGGGCGAGCGATTAATTGTTGACCTTCGAGGAACCGGTCCGGAAATCCTCAATAGGGCCATTAATTCGCCATATTCTTCGACGAAGGCCTTCATGGCTCAGGCTATTTTGTCCTATTGGTGGCCTGATCTTCCCCGGTCCACGGGCGCCCTATCCCCCATCGAGATCATCTCCGACGAGGGCTCCTGGGCGGACTGCTCCTACGACGCCCCGACGGGCCAGAACCTGCAGGCCTCCTTCCGCGGATTCACGTGCTTGCAGGCGGCCTACGCCAAGCTGCAGTTCTCTGTGGAGGAGAAGTACGCGAACGTCATCGCCCCGTGGTTCAACCAGATCAACGACTTCCTGTGGGGTGGAGAAACCCAGCACGGCGAGCAGGTCGGAAACCTGTGTGCGGACCTCAACGGTATGGGCGGCGGCGCGAAGGCCTTCCAGGATGGCGAGGATGCCGTGGCTCCCCTGTTCTGTGCAATGGCGGATACCGGTGAGCAGGAAGTGATGGAGGAGGAAGTTCCTTTCCTCCAGCTGGTCTCCAAGCGTGTGGTGCAGGACAACCAGGCTTTCGGAAAGTACCGCGGTGGCATGGGCTACGAGATGATTGTGGCCGCCCGCAACACCCCAAGCTGGGGATTCATGACGGTGACGTCCGGCGCGAAGTTCTCCTCCGTGCCCGGCCTGTTCGGCGGCTACGGCTGCCCCACCTACCCGCTGGCGATGGTGAAGGGCATCAATATCTTCGACATCGTCAAGAAGGATCCGTCACAGTTCGACCTGTCCATGAAGCGGGTCATGAACGAGCAGCCATTCGAGGATGGCAAATACACCACCTACCACATGGGTCTTCAGTTCGATCACTCCCAGGAGGGTGAGCTGTACATGATCGCCCAGGGTGCCGGCGGCGGATACGGAGACGTGCTAGAGCGCGACCCTGAGTTGGTGATGCAGGACATCAAGTTCGGCCGCATTTCCGACTGGGTGGCCAAGAACATCTACCAGGTGGAGTGGAACCGGGACACCCTGGTGGTGGACAAGGACGGCACCGAGGAGCTGCGGAAGAAGGAGCGCGAGGCGCGCCTGAAGCGCGGCACTCCGTACAACGAATTCGTGAAGCAGTTCGTCACGGAGGAGCCGGCGGAGGATCTTCTATACTTCGGCAGCTGGGGCGACGACACGGAGGACGTCACCGCCACCGTGTGGGATGCCCAGGGACCGAAGCGCGTGAAGGGCAAGCTGGGCGAGATTCCGTTGATCTTCGTTCCGAACCGCCACGTTCTCAAGATCGAGAAGCTGGAAAACCGGATCAAGGAATTGGAGGAGAAGTACGGGGAGGTCACGCACACCAAGGCCTAGGAATCCGGGGAATCCGGCCTAGGCTGCAGGTCTCTGTAGCTGGCCTCAGTAACGGATAGCGCGAGGGCTCGTCGGCAATGAGCCCTTGACCACGCGTCCGGTGACTCCGCGTCCGCCACGGGCGTCCCCCACTTCCCTTCCCTCTTTTCTTCCCCCATCGCGCTTCGCTACACCGCGCCGGCGTCGGCGTCGGTAAACATCGGTATTGAAGCGCACGAGACACGACAAGGATAGACAATTATGAGTTCGGACATCTCCCAGATTTTGCACGGTCAGGGTTCATCCCAGCCCGGTGTGATCATTGATTCGTGGGCATATGCCCAGAAGGTGCTCCTTCAGGGCAAGCCGATCCCCTATGACGATCCCACGGCGCTGGCCAACCACGCTCAACAGGCACAACGGCTGCTGAACTCCGCTGTGACTATCCTTCCGCTCAATGCCGTGCGCACGTGGTCGATGAACAACGTAGATGAGCTGAAAGAGGCCATGGGCGAGAAATCCCGGCCCGGCTACGCCGCGCGTGTGGCAGCCACGAACGAGGAGCTCCGCTCGCGGCTCGACGCGATCGTCTCCGCGTTCACCACGATCGTGGGCGGCGCAATTCTGTTGCAGGTGTCCTGCCCGAAGGCGCTGGCCTACGAGGCGGATGCGATCGTCGGTGGCGGCAACGAGTTCGACGACGATGACGCCGAGCGCGTGTCCATGTACCTGTCCGACAACCTGCGCTCCTTTGCTGCGACGGGCATCTCCGGGATCATCATGGACGAGCGCAAGCACAGCACCACCGAGGAGGCCTACCAGCCGGTCATTAATGTGGCCGCCCACTACGACTGGGTAATGGGCTACCGGCGTGAAGACTCCCTGGACTTCCCTGGGATCGACGTCCACCTGCCGGTCATCGAGTCGGAGGTGTGGGTGACGGATCAGCCGCTTCCCCAGGACGCTCCTCTGGCGCTCACCACCATCCCGGCTGAGGCAGTGCCCGAAACGGTGCTGAGCAAGCTGAAGGAGTTCCGGGCTTAAGCGGAACACGCCGCTAAGAGCGGACGGAACCGTTGAAGTACATACAGCCCACAACGAGCGCTCCTTGCCTAGGAGCGCTCGTTGTTCGTGTGTGCTAGTTCTTGTCGTTCTTGTCGTACATACCCAGAATGTCAATGGCCATTTCGCGCATTTCCACCTTGCGTACCTTTCCTGACAAGGTCATGGGGTAGGAATCCACCACATGCACATAGCGAGGGATCTTGTGGCGGGCCAGGTTTCCGTCAGCGAACTTCTTCAGATCCTCCGCGGTGAGAGGCTCTGCCCCGTCGTTCATGATGATCCACGCCATCAATTCCTCGCCGTACTTTTCATCGGGCACGCCGATAATCTGCACGTCGGAAATGTCCGGGTGCGAGTAATAAAACTCTTCAATCTCGCGCGGATACAGGTTCTCTCCACCACGGATCACCATGTCCTTAATGCGGCCGGTGATCTGCACGTATCCCTCGTCGTCCATGAGGCCCAGGTCGCCCGAATGCATCCACCCGTCGTCATCAATGGCTTCCTCGGTTTTCACGGGCATGTCCCAATAGCCCTTCATCACCGAATATCCACGGACCAGGATTTCGCCCTGCTGGCCGCGGGGAAGGATATCGCCGTTGGCGTCGACGATTTTCACCTCGATATGAGGACCCGGCCGACCCACGGTTTCCACGCGCTTTTCCACGGCGTCGTCCGGGGTGGTTTGGTGGTTCACGGGGCTGGTTTCGGTCATGCCGTAGCAAATGGACACTTCCGTCATGCCCATAATGTCCATCACTTCGCGCATGGTCTTTGTGGGGCAGGACGTTCCAGCCATGATTCCGGTGCGCAGGTTGGATAAATCATATTTTCCCGACGCCAAGCTCAATTCATGCAACTCCGCGATAAACATGGTCGGCACACCATAGAGGGAGGTCGCCTGCCCCAAATGTGCAGCTTCCAGCGCCGACTGCGGCGTGAACACGGGCCCCGGGATGATGGTGGTCGCGCCGTGAGACAACGCGGCGATGTTTCCCATCACCATTCCGAAGCAGTGGAAAAACGGCACGGGAATGACCACGCGGTCCTTATCCGTGTAGTTGATGACCTCACCCACGAAATAGCCATTGTTCAGGATATTGCGGTGGGACAGGGTGGCCCCCTTGGCCATTCCCGTGGTGCCGGAGGTGTACTGAATATTGATCGGGTCATGCGGGCTTAATTGCTCGCGGATGGGATTCAGATCCAAAATGGCGTGGTTGGACAGTTCATTCCAACGCTCGGATCCGAAGAAGATGGTCTCCTTGTAATTGCGGTCAAACTGGTGTTCCGCGGTGTGGATCATGGCCCGGTAGTTCGAGTCCTTGAAGCGGCCCGCGGAAAACAGCGCCTTAATGCCCGCCTGATTCATCACATAGTTGAGTTCTTTGATGCGGTAGGTGGGGTTAATGCACACCAAAATGCAGCCGATTTCTGCGGTGGCGTACTGCACGATCGTCCATTCCCAGCGGTTGGGCGCCCAGATGCCGATGCGGTCGCCGGGGCGGTAGCCCTCGGCGTACAGGCCGGAGGCTAGGCGCTGCACCTTGCGGTAGAACTCCGTGTACGTCATGTGGATGTCGCCGTACAGGTCCACGATCGCTTCATTGTCTGGGTACAGGGACACCATGCGGGCGAGGTTCGCGCCGAGGGTTTCCTCCAGGAGGGGAACGTCCGTGTTGCCTTTGCCGTAGCTGAGCTTCTCGATGCCCTCGATGGTGGAGGGGTCGCTCAGTTCGCGAGATGCGGGCGGTTCAAACAGTGGTTGTACATGTGGTGTCATTGTTCTTCCTTTTGAGAGAGGGGTGTGTTGCCTAGTGAAGATGTGTGTTGCCTAGTGAGAGGGGTGTGTTGCTTGTGCGCGGGCCAGGATGACCTGGGCTTGACGCCGGAGAGGAAGGTCGATCATCTTCCCATCCACGGCGAAGGCGCCGCTGTTGCTGCGGGCGCCCTCCTCCACGCGCCGTGCCCAGTCCACCTGCTCCTCCGTGGGGCTGTATGCCTTCCGGATCGCGGGGACCAATCCTGGGTGGATGGAGACGGTGGCGGCGAAGCCACTGGCTGCGGCGTCCACGGCCTCCGCATACGCCCCAGTACTATCCGTAGTGTCAGCGTGGATGGAGTCCAGAGCCACGACGCCCGCCGCCGCGGCATGAAGCAGCACCAGGGAGCGCGTGAGGCGAGGAACCTCCCGGTAGCCACCGGGGTGCCCCGAGACTCCTCCTCCCGGGGTGGGCACCTCGTCCCGCCCATAGCGGGAGGACGTTCCTCCCAACGCGGCGGTTAAGTCCTCCGCGCCCCAGAACAGCGCCACCACCTGGGGATGTGCCGCAATCTCCGCGGCGTTTAGCACGCCCCGCGGGGTTTCAATCAGCGCGATGACCTCCCATTGTTCGGGAAGGTCCATCGCGGACAGGTCCTCCGCCTTGGGGATCATCACCTGCGTGAAGGGACTGCGCATCACAGCCTCCACATCCTCGGCGAACTCGTCACTTTCCGGCGGGTTGATGCGCACGATGGTGGTGGCCGGGTTGAGTGAAGACTCTGCAATGATGCGCCGGGCGTCGGTTCGATTTTCGGCGCGGCACCCGTCCTCCAGGTCCACGATCACCATGTCCGAGCGTTGCTCTGCCTTGGCGAATCTCTCCGGCCGGTCCGCAGGAGCGAACAACAGCGCGGGACCTGCAGGAATCCAGGTGCGCGGAGCGTGTGGTGTATCCATGTCTGCCTCTTTAGGGGGTCTCTTACGGTCTCTGAGGGTCTAGTTCTGCGGTCGGCACTGCATCATCGTGGAGCGGGTTGCCTCACACACGATGTCGCCGTGCTGGTTCCGCCCAATGTGGTGCAGCTCCACGATCCCCTGGCCCGGCCGCGAGGAACTGAGGCGCTTGCCCACGCACACGGTCTCCGCGTACAGCGTGTCCCCGTGGAACAGCGGATGCGGGAAGGACACGTCCTTGAAGCCAAGGTTCGCCACGATCGTGCCCAGGGACAGCTGGCTGACGGACAACCCCACCACCGTGGAGAGGGTGAACAGGGAGTTGACCAGCCGCTCGCCGTTGAATCCTGATTGCGTGGCCGCCCAGGCCGCATCCAGGTGCAGGGGCTGCGTGTTCATCGTTTGGGTGGTGAACAGGGTGTTGTCCGCTTCGGTGACGGTCCTGCCGGGGCGGTGCAGGTAGGTCACGCCTTCTTCAAATTCCTCGAACCATAGTCCGCGCTGCTCGACGGTTCTGCCTTCCTGAGGCCGTTCGGTTGCTGGGTTGTCTGCCATGGACGTTCTCCTTCGGTGGTCACTGTGTGCTGCGATGTTATTCCGTTATTGTTCGCCGGGCTGCTGGCGGTGGGCCGGGTCTGTGGGATGGAATGACCCGACGCCACCCGGCCGTCACAGTCCTAACGATCGTGCGATGAGCATCTGCTGGACTTCGGTGGTGCCCTCGCCAATCTCGAGGATCTTGGAGTCCCGGTAGTGGCGGGCCACGCGGTACTCGTTCATGAATCCGTAGCCGCCGTGGATTTGGGTGGCGTCCCGTGCGTTGTCCATGGCCGCTTCGGAGCTGACCATCTTGGCGATGGAGGCTTCCTTGGTGAAGTCTTGCCCGGAGAGCATCTTCGCCGCCGCCGAGTGCCATGCCTGGCGGGCGGACCAGGCGCGGGCTTCCATGCGGGCGATCTTGAAGGAGATGGCCTGGTATTCGGAGATGGCCCGTCCCATGGAGGTGCGCTCCTTGGCGTACGCGATGGACTCATCCACGCAGCCTTGGGCCGCGCCGGTGGCCAGTGCGGCGATCGCTATGCGGCCCTCGTTCAGAATGGAGAGGAACTGGGCGAAGCCTCGGCCACGCTCGCCCAACAGGTTCTCCTCGGGAACGCGGACGTCGCTGAAGGTCAAGGGGTGGGTATCGGAGGCGTTCCACCCCACCTTGTTGTACTGGGCTTCCGCGGTGAATCCCGGGGTGCCGGTGGGGATGATGATGGCGGAGATTTCCTTGGAGCCGTTGTCCCGCGTGCCGGTGACGGCGGTGGCGGTGACCAGGGAGGTGATGTCCGTGCCTGAGTTGGTGATGAACTGCTTCGAGCCGTTCACAACCCACTGGCCGCCGTCTAGCTTGGCGGTGGTTTTGGTTCCGCCGGCGTCCGAGCCACAGTCCGGCTCGGTCAGTCCGAAGCCGGCGAGCGCGCGGCCGGCAACCAGGTCCGGCAGGTAGGTGTTCTTCTGCTCCTCGGTGCCGAACTTGTAGATGGGCATGATGCCCAGGGACACGGCTGCCTCCAGGGTGATGGCCACGGATTGGTCCACGCGCCCGAGCTCTTCCAGCGCGATGCCGAGGGCGAAGTAGTCGCCACCCATGCCTCCGTATTCTTCGCTGATGGGCAGGCCGAACAGCCCCATCTCGCCCATGGCGCGGACCACGTCGTAGGGGAAGGTGTGCTCCCGGTCGTGTTGCGCGGCAACGGGGTCCACCACGTTGTTCGCAAAATCTTCAACGGAGCGGCGGAGTTCTTCGTGTTCTGGGGTGAGCATAGCCATAATCGTGATTCCTGTTCTGTGAGTTGTGAGTTCTGTGTGGTCGAGCTGGTTGGTGCGGGTGTGCTGTGCGCGGGCCGGGAGTCCTTAGGCATCCTCCCCGTCCGCGTGCACCTCGGCCAGGACCTGCCCGGTGGTGACCTTGTCGCCTACCGCCACGGCAATGCTGACCTCGCCCGCCACCTGTGCCGCGATGGTGTGCTCCATCTTCATCGCCTCAATGACCAGCACCGTCTGTCCTTCATTGACCGACGCCCCACTCTCCACCTCCACGGCAATCACCGTGCCCGGCATGGGGCTGGTGAGGGCACCCGTGCTGTCCTGAGCGGAGCTATCCGCCGCCGTGCCGGTCAGGTGCGTGACGCACACGGTGCCCTGCGGGCCCGTGACGTAGTACCGCCCGCAGGTGGAGGTGGCTCCGACAATCCAGTGCTCGGTGGGACCGCCATCAAGGGCGAGGTGATACTGGGTGGCGGCCTGCCCAGCGGCGTCTGAAGCGCTCGAACGGTTGCCCGCCGGACGCTCCAGCAGCTGCAGCTCGCACTGCTCCACCACGGCAGCCTCGGAATCATCCACCAGCGCTTCCGACGTGAGCGTCCACGTCCTCGGAGAGCCAGCACCGTTGTCCTTTTCAGTGAGGCTGATGGTGCGCGCGCTGTGGGCGTCGTCGGGATTGTCGGTCAGCAGCAACCGGATCGGCGCGGCATCTCGCCCACCCCGCCACGCATCCGCCGACGTCCAGGCGCCACTCAACGTCCGGGACGCCTGACGGCCCGCATTACGCGCGTGATGCAGCGCGACCAGGCCAAACGTTGCCAGCGGCGTGGACGGGTTGGCGAAATCGCCGCACAGCTCGTCCACCAGACCGGTGTGCAGATCCCCCGCCAACACGTCCGGATGGGTGATGAGGAAGCGGTTGAAGTTCACGTTGGTGACCACGCCGTCGATCACGGTGGCGGCCAGGGCGTCATCCAGACCCTTCAGCGCGCGGGCGCGATCAGAACCCCACGTGATGACCTTGGCCAGCATCGGGTCGTAATCCGAGCCAATGGTCTGGCCCTCGGCCACACCGGAATCCACGCGCACCCCGGGGCCCACCGGCCAGGACAAAGCACTGATCGTGCCACCCGTGGGCAGGAACCCTGCCGCCGCATCCTCGGCATACACGCGCGCCTCCACCGCATGGCCGGTGAGCTCCACCTGATCTTGACGCAGAGGCAGCTGCTCCCCGCGCGCCACGCGGATCTGCCACTCCACCAGATCCACGCCCGTGACCAGCTCCGTGACCGGGTGCTCCACCTGCAGGCGGGTGTTCATCTCCATGAAGAAGAAACGATCCGGCTGGGAGGCCGAGACAATGAACTCCACCGTGCCCGCGCCGCGATAGCCACACGCCCGGGCAGCATCGCACGCTGCCTGGCCAATGTCCTCGCGGGTCGCGGCGTCCAGCAGCGCCGAGGGAGCCTCCTCAATCACCTTCTGGTGGCGGCGCTGCAAGGAACACTCCCGCTCCCCCAGGTGGATCACGTTGCCGTGAGAATCCGCCACGATCTGCACCTCAATGTGCCGCGGGGTGTCCACGAAATGCTCCAGGAACAGGGTGCTATCGCCAAAGGAGCTCGCGGCCTCGCGCCGGGCGGTGACCAGAGCCTGCGGCAGGTCCTCGATGTTCTCCACCCGGTGCATGCCCTTGCCGCCACCGCCGGCGGAGGGCTTGATGAGCACGGGGAATCCGATGTCCGGGGCGGCATCGATGATCTCTTGGTCGCTCAAGCCCGGGCGGGAAATGCCGGGGACCGTGGGCACGCCGCGGGATTCCACCGTGGCGCGGGCCGTGATCTTGTCGCCCATCGTGTCGATGGCCTCGGCCGGCGGGCCGATGAATACGATGCCTTCCTCCTCGCAGCGGCGCGCGAAGGCGGCGTTTTCCGAGAGGAACCCATAGCCGGGGTGGATGGCGTCCGCGCCCGAGGCGCGCGCTGCCTCGATGACCTTGTCGATGTCTAAATAAGAGTGCGCGGCAGCAGCCGGACCCACATGGACGGCCTTATCAGCTAAGTGGACGTGTGGGGCCGAGCGGTCGGCGTCGGAATAAATCGCTACGGCCTTCAGCCCCATGGAATGGACGGTGTTTATGACGCGGCAGGCGATCTCACCGCGATTGGCGATAAGAACGGTATCGATTGTTGTGCGTGTCACGGGTTGCACTCCTTGTGTGAAAAATAATCAGCAATATGGTTCAGTGCGTTTACATGCGGAATACGCCAAAGCCCTGAGGTGCGCGCTCGGATTGAGCGCAAATATCAAGAGCCATGGCCAGCGTGCGCCGTGTATCCGCGGGATCAATGACCCCGTCATCCCATAAGCGCGCGGTGGAATACCAGCAGCTGGACTTCTCCTCGAACATCTCCCGGATCGGGGCTTCAAATGCTTCTTGTTCCTCCGCGGACCACTCGCCGCCGGAACGTTCGATCTGAGCACGTCGGACCGTGGACAGGGTCATCGCCGCCTGCGGTCCGCCCATCACGGAAATGCGGGCATTCGGCCACATCCACAAAAAGCGCGGGCTGTAGGCGCGGCCACACATCGAGTAATTACCCGCACCAAAGGCGCCGCCAATAACCACCGTGAGTTTCGGCACCGAGGCCGTGGCCACGGCGTTGACCATTTTGGCGCCGTGCTTGGCAATGCCACCTTCTTCGTACTGGCGGCCCACCATAAATCCCGTGGTGTTCTGCAGGAAAATCAGTGGGATATTGCGCTGCTCGCACAACTCAATGAAATGCGCGCCCTTCACGGCCGCTTCGGCGAAAATCACACCGTTATTCGCGATGATTCCCACGCTGTGCCCTTCCAGGCGGGCAAAGCAGGTCACGATGGACGTGCCGTATTCGGCCTTGAACTCGGAGATGGAGCCCGCGTCGGCGAGAACTTCGATCACATCGTGGACGTCGTAGGGGATCTTCGCGTCCGTCGGGACGATGTCATACAGGTCTGTTTGCGGTCGTGGGGCCTGCTTCGGCTCCTGCCTCAGCCACGGGGTGGGCTTGTTGTCCGGCAACGTGGCGACGATGTCGCGCATGCGCCGCAAAGCATCCTTATCGTCGCTGGCCAGATGGTCGGACACGCCAGAGATGCGCGAGTGCATCGCTCCACCGCCCAGCTCCTCCGGGGTGACGTCCTCTCCCGTGGCAGCTTTCACCAGGGGCGGGCCGGCCAGGAAGATGGTGCCTTGATTTTCCACGATGATGGTCTCATCGGACATGGCCGGGACGTAGGCGCCGCCGGCAGTGCAGGAGCCCATCACGGCGGAGAGCTGCGGAATGCCCTTGGCGGACATGTTCGCCTGATTGAAGAAGATGCGGCCGAAGTGGTTGCGGTCGGGGAACACCTCATCCTGCTGGAGCAGCATCGCCCCGCCGGAGTCCACCAGGTAGATGCACGGCAGGCGGTTTTCCTCCGCGATCTCCTGGGCGCGCAGGTGCTTCTTCACAGTCATGGGGTAATACGTTCCGCCGGAGACGGTGGCATCGTTGGCTGCGATCATGCACAGCCGCCCCTCGACCAGGCCCACCCCGGCGATGAGTCCCGCGGCCGGTGCTTTGCCGTCGTACATCTCCTCGGCGGCCAGGGGCGCGATCTCTAAAAACGGACTTCCCGGGTCCAGCAGGGTGAGAATGCGGTCGCGCGGGAGCAGCTTGCCCCGGGATTCGTGCCGCGCGCGTGCGGCGTCACCTCCACCCTGCGCGGCCCGCTCGAGCCGCTCGCGCAGCTCCTGCACGAGGTCCTGATGGCTGGCCTGGTGATCGCTTGTACTCAACGCACCCACTCCATTTCAGTTAATGAGAATTAACAGTATCTGTGACTCAGCACACTATCTTGTATGCAAAGCAAAATGTTCATTCTGTGCAGAATGGTTACCGGATCACCCCCGGACGTTCCAAAACCCCAGCTCTATAGATCCGCTCATATGCCACCCCCTCCCCCATCGCATCCCCTTCCCCTCTCGACCGCCACTCATTTTGCTATAGAAACAGCACCACTTGTGAACTAGCTCCTCGCCGTCTGCCCGCGCTAGGCTAAAGAACCAATGAACGCACCAGACACTCCCTCATTGCAAAGTTCTTCGCCGCTGAGCACCACGCTCCAAGGCCGCCACTTCCTGCTCCCCGTCGAACGTCGCGCCGAAGAATTCGCCGAATCCCTCGCCCGCCATGGCGCCCGCACCACCATCGCCGCGCCGCTCACCGTTATCCCCACCACCAACGACGCCGAGCTTCTCCACACCACCGGCACACTCGCAAACGGCGGCGTCGATTACGTCATTGTGACCACCGCCATCGGATTCACCAGCTGGCTTGAGGCCCTGGACGCCTACCCCGAGCTGCAGGCAGCACTCCACCGAACCCTCGGGTCCGCCACGATCCTGGCACGCGGCGCCAAACCCACCGGCGCGATCGTCAACGCCGGCTACCGCCCCGACTTCATCGCCGAGTCCGAAACCACCGCCGACATCCTGGAGCACCTCCTGGCCCGCGACCTCACCGGCGCGCGCATCGCCATCCAGCATCACGGCGCCGGCGACGAGAACCTGGAACACCAGCTAAAGGCCGCCGGCGCCACCATCCACTCCATCGTCACCTACCGCTGGGATGAGCCCCGAGATCCCGAGGCGCTAGAATGTTCCCTCCGGCAGACCGCCGATGCAGAGTTCGACGGCGTGCTGTTCACCTCAGCCCCGGCGGTGCGCCACTGGATCGCTACCGCGCAACGCCTCCAGGTGTGGGATAGCATCCGGCAGCTCGCAGTGGAACGCTCGGTACTATTCGCCGCGGTGGGGCCCGTCACCGCAGAACCACTGCAGGAACAGGGGATCACTCCCTTAAGCCCGGAACGGTTCCGGCTTGGAGCACTGGTCAAAGCGGTGCTGGCGCACTACTCCCCCGAGCCATAGCGGCCCTAAGTGTGCAGGCCAGCCACAGCGCGCGCAGACTCGGACATCTGGCGGCGCACCACCGACCGGGGCACGTTCAGGCGAAGATACTCCACCGAGTTAATCAGACCAATGATCAGCTGCGCCTTCACCTTCGCCCCATCGTCATCCAACGCCGGATCCAACAGCTGCAAGCACTGCGCCCACAGCTGCAGGTACTGGCCCTGCGCATGACGCACCTGGGCATGGCCATCCATGCCCAGGCGAAAAAGCTCCCTGTTGTGCAGACGAATCAGCTCCGGCTGATGGAGGGCAAAGGAGATGTGGAAATCGATCAGGGTACTCACACGCTCCTGAGGCGTGGCCGCACCGTCAATGACCTCGCGCGCCTGGCTATTCAAATGCGTGGAAATACCCAGCAACAACTCCCGAAGAATCTGCTCCTTGCTGGAAAAATGCCGATACACCGCCGGGCCTGAAATCCCCACGGCCTCCCCCAGGTCCTCCAAACGCATCGCGTGAAAACCCGTGTCCGCCATGATCTTGGCGCTCGCGCGCAACAAGTCCACACGCCGGCGCGCCTTCGCCGCCGCCCGAGGGGCCAGCCCCTCAATATCGGGCTCCGCCAAGAATGTGGATCTCACAGCTCTACAGCCTACCGCTTAACGATCCCCCGGAGGCACACACGCCGACGGTGCCAGGCGGTCCTTGAGGACGTTCAGCCTATCCGCCATCTCATTGAGGATCTCCTGGGCCGAGCCTTCCGTGCCGTCCTCAGCCGTGGCAGATAGCGCCACGGGCGCCCAGCCCCCGGGCACGGGAATCACGCCAAACTGGCGGGCAGTGTACACGCCCGTCTCATCATCGGGCCCCCAGCCGCCCTTGAAGCGGGCACCGTCGATCCTGCCGAGGCCCCAGCGGTGCTCCTCGGCGATGTTGCCCATGGACTCTAGCACCGGCTCGGCCTCCGGGACGCACCACATCTGGTTGGCGAAGCTCACCTGCTCCGACAGGGACCAGTTCACCGCACCAAAAGCCTGCGCGTCAGTGAAGTGAGCGGGGATCTTGTCCAGGTCGGCCGCCGATTCCGTGGTGTGCAGCAGCTCCTCCACGGCTTCCCCGGCCTGCGTTTGATTGCCCATGGAGAACCACAGGGCCTCCGCGTCCTCATTGCTGGACCACTCGATCGTGGGCTGAACGCGATCAATTGTGGCGGGATCATGCTGCAAGGCAGCGATGGCGATGGGCACCTTGATGGTGGACCAGGCAGGCCCATCGTCCTGGCCATACACCAGGGTGCGATCGTGGCTCACCAAGGCGATCGATCCCCCATCAACCGCCACGTCAGCGAGCTTCACATCAGGCTGATCCGCACCGTGGTTGCCGGAGTGGTTCTTGCCCACGGGCTTGGCGGCCTGGGAATGAGTTGGCTGGCTGGACGAGTCCGTGGCGGAGCTATACAGCACCGTGCCAGAGACCACAGCCACTGCGCATCCCAGCGCCAGAAGCACACGGGATGTGCCCGATGTTCGTCCGTGGGAGTGTTGAGAGCCAGTCATCGTGGACTACTATAGTCCAACCCGCGCGACGAACTAGTAGATGGACACCAAAGCGTTCTTACCACCGGTGCAGCGCACGGCGCTGCCGCTGGGGTAGCAGCTCATGCGATAGGTATAGCCGGTGTACGGCGAATAGACAGAGAGTGTAGCGTACTTGTTGCCCGTGGCGCTGTAGTTGTTCTTCCAGGCCCAGTACACATTGTTCGCAAAGCCAGACGAGGTCACACCGTTGTAATCGTAGTGATTGTAGCCCGAGGAAATGACTGGAGCCTCCGCCTGCGGAGCAGGTGCCGGCTGCGCCTCCTGAGCTGGTGCACTATTGGAAGACTGAGACGACGTCGACGGCGCGGGAGCCGAGGAGGTCTGCACCGCCATCTGCCCCTGGTTCGTGGTGTTGTTGATGTTCTTGTTGGACAAGGCGTTGTAGCCCACCACTCCACCAATCACCAGCAAGGCGGTCACAGCGATGGCTGCCACGACCCACGCGATGGTCGTACCATTGCCCTGGTTCCCCTGAGGCTGGCCATAGTAGCCACCGGGAGGACCATACACCGGCTGCTGAGGACTCCATTGGCCTTGGTTTGGATCGTACGTCATAACTTACTCTCCCACTTGTAGGAATTAGCAGGCGCTGGCCTGCAGTGAACCCAGGTGACGCTGGACGATGGACGCCATCTGGTTGAGGATTTCTTGTCCCGACTCATAGCTACCGTCAGGTGCGGCCGCGGCGATCGCCACGCCAATGTAGCCGTCGCCTGCCGGCACCAGTCCGAACTGACGGACCTTGTACATGCCTGACTCATCGGGGCCCCATCCGCCTTTAAACAGCGCGCCGGGAATCCGGCCCAGGCCATAGGACTGGTCGGCGGACACGCGCCCCATGTTGGCCACCACCTGCTCGGAGCCGTTGATGCAGCGCAGCTTGGTGGCGAATTGGGCTTGCTGATCCAACGGCCACTGGGTCTGCCCGAAGGAACTAAAACCGGGCCGAACCACGGAGGTTTGAACGGTGGCGGAGCTCCCGCCTTCGGCAAGGACCGCACCGGTCAGCTGACCTGCGGTGGCTGGGTCTCCCATGGAGGACCACAAAGCTTCGGCGTCGGCATTACTCGACTGCTGAATAGCAGGAGCAACGAACGAGGCAACGGATGGGTCGTGACGCAGAGCAGCAATCGCGACCGGGACTTTCATGGTGGACCACGCGGGCATGTCCACGGAACCTGCCGTGGCTACTTCTCCCGCCGCTGCGATGGCGATGGCACCGCCCGCAGCCGCGGCGGCCTCCGCCACTGCGGTGACATCGCCCGGCGCGACATCGCTGTCGGGCGCGTTCTCGGGCTTGTTCTCCTGCGTGGCTTCGCTGTCCGTCGAGGGGGACGACGTTGCCACGGTCGAGCCCGGATCGTCAAACGTGGGCTGTGCGTTCTCCAGCTCCTCTTGGCGCTGTTTAGCCAGGTCGCCACCGTTGATGGTGCAGGCGCTCAAGGCCGCGCAGCTCACCAAGGCAACCAGGCCGCGGCAGAGTTTCGCGTTCAGGTTTCGGGACGGGTGTGTGGTCACGGCTTTATTATATACCTAGCACTAGTGCCACCAACGCATCTGCAGCCATCGTGGCGCGGCACTCGGGTCGCACTCTTAGTGAGCGAAGTGACGCTCACCGGTCAGGTACATCGTCACACCGGCCTTCGTGGCCGCCTCGATAACCTCGGCATCACGCACGGAGCCACCCGGTTGAACAACCGCGCGCACGCCGGCGTTCGCCAGCACCTCGAAGCCGTCCGCGAAGGGGAAGAACGCATCGGAGGCAGCCACGGAGCCCTGGGCACGCTCGTCATCCCCAGCCAGGGAGTTAGCGCGCTCCACAGCCAGCTTTGCCGCATCCACGCGGTTCACCTGACCCATACCCACGCCCACGGTGGCACCGTCCTTGGCCAGCAGGATCGCGTTGGACTTCACCGCACGCACCGAGCGCCACGCGAACTCCAGCTCCTTCAGCGTCTCCTCATCGGCAGGCTCACCGGCAGCCAGGGTCCAGCTATCCGTGGAGTCACCCTGCGCGTTGATCTTGTCGCGCTGCTGAACAAGCAAACCGCCGGAAATCTCCCGGTGCTCCAGCTCCGGTGCTGCGGCGTCGTCAGAACGCGTTGGCTCCTGAACCTGCAGAATGCGGATGTTCTTCTTCTGCGACAGGATCTCCACGGCACCCTCCTCGTAGGATGGCGCCACAATAACCTCGGTGAACACCTCGGCAACCTGCTTCGCCATCTCCACGCTCACTTCACGGTTGGTGGCAATCACGCCACCGAAGGCGGATACCGGGTCGCAGGCCAGGGCCAGCTTGTGCGCTTCCGCAATGGAGGCATCCGAGACCGCAATGCCACACGGGTTGGCGTGCTTGATGATCGCTACCGCCGGACGCTCGTGATCCCACGCGGCACGCCACGCTGCATCCGAGTCCGTGTAGTTGTTGTAGGACATCTCCTTGCCGTGGAACTGCTTCGCCCCCGCCAGGCCGCCCTCACCCTGGGTGACGTACAGCGCCGCAGCCTGGTGAGGATTCTCGCCATAACGCAGCACGCTGGCACGCTCATAGGTAGCACCAGTCCACTCGGGGAATACCTCCCCTTCCTCTGCGATCTGCTCGGACAGCCAGGTAGATACCGCAACATCATAGGAGGCCGTGTGGCGGAAAGCCTCGGTAGCCAGCTTGGTGCGTTGCTCCAGGGTGAAACCGCCCTCCTTCGCGGCGTGAACCACGGCGTCGTAATGATCAGGGTTCGTCACCACCGCAACGGACGGATGGTTTTTCGCCGCCGCACGCACCATCGACGGTCCCCCGATGTCGATCTGCTCCACGCACTCATCGAAGGATGCGCCCGACGCCACAGTCTGCGTGAACGGGTACAGGTTCACCACCACCAGCTCGAAGGCCTCCACATCCAGGTCCTCCAGCTGCTTCAGGTGATCCTCCTTGCGGGTATCCGCCAGGATTCCCGCGTGAACGCGAGGATGCAGGGTCTTCACACGGCCCTCCAGTACCTCCGGGAAGCCCGTGAGCTGCTCGACCTCCGTCACCGGCACGCCAGCCGCCGCGATCTTCGACGCCGTGGACCCGGTGGACACCAAAGCCACTCCCGCGTCATGAAGCCCCTTGGCCAGCTCCTCCAATCCAGTCTTGTCGTACACACTGATCAACGCGCGCTTGATTGGCTTCTGGTTAGTCATTGCTGGTCGTCCTAGCCTTTCGTCCATTAATGCTGAGACCGTTATCGCTGATGGCATGGAGCACATCGATAAGAAGTTGGCGTTCTGCTACTTTGATTCTCTCATGCAACGTAGCCTCCGTGTCACTCGGCTCCACTACCACAGCCTGTTGAGCGATAATCGGGCCGGTGTCCACACCCGAATCCACCACGTGAACCGTGGTGCCTGTCACCTTCACACCGTAGTCAAGGGCATCCCGCACACCATGGGCGCCCGGAAATGCGGGCAGCAGCGCAGGGTGCGTGTTGATGATCTGTCCGGCAAACGCATCCACCACAGTCTTGCCGAGGATGCGCATGAAACCCGCGCTGACCACGATGTCTGGTTCGTACGACGCAATCTGCTCGGCCAACGCGACATTCCACTGCTCGCGGTCCGTCTCGCCCGGGGTGTACTCCACGGTGAACGTAGGGATGTCCGCCCGCTGCGCGCGGGACAGAGCCTCACAATCGCGATCGCTGCCGACCGCCAGGATGTGTACCTTTGAGCGATCGACGTGATCAATCACGCTCTGGAGAAGCGTCCCTGTCCCGGACGCTAGAAGAACTATCTTCATCCTGTGCCTCGTGTTCCTGTGTAGATTTGTCCCCCTCGGGGGCTTCTGCCTCGGCCTCGGAGTCTTCAGCCTCCGCCTCGCGATCCTCAGCTTCGAGATCCTCAGCCTCGCGGTCTTCGGGTTGCTCGTCTTCAGATTCTACGTCCTGGCCCGCCGAGTCTTCATCATCGGCAGCATCCTCAGACCCTGCAACGTCGGCGTCGGCACTATCTACAGTATCCTCCACCACGCTCTGCCCCGCGCGCTGCGCCCACAGCATCAGGATCAGGGTGGGGACCAGCACCCAGCCCGCAGCCTCCACGGCGAAGAGCCACTCCAGCGGGCCCGTGTGGCCATACACGCCCAGCTCGCCGCCGCCCAGCCAGCTCAGGCAAAAGCCCACAAACGCAGCCACCACCCCGGCACCCACGGCCGTGGCCAGCGGCGCCTCGATGTAGTCGCGCTGCGCCACGTGGCGGTATGCCAGCCAGATCGCCAGGGCCACCGGAACGATCAGCAACACGGCCGCGTGCGGGATCGTGCCGTGAGGAATCGTGGCAGAAATCGGCGTGGGTGGCACGTTCACATTCGTGACGCTAAACAGGCTCACCATCCCATGGCCGATGTGGAACTCGCCACCCATCAGCACACCGGCTGCACCCACGGCGATGTTCGGCAGGTACAGCAGGGACAGCAACACCAGGCCCAGTCCGCCCGTGGTGTCCTGCGTAATCTCGAAGGACTCCCTGACCGCCTGAAAGTTATACAGCGCGTACAGCGCCGCCGCCGCGCCGCCGGCGAGCACGATGTATTTCAGGAAGCGCCCGGCCACGATGAACGCATCGACCGGCCACGTGCCAATCCCCTTGCGCAGCAGCAGCGCGCGCCACACGCGGGGGCGCATGCCGATCACCACAGACGCACCGTTGACCAGCAGGGCGGACAGCAGCGCCACACCTAGGTTCGGCGGAGCGAGATCGAACACCCGGGAGGCGTCCCAGAGCATCAGCCACGCCACGATCGTCATGATCCACGCGATGCCAATGTTCATGGCCGCGTACAGCCGCAGGCCTCGCACGGACACGGAATTGCCGAGGGCCTTGGTGGTGCGTCGCGCGTGCCACCACACGATTCCCAACGCGGGGAGCAGCGGCGCGAACCCAAGCGTCACGCCGCCCATGTGCAGCGGGGCGAGGTTCACGTGCATCCACAGGGAGCCAATCACCGCGGGCACGTAGGCGAAGCCGGGACCCACGCCCACCACCACAGCGATGGAGATGATCACGGCAAGGGTCACCGCGTGATTAATAAGGAGTGATGGCCCGAACCGCTTCACGTGGGGCCGCCACAGCTGCCAGAGCTGCTGCATCCGCCCGTCGGGCCGTGTCCGCGCCGTGGTTGTTGCCGAGGAGGAAGGCGACGCCGACGTTGCAGCCGCTCGCGCTGAGCGTGCCTGGGTGGGCGTATCCACGAATCCCTCGGAGCGCCCACGGCCGTGTTCGGGGTGCGCGCCCTTGGCTGCGGAGGAACGGGACGTTGGCTGGTGGGGTTGCTGGGTCCGTGGACGGCTTCTGCGTGCCGCCGATGACCCGCGTCGGGTTCGCCCGCTGGGTCTGCGGTCTGGTCGGCTGTCTTCGGATCGCTTATTCACCTATCCCATTGTGCCCAATGATGTGACTGTGGTGGGGTACTGACTCGCTTGTGCTTGACGCGCCGGTAGCCCCACCAGCCACTTGTGTCACAAAGCCTCAAGGTTACGTCGAGACATCCCCTCTATGGGGTAACACTTTTTACCCGCTTGTTGAAGTGTCAACCATATCTCTACCCCCTTGTGCGTGCAGCGCCGTGACCTGCAGGATCTTTAATCTGCGCATTTACAGCTCACGAGCCGACCAGATCACAGACCGTGATCTTCGTGACACTTTCGTTACTTTTTTAGCAAAACCGGTTGATAACTGTTTGATAAAGCAATAATGTTACAACTCGTTGATAACGAAGTGGTTAAGAAATAGCCACGATACACCGACGTTGCCTCAAGACTTTAAGGATCCTATCGTGCAGAAGAACACAGCCCGCACCGGAGGTGCTCACCGCAAGCAGGACACCACCGCCAAGCGTCGCGTCACCATGGTTGCCGTTGCGGCTACCGCCGTCACCTCCGCGGGCGCTGCTGGCGCTGCCGCCGGCTCCACCACCAAGGCCGACAAGGACATCGTCCTGGCCGCCGACTCCCAGACCCTGGCGCAGGGCAACGGCACCGGCGCCGGCGAGGCCGCAGCCCAGACCCCGCAGATCCTCGAAGTCCCACAGGCCAAGGAAGTCTCCGACCTCTCCTCCCAGCTGGATTCCGCACTCCACTTCGCTCAGGAGCGCACCAACGCCGACCTGGCCAACCGCCTCTCCTCCGCTGACCTGTCCGCCGCAATCCAAAACGGCGACCCAAATGCCGCCGGCCTCGCGAAGCTGATCGGTGGATTCGCCAAGCCAGCCGAGGGCATCTTCACCTCCCCCTTCGGCCCACGCTGGGGCACCTTCCACAAGGGCATTGACATCGCCAACGCCGTGGGCACCCCCATCCTGGCCGTCATGGATGGCACCGTCATTGACTCCGGCCCAGCCTCCGGCTTCGGTCAGTGGATCCGCATCAAGCACGACGACGGCACCATCACCGTCTACGGCCACATGGCCACCCTGGACGTGACCGTGGGACAGCGCGTCTCCGCAGGCCAGAAGATCGCCGGCATGGGATCCCTGGGCTTCTCCACCGGCTCCCACCTGCACTTCGAGGTTCACCCTAACGGTGGCGAGGCCATCGACCCAGCTGCCTGGCTGGCAGCCCGCGGCATCAACGTCTAACACTTTTCGGCTTCCCTATAAAGTCCACGCAACCCCCTCGAGCAGACCAGCTCGAGGGGGTTGTCTGATGCCTGTGGAGGCGCTGGCGCTGTGGAGGCTTACATCTTCTCCATCGGCAGTCCCGGCGTGAGCATCATGCGCACCGTGCCCTGGCGCCCAAAATCGATCATCGCGGTGGCGTGCGCACCGATTCGATCGACCGCCTTGACCGTACCCAATCCATATTTGTCGTGATTGACCACGTCCCCGACCTCCAGTGCCAACGCGGGCTTCCCCGCAGCAGAGGACTTCCGCGGGGTGGACGCTGACGACGTATATGTGGTCGACGCCGGCGCGCTCACCCCCGCGGACCTCTTCCCAAAACCGCTCGAATAGCCGCCCGAATAACCGCTCGTGTAGCTCGTCCCCCACTGGGGTTCCTCACGAATCCAGTGCAGGCATTCCTCCGGAACCTCCTTCAAGAACCGCGACGGCGGATTGTTCACCGGCGTTCCAAAACCAGAGCGCGTCACAGCCCGCGTCAAGAACAGCCTCTTTTTGGCGCGGGTTATTCCGACGTAGGCCAGGCGTCGTTCTTCAGATAATTGCGTGGGATCCCCGAGCGAACGCATGTGCGGGAACTGCCCGTCCTCCCACCCGGTCAGGAACACCACGGGAAACTCCAAGCCCTTCGCGGTGTGCAGGGTCATCAACGTAACCATGTCCTGCTCCTCGGCGGGGATCTGATCGGCATCGGCCACCAGGCTCACCCGCTCCAGAAATGCCTGCAGGGAGCCCGCCGGCGCCTCACCCTCGCTCAGCAGGTCATCCTGCTCCGCCTGATACGACGCCAGGTTTGCCGCCTCCGCAGAATACTCATGCCCCACGGCTACGAGCTCGTTGAGGTTATCCAGGCGCGTCCCGTCCTGCGGATCGTTGGACTTCTCCAGCTCCGCCTTGTAGCCAGTGGCATCGAGCACGCGGGACACAACCTCGCCGAGATCCGGAAAGTCCTGGGCTTCGGTATTGTCTGGCTCTGCTTCGGAGACCACTTCGGCGCGCAGGTTATCCATCAGGTCGATAAACCCGGCGATGGCGTTCTTTCCTCGGGAGCTGAGCATCGCCACATGACCGGCCGCGGCATCCTCCAGGGCCTGGCGGAAACCCAGGCCGTGCGTCTGCGCGTGGACGCTGACCTGCGCGAGGGCGCGATCGCCTATTCCGCGGCGTGGGGTGTTAATAATGCGCCGCAACGCGGTTTCATCGTGGGGGTTATCTAGTGCTTTTAGGTAGGCCACAATATCGCGCACTTCGCGGCGCTCATAAAAGCGAGTGCCGCCCACGACCTTATAGGGAAGCCCTGCGCGCAACAGCACTTCTTCCACGGCTCGGGAGGCGTTATTCGTGCGATACATGACGGCAATATCGGAATAGGAAAACTCGCCATTATCCACCAGGTCGTCGATCTGCTGGACGATGAAGTTGGCCTCGTCATGCTCGTTATCGGCCACATAGGCGCCGATGCGCTCGCCGTCGCCGAGGTCTGTCCAGAGATTCTTGGCACGGCGGCCTTCGTTTTGAGCGATCACAGAATTCGCAGCGCTCAGAATTGTTTGTGTGGAGCGGTAATTTTGCTCCAGCAGAATAGTCCGCGCATTCGGGAAATCGCGTTCAAACTCTTCGATATTGCGGATCGTCGCGCCACGGAAGGCGTAAATGGACTGGTCGGCGTCACCCACCACACACAATTCCGCCGAGTCACCCACAAGGGTCTTCACCAACACGTATTGGGCATGGTTGGTGTCCTGATACTCGTCCACCAGCACGTGGCGGAAACGCGAACGGTAGTGATCCAGCACCTCCGGATGGTGCTGAAGAACGGCGACCACTTCCCCGATCAAGTCGTCGAAATCCACAGCATTGGCGGCCCGCAGGCGCTTCTGATAAGTCCCGTAGCACTCGGCCACGGCACTCTTCCAGGGGTTCGTGTCCTGCTCCGCCTCTGTGAGAGCCTCAGCGGGGCCCATCAGTTCGTTCTTCCACTTAGAGATGGTGGACAGCACGCCCCGGGGCGCGAACTCCTTGAGGTCCATACCGCGATCCTTCAGGATCATGGTGATCAGGCGCTTCGAATCATCCGAGTCATAGATAGTGAAGTTCGTATTCAGACCCGGGACGAGGGCGGCATTCGCGCGCAAAATGCGCACACACGTGGAGTGAAAGGTAGAGACCCACATGCGTTCGGCCGTGGGGCCAATGAGATCCATGACGCGTTCGCGCATCTCCGCGGCGGCCTTGTTGGTGAAGGTGATGGCGAGGACCTGCCAGGGAGCCACTCCGTTGTCCAAAAGGTAGGCAATGCGCCGGGTGAGCACCGAGGTTTTACCCGAACCAGCGCCCGCCACGATCAACAGCGGCACGCCGCGGTGTTCCACAGCCTGGCGCTGCTGGGGGTTTAGGCCTTCCAGCAATGCAGCGGGGTTGGCTGGTGTGGAGCTGGCTGGAGTGCGGTTGGCAGGGATGGGACTGGTTGGCGCAGGGTTGGTCGGCGCGGGGTTGTTCGGCGGAGAGGCAGCCGGCGCGCTCAAGACGTCTTCATAGCCCTCCGGGGGAAGCTCGTCCTCTGGCGGTGGTGCGTCGAACACAGGCTCGTCGGGAAGAGGAACGTCCGTGAGCGGTATATCAAGATATTCCTGGCGGGGGTCGTTACTCATCTCTTCCTTCTTCACCTGCGTTGGTTGTTACCTGCGTTGGTTATTGCCGCGTCATGCGCCGACATGTACACCATTGACGGCGCTTGCCAGTATGATAACGAACATGACTGACACTCCATTCCGTGTGCGCATGCCGTCGGGCACCGACGATCCTTTATCGGACGCAGAAATCCAATCCTACCGCGAGGAAATTAATCGGATGGATGAGCTGATCATCGACGCCATTCGTCGTCGCACGGAAGTGTCTCGCGCGATCGGCAAGACCCGCTTGGGTTCTGGCGGAACCAAGTTGGTTCACACCCGTGAGGTCGCCATTATCAACCAGTTCCACGATGAGTTCGGCCGTGAAGGCGTGGACATCGCCAAGGCTCTCCTGCAACTCGGCCGAGGCCGCCTGGGCTAGGCCGCAGCCCTGGGCATGCTGCCAGAAATGCTGCTAGCATCGGTACTTACACGAGGTTCACTATGTGAGTACCGAAAGGATATGGTTCGCGTAATTCGTGCGCCAGTGAAACGCAGGTGAAAGTCATGAATGAATCCAGCAATAGACACAATTGGCTGATTCCGTTGGCAATTGCGGCGGCGATGGTGATTCTTGCAGCCTTAGATGTAATCAACTGGAATCAGGCCCGCTGGTCCAGTGGAACTCTGCTTTTTGCCTCAGCACTCACACTAGCCCTGAGCCACCGCCGGCGAATGCACTCACCGCAACACAACAGCCAGAGCTAGTTCGCCGGGCGGAAGCCTGCTCCCACTCCCCCGCGATTGAGATCTGCGGAGATCTTAGCCCAGGGGGTGCCCACCGTCGGGGCATGCACTGGCCCTTGAAGCGGAGTGGTGCATGCAGGCAATCCAGCCAATCCACCATTGAGAACCGCCAGCAGACGATTACCCGCGTAGATCGGCGCTCCGGAGTCGCCAAACGAGCCACACAGGTGCGCCAGCAGCCGGTCATTCGTGGCGTTGATCGTCACACCACACGACGTTCCCGTCGCCACACCCGTCTTACAGACCTCCTGGAGCACCGCTGGAGATGGGCCGCCAACCTGATGAATGGCAACGTTGTTGTAGTGCGCAGCCACGCGTGCGTGGTCGTTCAGTTCAATGACTGCCACATCCCCGGCAACCACTCGCGCTACCTTTCCAATCACGCCGGCGGCAGGTGCATCCATGGCACGAACGTCAGCCCCGACGCCACCACAGTGCCCCGCCGTCAAGGCAACCGCACGGCCTGCCTCATCCGTTCCCGCCACAGCGATGGTGCACACGTGGTCGCCCATAGTGATGGGAGTGGATGGCCCCACGATCGCCACGCCAGGTTGAGCCTTCTGCTCAGCAGGAGCCGTAGGGGACGTGAAGTAGTTCCCCTCCACGCGATGCGGTCCCGGCTGGCCCGCAGCAAGCACGTTGTCCAGGCTTCCGCTCACGCTGGATTGCGCGGAGGCAACAGGAGCCGCGAGGCATCCGGTGGCAATGATCGCTGCTGCGGCGATGCGCTGTACGTGCCGGGTGAAAGTATGTGGTCGCATGAGGGTCCTCGAAAGTGAGATAAATGTTGGCCAGGAACGTAGTCCCCCTTCAGGATAGCGCGCCTGAACCCGATTCTCTAAACAACACAGAAAACATGCACACCATTCGTCACATTATCCTGGATTTTTATGGGTTAATTGCGAGGTTACCGTCCTCATTCACCGTCACGTCAGCCGCCATCGCTGCAGCCAGATTAATCCGCTGCCAAGAGCCTGCAGGGCCCTGATCGTCCAAGGGGTAACCCGAGGTCAATGCTGTGCGCCGGAGGATCTCCGCCCGCTGCTCATAGCTCAGATCCGGAAACGTAGGAAGCAGGAGATCCGGCGCCGCCTGAGGCACAATCATCGGTGCATTAGTAGCCCCCACCGGCGCGAACCCGTGGGTCATATATGTTGTGTAGGTATCGACGGCGGCGTCGGTCGGCCGATAAGGCCTCTGCTGCGCCGCAACATCGGCAACGTCCTTGCCGGTGCGCCACGCCAGCTCCGCGCGGATTTCGTCCCGCACCTGTCCCAAGGCCTCGCGCATGCGCGGATCATTCCAGCGATCAGCCGCTGCCGCAGTTCCCGTCATGCGACCACCAATCACATCCAGTGGGTAATGCACGCCCATCACCAAGCGGTGATACCCAGCCTCAGCACCGCGCAGCAGCAACTGCGGGCCCACCTCCGGCAAGGCCATCGCCAGCAGCGTGGTCACCCATGTCGCCTGGTTCGTATGACCCGACGGGAAGGACTTGGAAGTCTTATAGAAATCCCGCTCGGGGCTCTCATAACGATGAATCCGATCCGGTGCGACCACAAAAGGGCGATCAAACCCAAACAATTCCTTTTCAATGAGCGTGGAGCTCGCCACACCACCGGCACGGGCCAGGTACCCATTGCCCAGAAGATACTGAGTCTTCGGGAGGCGATTATCCTTCAGCGCATCCCGGAACGCCTGCCCAAGCTCATCCCCCAACGCATCAGAAAACGCCATCAGCAGGCCGCCTTGATCCACAGCCGCATCACGCTGCGCCCGCTCAATAGCCGCAGGGTCATTCGCCGCAGCATTATTAGCCTGGACCGTGAGATCCAGGTTCTTCCGCATCAGCTCCTTATTCCCCCGAAGATCCTGAAAGCTCTTCACCACATCGGCATAAATGCCGCCACAATAGGAGCTCACGTCCGAAATATAACCACCCAGATACTCCGGCGGGAAAGGCCGCGGGGTGGGAGCGCCGTCGTAATACACCGGCACTGGATAACCAGGCAGGGTCTCTAGCCCGGCCAGGGGCGGCATCCGCAGGCTGTCGATCGAGCCTTCCGCCTGAGCTGGGGCTGGGGCGGCGAGCCCCAAGGAAAGGCCGAGCGCGGCAATGACGGCGGAGGCTGCTCGGACGGGCTTATGTGCCGGGCTGTGTGCACGCAGGCGTGCGGGCTTGCGCTGTGGGTGATTGATCTGTGGGTGATTGAACGGGCGAGGAGTCAACATAGCTACAACGTACAACCCCGCGCACGAACTCGCAGCGCAACTCTAAGTACGTGCTGGCGCCAGCGCCTGCTGGTGCTAGTGCTTACTGGACAACCCCGGGAACAGGTTCCAGCCCAGGTAGTGATTCAATGTATCCTTGGAAATCCACGTGATCGCCACCACCACCAGAACTACCAGCAGGGCGTACACCAGCCACCCCAGCATCTTCATTCCAGGCGCGGCTTCACGATGATCGACCACAACACCCTGGGCATCCCGAATGGCATCCCCAGTCATGCAGCGCATACCCAAAGCGAAAAGCAGCGGCACTCCAGCGCCAAAAGCTAACGCCAACCCGGCAACTCGAAAAATCGAAGAGAACGTTTCTGCAAAATCCATGCGATTATTCCTGCTGTTCCTATAGTGCTTCTTGTACTAGCGCTGTCCGCATTAATGCTTCTGGGCCACAGGACCAGCAACGGCGGGTTCGGCGCGGCGGATGGAGGAATCGACGCTTTCGGCGTCGGCATCCCATTGCTCGTTGACGTTGCTGGCGTCGATGGGGTTCACGCGGGAACGGAAGAAGATCAGGGCGGCCATGGCAATCAACAAAATGAAGTCCACGATCACGCCCACGGTGATAGAGGACACGCTCGTCACGCCCGTGGCCAGCCACCAGGACAGGAAGCCCACGATCGCCGCGCACGGAATGGTAATCAGCCACGCTGCGGCCATGCGCATCGCCACGCCCCAACGAACCTCGGCGCCGCGCTTGCCCAGACCCGTACCCAGAATCGAACCCGTGGATACGTGCGTGGTGGACAGGGCCATGCCACCCGCCGCAGAGGTCAAGATGATTGCCGCCGACGACGCCTCGGCTGCCATTCCCTGAGGCGATTCGATCTCCACCAAACCCTTGCCCAGGGTACGGATCACGCGCCAACCACCGGACAAGGTTCCCAACGCAATCGCCACGGCACAGGCCACGATGACCCAGGTGGGGATACGTTCGGCGGCGTTTGCCTCACCGGCAGCCACCAGGGCGAGGAAGATCACACCCATGGTCTTCTGGGCGTCGCCGGCACCGTGGGCCAGGGAGACCAGAGACGCGGTGGCAATCTGCCCGTGACGGAAGTGCTCGTTCTTGACCTTGCTGGGGATCGTGTTGCTGATCCAGTACACCACGAAGGTGCCCGTGGCCGAGACGAGCGCCGCGATGATCGGGGACGCCACGGCGGGAATCAAGATCTTGCCAACGATCGACGACCACGCCACACCCGCAGTGCCCATGGCAGCCAGCGCGGCACCGATGAGGCCACCGAACAGCGCATGGGACGAGGAGGACGGCATGCCCAGAAGCCAGGTAAAGAGGTTCCAGATAATGCCACCAATCAGGCCCGTGAACACCACCAACAGCAGTGCCTGGCCGTCCAGGGGAACGCCGTTGGCGCCGGAAGATAAGTCATAAGAATCCAAGTTCACAATGCCCTTGGCCACCGTCGCGGCAACATGCACGGACAAAAAGGCACCGATCAGGTTCAACACTGCGGACAGTGCCACTGCAGTGAAAGGCTTCAGGGCGCCCGTGGCGATGGAGGTCGCCATGGCGTTGGCCGTATCGTGAAAACCATTCGTGAAGTCGAACGCCAAGGCGGTAACCACGACAATGGCCAAGATGAGTAAAGTCGCTGTCACGACCGAACACCTTTCTAGGGAGTGAAGCCCTGGGATGAATCAAGAAATGCAGTCTAACGGTGTGTGAACTTGCAGGCGCAAGATTCCCTCGCAATACTCACGTTATAACCAACAACGCTATCACACAACATCCCCAAAAAGATATGCTGAACTGCACAAACAGAGGGGGTCTTTACCCCCTTGCCAGCATAGTCCCTACTCAGTCACCGCTCGTAATGCTAATGGTTAGCAGTTAGTCACCAAGAGTTCACTTTCTGTTCACCAAATCTCGATGCCGGGGGCCATGCTCTATTGTTTTACTCACCTCAATAGGGGTAAAGAACCTTCGAGAGGGTCAAGGATTACTTGAGGGCTGCGACTGCGGGCTAGAATCTCGCCAGCAGTTCGCGAGTGCGCGTGGACGTCGCATGTGCCGATGCACGCGCGCGTGTGTCGTACATGCCGAGGCGCGTGCGTGCGCGAGCATGTCGTGCGCGTACGAACCCGCGAGCTCGTGAAGACCACAGATCCGTCCCGTGATGCAGGAGCGTCCCATGTCCCCAGAATCACACACCGCTGAACAGTCAAAGTTCACAGCGATGTTTGAGGTATTAGCCTTCCCCGCCTTCATCCTGATCGGCTCCGCCCTGGCGTTCCTCTTCCCTACCCCATTCCTTCCGCTCACAGACCTCATCACGTACTTCCTGATGATCATCATGTTCGGAATGGGATTGACACTCACGATCCCCGATTTCCAGCAGGTCGCAAAGCGCCCGCTAGCGATCCTCTTAGGCGTGCTGGCACAGTTCACGATCATGCCGCTGCTGGCGATCCTCGTAGCCAACGCACTGAACCTTAACCCCGCCCTCGCTGTTGGCCTGCTGATGCTGGGATCCGTGCCGGGAGGCACGTCCTCCAATGTGATTGCCTACCTTGCCCGTGGCGACGTTGCCTTCTCTGTGGCAATGACCAGTGTGTCCACCCTGGTGTCCCCCATCGTCACGCCCCTACTGATGCTGTTCCTGGCGGACACGCACACGGAAATCAACGCCTGGGGAATGACCTGGACCCTGTGCCAGACCGTTCTGCTTCCAGTGGTGGGTGGTCTTGTTATCCGCGTGGTGGCAGATTCCTTCATCAATAAGATTCTGCCGATCCTGCCCTGGGTATCCATTGTCGGCATTGGCGGCGTGGTCTTCGGCGCGGTGGCCAAGAACGCGCACAGCCTAGCAATCGTGGGAGGCATTGCTATCGCCGCCGTGGTGATTCACAACATCCTGGGCTACGTGCTGGGATACTTCGTTGGAAAGCTCGTCAGCATGCCCGTGGCCAGCAAGCGAACCCTGGCCATCGAGGTGGGAACTCAATCGGCCGGCCTGTCCTCCGGTATGTCTGCCAAGTTCTTCAGCCCCGAAGCCGCCCTGCCGGGAGCTATTGCCGCAGTGGTCCACAACATCACCGGCGCGATCTACGTTGCGATCTGCCGGAGACTCGATGCGCGGAAGGTGCCTGTAGAGAACCCGGCTGAGCAAAGCTAAGGCCCCCTCCACTCACAAATTGTTCGCCCATATCGCCAGATTTCGGCCAAAATCTGGCGATATGGGCGAACATTTTTCTTTGAGGCCGGCTGTGCCGCAACGTCACCGGTCCGGCTAGCACGCCCAGCTAAGTCACGGGGTGATACGGCTAGAGGATCTCTCTCAAACACTCATCGAGCAGCACTGCACGCCGAAGAAACCCAGCCCATACAGCCAACTCCTTGGCCTCCTTGTCAGACTTCTTCGATCTGGTCCAGATTTTCTATCTACTCATCCGGAACGAAACCTGGGACACTTCACAGAAATTGAAGTAATGTTCACTGTCCAGCCGAACCATGAAATCGTGATTTTTCATTGCATGAAAGCTCGCGACAAGATCAAAGCCCTATGCAACAAGGAGAACTAAACAATGACCGACCGCACCGACTTTGACGATCTATCAGCTTGGGCTGAGTCAGATGCAGCAGTAGCCGCGGTGGAGGATGCCGTGCAGACACGAGGGCTCGAATATCGCACAGAAGAATCCGACACTATCGAACAAGAATTCGCCAGAGCTGGCCGCCCTTCACTCAATGCCAACCCCATGGGCAACGGAGCATCGCCACGCAGGCAGGTAAGACTACCCCATGATCTCAATGACGCACTCGATAGATACGCAGCAGAGACTGGCACATCAGCAAGTCATATTATGCGTCTGGCTTTAGAGCGATTCCTGAGTAACCCTGCTGCCTAGACATTGATCCAAGCTCTGGAGCAGGGCTGCTCCGAGCGTTGGATTGCAGTTACAGACAGACTGACACCGTCTGAGTCTGTTGACGATGCCCGAATCCCGGTTTGTTCCCAAATCTCAATCAGCCTACTCGCCACCCGTAAAGTCCTACCCACACGTTAAAAAGTTGCGAGGCGAGGATTGGAAAGAACCTTATGATGTAACCGCCTCCCATCTACGCAAGCGGAACACAACCTAGGACACTCCAATGCGTCTATCGACATCTAATGCCCCCTTCGTGGCGTGGTTTCTGTCGACCATCCTCACGCGTCTAACCGTGACCTCGCTGCCGATGGTCAGCATCGTAGGCATTTCAGCAGCCGGTGGTTCTTATATCCTCGGTGGGGTTGCCTCCGGCGCCTACGCAATCGGGGAATCCGTAGGAGCCATTTTCCTTACTCCCTTGCTGTCACAGCACAAGGTGAAGATGCGATTGGCGCAAAGTTGTGCACTGTGTGCGTCCTTGCTGTTCCTGTGCAGTTTCTTGGCACTTGGTGGAACGTCCTACCTGGCGGCAATCCCATTTTTGGTGTTCCTCACCGGTGCTCTCTCGGCTCCGATTCCTGGAGTTCTTCGCTCTTCGATTAGCCAGTTCTCCAGGAACCCAGATCGCGCCATGAGCCTGGATAACGTGATCAATCAAAGCAGCTGGGTCATTGGCCCAGTTCTAGGCGTGGCCATGGTGCATAGTTGTGGAACCACCGCGGGATTCTGCTTACTGGGAGCTTTCTTGACCATGTCCATGATCACCACCCCGAAAGCAATTGCAGACGGTTACGAACAATCAAGCGGCGCAACCGCTAAACCTCAGTTCACTCTTGTCATTATCCCGGTTGTTGCCTCGGCAATAATTATGGCCGTCACGGCCTCCTTCGATACGTTGGTTCCCATTCTGCTCACCGAATGGGAAAGAACGGACTCACGCGCCGGATGGGTGCTGGCCGTCCTGGCTGGTGCCAGCGTCGTGGCGTCGGCACTACTTGGGATAAAGTCACGCTGGAAGCGCAAAGAACACAAGGCGTCCGCGTGTACATTACTGGTGGTTGTGGTTCTGGGTATTACGGGACTTACCTACTCCTACTCCAGCCTCCTAGTCATTGCTGCCATTCTGGGAATTGCACAGGCCCCTGCCATGATCTTCAGGCAGCAGATCATCGCGGACAAAGTGCCGAAAAGCCAACAGGCCACCGCCTTTTCCTACCTCTATGCAGCAGGAGGAATCGGCTATTCACTCACCGCTGGCCTCACCCCCGCTGTGTCGAAAGCTTCCTCCCCGGCTGTCGCCTCGCTCACCGTCGCCGCCCTGTGCCTCCTAGTGCTTGTGGGCAGTTACCTATGCACCAGGAGGCTAGACCGATGTAGAGCGGGTTAGGCGGGCTAGAGTCCCACCGTGAGTCCCAACCGCGATGTGCAGTGGAAAAATGAAGAACCCCTGACCAGTATTTCTACTGGTCAGGGGTTTTCCTTTGTAGCGGGGGCAGGATTCGAACCTACGACCTCTGGGTTATGAGCCCAGCGAGCTACCGAGCTGCTCCACCCCGCGTCGGGTGCGTGACTCAAACTATTGTCTGTGTCAGCGACTCCACTACTCTAACGCATCTCACCCGAGAAGTGAAATCGCCTGCGCACAGGCGGTTTCACGCACCGGTAATTACGATCTTATTGGCCAGACTGGAGCTCACTCACTGCCTTATCCAACTCATCCAAGGCCTTACCGAACTCCTCAAAGCTTCCGCTCTCGCGCGTACGGTTCACCTTGTCCATCGCGTCACGGACCTTCTTAGACGCCTGAGAGGCTGAACCAGATCCCTGCGAGTTGTTCTTCTGAGCCTCACTCTGCTGACCGGATTCGTTCTTCTTCTCCTCCGACTTCTCGGAGTCACTCTGGGACGAACCACCCACCACGGAGCCGTCAACTTCCTTGAGGTCCTGCACCGCAGAAGCATCCAGTCCCACCTGTTCCAAGGCCTCAGCAATGGTTGGCGCGTAGCCCACCTGGTTGTTGTAGCTCACCAGCACACGCAGCAGCTTCGGGAATGCAGAGTCCTGGCCGGCACGCTTGGAATACACCGGCTCCACGTACAGGATCTTGCCGTCACCGATAGGCAGGGTCAGCAGATTACCGTTGATCAGCTCATTGGAGCCCTTCAACAGCGTGCGCTCTCGAGCGATCTCGTCAGAGGACATCATGGTGTCTTGAGCCTGTGCAGGGCCCTGCGTCTGGGTACTCGTTGGCAGCGCTCGAATGTGAATCTGCCCGTAGGTTTCCGGATCGGAAGACACAGACATGTGCGCAGCCAGGAACTGACGGGACAGACCACGGAACGGGGTGATCAGCTGGAAGCTAGACTTCTTCGTCTCCGGATCGGCAGCAACCACGTAGTACGGAGGCTGCGGCAGGTTCTGGCGCCGCTCCTCGGCCGTCGGGTCGGTCGGCACCGACCAGAAGGAGTCGTTCTGGAAGAAGATACCCGGATCGGACACGTGGTACTTCGCAATCAGCTCACGCTGCACCTTGAAAATGTCCGACGGGTAGCGAAGATGATTATTCAGATCCTCGCTGATCTCCGCCTTCGGCTTCACCACATCCGGGAAAGCGCCCATCCAGGCCTTCAGGACAGGATCCTTCTCATCAAACTGGTACAGGTCCACGGAACCGTCGTAGGAATCCACCACGGCCTTCACCGAATTGCGGATGTAGGACACATCGTTGGTCACAATCTGATTCTGATTCACGCCCTCTGGGTTCAAGGCATCCGCCGTGGTGTCCGTCAGGGACGTGCGCTCGGAGTATGGGAGATTGTCCAACGTGGTGTAGCCATCCACGACCCACTTAATGCGCCCGTCAAGGACCACGGGGTAGGTGGTGGAATCCGTGGTCAGCCACGGAGCAACCTTGTGGACTCGCTCGCGAGGATCACGCTCGTGCAGGATGCGCGATCCCTCACCAATGCGGTCCGTCAGCAGCATATTCATGGACTGGAAATGCGCAGAGAACATCAACCGGTTGAAGTAATTGGACACATCCACACCACCGTTTCCGGTGTAGGTGTAGTTATTGGCATCCGTGTCGTACTCCTGAGGAGTAGAGGCAGACTGATTACCCACAATCGCGTAATCCGCGTTAGGCGCATCATTGGACGCAATGAGCGGACCGAAGTAAATGCGCGGCTGCTTCAGATCCAGCTTCAGCTCGCCGCCCTGATTCTTCGACTCCAAAGACTGCAAATCCGCCACGGTGTACACCGGGTATCCACCACGGGCACTACCCACATCGCGAGCCACCTCATCAACCTTGTTCGCCGGAGCCGCAATCAAACCATTTCCGTGGGTATAGACCGTGTGGCGGTTAATCCAATCCTGCTGGTTGCCATCCAGGGCATTGGGGTCAAGCTCGCGGGCAGCGACCACGAAATCGCGCATCTCCCCATCGACGTCATAGCGGTCAATAGCCAGCTTGTCAGGGAAGCCGTAGAAATTCTTCAGCTGTTGCTGCTGCGTGAACGTTGGGCTTAGGACCTGCGGATCCAGCAGGCGAATATTGTTCAAGGTGTTATTGTCCACCTTGTCATCGTGAGGTTTGGCGTCGGCCCCCCAATTACGTTCGTACGTCACATGGTCGTCGCCCAGGTTATAGGCGAAACGGGTGGCTTCGATATTCCGCGCAATGTAATCCCGCTCCTTTTCCGCACGGTTCGGGTTCACGGAGAATTGCTCCAGCACCGCCGGCCAACCCACAGACAGAGTCACCACGGATCCCACCATCAAGGCCACTGCCAGGGCAGGAATACGCAGGTCCTTCAGAACAATCGTGCAGAAGAACATCGCCGCCACGAAAATGGAAATTACCAACAGGGCGATCTTTGCCGGAAGCACAGCATTAATATCCGTGTAACCAGCACCCGTAAACGTGGCGTTGGAGCTATTCAGCAATTCGTAACGCGCGAACCAGTAATCCAGTGCCTTCACCAGCATCCACGCACCCGCAATCACAGCGAGCTGGCGCAATGCCACAGTGGAGACATGAGCCTTCTCCCCCACCCGGGCATTACCGGTGGTGATCGAACCCAAGAAATAGTGCGTGATCAGATTCAGAAGAAAAGCCACCACCAGGATGAAAGACAGGGAAGTGACAATCAGGGTCAGCATCGGAAGGTTGAAGGCGTAGAAACCCAAATCCTTGTTGAATTGGGCGTCCGTCTGACCAAACTCGCTACCATTTAAAAACAGCAGCACCGTGCGCCAATTGCTCTGGGCAATTATTCCGGCTACGGCACCCACAGCGAAGGGAATGCCCACAAGGAATGGCCGTAAATTCTTCTTAATAAGCGGGCGCAATTCCTGAAGCGGCGAGCTGCTGCCCATCTGCTGGAATTCATCCGGACGGGCTCGATACGCCACAAAGATGGCCAGCCATGTCAGCACAGCGGCAACCACACCAAAGACAACAAACATGGCCAGGCGGACCAGCAGGACATTCACAAACACGCCCTGGTAGTCCACGCTTCTAAACCACGCGAAATCCGTGTACATACCCACAAAAATGGGGACGATGAAAAAGAAGACAACGGCCACACCGGCACCAATTCCGATGAGGCGGCCTGTCAGGGATGCCCCCTTGCCGGGGGACTTCGAGCGGGAACTAGAACCAAAATTCGGGATACTCAACGCTTCTCGGGCTCCTCTACACAATGCTATTGAGGCCAGCTTACGTACAATATGAGCTCATGGCACCTTCCACATCTGATTCCCCCCACTCCTCCGATCACACCTCCGATCACTCCGCTGATCTGGACCTCCACGACGACCGCATTCTCAACGCCGCCTTAAGGGAAGCGGTGGACTTTGTGCACGCCGAGGGGTGGGACCGCCCCGCCACCCTGTTTGCCCTGGTCCCGCACGCATTCATCGCCGATGTTGTGGATGCGGACGCCCAGGAAAACCCGCTGGCCCTGGTTGTTCAGGAGGACCTCCCGGAGCACATCCGGCCGGGCTCGGAGGAACTCGGCGAGTTCATCGCCACGATCCGCTGGCCTGAGCAGGTGGTGGGTGCGATCCTCGCTCAAGAAATCACCTTTGTGAATACTGCCGAGGGGACCGACGCCGAGCCTCGCGCCGCCCGACTGTATTCCGGAATCTTGTCCGGCCCGCAGCAGGACGGCGCTGAGCGCACCCTCATCCAGCTACGCCCCACCGAGGAGGAGCTGGACGCGGATCCTTTCGCGCAAGATAAGCCGCAACTTCTGGGTGGCGAGGACATTGCCCCGGGCGTGATCGCGACGCTTCGCGCGACCTTCGAGGACTAGGAAGCCCAGCCCCTAAACCAGGAGCACACCCCCTATCCGCAGGTCTGCACATCCTTGCCAGCCGCGTAGTCCTTCAGCTGCTTCACCGCAGTATCCAGGCTATCCACCTTCAGTAGCGTGGGCTTATTCTTCGCGGTCATGGCCTCGGTGCAATTGCCCTCAGGCACCAGGAACACTTCCGCGCCAGCCTCCTTGGCCGCGGCAATCTTGTGGGTAATGCCACCGATCGGCCCCACCGAACCATCGGCGCTGATGGTTCCCGTGCCGGCCACGAACTTCCCGCCCGTGAGCTCCCCCGGGGACAGCTTATCCACCACGGCCAGCGAGAACATCAGTCCCGCGGAGGGGCCTCCCACATCGCTGAGGTTATAGTTCACCGTGATGTCCCCGGCAGGTTGAGCCAGCGTCGTCACACCCAAAAACGTCACCGCATCACCGTCGACCTTCCGCTCGCCCAGGGTCACGGGGATACGTTCGTCCTTAGCCTGGCGGGTGACAGTCAGGGTGACGGTATCGCCCGGATTCTTGTGCTGGATGATGTCGGCCAAGTCGGACGGGGTGGCAACCTTCTCGTCATCCACGGCCGTCACGATGTCATTGACTTTCAGGGCCTTATCCGCGGGTGAGTCTGGGGTGACGTCCACCACCACGGATTCGATGGGCTTGTTCAGATAGTTCATGGCGCTGATGGTGGCGTTGGAGGCCGAGGACGTAAACGCCACAGCGTTGCGCTCCTCCACTTCCTCCTGGGACACCCCCGTGGGGAAGATGTTTTCCAGCGGCACCATCGTGTCGTCCGTGGTCGCCCAACGCGTCAGGGCTTGGGCCAGGGTCATGTGGGTGCGCACCGCCACGGTGGTCATGTTCAGGTTGCCGGAGGTCTTGTCCACCTCGGCTCCCTTAATTTCCACCACTTCTTTGCCGTCTACCTCGCCCAAGGTGTTAAAGGTAGGCCCTTTCCCTTCGGCTGCGTAGGGCACAGTCAGGTCGATATCCGTTCCGGGCACTGTGGGCAGGCCAAGGAGGGACAACAGAACCACGACTGGTAGCGCGCCTACGATGACGGTGCGGTTTCGTCGATTCCACAAGTTCACCTCAAAAACCCTACCAGCCCACCCGAGCTATGCCACTGTTCGCTGTGGGCACACAAAATATCTTCGGGGCACAGCCACCTGGCCTGTTTTCATCTGTACGGTGGAGGACATGTACAACTTTGGCTTTGGTTTCTGGGGTCCAGACGATGACAACTCCGATGATGGGCGCCGCAAGAACAACCCCGGCGGGGGCAATCTTGGCGACTTCCTGAATCAGTTCGGGGCCATGCTGTCTGGCTTCGGCACCGATATGAATTCCCCCGACGCCCAAGGCCCCGTCAATTACAGCCTTGCGGAAAGGATCGCGCGTCAGCACATCGGCCGCGCGAAGCGCCCCACCCAGCAAGACTCGCAGGCGGTGGCGGAATCCATTCGTCTGGTGGAGTTGTGGCTGGATGAGGCCACGGTTCTTCCCGCCGGAGCGACTAGCTCCGTGGCATTCGGCCCAGAGCAGTGGCTGGAGGAGACCTTCGCCACGTGGAAGCGGATTATCACTCCCCTGGCGGACAAGCTGGGCGATGCTGCGATGGGTGGGGTTCCCGAGGAGATGCGCGAGCAGATGGGCCCCATGTCCGGCATGATGAAGCAGATCAATGGCATGAACTTCGGCATGCAGCTGGGCGGCACGTTGGGTGAGATGGCCAAGACTGTGGTCACGTCCACCCAGTGGGGCGTCCCACTGGCCGAGGGCAACACCGCCGCGATTGCCACCTACCACTTGGAGGACATGGCGAAGAAGCTGGGCTGCGAGCGCCAGGAAGCGCTGGTGTACCTCGCGGCCCGTGAGGCGGCGCATCACCGCCTGTTTAAGCACGTCCCGTGGCTGCGGGAGCGCCTGATCCTGGATGTTGAGGAGTTCGCGGCGGGACTGACCCTCGATTATTCGGGCATTGAGGAAGCCACTCGCAACTTCAATCCGGAGATGCTCAACGATCCTTCCAAGATCCAGGAGATGATGAACTCCCTGCAGGGTGAGGACATGTCTCCGAAGGTTGTGTCCTCCAACGATCACGCGCGCGAGCGCCTGGAGACCAGCCTGTCCCTGGTTGAGGGTTGGGTGGACTTCGTGGTTGGCAACGCCTTGGCCGAGCGCTTCCCCCAGGCTGCTCTGATTGGTGCCGCGTGGTCGTCCTTCCGTCAGA
The DNA here is from genome assembly GCF_024701495.1 of Corynebacterium sp. zg254. NCBI lineage: Bacteria > Bacillati > Actinomycetota > Actinomycetes > Mycobacteriales > Corynebacteriaceae > Corynebacterium > Corynebacterium sp. zg254. The sequence continues at coordinate 747,281 of NZ_WIAR01000001.1, forward strand.
ATGAGAATCCGATGATGGATGCGATGACCAGCGCAATGGGCATTAGCTTCAATGCGCCACGCGCCGATGAGGCCGCCGAACTGTGGCGTAAGCTCCACCAGGCAGTGGGAGCGGAGAAACGCGACGCGGTGTGGGATCACCCGGACTTCCTGCCTGTCACCTCGGATCTGGATAATCCTTCTGCGTTCATTGGCCACGTCACGCTGGACTCCGATGATCTGAAGGACTTCAACCCCATCTCCGAGATCGAGAAGCTGGAGGAGGAGCTCCGCAAGCAACAGGAGGACTCAGGCGGCGGCCAGAGCGGCGGCGAAGACAACGGCGAGGCTGGCAACAACGACTCGGAGAATCCGAAGGACTCCTAGCTCCACGGCTCAGCACTTGCTACAGTCGGTACGAAAAGACACTGCACCAATTTCGGGGGATCTTCGTGCCGACTATTTTCATGCCTGCTTCTGTCACCATGCTCCTGCGTCCCCGCACGGGCATCCAATTCGGGGTGCTGCCACAGCATGCCGTCATCCTTCCTCTCCCCCAGGACGTCACTTTGGGGCAGGTGGCCCAGGTGTTTGGCCTAGCCCGGCAACCCATCAGCGCCGAGGACCTGGTCAAAGGGCTTGGGCACTGCGGGCTCCAGCAGGGCTTTGCGGAAGAGGTCATTAAAGAGCTCCTGCAGGCCCGCGTCCTGTTGGCACACTCGCGCCGATACACGCCCACCTATGTGTTGGAAAATGGTGCATCCTCCAAGCACACCGTCCAGGCACTGGATCGCATGGGGATTCCCCACCGCCTCATTGAGGATCCGTCCATCGCGGGCAACAGCCTGGTGCTGACCGGGGGTGAGATCTTCGTTCCCAATGACATCCACTACGCGCTCATGACCCACCGCATCGCCCACTTCCCTCATGGCCTGGTGGACGGGAAGCTGGTTATGGGGCCGCTTATCATTCCGGGGGTCACGCCATGCCTGACCTGCTTCGATAGCCTCTACACCGCCGGGGATGCCCAGTGGAATGCGATGCGGGTTCAGGCCAGCGCTAAGCCCGCGCACCGTGATCGCTACGACCTTGACTTCGCAGCCCTGGCCATCGCCACCCTGGTCCGCGATGAGCTAGCTCCCTGGGCCATGCAGCATCGTGCCGCCTGGAACAACGGAACGCCGGAAGACGCCCCCGCCGTTCCGCGCTCCGTAACCCACCGCCGGGTCATCACCATCGGCAGCTTCGACGTTCACGAGGAAACCACGGTGGACACCTACCAACCCGCTTGCCCCGTGTGCAGCATCGCCCGCATGGATGGTGCCGTTCGACGCGTGCGTCACGCCAGCTGAAGCCCTCGATGACGACCTAGCTGACGACCTAGCTGAAGTTATCAACGATAGCGAGCACGTCGTCGCCGAACTCCTCCACCTTCACCGGGCCAATCCCCGGTACGCCCACCAGTTCCTCCCGGGTGCTGGGCAGGGCCTGGGCGATGGCCTTCAGCGTGGCATCCGTGAACACCACATACGCGGGCACCCCACGGTCTGAGGCCACACTGGTACGCCAGCGGCGCAGTTCCGTCACCAGCACATGATCCAGCTCGTTGACGTGCTCCCCGCACCGCCCCAGAATCTTAAACTCGGGGGTGGCCAGACGAGTGCCGCACATCGTGCACGCGTTCTTCGGGGCTCCCTTCGTGCCGTGTGCAGATCTACCGCGGGCCGAGAGCTCCTCAGACTCACCCTGCTCACCCGGGACAAGACCATCCAGGAAACGGGTACGCCGACGATTAGCCTTCCCGCCGGCAGCTCGCGCCGAGGCCCACGAGAGGTACAGGTGCTCACGAGCTCGAGTAACGCCCACATAGAACAGACGCCGCTCCTCTTCGATCGCCTCTTCGCTCTTCTTCCCCTTCAGGGCATAGCGAATCGGCAGCATGCCCTCCACAATCCCGATCAAGAACACGGCATCCCATTCCAAGCCCTTCGCCGTGTGAATGCTGGACAGGGTCACTCCCTGGACCTTCGGCGGATTCTTGGACTCAGCGCGCTCCCTCAGCATGGAGACCACCGTCGCAAAGGATAGCTCCGTCGTCGATTCCTGAATGATGTCACGAACCAACAGGTACAGCGCATTCAGCGAGTTCCACCGACGCCGCTCCTGCGCCCCGGACGGTTCCTGCGTGCCCAGGCCCAGCGGCTGCAACGCATGCTGCACCGCGGGAAGGATGTCATGGTACTCGGGCTGGAAACGCTGCGCCGCGCGCGTGAGAGCACGCATCGCCTCCTTAATCTCCGTACGCTGAAAGAAGCCCTCCCCGCCTTTGACCTCGTAACCAATCCCCGCCTGGTCCAGCGCGTATTCCAGCGCAGCGGATTGGTCGTTGACGCGATACAGCACTGCGATGGAGCCTGGATCCACGCCCTTGCTGATCAGCGCCTGGATACGCTGCGCCACGCCTTCGGCCTCGGCGGCGTCGTCCGTGTACTCCATGAACTCCGGATCTGGACCTGGCGGGCGCTGCCCCTCCAACTCCAGGCGGGTGCCCGCAGCCCTGCCGGACGCCTTCTCGATCACCCTATTGGCCAAGCCGACCACATTCGGTGTGGAGCGATAGTCGCGGTGCAGGCGCACCACCGTGGCCTCCGGGTACTTCCGGGAAAAGTCCAACAAGAACTCAGGGCTCGCACCATTGAAGCTATAGATGGTCTGGTTGGCGTCCCCCACCACCGTCAGGTCGTCCCTGTCCCCTAGCCACGCATCCAGCAGGCGCTGCTGAAGGGGCGTGACGTCCTGATACTCGTCCACCACAAACGTGCGATAGCGTTCCCGAAACTCCTGGGCGATCCCCGGATGGGACTCAATAGCCCCGGTCATATGGAGCAGCAGATCATTGAAATCACAGATGATGCCTTGGTCCGTGACTTTGAGCTGCTCATACGCGCGAAACACCTTCACGAAGCGCTCCGGTTCCACCGGGCAATCCCTGCGCTGAGGCACCACGTGGCGAGGGTAGTCCTCCGGCACAATCAGGCTGGATTTCGCCCAGGAGATCTCCTCATTGAGGTCCTTCACCGTTTCCGTGGACGGCTCCACGCCCACCTTCCTCGCCGCCGCGTGGACGAGCCGATACGTGGAGTTCTCTAAACGCCACTGCACATCCCCCGCGTAAGCCGGCCAGAAATACTGCAGCTGCCGCATGGTCGCCGAGTGGAACGTCTTCGCCTGCACCTTCGGCACATTCATCAACGTCAGGCGCTCACGAAGCTCGGACGCAGCACGCTTGGTAAACGTCACCGCCAGCACGTGATCCGGGTTCACAAAGCCGCCCTCCACAAGGTGGGCAATGCGATGGGTGATCGTGCGAGTTTTACCGGTACCCGCACCTGCGATAATGCACACCGGCCCGCGAGGGGCGGTCACTGCCTGAAGCTGTTCGGGATCCAGTTGTAGCACTAGGACAAAATCTCCTCTGGTCCCGTGTTGGAACGGACATACAGGATGCGGTCACCCGGCTCGATGGCCTCCGCTTCCGCCGCATCAATGCGGTACAGCTCACCGGAGCGCACCACGCCGAGCACCACGTCCTCCAGCACACGCGGGTTGGCTCCCACTTCTTCTTCCACAACCAGGCGCTCCGCGATCGAGAAGCCCTCGTCGGGACTCAGCAGGTCCTCCATCATTTCCGTCACGGACGGGGTGACCGTCGCCAAGCCCATCAGGCGGCCTGCGGTCTCCGAGGACACCACCACAGAGTCCGCACCCGACTGGCGCAGCAGGTGGGAGTTATCGGATTCGCGCACGCTGGCGACGATGGTGGCCGACGGGGCAATCTCTCGAACGGACAATGTAATCAGCACGGCGGCGTCGTCCTGATTCGGGGCAACAACCACGGCGCGGGCACGGGTCACGCCAGCTAGTTTCAGGACATCGGAACGGGTGGCGGACCCCTGGACCGTCACCAGGCCCTGGGCGCTGGCGTGATCCAGCATGTCGCGGTCCACGTCGATCACAACGATCTGCGACGGGGAGACGCCGTCTGCAAGCAGCGCGGCAATGGCGGAACGGCCCTTCGTGCCGTAGCCAACAACAATGGTGTGATTACGCAAGTGCTTCCTCCAGCGGCGTAGTTGCAGCGTTTTCCGAGATTCTTCCGTCAGCACACTCAGCGTGGTTCCGACCAGAAGGATCAGGAACACAATGCGCATCGGTGTGATGACCAAGATGTTGATGAGGCGCGCGTGTTGAGAGATCGGCGCAATATCACCATAACCCGTAGTAGATAGCGATACTGCTGCATAGTACGTGGCGTCCACAAACGTGTACAGCCCCGAGTAGCCCGCACGATCCCAATACGCGATACCGGCCGTCGCAAACAGAAGAATCAGGGCGTAGAAGAATCGGCGTGCGATCAACCACCACGGGCTCTGGGCCACGGTGTCCGGAATCCGGACGATACTCAGCAGCGCATGCGGCGGCAGCGAGTCCATCTCAGGATCCACTCGGAAGCGGTTCCTTAAGCTATCCCTCATCAGATCTCCGAGTCCTCGTGACAGGTAGTGGCGGTTGCAGGTATGGGTGCGTGGCTCATGTTACTTCTCCCGCAGGACAGAGGTGAAGTTCAGGTGCTCGTGCAGCTCGTCGGCGGTGGGCAGGTACTCCGGCTCGAAGGTCTCGTTGGTGCGCACATAGTGGAACGCCGCGCGGACATTCTCCGGGTCCACCGTCACACCCAGCTGGGCGCTCAGCACTTTCGCCCACGCCAGCCGATAGACCGCCAGCTGTGTGACCGCCGCCGCCATGTTCTCTGCCGTGGGTTTGCGACCCGTCTTCCAGTCCACGACCATCCAACCGGTGGTGGGGTCCTCCCCATCCTTGAAGATGGCGTCGATCCGCCCTTCGTACACGTGGCCTGCCAGCGTGACCGAGTAGGCGCCCTCCACGGCATGCGGCGTGCGGTCCTTCCATTCCGAGCGCAGGAAAGCCTCTTTGAGTTTCTCCAGCTCCGGATCATTGAGCGTGGCATCGGCCGCCCCGGGCAGCTGGTCCTCATCGAGCAGACTGGTGGTGCCGTAGTAGTTCTCCAACCACGTGTGGAAGGCCGTTCCCCGCTTGGCGTAAGGCTGCGGCTCCATCGGAACCGGCCGGCGGCGCCTGCGGGCGAACTCCTCCGGGTCGCGCTTGAGCGCCACCGCTTCTGTGGCGGTCAAGCGAATGTCTAGTGGGATAGACACCGTGGTGCGCGCGGACTGTTGGAACTCCTCGATGAGCAGGTCTGTCTCGCTGTTCCATGCACGGATCTGATCCGTGTCCGCGCCTGTATCTGTGCCCTGTGATTCCTGAGGGCTGCGGGTGGCCTGCTCGTAGAAGGCCGCGGCGTTGATTCTTTTCTCCGACGCCGGGCGCGGCCACCTCAGCTCTTCCACAGACGCCTCGGGCTCCGGACCCACCAGTCCTTCTTTCCTCCTCTCCTGATAGTCTTTGCGGGATTCGTTGAGCGCATCAGAGGGCCACATGAGCTCGGTTTCTCGGGAGTGCACCTGCTCCTTCTCGTAAGCCTTGATCGCCGAAGCACTCACCACTCCGCCCAGCGATGACCAGTGGTCAATCTCCGGCACCTGCTCGAAGCTTTCCAGCCCCTCTTCCCCGGTGGGGAGACCGTGCTTCGTCGCGAGGTGGTTACGCAGCAAGGTCATGGCGACAGAGGGGTCAGAGCCGGAGTCGTTGGAACCATAGGCGGCACCCGAGACATACAGCACCCGTTCCGTACGCGTGATGCCCACGTAAAACAGGCGGTCCCGCTCTTTAGCCTCGAAGCAGCCCACGGCTTGTTTGAACTGCACAACATCCTTGTTGTGATGTGCCCGGGTACGCCGCCCGTTTTTCCCTTCGTTTTCTTCCAACAGCACCGGCATGGTCTCCATACGGGGATCAGGGGTGGCATCCCCACGGAGGCTGGAGGGGATGCGGGAGGCCTGAGACACCCAGGTACTGACCGAGGGGCGCTTCTCCGCGTCACCGAAGTTGGCGCGCTCGGCGTGGGGTACTGCAACGATGTCCCACTCCAAGCCCTTGGCCTTGTGGATGGTGAGAATCTGTACGGTATCGCTTTTCTTCTGCACTTCCCCGGGTTCCAGCCCGCCCTCTTCGTCGCGGGCGGCCAGCAGGTAGCTCACCAGATCGGACGCGTTCCCAGAGGTCACCTCAGAGAAACTGCGGACGATGTCCGCAAAGTGGTCCAGGTGGCTTGTTCCGATGGAGGTCTCCCGGTCGGAATGCCACCTGGTCAGCACCTCGGTGCGCACACCCAGAGACTGCTCCACATCTGTCACGAGGTCCACGAGTGACTTGGGCAGGGAGTACTGCCGAAGCTCCCTCAATTCAGCGGCCAGCTCCGTCAGGCGCGTCGCGCCTTCCTGCGACATACCAAACTCCGTGGCCTGCCCAAGATCAGCCAAAGCGTCCGCCAGGCACACTCCTGATTCCGTGGGGTCGGGTACGTGACGAATGACCTCCTGCACCAGGGATTCAGGCAGATGACGTAGTTCGTCAGGGATCTCTTCGTCGTCCGTGCCGCTGTCCACGTGCTGTCCCAGCCCTTGCGCGTTAGCGTGCCTGTGGAGCTGCTTAGCCCGGCGCTGCAACGCACGGATATCGGCTGCTCCGATGTTCCACCGTGGGCTGGTGAGAATCCTCAACATGGCCACGTCGTCTTCCGGGTCCACCAGAACACGCAGCGTGGCAAAGACATCCGCAACCTCGGGGATATACAGCAGCCCCACTCCAGCAGTCATTTCGGCGGGCACGCCACGTTCCACCAGCTTGGTGTAGATCGGCACGGCGTCCCGATTCTTCGTCACCAGTACCGCGGCACTGAAGGGGTGCTCTGCCGGACCGTGTCCGGCCGCCGCCCTGTCCTTCCACTGGCGCTCGAGGTTATCCGCCAGCCACTCCAACTCCTGTTCTCGTTCGTCGAAAAATGCAAGGTGAATATCGCCCTCGTCCGCACCGTCCCGAGGCTGAAGCGCAGACACCAGACGCGTGCGTCCCCCGTCTTCCATCGACCAGCTCGACGTCACGTTGGCCAGGTCCAGCACGCCCTTGGGATTACGCCAGCTGGTGGTGAGCTCCAGCTTCTGTGCCGGACGCCCTTGTGCATCGGGGAAGTCCTCACGGAACTTCTCCAGGTTGGATGCGGTCGCGCCACGGAACATGTAGATCGATTGCATGGGGTCACCCACAGCGGTCACGGACAACTGTTCATCGAGCCCATTGCCAAACAGGTTGCGCAGCAGGATTCTCTGCGCGTGCCCCGTATCTTGATATTCGTCCAGCATGATGACGCGAAAGCGCCGGCGTTGTTCCTCCCCCACGATGGCGTTGTTCTCCACCACCCGCGCCGCCAAGGACATCTGCTGACCGAAGGTCATCACGTTGAGCTCCGTGAGTCTGCGCCGGCAGGCCTCCACAAGGGGAAGAATCGCCAAGCGTTTCTCCTGGGCCTTAAGGAACTTCTGATTGTCACCGCTGAAGTACTCCGGCTTGTCCTTCTTCGATGAGTCCAGGTTCACCAGATTGTCAATGGCCGCACGGGTTTCCTCTGCAGCCTCGTGAATATCAACGAGGTGGTTATCTAGTTCATCGCTGAGTTGGTGGATGTCCTTAATCATGGTTCCCATGTTGCGACCGGGTAGTGGCTCCCTCCACTCATTCAGGACATCGCGGGTAATCATCCACCGTTCGGCATCCGTGATCACGCGGGCACTGGGTTCCACGGGAGCCAGAAGGCCGTACTCTCGGACGATGTCGCCCGCATAGGCGTCATAGGTGGATACCGCGGGCGAGATGTTCTTCAGGATCTCATGCCGTGGGTCATCGGCTGGCAGGTCCTGCATGAAGCTGCTGCGCGCCAGTGTTTGCAGGCGGCTTCGAATGCGCTTTCCCAACTCAGCGGCGGCCTTGCGCGTGAAGGTGAGGCCCAGCACCTGCTCAGGCCGGACGTATCCATTGGCCACGAGCCATACCACGCGTGCCGCCATGGTTTCGGTCTTTCCGGCTCCGGCTCCAGCAACCACCAGCATCGCTCCCGTGCCCGGCGCGCCAATGACGGCTGCCTGGTGTTCGGTGGGCGGGAACTGTTGGTTGAGCTTCTGTGAGAGTTCGAGGGGTGAAATGTCACGCATTTAGATCACCATCTTCCCTTCGGATTGTGCAGGGCACAGGGTTGCAAAGTCGCAGTTGCTGCAGGCTGGCCCTACCTGTGCTGAGTAGCTGGGTCCGGCGGAGTGTTCGGCAAGGTTCAGCAGGTCATTGGAAAACTCCTGCAATTGTTCCGGTGTTTTCTCCGCCTGATTGCGCACCGTCATGCTTTTACTACTGTCGTCAAAGGGGAACACCAGCGCGGCTCCTGCAGGGGAGAGCGCAGAGCTAGAGGACAGGATGAACTGATACGCCATGAGCTGTTTGCTCACTTCAGCGTCCTTGACCGAGGGGATGTTGCTGGCGGTTTTGTAGTCGTAGACCTTCACCGTGGAGTCCGACATGTGCGTCACCAGGTCTGCACGTCCCGCCAGGTGTACGCTGATGCCGCTACTGGTGTGACCGACATGTGTCCGCAGGCTCAGTTCCGTTTCCACGCGCTCAGCTTCCGTGCACACCGAGTTGATCCACTTATGAAGGCGTTCGATTCCTTCCATCCATTCCTCGACATAACGGTCCTTCATCCACTGTGGTCCGTCGATGACCTGCGGCAGCATGGTGCGCATGGTCAGCTGTGCGTCCTCCAGGCTCAGGCCACCCGCGATGTGTTCGGCGATGGCATGGATGATGTTTCCGATGCGCATGTGCATGGTGGTGGGTGCCACCGCCCCGTGTGCGCTCAGGAATGCGGACAGCTCGCACCCGTCAATCTTCTCCAACCGTGACGGGCTCAAAGTGATCTCTGGACCGTCTGGCCCCTGGTCTACGATCCGTTCCGTGCTGGACGGCGGACGCACTCCCCACCACTGCGCCGCGTCTGCGCCGGCCACGCCGGCATCCGCCAAGCGCTGAAGGTTGCGTGCGGCGGCGCGGCGCTCGGCCGGGTCTCTAGACTCGTCCTCTACCGCGTCCCGCAGCTCTGCCATCAGCGGATCCAACGCCAGAATCCGCGGCACGTCCGTGCTGACGGTCTCTCCCACCTGCAGGGGCTCGTCCCCATCCACGTCATCGTGGTTGAGCACACCGATCTCCACGAGGAATCGCGACGGAACCTGTGGAGCATCGTGGGCAGACTTGATGGTGGTGATGGTGGTTCGCGAGCGCGCTCGACTCAAGGCCAACAGGAACAAACGGCGTTCCTCCTGGACGGCCTCCGCAATGCGGGAATGGGGCTGACGTGGGTCCACCCCATGATCCTTCAGATCCACCAGTTCCTGCTGGTAGAACAGCCCTCCCACGGTGGGGCCTGCCGGCCAGTGGTCTTCCTGCACTCCGGCGATCACGACCTCTTCCCACTCGCGGCCCGCCGCGGCGTGGGCTGGCAGGATCTCCAGCGCGTTGCCCTCGGCCCCTCGGCGGTCGCGGCCAGCCGTCGGAAGTTCTTGGGCGCGCACTTCCTCCACGAACGTCGCCACGGAGGCCTGCGGGTTACGCTCCACGAAGTCACCGGCCATGTCGAACAGGTTCATGACGGCGTCCAGATCCTCGTCGGCCTGGGCTCCTCCCGTTCCCCCGCGTAGAGCACGCCACTGCAGTCGCGTGGATAGTTCGGTGGCTTGCCAGATCTTCCACAACGTCATTTCCACGCTGTCTCCAGCCCGGCGCGACTCAGCCCCTGCCATCATCACCGCGGAGATGCGCTCAATGATGTCATGCTCACGCGGCCCGATGAACTCCATCATCCACGCGTTGCGTTCCGCCCGCGGGTCCTGCAGCAATTCACTGAGGTGGAGCCACGCGTTATCCGCGGTTCTCCCGTGCGCGCGCATAGCTGCATGAATGTTGCGCTGGACGCGACGAACCATCACGGGATCCGCGCCGCCCACCGCGGACTCCACCAGGGTCTGCGTTTCCCCCGGGGTGAGGGTTCTGACGGTCGATTCCATCGCCAGCAGCAGCATGGTCACGAGCGGCTGCTGGGCGAGCACCATGGAGGTGGAGTCAATCTTCACCGGCACGCCATAGCTCATGAGCGTCCGGCGCAACGGCGCGATATCGCTGGTAGCGCGCACAATGACGGCAATGTCCTTCCAGTCCACACCGCGTTCTGTGTGCGCCCGGCGCACGGTATTCGTCACGTGCAGCCGGTGGGCAGTCTCCGTGGAGCTGGCCAGCACCTGCACTCCCGAATCGGTCGTGTCCCGTCCCCGCAGCTCAACGCGCGCGCGCTGCGTGGGCAGATGATTGCGCAACGCGTTCACAGCCTCCGCCACGTCGGACGTGATGCGGAAGGAACGGCTGAGCTCCACAACAGTGGTGCTGCGCGCCACCTGCTGATTCAGAAAGGCCTCATCGGCGCCTCGGAAGTGGAAGACGCACTGATCGGGGTCCCCGGCGATGATCGTTCTCATGCCCGGCGCTGCGAAGGATTCGATGAATTGTGCCGACGCCGGGTCCAGGTTGTGCGCATCATCCACCAACACCAGGCGCACGTGGTGACGGAGATCCTCATGGATCCGCCGACCTGTGGGAGTGTCCATCGCGGCCAGTACCTGGTGGAGCAGCTCCGAGGCGTTGAGGTTGTCATTGCCCGCCAGGCGCTGCACGGCCTCGTATTGTTCGAGAAACGCGCCCGCGCCCGACCACATCGGCACACCGTGCTGCTCCCCCAGTTCTTTCAGCTCTGCGCTGCCCACGCCGCGTTCCGCCGCGCGCAGCAGAAGGTCGCGCAGGTTCCGGGCAAAGCCCACCATGCTCAAGGCAGGCCGGACATACTCGGGCCACTGGCTGACGGTGCCGTCCTCCACGGAGCCTCGCAGCAGAGTTCTGACGTGAATGTCATGCTCGGCGCCCGTGATCAAACGCGGCGCGGCCTTCCCTTCGGCAATGCGAATGGCGCGCAGCACAGCGAATGCCCAGGAGTGCACGGAGCGTACCAACGAACCCGTGGTGGCATAAGACTCCTGATCTACGACCCGATGGAAGATCGCCTCACGCAACGCCGACGCGGCTTCCTTCGACGGGGCGACAAACATGATCTCTTCAGCCTTCCCCCCATCACGGATATGCTGCACCGCGATATCCACCAGCAGCGAGGACTTGCCCGTGCCGGGTCCTCCCAGGACCACCGCGGGAGTCTCCCACTGCAGTGAAGGGTCATTCGTCACTAAGGCCAGAGGCAGCCCCGCGTACTCATGCTCCACGGCCTCCCGCGTGGGCTCTTCCAGCTGCAGCTGAGGCGGTCCGTCCGTGCGGTTGCGCTGTTGTCCGTCAGTCATGTCCACTATTGTGGCACCTTCGTCCTACATCGTCCCCCACAACGGACGTTAAAAATCGAACACACAGGTAGCGAGGCCCGCGCAGACCTCCACACCTAACCGCTGTGCCGCTGCCGGCGGATCCTGCCAGCCACCACATCCGCGCAGCGTTGCAGCCCCGGCCACGCCTCAGGACGCGCATCCGGGTGCATGATGTGCACACACAACCGGTACACCACAGCGCGCACCAGCAGCTGATCGAAATCCTCTAGGTGTGCCCACCTATCCAGCAGCGCATCCGGGGCCGAGGCCCAGGCGATGGAATCCACGGCCAGCAGCGCCACCGACCACGCATAAGGCCTAAACGTAGGCACGATGTCTGTGAAAATGGGATCCGAGGCGTCGTCGAACATGACACATCCCACCACATCGGCATGAACGACCTGGTCGGCGGCGTGAATCTCCTCCCGCAAGTCCAGCACATGCGCGGCCTTCATCAGAGCCTGCGCGACATCCTCACGCGGGATGGACTCCGCATCCAGCACCGGCGCGATCCACTGCGTGGCGTTGTCCGCGAACGCCGCCTCCTCCGCCGCTGCGAAAATATCAGCCGACCGCCACGGCGTGCCCACCTCCGGCGGTCGCAGGAAACTCGGGCGAGCCTCCCCCGCCAACGCATCATTAATCTTCAGCGCTGCCGCGGCCATCTCATCAAAACGAGGCGACGGCGCCCCACTCAAAAACGTGCGCGCCCGCCACCCGGACACGCTAAAGCGCCCGTCGGACGAGGAAATCGGGCGAGACACGGACACCCCCACGGGGCGGATCTTCGTCATCGTTTTGGAGATCCACGCCGCACGCGCAGGATCATCCGCCCGTGAAATGACGGCATGATCGCAGCGCCAACCACCCGCCCAGGCGCCCTCCACGCGCGTGGGGCGTGCGGTCGGGACCTGGAAACTCGTCAGGATATGTGCGGGTGGCTGAGTCATTACTGCTTCACATCCGTTACTTTCCCTGAGGGGTACGGCCACGGATTAGGGCGGCACGTATCCCCATTATTTTTGTAGCTTTCTTCCGGATTTATTTTATACAGCTCACTATTGCGCATGGACAACGTCTGCTGCATCATGATCGGAGCCAACGCGCCGTCCTTATCGCAGGGGGTGTGCGCAGCATAGCCGATGCCGTGGCCCAGCTCGTGATTAATGACGTATTGGCGATAGGACCCCAGGTCTCCGTGAAACGGAGCGGCGCCGCGCACCCACCGCGCCTGGTTAATCACCACGCGGTTGCCAATCCGGTAGAAGCAGCTGGTTTCCAGCTTGTAGCTGTTGCCGCACAGCTCATGGGTTGTGTCCGTGGAGGACAGCTGGAAGCGATAATCGGGATTCTTCACCTTCTTCGCATCCACGTGCTGGAAGGAAAAGGCCTTATCGGCGATCCAGGACTTGGGGTTAGCGAGGGTGGCGTCGATGATCGCGGCGAAGGCGTCGTCCCCGCCGTAAGTGGCCGCGTCGATCGTATCCTCCACCTCCACCACGTAGGTGTACTTATGCTTCGTGCCGGTGCCTGCGCGCTCGCCGGGCGTGCCGACCGTCCGGTACTTCTGGGAGCCCTTGGTGCTGAAAGGCCCACCGGGTGGGAGCTCGCCCACGCGCAGGTCATCGAAGATGCTCTGCGGGATGGGACCAGACCCGCCGGACTCCCCCTCCGCCGAGCCGCTCATCGCCGTGTCCCCCACCACAGCACCATCCTGAACACCATCCTGGCCCCCTTCGCGCAACACGGTAACCAGGATCAAGGCAGTGACCACCACAAAAGCGCCCAGCAGCACGGCCTTCACGCCGCGCCCTGGTTCTTTCGGGGCGGGGTGGCTGTGCGGTTGGGGCAGATCGTAGCGCTGGTGAGAAGCCATTTAGGCGATCACAGGAAGCCCACGGAGTTTTTGGTCTCCGTTCCGACCTCTACGTAGGCGATCTTGTCGCGCACCAGAACAACCTTCGCACCCTTCGAGCTGCTCAGGCTGAGGGTGGCGTTGTCTTGCGTGCTTGCCAAGAAGGTTTCTACGCGTTCTACCACCGCATCCTGTGATTCCTCGGATTCCAGTACGAGTTCGCGTGCGTTGTGCACGAAGCCAATCTTGATCTGCATGGGTTTTCCCACGTCCTTTTCATGATCTCGAGGTGTCACTGCACCAGGCGGTGCAGTAGTGTGACCATCATAGCCGTCTATAAGCATAGAGTGCCCGAAAGGTGGGTGCACGTGGCGACAGGATCCACTGCCTTGACTTTTGCCGATCTCGGCGTTGCGATGGAGATTATCGAGGCGCTTGAGGACCGCGGCATCCGCACGCCTTTTTCCATCCAGGAGCTGGCCCTTCCCGTGGCGCTGCGGGGTAGGGACATCATCGGCCAGGCGCGGACGGGCACCGGAAAGACGCTGGGATTTGGGATTCCACTGCTGGATCGTGTGTTTGACGACGCCGAAGTCTCCGCCCCCGACGGCACACCCCGAGCCCTGGTGGTTGTCCCTACCCGGGAATTGTGCGCGCAGGTGGCGGAGGATCTGGTGTCCGCGGGTGAGCATCTTCCCTTAAAGATCAAGGCTGTCTACGGCGGCGTGGCTTTTGAGCCACAGATCGCCGCGCTGAAGTCCGGCGTGGATGTCCTTGTGGGTACGCCCGGCCGGGTGCTGGATTTGTCGCGTCGCGGGCACCTGACACTGTCCACGGTAGAGATTCTGGTGCTGGATGAGGCCGATGAGATGCTGGATCAGGGCTTTATTGAGGACATGCGGACGATCCTCTTGCTGGCCAAGCCGCCTCAGGGCCACCGCCAGACAATGCTGTTTTCCGCCACCCTGCCGGCGCCGGTCATGGAGTTGACGCGTGAGTTTATGCGCAAGCCGGTGAGGATCCAGGCGGATTCTGGCTCCTCGAAGGCCACGCACGAGTCCACCCGCCAGGTGGTGTTTCAGTCTCATCAGTTGGATCGCGAGGAAGCATTGGCAAAGATCCTTGGTGCAGCGGAGGTGGAGCGCACGATTGTGTTTGTGCGCACGCAGCGGCAGGCCGGGATGCTGGGCGAGAAGTTGTATAAGCGGGGCTTTCCGGCCTGCAGCATTCACGGGGGCTTGCGGCAGGTGGAGCGCGAGCGTTCCCTGAAGGCGTTTCGCACAGGCCAGGTGTCTGTGATTGTGGCGACCGATGTTGCGGCGCGCGGCATTGACGTGGAGGGTGTGTCTCATGTGATCAACGTCCAGTGCCCCACTGACGAGCGCTCCTATGTCCACCGCATTGGCCGCACGGGCCGCGCGGGCCAGGAGGGAATGGCGATTACGCTGGTGGGCTGGGATGAGGTCCACCGCTGGAATGCCATCGCGGAGAGCCTGGGCCTGCAGCAGTTCGTCGATCCGCCCCAGTGGTTTAGCGAGTCGCCGGACTTCCTGGAATCCGTTGGGCTCACCCCCGGACGTCGATCAAGGAGGCGCCGCCGCTGATGCGTGTCCCACTGCCCCGTCCTGAGTCCCGTTCCACGCGGGATGTCGTCGCCGTGTGCGCGATTGTCCTTGTTGTTGCGTTGGTGGCCGTCTCTGCCTATTTTTCCTCCGACGCCCGGCGCGTTCAGCACAACCCCTCTCACTCACGTATAGCGGCGTCGGAATTGTCGAAGCTTCCGGAGGGGTTCGTACCGGACACGCTGCATGAGGTGTGGAGATCTCCGAACGTGGCGTCGCGACTATCCGTGGATGAGGGCGGCGTGTTGATCCAGCATGATGACCGCTCGGTGACGGTGAAGCACGTGGCCACGGGCGAGGATGCGTGGAGCTACACGGCGCCGCACGATGTGTGTGGTTCGGCGATGGCGTGGAATGTGACGGTGTTGCTGATGCGGTCAGCGAAGGGGTGCGGGGACGCGGTGAGCTTCAAGACTGCCACGGGCCAATACCATTCCACGCGCAGCGCTCTGGCCAGCGAGGATGTTCGCGTGCAGCAGAGCAACGACAATGTGGGCACGGTCTCCGATCGCCGGGTGGAGCTGTGGCGCAAGGACCTGGTGCGCACGGTGGAGGTGGGTCAGGTGGAGGCGCCAACCCAGCCGCACAAGCAGGCTCATGAAGAGTGCGGGATGGCCGGCGCGTTGTGGCGCAAGGAGTTCCTGGCCGTGCTACAGTCCTGCGCCGAGGAGAACCGCTCCGTGTTGCGGGCCATGACCACTACTCCGGAGGAGTCCTCGGAGCCGGAGGAGGACGAGAGTTGGGACCTGCCGCTGGGCAGCCAGTTGGTGGCGGTGGCTCAGGATCGTGTGGCGGCCTACATGCATGTGGATGACGGCCGGCCGGTGGTGAAGGTGTACCGCGCAGATACGGACACCGTGGATACGTTTCCGGTTCAGCCTTCCGGCCTGGCGGAGGCAGCTGGCGATGGGTTTAGCCCGGTGACGGCTGATCTTCCGCACCACATGACGTGGTGGGATGGTGAGCGGCTGGTGGGCTTTGATCCGTCCACGCTGCGGCCCGTGTGGCATGTGGAGGGCGCCTTAGGTACGGGTGGCGCCATGGGTGGCCGTGTGCTAGTTCCGGTGCCGGCGGGGATTGCTGTGGTGAATTGGCACTCAGGCGAGGTCGAGCGGACTATTCCGGTGGACCGGCAAGGATACTCCGGACCGGTGACACTGAAGGTAGCCGGGAAGTTTGTGGTGGAGCAGCGCGGCCAGGAGACGGTGGTTCTGTCTGCTTAGTCGCGCTGCGCATGAGTCTTTAGTCGCGCTGCTCGTAGCGCTGCATCATCCAGTTCACACTGTTCTTGTGGAAGATCAGCGCCAGGCCCACCAGGGCGATGAGGGCGGTGGGAACACCGAGCTCTGGGCGGGAGGACGTGAACATGTAGTACGCCACGCCCAGCAGGCACAGTTGGAAGAAGACGATGGGACCGCGTCCCCAGGCGTGGGCTGTCAGCAGTGCGATGCCAGCGGCGAGGATCACCCCGAAGATCAGCAGGAACCACAGTGCGGTTCCGGCTCCGCTGATGACTGCTCCGGGGGATTCGTAGCCCATGAGGTCTCGAACCAGCAGGACTGCGGCGATGACCAGGCCGGCGAGGCCCTCCACGACGCCAAAGAAGCCGGCGAGTTTGATGGTTGTGGGGATCTCTGAGGAGATAAAGGAGGACGCTTTCATAGGTGTTGAGTGTAGCCCGTGGGGTAGGTTAGGCTCTACTCTGGGTTCTGAATAACACAAAATCAAAACAGTGTGATCTTCATCACATTTTCGCATCTACCTCTAGCGCAGCAGCTTTTCACATGTCAGTATGTACCAAGTAACAAAGAAGAGTCACTCGGTTTAACAGCCAGTTAAACCCAGGGGGATTCTCTGATTACGGCGAGAAGCCGCCACGGGACCACATAAGCACTCGGCAACGCCACTTCGCCGCAGTCCCCACCACGAAAACACCCCACACAGTGGGAGGCACGTTCGCGTACCCCCACGCAGTCATGAAAGGACCTACCACATGGATTGGCGCCACAAAGCAGTCTGCCGCGACGAGGACCCAGAACTGTTCTTCCCAGTAGGTAACTCCGGCCCAGCTCTCACCCAGATCGCACAGGCCAAGCTGGTCTGCAACCGCTGCAGCGTCACAACGCAGTGCCTGAACTGGGCCATCGAGTCCGGCCAGGACGCCGGCGTGTGGGGCGGCATGAGCGAGGACGAGCGCCGCGCCCTGAAGCGCCGCAACAACCGCGGCCGCGCCCGCAACCGCACCCGCATTTCCCTGTAAATATTTCCCTAACGCGAACCTCACGCGTTAGACTAGTGCGGTTACTACATCAAACCCCATAAAGGAGCTTCCACATGAGCAAGCGTGGCCGTAAGCGCAAGGACCGCCGCAAGGGCAAGGCAAACCACGGTAAGCGTCCAAACGCTTAACACACCCCGTAGAGCATAAAAAGCGAGAACTGACTTCACGTCAGTTCTCGCTTTTTCACGTGTTAAGCCCGGTACTCTACGCGCGTGATACGCAGGCTGCGGGTGATTCTCGCCCGCAGCTCCGTCGGGGCCTGCTCGCAGCAACTGGAGCGGAGAATCTCCCGCACCTGCTGCTCAATCCCCAGCGCTTCTAGACAGCTTGGGCACTCCTCCGCGTGCTTCTTCAGTTGCGCTCGAGCCTGCGCATCTCCAGCACCATCAACATATTCATAGAGTGCTCGGACCAGGTCGTCGCATTGGGATTTCTTAGACATAGCCGTGCTCCTTCGTTGTCTTAGTGCTGGCATTCTTCGCGCTGGCTTTTTGTGCGCTGGCCTTCGCAGCGCCTTTGTCTACGGCAATGCCGTGCTCCGCAGCCACGTCCTTCAAGGCCGTGCGCAGCTGCTTACGCCCACGCGACAGCCGGCTCATCACCGTGCCGATGGGAGTGTCCATGATCTCCGCGATCTCCTTGTAAGCAAGCCCCTCCACGTCGGCGTAGTAGACCACCATGCGGTAGTCCTCGCCCAGATCCATCAGGGCTGTGCGGATGCGCTGGTCGGGAATCCTTTTCAGCGCTTCCACTTCCGCGGACTCCAAGCCCACCGAATCGTGGGAGGCGGATTCCGCCACCTGCCAATCCGTCATCTCGTCAGCCGAGGACTCCTGCGGCCGGCGCTGCGCCTTGCGGTAATTGTTGATGTACGTATTCGTCAAAATGCGGTACATCCACGCCTTCAAGTTCGTTCCCGGTTTAAAGGAACCGAACGCCTGATAGGCCTTCATGTAGGCGTCCTGGACCAAATCCTGAGCGTCCGCGGGATTGCGCGTCATGCGCAACGCGGCGCCATACAATTGATCCAGCAGGGGCAGCGCATCCGATTCAAAACGAGCCAGCAATTCGGCGTCGGTTTCTTCAGTGCGTTGAGGCAATTGTGTCACCTTCCAATCAACGTTGTCCCTAGTAGTTTATTCCCACCCGATCAGCGCCGGTGAATTATTGCGCACGCTGCCGACCTGCCGCGAGGCTTTCCTCGATGTGAGACCGGCGTGGGCGACCGCCTCGGCGTCGATGGTGGCAAGGACAGACCAGTCCTCCCCCTGCAACCAGGCGTCCAGCTCCCCCTCCCCCAGCAGCAGGCGAGGCATGCGATGATGAAGCCACTCCAGTTCGGGAACGGCAGCACAGGTGACGATCGTGGCATACAGCACCCCCTCGCGCACCGTGCACAGTCCCGCCACGATCAGCGGCTGCTCATCTGCGCAATGGGTGAACCACGGCTGCTTCTCCCCGCGCTCGCCTGTCCACTCGTACCACCCGTCCATCACGAACGCACACGGGAGGCTCCCCGTAAACAGGGGCTTATCCTTCAGGGTCTCACCGCGGGCATTAAACACGGTGCGCGGCGGATAGCCCCACTGCGCGGGCCCCACCGTCGGCACGCCCTGAAACAGGCGAATAATCGGCACCACATGCGTGGGCGCCACATTAAAATTCGGCTGCAATTCCTGCGTCTGTACTGTCTGAGGACTCGGCCCCTGCGACAGATGCTGCGCCACAGTGGACGCAATCTGCTCCATCGAACTAAACAACACATAACGGCCACACATATGTCCCATTATGACGGGAAATTTGGAACAATAGAGGGCATGACGACTGACGATTTGTGGCCAGCACCCCTCGCAGAGAAACCCATCGACGCAACCGTAGCCATCCCCGGCTCGAAATCCATCACCAACCGTGCGCTGATCCTCTCCGCGCTGGCCGACGGGCCGTCCACCATCAATGGCGCCCTCATCAGTCGCGACACGCTCCTCATGGCGGACGCCCTGCGCCAGCTCGGCACCTCCATCACCGTCGACGGCACCACCATCCACGTGGTCCCCACGGACACCCTGCACGGCGGGACCATTGACTGCGGCCTGGCCGGCACCGTCATGCGCTTCGTCCCGCCCGTGGCCGTGTTGGCCCAGGGCACGGTGGAGTTCGACGGTGACGAGCAAGCCCGGCGTCGGCCCATGGCCACCACCATCAACAGTCTCACCGCCCTGGGCGCGGCAGTCCAGTCCACCTCCAGCACGCCTACGCAGTCCCTCCCGTTCCTCCTGCAGGGCACCGGCGCGATCGACGGCGGCCAGGTGGTCATCGACGCCTCCTCGTCCTCCCAGTTCGTCTCCGGCCTCCTGCTCGCCGGCGCCCGCTACACCGAGGGCCTCACCGTCATCCACGACGGGGACTCCCTGCCCTCCCAGCCGCACGTGGAGATGACCGTGGAGATGCTCCGCGCCGCCGGCGTGACCGTGGAGGTGGCGCACAACCGGTGGACGGTCCAGCCCGGCCCCATCGCCGCCCGCACCTGGAATGTGGAGCCGGATCTGTCCAACGCCACCCCGTTCATGGCCGCCGCGGCCGCCACGGGTGGCACGGTGCGCATCGCCCAGTGGCCGCAGAGCACCACGCAGCCGGGCGACCAATTCCGCACCATCCTGGAGGACATGGGCA
Source organism: Corynebacterium sp. zg254 (assembly GCF_024701495.1). Classification (NCBI taxonomy): domain Bacteria; kingdom Bacillati; phylum Actinomycetota; class Actinomycetes; order Mycobacteriales; family Corynebacteriaceae; genus Corynebacterium; species Corynebacterium sp. zg254. The sequence goes on from NZ_WIAR01000001.1 coordinate 767,128, forward strand.
CCGATGTGGATTTCGACGCCCACAACCAGGAGCTCATCGTCCGCGGCACGGGGGAACTCCAGGGCATCACGTGGGACATGCACGACATCGGCGAGCTCACCCCCACGGTGGTGGCGCTGGCTGCCCTGGCGCACAGCCCCTCCCACCTGTACGGCATCGCGCACCTGCGCGGCCACGAGACCGACCGGCTGAAGGCGTTGGCGGACAACATCAACGCCTTGGGCGGCCAGGTGAAGGAAACCGCGGACGGCCTGGTCATTGAGCCGAAGCCGCTGCAGGGAGGCACGTGGCTGTCCTACGCGGATCACCGCATGGCCACCGCTGGTGCGATCCTGGGCCTCACAGTCGAGGGCATCCACGTGGAGAACATCGACACCACCGCAAAGACCCTTCCGGGCTTCCGCGAGCGATGGGCCCAGCTGCTGGGGCGCGCCCGTGGCTAGGCGGGACTGGGACGAATCGGACATCAGGATCCGTCCCTCCAAACGCTCCCGCCCCCGCACGAAGGACCGCCCCGAGCACAAGGACGCCAAGCGGGGAATGGTGATCTCCAAGGACCGCGGCCGCTGGGGCGTGGTCCTGGAGGACACGGGCGTGGAAGTGACGTGCATGCGTGCCCGGGAGATGGGCCGCACCGCGGTGGTGGTGGGCGACCGCGTGGGCGTGGTGGGTGACACCTCCGGGAAGAAGGACACCCTGGCCCGGATCGTGAAGCTGGAGGAGCGCACCAGTGTGCTGCGCCGCACCGCGGATGACACCGACCGCTACGAGCGCATCGTGGTCGCCAACGCCGATAACCTGCTGATCGTCACCGCCGTGGCCGATCCCCCTCCCCGCGCAGGCTTCGTGGAGCGGGCGCTCATCGCCGCGTTCGTGGGCGGGCTGCGGCCGATCCTGTGCCTGACGAAATCCGACCTGGCCGATCCGCGCGAGTTCGCCGCCGAGTTTGTGGACCTGGGCCTGGAGATCCTGCTGACGGGCGTGGACGATGACCTCTCCCCCCTCGTCGCCCGCTTGAACAACGCCGTGTCCGCCACCGTGGGCCATTCGGGTGTGGGCAAATCAACCCTGGTCAATCGTCTTGTCCCCGACGCCGAGCGCGCCACCGGAGAAGTCAGCGGAGTGGGCAAGGGGCGCCATACCTCCACGCAATCCGTGGCCTTGAAACTGCCCGGCGGTGGGTGGGTCATCGACACCCCGGGAATCCGAAGCTTCGGCCTGGCTCACGTGGACCCAGAGACCATCATCGGGGTCTTCGACGATCTCCGCGAGATCGCCGAGACGTGCCCGCGAGGGTGCACGCACATCGGCCCTCCCGCCGATCCTGAATGCATGCTGGACACCTTAGAGGGGGCGTCCGCCCGCCGAGTGAGCGCGGTGCGCCGTCTGCTCGAAGCGCTGCGATCCAACAACCACTGGGAGCTGTAGAGCAGCTGCCTTTGTCTAGAGCAGGTCCACCAGGAACGCGAGTTCCTTGGCGTCGTACCAGCTCATCAGGTTATCCTCGGCGTCACCTAGGGCCAGCTCGGCATCCTCATCACCAAGATCGGCCTCGTCGATACAGGTGATGGCTTTCGCGGTGGCGGCTTCGGCGTCGGCATCATCCACGTGAATCGCCGCCAGCTGCGCAATCGAGAGCACGGCGGGTGACACACGCACCACGGACTCCCCATCCGCCGGAGACATCTGCAGGGACGCATCGGCGATGTCCGCGCTGATTACCACGCGGCGGTGCGGGAAACGCTGCTCATCCCCCGAGGCCAGCAGGCGCAGCGAAGCGCGGGCCGCATCCAGAAAGGCGGTGTACGCCAGCTCCTCCTCATCGCCACCCGTGTAAAACTCGCGCACCGCAGGGGTCAGCGCGAACGCCACGCCCGAGCGGATCGGGTGCTCCCCGTCCGCCTTCAGCGCGCTCAGCATGTCGAAGGTCGCTGGAATATACACACGCATGGGCTAAAACTCCCCCTCCAGGCCAAACAGGCCCTGGATCTCCACCACTGCGCGGTCAAATTGCTGGTAGTACACGCCCACAAGGCCCGCCTCCACAGCGCCGCGGATGTTCACGATGTTATCGTCCACCAACACCAGATCCTTGCGGTTAAGCTCCAGGCGGTCGGCGGTGATGGTGAAGATCTCCTCCGACGGCTTCTCAGCACCCACCTCGCCGGACAGGATCACGTGGTCCACATACCCTGCCTCCTGCCACTGACGGATCGGGGCGGCGGCGTCCCCGCCGGGATCATTCGACAAAATGGCCGTGCCCAGGCCCTCGGTGCGCGCGGCAGTCAGCAACTTGCGCCACCGACGACGATCCTCTTCCGCACCATCCAATACACCGCAATAGTCAACAATTAATGCACGCATGGTGTCCATTCTGCCATGAAATAGACGCGTGGAAAGAACATGCGCTAGGCTGCCTGGTACGCGCGTGTATGCGCGTCGTCTTACGACAGTCACCACAGATATCGGGGGAATCGATGACTGCCACAGTACCGACCGAGCACACTGAACCTACTGAGCACACCGAGCACACTGCCACCTGCGTGCTGCCGGGCTACGCCATCCTGCGCCGCCCGTCACCGCCGGACCCGGTCACCGTCGCCACCAGCAACGCGCTACCCACAGCTGACAACGGCGAGGATCACGGCCCCTCCGTCACCCCGCCCCGGGTCGAGCACGTCGCGGGCATGCTCACCCTCTGGCTGGAGATCCTGCAGCGCCTCAGGCCGGTGCACATCCTGGCCAAGGGTCCCTTCCACCCACGCATCACGCCCTACACGTACGAGGTCCAGCGCAGGATTCCGCCGGGCACCAGCCTCACGCTCAAGAGCCTGCACCTGCAGCCGCCCGTGTCCAGCCTGCGCGGCTACCGGCACGAGGTGCGCTTCTGCGCCACCATCGTGGTGGGCAGGCGCATCCGCGCGGTCGCGGGGACCCTGTGCCTGCGGCGCTCCAAGTTCAAGGTGCCGTTGGATCGGCTCACCCCCACAACAAAAACTCGAGGCACCAATCGATGGCGCCTCGAGTCCCTCCACGTAATCTAGCTGCTAGCCACCCGTCACGGAGTTAGATTCCTGGGTCTCCACATGCTGCGCGGGATCGTGCAGCGGCATCGAGCCGGACGCGTTGTTCTGCGCCATCTGCTTGCGCACCAGGAAGAGCTGGCGGATCGTCTCCTCCTTGATGCCCTCCTTCATGCGGTTGAACATGTCGCCACCTTCACGCTGGTACTCCACCAGAGGATCGCGCTGCGCCATCGCGCGCAGGCCGATGCCCTCCTTCAGGTAGTCCATCTCGTAGAGGTGCTCGCGCCACTTCTCATCCACCACGTTCAGCAGAGCGGCGCGCTCCATGCCACGCATCTGCTCCTCGCCGCCGATGGCAGCCACCGTTTCCTCCAGCTCGTCGTACTGGCCATTGGCATCCTCGAGCAGAGCCTCCAGCAGCTGACCGGAGGACAGCTCGCCGGCCTTGCCATAGTCGGTGCCCTCCACCAGCTCCTCGTGGGTGAAGGACGGCCCGTAGAGCGCCTCCAGGGCGTTCCACAGCGTATCCAGGTCCCAGTCCTCCACATAGCCCTCGGCCGTCGCGCCGTCCACGTACGCGGCAATGGTGTCCCTCAACATGCCGCGGATCTGCACCGCCACGTCTTCGCCTTCGAGGATCTGACGACGCTCACGGTAGATCACCTTGCGCTGCTCGTTCATGACCTCGTCGTACTTCAACACGTTCTTGCGCATCTCAAAGTTCGCGGCCTCCACCTGGCCCTGGGCGCTCTTGATGGAGTTGGTGACCATCTTGGAGTCAATGGCCTCATTGTCCGGGATGTTCAGGCGAGTCATCATCGCCTCCATGGTCTGTCCCACGAAGCGCACGATCAGGTCGTCACGCATGGACAGGTAGAAGCGGGTCTCACCCGGGTCACCCTGACGGGCGGAACGGCCTCGGAGCTGGTTGTCGATACGGCGGGACTCGTGACGCTCCGTGCCCAACACGTACAAGCCACCGGCCTCGCGCACGATCTCCGCTTCCTTCTTGGAGGCCTCGCGCACCTTCGCGATCTCCTCATCCCAGGCCGTCTCGTAGGCCTCCGGGTCCTCCACGGGATCCAGGCCACGCTCGCGCAGGTTAATGTCCGCCAAGATGTCTGGGTTACCGCCCAGCACGATGTCCGTACCACGGCCGGCCATGTTCGTTGCCACGGTCACGGCACCAGAACGGCCCGCCTGGGCCACGATCTCGGCTTCCTGCTCGTGGTACTTCGCGTTCAGCACGGAGTGCCGGATGCCGCGGCGCTGCAGCAGCTTGGACAGGTACTCGGAACGCTCCACGGAGGTGGTACCCACCAGAACCGGCTGGCCCTTCTCCACGCGCTCGGCGATGTCATCGGCCACGGCCTCGAACTTGGCCTCTTGGGTCTTGTAGATCAGATCCACCTGGTCCACGCGCTGGTTCTCCCGGTTCGTCGGGATCGGGGCAACATCCAAGCCGTAGGTGGACTTCAGCTCAGCAGCCTCGGTCTCCGCGGTACCGGTCATTCCGGACAGCTTGTCGTACATGCGGAAGTAGTTCTGGAGGGTCACGGTCGCCAGCGTCTGGTTCTCGTTCTTAATCTCCACCCCTTCCTTCGCCTCGATGGACTGGTGGATGCCCTCGTTGTAACGGCGACCCTCCAACACACGGCCCGTGAACTCGTCCACGATCATGACCTCGCCATTACGGACAATGTAGTCCTTATCCCGAGTGAAGAGTTCCTTGGCCTTGATGGAGTTGTTGAGGTAGCTCACCAGCTGAGAGTGCTCAGGGGCATACAGGTTTTCAATGCCCAGCTGGTCCTCAACAAACTCCACGCCCTCTTCCTTGATACCGACGGTCTTCTTCCGCTCGTCGATTTCATAGTGGATGTCGCGCGTCATCTTCGGAGCGATCCGGGCAAACGCCACGAACCACTCGCTGGATCCACCCACGGGACCCGAAATAATCAGAGGGGTACGGGCCTCATCGATCAGGATGGAGTCCACCTCATCGATGATCGCGAAGTTGTGGCCACGCTGCACCAAGTCATCCAGGGAGTGCGCCATGTTGTCGCGCAGGTAATCGAAACCAAACTCGTTGTTGGTTCCGTACGTGATGTCTGCGGCGTACGCCTGGCGTCGTTCAGCAGGTCGCTTGTTGGACAGAATCACATCGGTGGTCAGTCCCAGGAAACGGTGAACACGGCCCATCCATTCCGCGTCACGCTTCGCCAGGTAATCATTCACGGTGACCACGTGCACACCCTTGCCGGACAGAGCGTTCAGGTAGGCGGGGAGCACACAGGTCAGGGTCTTACCCTCACCGGTCTTCATCTCGGAGACAAAGCCGTAGTGCAGGCCCGCGCCACCCATGATCTGCACCTTGTAGTGCTTCTGCCCCAGCACGCGCCAGGATGCCTCGCGGGCGGTCGCGAATGCCTCCAGCAGAACATCGTCCAGAGACTCACCCTTGTCCTGGATGCGCGTTTGAAACTCCGCAGTTTTCTCGCGAAGTTCATCATCGCTGAGCTGTGCATACTGCTCATCGAGATCCATCACCTGTTCAGCGATCTTCTCAAGGCGCTTGACGTTGCGTCCTTCGCCGATACGGAGAATCTTGGAGAGTCCAAACACTGGTCAGTTGGTCCTTTTCGTTTGAGGGTCGAGCAGAGCCTTAAAAAGCATCCCTGCTACTTGCACAATGCTAAGCATCCTACTCCGGTTTGCATCCCGGAGCGAACCTTAAGCGCACACAATTCATAAAAACACCCTATATTGAGCCCTTCGACGGAAGGGTCAACATAGGGTGCCGGGGCGTGCCATCGGTTCTCTAAGGATTACTCCTTAATGGCAATCAATCCGTAGTCGTAAGCGTGGCGGCGGTACACCACGGACGGCTGGTTGTTCTCCTCGTTGATGAACAGGTAGAAGTCGTGGCCCACCAGCTCCATCTCGGACAGCGCGTCATCCACGCTCATCGGAACAGCCTTGTGGGTCTTGCGGCGCACAACCTGGCCAGGCTTGAACTGATCCTCGTACGGATCAACATCGTACTTGCCGGGTGCTTCTTCCTGTGGCTTTGCTTCCTCCACCAGCTGAGCTGCCACTTCACCGGTGGACAGCGGTGCACGGTGGCCGGAGCGGGAGATGCGGCGGCGAGCCTTCACCTTGCGCAGGGAGCGCTCCATGCGGCCGATGGCCACTTCCAGGGCAGCGTAGAAGCTGTCTTCCTTGGCCTCTGCGCGGGCGATGTGGCCCTTGCCGGATGCGGTGATCTGAATGCGGTCGGACTCATCAGCACGGCGCGGGTTCGGCTCGTGCTGCAGCTCCACGTGGAAAGAGGTCAGCGTTGGGTCCAAACGTTCAATCTTCGCCAGGCGGGCATTGACTCGATCTGCGAAATGCTCCGGAACTTCAACGTTCCTGCCGGTGATTTCAACGTGTGCTTGTGGAGCTTCTTGGTTGACTGGTGCGGAGTTGTCCTTGGACATCGCGCAACCTCCTTCAATCCTCGTGGTCACCACGCGTCACTGGGTGGGATTACTCAGCGCCCGCTGTGATGCTCTTTCCACCTCTAGGATAGCAAAACTACACGGCCGCGAGGACGAGGATCGCGTCCACCACAATCCCCACGCTGGCCAGCGATAATGCAAAGTGCGCACTGGTCGCGCCGGTGGTGAGGACGTCATCCACAATCACCACGCGGGCACCCCGGCTGAGGTACTCGCGTGCGCTGCTCACCCGTTCTGGATGCATGTCAATCGACGCCGCGATGTTACTTCGTCGCTGTTGCCGGCCAAGTCCCACCGAATCCCGTGCTCGCTCGTTGACGTGCGCCAGCTGAAACACGCCGATGTTCGCGCTCGCCTGCGGGTGCCGCGCGCTGTGCAGGGCTCGGGTGATGAGCGCCGCGCGGGTGACGACGTCCCCGCCGCGGTTCTTTTCCGCCGAACGCCGGGTCGGTGCGGGCAGCAGCGCCACAGGCCCTAGGCGCGGATCCGGCACCACCCCGCGGGAGGCGATGCCCTGCAATCCCGTGTAGTACATCCGCCCCATCAGGTCGATCGCCGCGGCACGCAGCCGGTCCTTCGCCGCGATCACCAGGCTCCGGCGGGGCCCACCATAGGCCCCCGCCGCGTAGACGGGTGCCACAGCCACGGGTGGATCCCACCGCTGCCAGGGCGCTGAGAGATCCGCCAGGCACTCCGGGCACGCCGGATGCCCCGAGCCCACCAGGCGTCCGCAGCACACGCAGTCCGCCCGGAGCACAAGATCAGCGATGTCCCCCCACATGGCCTTGTCCCCCGTTTCTATTTTCTCCGTTAGTACGGCAGCACCGGCACCGAGCGCAAGCCCTGCACCGACGGCACCTCGCGCCAGAAGCGTTGGTCCTCGTAGACGGAATTGTATTGCATCAACGCGCGCGAATCCGTGGCGTAGAGCGTATTGCCCTCCGCCGCCACGGCCACCACCGGGGCGTTCAGGTTGCGGCTCGGCAACTGCACGTACTCCGAGCCGTCCACGCTGAGCTGCCACAGTGGCGCGTCGTTGGCGCGGGTGCCCACGATGATGCTGCCGTCGGCTCGCCAGTCCGCGCTTACGGCGGTATCGCCCAGCTGATAGCCAATCTCCAGCGGCTTGCCCAGCACAGTATTGCGGTTGCTGTCCCCCGTTTCCAGCACAGAGACAAACACACGTCCGTTAATCACCATCAACGCCCGCGCGCCCGAGCGGGACACCCGGAACACGCTGATCTTGGGATCCTCCATGTGCAGATCCTCCAAGCTCGACGCATCAATCTTGTGATGCTGCATCGCACCCGACGCCGAATCCTGAGTGAAGTGGTGGATCGTGTCCCCGTCGGACACGGCGTACAAGTCCCCCGTCAGCGGGGTCCACGACGGACGCGTGATGGAATCGGCCTTCAGCAGCGTCTGCGGAACCCCATTGGCCTCGCCGAGCATGAGGGAACGCTGGGCGTCGCCCTCCCCGGTCACGGCAGCGAACATCGACCGCTGCCCGCTCACCGCCAGGGAGTCCACCCAGTGGTCGGACAGCCAGCCGCCCTCCGCTGTGGAGGCACCATTTTCCTGGCGGTACACGGCACCATGAGCCACCATGCGCAGTGGCTCTGCCACCTCAATGTTCGGATCAAACTGGGACACATGCTGAACTTGCCAGCCATCCTCGCGCTGGCTCACGGGGTTGGTCCCCTCGGCCAGGATCTTGTACGGACCGCGCAGATCCGAGCTAGCCAGGGTCCACACCACCTGTGCCGCCAGCATCTCCCAGCTCTCGGCATTCAGGTCACTCATGCCCAGAAGATCCACGGAGTACCCGCGATGCTCCTCCTCCGTCACGCGCGCGGTCACGCCGCTCGGAATGAGCGAGCGCACCCCACGGGACAACTCACTCGACGGCCCCAACGTCAACAGGAACATCAGCGTATTGGGCACGGAGGCCACGCCGTTGTACACCCAGCGCGGATCGGACACGAGAGCGTTACCCGCCTGCTCCATGAAGTACAGCTTCCGCTGGGTGTAGTGCGTCACGAAATCACTGCGCTCCATCACCACCACATCGGGCAGGTCCGAAATCCGCCACTGTCCATCCACCTTCGTCATCCGGTATTCGGCCTCGAAATCGGACAGCTCCGGCCGAAACGCACCATTAACGCCTAGTTGCCCCACCATGTTGCCTCGCACCCGGTACGTGATCGAGCCACCATCCGAGGCACCCACGGACGTGATATCGGTGCGTTCCAAGATCATGATGGGGATCGCGTCACGCCAGGCGTCGGCAGCAGAAGGGGTCAGGAACGCCCTGGCGGCCTTGTGGTGCCCCGTGGGGTGGGCGCTGGCGCTCATGAAGTCGCGCAACAGCAGGTCAGACGGGCGATCGTCGACGGGCACGGGCACGTTCTCCACATCGGGCGTGGGCGCGTAGGAGCTGATGGCCTCCGGCTTCGTGGACTCCGGAATGGATGTGCAGCCCACCGCCATCCACAGGCTGGACGCCGCCACGGCGGCAGTGACGCACCGCACGGTTTTACTGCTCGTCATCGCTACCTCCGTTGTCTAGAGTCCGATCCACAGCCAACGGCAACGGCGAGGACACCACAACATCCCCACTGTTGCGCGGCAAGGTCAGGCGGAAACACGCGCCCACTCCAGGCTCGCCGATCGCTTCCAGGCGACCACCATGCAGCTCGGCATCCTCCTTCGCAATCGCCAGCCCCAGGCCGGTACCGCCGGTCCGCCGCTCGCGGGACGGATCCGACCGCCAGAAACGATTGAACACCAAGTTCTCCTCGCCAGGCTTCAGCCCCACACCGTGATCCACCACGGTCAGCGCCATGGAGGACTCCCCCACGGCCAGGGTGACATCCACGGGCCGGGACTCGGAATGGTCCACGGCATTGGCCATCAGGTTACGCACGATGCGCTCAACGCGTCGGGAATCCACCTCCATCATCACGGCCGAGTCGGGTAGGTTCAGGCGCACCTCCGCGCCCGTCTCCTCTGCGATGGCGTGCACTTGCTGATGCGCCGAGCGGATGATGCCGCGCACATCCACCAGCTCGTTGGATAGGTTCGCCACGCCGGCGTCGTGCCTCGAAATCTCCAGCAGGTCCCCCAGCAGGGATTCAAAGCGGTCGAGCTCCTTGCTCATCAACGCGGACGCCCGGGCGGTCATCGGGTCCAGGTTGTCCGCATTGTCCTGAATCAGATCCGCGGCCATGCGCACCGTCGTCAGCGGGGTGCGCAGCTCATGGGAGACGTCCGACGTAAACCGCTGCTGCACCGAGCCGAACTCCCTCAGCTCCCTAATCTGTGTGGAGAGCTTCTCCGCCATTTGGTTAAAGCTGGAGCCCAGGCGGGCCACCTCGTCCTGGCCGTTGACCACCATGCGCTCCCGCAGGTTCCCGTCTGCGAAACGCTCGGCCACAAGCGCGGCCCGGCGGATGGGCACCGTGACCTGTTGGGAGAACATCCACACGATGACCACCAGCAGCACGATGAGCACGATCCCGCCGGACATCAGCAGGCCGCGCATGAGGCTCAACGTGGACTCCTCCGCATCCAGGGGGAAGATCAGGTACAGCTCCACATTGGCGATATCCGACGCCACCGGTGACCCGATAATCAGAGCCTTCGCCCGAGGATTACCTCCCACAGGCATGGTCACATGTTGCGTGGCCACCTGGCCCTGACGTACGAAGTCCCGCAGCTCCTCCGGGATCGTCGCCGTATCGGGAACCACGGTCTCTTCGTTGTTCACGTCCGAGGAGATCAACACCGGCTCGAACACCGCCGTGGTGCGCTTTTCCGCGGCGGGGTTGCGATCCACCAACACCGCCCGGGCGCTGGTCAGCCTGATGGCCACCGGGTTCGTGGGGTTCGTTGCCGCGATCTGCTCCTGCACCTTAACGCGGGCGCGATCCATTTCCTCAACCGCGGAGTCGTGCTCGGCGTTCAGCAGCTGTTGGCCCAAAAAGCTCGTCAGCACGATGCCCAGGATGGAGATCACCACAAAGGACGCGATGAACACGCTCCACACCACGCGCACCTGGACAGAGGTTCGCCACCGATAGCGCAAGGTTTTCCACCCCGAGCGCGTTGCTCCGGGTGGATTACTGAAGAAAAACTTGGTGTGGTCCCACCACGAGCCCTCCTGCGATGGGGCCGGTGTCACGTCATTGGGGCTGGACATGACTGAGGAACTACTCCCCGGTCTTATATCCGATACCGCGAACGGTTTGGATGATGCACGGATCGTCGGGGTCCACCTCAATCTTGGAACGCAGGCGCTGGATGTGCACGTTCACCAGACGGGTATCGCTGGCCTTGCGGTAGCCCCACACCAGTTCCAGCAGCTGCTCGCGGGAGAACACCTGCCGTGGCTTGGAGGCCAGGGTCACCAGCAGCTCGAACTCGATGGGGGTCAGGGAGATTTCTTCGCCGTCTCGGAGCACCTGGTGCCCCGGAACGTCGATGGATAGGTCGGCGATCTCCAGGGACTCGGGGCGCTCCTCGGGGGTGCGGCGCAGGCGGGCGCGCACGCGGGCGACCAGCTCCTTGGGCTTGAAGGGCTTGTGGATGTAGTCGTCTGCACCGGACTCCAGGCCCAGCACCACGTCCACCGTGTCCGTGCGGGCGGTGAGCATCACGATGGGGACGGTGGAGTCTTCACGGATTGCCTTGCACGCGTCGATGCCGTTCATGCCGGGCAGCATGACGTCCAGCAGCACTAGGTCGGGTTGGTGGTTGCGCGCCGCCTCCACGGCGTCGTTGCCGTCCCCCACGACGATCGTGTTGAAGCCCTCGCCTTGCAAAACGATGGTCAGCATTTCGGCGATTGCTGGGTCATCGTCCACTACTAGGATTGTTGCTGCCATGGCTTAGTTGTCCTCTTGCACAAGTGTTTGGATGGAGTCTGCGATGTCTTCAGCACAGCTTGTCACGTCGGCCCCGGAAAAGTCCACTACCGTCCATGGGCTGCGCCAGTGGGCTGCGGCGAGGTCTCGGTAGGCCTGCACGGTGCGCTCTTGGAGGTCGCGATCGGCCTCGTAGGCGTCCTGCACGCGGTCTTCGTCGTCAGCTTCCCGAGATGCCACCCGGCTGTGCGCCAACTGCGCGCTGACGTCCACCAGAATCTGCAGATCGGGCACGGGCACGCCCAGGGTGGCGAACTCGAGGTTGTCCACCCACTCCACGATGCTGTGCGAGGCCATGTCGCCGGGCCGTGTCCCCTCCCGCTGGGTGATTCTCGCCGCCGAATATGCTGCATTCGACGCCGCATACCGGTCCAACAGAATCACATACCCATCCGCATCCAAATCGCTGAGCTCGTCTGCGACCTCGTGGCGATCCAGCGCGAAGAGGGTGGCCATGCCGTAGATGGAGTCCGTGAGGTCACCCATCTTCTGGTACAGCCCCTGCTGCGCCAGGTGGGCGTGGACGGAGTGTTCGTAGCGGGGAAACGCCAGGCGCGCCACGGGCAGCTCGCGGCGGATCAGCTCCGCTTCTACTGCCGTGACGAGCGTGTTTTTGCCTGCGCCATCTACGCCTTCAAAGGAAATAATCATAGGACTAGTAGCGGTAGTGCTCCGGCTTGAAGGGGCCCTCCACGTCCACACCGATGTATTCGGCCTGTTCCTTGCTGAGCTTCGTGAGGGTGCCTCCCAGGGCCTCCACGTGGATGCGGGCGACCTTCTCGTCCAGGATCTTCGGCAGGCGGTAGACCTCGTTGTTGTAGTTCTCGGACTTGGTGAACAACTCGATCTGCGCGATCGTCTGATCGGCGAAGGAGTTGGACATCACGAAGGAGGGGTGGCCGGTGGCGTTGCCCAGGTTCAGCAGGCGGCCTTCGGACAGGACCACGATGGACAGTGGTTCGCCGTCAGCGCCGGGGAAGGTGAACTCATCCACCTGCGGCTTGATGTTGACCCGGGACACGTCCTCGCGGTGCAGCAGGCTGGCCATGTCGATTTCGTTGTCGAAGTGGCCGATGTTGCCCAGCACGGCGTGGTTCTTCATCTGCTGCATGTGCTCGAAGGTGATGATGCCCAGGTTTCCGGTTGCGGTGATGACGATGTCCGCGGAGCTGATGGCATCCTCCACGGTCACAACCTCAAAGCCGTCCATGAGGGCCTGCAGGGCATTGATGGGATCCACTTCGGTGACCTTGATGATCGCGCCCTGACCTGCCAGCGCTTCGGCACAGCCCTTGCCCACATCGCCGTATCCGCACAGCAGGACGGTCTTGCCGCCGATGAGCATGTCGGTGGCGCGGTTGATGCCGTCGACCAGGGAGTGGCGAGTTCCGTAGCGGTTGTCGAACTTGGACTTCGTCACGGCGTCGTTCACGTTGATGGCAGGAAATGGGAGCACGCCCTGGTCGGCGAAGTGGTACAGGCGGTGCACGCCGGTGGTGGTCTCTTCGGTCACGCCCTTCACGGAGGTGCTGGCGCGGGTCCAGAGGTCCTTGTCCTCCTGGTAGGCCGTGGAGAGCATGCCGAGGAAGGCGGTGTATTCGTCGGAGTCCTCAGCGGTCGGCTCTGGCACAAGACCGGCGGCCTCGAACTCGGATCCCTTGATGACGGCCATGGTGGCGTCGCCGCCGTCGTCCAGGATCATGTTGGCATCGTGGCCGTCCTCCCAGGTGAAGATCTGGCGCAGGCACCACCAGTATTCGTCCAGGCTCTCACCCTTCCACGCGAAGACGGGTACGCCCGCGGGGGCTTCAGGGGTGCCCTGGCCCACCACGATCGCGGCAGCAGCCTCGTCCTGGGTGGAGAAGATGTTGCAGGACGCCCAGCGCACCTCTGCGCCCAGCGCGGTCAGGGTTTCAATGAGCACAGCGGTCTGCACCGTCATGTGGATGGAGCCGGCGATGCGCGCCCCCTTCAGCGGCTGCTCGTCTGCGTATTCCCGACGCAGCTCCATCAACCCCGGCATCTCGTATTCTGCGAGGCGAATCTGGTGGCGCCCAGATTCCGCAAGAGAGAGGTCGCGAACTTTGAATTCCAGATCGCCGATGCGGTCGGAGGTGAGGTGTGCCATGGGGGACGGAAGCTCCTGATGTCGAAGGGATATGTAAGGGATACTAAAACCGACTGCCAGTGTAACAGTGAGCCCACACACTCACTGTGTTGAGCGTATTAGCTCAGTGCTTCGACGTAGGTCTCCAGCCCTTCCGGGACGTCCTCACCCAGGCGCTCCAGTTCACCATCGAGCAGCTCCAGGGCGGCGTCCACGAGTTCCTGGGAGGCGTGGCCGATGTGGCCACGCACGAAGGGGAAGCGGTCGGCGATGTCCGCCACGGCGTAGGGCGCCCCGCTCCAGATCGCCACCAGGGAAGAAGCCCCCAGCCCCACGGTGTAATCCTGTTGGCCTGGTTCGGCGTTCTTCGTGGCGTCCACGATGGCGTCCTTGAGGGCCATGCTGAGGTCTGTGTAATCCAGCTCGTCCAAGTCCTCAAAGAACTCCTGCACGGCTTCGTCTTCGAAAATGATGTGGTCCCATGTGCTCATAGTGTCAACAGTAGTAACCGTTTCGTGACCATGCTATATTTGACTGCAACTGTGACCTAGGAGTCACCCTTCGCCAACGGCCTAGCCCCGAGCACTGTCGACGAACATCTTTGACGTTACGTCTGGAGTTTTTCACGCATGGACACTGACACTTCTCAGAGCCGCAACGATCGCCACACCTACGTCGGCGGTCGCTTCATCGCGGGCTTCGCCATCGTGGGCATTGCCCTGGCTGTGATCGTGTCCATGTGGACCATCCGCTCCGCCGATTCCGTGGAGAACCGCTCGAATCAGACTGTCACCACACAGACTCACAGCACTGCACAGGAGAGCAGCACCCGATCCAGCACTCCGTCCAGCACCTCGCACTCCCCCACCACCGAAGCGGACAGCACTCCCGAGCAGGCACAGCACGTCGTCCCTCCGCAGGCAACTGCGACCAATGACCCGTACATGCCGCCGCATGCGCTGACGTCCTCCAACAATGACACGAACTACTACGGCCTCACGAATGTCCAGCCCACCTCCCGCTGGCTAGCTGAGGCTGGCAAGGAGCCGGAGCAGCAGACCATGGAGCCGTCCCAGACGTCCCAGCAGGCGCAAGAGCCTGCAGAGAAGGAGACTCCTGCTGGAGGCAAGGTCCCCGACTGGCTGGGAGACTACCTCAACGGCATCCCGAAGCAGCAAAAGGATGGCATGCACCATCTCAAGGATGATTTCCAGTTCCCGTCAGACCTCCCCCTTTTCCAGCCTGCACCGCGTGACCCTTCAGGCAACCAGAGCTCTCAGCGCAGCACCGCGGAGGATGACTCCGCGGAGGAGTAGCCTCCAGCCTTAAGGCACCTGGGCCACGAACGCCCCCGGCCCGCACTCAGCCGCGCTGCGCGCGGGAACCCACAGTGCCTGGCCGCTCGCGAGCTCCTCGCCATCCACACACACAGACTCCGCCGCCGCAAGGACAATCGCCGGCCCTGAAACCTGCACCGGCTCGCCGTTCACATGGCGCAGTTGAAACTCGTCAGCAGGGGTGGGGTAGAGCCCGCTGGGCGTCGGAAGGATTCGGGGATCATCCACCGGATCGCAACGGACAATCCGCAGCAGCTCCTCCACGTCAATATGTTTGCTGGTCAGCCCGCCTCGCAGCACGTTATCGGAGTTCGCCATGATCTCCACGCCCGTGCCCTGCACGTACGCATGTAGCTGCCCGGCGTCCAGGAACAGCGCCTCGCCGGGCTGCAGCACCACGTAATTCAGTAGGAGGGCGCACAGCAGGCCGCGGTCGCCGGGGTATTGCTCGGCGAGGACACGCAGCACGCCCACAACCTCCGCGATCCAGGGCGTGGTCGTCGCGCGATCGACGCGCTCCAGCGCCGCCACGAGCCCGTCCAGCAGCGGGTCAAGCTGGTCTGTGGGCATGGTCATCCAGGTGGTGAGCACCGCCCGAATATTCGACGCCGGCTCGCCCTCCCCCAGCATCTCAAGACAAGAATCCAGCTCTGGGTACTCCAGCGCCTGGATCAGCTCCCGAGTGCGGTCCACGGGCCGGAAGCCGGCGAGCGCCTCGAAGGGGGTGAGCGCGACGAGGAGTTCCGGCTTGTGGTTATCGTCCTTATAGTTGCGCTCGTAGGCGTCCAGGGGGATACCCTGCTGGTTCTCGCGCGCGAAGCCTTCCTGGGCTTGCGCTTTGGTGGGGTGCACCTGGATCGACAGGGCACGCTCGGCGGCAAGCAGTTTCAGCAGGAACGGCAGCTGCTCGCGGCCCGGCCCTAGCTGTCCCTGGGGGTCGGCGGCGATGAGCTGCTGGAGGTCGGTGTCCCCCACGCGCGACGGCGCCGCGGGGTGGGCGCCCAGCCACAGTTCCGCCTCGGGCTGCTCCGTGGGTGCAGGGCGGCCCATCAGTTCCGCCAGGGCCGTGTGCGAGCCCCAGGCGTACGTGCGGATGACTCCTTCAAGTGGACAGTTCATTTGTTCCAAACTACGCGGGTCCGGGCCTAGGCGCGAATAATTGCCAGCGCTTCGTCCACCAGGGCGTCCACTTCGGCCTGGGTGGGGGCTTCGATGTTCAGGCGCAACAGCGGCTCCGTGTTGGAGGCGCGGACGTTCATCCAGGAGCCGTCCTTGAGCTCAATGGTCACGCCGTCCAGGCGGTCCACGGACTCAGTGCGGTCGGCGAAGGCCTCCACCACGGCCTCGGTGCGGCCTACCTGGTCGCTGACCTCGGAGTTGATTTCGCCGGAGGCCTGGTAGAGCTCGTAGGCCTTCTTCAGCTCGCTCAGCGGCTTGTCCTGGCCGCCGAGGGTGGCCAGCAGGTGCAGGGCTGCGATCATGCCGGAGTCCGCGTTGAAGAAGTCGGAGAAGTAATAGTGGGCGGAGTGCTCACCGCCGAAGATGGCATTGGTCTCAGCCATGGTGGCCTTGATGAAGGAGTGGCCCACGCGGGTGCGGACGGGCTGTCCACCCATCTTCGTGACCAGCTCCGGCACGGACTTCGAGGTGATGAGGTTGTGGATGATCGTGGCGCCGGGGTTGTTCTTCAGGTAGCGTTCGGCGATGATGGCGCAAACGGTGGATGGGGAGACTGCCTCGCCCTTCTCGTCCACGATGAAGCAGCGGTCGGCGTCGCCGTCGAAGGCGATGCCCAGGTCCGCGCCGACCTCCACGGTGAACTTCTGCAGGTCCACCAGGTTCTTCGGATCCAGCGGGTTGGCCTCGTGGTTGGGGAAGTTTCCATCCAGCTCGAAGTAGAGGCTATGCAGGTCCAGGGGCTGTCCCTCAAACACAGCGGGAACCGTCAGACCACCCATGCCGTTGCCCGCATCTACGGCAACCTTCAGCGGGCGGATGTCCAGCGGCACCAGGTCCGTGAGGTAGTCCGCGTAGCCCTGCAAGACGTCTTCCTCGGAGTTGCGTCCAGACTCACCCTGGTAGTCCTCGATGCCATCCTGAAGGTCGGCCTTGATGGTGTTCAGGCCGGAATCCTGACCGACGGGCCGGGCGCCGGCGCGGCACAGCTTGATGCCGTTGTACTTCGCGGGGTTGTGAGAGGCGGTGAACATCGCGCCCGGGCAGTTCTTCACGCCGGAGGCGTAGTACAGCTCGTCGGTCGAGGTGAGTCCCAGCGTGATGGTGTCCACCCCCTGGGAGTTCACACCTTCAGCGAACGCGGCGGACAGCCCTGGGGAGCTGTCGCGCATGTCGTGGCCGATGACTACCGTGTCCGCTCCTTCTTCGCGCATGAGGCGGCCGAAGGACGCGCCGACGGCTCGGGTGAACTCCGTGCCGATCTGGCCGGGGCCTTCGCCCACCACGCCGCGCACATCGTAGGCCTTAATCATGGCGTCCAGGTCTTGCTGCTTGTAGGTAGTCATTGCGATTGCCTTCCTGCTGACTAGTCGTTACGCACTGCGCGCAGATGGCGACGTGGGGTTGGTCGCGGCAGATTTCGTCGTGCCGGGTGGAGTCCCGTGGGCACGGGATGGTCGTCCCGACGTTGAACACGGGACGCTCGGTGTTCTTCTTCCAGCTCTTTAAGCCTAATACTATCGGCGGCTTCGTGTTCGTGGGCGTGACGGACAGCCTCGGCCATGGCGCTCAGTTCATCGTCGTCGATGTCGGGGGCTTCGGTGCCAGTCTCGCCGAGGAGGTAGGGGTTGGTGATACTGAGCTGCCACCCATGCGGCGCCGTGGTGCGGCGCGCGTGCTCCTCGCAGAGGTCCCAGCGGTGTGGGTTAGGCACGGCGATCAGTGGGCCGATGATCGCCATCTGGGAGGCGTAGTTGAACTCCAGGGTTGCAATAGCCGGTGTGCAGCAGCCGGGCCTGGAGCATTGTCGTATCAAAGTCACGGGTGTCATTGTAGCGCCTTGGGGTCACAGCGGGCTTATCATCCTAGGCATGGCACAACACATCTCGCGTTCCCGCAATGATCCCCGCGGACGGGGGCTCCGTGGCGTGCTGTTACCGGATCTTCCTCGGTATAAAACGCGTTCGCAGCGTTTCGATAATGCCGTGATCGACGCCTACGAGCCTTACCTCGAGCACTTCCGCTCCGAGCTGGGGGCGCTGGATATTGCGGTGGATATTGTGCCGCGGATGCGCTTGAGCCATGGGGCGTCCACGTGGCCTGAGGATGTTGTGGCCGATGGGGCTGTGCCACTGGGCCGTTTGGTGCCTGCGGGGGTTGACCGCCAGGGCCGTCCCACGCGTCCTCGTATTATTGTTTTCCGACGCCCAGTGGAACTTCGGACCAGCTCTCCTCAGGAGCTGGAGCAGATGTTGCGCCACATCATTGTGCGCCTGGTGGCGGTGTATTTAAACACGGTGCCGGAGGCGATTGATCCCCGGTTCACGTGGGATGTCTAAGTATTAGGCCATCTTCTTCTTGAGGCGGCGGCGTTCGCGCTCGGAGAGTCCGCCCCAAATTCCAAAGCGCTCGTCGTTGGCGAGTGCGTATTCCAGGCATTCGTCACGCACGCCGCAGGCCTGGCAGATGCGCTTAGCTTCGCGTGTGGAGCCACCCTTTTCCGGGAAGAATGCCTCTGGGTCCGTCTGGGCGCACAGGGCTTGTTCTTGCCAGTCCTGTTCTACAGCATCAAAGAGGAGATCGAAGTTCTCCGTCATCTCGAACAGGTTCCGTGGGCGCTCGATCGCCGCCGAACCCTCGGAAATAGGGCCACTAAAGGTGGTCTCCAGGGACTTGTCCACAGTGCGCTCCTATCTTTGTACTCGCGGTGGGCGGTGAGGTGTAAGCACAAGATTACACAAAGGTAATTACATCCCGTCAAGCGACAGCCAAATCACTTTAGCCACACCTGTCACATCAGTAACATCAACACCGCGAGCCACAGGAGCCGTTGACGGTGGCTTCCACAGCAGACACCACATAAGGGGAAAGTTTTCAGGGCAACCACTACATATAGTAGATCCGCCTCACAATTGAGGCGGATCCCACAAGATGTAGGAAAATTCTAAAAAATTTTTAAATACCCCTATTTTGGTCCCCTACATATCTGGGCTGAAGCGCAAACCGCCATCCGGCAGCACCACGCCAGGCCACACGCGCGCACCGTCGACCAGCTCACAGCGCGCACCAATCACGGCCCCTTCACCGATCACGCAGTCCACCACGTGGGCCCGCGCGCCAATCCGCGCGCCGGCACCAATCACGCAGCGCTCCACCGTGGCACCCGCCTCGATCTCCACGCCGTCCATCACCACAGACGTATCAATACGCGTGCCGGCACCAATCTCCGCGCCACGGCCCACCACCGAGCCACCCAGGATCAGCGCGCCGCCATACACGGCCGCCGAATCGTCGATCAGCGCCTCGCCGTGGCGCCCGTCCAGCAGAGGAGACGGCGCAATGCCACGCACCAGATCCGAGGAACCGCGCACGAAGTCCGCAGGCGTTCCCATGTCACGCCAGTAGGACTGGTCCACGTGGCCATACACCCGCGCGCCCCGATCCAACAGATCCGGGAACACGTCGCGCTCCACAGATACCGGCCGGCCCGCCGGGATGGACTCAATCACCGACTTCTGGAACACATAGGAACCGGCGTTGATCTGATCCGTCGGTGGATCCTCCGTCTTCTCCAGGAACGCGGACACCCGCCCCTCAGCATCCGTTGGAACACAGCCGAAGGCCCGGGGGTCGCGCACGCGCAGCAAGTGCAGCGTCACATCAGCCTGCTGCTCCACGTGCGTCTGCAGCACCGAGTTCAGATCCGTGCCACCCAGAACATCTCCGTTGAACACCATCGCCCGGTCGAAACGCAGGTGATCCAGCACGTTGCGGATTCCGCCGCCGGTGCCCAGCGGCTCTTCCTCCACCACGTACTCGATCTCCAGGCCCAGCTGGGAACCATCGCCAAAGTATTCCTCGAACACCTCGGCCTTGAAGGACGTGCCCAGCACCACGTGAGTCATCCCAGCCTGCTTGATGCGGGCCAGCAAATGCTCCAAAAACGGCGCGCCCGCCACCGGCAACATCGGCTTCGGAGTGGAGTTCGTCAGCGGGCGCAAGCGGGTCCCCTTGCCTCCCACCAAAATCACAGCATCAGTCTCAGCGGCCAGATTCGCGGCGTTCATTCCAGTCTTCACCCTTTCTTGTTACGCCTTTGCAGCCTAGAGCTTTCCCCAGCCGTAGTGTGCTACCCCACGCCGTGGGCGGCCTTAATCGCTATAAATTCCCTCACCTTTAAACCGGCCTTCAGCGCTACCCGAAGCGGCGCGTTCTTCCATCCCGGAAGCCGATCCGCCTGGAAACGATAGGCGCTGTCGTGGTGCGCCTTCAGCGTAATCTCGGGGTGCTTACTGGCCGCATGCCCCTGCGCATGCCTAATCTGCGCCGACGGCGTGAAGATGTTCAGCCAGCCCGCGCGTCCCAGACGGTCCCCCAAATCCACGTCCTCCATGTACATGAAATAGCGTTCGTCAAAACCACCGATGGCGTCGAACGCCTCCCAGCGCATCAGCAGGCAGGAACCAGACAGCCACCCGGCAGGTCGCTCCTGATCCATCCTCTCGTCGTCCAGGTAGCGCTTCGTCCACGGATTGGCGGGCCAGATCTTCCCCAGCACCGCATGCCCCACGCCGCTGGCCAGCCCCGGGACCGCACGCGCCGACGGGTACGCGCTCCCATCCGCCTCCCGAATCAGCGGACCCACCGCGGCCGCGCGCGGATGGCGCCGCGCCGCCGCGATCAGCTCATCAATCGCGCCCGCGTCAAACACCACATCCGGGTTAGAGATCACAAAAAATTCATCATCGACGCCGCCAGCGTCCCGCAACTCCCTCAAGTGCCGCGCCCCCAGATTCATCCCCGCACCGTAGCCAATGTTGCCGCCGGAGTGCACCAGCTCCGCCCCGCGCTCCGCCGCCACCGCCTCCGGCGCGCCATCCGTGGAACCGTTATCCACCATCACCACATGGGCACCCTGCTGAGCGGCCTGTGATACGGAATCAATGAAGTCCCACAGGTGCTGCCCCGGGGAATAGGTCACGGTAACGATTGCGATAGGTGCCATGGCGCTGACCCTACCGCAGCGCCTCCCGGAGAGACTCGCGCCACGCAGGCATCGGCGTGAGCTTCACAGATTCGCACAGCTTTTCGTACGCGGACGTGTCGAGCGCCGCATTCAACGGGCGCTGGGCTGCGGTGGGGTACTCCCGCGTGGGCACCGGAGAAACCCGTGCGGGATCGAACCCGGCCTCCTCGAACACCGCCCGGGCGAACGTGAACCAGGTGATCGGCTCGCCTGAGCCCGCGATATGCAGCAGCTGGTTATCGCCCACCCCAGCCTCCGCCAGGTCCACCAACGCCCGCGCCAGATCTAGCGCGCGCGTTGGCCTGCCCCACTGGTCATCCACCACCCGAAGATCCACGCCACGGCTGGCCAAGTCCACCATGGTCTTCACAAAATCCCCGCCGGTGTTCTCCGGCCCGGTGTACACCCACGACGTCCTCACCACCGTCGCACCCGCCGCCAGCGCCGCCCGCTCCCCCGCCAGCTTGCTGCGCCCGTACTCATTGACCGGACCCACAGGATCCGCCTCCCCATTGAGCTGCCCCTCCGGACGGTCGCCCGAAAACACATAATCGGTGGACACGTGAATCATCCGCATGCCGGTCTCCGCGCACGCCAGCGCCAACTCCCCCGGCGCGCGCCCATTGACAGCCCACACCTCCTCGGCACGCGCAGCGTCCTCCGCAGCATCCACCGCGGTAAAGGCGGAGAGGTTCAGGAGGGTGGCGCCTGGCGTCGAATATAAACGACACGCGGAGCGCACGTCTCCGGTGAGGTCCAGCTCCCGGCGGGTCAGAGCGACGGCGTCAGGGACCAGCTGGCACACCGCGCGACCCACCTGCCCCGCGGCACCAACAACAATGAGTTTCTGCGAACACACACGAACAAGTAGACCACACAAAAGACAAAGGGCTAAAGTATGTGGCCATGAGTGAGGACAACATCAGCCGCCATTCTCGGCGCATCAACCCCGCAGTCACCGCCGGGGCACGCCAGATCGGTTCCAAACCAGCGAAGGCGATCCTTGCGGGTCTGTCCGCAGTCCTCCTAGGCGTCACCGGCGCGGGATACTCCGTGCTGGGCGGCCTCGACAACAAACTCGCCTCCGCCGGCGGCCTGGACCTCGGCGGACAAACCGACGGCGCCATGGACATCCTGCTCACCGGCGTGGACTCCCGCACGGACGCCCAGGGCAACCCGCTGTCCCAGGAAGAAATCGACATGCTCCGCGCCGGCGAGGAGGAAGTCACCAACACGGACACCATGGTCCTAATCCGCATCCCCAACGACGGATCCGGCGCCACGGCCGTCTCCCTGCCCCGCGACACCTACGTCAAGACCGACAATTTCGGCAACACGAAGCTCAACGGCGTGTATGGCATCGCGAAGCAAGACCACGCCGACAAGATGGTCCAGGCCGGCGTGACCGACGAGAAAACGATCCAGCAGGAATCCTCCGAAGCCGGGCGTAAGGAGCTCATCAACTCCATCGCGGACCTCACCGGCATCAAGGTGGACCACTACGCCGAGGTGGGACTGCTGGGATTCGTGCTGCTCACCAACGCCGTGGGTGGCGTGGACGTGTGCCTAAACAACGACGTCTCCGAGCCGCTGTCCGGCGCGAACTTCAAGAAGGGCACCCAGACCCTGGATGGCGCCGACGCCCTGAGCTTCGTCCGCCAACGCCACGACCTCCCCCGCGGCGACCTGGACCGCATCACCCGCCAGCAGGTGTACATGGCCAGCCTGGTATCCAAGATCCTGTCCACGGGCACGCTCACCAACCCGTCGAAGCTCAACGAGCTCAGTGGGGCCGTGCAGCGCTCCGTGGTTCTGGACTCCGGCTGGGACGTGATGGGGCTGGCCACGCAGATGCAGAACCTGTCCGGCGGCAACGTGTCCTTCCAGACCATCCCCGTGACCTCCATCGACGGAACCGGCGACTATGGCGAGTCCATCGTCACCGTGGACAAGAAGCAGGTCCACGCGTTCTTCAAGGATCTGCTGGGTGAGGAAGACGGCGGTGAGAAGGCCGATGCCCCGAACTACCCCGCGCGCGAGTACACGGTGGCCATCAAAAACGGCTCCGACACCCAAGGCCTGGCCAGCCGCGTATCCGAGATCACCGCGTCCTTTGGCTTCACCCCCGGCGAGGTGGGCAACGCGGAGGAATCCGGCGATTTCGAATCCTTCGTCAGCGCCCGCAACGCCGAAGATCCGGCCGCTGTGGACCTGGCCAAGAAGCTTGGCGGCTTGAAGATTGTGGAGGATCCAGGCCTGGGAGACAAGGAACTGTCCGTTTCCCTGTCCAGCACGTACAACGGCCCAGGACTCACTGACGAGGAGGCCCCTGAGGACCAGCCCGAGGAGAACTCCGACGTAGTGGGCGAAGAGGGCTCCATCGACGATACCGGCGGCCCTGACGGCCCGATCCACGCCGGCGGGGACACGCCGATGTGTGTGAACTAGGACAGGACCTCATGGACATCATCGCCCCCTTACTCGCCGACCCCGCCGCCCCGCGCCTAACCACCTACACCCCCGCCGGCCGCATGGAACTGTCCGGCCAGACCCTGGCGAACTGGCAGTCCAAGGTGGCCCACCTGCTCCGCGCCTACGGGGTACAGCCGGGTGACCGCATCGGCCTGATCGCGGACACCGGGTGGCAGCCCGCCGTGATCGCCATCGGGGCGTGGCACGTGGGTGCCGTCCTGACCGATAATCCCGACGCCCAGCTCCTCTTCACCGACGATCCCGCCCGCGCCGAGGCCTCCGATGCCGAGGAGATTTTCCTCTTGTCCTCAGACCCCTTCGGCCGAGGCGTGGAAGAAAGCGGTGGCGAGGTGCCCTTCGGCATCACGGACTTTTCCCCCGAGGTACGGATTCACCCCGACCAGTATCATGCCCCCACCGTGGACGGCCCGGAGCTTGCCGAGGGTGTGAGCGCCCCCGGCGCCGGCTCTGCCCGCCGAGTCCTCACCGGCCCATGGCAGAACGTGGCCGAGTTAACGAGGGCTCTGGTGCCCTTGATGCACGCAGGCTCCGTGGTGGTGTCGGTGGACACCGCCACGGAGCGGATACAGGAGCTCGCCGCTAAAGAAGGGGCTGAGCTGGAGCTTTAGCGAGTATCTCGCCTGTTGTTGGCCAGGATCGCAACTCCGAAGAGGAGCGCACCCCATGCCAGGATCACGATCGCGCTCTGCGCTGGTGTGGTCATCAACCCCACCGCGTCGAGGACATCGTCGCCCTGAGCTTCCAGCGCGTGCCACTGCGTGAGGTCAGAAAGTCGAGTGCCGGGCATTGCGTAGTAAATGTACTTCACCCACTCCAGGTGCTGAGCGGCTGCCGCGAGCAACGGCTCAATCACCAGGA
The DNA here is from genome assembly GCF_024701495.1 of Corynebacterium sp. zg254. Taxonomy (NCBI): domain Bacteria; kingdom Bacillati; phylum Actinomycetota; class Actinomycetes; order Mycobacteriales; family Corynebacteriaceae; genus Corynebacterium; species Corynebacterium sp. zg254. Next base: position 791,576 of record NZ_WIAR01000001.1, read on the forward strand.
ACAGCACCATCGGGATACCCGAACCCATGATCTTGCTGCGGGTCAGGCCGGCCAGCCCGACAGCCATCAGGGCATAGACCGGGAGAAAGAGGGCATAGATCCATAGGTCATACATATCGCCTCCGGTCCACTTCCCCTCGAGAGAGAAGTGCAGGACCACGGCGCTGATCGCGATGCCGATCCAGTAGCTCACTTCCGCAACAATGACGATCAGCGCGGCCTTGGCCAACAACCACTGCGAACGACGGCGCTGCGTCAGGAAGCTATGAGCAACCATGCGGTCATTGATATCACCGGCAGTACTACTTGCGGCGAAGATCAGCAAGACCAGCAGGAAGATCATGCCACCCAGTGTGGTATCACCCCAGCCGAAGGTTGCCTCAGGGTCAGAGTTCAGGAAGCTCATCAGCACCGCGGGTCCATAGAGCGAACCCGTGAGCAGGACAACATACACCCACGTACTACGCAGACTTGTTAGTTTCTTCAGTTCAGCGCGCATGGCTGTTCTCCTTGTCATTCGTGGTGTACTCCTGGGCACCGGCGGTGGCAGCCAAGAAGCGTTTCTCCAAGTTGTCCTGTTCCGTGCGCAGACCAGTAATCAAGAGGTTGTTACTCAAGGCAGTCTGAGCAACGGCTCGGCGAATCTCCTGCTCTCCGTGCTCTCCCACAGCCACGGCCAGGTTCCCCTCCTGAGCCTCAGACACCTCAAAGCCCTGGTTACTCAGCAGAGCCGCCAAAGCAATGGGATCAGCGGCCTCCACCATCACGCGGGTGCCGTCGGCCAGGAACTCGTCCATCGAGTATTCGCCAATCAGCTTTCCCTTACCGATCACCACCAAGCGATCAGCAGTCAATTGCATTTCAGACAGGAGGTGGGAGCTCACAAGGACGGCCTTGCCGTCGGAGGCCTGGCGTCGAATTACTTGGCGGATCCAGGTCACGCCCTCCGGATCCAGCCCGTTGACCGGCTCGTCGAGGATCAGGTGCTGCGGGTCACCCAGGAGCGCCCCAGCTAGCCCGAGACGCTGCTTCATGCCCAGCGAATAGCCGCCCACCTTCTTATTCGCGGCGGGACCGTTCAGGCCGACCATCTCCAGGCACTGCTCCACGCGCGACTGAGGAAGCCCCGCGCTGAGCGCCAGCACTGTGAGGTGGTTGCGCCCGCTGCGGCCGGGGGTGAACCAGGACGAATCCAGAACAGCGCCCGCGACGTGGGTTTTATGGTCGAGAGAAGAGAAGGCCGACGCGTAGGCCCTGCCATCAGGCAGCGTTCCAGAAAACGTGGCGGACCCGCCGGTAGGCTTGTCCAGGCCCAGGATGCAGCGCATGGTTGTGGACTTGCCGGCGCCGTTGGGGCCGAGGAAGCCCGTGACGGAGCCGTCGGGGACGCTGAAGCTGAGCGCGTCCACCACTTTTTTGGAGCCGTAGCTCTTGGTAAGTGAATCTATTGTGATCATGTCTTCTATGGTGCTCGGGTGGGCGGGTGAATACATCGGCCTGAAGGCCTATCTTGAGTGTCATACCTGGGTATCACACAGCTATATTTTTAAAATCGAACACTTGAGCTATTTTATGTATGCCTGTAGGCGCGTATGTATGGTGAGCGATCTAGACTAAAACCCAGACACGAAAGAATAGAACACTTCATCTACGCCTTGGGGGAGGCTGATATGACTACCCGAATCCGAAGAATCCACCCGGATGCCTGCTGGATCCTCGCGAACGAGCATGACGAGCTGGCCGCCGTGGGGCGGGACGCCAACCGCATCCACGTCTAGAGAATCCAAGCGGCCACACCCGTCGCTGACGCCTTCATCGCCGATCATTCCACGCGCATCGCAGCCCGCCTAGGGCTCAGCAACTACCACGCAGAGAAGATCAGCTTCGAAGCGCTCGTGCTCGCACAATTCCCGACCCTGATGGAGCTGCTCCTCACAGGGATGTACCTGCCCAGCTCGGTCAGCCGCCTCGCCGAATTGCTAGCGTGCATCCCCGAGGATCTCGCCGCCGCGGTGGACCTGGACGTCACCGACTGCCTGGGCCCCACGGTTCCCAACCAGTACCCACTCACCCCTGCCCAAATCAGCGCGCGCATCCTTCCTATCGTCAACGATTACTGCCCGGAGAATCGCCTGTCCGAGCCACCGGAAACACACCTGCAGATCAAGCGCTCAGAAACCAGCATCACCTTCTGCCTCAGCGTTCCGCTACTCGAGGGGCAAGCCATCGAAAAGCTCATCGCCACCACCGCGCGCACCCGCAATGTCTCCGCGGCCGAGGCACTCGTCCTGCTCATCATGGGCAACGCGGACGTCTCCGTCACCCTGAACCTGTTCCGTCATGCTGATAATCCCGACGCCCCTCTCGTCGCCGCCGGCACGATCCTCGACGAACGGTCCACGAAGAAATGGCTGGATAAGGTGACACATACCCGAACACTCGCGCCGTCCGGCACGTCCTCCTACTCTCCCACCGCGGCGCAGCGTGCCTACATCGAAGCGCGCGATGTCCACTGCCGTTTCCCGGGCTGCACCGTCCCGGCGCACCGGTGCGACATCGACCATATTCACCGCTACGACGGAGGAGGCCCCACCCACACCGACAACCTGCACCTGTTGTGCCGGCACCACCACAAGCTCAAAACCGCAGGAATATGGGACGTCACCCGCTACCCGGACTCCAGCGAAACGTGGAGCTCCATCAACGACGGCCACACCGTCACCACCATCGCCAACGGCCCCCTGGCCCGCCCCACCTTCGCCCAGCGCCTACGCTAGCAACTCACCGTTAGAGACCAGACCATGCTTAAACGCAAACAACACCGCATGCACCCTATCCCGGGAATCAGTCTTCTGAAGCACACGGCTCACGTGCGTCTTCACCGTGGGCAACGAAATAAACAACTCCTGCGCAATCTCAGGATTCGACCTGCCCAACGCCATCAACCGCAGAATCTCCTCCTCGCGGGGCGTCAACGGATCTGGCAATTCCATCGGTGGATACTGCAGCTGCTCACCGTGATTCATGTCGCGTACCTGGCGCATCAGGCGCGCGGTGGCCTTCGGGCTAATCACGCCCGCGGACTCCCCCACCGTCCGCACGGCACTGATCAACTCCTGCGGATCCGCGTCCTTCAACAGAAAACCGCTAGCCCCGGCCTCCACAGAGCCCATCACATAATCATCGTTATCGAACGTGGTCAGCACAATAATCCGAACATCCACCCCCGCGTCCACAATGGTGCGCGTGGCCGCAATCCCATCCATGCCCGGCATCTGCACATCCATCAGGATCACATCCACCGGAGAACTCTGCGCCAACGCGCACGCCTGCTGGCCATCGCTGGCCTGCCACACAACCTCGATATCATCCTGGGAATCCAACACCAACGAAAACCCGGCGCGCACCAACTGCTGATCATCCGCCAGCCCCACACGCAACATCTATTTCGCCTCCACAGGAATCATCACGCTCACGTTCCAACCACCACCGTAGACCTCGGAGTCACCCCAAGACGCACGGCCGCCATAGATCCGCACTCGCTCGCGAATGCCGGTCAAACCACGCCCGCTGCCCTCACCACTGTCGGAGCCCGGGGCGTTATCCACCGTGATTTTCACATAATCCGGCTCCCAGCGCACCACCACCTGCGCCTCCACGGGGCCGGCATGCTTCAAAATGTTCGTCAAACACTCTTGCACCACACGGTAGATGGTGAGGCTTTGCGCCTCATCAACGTCCAGCGGGATGCCTTCAGTGTTAAGGGAGACTTTAATGCCGTTGCGCTGGGCGTCGGATATCAATCCAGGGAGCGCGGCCGCACCAGGAACAGCACCACGGTCGCGAGGGGTATCGTCGTGCAGCACGCTCAGCAAGCTGCGCATCTGCCGCAAGGACTCGCGGCTGGATGCGGCGATGGTGTCCAGGGCGTCGATGGCTACCTGCGGATCCTTCTTGCCCGCATATCTCCCGCCATCGGCCTGGGCGATGATGCCCGTCAGGGAATGCGCCACGATGTCATGCATCTCGCGTGCGATGCGGTTGCGCTCGCTGACCGTGGCCAGCTCGGCTCGCGCGGACAGGATTTCGACCTCCTGGTTGCGGCGAAACACCGTTTTCCCCCAGAGCCACGCCGAGCCGATGGACGCCACCACCAGGAAAGACACGATGACCGTAAACACCCAAAACGTGACATCCCCGAACAGGCCCCACAAGGCGGACAGGCCAGTGGGAGACTCCGGCACGGGGAACGTCGGGCGGAAGACAACGTTATAGATGATGTACCACACAAGAGTGGCAAAACTGCCCACGACCAGCGCAGCCAACCAGGCTCGGCGATGCGAGCGGATGCGGGAGGAAATAAAATAGGCCTCGTAACACACCACGGCGTACCCCAAGCTGAAGGCAAACATACCGCTGAGTCCGATCAAGGCCATGGACACTGCGGTGATCCACAACCCTGTCACGGGCTTGAAACGCTGAGTCAGAAGGCCGACGTACCCGCCAACGATGCCCATCCACAACAATGCCTCATTCCACCATCCATACCAGTAGTCAGTATCATCGATGGACACCGAGATGGAGGCCAAAAGAAAATAAGCCGCCACGGACGCCACAGCCCGGACCCAGAACATAGGTTCTTTCACAGAAGCGGAGAGGCTTGAGGTCATGAAGTCAGTGTACTCAAGTAAGATCTGATCCCATGGCTACTGTTGAGTTCCAGAATGTCGAGATCCGCTACCCCGGCGCGGACACCGCAACCGTCGAAGACATGAACCTGACCATCGGCGATGGCGAATTCCTGGTGTTAGTGGGACCTTCAGGCTGCGGAAAATCCACCACCCTGCGGGCCTTGGCGGGCCTCGAGCAGGTGTCCGGCGGCAGCATCCGCATCGGGGGCGAGGACGTCACCGCCAAGGAGCCGGGCGACCGTGACATCGCGATGGTCTTCCAAGATTACGCACTGTACCCGCACATGTCCGTGGCGGAAAACATGGGCTTTGCGTTGAAGGTGGCGAAGAGGCCGAAGAAGGAGATTGCGCAGCGGGTGCGGGAGGCGGCGTCGATTCTGGGGCTGGAGGAGTTCTTGGACCGTAAGCCCAAGGACCTGTCCGGCGGTCAACGTCAGCGAGTAGCGATGGGTCGTGCGATCGTGCGCCAGCCGCAGGTCTTTCTGATGGATGAACCTTTATCAAATCTCGACGCCAAGCTGCGCGTCCAAACACGTGCCCAAATCGTGAAGCTGCAGAAAGACCTGGCTGTGACCACCGTGTATGTCACGCACGATCAGGTGGAAGCCATGACGATGGGAGATCGCGTGGCCGTGTTGAATAAGGGCGATCTGCAGCAGGTGGACGCCCCGAAGAAGCTGTACGAGGAGCCTGCCAACGCATTCGTGGCTGGGTTCATTGGCTCCCCGGCGATGAATCTGCTGCGGGTCAACGGCAGCGTGGACGGGTGGGACCTTCCTATGCCAGATGGTGTGGGGAGCTCGGAGGTTATCGTGGGCCTGCGCCCGGAAGGGCTGCGTGTGTCCACGGAATCGGGTGCCGGTCTGCAGGGCACGGTGACGATGGTGGAGGAACTCGGCGCGGACTCTTATATATATGCAGATACCCAGTTTGGGCAGATTGTGGCACGCGGCGGGGATACGCGTGAGGCGCCGACAGTGAACTCTTCGGTCACTATTCACCCTCAACAGGGGGCGCTTGTGCACTACTTTGATGCCAAGACGGAAGAACGCATCGCCTCCCTTGCCGTTTCTTAACTAGGCAATACACCCAGGTGTGGTTAGACTCTCCCCTAAGCCTCGGTTTCAAGAGAGAAAGGGTCCCTATGACTCCACACACTAAGAAGCTTATCGGTCTTCTGGCAGCCTCCGGTCTGGTTCTGGTTGCCTGCGGCGACGGCGGTTCCTCCGAAGCCTCCGCCGATGGCCGCGGCAACATCACCTTTGCCATGGGCAAGAACGATATCGACAAGATCAAGCCCATCGTCGAAAAGTGGAACGCTGACCACCCCGAGGAGAAGGTCACGGTCCAGGAGCTGGCGGGTGAATCGGATGAGCAGCGCAACAAGCTGGTTCAGACGCTGCAGGCTGGTTCCTCCGATATCGACGTCATGGCGCTCGATGTGGTGTGGACCGCGCAGTTTGCGGCAAATGGTTGGCTAGCTCCGCTGGAGGGCGACCTGAAGGTTGATACCTCCGACCTGCTGCAGCCGACGGTGGAGTCCGCCACCTACCGCGACAAGCTCTATGCTCTTCCTCAGAACACCAACGGCCAGCTGCTGTACCGCAACACCGAGCTGGTTCCCGATGCCCCGAAGAACTGGGATGAGCTGAAGGAAGCCTGCAAGAAGGTGAAGGACCAGGACTGCCTGACCACCCAGCTGAAGCAGTACGAGGGCCTAACCGTGAACACCGCTGGCTTCATGTCCGGCTGGGGTGGCGGAATTACCGACGACGCCGGCAACATCACCGTCACCGACGATGCGTCCAAGGATGGCCTGCAGGCTCTGGTGGATGCGTACAAGGACAAGACGATCTCCTCGTCCTCCACCTCCACCACGGAGGAAGAGACCAACCTGGCCTTCACCGAGGGTAAGACTGCTATGGCCATCAACTGGCCCTACATGTACACCAACTCTGAGGAGGACAGCTCCAAGGTCAAGGGCAAGTTCGATGTCTCCCCGCTGGTCGCCAAGGACGGCGTGGGTGTGTCCACCCTGGGTGGATACAACAACGGCATCAACGTGAACTCTCAGAAGAAGGCCACCGCGCTGGACTTCATGAAGTTCATCATCTCCGAGGAGAACCAGAAGTCCTTCGCGAAGGCTTCCTTCCCACCAGTGCTGGCGTCCATCTACGATGACCCTGCGCTGCAGGAGGAGTTCCCATACCTGCCTGCTCTGAAGACCTCGTTGGAGAACGCGAAGCCTCGTCCCGCCTCTCCACGGTACGATGAGCTATCGAAGGCTATTCAGGATAACGCTTACGCGGCTCTCACGTCCGGCAAGTCCGTCGATGCGGCGGTGAAGGACATGGGTGACGCGATTAAGAACACCAGCGGAAATTAAACCGGAAAACTTGTAACGTGACTACATCTTCCTCCTCCAAGAAGAAGATGGATCTGCGACCACTGTGGCTAGTTGGGCCGTCTATGGCCCTACTAGCCATTGTCATTGGATACCCTGTGATCCGCGCGATCTATCTTTCCTTCCAGTCCGATAGGCACCTCGACCCGGACACCGGCATGTTCGTGGACGGCGGCTTTGCGGGTTTCCAGCATTACTTGTACTGGATCACGCAGCGCTGCATGAGCCCCAGCGGTGAGGTAATCACGTGTGCCCCAGGTCAGTTGTCCACGGACTTCTGGCCTGCCGTGAAGATCACGCTGTTCTTCGTGGTGGTCACGGTCGCGCTTGAAACTGTGCTGGGGTTGTGGATGGCTCTGGTGATGAACCGCAGCTTCATCGGCCGCGGGCTGCTGCGTGCGGCCGTGTTGGTGCCGTGGGCCATCCCCACGGCGGTCACGGCGAAGCTGTGGCAGTTCATCTTCGCCAACGACGGCATCGTGAACGCGGTGCTGGGGACGCAGATCCACTGGACCACCGACCCCTGGGCGGCTCGTTCCGCGGTCATCATCGCCGATGTGTGGAAGACGGCCCCCTTCATGGCGCTGCTGATTCTCGCGGGGCTTCAGATGGTTCCGCAGGGAGTGTATGAGGCCGCGCGTGTGGATGGCGCATCGAAGTGGCAGCAGTTCACGCAGATCACGTTGCCATTGATCCGGCCGGCCCTGATGGTGGCGGTACTGTTCCGCACACTGGATGCCCTGCGCATGTATGACCTGCCGGTTATTATGATTTCCAGTTCCTCAAACTCCCCCACCGCGGTGATTTCACAGCTGGTGATTACGGATGTGAAGCAGGGTAATTACAACTCGGCGTCGGCAATGTCTACGTTGATTTTCTTGCTGATCTTCGCGGTAGCATTCGTGATGGTGAAGTTCCTGGGAGCGGATATTTCCGGCGCGGGAGATACTCCAAAGAAAAAGAAACGAACCAAGGTGGAGGCCTAAGCGATGAAGACTGTTCGCAATTATGTCGCCGTGGTCCTCATTTTGCTGTGGGGCCTTGCGCCGTTCTATTGGATGCTCGTCACCGCATTCCGGGATAAGAACCACACGTTTAGCGCGAATCCTCTGCCCAGCCATGTCACACTGGAAAACTTCCAGGATGCTTTGGCCACTGACGGCGGGAATAACTTCCTGCGGGCGATCGGCAATTCGTTGATCGTCGGCGCTGCCACCACCTTTATCGCGCTGATCGTGGGAGTGTTCACGGCGTATGCGTTAGCCCGGGTCGATTTCCGGGGCAAGGGTCTGGTGACGGGTGTGATCCTGGCGGCGTCGATGTTCCCAGGCATTGCCCTGGTCACGCCGCTATTCCAGCTCTTTTCCAACATGGGATGGATCGGCACCTACCAGGCGCTGATTATTCCGAATATTTCTTTCGTGCTGCCGCTGACGGTGTACACGCTCACGAGTTTCTTCCGTGAGCTGCCATGGAAATTGGAGGAAGCGGCGCGCGTGGATGGGGCCTCCCGTGGGCTGGCTTTCCGCACGGTCATTCTGCCGCTAGCCGCCCCGGCGCTGTTTACCACCGCCATTTTGGCGTTTATTGCCACATGGAATGAATTCATGCTGGCGAATCAGCTGTCCAATGGGCAGACAGAACCCGTGACCGTGGCGATTGCGCGCTTCTCTGGAGCTTCCGCGTTCGAATTTCCCTATGCTGCCACAATGGCCGCCGGCGCGATCGTGACCGTTCCCCTGGTGATTATGGTGCTGCTGTTCCAGCGCCGTATCGTGTCCGGGCTGACTCAGGGCGGCATTAAGTAGATGGATCAAGACTCGCGGCGTAAGAAACTGGTGTGGGAATCCCTGCTGGGGTTCCTGGGTTTCTTCACCGTGGTCGCGTTGATTCAGGCCATCTGGAATATCTTCCAGGATGACCCGTCGATCGTGCCCAGCCTGCTGTTGCTGGTGCTGCTGGTCGCCACGGCTGCTGTGTGGCGCCGGTACCGCAGACTCTAAAAGGTGCCCCCGATTTGCACCTTTTTTCTGAAAGTTCTCCTGACGTGTTGTGTTCCCCCATGTCATCCCTCATACTTTAAAGAGGCATTTTGGATGCATGTTATATGTGTCGCTGTGCCACCGACGATTTCAAGACAACCGAACAGGGACATGAACCATGGACGCAACTGCACGTCGATCTTCAGACCCCCGTGACTACAAGGAGAACCCCACCGGCTACGAAGCACGCAAGCACCCGACGATGCTTGTGGGCCGCGGATGGGTACAGGGCGTGGCGTTGGTCATGCTCTTTGGATTCTTTGTCATGGGGCTGCTCACCTATCGCACCTACTCAGACTCCATGCCACTACCGGACACCGTGGCAACCGAATCTGGCGAAACGCTCTTCACTCACGAGGACATCACCCGCGGACAAGAAATCTACTTGGCACGCGGCCTCCAGCAATACGGCTCCATCGTGGGACACGGCGCCTACCTCGGCCCGGACTACACGGCCGAGTCCCTGCGCCTCATGACGGAGAACGTCACCTCCCAGCTGGAAAAGGAACGCACTGAGGCCATCACCAAGGCCGAAAAGTCAGGCGACACTCAAGCCATCGTGGACGCGCGAACCACCGACGTCTCCAAGGCCGTCGCCGATATGTTCCGCACCAACCGCTACAACGAGGAGACGAAGACACTCGTCCTCACCGATGAGCAGGTCAAGGCCGTCGCAGCAGTGCGCAAGCACTACGCCGACTACTTCGGAGAACCCACCACCAAGTACGGTCTCCCACCGAACTTCATCACCGACAGCAAAGACATCGAGGACCTCACACACTTCTTCACCTGGACCGCGTGGGCCTCAGCCGCTGAACGCCCCGGAACCAACTACTCCTACACCAACAACTGGCCCTCCGAGCCCCGTGTAGAAAACTCACCGACCGCAGACATCGTGGTGTGGTCCGTCCTGTCCCTGATCGCATTGATCGGCGGTACCGGCCTGATCTTCGCCATCTACGGCCGCTGGTCCCGCAAGATCGGCTGGCACTCCGAAGAGTCCCCCAACCTGCGCTTCAAGCAATCTGGCGACGTAGGTTTGACCGGCTCCCAACGCGCCGTGGCGTGGTTCGTGGTGGTCATCGCCGTCCTGTTCCTGGGCCAGTCCCTCCTTGGTGGTGCCATCCAGCATTACCGCTCGGACCTCACCAGCTTCTTCGGCATCGACCTCGCCCAGATCCTGCCGTACAACCTGGCGCGCACCTGGCACCTTCAGCTATCGCTGTTCTGGACTGCAGCTGGCTTCCTGGCCGCAGGCCTGTTCCTCACCCCATTCATTGCAGGAAAGGAACCGAAAGGCACCACCACGCTGACCTACCTCTTGCTCGGCGCCGTGGCCATCGTGGTCTTTGGATCCCTGGCGTTCGAGGCCCTGTCCACCTTCGGCATTGTGGGCGAGGGAACGTGGCTATCCCAGCAATGGGAATACCTGGACTTGCCGCGCCTGTTCCAGTTCTTGCTCATCGTGGGCATGTTCTTCTGGATCATCATCATCTTCCGCAGCCTGCGCAGCCGCTTGAAGGGCGAGCACAAGTCCAACATGCCGTGGCTATTCTTCTACACCGGCCTGGCCATCCCTGTGTTCTACGCCGTGGGCATGATGGCCCGTGGCGACAGCCACCTCACCGTTGCTGACTTCTGGCGCTTCTGGGTTGTGCACCTGTGGGTGGAGGACTTCCTGGAGCTGTTCAGCACCGTCATGGTGGCGTACATCTTCGTGCTGCTGGGTGTGATTCGGGAACGCATCGCACTGGGCATCATCTTCTTGGACATCATCCTGTACTCCACGGGTGGCGTGCTGGGAACCATGCACCACCTCTACTTCTCCGGCACTCCGGTGGAGCACATGGCCCTGGGCGCGTTCTTCTCCGCTCTAGAGGTTGTGCCACTGACGCTGCTGACCGTGGAAGCATGGACCTTCCTGCAGCTCGGCTCCCGCCAGCGCGCCACGGGTGATAATCCTTTCCCACACCGCTGGGCCGTGATGTTCCTGGTCGCTGTTGGTTTCTGGAACTTTCTGGGAGCTGGCATCTTCGGATTCCTGGTGAACCTTCCGATCGTGTCCTACTACCAAATCGGCACTGCCCTGACGGCAAACCATGCGCACGCCGCGATGATGGGTGTGTACGGCTTCCTTGCCGTGGCCATGTCCGTGTTCGCACTGCGCTATATCCTGCCGCCGAAATACTGGTCAGATAAGGCTATGAAGTGGGCCTTCTGGCTCCAGAACATCGGTCTACTGTGGATGTGCTTCATCACCCTGTTGCCGCTGGGCATCGCCCAGCTGCACCACTCCGTCTCTGAAGGGTACGTGGAGGCCCGCTCCCTGGGTTACTTGACCCAACCGGGCAACTCGGTCCTCGAGTGGCTGCGCCTTCCTGGTGACCTGATCTTCATCGCCGGCATCGTTCCGTTTGTGTGGATGGCGGTCAAGGGCCTTATCCACTTCCGCTCCTCGAAACTGGTGGATGAAATGCCAGAGCACCCGCTGTATGAAGAACTGGCGCCCGAGGAAGCCACCGAGGGCGATGTTCTGATTACGAACAATCGCACAACTGACCAGTAGAAAGCTTGACGCATCATGCAGAACTTTCCTTCGGTGATTGCGTTGGGAATTGCCGCGTACACGGTGCTGCTCCTTGCCGTGGCGTGGGGTTTCGACCACATGGCCAAACGCACCGCCGCGCGGTCGGCGGGGTGGCGTACCAACAATTTCACCTACCACGAGTCGCACGACGCCTGGCTGTGTCCCAAGGACCACTGGCTGTGGCCCACCAGCTTCGACCCCGAAAACCGCGTCATGCGCTACCGTGCAAATCCCACCGTGTGCAATGCCTGCCCTGTAAAGGAGACATGCACGGTCACGAACCACGGCCGCGAGGTGACGCGTGAGATTGACCCCTGGCCGCACAGCGAATCGGGCCGATTCCACCGTGGAGTCGCGCTGACGATTGCCTGCTTCGGTGCTGTGCTTCCAGCGGCCATGCTGTTGTCAGAAAACCACACGATGGATGTGGTGGTCCTGTCCGCGGCTGCGCTGTTAGCGATCGGCGGAGGCATCATCCCGCTGGCTCGGCACCTGTGGAACACCCCTTCTGGCTTTCCCGAGGCTGTCCCCCATCACACGGATGAGCAGGCGCTTCGTGCGGTTCGCCATGATCGCTACGCTGCCACGTACCGCAGCTCCACTGCTAAGAAAGGTTAATCCCCATGAGTTCACTCGCTTTCTGGCCCATCATGGGTCTGCTCGTCATCGGCCTGTTGGTGACCGTGGCTAGTTTCAGTGTCCGGATCGTGAAGGAATACGAGCGCGGCATCAACTTCCGCTTCGGACACATCCGCACGCCATTGGAGCCTGGTTTCCATCTGTTGATCCCCGGCGTGGACCGTATGGACAAAGTGGATCTGCGCGTGGTGACGCTCACGATCCCTCCCCAGGAGATCATCACGAAGGACAATGTCTCCGCTCGCGTCAATGCGGTGGTGATGTTCGAGGTGGTGGATCCTCTCAAGGCTGTGCTTGAGGTGGAAAACTATGCGGTGGCGACGTCTCAGATCGCCCAGACCACGCTGCGGTCCCTGCTGGGCCGCGAGGATCTGGACAATCTTCTGGCGCATCGCGAAAGCCTCAACGACGAGTTGCAGGAATTAATCGACAAGCACACCAGCCGTTGGGGCGTACGTGTGCGTGTGGTGGAGATCAAGGATGTGGAGATCCCGGAGATCATGCAGCGTGCCATGGCGCGCGAGGCGGAAGCCGAGCGTGAGCGTCGAGCAAAGATCATCTCCGCGAAGGGCGAGCTCCAGGCTGCGGAGGAGCTCAAGGAGGCCTCCGATATCCTCAGCCAGTCCCCCGCCTCATTGCAGCTTCGGTATCTCCAGACGTTGCTGGAGCTGGGTGCGGATCAATCGTCCACGGTGGTGTTCCCCCTGCCGGTGGACGCCATTGGCCCGCTGATGAAGGGCGCGAGCACGCTTTTTAACGACGCCGACCGCTCCGACCGTTCCGCCACCAACGGGAACTAGCTCGCCCTACTCCCCCATCAGCCGTTCTTTGAGCGCGCGGTCCTTCTCCAGGACCGCGTCGCGCATGCTGTCTTGGTACTGAGCCATGGCGTCCGTGAGGGAGCTATCGGCCACGCCCAGCATCCGCACCGCCAGCAGTCCTGCGTTCTTCGCCCCGTCGATGGAGACGGTGGCGGTGGGCACGCCGCCGGGCATCTGCACGATCGACAGCAGGGAGTCCAGCCCGTCCAGGTTGCCGAGCGCGCGCGGGATGCCGATGACCGGCAACGGCGTGGCCGCGGCGACCATTCCCGGCAGGTGGGCGGCGCCGCCTGCGCAAGCGATGATCACCTTCACGCCGCGGGTGTGCGCCGCGCGGGCGTAGTCCAGCATGCGCTCAGGGGTGCGGTGCGCGGAGACCACTCCGATTTCGAAGGGGATGCCGAACTCGGCGAGTACTTCGGCGGCGGGTTCCACCGTCGGCCAATCGGAGTCCGACCCCATGATCAGGCCGACCAAGGGGCCCTGTTGTTCGCTCTGCTGTTCGCTCATCTGTGCGCCTTTCTGTATTCGCTCCAGCCGTCTGCCCACTGCTCGGTCACGATGTAGTGCGAGCATAGGCGGGCGATGCGTCGTATATCTTCCACCGATTCTCCGGTGACGTTGACGTGGCCCATCTTTCGGCGTGGGCGCCAGCCTTTGCCGTACATGTGGATTTTCGCCTGAGGGAACCGACGCCACACCGCGTCCATCCGGGCGTCGATCGGAGTGTCCGGCTCGAAGTCCGCACCCAGCACGTTGGACATGACCGTGTGCGGGGCCAGCATTGCGGTGGAGCCCAGCGGGCGATCCAGCACGGCTCGGATGTGTTGCTCGAACTGGCTGGTCACACAGCCATCTTGCGTCCAGTGGCCGGTGTTGTGGGGGCGCATCGCCAGTTCGTTGACGATGATCTCCGGCTGCCCGGCCTCGTCACGGGTTTCGAACAGCTCGACGGCCAGCGCGCCCGTCACTCCCAGTTCCTCGGCGATGCTCACGGCCAGTTCTGCGGCGCGGGAGGGGTTATCTGCCGGGGCGATCGCCTCCACGCAGATGCCGTCTTCCTGCACGGATTCCACGACGGGCCAGGCCACGGTCTCGCCGGAGGGGCGGCGGGCAACCATGGCGGACAGTTCGCGCACCAGCTGCACCTTCTTCTCCGCCATCAGCGGCGTGCCCTTGTCCAGCAGTTCTGCTACCAGCTCTGCGGTGTCCTCTTCATTGTCCGGGAACCACACGCCCTTGCCGTCGTAGCCGCCGCGGCGCGCCTTCAGGCACACGTTGCCCTGGGTGGCGCGGTGGAACTCGCGGGCGTCCTCCACCGAGGTGATCTCCATGAAGGGCGGCACGGGCATCCCCAGTTCCCTGAGGCGCTTGCGCATGACCAGCTTGTCCTGCGCGTTGATCAGGGCGGTGGGCTGCGGCTGGACGTTCAGGCCTTGCTCGATCAGCCCATCTAGGAACTCATTGGGGACGTGTTCGTGGTCAAAGGTGACGGCGTCGGCACCCTGGGAGACGGCGTTCACGTCCTCCCACTGCGTGTAGTCGCCGATCTCTACTTGGCCAGTCACTTGGGCGGCGGAGGAGTCCGGAGCACCGGCGAGCACGCGGGAGGTCACTCCCAGTTCGATAGCTGCTTGGTGCATCATGCGGGCCAGCTGGCCGTCGCCGATAATCGTCACGAGAGGTGGAGTAGTCACAGCACATCAGTATAGACGAGTGCGTTGGTGAATCATCGTGGTGATCCGCTTGGCGTGGGGAACGTCCACCAGATGGTAGGGCATCCGCGCGCCGACAATGTAGATGTCGAGCTTGCTGCCACGCGCGCGGGCGTCGACAATTTGGTGCATGGGGATGGTATCGATGCGGCTGCGCAGGTGCCCGGACGCGACGATCACGCGTCGATCCGTGACGATGATGCGGGCACGGTGGCGGTAGATCATGTCCTTAATGCATCGACGCCACGCTAGCCATACCCACAGCACCAGCAATCCCCGGCGCGTCCACAGCAACGGCACCAACTCCGGGTTGTCGAGAAAGTTCACGACCGCGCTGGGTGGGGACATGTGGTAGCCGAAGGCGAGGGTGGAGACCTTGATGAAGTGGTCGTCGATCAGGCCGATGCACAGCCAGATCAGGCCGGTGATGAGCAGCATCTCCAGCACGGGAAACAGGAGAGATCGGCGGCTGGGTGAGAGTTCGGCGAGGACGCGCTCGTCGGGGTCGAAGCTGATTTTGGTCATGAGCGCAGGTGCTCCACATCTCCTGCGGATACGGTGGCGTGGCCGGAGGGGGTGGTGATGGTGAGGGAGCCATCGTCGGCGATGTCCACGGCCGTGCCTTCCAGCACGTCTCCGCCGGGCAGCAGGGCGCGCACCTGGGTGCCCAGGGTGGCGGAGAGCTGCCGGTAGCGCGGCAGGACGGTGGCGGGGGCGCCACCCATGGTCATGAAGCGCTGGACGGCTTCGAGGAGTTGCGTGAGCAGGGCGACGATCAGGTCCTCTCGGGAGCGGTTCCCGCCCTCGAGGGTGTAGGACGTGGCGTGCTCGACCGGCAGTTCCGGGCGCTCTAGGTCGTAGTTCAGGCCGAAGCCGATGGCGAGCTTCGGGGTGGGGGTGATCTGGATGGCTTCGACCAGGATGCCCGCGAGTTTCCGGCCATGTACCAGGAGGTCGTTCGGCCATTTCACGGCGGTGGCCACGTCCTCGTTCACCGCGGTGGCCAGGGCGTTGGCCGTGAGCAGGGGAACCAGACCTAAGGAGGCGGGCTTCACCCCGGCGAGCTCCACCACCACGGTGCAGATGACTTGGCTGTACGCGGGCGAGACCCACTGGCGGCCGAGGCGCCCTTTGCCGGCGGTTTGCTCCTCGGCCAGCACAACGCTGAGGTGGGGCGGGTTGGCGCGGACCATGTCCGAATTCGTGGAGCCGGTGGACTGGACCACGTCAACGTGCGCGTAGCCCGCGGCGGCCAGTCTGCGGGAGAGACTGTCGGCGTTCAAGGGCGTGCGGTTCATGGGCGTGCTCATGGTTCCTTAGTGTAATAATTCCTCGGTGTAATAATCAGTCCTGTCATGACGTATTGTAGAGTGTTATGACTGCTACACCGGATATGTCCACCACCGCGGGCAAAATCGCCGACCTTCGCAACCGTTTGGATGGCACGGGTCGTCCTGCCGCACGGGAGCGCGTTGAGAGTCTGTTGGATGACGGCAGCTTCGTGGAGATCGACGCCCTCGCTCGCCACCGCGCCACCGCCTTTGGCGCCGATAAGAAGCGGCCACTCACCGATGGCATTGTGAGTGGGTATGGCTCTATTGATGGCCGCCCGGTGTGCGTGTTTGCCCAGGACCAAAGCATTTTCGAGGGGCAGCTGGGCGAGACCGCCGGTGAGAAGATCCTGAAGGTCACCGAGCTCGCCGCGAAGTCCGGCACCCCACTGGTAGCGCTCTACGACGGCACCGGCGCGCGCATGAAGGAAAACCTTGCGGCCATGGAGTTCTTCACGCGCATCTACCGCCAGCAGGCGGTGATCTCCGGCGTGGTTCCTCAGATCGCGGTAGTCACGGGGAAGACCAGCGGCGCTCAGGCACACGCGGTGGCCCTGTCCGATGTGGTGGTGAGCGTGGCCGAGCAGGGCACGGTCCAGCTGGGCGAGCAGGCCACAGAGTTCAACTTGAGCCATGTGACCGTGGAGGATGACTCTGCCGCGTTGGAGGCGGTGGCGAATATCTTAAGCTACCTGCCGTCCAACAATCGCTCCGTTCCGCTGGAGGCGGAGTACGAGGACATCGACGTGAGCGCCTTGGACGGCTTCATGCCCGATGAGAGCCACGTGGCCTACGACGTGACGGAGCTGCTCTCCCTGGTGGTGGACGACGGATCCCTGCTGCAGCTGCAGCCTCAGTTTGCCCCACACCTGGTGACGGCTTTTGGCCGGGTGGAGGGACGCTCCGTGGCCATCGTGGCGAACCAGCCCCAGGTGGCTGCTGGCGCCCTGGATGTGGAGGCCGCGGATAAAGCTGCGCGTTTCATGCGCATGGCCGATGCGTTCAACATCCCGATCGTCACGGTGGTGGACACCCCAGGCTTCGTGGAGGAGGCCGACGTGGTACGCCGCACGGCGAAGCTGATTAGCGCCTCGGCCAACGCCTCCGTGGGCAAGATTTCTCTGGTCACCCGCAAGTCCTTCGGCCCGGCTTATGTCGCGTTCGGCGCGAAGCGCCTGGGCTTCGACGTGGTGCTGGCGTGGCCAACCGCGGAGATTTCCGTGGCGGATGCGCAGACCATCGCGGAAGCCGTGGGCAAGGATGAACAGGTCATCACCGATGAGCTGATCAATCCTTATATCGCTGCCGAGCGTGGCCTGGTGGATGCGGTCATCCC
This sequence comes from Corynebacterium sp. zg254, assembly GCF_024701495.1. Lineage (NCBI taxonomy): Bacteria > Bacillati > Actinomycetota > Actinomycetes > Mycobacteriales > Corynebacteriaceae > Corynebacterium > Corynebacterium sp. zg254. The sequence continues at coordinate 809,142 of NZ_WIAR01000001.1, forward strand.
ACCGTCGGCGACCCGTCAGAGGATCGGCGAGGCGCTGCGTCTGCTGGAGCGCAAGGTGGAGGACACGCTGCCCCGCAAGCACGACAACATGCCACTGTAGGAGGGCCGGGACATGGGCAAGTACACGATCGTGAAGGGTGAACTGGACCCCACGGAGCACCACGCTCTGGAGACGGTGCTGGATGCTATGGCTCAGGAAGCTGAGGCCGCGCGCACGGCGAAGCCGGATACCCGGGGCCTGTGGGGTGCCACAGGCCTGACCGATAACCCTCTGGGGTTCCGCAACCCGCCGCTCCCCCGCCGCTAAAGGGGAAAGGCTCATTATGGCAGGAACATCTCCCCGTCTGGTGCTGGCGAGCACGTCCGCGTCACGGCTGTCTATTCTGCGCAGCGCCGGGGTGGAGCCGGAGGTGGCTCCCAGTGGCGTCGACGAAGATGCGGTGGTCGCGGCCCTGCACAACCCCTCCCCCGACGACGTGGTCCGTGCCCTGGCCACGGCGAAGGCGCGGTCGGTGGCGCAGGACTATCTGCCCGACAACACCTCAGAACAACTCCCCGAAGGTCTGGTGGTCGTCGGCGCTGATTCGATGCTGCTCATCGACGGGGAGTTGCAGGGCAAGCCGCACACGGAGGAAGAAACCATCCGACGCTGGCGCAACCAGCGAGGGCGGACCGCAGAGCTGATCACGGGTCACGCGATGATGGCTGATTCCCTGGTGTTCACCGAGGTATCCCGTACCCGAATCCAGTTCGCGCAGGCGACCGACGAGGACATCGCGGCCTACGCCGCCACCGGCGAACCCTTCGGCTGCGCCGGGGCGTTCACCCTGGAGGCTCTCGGCGGCTGGTTCATCGACCGGATCGAGGGGGACCCGTCCAGTGTGATCGGGCTGTCCCTGCCGGTGCTACGCCGGGGCCTGACGGTGTTCGGCTTTCACGTCAGCCAGTTCTGGAACCGCTAGGCTCCCTTCGCCTGCTCGCAGCGCTTGATGGCTTCCTCGGCGACCAGTTCCTGGATGCCCATGTCCAGCTCAGAGGTGAAGCCCACGCAGGAGCAGTTGATTTCGCCCAGAACGTAGGTGTCCGAGCCATCCTCTGCGGTGTCCAGCATGAAGTCCGCCGTCCAGATCAGCGGGATATTGTCGCCGCCCAGCTTCTCGGCGATGACGGGGCGCACGTCGGCGAACATGTCCACCAGCTCCTGCCAGGCTTCCGGCTTGTCATAGGTGTACTTCGCACCGGAGAACAGGGTGGCAGAGAAGTTGTCGCCACCCTCGGCTGGCTTCTTGTGCACCACGAACACAGGGTGTGGGCCCACCATGAGGATGCGGATCTCGCCCTCCACGATGCGTGGCATGAAGCGCATGTCCACCAGCATGCCGTTATCACCCACGATGTACTGCTCGCAGAAGGTCATGAAGTCGCCCAGCTCGCGGATTTCCGTGTGGTTGTCCACGGCCTCGGTGCACTTGAGCTTGGTGTCCAGTGGAAGCTCCGTGCCCGGCTCGATGCTCTTCGCCAGTTCCTTATCCTCCAGTTGCACGCGCCAGATGCCGGAGCCAGTGGATCCGCGGTTCTGCTTCAGCACACGCTCGCCGTAGGACAGGGAGGTGGGGAACGTCTTGTGGAGTTCGTCCACCTTGTAGTACGCCACCGTGTCCGACGGCACCAGGTCCGTGGAGTTCAGCTTCACCAGAGCGTCCTTGGCGCCGTAGGCCATCATTTCCTCTGGGGTGGACATGCCCACCAGGCCGGCCTCCTCGGAGAGCTTAGTGAGCATCTCGAAGTACACCTTCTCGCCGCCGGGGATGTGGCCGGGGTTCACGCGGGAAATGTAGCCGTCGTAGGTCTCAGCGACGTCGGCGTAGATTTCATCAGCCTTGTCCGGATCGAAGTAGACAACCTCGGCGCCCCACCCTTTGTCGCGGATTGCGTTGACGATGGGCATGGTGTCCCTGCGGTGACCGTCTTCCCCTTTGTCGTTTCCACCCTGAACTTCAAAAACAACAATATTCTTGTGCACTGCATATGCCTTTCTGGTGAGCAGGATCGGTGGTACCCGTTCCTCTACTATCCAATTGTAATCCGGTTTAACCTCTACTATTTCCGCACAAACTGTGTCACGCACTACACTATGAGGCATCCACTGCACAGGAAGGCGGTTCATCATGGGAATCGAAGCCGACCCCAGCCCACACCTCGCACAGTATGCAAACGCAAACAAGCTGGTCACGAACGCGTGGCTGGGCGCGAAGCTGGGCACGCCGGGCTTAAAAGTCATCGAGAGTAACGAGGATTCGATGCTCTATGACATTGGCCACATCCCCACGGCTATCCGCCTGAATTGGAAGCAGGAACTGTCCGATCAGATTCACCGTGATGTGATCGGCATAACTGATTTCACGGCCATGATGGAGGAAAAAGGAATCTCCCGTTCGGACACCGTGGTTATTTATGGCAATCACGCGAATCTGTGGGCCATTTACACCCTGTGGATCTTCGAGCTATTCGGCCACCCGGACGTGCGCCTACTCGACGGCGGCCGTGACGCGTGGATGCAGGAGGAACGGGAAATCTCCTACTCCGTGCCCACGCTGCCGGCGTCGACCTATTCAGTCAATCAGAGGGACGACGCCGCAGATCGCATCTTCGTCGACGAATTGCGCGAACGTCTGGAAGACATTCAAATCATCGACCTGCGCGAGCCGGAGGACTTCGCGGGGCAGGAGCAGGGCCGCGGGGCGATCGGCACCGGGGGCATCCCGACCGCCCGCACGGGCCACATTCCCGGCGCGATCAACCTGGACACGAATGCGTGCCTGCTGCCGAACTCCCGCTTCGCCACCACGGAGCATCTGAAGAGGATTCATGAGCACCTGGATCCGAACAAGACCACGGTGGTGTATTGCGTGGATGGCGGGCGGGCCGCGCAGCATTGGTTCATTCTGAAGCATCTGCTGGGGTGGAAGGACGTGCGCGTGTACGACGGGTCGTGGATTGAGTGGGGCAATATGATGCGCGTGCCGATTGAGCGTGGCGCTGGCCAGGAATGACACAGCGATGTAGCAATTCATCCACCCTTTTCGATAAAGAACGTGTAACGTCAGAAAGTTGAATTGGACACTAGACGCTGACACTAAAAGCTGCGGTTAGAGGCTGGCACAACAGGCTGGAGGAGAGCACGTGACGGAGCAGGCACGGAAGATCACCAAGGTACTCATCGCCAACAGGGGCGAGATTGCTGTACGAGTGATTCGCGCTGCACGCGACGAGAACATCACCAGCGTTGCAGTGTATGCAGAGCCGGACGCGGACGCGCCGTTCGTACGCATGGCCGACGAGGCCTTCGCGCTGGGTGGCCAGACGTCCGCCGAGTCCTACCTGGACATGGACAAGATCATCCACGCGGCCACGTCCACGGGTGCCGACGCCGTACACCCCGGCTACGGATTCCTGTCCGAGAATGCGGAGTTCGCGCAGGCTGTGACCGACGCCGGCCTGATCTGGATTGGGCCATCACCGGAGGCCATCCGGCTGCTGGGTGACAAGGTCACCGCGCGCAATATTGCGAAGAAGGTCAATGCGCCGATGGCTCCGGGTACGGAGGATCCCGTGTCCTCCGCGGAGGACGTGGTGGCGTTCGCGGAGGAGCACGGGCTGCCGGTGGCGATTAAGGCGTCCTTCGGTGGCGGTGGCCGCGGCATGAAGGTGGCCTACACGATGGAGGAAATTCCGGACCTGTTTGAATCCGCTACCCGTGAGGCCATCACCGCGTTCGGCCGTGGCGAGTGTTTTGTGGAGCGCTACCTGGATAAGGCGCGCCACGTGGAGGCGCAGATTCTGGCGGATAAGCACGGCAATATTGTGGTGGGGTCCACGCGTGATTGCTCGCTGCAGCGCCGTTTCCAGAAGCTGGTGGAAGAGGCTCCGGCGCCGTTTTTGAGCGAGGAGCAAAATGCGCGCATCTACGAGTCCGCGAAGGCCATCTGCCGTGAGGCTGGCTACTACGGGGCGGGCACTGTGGAGTACCTGGTGGCCTCCGATGGGTTGATCTCCTTCCTGGAGGTCAACACGCGCCTGCAGGTGGAACACCCCGTGACCGAGCAGGTCACGGGCCTGGACTTGGTGCGCGAGCAGTTCCGCATCGCCGAGGGCGAGGCCCTGCGGCTCACCGACGACCCGGAGATCCGGGGCCACGCCATCGAGTTCCGCATCAACGGCGAGGATGCGGCGAACAACTTCATGCCGGCACCGGGACGCATCACCACCTACCGCGAGCCTGCGGGCCCTGGCGTGCGCGTGGACTCCGGTATCGAGGAAGGTGCCCTGATCGGCGGCCAGTTTGATTCCATGCTAGCCAAGCTGATTGTCACGGGCGCGACCCGCGAGGAAGCCATCCGCCGCTCCCTGCGCGCGCTCAGCGAGTTCGACGTGGAGGGCCTTCCGACGGTCATCCCGTTCCACCAGGCGATCCTGCAAAACCCGGCCTTCGCTGCCGAGGACGGCACCTACAAGGTCTACACCCGCTGGATCGAAGAGGAGTGGGACAACCAGCTGGATGCAGCGGGCGAGACCGTCGAGGAGGACAGCGCCGACGCCTCCGCGTTGCCACCCGAGCTGATCGTTGTGGAAGTCAACGGCAAGCGCGTTGAGGTGAAAGTGCCCGGCGAGCTGGTCGCGGGCCAGGGTGGCGTGCAGCGCGCCGTGCGCCGACGCTCCGCCAGCGGATCCATCGCCATCACCGGCGATACCGTGGCAGCACCGATGCAGGGCACGGTCATCAAGGTGGATGTCGAGGAAGGCCAAACCGTTGCCGAGGGTGACATCCTGCTGGTGCTGGAGGCCATGAAGATGGAAAACGCCGTGAAGGCACACAAGTCCGGTGTGGTCACCAACCTCAGCGTGACCGCAGGGACCGGCGTGACGAAGAACTTCGCCATGCTTGAGATCCTGTCGGACTAGGCTCAGGACCCCATGGACAACCTGGCTAACCAGCTCAGCGAGCAATTCGCACGATGGACCACCGGCCGCCGTGGATACGTCATGGCGATCGACCAAGGCACCACCTCCACCCGATCGATCGTGTTCAACGCCCACGGCGAGATCGTCACCAGCTCCCAGCTGGAACACCGGCAGATCCTCCCCCACCCCGGGTGGCTGGAACACGACCCCGAGGAGATCCGCAAGAATGTACGGCGCGTGCTGGCGGACTCCGCGGCCCAAGCGGACATCACCACCCACGACATCGCCGCGCTGGGCATCACCAACCAACGCGAAACCACCATCGTGTGGGAGCGGGAGACCGGCCGGCCCATCTACAACGCCATCGTGTGGCAGGACACCCGCACGGATCCGATCATCAACCGTCTGACCGAGGAGCAGAAGAAGACGTTTCGCCGGAAGACGGGACTGCCGGCGTCGACATATTTCGCAGGTCCGAAGATCCGCTGGATTTTGGACCACGTCGAGGGAGCTCAGGAACGGGCAGAACGTGGCGAGCTGGTGTTCGGCACCATCGACACGTGGCTGGTGTGGGATTTGGCGCGCAAGAATAAACGGTACGTCCACATCACGGATGTGACGAACGCGTCCCGCACCATGCTGATGAACCTGGAGACGCTGGACTGGGACCAGGAACTGCTGGACATTCTGGACATTCCCCGCGCGATGCTTCCCGAGATCGTGAGCTCCTCTGAGGTGGTGGCCCGTGTCCAGCGCAAGGGGCCGCTGCACGGCGTGCCCATCGCGGGCATCCTGGGGGATCAGCAAGCCGCCAGCTTCGGGCAGGCCTGCCACCGGCCCGGCGAGGCGAAAAACACCTACGGCACCGGCAACTTCCTGCTGCTCAACACAGGCACCACCCCGCAGTTCTCCGAGCACGGGCTGCTGACCACGGTGGCCTACCGGATCGGCCAGCAGCCGGCCGTGTATGCGCTAGAAGGGTCCATCGCGGTGACCGGGTCCCTGGTTCAGTGGCTGCGGGACAACCTGGGGTTCTTCAACCAGGCGCGCGACATCGAGCCGCTCGCCCGCTCCGTGGAGGATAACGGCGGCTGCTACATCGTGCCGGCGTTCACCGGGTTGCTGTCCCCGCACTGGCGGCCCGAGGCCCGCGGCGTGATCACGGGGCTCACGCGCTACGTCACGAAGGCGCACCTGGCGCGAGCGGCGCTGGAATCCACCGCGTTTCAAACCCGCGAGGTTGTGGAGGCGATGAACAAGGACTCCGGCGTGCCACTCAAAGCTCTGAAGGTGGATGGCGGCATGGTGGAAAACACTTTGCTCATGCAGATCCAGGCCAACCAGCTGGGCGTGCCCGTGACTGTGCCGAAGGTCTCCGAAACCACCGCGCTGGGCGCGGCCTTCGCAGCCGGGTTGGCCGTGGGCTTCTTCCCCAGCCTGGACGCCATCTGGGATCTGTGGCAGGAGAAGTGCACGTATTCTCCGGACATCAGCCCCGAAGTGCGCGATGCGGAGTTTGCGCAATGGACCAAGGCGGTGCAGCGGACGTTTGACTGGGCTTAGGTTGGCTTGAGTAAGTTTGAGGGGTAGCCCTCAAAAAGCTCTGGATATATAGTGGATTCATGATCAATCCCGGCGACAGCGCTTCTCACCCCACGGCACATGGAGCCCATTCCCACGTTCGCATTTCCGACGCGGAGCGGACCACCGCCATCGAAGCCCTGGGATCTCACTTCGCCGAAGGTAGGCTTGACCTGCAGGAATACGACGAGCGTATCAGCTCTGCCACCGAGGCTCGCACCCAGCAGGAACTGGACCACCTCTTCACTGATCTTCCCGCGCTCACCAAAGACTCAGCACTGATGCCGATGTACTCCGCGGCCGATCTGGAGCGAGCCAGCAACTCGGGGCACAAAACTAAAGCGGGATTGCTGGCGCTCACCACCGTGGGGTCGCTGGTCTTGACGAGTGTTGCGGGGAGCTTCTTGTGGCTGTTTCTGATCCCCACGGCATTTATCTTGCTCTACATGCTGAACGTTGGCCCCGCCTCATGGCATGCCCCGAGCCCCCGCCAGCTGGAACGCCAACGCCTCCAGGCCTTCAAGGCGGAGCAGAAACTCAACCAGATAAAGCGGCGGGCGATCCGTAAGGAGATCGGCAGCGACCTCACCGAATCCGCGATGCGCTTTGCGCACGAGCGTATTAGGCGTCGCTGATACTCAGCCCCGACACGCACTGATCCAGCGTAGAGGCGAACAGGCGCACGCCGATGGCCAGCGCGCGCTCATCGAAGACAATGTCCGGCTGGTGCAGATCCGGCCGGTGCTCCCCCGTGCCGTCCCAGCAACCCAAGCGCGCCATGGAGCCAGATACTTCCTCCAGATACCAGCTGAAGTCCTCACCGCCACTGGACTGGGATGCTTCCTTCAAGGCCAGAGGATCAATCTGGTTCACCGCCTGCGCCAGCAGGGCGGTGGCCACATCACTGTTGTTCACCGGTGGCACGCCCTTGGTGTAGATGACCTCCACATCCGCGCCGGTGGGGGCCACAATCTGCTCCACCAGTGAGCGGATCATGTCCTCGGATTTCCGCCACACAGAGGTCTGCATCGTCCGCACTGTACCCAGCAGGCGGATCTCCCGCGGAATGGCGTTGAACGTCTTTCCACCATTGATGGAGCCGAACGCCACCACGGTTCCACTGCGAGGATCCACCGTGCGTCCCACCATGCCCGGAAGCTGCGTGAGCAGCAAACCCGCGGCATAGCCCAGGTCTGCGGTCATGTGCGGACGGGAGGTGTGCCCACCATGGCCGCGCAGCACAATCTCCACCACATCGGAGGCGGAGGTAATAGCGCCGGTACGCACGCCGATCTCTCCCGTGCGCAGCTTCGGCTCACAGTGCACCGCGAAGATCTGGGTCACGCCCTCCAGCACGCCCGAGGCGATGGCGTCCACCGCGCCACCGTCCATGACCTCCTCGGCAGGCTGGAAAATACAGCGCACGCGGACACCCAGGGCATCCGCCCCGTAGCGCTGGGTAAGCTGCGCCAACGCCACCGCCAACGCCAACACAATCGCGGTATGCATATCGTGACCACACGCATGCATCACACCGGGTTTCTGCGAGGCGAACTCCAGTCCGGTTTCTTCGAAGACGGGGAGGGCGTCGATATCCCCGCGGAAAGCAATGATCGGCCCCGTGGCAGGGCCCACGTCCACCCGCACCCCCTTGTGCGGCAGGACCACGGGATCGAGCCCCGCAGCGGACAACGTATCCACGATGAACTGGGTGGTCTGCGTCTCGTGGTGGGATAGTTCAGGGTTGCGGTGGAGATGCCGACGCCACTCGATGACCTCCGGCTCGTGATTAGCTAACCATTCAGTGACAAAGGCTGAAACTGATAGGGCGCTCACTGCACTTCCTTCCCAAGACGTAGACCCCTATCGTAGCGCCCTGCGGTAGCGTGGGAAACATGAGTACGACCTTTGACCCTTATGAGCAGGCTTCTCAGGCGGCCGCGCAGATTCTGGACAAGTCCGGTTATGAGGCCGTTGACCTGGCCATTGTGCTGGGATCCGGCTGGAAGCCCGCCGCCGATACCCTGCTGCGCGGCGCCGATGTCCAGGAGTTCCCCATGGCGGAGTTCCCCGGTTTCCTGCCGCCCACCGCCGAGGGGCACGGGGGAACGCTGCGCCTGGCGACGATTGGGTCCCAGCGCGTGCTGGTTCTGCTGGGCCGTACCCACCCCTATGAAGGACATGAGCTGTGGCGCTCCGTCCACGCTGTGCGCACGGCCGCGGCCGCGGGGGCGAAGCGCGTGGTGCTCACCAACGCCGCCGGCGGTCTGATCGACGGCATGTGCGTGGGTGAAGCGGTGCTGATTTCTGACCACATTAACTTCACCGCCAAAACGCCCTTGGTGGGCGCGCGCTTCGTGAACCTGGTGGACGCGTATTCACCCGAGCTTCGGGGGACCATGACCCAGCTGCGCCCCGGCATGCGCCAGGCCGTGTACGCCATGATGCCCGGCCCGCAGTACGAAACCCCGGCGGAGATCCACATGCTGCGCACCCTGGGTGCGGGGCTGGTGGGCATGTCCACGGTCTATGAGACCATCGCCAGCCGCGAGGCCGGCATGGACGTCCTGGGCATTTCCCTGGTCACGAACCTTGCCGCAGGCATGACCGGCGAGGCGCTGAACCACGAAGAGGTGCTCCAGGCCGGCAAGGATGCCGCCGAGGACATGGGCGGCCTGCTGGCGCAGCTGGTGGCCAGCCTGTAGAAGCCGGTCAGTCGCGCTCTCTCTGTCCAACTCTGTCGAACTCTCACACACTTGTTTTAAGGCGATGATTTTTTCGTGAACTCTTCCCACCCCACGTCCACTACTTCTACGGACTCCCCAACTCTGCGCTTCGGCACCGCAGGCCTGCGCGCGTCCGTAGGCCCCGGCCCGGATCAGATGAACGTGTCCACGGTCACGCGCGCCACGGCTGGTGTGGCCAGCTGGCTGGGTGACAACAAGCGAGTCGCCGTGGGGTACGACGCCCGCTATGGCTCCAGCTCCATGGCCCTGGCCACCGCGCAGGTCTTCGCCGGCGCGGGCTACGAGGTCACCCTGATCGGCGAGCCGGCCCCTACCCCGGTGCTGGCGTGGCTGGTGCGCGACCGTGGGTTGGATGCGGGTGTGCAGATCACGGCCTCCCACAACCCCGCGGGCGATAACGGCTACAAGCTGTACCTGGCCGGCGGTTCTCAGCTGACTTCTCCGGCGGATCGGGAGATCGAGGAGCACATTGCCCGCCAGCCCGCCGCTCCGGAGATTCCGCGGGTGGATGTCATTTCCGTGGATAAATCCGTGGTCACGGGCTATGTCAATGCGTTGTGCAGCAAGGTGGCGAACGGCAATTTGGATAAGGCGCAGCTGCGCCGGGACCTGCGTATCGCCTACACGCCGATGCATGGCGTGGGTGGTTCCACGCTGGAGGCCGCGCTGCGCCAGGCTGGTTTTTCGGATATTCACGCGGTGACGCAGCAGCGCTGGCCCGATCCTGAGTTCCCCACCGTGGATTTCCCCAATCCGGAGGAGCCGGGGGCGACCGATCTGCTGCTAGAGCTGGGTAAGCAGTGTGACGCGGATCTGTTGATTGCCTTAGATCCCGACGCCGACCGCTGCGCGGTCGGTATCCCACGGCGCATGTTCCGTGGCGACCAGACGGGCCCGTTGCTCGCTGCGCATGTTCTGGAGGAGTATGTGCATGCTGACGCCGAAGCTGCCCCGGTGGTGGCGACCACTGTGGTGAGTTCTCAACTGCTGTCTGTTATGGCTGAGGATCGCGGCTGGGATTACCAGGAGACGCTGACCGGTTTTAAGTACCTGTCCAAGGCGGCCGAGGAGCGCCCGGGTGAGTTGGCGTTCGCGTACGAAGAGGCGCTGGGCACGTGTCCTTTCCCAGATTTGGTGGCGGATAAGGACGGGATCGCCACGGCCTTGGTGACAGCGGTGTGGGCTGCGGAGTTGAAGGGCCAGGGGCGGAGCCTCACGGATGAGCTGTCCGACCTAGAGGCGACCTATGGTGCGTTCCGCACCACACAGGTCTCGGTGCGCTACGACTCGGCGGAGCAGGCCGCCGCCACCGCGGAGGAGTTCCGCACGCAGCCGCCGGCGTCCCTGGCGGGAGTGGAGTTAGAGGCGGAGCAGACTGACTACGGTGTGAAGCTCACCGGCAGGGCCGGTGACCTGCACGCGCGCGTGATCTGCCGGGCCTCCGGCACGGAGCCGAAGGTGAAGTTCTACCTGGAGGTACACGGCCCGGCTGACAAGGCGCAGGACGTGGAAGCCCTGCTGGAGAAGCTGGCCGCTGCGCTTAGGTGAGGCTGTCCAGGTCGATGTTGCGTGGGCCGTAGAGACGATCGCCGGCGTCGCCCAAACCGGGGACGATGTAGGCGGCGTCGTTCAGCGACGGGTCAATGGTGGCGGTGACCAATTTTTTGACGGGCAAGCCGGAGTTCGTCAGCGCGTCCACGCCCGGCTGCGCCGAGACCATGCAGATGCAGGTGATATCGTCGGCGCCACGTTGAACCAGCAGACGGATCGCATGCAGCAGGGAGCCTCCCGTGGCCAGCATCGGGTCCACCAGGAAGACCGGCTGGCCGCTTAAGTCCTCCGGCAACGCCTCGAGGTACGGGACGGGCTCGTGGGTGTGTTCGTCGCGGGCGAGGCCGATGAAGCCCACCTGGGCGTCGGGGATCATGGAGAGGGCGGGGTCGACCATGCCCAGCCCGGCGCGGATGACGGGCACGATGATCGGCGGTGTGTTCAGGCGGGTGCCGCTGGCGGTGGCGACGGGCGTGTCGACGGGGAATGTGTCCACGGCCAGGTCCGCGGCCGCCTCGTAGATCAGCATCGCGCCCAGGTCTTTGAGCGCGGCGCGGAAGGCGGCGTTATCGCTGCGCTTGTCGCGCATGAGCGTGAGGCGGGAGGCCACCAGAGGGTGTGTGATGACGTGAATGTCCATGGTTCCTCATCCTACCCACACGGCCTCACCCTGCTGTGTCCGAAGAAGGTGCGAGACGTTGTCTCACAAAAGTTTCTGGAAAAAGTTTCGCCTTTCCGTGAACCTTTTCGGCGCCGCGAGAGTCTAACAAAGGCATGAGTGAGTTTTCTATCGATCAGTCTGTGGTGGATTCGGCGGCGTCCCGCGCGGAGCAGGTGGCCGAGGCATTGAGAAGTTCCACACGTCCGCATGCTGAGGTGGTTGCGATACCTCAGGCGTCGAGGTTTGTGACGGCGCTAACCAGGGCGTACGAGCGTCACCATGCCGCATTGAGGGATCTGGGCGAGCATTATTCGGCCACCGAGCAGGGTTTGCGGTCGCTGTCCGCGTCCACGTCTGCACACGACGTCGCCCATGCCGCCGCACTGGCTGCCCTAGGATGATCCGCCCATGATGACGCACCTGATGGAACCTCTGGTTGCGGCGATTCCGCGACCTTTATCGACGCCGCTACGCGCCGTCATTCCCGGCGATGCTGATGTGCGGCAGCTGGCGCATGACGTGCATCGGATGGCCTCCGATGGGCTGACGGGTATGGCCGCTGAGGCGGTGGCGCGGGCCACGCAGCGCGATGCACAGCAGTTGATGCAGGCGTGCGCTGCCGGGGAGCTTTTGGACGCGCTGGGTGAACAGGCTCGTGGCGCCGTGCAGGCAGCGATCGCGGACATCACGCGGCTGGCGCAGGAGTGTGGGGCGCGGCTGATGCAGGCCGCGGCGGCGTGCGTGGCGACCTCCCCGGCGGGAGCACACCCCGCAGCGCTGATGGCGGTGCTCGTGCCGATTGCTCAGGAGCACTATGCCCGGGCAGAGGTGCGACTACAGCAACTGCATGCTGAGCTAGACCACTTGGCCAACAGAGTGGCGGCTGTGGACATCCCCACGGTGGGCGAGGCGGCAGCGCGGAGCAGAGATCCGGCGGCACCTGCGTCGATGGATGCGGCGGCCGCGCACGGTGGGGTGGCTGAAGCGGCACACGGTGGGGCGTCGTTGAAAGCACAGGCGGCGGTGGCTGCAGCCAAGAGTGCGCTAGGCACACCGTATCAGTGGGGCGGGAACACGCCCGGGGTGGGCATGGACTGCAGCGGGCTCACGCACTGGGCCTATGCGCAGGCGGGAGTGGACATCCCGCGCACCGCAGATGCCCAAGCCGTCGGGCCGGCGATCCCCCGCGGACAGGTCCAGCCTGGGGACCTGGCAGTGTGGGATGGGCACGTTGCGATGGTGGTGGACAGCGGGCATTTCATTGAGGCCGGCGATCCCATCCAGATCAGCCCCATCCGGGAAACAAACATGGGCATGAATTTCAAGGGGTTTTATCGGCCTGCTGCACAGTAATTCACGGCACAGTAATTCACGGCTCACAGAAGCTTTAAGGAAAGGAAACACATGAACAACAACCACAGGTCACACGGGCGGCACCAGGGAGGACTCGCCCGAATTGTCAGCACACCGGAGAAACGGGAGTACCTGGTGGCCCAATTCTTAGGCGAGCAACCCGCCACCGTTCCCCCGGTATTGACGGACGCATTGCGCAGAAAGGACGGCCTGCAGCAAGATACGTAGCCGAACCAGGTAAACTTTGAACTTATGGCAGTAGACAAAAATAAGAGGTCATTCGGCAACAGAATCGTTGCACTCGAAATGGAGCTGACCAGCGGAACCTGGTACACACTGTGGGCTCCTCAATGGATCGTCCGGGGAGAAAGCTGGCAAGCCTTCCTGGGTGATGATGACCACATTTACGCCTTCGAATCCCCGGCGCAGCTGTTGGGCTACCTCAATGCGGGCGGCCGCAATGATCTTGCCGAGCACGCGAAGTGGAAAGACTTCTCCCGGAAGCTGGTGGAAAACCTGTCTCCGGAGAAGTTCACCACGGTGTCCCTTGTGGAGCTGCCTCGCGAATTAGCGAAGCGCCCGGGCTACGACTCCACCCTGAAGGTCACCCAAGGCTTCGACCTGCTGGCCTCCTTCGGCAACGTGTTGGGCATCAGCAGCATTAACAACTGGTTCCACTCCTTCTCTATCCTGCACAACACCCGCCGTGGTGCGGAGCACTACGCCTCCAGCAACGGGCTCGAGGAATGGACGGGCGTGGGCCGCACCGTACTGGACCGCTGGAAGAGCATGACCGCCGAGGTTGTGCCGTTCCTCACCACGCCGGAGGTCTCTGAGGAAGCTGTGCAGGAGGCGCAGGCGCAACTGGATCAGGTTCAGGCTGATCGGGAGGCGAAGGCAGCCGCCGCTGCGGAGAAGGCGAACAAGGACAAGGAGAAGCAGGCGGAAGCCACGGATCCTTATGATTCCACGCTCTGGGCCCTGTCCGGCATCGACCCGATCCGCGTGAGCCTCAATGGCCAATACGTCTACACCCTGCGCACCTACGTGGGCAACAGGCCTGTGTTCCTGGGCCACAACGGGGAGATCTTCACGTTCCCGAACTCCCGCTCCCTTGTCCGTTGGATCATCGACGCCCCGCAGCACGACCTTGAGGAACTCGCCACATGGGGGGACCTGGTTACCGCGGCTAATGCGGGCGAGCTGGAGATCAAGGTCCACGATACGAACCAGTACGCGTTCACCGGGCTGCGCCAGGACATTGGCAAAAACGTGGATGAGGTAGACACCGATCAGTTGTCCCGGGCGTATGAGCTGCTCGCGGATGCGGCCGACTGGGCGCAGGACGATGGCGTGAACAAGGTGCTGCTGGCCTACCCGCGGTTGCAGAACTACCTGGCCTACATGCTGGGTTCCCCGTCCTCCACTACTCCTTCGGCTCCTTTCGATGAGGAGGCCAAGGGCTGGCAGGCTTTGGAAGAGGGTTTGATCCGCCGCTTCTCGAAGTTCTAGGGCTGGTGGCGGCTGTTCTGGTCGCTGCGCGTTGAGCGGCCAATGCTGCCAGCACAGAAAGCACAAACAACACGAAGGAGGGCCTCCCCGGATAGTTCGGGGAGGCCCTTCTTCTGTGTAGCTTGTGTATTCCTAGAAGTTGTGTCCTCTAGTGGCTATGCCCACGGGTTCTTGTTGTTGTCTTCCTCGGAGTCGTCCTCCAGGGAAGCCCATGGATTGGCATCGTCGTCGCTGGAATCTGCAGCAGTGTTGCCCTGTACGGCTTCCGATGTCTCTGCCAGTGCCTCTGCCTCGACACCAGACTCAGATGCCGCAGGGTTCTGTGCGGCCTGGTTCTGAGATGGCCAGGAGCTGTTCACTTCCGTCTCTGCGGCGGCAGGAGCCGCGTTCATCTGAGGCTGCTGAGGCTGTGGAGCTGGCGCCCAGCCGGGGTATTGATTCTGCTGAGGAGCTTGTGTCCATGCGGCAGACTGTCCCTGCGACGCTCCGCTCAGTCCGGGACGGAGAAAGTAGAAATAACCTCCGATAATCAACGCCAGGAAGATCCATGTAAATATCAATCCAACACCTGGAACAATCTTGGGAATATCAGGATCCGATAACGCCCGCCATGTCAGAATATACAGGAACGAACTCACCACCAGATACGCAATGATAGCGACCGCCCCCAAGCGGACGGCGCGCTTAAAATGCACATCGAAAAAGCATAAGATGACGGAAAGAATCATCACCAGCAAGAGAGCTGTGGTGTAAATACCGAGAGGCTTAACGGGAATATTGGCAGATTTTCCGCCAGCCACTGAACTAACATATTGTAAGGCACCATTTCCCTTAAACAGCATTCCCGATTGAGTCTCATCGACAACCTTGACCCATGTGAGGAATCTCAGCCCCCAGAGTACAAGCACGACGAACGCCATAGACACAGCATAGAGCTGCTTATTGGACATTGCGGAGATCTTTTCCCTTGCACCCGCCGATGACATCTGACCATTAGGCGCATTAAAGGGGGCTTGCCCGTAGGGAGTTTGGCCGAAGCCAGGTTGCGTATACTGAGGCTGCGCAAACCCAGACTGCCCATATAGCGCTTGCCCGTTGGGCGCCTGCCCCTGAGAGAACTGACCATTGGGCTGGAATGGTTGTTGTGGAGTCGACATGTTTCCTGTTTCCTCTCTTCCTAATTCTGACCGGGAGCAGAGGAATCTGGTTGAGATCCCCATTGCTGAACGGATTGTGCACTATCAGGCTGAGTCCACGACGTCATGGGCTGCGCAGGCGCTTGACTACTCGACGAATGATCTTCCTTCGTGACCCGGACAAAAAGAAACACACTCAGGGCGAAGAGAGCTACAGCAATAACAACAGCAAACCAGTAGACTCCAGTAACACTCACAACTTTGTCAGCTGAAATCGAACCAAGATCATCACCAGTTATTACACTTATAACATCTACAAATTCTTCAAGATTACCAAAGGAAGCCTTAAGAGCCAACGCCCCTAAAGTAGTCCAGTACAAGCCAAGCATAGAACCAACGAGAGCAAGGAACCCTGCGAGTTTTTGCTTTTCTACGGACGTAAACAAAAAACTAGCACACAGCAAAATAATCACTGCAGAAAGCGGAACAAGGATTGCTATGAGACTTGTTATCCACTGAGTCTCCAATAGGTTCTTTTGAAGAAACGACGCTGCACCCAAGCCGTTGAAAGACACGCGAGATTTTTCGTGATCTTCAGTTACGATCACTTCAATCCATGTAAAAAAGTGCAGAATCGAAAAAATAATGGTTCCGACCAGCAATGGAAGGAAACCCCAGGTCTGCAGGGGTACCGAACTCAGGCCGGCGCTTAGTTTTGCCGCTTGCTGAGAGGCCTGGTCAAAGGCATTGGGGCCCTGTTGCTGGAAACCTTGCTGAGGTTGCTGACCATACGGCTGCTGCTGGAAGCCCTGTGGAGCTTGACCATACTGCTGCTGCGGTTGCTGGAAACCCTGTTGTTGGAAGCTCTGCTGCGGCTGCTGACCATACTGTTGCTGGAAGCCTTGCTGCGGAGCCTGACCGTACGGCTGCTGGTAGCCCTGCGGTGGCTGACCATACTGCTGGTAACCCTGCTGCTCAGGCGGCTGTGGCGACTGCTGCTGACCCGGAGTCTGCTGTGGATCAGCAGCCCCCGAGCCCTGCACATTGTCATCAGAAGGAGTAGTCATGTGTGGCTTGTCCTTATCTCTTTCATTCCTCGTGGCGTGAATGTTTATACATGGTGCGCTTAGCGAAGATACTGCGATAAGCGCACGTGCTGTGGTTAACGTAGATGATGTGTGAAGCGTGATACCTATTTACGCAGATGCTTACTTACACAAAGGCAGCTGCAGTCGCAGCGTCTCTGCGTCGTTTCCGGTGATCAACAGCGCCAGATCATTCTGGTCCGTCGGCCACACGGCATATGTGGGCTTGGAGTTTCCCTGCACTTCCGCGGACTTCGCTGTGCACTTGCCGTTGTCCAGGGTCTCAACATCCTCGGTCGGCAGGTACTTCTCCCGGTCTTGCGCGGAATCGAACTGGACCACGCTCAAGACCGTGTCCTTATCTCCGCACAGGATCTTGCCGGTCTGATCCCTGTCAGGATCCGCACCTTGGCACTTCAGCCCATGCCAGCCCTTCGCATTCTGGCGATCACTCACCAGCTTGGGGAACGCTTCCTTCAGTTCCTGCTGCGTGCCCTTCCACTCCGGGGAGAGCACGAAGAAGTACACTGCCGTACCCGCGCCACCGAGCGCCAGCAACGTCACCAAAAGAATGGCGGCGATTAGCCCGCCCTTTTTCTTCTTCGGCTGCTCTTGAGGCTGCTGATACTGCGCCTGGTACCCCTGCTGCGCACCATAGCCGTAGCCCTGCTGCGGGTCCGGCTGCTGCAGCGTAGGCGGAGCCTGCCGATATTGCGGTGGTTCCGGCTGCGGCTTCTGATTCCGCGGCGTCACGACGGGAATCTCGCCAGTGTCCGTGCTGGAGCTTGCCTCTGCACTGGAGCCGCTACCCGGCGTGGGCATCTCAGCCAGCTTCTTTAAGTCCCTCACGGTCACGTCGGAGGCCTGGGGGTCGGAGAGTTTGGCGTCGTACATTGCTCGTTTACGGTCGTTACCCAGCACCTCGCGGGCGATGTCCAGCTCGGCCTTGCCGCCCTTATTCGGGTACGTCCCGGACGCCAACATCGCATCAATCGCAGCCCGCAGAGAGTCACTGGATTCGGTGGAGCTTAACCCTAAACTCCGATACAGGTCATAATGTGCCACTACATCACCTCGCTTGAACATCACACACAACATCCTGAGAAAACGCTCAGAATGTTGCAATTCTTTCACAGCATAGCCCGCCGGCGGCCCCCGCACCGACCCTTTGGGGATCCCTCCCCTCAATAAGGTGTGGCTAACACGGCGAGGAGTAATCAACCTCGTTGTTAAGGATCCGAGTATTACCCCCAGTCACCGCCGCAGCAGACACAATCCGGCGAGGTCGTCACCGATATCCACTACGGCTAGCGTTCCAGTTCGTGGGACAAAGTATCCAATTCCCCGCCGCCGGCCATCTCCAGGGTGAGTTGCTCCAGGGTCACGTCGGTGTAGCTGGCATCCAAGGTCTGGCGGCCCATGTTCAGCAGCACGAAGTGGTGCCCCACCAGATGGGCGTGGTGCGGGTTGTGGGTGATGAGGATGACGGCCACGCCGCGATCCGCCGCGGCCTTCACAAACCGCAGCACCATGCCGGATTGCTTCACGCCGAGCGCCGCGGTGGGCTCGTCCAGGATCAGCACGCGCGCGCCGAAGTACAAGGCGCGGGCGATCGCCACCACCTGGCGCTGCCCGCCGGACAGGTTCGCAATCTCCATGTCCACGTTGGGAAGGTCGATGCCCATCTTCTTCAGCTCGTCGGCGGCAATGCTGCGCATCTGATCGGCCTTGAGGGTTCCGAATCGGCCGGTGAGTTCCTGACCGAGGAAGAAATTGCGCCACACGGACATCTGTCCCACCACCGCCAGGTCCTGGTAGACCGTGGCGATTCCGCGGTCCAGGGAGTCCTTCGGGCTTTTAAAGTGGACTTCTTCGCCATCCACTAAGAGCTGGCCCGCGCTGTGCGGGTGGCGGCCGGCCAGGATTTTAATCAGCGTGGATTTACCCGCGCCGTTATCCCCCAGCACGCACGTCACCTGGCCGGGAATAATAGTGAGATTAATGTCCTTCAGGATTGAGATATCCCCATAAGCTTTATCCACGCCCACTAGTTGGACAATGGGCTCTGGGTTCGCGGATGCTGCCTCTGGGTTGGCGGGCGCTGCCGTGTTGTGGTCACTCATTTGCGCTCCTTGGTGAACTTAGAAACGGAGTTATTGGTCAGCACGGCAAAGAGCAGCATCGCACCTAAGAAGAACTTGAACCAATCGGGGTTCCAGCCGGCGTACACAATGCCCTGGCTGGTCATGCCGAAAATGAGGGCGCCCACGGCTGTGCCAATGGCGGTTCCTCGGCCACCGGTCATGGAGCAGCCACCGATCACGGCCGCGATGATGTAGATGAACTCATTGCCCACGCCCTGGCCGGCCTGAATGGAATCGAAGGCGAAGAGGTTGTGCATACCCACAAACCAGGTGGCGAAGCCGACCAGCATGAACAGGATAATCTTCACCCTGCGTACGGGAACGCCCACGGCACGGGCGGCTTCCGCGTCGCCACCGACGGCGAAGATCCAGTTGCCGAAGCGCGTCTTAAACAGCACAAAGGATGCGATAGCCACGAACAGCAGCCACCACAGTACCGTGATCTTGACCTCTACCCCACCGATCGTCAGGGAGGAGGCAAAGACCGCCCGGGCTGAGTTGAAGCCTTCCATGTCCGCAATGGACGGAGTGGCCACCTGGCCGGTCACCAGCTTGGTGACCGCCAGGTTGATGCCCTGCAGGCCTAAGAACACGGACAACGTAATCAGGAAGCTGGCAATGCCCGTGCGCGTGACCATGTAGCCGTTGAACGCACCAATGGCCAGCGCGATCAGCAGGGACAGGAACACGCCCACCCAGGATTTCAGGCCAAAGTTGTAGTTCAGCATCGTCGCCGCCAGCGCGGAGGTGGTCACTGCCACGCCGGAGGAGAGGTCAAACTCATCGCCGATCATCAGCAGCCCCACCGCCACGGCGATGATACCGATGGTGGAGGCCGAATACAGCACGGTCGCTACGGCCGAGAGCTGGCGGAAAGGCTCAGCCACGATCATGAACAGAATGAAAATCGCCACCGCACCCAGAACGCTGGTGAACTCCGGACGTTTTAACACGCTGACCGTCATGTTTTTGAGAGTCATCGCAACCCCGCCTGTGCTGCGTCGGCGATGGTGTCCACGTTGGACTGATCAATGAAGCTGGGGCCGGTATAGACGGGCTGTCCGCCGCCCGGCATGGAGCCGTTGCGCTTCGCCAGCCATAGGGCGTCGATGGCCATGTATCCCTGCAGGTAGGGCTGCTGGTCGATCGCGAAGGCAATCTTTCCCTGCTGAATGGCGTTCACCAGCGCGGAGTCCGTATCGAACGTGGCGACTTTCGCCTGTGAGCCAGCGGCATCCGCTGCCTTCTGCGCGGTCATCGCCACGGGCGCCTGCAGGCCCATGATCCAGTCCACGCTCTTGTCCTGGGCAAGCTTGGCCTCCACGGTGGATTCCACACTGGTCAGATCCATCCCGTTGACATAGAGGATTTCCATGGAGCCGGCGCTACCCAGCCCCTTCTTCACGCCCGCGCACCGGGACTCCTGAGAGGAGTTACCCTGCTCGTGGATGACACACAGCACCTTGCGGGCCTTTTCTTTCGCCAGGCGCTTCCCTGCCGCTTCCCCAGAGACGGTTTCGTCCTGTCCGAAGAAAGCAGAGATGCCGTACTTGCTGTAGTCGCTCATGCCGGCGTTCAGCCCCACCGTGGTGATGTTGTCCTGTGCGGCCTTGCGCGCGACGGGGCCGAGCGCGTCGGCGTTGGGCAGAGTCAGAGCGATGCCATCCACGTGGGAGTCGATCGCATTTTGCACAAGGTTCGCCTGCTCGGGCGCCTGGGGGTTGCTGGAGTAGCGCAGCTCCAGGTTGTTTTTCTTCGCGGCGTCCTCCGCGCCGGCGCGCACCAGGTCCCAGAAGGTGTCCCCCGGTGCGCCGTGGCTAATCATGGCCACGGTGTAGCGGGGAGTGTCCACTCCTCCGCCGGTGATGCCTGCGGCTTCTTTTGCTTGCTTCCCGCCGGTGGCGGAGCATCCCGCGGCCAAGGTCAGGACGCCGGCGAGGATCACCGCGCCCACGGCCTTTATTCTCTTTGTTGCACAGTCCACGGAATGTAGTTTTTCGCAGCTCATAGCTGCTAGTCAAACTACATCAAGGCTATCTAAAACGATTCAGATGCCCTCAGCGGGCTTTTTGTGCGCGTTACTTGTCCTCGTCGGACTCAGCGTCATCGTCCAGGCTCAATCCCAGCGTTTCCAACTCCGCCTTCAGCGTCTCCATGGACAGCTCCACGTCCTCCTCGCCCAATGCAGGCGCGCCGTGCAATCCCTTCAGACCATGGGACACGTGGGAGTGGGTGTGAGCGTGCTGGTCGTCCGCATCCTCATCCTCAGCAGACTCACCCAATCCGAGCTCCGCGAACGCTGGATATATCACCTCACGCAGCAGGTGCTGCTTCAGATCCTGATCCGCCCAGGCCGCATCCAAAGCATTCGTGGTGAATTCCAGGAATTGCCAATATTCGAAATCGAAATCCTCGGCCAAACGCACATATTCCTGGGTCATGGTGGTTCCAGAAACCAGGCGATTATCCGTATTAATGGACAAATTAAAGCCCATATCGTAGAGCAAATTAAATGGGTGATCGGCGATGGTATCGCACACTCCCGTTTGCGTATTCGACGTAGGACATACCTCTAGAAGAATCTGCTGATCGCGCATGAATCGCGCAACGGGACCCAATTCGATGCCGCTCATCGTCGCCTCGAAATCCTCGTAGACCCGTACGCCGTGACCGATGCGTCGTGCTCCCTGCCCCAGTGCGTCCTTCAGTGATTCGACGCCGTCCGCTTCACCTCCATGAATAGTGAACGGAACCAGGTTCTCCCGCAGGATCTGGAAGGCTTCGGCATGCTTGGACGGTGGGAATCCGAACTCTGCTCCGGCGATGTCGAATCCCACCACGTAGCCTTCGCCTGGGGAATGTGGGCCGTAGTTGTCCGCGGTCAGCTGGGCGATCTCCGCGGAGCGATCCGCGTGGCGCATAGCGCACAGGATCAAGCGGACGTGGATCTGGCCGCCGCGCTCTGCAACCAGGCGCTCGCCTTCCTTCACGCCCTGAACGGTGGCGTCCACCACCTGCTGCAGGGACAGCCCCTCGGATAGGTGCTGCTCTGGGGCGTAGCGCAGCTCTGCATAGACCACGTTGTCCGCAGCCAGGTCTTCCACGGCCTCCCGCGTCACGCGCACCAGCGACTCCTCGGTCTGCATCACCGCGGTGGTGTGGTCGAAGGTGGTGAGGTAGGTGGGCAGATCCCCCGAGTTCGCCGCGTCGTAGAACCACTGTTCCAACTTGTCGGGATCGGTGGTGGGCAGCTGGTAGCCGATCTTCTCGGCCAGCTCCACGATAGTTGCCGGACGGAGCCCGCCGTCCAGGTGGTCGTGGAGTTCTACCTTGGGAAGCTGTGCAATCACGTTGGGATCAATCATGACTGACCATTCTACAAGAGCTAGTTCTCTGGGCTACTTCTTACGTCCGCCCAGCAGCATGCCCAGGGCTCCGCCCATCAGCACGCCAATGGCAGCGCCCGATCCCACAAGCCCGGCGCGCACGGAGTCGTTAGAACCGGTACGCACTTCCTGGCGCACGCGGATGACCGCGGCGGACGGCACGGCGGGTGGCAGAAGCGCCAGAGATTCTGGGGTGGTGGCTGCCCATGCGGAGCAGTACAGGGTGATGCGCCAGATGAAGTACATCAGCACCATCAGACCGATGATCGGTCCGAAGGCCGCACCGGCGGGATTGCTCAGCGCGTTGGAGAAGAACATCGTGGCGAACTGCTTGAAGACCTCGAAGGCCACGGCGCCGATCACCGCTGCCTTGAAGACGGACTTGCGGTGAGTCTTCACGCGCGGCAGGGATCCCAGCATCCATGTGAACACCACGAAGTTGGCCAGCAAACCAACTACCAGGGCCACCCCGAAGGTGATGTAACGGATACCGGGGATGTCCTGCAGACCCACCAGGTCCAGCAGGCGGAGCGTCAAACCGGAGTTACCAATGGTGGTGACGGCAAACGCAACGATCAGGGCGATCAGCAGGCCAATGAGCACAATCAGGTCGGACAGCTTGCCCTTGATGAAGTTATCGGCGGTTCCGGAGACCTTCCACATGGAGGATGCGCCCATGCGCAGGTTTCCAATCCAGCTCAGGCCCGTCCAGAGGGCCAAGAGCAGACC
Organism: Corynebacterium sp. zg254; assembly: GCF_024701495.1. Lineage (NCBI taxonomy): Bacteria > Bacillati > Actinomycetota > Actinomycetes > Mycobacteriales > Corynebacteriaceae > Corynebacterium > Corynebacterium sp. zg254. Next base: position 831,989 of record NZ_WIAR01000001.1, read on the forward strand.
GATGGAGAAGATGGATCCGGCCTGCTCGGTGGCCTGTTCCACGATGGAGTTCACCGTGTCCCCCATGCCGCCTTCGCCCATGGAGGAGATCTTCTCCGTCACGCTATCCATCATCTCTTGGTTTCCGGCCAGGACCATCAGGGTGATGGCCAGCACCAGCATGAGCAGTGGGAACATGGATAGTACAGAGAAGTAGGTAATGCCGGCGGCGAACTGGTTGCCGCCCTGATCGGTGTAGCGTTCCTGCATCCGCATGACGTGGTCGAACCACGGCCACTTCTCGCGGTACTTCTCTAGGGCCGGGGGCTCATCTTGACGTGTGCGCTCCACTCCGTAGTCATCCAAAGATTCCTTCGCCGGGCCGGTTGTGGTGTGCGTGGGCATAGGGAAAACGGGTCCTCTCAAAAACGCTAGAAATTCACAATTGCGCTAAAAAGCTACATCTCTAACGAAAATACCCTAAAGCGGGGCGACGGATCGGCGAAGAAGACTGGGGAAGGCTAGGGACGCCCGAGCGGGCTCACTCACACAGGCCTACTGGCCGGCGAGGAACCCTACCCGTTCGTAGACCTGCTCCACCGTCTTGGAGGCGATCTCACGTGCGCGTTCCGCTCCCCGCGCCAGCACGCGCTCCAGCTCCGCACGGTCGTTCATGTACTCGTCGAAGGACGCGCGCAGCGGTCCGCAGAACTCCTCTAGGACCTCGGCCGTGTCCTTTTTCAGGTCGCCGTATCCGGCACCGGAGTTCTGGTAGCCGGCCACGATCTCCTCAATGGTCTTGCCAGACATCGCCGACTGAATCACCAGAAGGTTAGACACGCCCGGCTTCTGTTCCTTGTCGTAGCGAATCTCACCATCGTTGTCCGTCACGGCCGAACGGATGCGCTTGGCGGAGACCTTCGGGTCATCCAAGAGGTTGATGAGTCCCTTGGGGTTGTCCGTGGACTTGGACATCTTGGCGGTGGGGTTTTGCAGGTCGTAGATCTTGGAGGCTCCCTCGGGGATGAACCCTTCCGGCACCACGAAGGTCTTCTTGTAGCGGGAGTTGAAACGCTCGGCCAGGTTGCGGGTCAGCTCCAGATGCTGGCGCTGATCCTCACCCACCGGCACCAGGTGTGGGCGGTACAGCAGGATGTCTGCCGCCATCAGCATGGGGTAAGCGTACAGGCCCGAGGTGGTGTTGTCATTGCCCTGCTTAGCGGACTTGTCCTTGAACTGCGTCATGCGGCGGGCTTCCCCGTCCCCGGTGATACACATGAGCACCCAGGCCAGCTGCGCGTGCTCAGGTACGTGGGACTGCACGAACAGCGTGGAACGCTCCGGGTCAATGCCCAAAGCCAGCAGTTGGGCCGCACCCGCCAGCGTGCGGGTGCGCAGATCCTTGGGGTTGTAGCCCGGAACGGTGATGGCGTGCTGGTCAGGGATGAAGTAGAACGCCTCGTAGTCATCCTGCAGTTGGATGAACTGTTTCACCGCTCCCAGGTAGTTACCCAGGTGGTAGGAATCGCTGGTGGGTTGCAAGCCGGAGACGACTCGCTGCTTCTTCACTGGTGCTGTACCTTCGGCTGCGTCGGGGTTGCTCATGCTGAACTACTTTACTCCCCTCGGTCACGCCGATTCTCACGCCTATTGGTGATCGTCCGCTTCTTGCGCACCCGCCGGCGAACACCGGCTTTGTTCAGCACCCACAGCGTCAGGCGCCCGGCGGGATCCCTCTGGTACTCCTTGTCCTGGTACTCGAAGACCGGCAGGGAGATGTTGTAGTAAATCGCCAGCAGGCGCAGCACAATCGCCACCACCAGCGTCACCATCACCGCTAGCTGCGTGCTGCCGGTGAAGGTCACCAGCCCGAAGTACAGGCACGCCGCCACGATCGCCACGCTGGCATACAGTTCCTCAGAGAACACCAACGGCACGCGGTCGCAGAAAATATCGCGCAGGATTCCGCCGAACACACCCGTGACCACCGCGGCCACGATCGCGATCAGCAGGCCGTGTCCTAAGGACATGGCCACCTGCGTACCCAGCACGGAAAACGCCGACAGGCCGATGGCGTCCAGCACCAGGAAGATGGTTCGGAAGTAGTCCATCAGGAAGCTGGCAAGCACCGTCAGCAACGCCGCCGCCAACACGATCATCAGGTAGATCGGCTCGGCGACCCACCGCATCGGGTAGTGATCCAGCAGCACATCCCTGACCACTCCCCCGCCGAAGGCGGTGACGGCAGCGATCATCATCACACCGAAGATGTCCATGCGCTGCCGGCCCGCCGCCAAAGCAGCGGTCATCGCCTCGGCGGTAATTCCAATGACGTAGAGGACGCTCAGCATCAGCTCGCCGCGTATTCGATGAGAACTGGGGAGTGATCGGACCACCGCTCCTCCACCGTGGCGGCCTTGTCCACGGCAGCGTTGGCGGCCGAGATGCCGCGCTGCGCAAGCTCGGACGTGGCGATCTGCAGGTCGATACGCCAGCCGGCGTCGTTGTTAAAGGCCTGGCCGCGCCACGTCCACCACGAGTACGGCCCGGATTCCTCGGGGCAGATCCGGCGGTGCACGTCGAACCACTTCGGGTACTGCGCCGCGCCGTCGTGCAGGCGCTTCGTGGCGGCCTCGCTGGGCTGGTAGTCCACGGCCCCGAAGAAGTGGCCGGGCACGCCGCCGGGGTTGCCCTTGGCGCCGAAGTCCAGCTCGTCGCCGATCTGGGTAGCGGAGTGCGGGTAGGTGCCCACCAGGTTGTCCAGGAAGGCTCGCTCGTCGGGGAGGAATCCGGATTTCGCACGATTGGCGCGCCAGTTCTTCAGGTCGGCGCGGCTGTGGCAGATGTTCCAGTCGCCGCCGACCACCATCTCCAGCTCCGTACCGGATTCGGCCTCCGTGGCGTAGTCATGCAGGTACTCGGAGAAGCTATCCAGGAAACGGTACTTCTCGTCCTGCTTTTCGCTGCCCACGCTGCCGCTGGGCAGGTACAGGCTCGCCACACGAACCGGGCCGAAGCTGGTGTCCACGGCGGCGCTGAGGAAACGACCGGCATCGTCGAACTCCTCGGCGCCCGCGTGGCCCTTCTCGCTAAAGCCCACGCGCACGTCGCTCAGCTCGCGGCGGGAGAGGATGCCCACCCCGGCGCGGCCCTTCGCGGCTGCCGGCGCGAGCTCCAGGTGCCAGCCCGCGTCCAGCGCAGGGCCAAGTGCCTTGTGGGCCTGATCCTGGTCTGCCCGGACTTCCTGCAGCAGTACCACGTCCGCGGGCGTGTCCTCCAGCCAGGGCAGAATGCCGTGGTTGTTCTCGTTGCGGACCTTGGCCGCCGCGCGGATGCCATTGACGTTGACCGTCGCGACCGTCAATGAATCCGACGCCGGCGTGCGTAACGAACCATAAGTAGCAGCTTGTTCAGACATATGCCCCAGCATAACGCGGTGGCCCTACACAGCAAGTGTCTTGGCTTTGTCGCCGTGCTTGCGGCGCAACAGGAAGGCGGGGATCCAGATCAGCGCGCCACAGAACGCCATCACGGCACCGGCCAGAGCCGGGGTGGAGTAACCCAGGCCCGCGGCGATCACCGCGCCACCGACCGCGGCGCCGGTGGCGTTCGCCGCGTTCAGCGCGGAGTGGTTCAGGGCCGCGGCCAGCGTCTGGGCGTCTCCGGCCACGTCCATCAGGCGCGTTTGGAGGCTGGGCACCAGCGCCGATCCGCCGAAGGCGATCACACCGAAGTTCACGATGCCCGCGACCGCATTGTGGGACGTGAAGTAGAACGCACTGAGCACCACGATCAAGAACAGCAGCGTGCTTAAGATCGTGTACTCCAGGTTGCGGTCGGCCAGCAGGCCGCCCACGTAGGTGCCGAGCATCATGCCGATGCCGTAGGTCATCAGCGCGATCCAGATCTTGTCGGCGGAAAAGCCGGCGTTTTCCGTCAGGGTCCAGGTGATGTAGGTGTACACGGCGAACATGCCGCCGAAGCCGACTGTGCCGATGGCCAGGGTGAACAGCACCTGGCTGTTGACCAGCGCGCCCAGTTCAGTGAGGGGCTTGGTCTTGGGCATGAGGGTCATGTGCGGAACCGTGAACCACAGGGCTGTGAAGGTCACCAGTCCGATGATGGCCACCATGAGGAATGCGGTGTTCCAGCCAAAGCGCACGCCGAGCCATTGCGCGATGGGCACGCCGATGACGGTAGCCACGGACAGGCCCATGGACACCAGGGCGATGGACTTTCCGCGCTTGCCCTCCGGCGCCATGGAGGCGGCGATGAGGGCGGTGACGGAGAAGTAGGCGCCGTGCGGGAAACCTGCGATGAAGCGGGACAGCAGCAGGACTTCATAGGAGTGCGCAAAGACCGTCATGGCGTTGCCGATGGTGAAGGCGGCCATGAGGATGAGAGCTAGGCGTCGACGGGGAATGGATCCAGTGAGCGTTGTAATCAGCGGGGCTCCCACGACCACGCCGAGCGCGTAGGCGGAAATGGCATGCCCAGCCTGGTCTTCGGTGATGCCGAAGTCCGTGGCCACCAGGTTGAGCAGGCCCATCGCCACGAATTCCGTGGTACCGATGCCGAACCCGCCCAACGCCATGGCGATCATTGTGATGATCCGACGCCGACGGCCCATCTCCGTCTGGCGCGGGATGGGCCGCCGCCGCAAACGTGGTGTGTGGGAGGTCGTGGGGGTGTTGGTGGTGGAAGAATTGCTATCCATGTATCTCGATGTATCTCCCGTGATAGTTCGGAAATGCTCTTAAAAAATAGTTATAAAAACTTTCGGAATATTACTGACAAGTCACCAACCCTACCCGTAAGATACACAGTTTGGTCTTTTGACGTATTGTTGTGAGGTAAACGTGAAAAATCGCAATAGCTAGGGAGACACAAGCCGATGGCTAAGATCATTTACACTCGCACCGACGAAGCCCCACTGTTAGCAACCTACTCCTTGTTGCCCATCGTTGAGGCCTTCGCTTCCACCACTGGCGTTGAGGTCGAGACGCGAGATATCTCTTTGGCTGCTCGCATCTTGGCAGCGTTTAATGACACGCTTCCCGAGGACCAACAGGTCAACGATGCGCTCGCCGAACTCGGCGAACTCGCCAAGGCCCCTGATGCCAACATCATCAAGCTTCCCAACATTTCCGCCTCCATTCCGCAGCTCAAGGCCGCTATCGCCGAGCTGCAGGCCGCTGGATACGACCTCCCGGATTACCCCTCCGAGGCCACCACGGAGGAAGAGAAGGACGCCCAGGCCCGCTATGACTCCGTCAAGGGCTCTGCCGTGAACCCGGTGTTGCGCGAAGGTAACTCCGACCGCCGCGCGCCGCGGGCGGTGAAGAACTTCGCCCGCAAGCACCCTCACTCCATGGGCGAGTGGTCCGCGGACTCGAAGACGAACGTGGCCACCATGGAGGCCAACGACTTCCGCCACAATGAGAAGTCCGTCATTATTCCCGCCGAGGACACCCTGACAATTCAGCTGGTGAAACCGAATGGTGAGACCGACGTATTAAAGGAATCCCTTCCCGTTCTGGAGCAGGAGATTATCGACGCTACCGTGCTGAACGCCGAGGCCTTGGATTCCTTCCTCCGCGCCCAGGTGTCCCGCGCGAAGGCGGAGGACGTGCTGTTGTCCGTGCACCTCAAGGCCACGATGATGAAGGTCTCCGATCCGATCATCTTCGGCCACGCAGTGCGCGCCTACTTCTCCGATGTCTACGCCGAGTACGGCGAGGAGCTGATGAAGGCCGGTCTGAACGGTGAGAATGGCCTGGCCGCGATCCTGGACGGCCTGGCTGACCTGGACAACGGCGAGGAGATCCGCGAGGCCTTCGACAAGGCCCTGGCCGATGGCCCTCGCCTGGCTATGGTGAACTCCGACAAGGGCATCACCAACCTCCACGTCCCATCCGACGTGATTGTGGACGCCTCCATGCCAGCCATGATCCGCACCAGCGGCCAGATGTGGAACAAGAACAACGAGACCGAGGACACCCTGGCTATCCTTCCGGACTCCTCCTACGCAGGCCTGTACCAGGTGGTCATCGACGATTGCCGCAAGAACGGCGCCTTCGACCCCACCACCATGGGCTCCGTGCCGAACGTGGGTCTGATGGCACAGAAGGCCGAGGAGTACGGCTCCCACGACAAGACCTTCCGCATCAGCGACGCCGGCCGCGTCCAGGTCCTGAACTCCGCCGGTGACGTACTGCTGGAGCACGAGGTAGAGGCCGGAGACATCTGGCGCGCATGCCAGACCAAGGACATCCCACTGCAGGACTGGGTGAAGCTGGCCGTAACCCGCGCTGCTGCCACCGGAGCTCCCGCGGTGTTCTGGCTGGATCCGCAGCGCGCTCACGACCGCAACGTGGCCGACCAGGTAAAGAAGTACCTGAAGGATCACGACACGGACGGCCTGGACATCCGCATCATGTCCCCGGAGGAGGCGTGCCAGTTCTCCCTGGATCGCATCCGCAAGGGCGAGGACACGATCTCCGTGACCGGTAACGTGCTGCGCGACTACCTGACGGACCTGTTCCCCATCATGGAGCTGGGCACCTCCGCCAAGATGCTGTCCGTGGTTCCGCTGATCGCCGGTGGTGGACTGTTCGAAACCGGTGCCGGCGGCTCCGCCCCGAAGCACGTGCAGCAGCTCCAGGAGGAAAACCACCTGCGCTGGGATTCCCTGGGAGAGTTCCTGGCCCTGGCCGAGTCTCTGCGCAAGCTGCAGGAGACGGACAACAACCCACGCACCCCGATCCTGGGCGACGCCCTGGACGCGGCGACCGAGTCCGTGCTGAACGAGGACAAGTCCCCCTCCCGTTCGGTGGGCGAGATCGACAACCGCGGTTCCCACTTCTACCTGGCGAAGTTCTGGGCTCGCGAGTTGGCTGAGCAGACCAAGGACAAGGAACTGGCGGAGATCTTCACCCCCGTGGCCGAGGCTCTGGAGGCCGAGGAGAAGACCATCGTGGCTGAGCTGGAGGAGAAGCAGGGCTCCCCTGCCGACCTCGGCGGCTACTACCGCCCATCCGACGAGAAGGCCAGTGCCGTGATGCGTCCTTCGGCAACCTTCAACAAGATCATCGACGACCTCAAGCGCTAGCCGCGCGCAGCGCACCCCCAAAGTAGACCAAGCTGTTCAGTTTGGTTGAGGGGGTGCACGCTGGGGAAACTTGGCGTCGAAAATAAAAAAATAGACAGAGCGGTTTACTTTAGGTGGTTCGGTGACGTAATCTTAGTCACATGCCTAAGTACAACAATGATGACCTGTCCAACTGGGGCTTTGCCACCCGCCAAATCCACGCCGGCCAGAGCGTAGACGAGACGGGGGCGCGCAACCTACCCATACACTTCACCTCCAGCTACGTTTTTAACGACGCCCAGCATGCGCAACAACGCTTCGCGCTGGAAGACCCCGGCCCGATATACACTCGGCTAACCAACCCCACCGTGGAGGTAGTCGAGCAGCGTATCGCCAACCTCGAAGGTGGCGTGTACGCCGTAGCCTTCGCCTCCGGAATGGCTGCCGAAACCGCGGCCATTCTAAACCTGGCCCGCTCCGGCGACCACATCGTGGCCAGCCCCCGCCTGTACGGCGGCACCGAGACGCTGCTGCTGGTGACCCTGCCGAAGCTCGGCATCACCACCACGTTCGTGGACAACCCTGACGACCCCGAGTCCTGGGCCGCCGCAGTACAGCCCAACACCAAAGCCTTCTTCGGAGAGACCTTCGCCAACCCGCAGGCCGACGTGCTGGACATCCCAGCCGTCGCAGAGGTTGCCCACCGCCACAACGTGCCGCTGATCGTGGACAACACCATCGCCACGGCCGTGCTAGCCCGCCCGCTGGAACTGGGCGCGGACATTGTGGTGGCGTCCCTGACCAAGTTCTACACCGGCAACGGCTCCGGCATCGGCGGCATCCTGGTGGACGGCGGCACCTTCGACTGGACCGTCGAGGTAGACGGCGAGCCGGTGTTCCCCGACTTCGTGAACCCGGATCCCGCCTACCACGGCCTGAAGTACGCCGACTTGGGCCCCACCGCCTACGGTCTCAAGGCCCGCGCGGGCCTGCTGCGCGATACCGGCGCCCCACTGTCCCCTTTCAACGCCTGGGTGGTGGCGCAAGGCCTGGACACCCTGAGCCTGCGCGTGCGTCAGCACAACGCCAATGCACTGAAGGTGGCGGAATACCTCCAGGGCAAGGAGCAGGTGGCCACGGTCAACTACGCTGGTCTGGAAAGCTCCCCCTGGTACAGCGTGAAGGAGAAGCTGGGCCTGGAGTACACCGGGTCCGTCCTGTCCTTCGACCTCAACACCGGCGACAAGGACCCGAAGGCCACCGCCTGGGCGTTCATCGACGCCCTGCAGCTGCACTCCAACCTGGCGAACATCGGTGATGTGCGCTCGCTGGTGGTGCACCCGGCCTCCACCACGCACTCTCAGTCCACGGAGGAGAACCTGGCTAACGCGGGTATCTCCCAGGCAACCGTTCGCCTGTCCGTGGGTATTGAGGACATTGAGGACATCCTCGCTGACCTAGACAAGGGCTTCGCCGCCATCTCATAAGGCCTCTTCTAAGGATCCCCCATGCACTACGATCTTCTCCCCGCCACGGGTGGCTACACGGACATCGCCATCGGAGACCTCGTCACCGAGGCCGGTGTGACCATCCCCGAGGTTAGCCTGCGACTGCACGCGTTCTACACCGCGACCGAGGGCGATGCGGACTACGCCGAGTTTTCGGCAGGGCCGCTGCCCGGAACCGATCTGCGCCAGCGGCCCATCATCCTGGTGGAACACGCCCTGACCGGCAACGGCAACGTGGTGGACTGGTGGGAAGACATGGTGGGAGAAGGCAAGCCCATCGACACGAACCGCTACCTGGTGCTCTGCGCCAACGTCCTGGGCGGCTGCGACGGCTCCACGGGGCCCAGCAGCCCGCACCCCGACGGCAAGGCGTGGGGTTCCCGCTTCCCCGGCCTGTCCATCCGCGACATGGTCACCGCGGAGAAGAAGATGCTAGAGGTTCTGGGCATCACCCAGGTCCATGCCATCATTGGCGCCTCCATGGGCGGGGCGCGCACCCTGGAGTGGACGCTGATGTACCCGGACACGGTGCTGGCGGCGCTGCCGATCGCGGTCTCCGCCCGCGCCTCGGCATGGCAGATCGGAATCCAATCCACCCAGATCCGCTTCATCGAGGCGGACCCGCACTGGCAGGGTGGAGACTACTACGGCACCGGGCTCACCCCCTCCGAGGGCATGGGTCAGGCCCGTCGCATCGCGCACCTCACCTACCGCGGTGAGCTGGAAATCGACGAGCGCTTCGGTACCGACCCACAGGTGGGCGAAAATCCCCTGGGCCCCTACCGCAGCCCCGACCAGCGCTTTGCCGTGGAGAGCTACCTGGACCTGCACGCCGAGCGTTTGAAGAAGCGCTTCGACCCCGGCACCTATGCAGTACTGACGGATGCACTGAACCGCCACGACGTGGGGCGCGGACGCAACGGCATGAACGCCGCGTTGGGATCCAGCCAGGTGCCGACCATGGTGGTGGGCGTGGACACGGACATCCTGTACCCGCTGCACCAGCAGGAACACCTCTCCCGTAATCTGGGCGACTTCATTGGGCTGTCCAAGATCACCTCCCCCACCGGCCACGATGGCTTCCTGATCGAAAGCCGCCAGATGGGGCAGATTCTGGTGAAGTTCCTGGGGAAAGTGGAGCAGCTGAGCGCCAAGCCTGTGGAGTAGCGCTGGGCTGGTGAGGCTGGGCCGGTGCTGCGTTAAATCAGCGGGTCCACACTCAAGGCCAGGAAGCCGATCATCACCCCCAGGCTGAGCGTGAAGCAGCAATCAAACTTCCGCGAGCGCACAGCCAACACCCCCATAATGCGGGAATCCACCACCCAGCGGATCAGCCCGAGGTACACCAACGCCAGGCTCAACAACATCGAGCCGCGTCGCCAGTGATCCAGCAGCAACAACACCGCCACCCCCACCAGGGCCGCCACAAAGAGAAACACCAACGCCCGCTGGAGGCCGCTGCCCAACTTAGATGCGGGAACCGCCCGATCATGGGGGTTCTCCAACAGTTGGGCACGGGCACTACCAATATGCGGATGCTCCGGCTGCTCCTTGTGCGATGACACCTCGAACTCTTTTCCTCGCGCGTTACTGCGTAGCGCGCTCGGCACGCTCCACCACGTTAGACACCAAGAACGCGCGGGTCAGCGGGCCCACTCCGCCGGGGTTCGGGGAAATAAACCCGGCCACATCCCAGCACTCCGGGGCCACGTCGCCGGCAAGCTTGCCGTCCTCGCCGCGGGACACTCCCACGTCCAAGATGGCCGCCCCTGGCTTAATCATGTCCGCCGTCAGCATGTGTGGTACGCCAGCGGCCGCGACGATCACGTCGGCGTTGCGGGTCTCCGCCGCCAGATCCTGGGTGCCCGTGTGACACAGCGTGGTGGTGGCGTTCTCGCTGCGGCGAGTAAGCATCAGCCCGATGGGGCGTCCCACAGTCACGCCGCGGCCGATGACGACCACCTTGGCGCCGTCCAGTGGGATGTCATAGCGACGCAGCAGGCTGATCGCACCGTTGGGCGTGCACGGCAGGGGTGCCGGCTCGTTCAACACCAGCTTGCCCAGGTTCACGGGGTGCAGGCCATCGGCATCCTTGGCGGGGTCGATGCGCTCCAGCACGGCGTTCTCATCCAGGTGCTTCGGCAGGGGAAGCTGCACAATGTAGCCCGTGACCTCGGGGTCCGCGTTCAGCTCGTCGATCACCGCGTGCAGATCCTCCTGGGAGATGTCCGCCGGCAGATCCTTGCGGATGGACTTCACGCCGATCTGCTCGCAGTCCTTGTGCTTCATGCGCACGTAGGAGTGGCTGGCGGGGTCATCGCCGACCAGCACCGTGGCCAAGCCAGGGGTAATGCCTTTGTCCTTGAGCGCAGCGACGCGCTGTTCGAGATCCGCGAAAATCTCATCGCGGAACATCTTTCCATCAAGTTTGGTTGCAGCCATGACCACAATTATTCCACGAGCCGGGCGTTAACTCCCGCCGGGGTACCCCAGCTGACGCCACGCCTCATAAGCCGCGATGGACGCACAATTGGCCAGATTCATACTGCGCCGTGCAGGAAGCATGGGAATCCTCACCTGCTGAGTGATCCGCGGATCCGCCAAGGCCTCCTGGGACAGCCCATCCGATTCGCAGCCAAACAGCAACACATCCCCCTCCTGAAACTCCACATCCGTAAACGGCGTAGTGGCATGCGAACTAAAGGCAAACACCCGGGCCCCGCCCTGGTCAGCCAGCTGAGTCAGCACCTCATCCAGACTGTCGTGCTCCTCAACAACAGCCAGGTCGTGGTAATCCAGCCCGGCGCGTTTCAAGTTCTTATCCTGAAAGTCAAACAGGTATGGGCGCGCCAGATGCAGCACCGCGCCGGTACACGCGGCCAATCGGATGGCGTTGCCGGTGTTCTGGGGGATCTGCGGCTGGTCAAAAACAATGTGAAATGGCGGTGTGGTCACGCACCCACTCTAACCCCTTGCCCCTACACCCCGCGCTCTACACCTTTCTTCAGAGCCGTTCACCAAACCCCTTATGCCCCGGCGGCGCATCCACTAGCATCAACAACCATGAGCACTTTTCTGAACGCCTACTCCACCGTCACCCGCACCGTGGGCGGGTTCCCGCTGGAGCCCAGCAGCTTCCGCGTCGTCACTGCCTCGGCAACGGACCCAGATACTCGCGAGGAAGTCGAACACCTCTACCAGTTCGAGAACTTCATCCTGCGCCAAGGCTTTGAACGAGCAGGAACGATGACCGCCACGCTGCTGGCCACCCGCAATCACATTCGAAACACTCATTGCCACTACGTCTTTGAGGTGCCCGACACGTTCACCGTGGAAGATTTGGAAGTCTTTCGGGAGTGGGCTGAGGCGTCGAACTCCGTGTTCGTCATGCCCGATTTCTCCGTGCGCGACCCCCGCGGCGTTGACCTGCTGGACCCCCAGGTGGCGTACGGGTCGAACGCAGTGACCGCGCCCCGCCCAGGCAGCGCGATGGTGAGGATGCGCACCATCCGTGGAGACCTGTGGAACATAGGCATCAAGATTCCGCAGAACCTGCCGGCCGTGTGGAGCGAAGATGAGCTGCTGCTGCGCGACGCCGAAAGCGTGTTTAACCGCGCCGTCACCCTATCCGTGCTGGGCTCCATCGCCAAGCACGTCTCCGAGGGCAAGAGCGTACCCTTCGAGACCATCGAGGCTGGCTCGAAGCGGACGTTCACGCATCTCACGGACCATGAACGCAGTTTCGTCGACGCCGTCCGCCGTGCCCAACCCGCCGATGCAGGCGAAGTCGAGCAGCCCGTGACGTATGGATCCAAACTGATCGACGCCGCCCAGCCATGCCAGGACTTCGCCTTTGCAGCGGCGGAAACGCTGGGCTGGGTTGTGGGATTGACGCTGCAAGCCCCCCGCGAGATCAACACGCCGAACATCCCCGCCATGCGCAAGGCACTGCGCAGCGTGGATCGAGAGGGCAAGGATGCCTCTCAGCTGCCGATGCAACAGCTGGACCTGGTGGCCGACAACCTGGAGTACTCCACGTGCATGCGCTGGTGGGATGTGGAGCACCCACAAACCCCATCCCTGTCCAGCTTTATCAGCGCGCGCCTGCACGCGTTGACGTGGCTGAGCAGCCCCCACACCCCGTGGGATGACATTGAACTGGACGTGTAGGCTGTCTTAGCCCTGCGCCTTCTGCAGACCATGGCGAGTGAAAAACGCGATGATCTCGCTGGTGGCGGTCACCGCCGTGGTGTCCTGCGGGGCATCCCCCAGGGCCGAGGCGCCGCTCAATTGTTGGATTTCCCCAGGCCAGACGTGGCCGGCGTCGGTAATAGCAAGATGAACGATCTCGTTGCCCTCGGCGCAGTTCGTCCACTGCGTGCGCAACACACGGGGCGTTGCCGCGGTGGTGGTGGGCGCGGCCTCGCAACCTGAGCGCTGTGCATACAACGCCGTGGCCTTCGGCGCGGCCAGGTAGTCCGTGCGGTAGCGGTGCCCACCCTCGTATTTAATGCGGTCGTCCTGGCGGCCGTGAATCTCCAGGAACGGGATGGACGTGTTCCGGGGGAACTGAGTGTCCTGGGGGTTCGCACCGCCAGAGCTGCCATCCTGCTGCCCGGCGCAGCCAGACCACGTGTCCGTGTAGTAGGCGCCCGCCACGGACGCTACCGCGGCAAACATGTCCGGCATGTCGCACGCCATCTCGTACACGAAGCCGCCACCGTTGGACATGCCGGCGGCGAAGATTCGGTTATTGTCCACCTGATACGTGGACGCGATCTGGTCGATGATGTCCCGGGTGAACCACTGGTCCTGCTCCTTCGTGCTCTTCGCATAGGGAGCCCCCGCCCAGGACTTCTTGACGCCCAGCGGGTAGACCACGATCCCACCGGCTCGCTCCATCCCAGAGTAGCGGGAAATGTCCTGCGGGGATTCGTTGTAGCCGTGGTAAGTGAGGATCAGGGGCAGCGGATCGGCTATGTCCGCGCCGGTGCGCTGCGCGTTCTCGGGAACGTAAACGAGGTAACGCCGGTCCAGTCCCGCGGAGTTGATCCGCACCTCAGAAATGCGCCCCGGTTCCGGCAGGTTCTCCAGCGGCCGGGGATTATCCACCAGGCGCAGCTGCACGGGAATGTCCTGCGCGGACGGTCCGCTTTCCTTCACTCCCACGGCCTGCTGCAGCGGCGGGAGCATGCCGGGCTCCTGGATGCTGATGTGATGATCCCAGTCCGCCTGGTTCCAGCCCGTATATTTTTGGACGGCGGCACCCACCCCTGCCGATAGCGCGACTGCCGCAACGGCGCCGATCACACCGGCGATGGTACGGCGACGCCGACGGTTCACGTCGTCACGGGGAACGTCGCCACGGGATGGGGGAAAATGCACCCCTCTGATTGTTCTGGGAGCCGTTCCGATAGTCAACCCTCCTTCGTCGTTCTGTATCGGTATTGTGACGATATTGTGACCAGCCGGTCTGGTGCAGCCTGGTGAGTGTGACCAGCCGGTCTGGCGCCGTTAGCGGAAGTTCCGGGCATCCCCCACCGCCTGATACATCTGCTGCTGCAACGGCACCGGTTCAATGAGGTCCGCGGTCACGGACGCCACACCGTTGGCATTGTGCACAATGCCGCGGATCACCACGATCTTTGCACTGAGTGCCAGAGTACGCTGCCGCGCCCACAGCCCCGGGCTGATCATCACGTTCGCTAGCCCCGTCTCATCCTCCAAGCCGAAAAACACCACTCCACCTGCGGTCATGGGACGCTGCCTGTGCGTGACCACCCCCGCCACCCGAATGCGGCTGCCGTCCGGCGCATCCAGCAGCTGATTGGCGGGCAGCACCCGCACGCCCCCGCGCCGCTCGGCCCACTGATCCAGCAGCTCCCGAAGCAGCTCCACAGGATGACCCTGCGGGGTAACGCCGGTGGTCGCGAGGTCAGCCGCGGTCAGCTCGAAGGCGCTCATCCCCGGCAGCGATGGGCTATTAATGTGCGAGGTCCCCGCCAGCATCCCCGGCCGTTCCGTCGCCGCCACCCCGGCCGCCCACATCGCCTGCCGCCGCGTGAGTCCCAGGGACTCCAGCGCTCCCGCGCGCGCCAGCTGCTCCACGTGATCCACCCGCAGATCCGCCTCCCGCGACAGATCCGAAACCGCCCGGAACGTGCCCACCCTGGATCGCGCCTGAACGATGCGCTCGGCAACGTCCACGCCGATCCCTTTCACCGACGCCAGCCCCAAACGTATGGCACCTATCCCTGAACGATCAGCCTCTGCCACGACGGTATCTGCCTCGACCCCTGAAAAGTTCACGTCCACGGGCAAGACCTGCACGCCGTGACGCCGGGCGTCGGCTAGTAAGGATTGCGGCGAATAAAAGCCCATGGGTTGAGCGCGCAGCAACGCCACGCAAAACTCGGCGGGATAGTGGTATTTAAACCACGCCGAGTAGTAGACCAGCACCGCAAAGGACTGGGCGTGGGACTCCGGGAAGCCATAGCTGGCGAAGGCCACGATCTTGTCCCACAGGCGATCGGCGACCTCGCCCACGATGCCGTTTTCTTCCTTTAATCCCTGGTAGAAGCGTTCTTTCAGGCGCGCCATCTTCTGCGGGGAGCGCTTCGACCCCATCGCCCGGCGCAGCGTGTCAGCCTCCGCGGCGCTGAAGCCGGCGGCATCCACCACCACCTGCATCAACTGTTCCTGGAACAGGGGAATCCCCAGCGTTTTCGTCAGCGCCGGCTCCAGACACGGGTGGTCGAACGTCACCGGTTCCTGCCCGTTGCGCCGGCGAATGAACGGGTGTACCGAGCCGCCCTGAATGGGGCCGGGGCGGATCAGTGCCACCTGCACCACCAGGTCGTAGAACCTCCGGGGACGCAGACGCGGCAGGGTATTGAGCTGCGCGCGGGACTCCACCTGGAACACGCCCACGGCGTCCCCCTGGGACAGCATCTCGTAGACCTCCGGCTCGGTGGGCTCTAGGCGCCACAACTCCACCGTGCGTCCACGGTGTTCCTGCACTTGGTCGATCGCGTGATGCAATGCCTCCAGCATGCCGAGGCCCAACAGGTCAAACTTCACAAGCCCCACCGTGGCGCAGTCATCCTTATCCCACTGGACCACGCTGCGGTTGTCCATCCGGGCCCATTCCATGGGAACCACATCGGCAATGGGGCGATCGCAGATCACCATGCCTCCTGAGTGGATACCCATGTGGCGCGGCTGGCCTTTCAGCTGATCCGCGATGTGGCGCACCACGGCCGGGGGTTCCTCCACTCCCCGGCTCCACGCATCCACCTGGCCGGGCGCATAGCCCAACGCCCGGGCTGCGTCCCTTAACGCGCCCTTGGAGCGATAGGTGATCACATTGGCTACCTGTGCGGCATTATCCCGCCCATAGCGGGAGTACACGTACTGGATCACCTCCTCCCGGCGACCCGATTCAATATCCACATCGATATCAGGTGGGCCGTCACGCTCCGGGGACAAGAAGCGCTCAAACAACAAGCCCCCGGCCACCGCATCCACCGTGGTGATACCCAGCGCGAAGCACACCGCCGAGTTCGCCGCCGACCCGCGCCCCTGGCACAGAATATTGCTGCGGTGGCAGAAGTCCACGATGTCATGAACGATCAGGAAATAGCCGGGGAAGCCGAGCTGTTCAATCACCGCCAGCTCCTTATCTATCACGGCCCATGCCTTGGTCTGTGCGGCCGTGGCCCTGGTACTCGCCCCGCTGTGAGGCCTGGGGCCGTAGCGCACGGCACCCGTGGTCTCCACCAGATGCCGCAGCCACGTCATCTCCGTATAGCCCTCCGGCACTGGGAAGTGGGGAAGGTTCGGCGCGATGAGGTTCAAAGTAAACGCACATTCCCGCGCGACCTGGGCACTGGTCTCCACGGCCTCCGCCAACCACGTGCAGTCCCCTGCCAGCTGGAGCATCTCCTGGCCGCTGCGCAGCCAGCGACCGCCGGTCGGGGCGGTCACCGGCAATGCTGTTGCCACGTCCATCGTGCGGTGGAGGGCGGCTTTTGCTCCCGCAAGCCGGGCGTCGGAGGGATCGGCGCACGTGGCACACGCACTGACGATTTCCCGCAACCCCCAGCGCGTGGCCACCCCGTGTAGAGCCTCATTGCGGTCCCAGTCCGCGGGATTCATGGTGTGCTGCAGTTCCACCAGGCAGTTCTCCGCCCCGAAATCCTCCACCAGCTCCGCGGCATAGGGCAGCCAGCGCCAATCGATCAGGACATACCACTGCCCGGCCGCAGCAGCCGCTATGTCCTTGCGTGGCGGGTAGCGGTGCACATCTTTATCACGATCGGCCATCGCCGCATCCGTGATCACGTGACTCAAGCGCCGGTATCCCTCCTGGCCCTTGCACAGCACGGTCACGGTGCCCTCATCTGTGGTGGAGCCGGCTGTATCTGGGCAGTCCTGCCACTGCACGCTGAGCTCCGCTCCGAAGACGGTATCCACGCCTGCCTCCGCGGCGGCCAGCGCACAGCGGGACGCACCATAGAGGCCATCCCTATCCAGGCAGGCTATGGCCGTCAGTCCCAGCTTCTGGGCTGTGGCGACCATCTGCTCGGGGTCGCTGGCGCCGCGCAGGAAGTTATACGAACTACATGCGTGCAATTCAGCAAAATCGACTATATGTTCATGACGTTGCTGCGGGGAAGCATCCTGCCCCTGCGTGCCAGCAGGAAAATGGGAAACACGCTGCCCCTCCCCCATTCCGACTGCTGTCAAAGAACCTGCATGTCGGCCAGAAAGAACCTGCTCAAGGCGCGACCAGGACAGCGGCCGAGCATTGGAGAAAGACGGATTCTTTGACATGACGACAGGCTAGCACAGTTAGCTCACATGTTCTATAATTGAAAATCGAACATGGCGGGGACGATCATGGCAGCACTGCCAGCATCCGATCAACGCCCGATCAGTGCTTCATCACAGCTAGATACAGATAGACCAAGTTGTTCATCTTTAGTTTTGTTGCTAATTTGACTAGCAACAACGTTTTCATTAAGTAGGAGGACACATCATGTCTCTACGTCGCAAGGTATCCGCAGCTGCCGTGGCAGTTGCTACCGCATTTGCCCTGACCGCCTGCGGTGGTTCCGATGACACCCTGAAGATCGGCTCTACCGACATCCAACAAGAACACTGGAAGGTCTTCGAACAAGAACTAGAAAAGGCCGGCATCAAGGCCCAGCTGGTTCCTTTCTCCGACTACAACATCCCCAACCAGGCACTGGTTGACGGAGAAATCGACGTCAACAACTTCCAGCACATGATGTTCCTGGGAACCTACAACAACAAGAACAACCAGGACCTCAAGCCGGTCGGCGCCACCGAAATCATCCCACTGGGCCTGTACTACAAGGACGGAAAGTCCCTGGATGACGTTGCCAAGGCAGGCAAGGTCGTGATCCCGAATGACCCATCCAACCAGGGACGCGCCATCAACCTGCTGGCCGCCAACAAGCTGGTGACCCTGAAGAAGGAGGGTCTGCTCACCCCAACCCCAGCCGACGTGGACGATTCCAAGTCCAAGGTCAAGCTGGTACCTGTGGACGCAGCCCAGACCGCCACCTCCTACCACGACGGCACCCCCGCCGTGGTGAACAACTCCTTCCTGGAGGCCGGCAACATCGACCCCACCAACGCGATCGTTAAGGATGATCCGAAGGACCCATCCGCGCAGCCGTACATCAACGGCTTCGTGACCACCAAGGAGCACCAGAATGACGAAGAGCTGAAGAAGCTCGTCGAGATCTGGCACTCCAAGCCAGTTCAGGACGCCCTGGAGCGTTCCTCCAAGGGAACCTCCGTGGAAGTAAAGATGGATGGCGAGGAGCTCAACAAGGTCCTGGAAGACACCCAGGCCAAGCTGAAGGACCAGGGCTAGTTACCGGCGCAGCACGAGCAACTTAAGGGTTAGCCTGCACGACACACCGTGCGGCTAACCTTTTTGATTCTTGTCACCCGTAGCGAGCGCCCGCGGGACTACACAGCCCGCGCAACAAAAATGAACACGAAAGCACCAAAAGAGGCACCCATGGCGGACACCATGAATGACACCACACAGGACACAACGAAGGGCACCACCATCGAGTTCCGTGATGTCAACAAAATCTTCACGCAGGGCAAGAAGAAAGTTCACGCCCTCAAAGACGTCAATATCACCATCCCCGGCGGCTCCATCGTCGGCATTATCGGCTACTCCGGGGCAGGTAAATCCACCCTGGTGCGCCAGATCAACGGCCTAGACCGCCCCACCAGCGGCCAGATCCTCCTGGATGGGCAGGACATCGTCTCCCTGCCTGAATCCAAGATGCGTGCTCTGCGCAGCGACATCGGCATGATCTTCCAGCAGTTCAACCTGTTCAGCTCCCGCAATGTCGCCAAGAACATCGCCTACCCCCTGAAGCTGCAGGGCATGGACAAGGCCGAGCGTAACGCTCGCGTGGAGGAGCTCCTGCACTTCGTGGGCCTGGAGGACAAGGGCAAGTCCTACCCCGAGCAGCTCTCCGGCGGACAGAAGCAGCGCGTGGGTATCGCGCGCGCCCTGGCCACGAACCCCAGCCTGCTTCTTGCGGACGAGGCAACCTCCGCCCTGGACCCGTCCACCACGAAGGACGTCCTGGAGCTGCTGCGCCGCGTGAACCAGGAATTGGGCATCACCATCGTGGTCATTACCCACGAGATGGAGGTGGTCCGCTCTATCGCCGACTACGTTGTGGTGATGGAAAACGGTGAGGTGGTGGAGCAAGGTTCCGTCTACGACGTGTTCTCCAACCCCACCACCCCGGTGGCCGCCAGCTTCGTGGCCACGTCCCTGCGCAACACCCCGGACCAGGTGGAAGCCAAGGAACTCAACTCCGGCACGGGCCGCCTGTTCACCATCACGATGGCCGAGGGCATCGGCTTTTTCGATTCGGTGGCCGAGCTCTCCTCTGCCGGCGTGGACGTCAACATCGTCCACGGCGGCGTGACCACGCTGCAGAACCACTCCTTTGGCCGCCTCACCCTGCGCCTGACTGCCCACACCCAGGAGGGCGAGCAGGCCATTGAGACTTTCTATTCCACGATGAACACCAACACCGAGATTGAGGAGATCCGATGACCACCACGTACTCCGCACAAATGGATTGGGATCGCCTCGGTGACACGTTCCTGACGGCGTTCCAGCAGACCATGCTGATGGTCTGCGTGGGCTTGCTTGCCGCGGGCTTTGTGGGACTGATCCTGGGCATTATTCTGTACACCACGCGCGAGGGCGGGATTCTTGCGAATAAGCCTGTGTACTGGATCATTAACGTGATCGTGAACTTTGTGCGCCCGATCCCTACGATCATTTTGATGACCGCGATCGGCCCGCTGACGGAGCTGATTGTGGACACGCGTATCGGCACCAAGGCCGCGATTGTGGGCATTGTGATTGCCGCAACGTTCGGCGCTGCCCGCATTGTGGAGCAGAACCTGGTGACGATTGATCCTGGCGTGATCGAGGCAGCCAAGGCGATGGGTGCCTCCCCGTTCCGCATCATTTGGTCCGTGATTATCCCGGAGGCTCTGGGCCCGCTGATCCTGGGATTCACGTTCATGTTCATTGCGATTGTGGATATGTCTGCGATGGCCGGTTACATCGGCGGTGGCGGTCTGGGTGACTTCGCCATCGTCTACGGTTACCGCGCCTTTAATGACCAGGTCACGTGGTTTGCCGTTGCGGTGATCATCGTGATCGTCCAGGTGGCTCAGTTGTTCGGTAACTGGCTGGCGAAGAAGGTCATGCGCCGCTAGTCGCTGCTGATCGCCACCGATCGCCGTTGTGGATCCGCGTTGTTCTTGTGAGGGCACGCGGATCTTTATTTTTATTAACGACGCCCACGGTTCCCCTCCTTCCCGGCGCGATCTGGAGACAGCCGGTTCGTTACGAAGGCAAAGTGCCTAGTAGACTGTGGCGTATTCATGAAAACCTTGTGCCGAGGCGTGCACATAAGGCTGCATAGGGCTTGTGCATAAGGTTCGTGCCCGTGACCATGGGCCGACAGCGTGAAGGAAAAGCAACAAAGGATACTAATGCTGGGTTTTGGTAAAGACAGCAAGAATCAGGCGCGTGATGAACAGGACCGTGCCGGTCAAGCTGAAGAGGCTCCTACGCAACAGAAGGTCGCGGAGCTGTTATTAACCGCGGCCATTACCACTGGACTGCGGATCACCCCGGTGTCCAGCTGTGCCTTTGAGATTTCTGGTTTTGAGTGTCCTGACGTGATGCTCCATGCCGCTGTGGAGACCAATCCTTTGCGTGTGCGTGCGACCACTCACTGGTTGGGCACCATTTCCGGCGAGGAGGATCTTGAGGTCAACCTTGCGGTCAATGAGTGGAATGCGAATTTCTCGTGGCCGCGTTTGCAGGTGGCGAAGGATGCTCGGGGCAACCACCGCGTGAGCGCGGATACTCTACTGTTGGGTTCTGCCGGCTGGACGGTTGCACAACTCAGTGATTGGATTTTGCACGCTGCGGGCGGTGCCGTGGGTGTTGCTCGCTATGCAGAGTCTGTGTGGCCTGGTGCCGAGGTGGATCGTACCGCTGAGATTGTGGCCGAGGTTCGCGCGGAGCTTCCGGGCAATCCGAACGAGTTCATTGATGGCACGGCGCTGGTGGACCCGGCGGCGGTGCGCTCGTTGGAGTCCGTCAGTGCGCAACTGGAGCCGCTGGCGACGCAGGGCAATGCCTTCCATCTTCTGCCCCAGTCTGATGATCTTGAGCCGGTGAATCCTGAGCGTTTAGCGCAAACATTCGTCGGTGGTGATGACTGGCGTGAGGCATTGGTGGATTCCGGCGAGGGTGTGCGGCATGCGTCCTTCGACTGGAAGGGTGACCGCGTGGATATGACCGTTCACAATACGGTGCTGACGGTAGAGACCGGCGTGGTGTTGGGTGAAACCCCCGAGGACTTGTTGGAGGCCATGCTGGCTCGCATTACGGAGTTGAACTTCTCGGAGGACGGCACCACTGTGTCCCTGGTGAACATTGGGGATCAGGAGCCGCAGTGGCTGCTTCGCTCGCTGTTCCATGTGGCTGCGAAGACCGGTATGACGCTGGGCCAGTTGGAGCGTTACGGACTGGGCGGCGCGGTGCTGACGCGCCGGAGTGTGGCCGCGTTCCACGAGGAGTTTTCGCTCTAGGACCAGTGCGGCTCTAGTCCTCTCGGCGCAGCCGGGTCCAATCGGCGCAGCCAGGTCCAATCAGGGCAGCGGAGTCACGCTGACGGGAACCCATACGGTGGAGTTTTTGGAGGGGTCGCCACAGGAGCTGATGACGGGGCCCACGACCTGCTGCTCGAGGTGCACCGTCCACCGCGTCGGCGTAGCACTGTCCGCACGCAGCTCCACTGTGTCCGCACGCAGCTCCGCTGTGTCGGCATCCAGCTCCACTGTGCGGGTGGTGCGTTCCTTTTCTTTGGGTCCTTTTCCTGCCAGGTGTGCTGGGGTGGTGTCCCCTGGGCGGTAGACGTTCAGGAGGTCGGCATCCACCGTGTGGTTGTCGGCCAGCTCGGTGAGGACTGCGAGTTCGGCTACTTGGCTGGCGGGATCCAGGGTTCCCTTCCCGCGGTTGCCGGTGAGGGCGATGCGGTTGGTGGCTGCGGCGTCCAGGACGGCGGCGGCTTGGTCTGTGGTGAGGTGCCCGTAGGAGTAGTTGCTGGGCAGCAGGATCATGGACGGGGCGAAGCGGTGGCCTTTTGTGTGGGAGGATTCCCACACGTTGGAGTAGCGTTGCGCGAGCTCCAGGGCGACGGGCCGCCCGAAGACGGCGCAGCAGCGGTCTCGTTTTCCATGGGTGCATACCAGCAGCAGGGAGCCATCTTCGCGTTCGGCTCCTGGTGTGTTCCCAGGCTGGCTGAGGTCAACGCTGAGAAGGTCGGCAGGCTCATTGATCTCGAGGCGCTCCAGCACTGGGGTACTGTCCGTAGTGCCGGTGCACCATGCGATGTAGAGGCTTCGGGTGCTTCTTTCTTGGCGCTCTTGACCAGCCTTGCCCGGTTTGCGAATGAACTGTAGTTGGGCCCCATGCTCGGCGAGGTAGGCCTTCACCTGGGCTGTGAGCTCTTCGCCGAGCGCTTCCCCGTCGAGGATGTCCCGTCCCCATCCCCCGAAGTGTTCCAGTGCGAGGACAACACGGCCGGGTTTGGCTGTGCCTGGGAGAGGCTCATTCGATCCTGACGAGCACAGTGTGGCTGCGTCAAGATTCTCGCTCACGTCTGTGCGCGCACCGGGTGGGGTGACGCACTGTCCTGCGCGGGGGTTTCTCTGTGTGGGCATGTGTTTAGGCTATCACTGCGGTGGTGGCCCGCTTTTCAGTATGTTGCTTCTATCCTCCACTGTGTTCCTTTGCTGACAAGTAGGTATGCGCTGGTGGTACCGTCGGCTTCTTCGGCGCTGACTTGCAGGCGCGCGTAGCGTTTTCCTTCGGCCCACCACTGTTCATCGACGGGCCACGGCCCTGCCCACCCTGTGATGGTGTAGCGGCGAGCACCCCACTGGATGCTGGACGGGCGGGCGCTCAGCATGCCCCGTCCCGTCACGTACAGCGCGGTGCCGTCACGGTCTACAACCTGCACACGCGCAGCGGGATGCACGGCAGGAGCGTTGCTGTCCGCGGGCGCCGCCGCAGGCGTTCCGATCAGCGCCGGCAGGGGCGAGATCAGCTGTCCTTCCCACGCACGGGTGGGCAGGGCTATGATTGCCTCGGGGTCCTCCTCCCCGTAGGGCACCGTCACGATGCGACCGGCCACAGCCCGTCCGCCCTGGTGAATGGGGCGCTGCACGGCGTTCATCCCGATCAGCGCTTGGGCTCGGCCTGCGGCGGCGCGGGCTGCTCGGATACCTTCGTCGGGGCCGCCCCACAGGGGCATATCGATGGTTCCGGCGGGGACAGTGTCCAACGGGACCAGTTCGAGACATTGGATACCCGCCGGCACGTGTTCGTACTCCTGATCGTGCAGCACTGAGCCGAGGCGGGTGATCCATCCATCGAGTTGCCAGCGCACGCGCTGAGCTGTGTCCTGCTCTGTCAGGGGTTCCCGGCATCGCCAGATGCGTTCGATGACCGTTGGCCCCTCGTATCCTGCGGGCGCGGTGAGATAGGCGCGCACCGCGAGCCTGAGGCATGCGTCACCGGCAGCGCTGAGTTCGGCATGAAGCTGCGATGCCACGTGGCGTGCCACGAAGGCTGCGGTCTCTGTGCTGGCGATGGGATGCTCTGCCTCATGGCGCACCTCCACGTGCTCTTCGCGGGCTCGTGGCGCGATGGTGCGGCTGTCCTCGTTGCAGGCGATGCGGTGCCATGGCACCGCATCGCTGCCAAAGCGTGCTGCTACATCCGCCCGGTCCAACGCGGCAAAGTCCCGCATGGTCTTCATGCCCAGTTGCTGCAGGGTATGCACCAACGCATAGGGGGCGTCCAGCGCCGGTTCCACGCTCATCATCGCCAAGGGAAGGTGCTCGATGAAGTGGCCGACTTCTCCTGGCGGTATGTTCTTCCCCGAGCGTGCCGCCCACACTGCGGACACCACATCGTCCGAGGTTCCGGCGAGACAATCAGCGTTAATCCTCACTGCGGCGTCCAGTAGCTTTTCCACCGCCACGTCTTCCGATCCATAGAAGTTCGCCAAGGACCCCATGGGGAAGGCCAACAGGCCAGGCCGGATGGTCTCCACGCACGCGGACACACTGTCCAGGGCGGCCACAACATCTTCATGGGTGGCTGCCTGCAGCATCGGATCATCGGGGGCGATGTTCAGCGTGGGGCAGGCAGCCAGCGCATGGCGCTGCTTCATGCCCATGCGCACACCACACCTCCGCGCTGCCGCATTGCACGCCATCACCTTGTGTTCCGCGATCACAGCTGCCGGCTCCAGAACATTCCAACCCAGAGCTTGCCCCACGGCGTACACCGGCCAGTCCGGAAACCACAGCACCGTCACTCGCCCGTGCACGTGGGCAGGGGCGGCGTTGCTCGCAGGTAGCGCGCTCATCGGGCTATCCTCTCCTGCTGTCCTGCCCCCATATCTCCAGGAGCTGCGAGCTCATACCCTGCCGGGTCATTCCACCGTGCACCCACGTGAGCGTGAAAGCGCCGCGGCGGCTGCGCCTTACCCCAGGCACGCCCGTCCACCTCAACGGCGCGCACTCGTCCGCTCCCACGGCCCAGGCCCACGATTCCGCTCACGTGCATGTCTATGTGCACGCGCGCGCCTGGCCACTGTCCCCCGCAGACCACCAAGGCACATTCGCTCTTGTTCAGTCGCGCCTCGACCGGGCGGGCAAACGTGGGGCTCACTCCCGCCTCCCCCAACGGGGGTTTGTACATGACCATGTCCATCCCCTCGACCAGCGTGGACAGCACTGCCGCAGCATGCGGATCCGCATCGGGAACCAACACCAAGCGCTCGATGTCACCACCTGCCGCTTCCACGGCAGCCACCGCCAGGTTGGGATGATTCACCACGGCCGCACATCCCCCGTGGGCGGTGAGCGCCGCAAGCATGCTCACCAACGCTGCCGGGCAATTGGACACCTGCGTCACGGCACCACGCGGCAGCCCGCCGAGATCCAGAGCCTCTTCCATCCACGGCGGTACCGGCGCAGGCGACGATACCTGCAGGTCCACAGCCCGCGGCCCCTGCCCTGCTGACTCGATGCCTCGGATTTTCTTGCGAAGCATATCCAACGTGTGTTCGTTATTATGATTGAGTGCGACCCCCATTGCTTATCCTCCTTCACTCAACGAAAATCATCCGCAATGATCAGTACTGATCCTGTTGTACAGGCCACGTCCTACACTGACCTCCCCGCATCATCACGAAAGCCCTTGTGGTAGAACTTTTTTAGAACACCCGTTCTATAAAACATAGAATAAACTAGCCCCTGCGCCCCGTCAAGCGGCAAATCAGCCCCGACACACCACCTCCGTCCACTACACTGGTCACCCATGACCCCACCAACACCAACCACTCCACAACCCGTCCGCGTGGGCAGCGCAGCACTTCTCGGCCTCGCCGTCGCCGCCACGGCAGCCCCCGTCGGTGTTGGCTTCAAAATGATCGCACTCACCCTCACCGCCGCTGCGGCACTCCTACTGATCTTCAACCACCCCTACCGCCGCGACGTCCGCGCCGCCGTGGAAGCCCGCGGCGCCACCTATCGCACGTCAGCAAACCAGGTCATGCCGCTACTCCCCCTCTGGCTCGCGCTCATGGCCCTGCCCACCGTGCACTTCAATTCCACGACCGCCGCGTGGGTGACGGCCGGCGTCGTATATCTTCTTGCGGCAGGATACAGCTACCTCGTCATCCCCCACATTGATGGCACGGCGCACCTGCGTCGTCAATAAAAAGAGGACGCCGATCCCCTTATTGCATAGAGATCGACGCCCAGCGCACCCCTCACCGGGTCGCGACAGGAATACTAGCTGCTGCCGAAGGCGGACTTCAGGGAGCCCAACCCGCCAGCACCACCCGTGTTACCCGAACCCGAGGAGTTGCTGGAGCCACTCGAACCGCTGCCCAGCGCCGACTTCGCAACCACCACAGGCTGACCATTGTCGAAGACCTTGTAGTTGTTGAAGGCAGCTCCCACGCGAGCGCCAGCACCGTTCTTGTAGGTGCCCTCCTTTTCTGGAGCCTTCCAGGTGAAGTCCACGATCAGCGGCTTCGATGGGGACACCTTGACGGACTGCTTGATCAGCAGCCCCTCCTTCAGGGACACGCGTGCCACCTGGCGATCCTTCTCCGTCACGGAGGAGTACTCGCCCTGCTTCAGGACCGCTGGAGCGCTTCCCAGCAGGCCATTTTTGAAGGTCTCCACCTTCGTCAGCGTGAAGCCCGCCGGCATCCAATCCACCACCTCGTGGACGGCGGTCTCATTGTTGGTC
Source organism: Corynebacterium sp. zg254 (assembly GCF_024701495.1). Taxonomy (NCBI): domain Bacteria; kingdom Bacillati; phylum Actinomycetota; class Actinomycetes; order Mycobacteriales; family Corynebacteriaceae; genus Corynebacterium; species Corynebacterium sp. zg254. The sequence continues at coordinate 858,504 of NZ_WIAR01000001.1, forward strand.
ACGCCAACAATTTCCACGCGCACCTTCACTTCCGCGCCAGGAGCGACCGTGGAGGCGCCGTGGATCTGACTGTACACGTCCGCATTCCATGCCGGTCCGCCCACGTTACCCAAGCGCACCTTCTGGCCGGTTGGCACCGCCAGGTCGCCACCGCCCAAGGAGCCGATCGCGCCGCCCAGATTACCGAGAGATCCCTGCGCAGAAGCAACACCTGCGGTGCCGAACGACAAGGCTGCGGCGGTCGCTACAATCGCGGCCCCACGAAACAACTTACGAGCCATGAGTAAGGTCCTTTCTTAAAGGAAAACAACGTCATGAGAGAGCATAACCGTTTCCTTTCCTTAAAGAAATATAAACGCGCGAAAAGGATCACGTTTCCCTACCCCCTACCCCTTTGCTGCCTAGATGCAAGCTCCACCCCCTGCTGCCCTGCGCACAACGCACGCGGAAAGCCCCCGCGGGACATCCGCGCCTAGCGCGGCGCGGATCCCACGGGGGCTTCTCCTTAAAAGGCAGGAGCCCTCACACAACGCGCGTGAGCTTACTCCCACTCGATCGTTCCCGGTGGCTTGGACGTCACATCCAGCACCACGCGGTTGACCCCGTCCACCTCGTTGGTGATGCGGGTGGAGATCTTCTCCAGAACCTCGTACGGCACGCGCGTCCAGTCGGCCGTCATCGCGTCCTCGGAGGACACAGGGCGCAGCACAATCGGGTGACCGTAGGTACGGCCGTCACCCTGCACGCCCACAGAGCGGACATCCGCCAGCAGCACCACTGGGCACTGCCAGATGGTGTTGTCCAGGCCAGCGGCGGTCAGCTCGGCACGTGCGATGGCGTCCGCCACGCGCAGGATCTCCAGGCGCTCCTCCGTCACCTCACCGATGATGCGGATTCCCAAGCCAGGGCCGGGGAATGGCTGGCGTGCCACGATCTCCTCCGGCAGGCCCAGCTCCCGGCCAACCGCGCGCACTTCGTCCTTAAAGAGCAGGCGCAGCGGCTCCACCAGCTCGAACTCCACATCATCAGGGAGGCCGCCCACATTGTGGTGGCTCTTGATGTTCGCGGTACCCGATCCCCCGCCGGACTCCACCACATCCGGGTACAGGGTGCCCTGCACCAGGTAGTCCACCGTGGATCCTTCCGGAGCGGACTCCAGCACGCCGGCCACGGCGCGCTCAAAGGAGCGGATAAACTCCGCGCCGATCGCCTTGCGCTTGGCCTCTGGGTCCGTCACACCGGCGAGCTTGTTCAAAAACGCCTCGCGCTCGTCCACCGTCACCAGCTTCGCGCCGGTGGCTGCCACGAAGTCCTTTTCCACCTGTTCGCGCTCGCCCTGGCGGAGCAGACCATGGTCCACGAACACACAGGTCAGGCGATCTCCGATGGCGCGCTGCACCAGAGCTGCCGCCACGGCGGAATCCACGCCGCCGGACAGGCCACAGATCGCGCGACCTTCCGGCCCCACCTGCTCGCGCACCTGCTCAATCAGCTGCTCGGCAATGTTTCCTGCCGTCCACGTGGGCTCCAGGCCCGCGAAGTCCAGGAGGAAGCGGCGCAGTACCTCTTGGCCGTGAGGGGAATGCAGCACCTCGGGGTGGTATTGCACACCGGCCATGCGCCGAGTCTCGCACTCGAAGGCGGCGACTGGCGCGCCCTCGGTGGTGGCGGTGACATCAAAGCCCTCGGGCGCCTCAGAGACAGAATCGCCGTGGCTCATCCACACCTGGTGCTTATCCTCAAAGCCAGTGTGGAGGCTACCGCCGCTGACCTGCATGTCGGTACGGCCGTACTCCCGCAGGCCGGTCTTCGCCACCGTGCCACCCAGGGCGTTGGTCATGGCCTGGAACCCGTAGCAGATACCAAACACGGGAACGCCCAGGTCCAGCAGACCATCCTGCAAGGCTGGGGCTCCATCCTCGTACACCGACGACGGTCCGCCGGACAGAATCAGCGCCGCCGGGTTCTTCGCCGCAACCTCCTCGGCGCTGACGGTGTGCGGAATCACCTCAGAATACAAGTTGCACTCACGCACGCGGCGCGCGATGAGCTGTGCATATTGCGCGCCGAAGTCCACAACAAGGACTGGGCGCGGGGCATTAGTGGAGTGTTCATTCGTCACGATACTTCAGCTTACCTTTTCGCCTAATAGTTCCCCTGGACAGTCCCTAGCGGACGACCAAACCCACTTTCTGGAAGCTCTTCACATCGGTGTATCCGCACTTGGCCATGGATCGACGCACCGCGCCCACCAAGTCCTCATCACCGAACGGGCTGGAGGTCGGTCCGAACAGCAACCGCTCCAGAGACACGGGTTCCTGCACACCCACGGATTCGATCACGCCGCGCGGCGCGCTGGGGTGCGCCGCGGTGGACGGCCAGAACACATTGGGAGTGCCGGCGCAGTCCGCTGCGGCCAGAGGCGCTCCCAGGGACACAGCGTCCGCACCGCAGGCCAATGCCTTGGCAATATCGCCCGAGGTGCTCAGGGCGGAATCAGCGATGACGTGGACGTACCGTCCACCGGTCTCGTCCAGGTAATCCCGGCGCGCATAGGCCGCATCCGCAATAGCCGTGGCCATCGGCACATCAATGCCCAACACGTCGTTGTTGGTGGTCGGTCCCGAACCAACAATCACACCCGCCGCACCGGTGCGCATCAAGTGCAACGCCGTAGTGTAATCCACCACACCACCGGCGATGACAGGAACATCCAAGGAGCCAATAAACTCCTTCAAGTTCAGCGGCTCACCGTCGCGGTGCACGTGCTCAGCGGACACCAGGGTGCCCTGAATCACCAGAAGATCCACACCGGAAGCAATCACGAACGGAGCCAGCTCACGCGCGTTCTGAGGAGATACACGCACACCAAAACGCACGCCCGAATCCCGCACGGTCTGCAGGCGCTCGGCCAGCAGCTCCCTGTTCAACGGCATCGCGTGGTACTTCTGCAGTACCCGGTTGCTGAGGTTCGCGTCATTGACGTACTCATCCTGCAGCGAGGCTTCCGCGATCTCCTGCAGCGAGGCTTCCACGATCTCCTGCAGGGCAGCCTCTAAGTTCTCAGCGCGCCCCCACAGACCCTCGGCATTGATGACCGGCAAACCGCCCATCTTCCCGAACTCGATAGCAAATTGTGGGGAGACCACAGCGTCCGAAGGGTGCGCCATCACGGGGATGTCGAACTGGTAGGCGTCGATTTTCCACGACATATCCACGTCGTGGGAACTACGCGTACGGCGGGAGGGAACGATATCGACCTGGTTGAGGCCGTACACGCGGCGCGCCGTCCGGCCACGTCCGATGTCTACAAAATCCTGCATGTCACGTCCTAAGGTTTCCGACTAGCGGTTCGGGTTGTAGTTAGGGGCTTCCATAATGCCCTGAACATCATGAGGGTGAGACTCGCGCAGGCCAGCGCCGGTGATCTGTACGAAGCGGGCCTTGTGCATATCGGAAATGGTGGACGCGCCCGTGTAGCCCATGGCGGCGCGCAAACCACCGACGTGCTGGTGCAGCAGCGCATCCACGGTGCCGCGGAAAGGAACACGGCCCTCGATTCCCTCGGGAACCAGCTTCTCCTCGCTCTTCACGTCGGCCTGGAAGTAGCGGTCCTTGGAGTAGGAACGCTTCTCGCCGGTCAGGCCACGGCCCTGCATCGCGCCCATGGAGCCCATGCCGCGGTAGCGCTTGTACTGCTTGCCGTTCACGGTCACGGTCTCGCCCGGGGTTTCCTCGGAACCGGCCAGCATGGATCCCAGCATCACGGTGGACGCGCCGGCGGCCAGCGCCTTGGCGATGTCGCCGGAGTACTGCATGCCGCCGTCGGCGATGATCGGCACTCCAGCCTTGTGCGCTGGCACAGCAGCTTCCATGATCGCCGTGATTTGTGGAGCGCCCACACCGGCAACCACGCGGGTGGTGCAGATTGAGCCTGGTCCGATGCCCACCTTGATGGCATCCGCGCCGGCGTCGATCATCGCCTGCGCAGCAGAGCGAGTGGCCAGGTTTCCACCAATCACATCAACCTTGTCCCCAAACTCCTTCTTCACACGGGCAACCATGTTCAGCACGCCGGAGTTGTGTGCGTGAGCCGTGTCCACCACCAGCGCGTCCACGCCGGCATCCACCAGCGACCCGGCGCGCGTCCAGGCATCCTCGCCCGTACCGATACCCGCAGCCACCAGCAGGCGACCGGACGCATCCTTCGCCGCATCCGGGTACTTCTCCCGCTTCGCAAAGTCCTTCACGGTAATCAGGCCGGTCAGCGTGCCCTTCGCATCCACGATCGGCAGCTTCTCCACCTTGTTCTCACTCAGCAGACGCAACGCCGCCTCCGCAGACACGCCCTCCTGCGCCACGATCAGCGGCGTGGTGGTCATGACCTCCTCCACCTTGCGGTTGAAGTCCGCCTCGAACCGCATGTCGCGGTTCGTGATGATACCTACCAACGTGCCGGCCTCGTCGGTCACGGGCAGGCCGGAAATGCGGTACCGGGCGCACAGCTCGTCCACTTCCTGGATGGTCATGTCCGGAGACGCGGTCACGGGGTTGGTCACCATGCCCGCCTCGGAACGCTTCACGATCTCCACCTGTTGAGCCTGCGCATCGATGGACAGGTTGCGGTGCAGCACACCAATTCCACCCTGACGTGCCATCGCGATCGCCATGCGGGCTTCCGTCACGGTATCCATCGCGGCGGACAGGATGGGGATATTCAGCTCGATGTTGCGAGACAGCTTCGTCTTGGTGTTGACCTCGGACGGGATGGTGTCCGACGCATCGGGAAGAAGAAGGACATCGTCAAAGGTAAGACCTACAAGGGCTACCTTGTGTGGGTCGTCGCCGCCGGTGGACACTGGGGTTGCGTTAGTCATGTAGGGTGACCTTCCTATGCGCGCAATGGCGAAAGTGTGAAAACGGGTGCTCTTCCTAATCACAATAGTCGGTCGGTCAAGTTCGCGATATTCGCCTGTGGTTTTCTGCTGAACCGCTTGCACGGTACGGTTAAGGTGTGAATTTCAACGACCGTATGCCGCCGGATCCTTTCGCCGACGACCCCAACGATCCCGCCTCTTTCCTGGAGCCTGACGAGGACAATATTCCCGTCACGGAGGAAGAAAAGGTGGGGCTTCGCCAGGACCTGAAATTCGTCCGCGAGTTCCGCAAACTTCTGGAGCCGCGCCACGTCCGCGGGATCACGATGTTCTGTGAGGAATGCGATGAGCCGCACTTCTACGACTGGAACATCATCGAGTCCAACATCACGCTCATGTTGGAGGATCAGCCGATGCCCGTGCACGAGCCGCTGGTGCAGCCGAATCCTCATGATTACGTGACCTGGGATTACTGCCTGGGATATACCGACGCCGCCGAGTACTACACTCGCGGTACCCACCTGAAATTCCCCTGGTAGGGGCTTGGGGGAATATGAGAAGGCCGAGCCGGGAGGCTCGGCCTTTGTGCTCTGTGCACACCGGGGGTTTGATACCGAGAGGCTTTTACACCGAGGTGCGAGCCGTCGCTCCCATCGCGGTGGCTGGTTCGTGCGGAGCGGGAGCCGGCGCGATGCGCCCGCCCAGAGTATCCGTGAGGGTGGACAGGTCCGAAGGCTGCGTGCCGCGCGTTGGGGCACCGGGGGTAGCTCCCGCGGACGGCGCCTGTGGGGACGGCTCCGCTGCCGGTACTGGCGCCGTGGACTCTCCCGGAGCACCTGTGACGGTGCCCGTGACAGCGCCGGTAGCAGTGCCCGTGGAGGAATCCTTCGTGGCGTCCACCGTGGAGGTCTCCGCGGCACTCGTCGCCGGGTCCTTCGTGGAGTCATCAGCATCAGCCGCTGGATCCCTCGATGGGTCCTCGGCGGGATCCTTCGGCGCGTCCTCGCGCGAGTCCCTCGCCGCGTCCTCCTCCGGAGACTTCTCCCCCGCCCCGGGCTCCGCGGTCTTCTTCGCCTTCAGGGCGTCAGTTGCGTCGCCGTCCTGGTCCACGCCGGGCTCATTCGGCGCAACCTCCGGGCTGTCCACGGGCTTTTCCAGCCGAGGCTGGATGAAGTTGTAAGTTGCGATACCGCCCACCGCGATGGTGGCCGCGGCAACGCCTGCCACCAGAATGCTCGCAACACCCACGCCACCGGCCGTGGCCGCGAACACGCTACCCCGACGCAGATGGCGCCGACCAAACAGACGCCGCCCGCCCCCGCCAGGCGCTGGGTCATCCACACCCTCCGAGACCAGCGGCGGTTCCGGCATATCAGCATCAGCCTCAGCACGCGCTGCAACAAGCAGGTTCAACAGTGGATCCTGTCCACCGTCAACAGACGCACCCCGACCGAGTTCATCCAACACTCGATCCACGTCAAGAATCTCGGAGAGCTGCTCTCCAACTCCTTGAGGGAGGTCCTTGTGGCCCATGGGCTTTCCTTAAAAAAGTAAACGAACTGTCCGACGTACTACCGATCCCTAGCCCACATCCGCGTCTATGCTCCGAGCTTCAACATGGTCACGAAGCTTCGCCAGAGCACGGAACTGAGCAACCCTCACCGCACCGGCAGACATTCCCAGAATGTCGGCCGTCTCCTCCGCCGTATAACCACCGAAGATGCGGAGAGTAAGAATCTCTCGTGCCTTATCACTCACTACATCGAGCAGCTTCGACACATCGTTACACGAGTCCAACATCAACATCTCCGACTCAGGATTGTCCGCCCTAGACTCCCCATCAGGCACGTCCTCCACAGGTTGGGAGAGATCCCGAGATTGCGAACGCCGGGCGTCGACAATTTTATTAGCAGCAACGCGGTACACGAACGCCATGAACGGCAACCCCTTATCCTCATAACCCGGCATCGCCCGGGCCACGGCCAAACAGACCTCCTGGGCAATGTCATCAGCCGTGGGATACTTCGTGGCCCCCACCCGCGCGCGGCAATACCGCACCACCTGCGGATGAATCAGATTAATGAGTTTCTGCAGAGCCCGAGGATCACCACTGCTCGCAGCAGGAACAAGCGCTTGAAGAGCAGCGTCCTGCTCGCTCGCGTTCGTCATGCATAATCCTCGAAAATAGTACGGCTCAGGGACATCCACGGGAAAAGGGTTCCGCGATCAGTCTGCACTTACTTTACCCATAGCCACGGCTAATGTTTATACGCTTGGGGAATCCCCCCACGGTAGGGCACACACGGGGCCTTCACCAATAGTTCAACTAACGTTCACCAGTGGGTGTTTAAGCAGGTCGCGGGGTCTTGAGAGGGTGATGCGGTTCGTTCGTTTCGCTGGGCGCAATGTGTGCGTTAACACGCGTTCACTTTCACTGCACACCCTTAGAGGCATGACGCTCACAACCGATGTTTCGCAGCGCACGTCCCGAACAACTCGGACACGCCGTTCCACGCCGATCCTTCGCACCTACGGCTCCCTTCCCGGCAGCGCAACCCACCACTGGGACTGGCAGATGCAAGGATCCTGCAGAGGAGCGGACTCCACAGAGTTCTTCCACCCTGACGGCGAGCGCGGTCAAGCCCGGGCGCGGCGTGAAGCTCGGGCGAAAGCCATCTGCGCGCAGTGCCCCGTGATGCAAGAGTGCCGGGACCACGCGTTGCGCGTGGGCGAGCCTTATGGCATCTGGGGTGGGCTGAGCGAAAGCGAGCGGGAGGAGATCCTGAGCGTGCGCGCTGAGGCGAGCTGAGGGCTCGATACACCCCAGGGTTTCCTGAATCGCGGGCAAGTTGCTGTTATTTGCCGAAAATAACAGCAACTTACCCTCGATCCAGGAAGTGGATAAACAAAAAAGAAGCCCAGCACGGCCGTGCTGGGCTTCATCTCTACGCGCTTAGTGGGCGTGGCCGTGGCCTGCCGCAGGAGCTGCAGGCGCCTCAGGCTTATCCACAATCGCAGTCTCGGTGGTCAGAACCATACGCGCCACGGAAGACGCGTTCACCACCGCAGAATGCGTGACCTTCACAGGGTCGATGATGCCCTGGCTCAGCAGGTCACCATACTCCAAGGTTGCGGCGTTAAAGCCGGAACCGTTGGGCTGCTCAGCGATGTGGGATACCACCACAGCGCCGTCAAGGCCGGCGTTGTCCGCAATCCAGTACGCAGGACGGCGAAGAGCAGCGGCCAGTGCGCGCAGGCCGATCGCCTCATCACCAGAACGCTCGGAAGCCAAGGCCTCCACCTCGGTAGCGATCTGCACCAGGACAGATCCGCCACCGGCGATAACGCCTTCCTGGGTGGCGGCGCGGGCCGCATTGATGGCGTCCTCGATGCGCAGCTTGCGCTCGTTGACCTCGGTCTCCGTCGCGCCACCGGCGCGGATCACTGCCACACCACCGGACAGCTTCGCCAGGCGCTCTTCGAACTTCTCCTTGTCCCAGGTGGAGTCCGTGCGCTCGATGTCGTTGCGGATCTGGTTACGGCGTGCATCCACGTCCTCGGCGGAGCCTCCACCGTCAACAATGACGGTGTCGTCCTTAGAGATCGTGACGCGGCGCGCGGTTCCCAACTGGTCCAGGGTGACCTCGGACAGGTTGTGGCCCAATTCCTTGTCCACCACAATGCCGCCGGTCACGATGGCCAGGTCGTCCATGAACGCCTTGCGTCGGTCACCAAAGTATGGGGACTTCACGGCAACGACCTTCAGGGACTTGCGGATGGCGTTGAGCACCAGCATCTGCAGCGGCTCGCCCTCCACGTCCTCGGCGATGATGAGGAGCTGCTTGCCGGACTGGGCGATCTGCTCCAGAACAGGCAGGAAGTCTGGCAGGGAAGAAATCTTCTCGCGCACGAGGAGCACCAGAGCGTCCTCCAGGACAGCGTGGCCGGTTTCTTCCTCGGTCACGAAGTAAGGGGACAGGTAGCCCTTGTCGAAGGACACACCTTCGGTGACGATGGCCTCGTCCTCCACGGACTGAGACTCTTCCACAGTCACCACGCCGTCCTTGCCCACCTTGTCGAAGGCGTCGGCGACCATCGCGCCGATCTTCTCGTCGCGAGAGGACACGGTCGCCACGTTGGCGACCGCGGCGGTGTCCGCCACCGGCTGAGCAGCCTCAGCCAGCTTCTTCAGCACCAGGTCCACACCTTCTTCGATGCCGCGGTTCACGGCGATGGGGTTGGCACCTGCTGCGACGGTGCGCAGGCCTTCGCGGATGAGGGCCTGTGCCAGCAGCGTTGCGGTGGTGGTTCCGTCACCGGCGATGTCGTTGGTCTTGATCGCCACGGACTTCACCAGCTGTGCGCCGAGGTTTTCAAATGGCTCGTCCAGGTCGATGTCACGAGCGATGGTCACACCATCGTTCGTGACCGTTGGGCCGCCGAAGGCCTTGGCCAACACGACGTTACGGCCGCGCGGGCCGAGAGTTACCTTCACTGCGTCGGCGAGTGCGTCCACGCCCTTTTGCAGGCTTTCGCGGGCCTCTTGATCAAATGCAATGAGTTTGGACATTAAGCGCCCCGCTTACTTTTCGATGACAGCGAGGATGTCACGCTGGGCAAGAAGCAGGTACTCTTCGCCGTTGTACTTCAGTTCGGTGCCACCGTAGCGGGAGAAGATCACGGTGTCCCCTTCCTTCACGTCCAGGGCTACGCGCTCGTTATCGGACCAGCGGCCTGGGCCGACGGCGATCACGGTTGCTTCTTGTGGCTTTTCCTTTGCGGAGTCTGGGATGACCAGTCCGGATGCGGTGGTGGTTTCAGCTTCGACGATCTGAACGAGGACGCGGTCCTCAAGCGGCTTGATGTTGACGTTCGCCACGGGAATACCTCTCATGTTGTTAGGTTTCGATTGTGCCGGTGTTTTTCCGTGCACAGTCGTCGTCGCGGGTGAACAACTGTGTGTCAAAAACAACCTACTGGCACTCTACCCCTGAGAGTGCTAACCCTCAACAATGGCGGCAACTCGGCGGCAACCAGGCGGCAACTTGGCCGCCACCACGCTCACAACAGCGGCGTCTCCACATCCAGCGACGGATCCGTCGCCACGTGCAGGTCGCTCGCACTCTCCCCCGCCAGAATCAGATGGCTCGCCAGCGCCGCGATCATCACGCCGTTATCCGTGCATAACTCCAGCGGCGGCACGTGCAGCTCCACACCCGCCTCGGCACAGCGCTGAGCGGCCAGATCACGCAGGCGCCGATTCGCGCTCACGCCGCCGCCCAGCAGCAGAACTTGAGCGCCCTTATCCTCACACGCCCGCAACGCCTTGACCGTCAGCACGTCCACGGCCGCCTCCTGGAAGCTGGCGCACAGGTCCTCCACCAGGATGGTCTCTCCCGCCCGTTCGGCCTGCTCCACATAGCGCGCCACGGCCGTCTTCAGGCCCGAGAAGGAAAAGTCATAGCGGGCATCCTGCGGCCGCATCATCCCGCGCGGAAATCTGATCGCGTCCGGGTTTCCCTTCGACGCCAGCCGGTCAATAATCGGGCCTCCTGGATACCCCAACCCCAGCAGGCGGGCGACTTTGTCGTAGGCCTCGCCGGCGGCGTCGTCCAGAGTGGAGCCCAGTTCCTCCATGGGCTTGCCCACGCCCTGCACGTGCAGGATCTGCGTGTGCCCGCCAGAGACCAGCAGGGCGATGGCGTTGTCCAGGGTGGAGGCGTCCACGCCGTCCACGAGGGTGTCCACGGCCACGTGCCCACCCAGGTGGTTCACCGCGTAGAACGGCACCTCCCATGCCGCGGCGTAGGCCTTCGCGGCGGCCGCGCCGACCAGCAACGCCCCGGCGAGTCCCGGCCCGATCGTTGCCGCCACGGCGCTGGGCTTCGCGATCCCTGCCACCTGTAGCGCCGCACACATCACGGGCTGCATGGCCTCCAGGTGCGCGCGGCTGGCGATCTCTGGAACCACGCCCCCGAATCGCGCGTGTTGCTCCATCGAACTTGCCACCTGATCTGATGCGATGCGAAGCGTTGCCCCGTCACCGTCCCCGTGTATCTCAATTATTCCGACGCCCGTCTCGTCGCAACTGCTTTCCACCCCCATGATGAAGCGTGGGGTGCCCTCGGCAGGCTGTTCGGTCTCGGCAGGCTGTTCGGGCTCGGCAGGCGCGTGTGGCGGACGCATCATGGTGTACGCGTCCGCACCGGAGGGTTGGTAGTAACCCCGGCGGGTGCCCTGGATCTGGAAACCGTAGCATTCGTAGAGGCCGATGGCCGGGCGGTTATCCGTGCGCACTTCCAGGAACACTGGGGCATGCAGGCGATCGGCGATCGCCATCATCTGGTCCATCAACAATCGGGAGTAGCCCTTGCCCTGATGCTCCGGGGCGATGGCGATGTTCTGCACCTCTGCTTCCGCGTCCTGCGGGGACCCCAGCACGGCGAGGTCCGCGTAGCCCACCAGCTCATCTCCTCGAAACAAGCCCAGGAAGGAGGTGAACGGGGTGCCGATGGCCATGCGCACGGTCTCTGCGGACCACGGCGCTTCGTCGGCGAACAAGCGCTTCTCTAGTGCAGCAACCAGGGGTGCGTGGTCCGGTTCCAGTGGTTCGATACGGACCTGCGCGGGGTCGATGGCAGGCCATTCTTCCGCCCCGCCGCCATCGCCCTCACGGTCGTAGCGCTGGTGTTCGGCCAGCTCATGGGCCTCCACAGCCGCGGTGTTCACGGCCTGGGACACGCCTTTGAGATGGGGAACCACGGCGTCGGGTCTACGAAGGTACAGGGCACGCGGCGGATCGGTGGGGCGCAGAAGGCCAACCGCGGAATGTTCCTGTGCGATGGCCGCACGGATGAGTCCGGTGGTGGTGGGGTGGGCGTCCGGGACAACGGTGTCGGAGCTGGACACGCCCTCGGTGACGGCATCGGCGATGGACGCGCTACAGAGCACCTCCGCGGAGGAGTCGTGCGCCAAGCCGTGGGCGGCAATCACATCCTGCGGCGCGGACACCGCCGACGGGGACACGCAGCGGCACTCCACGCCAGCGCGGGACGGTTGGAGTTCGAAGGAGGCGTGGTACCACTCGCGGCGCCGGGCGTCGGCCAGGACAACGATGCGACGCGGCGCCGAGCCCACCATGGGACGGGTGGCGACGTGCTGCCAGGCGGTGGCGGCGAGCGACGGGACGGAGTAGACGGGCACGCCCAGGGCATCAGCGAAGGCGGCGCCCGTGGCCATGCCCACGCGCAGACCCGTAAAAGGCCCGGGGCCGCAGCCCACCACGACGGCGTTCACGTCTGAAGGGCGCAGGCGCGCTTCCTGCAGGCACTCCAGGATGTTCGGAGTGAGAAGCTCCATGTGGCCGCGGGCATTATCTACCTCGCGTTCGGCCAGAATCTCCACGGAACCAGTTAACGCCACCTGGGCGATGCCGCAGGTGACGTAGTTGGTGGAGGTGTCGATGGCCAGCACGGTAATCATGGTGACTAAGTGTAGGCCGATCGGGTGGTCAGTTCGAATTGTGGCGGGTGGGAACTGTGGCGGGTGAGAGCTGTGACGGCTTAGTAAGCCGCGAAGTTCTGGGTTGCCCACACCGTTCCGTTGGCGGCATAGGCCACGCCCACGCCAACGTGCGTCATCTCAGGATTCTGCATGTTCGCCCGGTGACCCGGAGAGTTGTGCCATGCCTTGATGAGGTCCTGTGCAGAGGCGCCAGCGTACGACATCAAGCAGTTTTCGGCTCCCGTGCGCGCTCCAGGAGCGTAGGAGGCCATGAAGTTAGGGCGGTGATGCAACTTACCCTCATGAGCCATGCGCTGAGACCAGTCCTGAGCAACGTTGTTCAAGTGTGCATCAGCCTGCAACGGACGCAGGTTGTGCTGGCGGCGGTAATCGTTCAGAGCATTGATCAGCTCAGCCTGAGTGATCTGGTGAGATGGGGCCTCCTGGCTGACGTTGTGAGTAGCGTGCTGTGCCACCTCAGGAGACAGCGAGCCCAGATCGATGCTGGGAATAGGAAGATTAGGAGCGAGACTTCCGAGGAGTGACAGAACGATGGTGCTAATTCCACCCAGTGGGTTAGCCATGAGTTAATCCCTTCTTGAAACAATCCCAGCCCTGTGCTGGTAGTTACAGAATAAAATGCGGTAATGCTCACTGCATGACGGCGTGGGGAGCACTCCCCTCATATATCGGCCCACATTCGCCTCAGATATCAACTAGCATATTGGCAGCGTCAATCGGAGTGACTCTGAATCCCGTCCGGACACAATCAACCCGTACGTATCGAGCGATTCCGTTGGAAATACGCCAAAGGCCCGACCGTTCGAATTCATTGGCATTGTGTATGCGCTGCATCGATCGGACGTCATGGTCTGAATATCGCCAGTGGGCATCACAGAGTCACGTGCCGCCACAGATTCAAAATGAGCGAGGACCACGCTTAATTCTTCCGAATTGCAGGCAATGCGGGCTAATTCTCCCGGGTTCGGGTCGCGGCGCTCACAGTGTGTGGATCGCCAGCCCTGGCCACCTGGTTCTGCGCTCACAATCTTCGGGAATGCGGCGGCTAATCGAGCGTCCTCACCGTCCCAAGAATCTGCGAGGAAGTTCGGCACCACGACAAGTCCGGCCGCGATAGTCGCGGCGGCCACACCCAGCGCAGCGATTGTCTTTACAGGGGAGCTACCTTTACCTGCGTGCTTTTCTCCAGGCTCAGGGTGCGCCGGCGCGACCGCATTGTGCAAGGCCTCCACAAACGCCGCCGCCGTAGGGAATCGCTTCCGCGGATCAATCGCCAACACCCGCGAGAACACACTGTTGATGCCCTTCATATGCGGAACATCCGATGGGTGGATCCATGGAGCCTTGAGCTCCGGCACGGGCCGCTTCACCACCCATTGCTCGTCAGAGACCGATTCCCGAACATAAATGCCGGTCAGCATTTCGAAGGCGACAAGTCCCAGGGAATACTGCTCACTCACCGCATTTGGCTGCGGCGGACGAGTGACGTCCTTCGTAGCCAACAATTCCGGGGCCGCGTACCCATCGGTCCCCATGCGCATGCCCAGCCTGGTCATCCGAGTGGATTCACGATCTACCGCAATGCCAAAGTCCGTCAACATCGCCGCAGGGCCACCCGTCCCCGCCGTTGGCAGCAGGATATTCGCCGGCTTAATATCGCGATGAACCACGGGGTTGGGACGCGCGGCGAGGTAATCAAGCGCGCCCGCAATCGGCGCCAAGATATGCGCTACCTCTAGGACAGACAGCGGTTGATGGGAGGCTCGGCGTCGATATAAAAAATCATGGACATTCTCGCCTGCAATGTATTTCATCACGAAGTACGGAATGCCGCGGGCGGTCACTCCCCCGTCGTACACAGGCACAATCGCAGGATGATCCAGGGCTGCCATGGTGCGCATTTCTGCATGAAACCGCTGAACATACGCAGCATTGGAAACACAATGCTCGGACACCACCTTGATCGCCACGGTCCGGTCCAGGTTCGGCTTATAGGCGCGGAACACCGTACCCATTCCACCCTGGCCAAGCTGGGCAATATTCGAGTAGCCCAGTGCGCTAAGTTCGTTGCGAAAGTCAGTGGGACTGAGCTGCGAATGCGAAGAATCCATCATGAACACCAACACTGAGGCTGAGAGTTAAGGCTTATGCGTAGAACTGCGGGTTCTCCGCCGCAAAACGTGCAAGAACAATTCGCCACGGGACATTAACGCCCTGTTGAAACTCAGGAACTCCGAGCTCATTGAGGGTTTCAGCCATGTGCTGAATCTTCTGCGACGTTTTCTTTTCGCCCCACCCTAACTGCCGCGCCAAATCCGCCACGGAGGGAACGGCAATGCGTGGACTGGCACTGGGGTCACGATGCAACGGAGCCGCCAATGCAGCCAGCACTTGCTGTTGTTCGCGATTCGGGGAAAACGTATCCGTTGTCAGCGGCGCCACGGGAACATCCATTCGCGGCAGAGGTTGAACAGGACGCACAACCGTCACCTCGAGCTCATAGCGCATATTTTTCGTGGCAAACAGAATCGAATTCACACCTGCGGGAAGAGGCCACTGCACCCCAGGCGATAACCGCACGGGAGAATACGCAGTGCCACCATAGGATGGCTGAATAGTGGCAGACAGGAAACTGCCCACATTGCGAATCATCCACATGCCATGGTCACACCACACATGGAGGAATGCCCGGTGCATGGCCGGGTCATCGTGTCCTACCCGAAACTCTGAGGCTCGGCCGAGGGTGACAGTGTGGCCTTGCGTGACCATTACCCGATTACCCACAAGGTCATCGACAAAAAGATACGTTGATCTTTTCATCTTATCCATACACAGTCCTACGTTTTAATCAACAACCACAATGGGCTGGCGGATCTTAAATGGAGCATAGCCAGGCTGGCGAACCTCGATTTTCAGCGTGTATTTACCTGGCTTGTCGAGCTTAATGTCCAAATCTAAGTTTGTGTAACGACCCTCCACCGGAGGCGTCTTTCCATCTAAGTGCACAAGAAAGCTCTTTTTAACAGCATCGCCACCGTTTAAGACGTCTCGTCCAGATTCGTTCAGGAGCTCAACCTTAGCGTCACCCCATTCGCCCGATAGCCCATAACCGTTCAAACCTGCGGCCCAGAACGCCAATTCCATTTGCTTTCCAGCGAGGAATTGCATCACACCATTTCGACCAGCTTCGGAGGTTTCCACACGCAAGAAACTGAATCCTTGTTCTTCAAGGTCCTTATAGTCAGAAATAATGGTCTCGTTGGAACCGGGACCAATGGGGTCCTCAGTCAGGAGGAACGACCCATCAGACAAGGCTCGCGGCTCATCCTCATCGATCGGGGTGGGCTCCGCCTCGCGCCCCTTGCTCTTCTTCCCATTTTTCGACGCAGACTCGGAGGCCGAATCAGCCTCGGACTCCGAAGTAAAGTCGCTGGACGAAGCCGACTGCGAGGAAGACTGCAACGCAAACGTCTGCTCTTCCTTCGGTGGGGCATCCTTCGAGCAGGCAGCGACAGAAAGCAGCATGGCCGCAGCCATCGTGGCTGTCACAGCGTGGCGTAGGTAAGACATGGGCACTCCTCAAGTGAAGCAAACTCTGAGTAAATCTTATGAGATTATAAGGTTGAATCTGCCCGTTGGCCAATATCCCGCCCTACCCCCTCTTTATGAGGGGGATACGGCCCCTAAACCCCCAGCTACAGCACATCCACCACCATCACGCCGGCGAAAATCAGCACCAGCCCCACCAGCTGCCGCGGGCTGATCTCCTGCCCGCGCACACGCTCCACCACCACGGACCCGGCCATCAGCCCGGACAGCACCGCCACCACCGTCAGCCCCGTGCCGATCTGCGGAACCAGCAGCGCATTCAGCAGCACATACGCCGCACCGAGCGCGCCGCCAATCCACATCCACCACGGATTCTTCTCCCCCTCCGGCGCAGTCGCGCGCGGCCTCCATCGCTGCAGCACATTCAGCACAATCAGGGCGCCGAGCCCCACAGAAAAACTCACCAGTGCCGCCGCAATCGGCCCCGCAATCACCTGTCCCAGATGCCCGTTGATCGCCGCCTGGGACGCAAATAGCACGCCGCAGAGCACGCCGAATCCTCTCCACGCCCACGCGCTCAGCCGCGTGTCTCCTGTGTCCCCCTTATCCCCCGACGCCACACTTCCCCGTCTCCCCGCCCCACTCATGACTGTCAGAAGCACTCCTGCCATAACAATGGCTGCGCCCACCGCGCGCGAGACCGTGATCGGCGACTGCAAGGAATGGAAGAGTCCAGCGTGGTCAATGATGAGCCCCATCAGGATCTGCCCGGCGATGGGCAGAACCACCGTCTGCACCGCCCCGAGGCGTGGAAACATCAAAATGTTGCCGGTCAGGGCCACTACCCCAAGGAGGCCTCCCAGCCACATCCACCAGGGGCCGCCCAGCGCGTTCGCCAGCCCCATCTCCCCGTGGTTTAACAGCATCAGGGCGCACGCCAGCGTGAGCGTCCCCACCAAAAAGGAGATCAGGGAGGAGGACAGCGGCGTTCCCGTCGATCGGGACAACCGGGTATTCGCCACTGTTTGCACGGGCATCACCGCACCCGCCAGTACACCGATCACGATCCACATCATGGCCTACTACCTCATCCCACAAACTCTAGATACAAGAAATTCCTAGGAGGTTCTCGCAGTAAACCTTCTAGGAATTTATTCAACCAGCGGGTTGATCGGACCCAGTGTGCTGGAGGTCCTTGTGAAGCACCCCTCACGGTGTTTCGAGATTATCTAAACATAGAAGCACCGGCTTCGGGACCCCTTTGGAACAAACACACTATTTCGGGGCTAGCTTTCGGGGTCGCTTCTAGGGGCGCTTTTACAGCCACCGCCACGTCAGCGTGCGGGGTTGTTCCGCCTCCAGGTCTAGCTCCGCGTCGGCCACCTCGGCTCGTGTGATCTCCACATCCAGCACCGTGGTGGACAGCACTTCAACCACGCCCCTGCCCCATTCGGCGATGACCACGTCGCCGCCGAGCTCACCATCGAGGTTCACGTCAATATCCAGGCTTTCCAGCGCATCCAGCACTTCCGCGCGATCCACATGCAGCCCCGGCTGCACTCCGTCGGCCACGTCCTGTCCCAGCAGCCGGTAGGCGTCCATGTGCAGCATGCCGGGCTTGCCGGGCCCACCGGGCTTGTGTGACCGCACGATGGTGAACGTTGGCGATTGCACGCGCCCCTTCACGCCCAGCCCATCGGCGATCCCCTGGGTAAGCGTGGTTTTCCCGGCGCCCAGCGGCCCGGTCAGAACCACCACCGTCCCGGCCGTCAGTTGGCTGCCCAGCTGCCGGCCGAGCTCCCGCATGTCCTGCGCTGTCGCTGCGTTCGCGCGCCCGTGGGCGTCGTTAAAATTAACGATCATTGGCCGCCTCATTCCCATCAATCTCCTCCGCGCTGTTCACCACGCGCCGAGCCACCCGAGGCCCTCGCGGCAACGTCAGGTTCTCATAGGAAATGGTGCCGCTGGCCTGCGCAAACTCATCCACATGCGGCCCGTTGTGCCCGAACACGACCGCCCAATCGCCCGGCTTCACGCTGTGGTCCTGCCCCAGATCCACCACGAACTGGTCCATACATACTCGCCCGATCTGTGGGTACCGTGTGCCGTTGATCGCCACCGAAAATTTCCCCGACGCCGAGCGCGGGATCCCATCGGCGTACCCCAAAGCCACCACCGCAGTGGTGGTGTCCTGCTGAGCGTGCCAGAGATGCCCGTAGCTCACGCCTTCGCCGGCCTGGACGGTGCGGGTGGTCACCACCCGTGCCCGGAGGGTCATCGCCGGGGCGAAGTGGGTGTCCGTGGGGGTTTCCATCGGGTCGATGCCGTACACGCTCACGCCTGGTCGAACCACTTGGTAGCGCAGGTCTGGCCTGCTGAGCAGCGCCGGGGTGTTCGCCAGATGGTTGGCAGGCATCGCCAGGCCCGCGGCCTCGGCTTTCGCGATGGCCGCGTTGAAGCGCGCGGCTTGTAGGTCGGTAACCTCGCGGCCGGCGTCCATGTCGGCAGACGCCAAGTGTGAAAAAGCGCCGGTCATCTCGAAGGTCTGTGCGTGCTGGGCCAGAAAGTCGATCACCTGGTCCAGCTCCACGGGGCTGATCCCTGACCGGGACAGCCCCGTGTCCACCATCAAGCCCGCTTTCGGCCGGATGCCGCTGGCCTCAGAAGCCGCGGCTGCTGCCTGCACAAACGCCTCGGCGTGCGCCAGGGACGGGATACCGACGGTGATGTCTTCAGCGAACACATCCTCCAGCGGTTCGCCGGGAATCCACATCCACGCGGTGATGGGGCATGTAAAGCCCTGGGTGCGCAGGCTCAGGGCTTCCGCGCACGTCGCCACGCCCAGCATCTGCGCCCCGCCATCCAGGGCCGCCTGGGCGGCCACGGACGCCCCGTGGTTGTAGCCATCAGCTTTCACGATCGCCATCACCTGTGCCGGTGCGGCCTTGTCCACCAGCGTGCGCACATTGGCCCGGATCGCAGAGATATCCACAATCACCTCTGCCAACACCGGATGGGTAGGGGCTGTGGGCTGTGCACTGGGTGAGGCGGAGGTTGTCATGACCACAACACTAGTACGTGGGTGCTACTCCACCGTCACGGACTTCGCCAAGTTACGTGGCTTATCAATGTCCTCGTTACCGCACTCGCGCGCGATGTCTGCAGCCAAGAACTGCAAAGGAATGGTGGACAGTACAGGCTGGACCAACGTGGAGGTGCGAGGGATTTCCAACAGCCAGTTGGAGTAAGGCTTGACGGCGTCGTCCCCCTCCTCGGCCACGACGATGGTTTTCGCACCACGGGCGCGGATTTCCTGGATGTTGGACACGATCTTCGAGTGCAGCACCGGGCGGCCCTCTGGCGATGGAACAACAACCACCACCGGCAGGTCATCCTCGATCAGGGCAATCGGGCCATGCTTGAGCTCACCGGCGGCAAAGCCCTCGGCGTGGATGTAGGCCAGTTCCTTGAGCTTCAGTGCACCCTCCAGGGCCACGGGGAAGCCCACGTGGCGGCCGAGGAACAGCATGGTTGGGATAGCGCCGAGCTCCTTGGCCAGGTCCAGGACGGTATCGCGCAGCTCCAGGGTCTTCTCGATCTTCTCCGGCAGGGCCTCCAGCTCGTCGAAAATCACGGCGATCTCATCGGAGTACTTCGTACCGCGGGCCTGGGCCAGCGCCAAACCAACCAGGTAGTTGGCCACGATCTGCGCCAGGAATGCCTTCGTGGATGCCACACCGATCTCCGGGCCGGCATGTGTGTACAGCACTGCGTCGGCCTCACGCGGGATCTGGGAACCGTTGGTGTTGCAGATCGCCAGCACGCGGGCGCCCTGGGCCTTTGCGTGGCGGACGGCCTCCAAGGTGTCGGCCGTTTCACCCGATTGGGAGATCGCCACCACCAGGGTGGAGCGATCCAGCACCGGATCACGGTAGCGGAACTCGGAGGCCACCTCGATCTCTACGGGCACGCGCACCCAGTGCTCGATGGCGTACTTCGCCAACAGGCCCGAGTGGTATGCGGTACCACAGGCCACCACGAACACCTTGGAGACGTTGCGCAGGTCATCGTCGGACAGGCGCTGCTCGTCCAAGACGATGCGGCCGTCCACAAAGTGACCGGCCAGGGTGTCGCGTACGGCGGCGGGTTGCTCGTAGATCTCCTTCATCATGAAGGAATCAAAGCCGTCCTTCTGTGCGGCCTCCAGGTCCCAGTCGATGGTGAACGGGGTGCCCTCCACCGGCTCGCCGGCGAAGTTGTACAAGTTGTAGCCCTCCGGGGTGATGACCACAGCGTTGTCTTGGCCCAGCTCCACGGCGTTCTTCGTCCGGTCGATGAAGGCTGCCACGTCGGATCCGATAAACATTTCACCGTCGCCCACGCCCACGATCAGCGGGGTGGAGCGGCGGCCCGCCACGATGGTGCCGGGGTGGTCCGCGTGGGTAAACAGCACCGTGAACGCGCCCTCCAGGCGGGACAGCACGTTCAGCGCGGAGGCTTCAAAGTCACCGGCGGTGGGGCCTTCGTTGTATGCCAGGGCTACAAGGTGTGCTGCGACCTCGGAATCTGTTTCCGATTCCAGCTCAATCCCGTGGGATTCGATCTCCTCGCGCAGGCTTGCGAAGTTTTCAATAATGCCGTTGTGCACGATGGCGGCTTTGCCGTCGAAGGATGTATGCGGGTGTGCATTGACGTCGTTGGGCGAGCCGTGGGTTGCCCAACGCGTGTGCCCAATGCAGGCGGTGCCGGAAAACTCGTCACGGCCAACCTCATCAATGCGGTTGAGAAGATTGTCTAGCTTGCCTTCCTTCTTCTCTACCTTCAGTGTTCCTTGTCCTACTACGGCAATACCGGCGGAATCATATCCGCGATATTCCATGCGCTTCAGCGCATCGAGACCAATTTGCAGAGCACCGGAATTACCGACATATCCAACGATTGCACACATGCCGGTGATTCTACACGGCATAAAATTGTGCGGGTAGTGCCTGAGCACGGGTGCTTCGTCACACTCTTCTGTTAATCTTGTTTCTTGTGGCTGACAAGTTGAAGAACCTGATCCCCCGTCTCGGAAAGCGCGGACCGCACCGCGTGCTCACTGGCGAGCTTGAGTTTGCCGGCATCCCCGGTCGCGTCTACACTCCTGCCGAGGGCAAGGGCATCCCCGCCGTTGCTTTTGGTCATGATTGGCGCCAAAGCATTGAGGCGTACCACGCAACGCTGCGTCACCTCGCCAGCTGGGGCATTGCCGTGGCAGCGCCGAATACGGAGAGGGGTTTTGCCCCCAACGCGCGCGGGTTTGCCTCTGATTTGGAGACGTCACTGCAGATCCTGGCTGGTGTGAAGCTCGGCCAGGGCAACATCTCGGTTGATCCCACCAAGCTGTTCCTCGCGGGTCACGGTTTCGGTGCGTCCTCCGCTGTCCTGGCAGCGACGGGACGTACCGCCTCCCACAAAGGCGTGAAGACCTATGAGAATCAGGCGCTGCTAGCCGGTGTGGTTGCGATCTACCCGTCCGATACGTCGCCGTCCTCCTACGAGGCCGCAAAGTACGTGGAGGCTCCTGGCCTGGTCCTGAATGCCGGAGCGATCGGCGAGATCCCCATGGGTGATGCCACGCGCATGGCCGCGCAGTGGAAGGGTGACGTTGTTTATCGACGCCTAGAGCGCGCCACCGCTCAGGGCTTCAATGAAAAAATCACCAAAAAATTGTTGATGGGCAAGGGGCTTCCTGAGTTCAGCAACCAGGATCTTGCACGTGCCTTGATGACCGGGTTCATTCTGGCGGAGACGGATAAGAAGTACGCCGCTTTCCGCGATGACACCGCTGAGCTTAAGCGGACCCTGGTCGCCACGAAGAAGGAACTGGTCGACGAGCTGCCGGAGAATGCGGATATTCAAAAACGTATCCAGGAGCTCAGCTTCAAGTGAGCCAGCGTGCGCTAGGTCAGCGTGCACGAGGTTAGCGTGCACCAGGTCAGCGTCACATCACGCGGCTAGCAGGCGGCGCTGCACAGCCAGCGCCGCTCATCCAACGTTGCTCAAGCGTGATGAAAGATATTCGGACCTCCTGGAGCTGACTTCGGCGCGCTGCCGGATGCATCGCCACGGTGTGAGACCTGTGCAGGCTGGCTATCGTGCTGCGCGGCGTCGATCGGCAGTTCAAGCCCCTCCAAGTCTTTTAGTAGCTTGCCTACCTGCTGCGCTGCCTGTTTTAAGTTGTCCTCAAACTCGGCGGTGATGGCCGTCATCTGATGGGCAAAGTCCTCCACTATACGGTCGTAGGGATTGCTGGTGTGTTCGCTCACCACTGTTCACTCCTTGCTAGATGAACGGTAGCTGCCGACCCCACGGCGCTACCGGTTCCTGAGGTTGCTAACTCCACAGGGCTTGCCGCGGCCGCGCTGCCTGCGGCGCTCGTGGAGAGTTCGGAAGCCACCGCCACGTTGGCGTGAACATCCACCCAAATGTCCGGTGCCCACGAGGACGAAGACGACGCAGCCGGAACCGCTTCCGGGGCCGGCGCTGGAGCTGGAGCTGGCGCAGGTTCTGGTTCTGGCGCCGGCGCTGGAGCAAGCGTCGGAGCTGGCTCCGGTTTCTGCTCTGTAGCCTCGTCTAGGCATGGCTCCTTCGCCTCGGGCACTGGTTGCGGAGCTTGCTCCGGTTTCTGCTCTGACGCCTCG
Source organism: Corynebacterium sp. zg254 (assembly GCF_024701495.1). Taxonomy (NCBI): domain Bacteria; kingdom Bacillati; phylum Actinomycetota; class Actinomycetes; order Mycobacteriales; family Corynebacteriaceae; genus Corynebacterium; species Corynebacterium sp. zg254. The sequence continues at coordinate 881,137 of NZ_WIAR01000001.1, forward strand.
TGTGGGCACGGCGCCTTCGCCTCGGGTGCTGGTTCGGGCGCCGGGTCGGGCTTCTGTTCCGGCGCTTGTTCAGGCGCGGGCGCCTCATGCGAGCAGGGCGACGCGTCCTCCGGCACTGGACAGTGAGTCTCAGGCGTGGCCTCTGGACACAGCATGTCCACCGCTTGCGACAGGCACTGATGCCACGCGGACGCCGCCATGTTCACGTGATTCTGCACCGTGGACACCAGCTGCTGCGAAGAAATCAGCGGTGGGCACGTCGCCGCCCCCGTCGCGTGAGACACCTCCACTACCGGCGCTTGGGCCACGCTCACCGCTACATGAGTCATCCCTACGCCTGGAGCATGGGTCATCTCTACACATGGCGTCTGCGCGGGCGCTTGGGCCACGATCACCGGAGACTGGGGCGGCTTGTGAGAAACCACAGGCGCCGCCTCGTGCGACTGATGAGAACAGTGGCACTGCTCGTCCTGGTGTGCTGGCTCCGCATCCGCAATAGCCTGACTACAGAGCGCCTCCAACGTGCCATTGCGAGACTTCAACAACCCCTCCACTGCCAGCCCGGCCTGGCTCAACAGCGTCTGGATAATGCACTCCCCATGTGGGGCAGGGGCCAGCGCCTGAATGAGACGCGTCACGTCCTGGAGGCCGTTGGTGATCGCGCCGATGGCGTCGGCACATTGATTCACAACGGCCCCCACCCTCTCCACACAGTGACCCGCCGACATCGCCGCATCGTGCATCGCCTGATGATGCTGACACAACGACTGCACAGCCTGGGCGAGAGACGCGCACACCGAGCCCTGCCCCACGCCCTGCAACGCCGGAACGACCTGCTGAGAGCTCTGCGCCGGAGCGCACTGGTCGCTAGTCACGAAACCGTTCAGCGCCTGCGCCCACTGGACGAGCACCCCCACATCCAGCCCGGCGCTAAACTGCGCCTGCGATCGGGCGGGCTCCACCGGCGCGCCAAGGTCCTCTAACGTGCATAAATCCTGCTCCACCCGAGCCTGCGGATCCATCATGATGCGCCACCGCCATCCAACGTGTCGGCGGCATCCACGCGACGAACCACAGCCTCACTCTCCGAAGTCACGGTGTGGACGCGACGGGCATGCTCTACACCCACGTCATGCCCACGCGCGAGGCTCGCGGCCCACTGCTTAGCTAAACCGGATAGCCCCTGGCCAAACGCATGAAGCGGAACCTCCGGGCGCTCGCCATCCAAAAAATCCCCTCTGACCCTCTGTGTCTCCTTGAGCTGCGCTAGCTGCTGCAGCGCCTGCGCCACATCCAAGGACAATGCTGAGTGCTCCATACTCTTCCCCTTTCCCTGTCTTATCTACAATCCCGTTGTCTACAATCCCGTTGTCATCAGTCCCGCTGCCTTAAGCGGTCCAACTGAGATCCCACATTGTTAGACTCCACAGACGCGAAAAAGGTTCACACAAATTTTGTGTGAACCTTTTTGGGGTAGAGAACCTCGCAGGGCGGAGGCTGTCAAACAGCGCGCCCGGCGTCGGTATTAATCCAGCTAGACGGCCGCAACCACCGCAGCAAGCTGGCCCGCGATCTTCCGGGCAGAATCAGAATCCGCAGCCTCCACCATCACGCGGAACAGCTCCTCCGTGCCCGACGGACGCAGCAGCACACGGCCCGTATCGCCCAGCACCTGCTTCGCCTGCTCAATCGCGGCCTGCACGGAACTATCCTGCATGATCTTGGACTTGTCGGACACAGGCACGTTGATCAAGGTCTGAGGCAACACGGTCATCACCTGAGCCAGCTCGCTCAATGGCTTTTCCGTGCGCGCCATCCGCGCCATCAAGGACAAACCGGTCAGGGTTCCATCGCCGGTCGTTCCATGCTCAGGGATCACGACGTGGCCGGACTGCTCGCCACCCAGGGAGTAATCTCCCGCGCGGAGCTCCGCCAGCACGTAGCGATCACCCACCTTCGTCTGCAGCAGATCAATACCATTCTCACGCATCGCCAACGTCAGACCCAGGTTAGACATGACGGTCGCCACCAGCATGTTCTTCTTCAGCTCGCCGTCTTCCTTCATAGCCAACGCGAGAATCGCCATGATCTGGTCGCCATCAACCACATTGCCTTCGGAATCCACGGCCAAGCAGCGGTCAGCATCGCCGTCGTGAGCCAGGCCCAGGTCTGCGTGATGCTCCACCACAGCCCGCTGAATGACCTCAATGTGCGTGGAACCCACACCATCGTTGATGTTGAAGGAGTTCGGCTCATTATTGATCGGGATGACTTCCGCGCCAGCCTGGCGGTAGGCTTCGGGAGCGGCTTGGAACGCCGCGCCATGTGCGCAGTCCACCACCACACGAATGCCGTCCAACGGCGTGGGCACGGCTTCGCGCAGGTGCGCCAGGTAGCGGTCCAGGGCCTCGGCGGACTCGTCCAAGATACGGCCGATGGCTGCACCCGTGGGGCCCTCTTCCGGCAGGTCCAGCATGGTGGCTTCGATGGCGTCTTCCATCTCGTCATCCAGCTTGTGACCGCCGGCGGCGAAGAACTTGATGCCATTGTCCGGCATAGGGTTGTGCGATGCGGAGATCATCACGCCCATGTCCGCGCCGAAATCATCGGTCAAGAAAGCCACCGCGGGCGTGGGGAGAATGCCCACATCCAGTACGTCGATGCCCTGGCTAGCCATTCCAGCTGCCAACGCGGAGCCCAGCATCTCGCCGGAGACGCGCGGGTCGCGGCCGATGATGGCCGTAGGGCGGCGGCCTTGCTCTTCTTTAGAGACCAACACGCGCGCTGCAGCCGCTCCAAGTTTCATTGCCAGCGGGGCCGTCAACTTGTGGTTGGCGAGGCCTCGCACACCATCTGTTCCAAAGAGTTTTGCCATAGTGGCTCATTCTACACAGCTGCTACTGAGGTCGAAGGGCGGCTTGGTGTGGCTGGGGCGTGGCGGTGTGGCTGCGGTGTGGCGGTGTGGCCAAGGCGCAACGGCCAAGGCGCAGCGGCCAAGGCGTGGCGATACCGCACCCGCAGCGCCCGCTGCCCTAACGATCCAAAATCGACGAGTCCACCGTCCCATGCCTCGAACAGTGCGCCGACCATCCGTCGGGCCGGACTTGCACCACCATCCGCCGCCCGCACAGTTGGCAGTAGCGCGGCACATCCAGTCCAGCGGCTGCGGCAAAGTGGACGTTCACTGCACTGATGTCCGCGACGTCGCTTAGGTTCTGCCCAGTGTTGGGGTGGAACAGCGGCGCCTGCCCCAGGAGCACGGCCTGTTCAAGCTCTGTGCTGTCGAGGTTGTGTCGTGCCACCGCGCGCCCCTTTACAGCGCCTTAATGGGCAGGTCGATGCGGTTGAGCATGTCCACGTCCTTTTCGATGGCCTGCCCCAGGGTGGTGAGGTAGTTGCCAGCGATGATGGCGTTGATTCCGCCCAGCAGGCCCTTTTCGGTGCCGTCGTCGCCCAGGGATAGCTCGCGTCCTCCTGCGAAGCGCAGCGTGGTGCGTGGCATCGCGAAGCGGAACATCGCTACGGCGCGAAGGCCCTCTCCCATGGGCACCAGGGGACGGTCGGCGAAGGGGGTTCCCGGGCGTGGGTCCAGGAAGTTCATCGGCACTTCGCACGGCTCGATCTCCGCCAGCTGGGATGCGAATTCTGCGCGCTGTTCCAGGCTTTCGCCCATGCCGATGATGCCGCCGGAGCAGATTTCCATCCCCACGGCGCGAACATTCTCCAGGGTCTCGCGGCGTTCTTCCCAGGTGTGAGTGGTTACCACGTTGGGGAAGAAGCTGCGCGACGTTTCAAGGTTGTGGTTGTAGCGGCGCACGCCCATGTCTTTGAGTTGTTGGGCTTGGTCCAGGGTGAGCGTTCCCAGGGAGCAGGAGATGTCGATCTCCACTTCTTTGTTGATGGCTTCCACTGCGTTGCCCACTTGGTCCAGCAGGGCTTGGTCGGGGCCTTTGACGGCGGCGACGATGCAGAATTCGGTGGCTCCTGATTTGCGGGTGCGTCGGGCGGCTTCCACGAGGTCGGGGATGTTGAGGCGTGCTGCGCGCACGGGGGATTCGAAGAGGCCGGATTGGGAGCAGAAGTGGCAGTCTTCGGGGCATCCGCCGGTTTTGATGGAGATGATTCCTTCTACTTCCACGTCTGGGCCGCACCATTTCAGGCGGGTTTGGTGGGCCACGTCGGCCATTTCTTCCAGGCGGTCGTCGGGTAGTTCGAGGACGCGGAGCAGTTCGTCACGGGTGAGTCCCACACCTGTGGCAAGGGCTTTGTCGCGTGCGATGTCGAGGATCTCAGTCATACTTGTGCACGCTAGCTGAATATTTGAACACCATTCAAGAAATCCGTGAACATCGTTCAATCCATTTTTCTGGCCGTTGTGCGTTGTTCGCCGTGTGTGCTGGTCATTCCCTATATCCGACGCCGAAGCGCACCCCACCACAGCCCACTTTCGGGGCTAGGTGCCATGCATGTTCTGGGGCCCGCCGCGCGCATGCGCACGCCACACATGTCTAAATACATGTACATTCATGGGAGGCTTGGGGTGCGAATGTCACGAGCTTTTCCTTCAGCATGATCCTCTTTGTGTGCACAGTCAGGAGCGTGGCATCGAACAGGATCGGTCTACTCCTCCGGAAATCCCCGGTGTTGCATCCACCATGTGGTCTGCAGCGTTGGTGTTCTATACTCCTTGCCATTGCATCACCCACGGTGGGAACTCCCTTTACCCCGCCGGCCGTGAGGATTGCTGGCACGACCATAGGACTTTGTTGCGGTTCTTGTGCATTTCCCCAGGACAAAATCTCGGAAGAGCGAAATAATCCTATGGTTGTGCCAGGGCACTTCCTAAAACGACCGCGACGCCCCCGGCAGCAGGCACATTTTTTTGTCGCATAATCCTTCTCTTTGGAGGCTTGGGGTGCGATGTGACACAGCGAAAGGGCCTGGCTCCCGATAGTTTCCTATCGGGCACCAGGCCCTTGTACTCACTGCTCTACTGCGCGCTAGCATAGCGTGCTCTGACGCAAGCTACGCAGCCATGGGCTGAGCGCACCAGCGATAAGGTTTAGCGCTTGGAGTACTGAGGTGCACGGCGTGCCTTGTGCAGACCGGCCTTCTTACGCTCAACAGCACGAGCGTCACGGGTCAGGAAGCCTGCCTTCTTCAGGGCGCTGCGCTCTTCAGGGTTGTACTTGTTCAAAGCACGGGCGATAGCCAGGCGGAATGCGCCTGCCTGGCCGGATGGTCCACCACCGGTCAGGTTTGCAACGATGTCGAACTGCTCTTCGCGCTCCAACAGCACCAGTGGTGCCTTGATCAGCTGCTGGTGCAGCTTGTTGGGGAAGTAGTCCTCCAGGGTGCGGCCGTTGCAGATGAACTGGCCGGAGCCCTGAACCATGCGGACGCGGACAACTGCTTCCTTACGACGACCAACGGTCTGGATGGTGCCTTCGAACAGCGCTGGTGCTGCCTCAACGGCAGCTTCTTCAGTGTTCTCAGCTGCAACAGCATCACCGATGGTTGCAACGAACTCTTCGTTCACTGCGTCTGCAGCGGTGTAGTTTTCTTCGTTGTACTCAGTCATTACTGTGCCACCTGCTTGATCTCGTAGGTCTCTGGCTTCTGAGCCTCAAAGGTGTGCTCTGGGCCAGCGAAAACGCGCAGCTTCTTCAGGGAAGCGCGAGACAGCTTGTTGTGTGGCATCATGCCACGGATTGCCTCTTCCACAACGCGCTCTGGGTGCAGCTCCAGGGAGCGACCGAGGGTCATGGACTTCAGGCCACCTGGGTAGCCGGAGTGACGGTAGCGCATCTCGCGATCGCGCTTGTTGGAGGAAATGTGTACCTTGTCAGCGTTGATGATGATGACGTGGTCACCGCAGTCAACGTTTGGTGCAAAGTATGGCTTCTTCTTGCCGCGCAGCAGGTCAGCTGCGGTCACAGCAAGACGGCCAAGCACCACATCAGTAGCGTCAATGACATACCACTTACGGGAGATGTCACCGCTCTTTGGGTGGAAAGTAGTCACAGAGGGACTCCTTGGTCTTCTTGGAACTGCCAGCCAGAATTGGATCTACGTGCGTAGATTGCAGACGGCGGCCGGTGGAGACCCGTCTGCTGACCCTTCGTGAGGATCACAACCTCGCTAATATTACGGCATGCTGCGGATGTACCCAAATTGATGCAGATGTACCCGCATCGGCGATATCTTCTCTCACGCAGATGTCAAAGGCTCCCCGCACACAGGCCAGCGAGCACCGCGCACAGGTCAGCGACCCCACCCGTGACGCCTTCTCACCTCTCCGGCGTTGACGTCACGTCCGTGGGGCCGCTGCCCTTACCACGAAGAACAACTAGTTAGCGTGTGTTCGATAGCCCTCCTTAAGCCCAGCTTCGCGCCGCGCTCTGGTTAATCTCGCTCATCCGGTCGTTGGCTTGACGCACTGCTGTGGACACCTGCGCCAGGATCTGGTTGAGTTCCGCTGCGGCTTTATCCCATTTTGCTTGGGCTGCGTTGTAGGACTCGGCTGCTTCTCCTTCCCATTCGGCAACGAGTGGCTGCAGCTGGGACTTGAGGTCTCCCAAGATGCGGTCGATGTTTCCGTTGGTTCGGTTGATGTCATCGGCGGCTTGCGCGATGGTTCCAAAGTTGTAATGGATCATGTATCCCCCTAGGTGGTTGAAGTGTCACAAGTGTGACAGCGTGGTGTAGCCGTTGAAGGCTGCGGCCACAACGGTGGCTGGCGACGTTTAGCCGTTGAAGGCTGCAGCATTGGCCATTTCCGTGTCGTCGAATGCGTGTGCATTGGCCCGAAGGTTGTCAGAGATGCTCATCAAAGCCTCATTCAGTTCGCGTGCAGACTGGTTCCAGCGCTCCATCAGGCCTTGGAATGCGCCTTGCGCTTGCCCCTTCCATGCGCCTGACACGCTGTCCACCACGTTTTGCAGACGGCTCAGTTCGCCTTGCACTTCCCCATTGATGTTGTCTACGTTGCTTGCCGCCGAGGTCATGGTGGCGACATCAGTTTTAAAACTCATCAGGTTCCCCCTGCTCTTGTTGACGTGAGTCTTGTCATCGTGACTGTTGTGTGTAACGAGCAAACGCGTCACGCGGCGTTTGTCTCCCTTTGTTAGACTCCGGAAGCCCGCAAAAGGTTCACACTTTTTAAAAAATTTTTTGCTGCTACCCCCTCTGCACAGCTCAACCCCTCCCATTAAACACCCCTGACCTGGATAAACAGAACTAACTCCTTATTCACACGAGCGCTACACCAATGCTCGAAACGAGCAGTACATCGCGGACGCCGCGCTAGCCAGGTCGGCATAAGCATCCAGGATCAGTGAAGCCCGAGCGTGGCTAAGTTGGCATTGCACCATCGTCACGTTCGCACCTTCTAACACGAGTAGCTCAGCCGCGACGTGCCGTACCCCATGGACGGTGCCCCTCGGGAAGCTCGGGTCAACGCACAACTCGCGACTACCGTACGTTCCTTATATATTTTGGAGTCCCGACGTGGATGCGCGAGCCGACGATGACCGCTACTCTCCCCACAAGGGAAAATTCCAAAACAATGGAAAGACAGGAAATCGATTAGTGAGATTGCCATCCGTGCCGCTTTCCCTGTCCCCAACAGTGCGAATCATATCGAGATTGTATAATTCACTGATCCGCTTCGAGAAAGCACTTTCACAAGTTGTTTGAAAGTGCAGATTACGTCTTTGTCTCTGGTTATTTTTTGTACGTGACATGGGCCACATGATGCCTTGCTTGAGTTGGAGGCAGACATGACTGGTCTCGACTGGGCGCAGCCTTCGGCTTTCTTCTATTTTTTAATGCTTGCCATGAGCGGTTGGATGGTTTTTAACGGGAGAGCCAGGACGGTTGGCGTGCCAAGCCTTAACGTCCTCGGCGTCCCAAAGACGGGTTTTTCCGAGAATTGTGGCCACATAAGCAGGAGTTCGGTGATTGGCGCTGTAGTTACGCCATGTTGCAGGCGTGATGCCGACGTGGTCTGCACAGTCTTCACCTGTCCAGAGTTCCCGCCCGGTATCAGCATCCATAATGATAGGGCGCATTAGCTGGCTACCTTTTGATTGCGGTCGATGGCGTATCCGACGGCAAGGAAGGCGGGAATGAAGAAAGCAGAGGCTCCAGCCAGTGTCATGATTGTGGCTGCACATGCCCCGAGGAGTGTGAAACGCATGATTAGCGTATCCTTTCGCGTGTTCTGGCGGGAAGCCCCCTCCCAGCTAGACCTTGCGGGTGGGGACTTCTTTATTTATTCCTGGTATCTAGAAAAATGATGACTGCGACTACCAGCGTCAGCGTGGCTGACAATATAGACACAATTCACATTGTTAACTTCCCTTTATAGCGCGCTTTACTCTGCGCGACAACTAGCATAACATGACATGGCGTCATACGTCAACTGGGCATGCCAGACATTCTTGCTAAAAACAGCAGCAATACAAGCCATACAAAATGTTCTAATAGCGTCAATATGGAAATCCCTGAAAGAAATAGGCGCGATCACAATCCAAACCACCTACTCTACATCTCAACAGTGAGAGTCCTATCCTGATTGCCAGATTCATCGGTCTGCTCTGAACATGAACATTCAAAAGCTGTTTGAAAGTACCGATCACTTCTTTTCTCTGCTCATATTTTTGTACGTGGTGCGAGCTATGCGGCTCCTTGTTTGAATTCAAGACGGCCATGACTAACCTCGTCAGGGCGCGGTATTGGACACGCCAGAGTTCGCGGCCGGTGTCTGCGTCGGTAATGATGGGCGCATTAGTTGGACTTGGTGCTACCTGTTTGTTCTTATGCTCGGCCCATGGGTTCGGCACCTCTCTCCCCCAAACGCCCTCTCTTCCTCATGCATGCTGACCAACGCACGTAGTGCAGCGCCCACCACCAACGTCAGCGCGATCATGTCCCGGCGCGATCCAGACGTTCCAGGCGTGCGGTGTCGATCGCCTGCTGGCATGCTTTCCCCCGGGCATCCGCCACGCGTGGAGGCACGTCCCCGGTGTCTCGGATCTGGCAGCCCACGGACATTTGGTGCCCGTCTACCAGCCGAACGGTCCATTGCGTGTGCGACGTAGGGTGCATTTCCTTGTACGCGGCTGGGGACACCCCCACCACTTCCAAGTCACTTTTCCCGGTATCGCGCCTGGCCTTTTCAATCGCGGTGAGCACCGCCTGGTCCAGTTGCTCTTGCGACTCCACGGGTGCCGGCGCCGCCGCTACCAGGATGCGCATGTCTGGATCATCCGACATGAACTCTTCCCGTCCCTGGGTAGCGCCCACGCGCCGCCAACCTGCTACGTCGATGGCCACGGGAATGGCTGCACGTTCTGCCGCTGGTGCCGGGGCGTTGTCCCCTGACTTGCGATGCTCTTCAAAGGCTCGCTTTTCTGCCGATGGCGGATGCTGCTCCTTCCCCTTACCGTTCCCCTGAGTTGCGGCCTGCTGCTGTGCTGCTGCGCTCGGCGCCGCGGACGACGTGGACGTGCCAGACCTTCCTGCACTACTATCCGACGCCGCCTCGCTCGCCGTAACCTCTCGAGTACTACCGGGCAGGTATATCGCAGCTAAGCCTGCGAGGCTCACCAATGCGATAGCGGCGGCAGCCAGCACAAACTTCTTAGACACCCGCGAACCAACGTAGTCGCCCCATGCTCCAGACTCTTCCTGGTCAGGCTCCTGATACTCCTCCTCTTCACGTCCGTGCTCCCGTTCAAGTTCTATCTCGCGCAAGTCAGCCAGAATCTCACAGGCCTCTGACGGGTCCACTTTCCTCGCGCGGAACCCTCGCTGTCGAAGGAAGGCAATAATTCCCTCGGCCGCCTCGGTGTCCTTCGTCACCAGGATGTCGGGTTTATCTAAGCCCAGCCCCCAGGGGAAGGCGTTGCGTGGTGCCGGCGGATTGACGCTGGCCCATTCCTTGTTGGCTTCTCGTTGGGCAGCAACGTCTTTCACCAGAACGAGCAGTTTCTCGAGGCGCCTCATACTTAAGCCGGTAGCCCTGTACGGATAGTCCACCGCGCTGTACTGGCTTGCCCCGGCATCCTCTCTTACCGCGTCCGCCAGGGAGTTGTCACCGCGTGTGAACGTTAAATAGCCGGGTTGCTGCATCTCCGCGGATCCGGTTGTGCAGTAGCCCGTGGACAGATCCGTGACTTCCATTCCATGCAGCAAAATGCCTGATTCCTGAAGGCTCATGGCTTGCGCAATGATGCTGGTATGTTCCAGGCTCGGTGGCTTCACTTTTATCTGCATGCGCTGTTTGATGCTAGGTCTCATCTCTCCCCCTCCTTCGTGCACTCGTGCCCGTCGGATGCCTCGGCCCCATCGGGAGTAATGACATGAACCACCCACGGCTCAGAGTGCACATACATTGCCCTACCGGGCGGACGCTTTTCTAATCGTTGGCCTGCAATCGGGCCATCTTCCCGTGGTGCGGACAGCAACAACCAGGCTGTCTGGTCACGGATTGCCTGCATGAGTGGTTGAAAACTGCTGCGTTGGAAGGGCCCGGAACGGCGAGCGAGAACCAGGTGCAGGCCAATGTCTGCGGCGTACGGCAAGACCGGCAACAGCACATCCAGACCGGGGTCTGTATCCGAATCGTCAACCACCACGAACACCTCAGGGCCGGACCACCACGACCGTGCAGCTAATTGTTCGCTACTCACGTCGGGCCCTGGAATCCTCTCCCTCAGGATGTTCATCCAGTCCTCGACGCACTGCCGGAAGTCCTGTGCCACCATATATCCGTCGATTCCTAGCAGTCCTCGCCGAGCATCCGTAGCGATCACCGCTGCCTCCGGATCACGGGCACGAATGCTGTTCACCACGCTGCGTAGCGTTGTTGTCGCTCCCGCGCGAGACTGTCCTACAGCCACGAAATGTGGAAACTCCATCCAATTCCATGCCACGGGTTCCAGCCGCGGGCCGCCGATGGCGAACGCATGTGGCGCAGCAGCCTCGCGGGTCGTGATGCGTTGTGGAAGCACTCTCATGGACAACTCTTCGTCCTGGCGCCCATGACATACCTGACGGACGTGCTCCACATCCTGAGCAGTGCTGCATGCTATCTGTACGTGCTTTCCCCGATGACTCACTCCCCGGCCGGGAAGGTCAGGCAAGCTCTTCTGAGCATCGCGAAACACCGAGTCCAGTGGTGTCATGCGCAGCTCCATCTGCCCTGTCAGCACATCCCGGAGGCTGGGGCGCAGGTTCCATCGCAGGCTGGTCACCACCACATGCAGTCCCTTCTCAAGGCCGGTTGTGGCCAGCGTGATGAGACGTTGCTCCTCGTCACCGACTTGGTCGATCCCATCGATGACCAGCAGGCGCGCACCCGTGGTGTGCTCCATCTCATCCAGAAGACGGCTGAGCCCGTTTGCCCCAACAACGGCCGCAACCTGAGGAATCCGCGCAAGATCGCGCAGCGACCCGCCCGGATCGAACACATATATGGCCAGGCCCGGAGTGCTCAACGCGAGTCCGAGGACAAGGCTGCGCAGCGTCATCGTTTTGCCCGATTGCGGCTGGCCAACGATGGCCCAGTGGCGTCGATTGATGTCAATGTCATAGGTGGGTTGCAGCCCCTCGAACGGGAGATCCTCACGGCCAATCCGGGCGATGCCCGGCGCGACGGGCTCCATAACTTCGTGGGCGTGCAGCGTCTCCGGCAGAGGTGGCAGCCAGACCGGGTTGTGGTTAGGGCCTTCCAATTGCTCGACCACCAGATCCAAGGTGGTGGTCTCCGCGGTGACTGTGCTTCCCAGGAGTTGCACCAGGCGCTGGTCACGCGGAAGCTCCGGTCCCGATACGTAAGCCGATTGAAAGCGGATCGTGTCCTGTGCGCTGAGGATGGCCGCGCCCGGTGTGGGCGGAAGCTCATAGGCAGCAGTGCTACCAATCACCGCTCGCGATTCCGCCGCCGAAAAGGTGCGCAAAGCGATCCGATAACTAAGGTGTGATTCCAGGCCACGCAGGCGTCCTTCTTCCAGCCTCTGGCTCGCCAAGAGCAGATGCATCCTCAGCGAGCGCCCCAGGCGCCCGATGGCTGCAAACACATCCGCAAACTCCGGACGGGCATGAAGTAATTCTGAAAACTCGTCCACAATGATGAACAGGGCGGGCATTTTCCCAGGAAATGCTTTATTGAATTCAATGGCGGTGGGCATCCCGGCGGCACGGAGCCGTTCTTGGCGCCGATGCATCTCTCCCAGCAAACTGTCTTGCATGCGATCTACCAGGGTGGATTCTTCCGACAGGTTGGTAATGACCGCCGAAGTATGGGGAAGCCGTTCCAGCCCCATAAACGTGGCGCCACCCTTAAAGTCCACCAAAATGAAGTTCAATTCCTCCGCGGTGTGATTGTGGGCAAAGCTCACCACCACACTCTTCAAAAACTCCGATTTACCACTTCCGGTAGCCCCGATGCACAGTCCATGGGGCCCAATTCCCCCGAGTGCGGATTCCTTAATGTCCAGGTACACCGGGGAGCCGCTAAAACCAATCGGCGCTCGCAGATCTCCGCCCTGCAATTCCAGCAGCGAGGTGCTTGATCGCACCGTCGAGCGGGACCGGCAGATCTGAGCCAGTTCCACCTCGCTGAGCTGATCCGCCACCCCGAATGGCGCCCAACCATCAACCGTCCAGGCGCTTAACACACACCCCTCGTCCTCACCGGTGACGTGCAGGTAGAGCCCCTGTGCGATGGCCGTGTTCACCCACTCTGGGCTGGGATCCACCACAACGGACCCCGCCGTCACCGGAGTTTCCCCGGAACAAAAGCGCACTGTCCGCGGCCCGTCGTGCGGCAGCCACTGGTCATAGGGCCCCGTCACCGTCAACGCATCCGCGTCCTGCATCGCTACCTGCGCCTGCATCGCACGCGCCAGCCCGGCCGCACCGTCCCCCACCATGACAACGCAATGGAACGACGCCAAGTCCACGCTCACCGGAGCCTCAATAGTCGAATAGCGAATCGCCAAGTCACGTAGACCCATCGCACTGACCGGCTCTAGATCCTCCGGCGGGTCGTTGACCGGTATCTCTAAGATCTCCTCGGGAGTCTGCACGGCCATGCCTAGCCTCACGACTCCTGGCTCTGCGGTGACCTCCGTCCCCGTGTGGATATACGACCACAGGGTATGAGGGTTGGGGTGTGCGGCCTCCATCTGTTGACGCTGCAGCTCGTGTTTTCGTTTAAGGCCGTCCGTGAGGGCGTCGATATGACGATGGAAGGATCGACGGATTTCGTCCACGTTGCCCCCAGGCGTGAACATCATCGCCATGCTGCCCAGCATCATCAGCGGAAAGATGAACGTCATGGGTGAGCGTCCGGCTCCAGACAGGACCATGGCGGCGATCATGCCCACCACGGCCACGAGCATGACCGCAGGCATCAGCAAGCGGATGAATGGCTGCTTATCTTTCGGCAGCGTTGGTGGCGCTTGAGTCTGCATCGATGTTCCCCCAATCCAGCGCGGCACACAGCGTGTTGGGTGTGGCGTATCCCTCCCCCGAGGGGCCATCACCACCGTGCGCGACCGCGCTCATGTGCTTTTCAGCTTGCCATGGAACATCATGTTTTGCCAACAAAAAATTGAACGCTCTCATTTGCGCTGGTCAGGTCCATAAAAGTTGACCGCGAATGCGAATGTAGGACGTGCACGCTACGCTATGACTCACACGCACACCACGGGGGTGTGCTACATACCAACGCACCAAGGGGTGGTGCGTTGCATCCAGGGATCATTCAAGGGAGGGATTGCCCATGCTTGCCGTGAGCATATCGGTGCCTCGTCGTGGCACCACCATTAATGCTGCAGTAGCCGACCACATACCGGTCGCAGAACTCATACCGCACCTCGTGGAGGACATCACGCCGGGCGAACACTGGGTTCTCAAACGGGCGGTGGGAAGCATACGGCCTGAACACACGCTGACGGATGCGGGAGTGATACCGGGTGAGGCGCTGGAGTTAGATATTGCGAGCGCGCCCGCTCCTCCGGCCGAGGCGGTCGAGGAGCTCAGCGGGCCGATTGCCGACAACCCCGCGGTGTGGATCGTCGCCGCTATCGCAGCGGTGGTGACGTGGCAGGTCGCACCACTGTGGCACCCTGTGGACTTCTACAGCCCCGGGGACTGGGATCAATCACAGCTCCTCACTGTTGTTGTTGGTGCGATAGCCGCGCTGGGCCTTGCTGCCGCGAGCTTGCATGACCAGCGCTTTTCGTGGATCGCCCCCATCGTTGCCTTCGGAGTGGGTCTGCACATTAACGTGCTGTGCGGATGTGTGGCGGCAGCTCTGATGGTCTGGCGTGCAGGGGCGGCACGCGTCATCACATGCACGCTGATGCTGGCGGCAGTCATGAACTTTTCGCCCGGAGTGACCCTGGTGGTGACCCTCTTTGCGCTGGCATACGCCGGGCAGATCGCCATTGCGATCCAGAAGATCAAGCTTCCCAAGGTCCCCGCGACAGGGATCTTCAGCGAGCCGGTGCACTCTTCTGCTGGTGCGGTGGTGGACGTCCATTCTTCACTGATCAGCGCGTTATGCGTGGTGATCTGTGCCTGCGTGGTGCAGATAGCGCCGTGGAAGGCTCCCCTAGACGGCTGGACCATGGCACTCCTGATCGCGGTGGCTCTGCTGGGCGTGACGGCGCGCGGCACGCGCCCCGTTCATGCGGTGGCCGTCAGCACAATGGCCGCCCTCGTGGGGTTGTGGTTGGCGCTCCATAGCCCGGCCGGGGTACTTCTCCTGGGGTTGGTTGCACTTCCGGCGCTACGCGTTAACTCCCCGATGGTGGGAAGAATCATTGACTGGGTAGAGATGCTGGCCTTTGCCCTTGCAGTTCCACTCGCTCTGCATGCCACCGGCGTATTTGGTCTCATTAGGGGCATCGGATGAGTAACACCTGCCAAGAAGGACTCATCGGCCCAGAGATTCCGGTGGATCACAGCGCCACGGACACCACCCCCGGTAGCGGCCATGATGTGCCCATAGCCGTGATTGATACAGGCTCTGCCGCGCCTGGGGTCAGTGGCGATCGGGACTTCTGTATTCTCCACGGCAGTGCCGTGGCCAGTGTGATTCAGCAAGTAGCTCCCGGCGCGCATATCGCCTCGTTCCTCCACTCGGATTCGCCCGAGAGAAGCGAGGGCACGGTGAGCCATCTCGTTGCGGCGATCGACGCAGCCCTTGCAGAACCGCATCCGGCCCGCATCATCAATATCTCGATGGTGGCCTGTCAAGATACCGTCGAGCTACGCGAGGCGATCACACGCGCTCAATCCACAGGGGCGTTAGTGGTCGCATCCACAGGAAATACGGGTCAGTGCGAGGAAGACCAAGTGCCCTATCCAGCGTCCTTGCCAGGAGTGTTGGCAGTGGGAGCCGTGGACGCTCGCGACAGCGCGAACCACGTCTCCGATACCGGACGGGTCCCCGCGGATTACAGCGTCGCAGGGCCGTGGGCCATGCTCTACGCCAGCGGAGGCCCCGTCAGTGCCCGCGTGGAAAGGGATCCCGAGAAAGAACCCGGAGCGGTCACCACCTTCGTGGGCTCACCAGATCCCTTCATAGGAACCAGCTTCGCCACGCCCGTGGTCTCCGGCACGGCGGCCCGAGTGTGGGAGATACTTCCCCAGGCCACGGCGGACACCATCACGGCAATCCTGCTGGCCACAGCCTCGCCCGGTGGCGCCGCACCGGGCATGCAGCAGCCCATCAAAGTGGTCGATACCCAAGCCGCAATCAACGCAGCCCTGCAGCTGCGCGAACAACAACTCGCTACAGATATCTCTAGCGTGGACACACACGCAGTTCCACAGACCTACGCAGCGGTGCAGCCGCTGCCGCCCACGGTCACGGGGGTTGCCTTCACACCGGAGGCCACCAGCTACATCGTCCCGGTATCCTTAGCGGTGCTGCTCTCGCTGGTGGTCATCGCGCTGATCGTCTGCCGCGCAGTGGTACCACTCAGCAGGCCAGCGTCCGTGAGTCCTGCGATGGTCCGCCACGGCACACCCACAGGGTCCTTAAAACCTAAGGCCGACAATTCTTCGGAGGTGCCTACGGAATAGCGAAGCCCGGCGTCGTCGATTAAGAACAATCCACGCTCCGTGACCACAGGGGAGGTTCCGCGTGGCCCCACGAACCCAGAGTCCGCCGCCGCACCCTCCGGGGCAGGCAACACAGCCGTGCCCTGCCGCCCCGCACACGGCAGCGAGGAGGAATCGTAAGGAGCAGACGCCCAGTCGCTCGCGCGAACATCCTCGCGCGGGACAAACGGCCACACGTCTGCGCCTGGCTGCGCCACCACATCCGCAAGCGCCACTGCACGGGGCGGGGCGGCGCTCAGCCCCTCGGCATAGGCTCGCTGTGCGCCCTTCAGCTCAGCAACACCACCCGGCGCGGTCATGAACACGCGGCCGCCGGCGTTCAGCAACACGCCCGCCTCGTCAAACGGCGCCGGCAGCCCCGTTGGCCCCTGTGGCAACAGCGATGGATCCTTCAGATCGTATTGCTTCAAGAATCCCTGGTTAACGGCCACCGTATCCACGCCCAACGCCCTGGCCGCCGACGGGTCCACCAAGGTGCGGCTTTGCCCATTGAGCAGCCAAAACTCCTGCCCAGCGGTCGCCACTGCCACGCGACGAGTGTGCTCGTGCGCCTCAGCCTCCGGAATCGCGTGGACGCTCACCAGCTCCCCCTGACCAGAGCACAGAAACCACGAGCTCTTCTCCGCCTGATCCAACCCCGGCACATGCCCCACGCCCATCGGTGCGCCATGGGGAGCCGACGCCAACTGATCGGCCGTGGACTTCGTGGCATCCACCGGCGCGCCGAGCACCAAGCGCGCGCTCGCCACATTGGTGATCGGGTGGTACGTCTCCCCCAGGCGCACGTGCAGACCCCCGAACTCATCCGCCACCAGATCCCCGTCCAAGGTGGGCTTCGGTTTGAGCAGACCCAGCATCACCGCGCCACCCGCGATCAGCAGGCTCATCAACAGCCCCACCGCCAAGGCCCGGCGCTGGTTGCGCAAAGGATCATGCGCCATGCGCGCATCACCAATCACCAACGCTAACTCCAGGCGCCTCAACAAAAACCCAAAACCGGAGACCTGAATACCGGTGGTACGCATAACGTTCTTTCCCCCTCGCAAAGAATCAACCTGCCGTGTGCCCCCGCACACGGTGCAGCATGCTTTCCATCATGTGTGCACTCGTGCCTTAAACCATGTGTGCACTCGCGCCTTTAGCATGCCACATCTCTAGACAGTAGTCGATAGTTTTGTATAAGATATAGCTATTGGGGGTTTCACATCTAAGTTTCGCGCTCAAGCGCCACAGATCAGAGCCACATGCACAAGGGGGACGCATGCTTTTTCTATCTCTGTTCATCATGCTGCTCTGCGCCGCGGGGACAGGCTGGCTCCTTCTGCGCACGCGCACTGTCCAGCGCAGCGAGCACCAGATCTTCTACGTGTGGGCGGTGGCCACCTCCACGTTAAGTTCCGCGCCCGTGGCACACATTGATGGGAACCACTTCGCTCAAGGGCTCGGCCTGGATGCCTCTGACCTACGGCATTCTTCTGTGGTGCACCATCCTTCGGAGTCGCTGCAGCAGTCTGGCGGGGCGGTCAGCAGGATTGCCCACCAGCGCAGCACCACCGTGGTAGCCGTTTCTAGCGACTACGCACACCGAGTGCCCTTCGCCGCGGCGGGCTGCGGGGTGGTCGCCCTTCCCACGTCTACGAAACCCACCGTGTGGATGAAGGGTCTGCCCGCCGAATGGACCATCCAGCCACTACCCGCGCTCATCCTGGGGGTGGGCTCCACCGGCCACTCGATGGGAATCAACGTAGTCCCCGGAGCGACCGTGGTCATCACGGGCGATCCCACGATGCTCGACGCCTGCATGGCCGCCATCCCCTGGCCCCACGGCACCGTCAGCATTATCCGTCGATCTCCGCACCCCACCGATCCTTTTCCCCCGACGCCCGGCGCGGCGCCCCACACCAGCCTTCGTCAACACTGGGAGGACGCGTGGGATCCCCACACTATGCGCGTCATTCTGACCACGGAACCGCTGGACAACGAGATCCCAGAGCATTTCGTGACCACCACGGTCACGCTGGTGGACAGCACCCTGGGGCACTCCACCATCAACAGCCACGGCTCGCGCATGCACTTTTCCTGCGACCTGCGCCCCACCGCGCCTGCCACACCAGTCAGTGAGCCCGCCGCGCCTGCCGCGCCAGTCACCGAGCAGCCCGCGATGCCACATGCCGAGGAGCTCCACTCCCCCGCTAGTGCTCAGCCCCGTGAGGCTTCGCCGGCGCAGAGTTCACCGCATCGGGAGCCTGCACGGGCGGATGCGTGGGCTTTCGCGGGGAGTCCTTCACCATCTGATCCAGTTCATCCTGGGTGAAGTGGGCGTTCACCGCGTAGATGTAGAGCGCCCCGTCTTGGTAGATCGGGGTGACACCCGGGGCGTCGTATAGGAACGGCCCCTGGCCGATGATGTCCTTTTGCCAGGACCAGAAGTGCGGCGGCCCGAACACGATGTAGTTGACGTTTAATTCGTCCACGGCCTTATCCACCGTGTTCTTGTAGTCGGAGCGATCGCCCTCCAGCCCCTTGGCGGAGCGACCCTCTGCCAGAGCGGCCTCCGCGGGCGAGCCAGGCACCGGCGGCATACCCCGGCCCAGGACGTCCGGGTGCCAGTACAGCAGCGTGGTTGCGGACTCCTGCCCCACCGACGGGAACAGGTAGTGGCGGTGCAGCGCAGGCAGGCCATTGTAGGCATACATCCAGCCGCTGCCTTCGTCGGGGTTGTTCAGGATCAGCCCGTCGTAGGCCTTGGGCTGTGTCGCCAGCCAATCGAAGGCACGCAGGTCTGCCGTGTCCACCATGCGTGGATCGTAGGCCGAGGCGAGGAGGTGGTCCATCCCTACGGTCTTGTCCTCCTGGTGCTGCGGTGGAATCTGCGCCCCCACCACGAGGGCGAGCACTGCCCCCACGGTCACTGTAGAAGCCACTAATGGTGGGATGCTCTGACCGTTCTTCTTCACCGCCGTAGGAATGATCTGGAACACCAGATGGAACACGAAGCCCACCGCACCGGCAGCGAAGACGATCATGAGGATGGCCACCGGCATCACCAGGCGGTGTGCCGAGTTGTAGTGCAGGGCGCCTACCGCAGAGGCCATAGCGCCCAGCGGATCCGCGAAGCTCCTCACCGCATCCACCGCAATCACCGCGAAGATCAGGAACACGGCCAGCGGCCACAGGTTCCTGCGCCACGCCAGCAGGATCACGGCACCGATCGCTGCGGCCCACAGGAACCACCAGTCCACGCCGTATTCCCACGCGTGCCGGGTCTGGAGGTACAGGATCCTCATCCAGCTTCCCGTGCGTGTGGTGTCCGATTCGCCCGTGTTGAACTGGCTGACCTCGCTGGTCTGGTTGGACCCCACCAGCAGCTGGGGCAGGAAGATAGCCACGGCGCACAGTCCAGCCCCGGCGATGTAGAGCGTGGCTCGCAGCCGGGACACCACCGGCGCCAGGTACTTGTTCGTCACACCCCAGCTGGCGTCCGACTGCCGGCGGAGTACTCCCTCGCCCAGCCACCACACAGCCACGAACAACACGATGTGCGTGATCGGCGCTGGATGCATCATGCCCACGCCAGCCAGCGCCACCGCCGCCGGCACGATCATGCGCGGGCTGGACGGGATGCGGCAGAACAGCCAGATAACCGGCCCGATCAGGGACATCGCGGAGGCATAGGGCCACATGCCCACATAGAAACTGACGTAATACAGCGGCAGCACACCCGCTGCGATGATGGGTGCGAGGAACGCCGCCACGGCCGTCCCCAACCCCGCCCGACGCGTCGCTCCGCGCACCATCAGCCACGCCAGAAGGGACACCGTCAGCGCGATCCCCACCGCCGGCATCACCTTCGCCCCAATGTTCACGGCCGCGATAGGACTAATATCGGTGGCTTCCCGGAACATGAACACCATGGTGTGCCACGCCGCAGGGTAGAACAGCTGCGCTTTCGTTTCCACGTTCTGCAGCTCGCCCATGTGCGTGGAGCTGGCGGTGTGGGTCTCCATGATAAAGCGGATGGTGGAGACGTGCCATTGACCGTCCCACCCCTGGAACACGCTCTCCAGCCCGCGCGGCGTGTTGACCATGGAGTTCAGCCCGCGCGAGATCATCAGGTAGGCACCGGAGACCACGCCGAGAGCGGGCAGCAGGGGCCGACTCACCGTGCGCAGCGTTGCCATCCAATCCCGCGCCGGCTGTGGTGATGTCCCTTCTGAATCCGACGCCAACTCACCCGCCTCACCCAACTCACCGCCGCCGGTGGCTCGCCGTGCCCGTGCGGCGCGCGCGGCACGCCCGAAGAACACCTGCCAGCCCAGCATCAGCAGCACCACGACCGCGGTTCCGATCCAGGCGCTGAGCTGCGTAAACGGAATACCCAGCGCGCCATACAGCGCAGCGAGACTGCCCCACACGCCGGCCGTCACCGGCAGCGCAGCCACCAACGCGCGGTGCGGTTTCAGCCCCGCGGCCATGGACAGCAGCGCGCCCGGAAGCGCCCACACTAGCAGCGCTATGAGCACCAGGTGCCACGTCGGTTCAAGAGCCACTGTGTCTACTCCCGTTCTTCTCTGCCTGTGTCTGCGCCAGCTGGGTCGGTCTCAGCCGCAGCGCTGTCGCCGAGCTCCGCCTCACTGCGCATCGCGCGGGTCGCGCGAGCCCTCGCGGCAAGGTCCTCATCGGCAGGATAATCCACCTTCACCAGATTCAACCCCTCAGCCGGCGCGACAGGCACCACCGAGCTACGCTGCTTCTCCCCCATCAACTCGGCGGCGAAGCCCACGTCTCGTTTGCCTTCGCCGACGGTCATCACTGCCCCCACCAGGGAACGGACCATCGACCAACAAAACGCATCAGCGGTGACGTGCGCTTCGTAGGTCTGAGGCTCGGCGTCGGTCGATACATCCACCCACTCGAATCGCTGCAGTTCGCGGATGGTCGTTGCCCCCTCCTTGGCCTTGCACAGGGCGGCGAAGTTCTGCAACCCGAGCATGGCGTTGCTCGCCGCCTGCACCTTGTCCAGATCGATGGGTCGACGCCACCGCGCCGTGTCCCTCACCCGCACCGGAAGAGGCCCGGCCGGGTGGGTCGTGAGCCGGTAGATGTAGTGGCGGCGGAGGGCAGAGAAGCGGGCGTCGAATCCTTGAGGGGCGCGAGTGGCGCTATGCAGGCGGATATCGTGGGGCAGCATGCGGGACAGACGGCGGACCAGGTCTTCCGGGCGGGTCAGGGAACGTTGCTCGAACGCACTGGTGGGAAGGTCGACGTGGGCGACTTGGCCGTTGGCGTGAACGCCGGCGTCGGTGCGTCCGGCCACCACCAAGGTCACGGGTTCGCGGACCACGAGGGAGAGCTTCTCTTCGAGCACGCCAGCCACGGTGCGCAGGCCGTGTTGCGTGGCCCACCCGTGGAAGTCGGTGCCATCGTAGGCGATGTCCAGGCGGACACGAAGGGACGGTGAAAGCATAAGGGTTATTGTACGGCGCACGTCATACATGCACCAAGGGCGACCGCCCTGTCTCACGGATGTCGTGTGACGGGTGGTCGCCCTTGGGCAAGACAGGCCCGTGGGTCTCACGGGGCCTTCACAGCTTCAGAGAATTACTTCTCTTCTGCCTTCTCCTCAGCGTCAGCCTCAGCAGCTTCTGCTTCGGCGTCGGCGTCGGTAGCGATGTCAGCCTCTACTTCTGGAGCCTCCTCAGCGGCGGTCTCCTCGGCCTTGGTCTCCTCAGCCTCTGCAGCCTTCTTGGATGCAGCTGCGCGGGTGGCGCGCTCAGCCTCGGTGGAAGCCAGTGGCTCGGTCACCAGAGAGATCTGGGAAATAGGGGCGTTGTCGCCCTTGCGGTTCTCCAGCTTGATGATGCGGGTGTATCCGCCTGGACGGCCTTCGAACTTAGGAGCCAGCTCGTTGAACAGGTAAGCAACAACTTCCTTGTTCGTGATCAGCTTGGCAACGTTGCGGCGATCAGCCAGGGTGCCACGCTTGGCCTTGGTGATGATCTTCTCAACGTATGGACGCAGCAGCTTGGCCTTGGCGTCCGTGGTCTTGATGGCGCCGTGCTCAATCAGCTGAGCTGCGAGGTTGGCCAGGATCTTCTTCTGGTGGGAAGCAGAACCGCCAAGGCGGGCGCCCTTCTTTGGGGTAGGCATGTGTTCTCCTCGTGTGGATGTTTAGGTGAGCGCGTGTAAGTGAGCCTTTACTCCGCGATGTCCTCGCCCTCGGTGTCGATAAACTCGCCGGTCTCGGCGTCGTAGCCTTCGATGTCGTTGATGTCGAAGCCTTCTGGGGAATCCTTCAAAGCCAAGCCCAAGCCAGCCAGCTTGACCTTCACTTCGTTGATGGACTTCTGGCCGAAGTTGCGGATATCCAGCAGATCGGACTCCGTGCGGGCAGCCAGTTCGCCCACCGTGTGGATCTCTTCGCGCTTCAAGCAGTTGTAGGAACGCACGGAGAAGTTGAGGTCCTCGATAGGCATGCCGTAGGCAGCGACGTGCTCGCTTTCCTGTGGCGATGGGCCGATCTCGATACCTTCTGCTTCGTAGTTCAGTTCCTGTGCCAGGCCGAACAGCTCCACCAGGGTCTTACCTGCGGATGCCAGGGCATCGCGGGCGGTGATGGAGTTCTTCGTCTCCACGTCGATGATCAGCTTGTCGAAGTCCGTGCGCTGTTCCACACGGGTTGCTTCCACCTTGTAGCTGACCTTCAGCACTGGGGAGTAAATCTGGTCGACAGGAATGCGGCCAATCTCGTTGGAGGCGCTGGCTGCAGGGACGTAGCCGCGGCCACGCTCAACAACCAACTCAATGTCCAGCTTGCCCTGCTCGTTCAGGGTGGCGATGTGCAGGTCTGGGTTGTGGACCTCTACACCCGCTGGGGTGGAGATGTCTGCACCGGTGACTGCACCGGCACCTTCCTTGCGGATGTACATGGTGACAGGCTCATCGGAGTCGCTGGACAGAACCAGGGACTTGATGTTCAGGATGATGTCTGAGACATCTTCCTTCACGCCTGGGATCGTGGTGAACTCGTGGAGTACACCTTCGATGCGCAGGGAGGTCACCGCTGCTCCTGGGATGGAGGACAGCAGGGTACGGCGCAGGGAGTTGCCGAGGGTGTAGCCGAATCCTGGCTCCAGTGGCTCGATGACGAACTTGGAACGGGAGGAATCGATGTACTCCTCGCTCAGCGCGGGACGCTGTGAGATAAGCATTCTTGAAGTGCTCCTTTGTCGACGACCGCTATATGACGTCGGTAGAAGTTTATCGCCACCGGATGGTGACAACGGGTGCGAAGTGAAGAAAAACTCTTACTTCGAGTAAAGCTCGACGATCAGCTGCTCCTGCAGCGGAATATCGATCTGAGCGCGCTCGGGCAGCTTGTGCACGAGGATGCGCAGGGTAGATGGTACGACCTGCAGCCAAGCAGGAACAACAGCGTCAACCAGGCGCTCCTGTGCCTCTTCGAACCACAGCATGGAACGGGACTTCTCGCGAACGTCCACGATGTCGTACTGGGATACCTTGAAGGAAGGTACGTTGATCTTCTTGCCGTTCACGGTGAAGTGACCGTGGGAAACCAGCTGACGTGCCTGGCGGCGGGTGCGTGCCAGACCTGCGCGGTAGACCACGTTGTCCAGGCGGGACTCCAGCAGGATGACCAGGTTGTCACCGGTCTTGCCTGGGCGACGGTTGGCCTCGGCGTAGTAACGACGGAACTGCTTCTCCAGCACGCCGTAGGTGTACTTTGCCTTCTGCTTTTCCTGCAGCTGCAGGAGGTACTCGGACTCCTTGATGCGAGCGCGACCAGCCTGTCCTGGAGGGTATGGACGGCGCTCGAAGGAGCTGTCGCCGCCGACGAGGTCGACGCGGAGGCGACGGGACTTGCGGGTAGCTGGGCCGGTGTAACGAGCCATTGTTTAATCCCTATCCTTTCTTGTCTTAAACGCGACGACGCTTCGGTGGGCGGCAACCGTTGTGTGGCTGAGGGGTGACGTCAGCGATGGTGCCAACCTCAAGACCTGCAGTGGACAGGGAACGGATGGCGGTCTCGCGGCCGGAGCCTGGACCCTTAACGAAAACGTCAACCTTCTTCATGCCGTGCTCCATTGCCTTGCGGGCAGCGGACTCTGCAGCCAGCTGTGCGGCGAATGGGGTGGACTTGCGGGATCCCTTGAAGCCAACGTGGCCGGAGGATGCCCAAGAAATCACAGCACCGGATGGGTCCGTGATGGACACGATGGTGTTGTTGAAGGTGGACTTGATGTATGCGTGGCCCTGGGCCACGTTCTTCTTGACGACGCGACGGCCAGTACGGCGTGCGCCGGAACGAGTCTTCGGAGGCATTACTTCTTCTTTCCTGCGATGGTCTTCTTAGGACCCTTGCGGGTACGAGCGTTGGTCTTGGTGCGCTGGCCACGTACGGGCAAGCCGCGACGGTGACGCAGGCCCTGGTAAGAACCGATCTCGATCTTCCGACGGATGTCAGCCTGGATTTCGCGACGGAGGTCACCCTCAACCTTGAAGGTGTTCTCGATAGCGTCACGCAGGGCGGTAACCTGCTCGTCGGTCAGATCCTTGGAGCGCAGGTCAGGAGAGATGCCGGTCATGTCCAGCAACTGCTTGGAACGGGCTGGGCCGATTCCGAAGATGTAGGTCAGTGCGACCTCCATGCGCTTTTCGCGTGGGAGGTCCACACCAGCAAGGCGTGCCATAGGGCAGTTCCTTCCGGTTTAGCGGCGGTTTTCTCCACACTCATCCCCTGCCCTTGACAGCATGCTGGTCGTTTCCAGCTCACTGCAGTGCCATGCACTAACCTGCATGTGATGCGTCAAGGGAGAGGCTCCGGCCGCCGCGGCCAGAGGTGTTGCACACCGGGACTGTGTTCCTCTCCCGGCGTTTGGATGTGTGGAGGCTTACGTTTTACTTGTAGCGGTAGACGATACGTCCACGGGTCAGGTCGTATGGAGAGAGCTCCACAACCACTCGGTCCTCTGGGAGGATGCGGATGTAGTGCTGGCGCATCTTGCCGGAGATATGTGCCAAGACCTTGTGGCCATTGTCCAACTCAACACGGAACATCGCATTTGGTAGGGGCTCGACGATGCGGCCCTCAACCTCGATGGCGCCTTCCTTTTTTGCCATAACCTCAAACGTTTCCCCAGCTCAAACCGCTGGATGGGTGATATCTTGCTACTGGTTCACTCCGTGCGCATGTGCCCATGCAGGCCATACGGTGGGTGCACCAGCGATCAACATTACACGCGACCTGCAGAAACATCAACTTCGCGTGGTGCCCGCGGTTAGTTCTGCGCGAGCTCGGCAGGCTTCTCCGCCTGCAGGTCGCCCTTGGCCAGCTTGTTGACCACCATCGCGATGGCGCCATCGCCGGTGACGTTGCAGGCCGTTCCGAAGGAGTCGATGGCAATGTAGGCGGCGATCATGATCGCAACCTGACCCTCGTCGAAGCCCAGGTTGGACTGCAGCAGTCCCACGGCCGCCATGATCGCACCGCCCGGCACACCAGGGGCTGCCACCATCATGATGCCCAGCAACAGGATGAACCCGATGGCCGTGCCAGCGGACACCTCCGAACCAGACATGAACACCACCGCGAAGGCGAACAGGGAAATCTTCATCATGGAACCGGACAGATGAATCGTGGCGCACAGCGGAATTACGAAGTCCGCGACGGAATCGCTCACACCGTTGCGCTTGGTGGACTTCAGGGTGACAGGGATCGTCGCAGCAGAAGAGGAGGTACCCAGAGCCGTGAAGTACGCAGGCAGCATGTTCTTCAGTGCCACGAAGGGGTTACGGCCGGACAGTGGAGCTGCGATCAGGTACTGAACCAGCAGCACAACCCACGTCATCACGATCGCCAGCACCAGTACCTTGGCGAACTGGGACACGGTCTCCAGCAGCACGCCGTTCATGCCCATGGAGAGAAACACACCGAAGATGTAGATCGGCAGCAGCGGGATGATGAACGCCTCCACGACCTTCATGATGACGTCGCGAAGCTCCACGGAGGCCTGGGTCAGCGTCTTGGTACCCAGCGTTGCCATGGCAATACCCACGGTGAACGCCAACAGCAGCGCGGGCATCACTTCAAATGGAGCGGGCATTTCCACGGAAAAGTAGGGAGACAGAGCAGCCTTGTCAATGTCGCCTGCTTCCATCAGATCGCTGGTGGCCAGCAGAGTGGGGTACAGCGCCTGGGACAGCAGGTAAGCTGCTGCACCGGAGATGATGGTGGACAGGTAGGCCACGCCTGCGGTCACGCCCAGCCACTTACCCGCGCCCTGCCCCAGGCTGGCGATAGCCGGAGTGATCAGGCCGAAGATCAGCACGGGAACGAAGAATCCCAGGAAGCCGGAGAACAAACCGTTGAAGGTCACGAACACTCGGGCCAGCCATTCAGGGAAGAACAGGGAGCACAGGCAGCCCAAGATAATTCCAACGATGATCTTGAACAACAGTGAATTAAAGATGCGGTTACCGCTCATAGTGGATAAGTCCCATGGGCACTCTGGGCCAGCTCATCGACCACGGAGGTTAAGCTGGCGAACTTGAAAAACGTCCCGCTTAGAATACTCCCCTTATTCGCCACAACGAAAGTTTTCGGCAAAAGAAACTCACCCTTGCCGCCCCTGGGTACCTCCCGCGCCCTACACGCGCGGCGTGAGAATCCGCGGCCCACCCGCCGTGGCTGCCACGGTGTGCTCCCAGTGGGACGCGAAGGTGCCGTCCACGGTCACCACTCCCCACTCGTCATCCAGCACCCGCGAGTCCGCGGTGCCCAGCGCCAGCATCGGCTCGATAGCCAGCGTGCTTCCCTCTTGGATCACGGGCCCACGCCCTGGCCTGCCCTCGTTCGCGAGGTACGGATCCTCATGCATGGTCTGCCCGATGCCGTGGCCGCCGTAGCCGTCCACGATCCACAGATCCACCCCGAACTTCACTTCGGCCTTACTCGTGGCTTCTTCCAGGGCCCAGGAAATATCGGTCAGGCGGTTTCCGGGGACCATGGCTTTGATCCCTTGGTGCAGCACCCATTCCGTAGCCTCGTTCAGCAGCCTATGTTCCTCGGCAAGTTCACCGATGCCGAACGTCCAGGCCGAGTCCCCCACCCAACCATTCAGCGTAGCGCCGCAGTCGATGCTGACCAGGTCGCCCTCTTTAAGGATCACGTCAGCACTGGGGATGCCGTGCACGATCATGTCGTTGACACTGGAGCAAATAGAGCCAGGAAAACCTTGGTAGCCCTTGAAGGTCGGGGTGGCGCCGGCGCTGCGGATAACGTCCTCAGCGATGGCGTCCAGGTCAAGGGTGCTCATGCCCGGCTTCGCCGCGGCCTTCACCGCCTGCAGCGCCTGGCCGACGATCTCCCCCGCCGCCTGCATGCTGTTCAGCTGCTCTGGGGTCTTGGCCGGGATGGTCTTTGTCTTCTTGCGAAATCCCATGATGTCCCTACTGTCTGTGTTGTTGATATTTTTATACGACGCCAAAAGCCCCACATTCCGCACTGTTCACGCAGGATGTAGGGCCTTCGATTTGCTTGGGGCGACGCGCCTTACTTATCGAGAGCGTCCAGAGTTGTCGTGGAGATATCTTCCACGGTGCCTTCGGCGTCGATATTAATGAGGATATCCTCGTAGTGGTCGATCAGCGGCGCGGTCTCGTCGCGGTAGACGGACAGGCGCGTGCGGATCGTGTCCTCGTTGTCGTCGTTACGGCCGCGTGCCAGCATGCGCTCCACCACAACGTCCTCGGAGACTACGTAGTTCACCACGGCGTCCAGCGCTTGTCCGGAGTCCTGCAGCATCTCTTCCAGCAGCTCGGCCTGCTCGATGGTGCGGGGGAAGCCGTCCAGCAGGAAGCCGTCGGCGGCGTCCTCCTCGGCGAGGCGGTCGCGAACCATGTTGGCGGTCACGGAGGTTGGGACCAGCTTTCCAGCGTCCATGTACTCCTGTGCCTGCTTGCCCAGGTCCGTGCCCTGGGAGATGTTGGCGCGGAATAGGTCACCGGTGGAGATGTGTGGGATCTTCAGGGAGTCGGAGAGCAGGGATGCTTGGGTGCCCTTGCCAGCACCTGGAGGGCCGAGAAGTACTAGTCTCATTTCAAAAATCCTTCGTAGTTTGCTTGCATGAGCTGGGACTCAATCTGCTTGATGGTGGTCAGAGCCACGGACACCATAATCAGGATCGCGGTACCACCAAATGGCATCTGCGAGGACTGACCACCGCCGATGCCCATGTGCAGCAGCAGGTTCGGCAGTGCGGCGATCAAGCCCAGGTAGATGGAACCGACCAGCAGCAGGCGGTTCATCACGTAGCCAAGGTATTCCGCGGTGGGGCGACCCGGGCGGATACCAGGGATAAATCCACCATACTTCTTCATGTTCTCCGCTTGGTCATACGGGTCGTATTGCACGGACACGTAGAAGTAGGAGAAGAAGATAATCAGCGCGAAGTACACCGCGATGTACTGCCAAGCACCCGGATTGGACAGGGTGGCGATGACGTGGCGGTTCCACCAGTTATCCACGTTCGCATTGGCCGGATCATTGGACTGAATGATCTGGGTGATGAGGATCGGAACAGTCAGCAGAGAGGAGGCGAAGATCACAGGGATCACTCCACCCTGGTTCACCTTCAGTGGCAGGTAGGTGGAGGTCTCACCGTACTGGCGACGGCCGATCATACGCTTGGCGTACTGAACGGGGATGCGGCGCTGGCCCTGCTCGATGAAGACCACGCCGATGATGAGCAGCAGCACACCGATCACCACGGCGCTGAAGGTGAAGCCGCCGGAGGTGTTCAGGATCGTCATGCCCTGGGCCGGCATGGAGGTGGCAATACCGGCGAAGATCAGCAGGGACATACCGTTACCGATACCGCGCTCGGTGATCAGCTCACCCATCCACATCACCAGCACGGCACCGGAGGTCATGACCAGAACCATGACCACCAGGCCGAAGATGCCCACGTTGTCCTTCAGGACGGGGATCCCCTGACCCAGCAGCTGCTTGCGGTCAGCCAGCGCCACAATGCCTGCGGACTGCAGCATGGCCAGTCCCACGGTGAGGTAACGGGTGTATTCCGTCATCTTCGCCTGGCCGGTGGATCCTTCCTTCTTCAATTGCTCGAAGCGCGGGATCACCACAGTCAACAGCTGCACGATGATGGACGCCGTAATGTATGGCATGATGCCCACCGCGAAGATGGACAGCTGCAACAACGCACCACCAGAGAACAGGTTGATCAGCGAGTACATGGAGTTCTGGCTGGTCAGATCCTTGATCTGCTTGGTGATGTTTGCGTAATCCACACCAGGGGTTGGAATCTGTGCGCCCACGCGGTAGAGGATGATCATCGCAAGAGTGAACAGCAGCTTCTTGCGGAGATCAACATCTTTGAACGCCGAGATAATGGCGGACAAACTGGCCTCCTGAAAACGCTGTGCCTTGCCACGCGGCACAGATTGTTAACGTTCCTCACCCTGTCAGTTGTGGCGTTGGGTGACAATAACCCCAAAAGAATAGCAGCCTTTCGCAGTTCCTGAAACCTTAAACTGTTTAGTTTCCCTCAACCAGGGTGCGATCGGGGGCTCTCCTACCTAACGTTTCCATAAGAATTGCCTTAGAACCCCTGGTGTGCGTTATTCTTCTTAGGTCTGTTTCGATTGTTGATCCAACGTCTCCCTTAAGCACGTGTTGAAAGCTTCAAAGCCATGCCAAAACCGATTAAGTCCGAACAACACTACATCCCTGGGCTCGATGGCCTGCGTACCCTTGCCGTTGCTGCTGTGATCCTCTATCACCTGCATGTTCCCGGCGTGGTCGGCGGGCTGCTGGGCGTGGGTGTGTTCTTCACACTCTCTGGTTTTCTGATCACCAGTAACCTCATGCGCGCCTGGGATACCCGGGGCAACCTGGGGCTGAAGACCTTCTGGTTGAGGCGCTTTCGCAGGCTGATGCCGGCGTCGGTCATTACGATTATTGTGACGGTGCTGCTGACCGCGGCGCTGGCCCGGCACAAGCTCAGCGAATGGGGCATGGAGGGCGTGTCGGCCCTGTTCTACGTCAACAACTGGCACATGATCTTTAAGGAGAAGTCCTACTTCGACAACTTCGGCGGCCCCAGCCCTTTGAGCCACATGTGGTCCCTGTCCGTGGAGGAACAGTTCTACCTGGTGTGGCCTCTGCTCCTGCTGTTGTTCCTGACTGTGTTCCGCAAGCGCATGATCGCGATGGTGCTGACGTTCCTGGTAGCTGTGGCTTCCTTCGTGTGGATGTGGATGCTGGTGGAGCCGGGCATGGACCCCACCCGCATCTACGAAGGTACGGATACCCGCGCCGGCGGAATGCTGCTGGGCGCGTGCCTGGCGCTGTGGCTGTCCGCCCGCAAGCACAAGGGGCAGTCCGTGCTGCCGCAGCGGCAGGTCTCCACGGTCATGGGTGCCATCGGTATCGCCGGCATCATCGCCCTGATCGCCCTGGTAGAGCAGGAAAGCTTCTTCCTCTACCACGGTGGCCTGGCACTGCTGTCGGTCGCTACCGTGCTGGCGATCTTCTCCGTGCTGCACCCCGACGGCTTCTGGAACAAGTTCCTGGGCTGGGAGCCGCTGCGCTGGATCGGTGAGCGCTCCTTCGGCATCTACCTATGGCACATGCCGGTCATCGCGTTCCTGCCTCAGCCATGGTTCGACCAGAACCGCGTGCTCGGTGGCGTGATTACCGTGGTGGTGTCTGTTGGGCTTGCCGCGCTGAGCTGGTCCATCATCGAAGACCCGATCCGCCGCAACGGCATCGTGGGGCCGATCAAGGAATGGGCGCGCAGCCGCCGGGCCGCCAGGGAAATTGGCGTGTCCCCTGCACAGGCCACCACGGTGGCCAGCCGCCGCTTCCCCAGCTACTTCCCCGCCGCGGCGACCGTGATCCTTGTGGCGCTGATCGCCATCGCATTGCCGCACGTGATTGTTGCGCCGGATAACTCCAGCCAGGCTGCGAAGATGCAGACCATGGAGATCACGGACGCGAACCGTCAAGCGGCGAACGGCGCAGGTGCGGGTGCCGGTGCTGACTCCGACGGCGCCGGTGAGGCAACCGGCGAAGAGAATAAGGCAGCCGCCCAGGCCGCGGGCCGCCCCGTGATGAGCTGCACGAAGGTCGTGCACGTGGGCGACTCCACCTCCATCGGCATGTTCAGCGCCGACATGGTCAACGGCCCCGACGATACCGCCTTCGTGCAATACCGGGCCTACGGCGCCCAGGACGTGGTGGACAGCGTGTTCGGCGCCCGCTCCACCATCGAGGGCTGGGATGCCCCGGACGGTTCCGCGAAGTACCCTTCCGCCGTGGAGTCCGTGACCGAGCTGGTGGATCAGCACAGCGGCCCGAACACCTGCTGGGTCATCGCCACCGGTGTGAATGACGCGGCGAATATCGCAGCGGGCGCCACCTCCTCCCCCGATGAGCGCATCGACGCCATGATGGAACTGCTCAAGGACCAGGATGTAATGTGGGCGACCACACGCACGAATACCAATGACGGCTACTACGCCAATTCCCACATGCAGGAGTTCAACGAGGCGTTGCGCCGCGCGCAGGACCGCTACCCGAAATTGCGCCTATTTGATTGGGCTGCCGAGGCTCAGCCGGACTGGTACGCCCCTGGCGATTACGCGCATTACAGCACTGACGGAAACTCCCGCCGTTCCTACCGTTTTGCCGCCGCCCTGGCGTATGCATTCCCGCTGGACAAGGATGGTGCTCCCTCGGACGATAAAATTGTCCGTTCCGGATTCTAATCCTCCCCGTACTGTTATCCGACGCCTGGCGCACATCGCGCACAATGAGTGTCCGCTGTCGGAACGTCCGTGTTGGGGCGCCCTGGCACAACCATAGGATTATTTCGCTCTTTCGAGATTTTGACCTGGGGAAATGCTCAAGAAATGCGACAAAGTCCTATGGTTGTGCCAGCGCTCGTAACGCACGCATGGCTAACAGTATCCCAGCCGGTGCAGCGGGGCTTGTCTCGGCTGCCATAAGCCCTATACTTGCTGCAACACCGAAGATTTCTCATGGTGCAACCCGATAAATGCTCACTCAGCATTTATTCTGAGCATTAGACCAGGTCAGACCCTGACAGGGCATGAAACGGACCACAATTCGCAGACAATCCGCCCCCTCTTCTTCGGGTAAGTGTTGCAACGACCCTCTAGATTGAAGTCCATTCTTATAAAAGCAAATCCCGCCCTTGCCCTCTCACGATGAGAGAACGGGCGGGATAGTTAGCTGCTATGCAGGCTGTCTAATCGGGCTTACTTGGCCTCGGTGACAGAGCCGCCTGCAGCTTCGATCTTCTCCTGAGCAGACTTGGAGAACTTCTGAGCGGTAACGTTCAGCTTCACGCTGAGGTCACCGTTGCCCAGAACCTTCACTGGCTGCTTCGCGCGGACGAGGCCTGCTGCCACGATGTCGGCAACAGCGATCTCGCCGCCCTGTGGGAAGGCCTTCTCCAGGTCAGCAACGTTGACGACCTGGTAGGTGATCTTCGCAGGGTTCTTGAAGCCCTTCAGCTTAGGCAGGCGCATGTGCAGTGGCATCTGGCCACCCTCGAATGCTGCCGATACCTGCTTACGAGCCTTGGTTCCCTTGGTACCACGACCGGCGGTCTTACCCTTGGATGCCTCACCACGACCCACGCGGGTCTTGGCCTTGTTGGCGCCCTTGGATGGACGGAGATCGTGGAGCTTGATTGGATCGCTCATGTTTACTCTCCTGCCACTTCTTCAACAGAGACCATGTGGCGCACGGTGTTGATCTGGCCGCGGACGATAGGGGTGTCCTCGCGAACAACAGATTGTCCGATACGCTTCAGTCCCAAAGAGCGCAAGGAATTGCGCTGCTTGTGCTTGGTTCCGACGGTACCCTTCAGCTGGGTAATCTTCAGTGCCATGGGTTATGCCCCCTGTCCTGCAGCGCGTGCGCGCAGCATAGCGGCTGGAGCAACCTCTTCCAAGGACTTGCCACGGCGTGCGGCAACCTCTTCTGGGCGGACCAGCTGCTTCAGGCCGTGCACGGTTGCGTGCACAACGTTGATAGCGTTGTCCGAGCCCAGGGACTTGGAGAGGATGTCCTGAATACCAGCGCACTCCAGAACTGGACGTGCTGCACCACCGGCGATAACACCGGTACCTGGTGCGGCTGGCTTCATCATTACGATACCGGCAGCGGTCTCACCCTGAACTGGGTGAGTGATGGTGCCGTTGATCATTGGGACGCGGAAGAAGTTCTTGCGAGCTTCCTCGGCACCCTTCTGAATTGCAGCAGGCACTTCCTTGGCCTTGCCGTAGCCCACGCCTACCATGCCCTGGCCATCGCCGACGATGACGAGTGCGGTGAAGCTGAAGCGACGACCACCCTTAACCACCTTGGAAACGCGGTTGATGGTGACAACGCGCTCGATGTACTGGGAGCGCTCGTCCTGCTGCTGGTTGTTGCGACGGTCGTTGCGACCACCGCGGTCGTTGTTGCGGCCGCCACGCTCGTTGCGATCGTTGCGGTTGTCAGCGGAGCGTCCGCCGTTACGGTCTTGTTCCGACACTACGCAGTCCTTCCGTTGATGTTGTTGTCGGTGATCATTAGAACTTCAGACCACCTTCGCGAGCTGCGTCGGCCAGAGCGGCGACGCGGCCATGGTACTTGTAGCCAGCGCGGTCGAAGACAACGTTTTCGATGCCTACGGCCTTTGCACGCTCAGCGATCAGCTGGCCAACCTTTGCGCCGCGAGTCTTCTTGTCGCCCTCGATCGCACGAACTTCAGCTTCCAGGGTGGATGCTGCTGCCAGGGTGTGGCCTGCAACATCGTCGATGAGCTGAGCGTGGATGTGGCGGGACGTGCGGTGCACAACCAAGCGTGGTGCCTCTGGGGTACCAGCGAGGTTCTTGCGAATACGGAAGTGACGGCGTGCACGTGCGGTACGACGGCGGGTGGAGATGTCCTTGCCCACTGGCAGACGCTTGCCGTTGTTGTTTTCGTTGTTGCTCATGCTTACTTACCAGTCTTTCCGACCTTGCGGCGGACCTGCTCGCCGGCGTAACGAATACCCTTGCCCTTGTAAGGATCGTCCTTACGCAGACGGCGGATAATCGCGGCGACCTGGCCAACCTGCTGCTTATCGATTCCGGATACGGACAGCTTGGTGTTGCCGTCCACTGCGAAGGTGATGCCTTCTGGAGCTTCGATCAGTACAGGGTGGGAGTAACCCAGGGCGAACTCGAGGTTCTTGCCCTTGGCCTGAACACGGTAACCGACGCCGAAGATCTCCATGTTGATGGTGTAGCCCTGGCTCACGCCGACAACTGCGTTGTTGATCAGGGATCGGGACAAGCCGTGCAGGGAACGGTTCTTGCGGTGATCGTCCGGGCGGGTAACGATAACCTCGTCACCCTCCTGGGATACGGCGATAGGTGCTGGAACGTCGACGGTCAGGGTTCCCTTGGTTCCCTTCACCTCAACGCTTTGACCATTGATGTTCACGGTGACGCCAGATG
Organism: Corynebacterium sp. zg254; assembly: GCF_024701495.1. Classification (NCBI taxonomy): domain Bacteria; kingdom Bacillati; phylum Actinomycetota; class Actinomycetes; order Mycobacteriales; family Corynebacteriaceae; genus Corynebacterium; species Corynebacterium sp. zg254. The sequence goes on from NZ_WIAR01000001.1 coordinate 915,842, forward strand.
GGACGGCGATTGGTGCCTTGCCTACTCGAGACATGCTTGTACCTCCCTCTTACCAGATGTAGGCGAGGACTTCCCCACCCACACCCTTGTTCGTGGCCTCACGGTCGGTCAGCAGGCCGTGGGACGTGGAGATGATAGCCACGCCCAGGCCGCCCAGGACCTTTGGCAAGTTGTTGGACTTTGCGTAGACACGCAGACCTGGCTTGGATACGCGACGAACACCCTCGATGGAGCGCTGACGGTTGGAGCCGTACTTCAGCTCCAGTTCCAGGGTCTTGCCAACCTTGTCGTCGGAGACGGTGTAGTTAGCGATGTAACCTTCCTTCTTCAAGATCTCGGCGATGTTCACCTTGAGCTTGGAGGAAGGCATGGAGACGGATTCATGGAATGCGTTGCTGGCATTCCGTACGCGGGACAGCATGTCCGCGATTGGATCAGTCATGGTCATTGATTGTGACCTGTGCCTTTCTCGTTGCGGTTCCCGGCCCACCCAGTGGCGTGCACCGCGTTTTTCTCGGCCACTTGTCGCCGCCCTCACTCAGTAGTGAGGGAAGCTCGCTGCCTTTTTAGTTACGCGGCCGCTTCGGGCGAGGGGCCTACAACAAAGTGGATGTTTTCGTATGAGCGCTACGCTCTTCAAGCGCACACGTTAACTGTGCAGAGCGCAGACCTTCTTACTATACAGCCTGCTAGCAGGACATCCAAACTGCCACAGGGGAGGCTCCAGCCGCTACTGCATCGAGTCGTCACGAGTGGAGCGACGCCCCAGCACAGCCTTCACAGCAAGGATGCCAAGGAAGATCACAAGCGAGGCGATAGCGATGAGGACCAGGAGAATGCCACCGTTGTGGATACCTAAGCTCAGTTCCAGGTTGCCCTGTGCGTTTTCTCTTACGTGAACATAGACTGCACCGAACAGCCCAGTTCTAAAAAACGCCTGCTCATCAGCCGAAAACGCGATGTAGAGCATGGTCACAACTGCCAGGCTGCATACCACCAAGAAACCAAACACCACAGAGAAGAACGCTTGCTTCATCATAGAACCGTCATTCCTTTCCCAGAATCATGAAGAGCGCGAATACCAACCACAACAAACGTCGCAATAAGGAGAGCAGCGATCCCCAGCATGTGGAGTGGCATCAACGAGAATATGGAGAGTGCACATGCCGTAGCGAGAAGCAACACACCTAACGAACCTATCGCCGCCAGGCTCGCCAGCGGATTCTGCTTCACCGTGGGAAGCAGGATTCCCAAAGTCACCAACAGGGGTATGGAGAAAAGGCAACCTATAACCAGAAATAAGTTCTGTTCTGAATATCTGCCACGGAGCGCTTGAATACCGAGGAATATAGCCCCAATGGGAACGGTCAGAAGCATCATGGCCAGATTGAGACTCAAATACTCCCACCACGGCTTCACAAACCCCTGGTACATCTTTCGAAACCGCCGAAGATCCGAGTACAGATACCGGGACATGAAACTGACTATTTCAAGGGAGAGCGCTGCCGGAAGAATCTGACTGTCCATGAGCAGAATAAAAGCTGCGCAGGACGCAGCTACAGCAAACCAGGTATGTCTGGCGCGAACAAGGTTTCTCACTGCGGTGTGCAGAATAGCACGGCGTGCTGTCATTCTGCGCAGACCGCGTTGAGGCCGCAACGTCAGATGCACATACTTCACCGCGACGGACGTACACCCTGGTGCAGTGGAACGCACGAGCATTAACAGTGTGGCCGTTGCGATAACAAACGCCCCGATAGCCACAGCCAGCCCGTGCTCCACGTACACCTTCAGCAGCACATTGGACCACACCCAATAAGGGTGCGATGCGTAATAGGCCTCTGAGAGCTCGATGGAATGATTCGGTATCTGCAGTGCAGAGAGGTAGGCCAATCCAATAACGATCGCCATCCCCACGTAGTGGGACAGGCCGATCATCCTCAGCCGGCTAGCAAGAGCCACCGTCAGGTTAAAGACCAAGTGCGCCAGCAAGAATAATATGAGGCCCGGGAAGACGATAGCCAAGAATATCCGTCCAAGTGCAGGAAGGCCATAGATAAAGAGCAAAGGCGCTAGCGATGGCACAAAGAACGTGACAGTAACCAACCCGGCGATGGTCGCTTCCAGATACAGAACAGCTATTCCGCGTTGCTTATTCGTGACAGGAAAAGAGGCGGTCACGCTCATCAGATCCGGCGAGTTTACCAGGAGAACCTTCGATACAATGAAGCCAACGGTCACCCAAATCGGAAGAGTAAGGTTAGAAAAAGCCAGGAGGATATCCAACACTTTCGAGCTAGCCTCTGCGGTCGAATAAAATATAGTGGCTATAGCCGTCAGCGTCACCATCATGAGAAGCGCGACACATGACACTGCCGCCTTCACCCATCCTGAGGAAAATATTCCATCATGGCCTAATTGGCGGACTTGTTGTTTGAGATAGAATCTATATAAAACAGTGACAGGTTTGTCGATGACGTTCACTAGTGCCCCTCACTCAACATGTCGGCAGAGCCCGAAGCCCTGCCTCCACGTCGCCGTCGTACACAATGGAGGCATTATTCAACACAACGAGCCTGGTGGAGACTCTGCTGAGCAACCGACGGTCGTGAGAGGCAATCACTACCGCCGAGTCACGGCTCAATGCCGCCAGCTCTCCGACCATGTAATCCATAGCCTGCTCGTCTAAACCATTGAGCGTCTCATCCAGGATGGTGAGCTTTCTCCGCAAGAGCACAGCAGCCAGAAGTTGAATCTTCTTCTTCATTCCGTGGGAGTAATTCTCGATCAGCTGATTATCATCATTATGAAGATGGAAGAGGCGAACCAGCTTGTCGTAGTCCTCCTGCTTGATCTCCTGCCCGTATAAGGCACTAAAAGTATCAATCAATTCCTTGCCGGTGAGATATTCCGGCACCGCATCATTGCCGCCAAGGAAGAGGATTTTCCTTTGCGCGTTGAGCGCTAAGACATCCTCGTTATCGATGCGAATGCTTCCCGATGTTGGCTTTAGCAGACCAGAGCACAACTTCAAAAGAGTGGACTTTCCAGCACCATTTCCGCCCCATAGCCCAACAATCTCCCCCTGCTCGACATGAAGATTAATCTCGTCCAAGATGAACTTACGGCGAGAGTAGGCGAAGCGGAGCTGATTAACCTCGAACATCGTTATCTCACGCACTTCTCATGGTAAATCAGCGCGCGCATACTCTTCTCCTGGGACTCTTTCGGGTCTTGATTTCACTCTCGGAACAATGTGAGACGTGAAGCAATCCTATCCCCACCACAACCGCCAAACAATAGTTTTCGCCGCAGGCCTATTGCCCCCCCCTTCTGGAGGGGCTCTTCCCTGCCATAATCAATCACTGCCCGCCGTTCAGTCACCCCACCCGTCACACATAGGGGTGCTGCTATGACCCCCGAGCACTTTCACCAGACAGGCGCATCACTTATACTTCTCGCAATCACTAGTAGGAATGATTGTCATTCCATACTGTCGCTCCACGCTCACACTCACCAGAAGGGATACCCACCGCGCCCATGCCCCACTCGCGCTTCCTCGCCCTCGTGAGCCTCGCCGTACTCTGCGTCCTCACCGCCTGGTTCGGCATCAGCATCGGCCCCACCGGCTTCGACCCCGTCGCCTCCGTCACCTCCCTGATACATCCACAGCACCCCATCCACACCCTCATTGTTCACGTCCGTCTTCCCCGCACGCTCACCGCCCTCGCCGTCGGAGCCTCCCTCGCCCTCGCCGGCGCCGGGATGCAAGCCGTGTTCCGCAACCCGCTGGCCGAGCCCGGCATCACCGGCGTCTCCAGCGGCGCCGCCGTGGCAGCCGTCCTCCTCATCACCACGGGGCTGGCCAGCATCCACCCCGCTGTCCTCCCCGCCGGCGCCTTCGCCGGCGCGCTCGCCACAGTCTTCCTCGTGCACGCCATCGGCGCCCACCGCAGCTCACACACCATTTTGCTGGTCGGCATCGCCATCAACGCTTTCCTCGGCGCGCTCATCGCCGCCACCATCGCCAACGCCGTCAACTCCGAAGACGCCCGCTCCGCCATGTTCTGGCTCAACGGCGACCTCACCGGCAGCACCATGAACGCGCTCGCCCTCGTGGCCATCCCCCTGGCACTCGGGGCAGCCATCGTCCTGTTCTTCGCCCCAGAGCTGAACCTCCTCTCCCTTGGGGAAGCCACCGCGCACTCCACTGGCCTGCACGTCCAACGCACCAATCACCTGGTCCTCCTCGGCGCCGCCCTCACCACCGCCGCCGGCGTGGCCATCACCGGCATCATCTCCTTCGTAGGCCTGGTGGTCCCGCACCTCATCAGGCTGATGTTCGGAAGCGACCACCGCTTCCTCCTTCCCGCCAGCGCGCTGCTCGGCGCCGCAGGCCTCACGCTCGCAGACATCGCCGCCCGCATGCTCTGGCACCCCGTCGCACTGCAGACCGGCACGGTCACCGCCCTGCTAGGCGCCCCGTTCCTCCTCTTCCTGATCCTGCGCTCCGCACGCTCGGAGGCCACCCCATGAGCACGCCGACCCCCGCCGTCGACTTTCGCCACACGAGCATCCGCTACCCCGGCCACACGTCCCCGCTCCTGGACTCCATCACCCTCGCCCTCCCCGCCGGCGGCATCCACGGAATCATCGGCCCCAACGGCGCCGGCAAATCCACGCTGGTCAAAGCACTGCTGGGGCTCGTACCCTACCGCGGGTCCATCACCGCACTCGGCGCGGACACGCGCACTCTCACACCTCGGCGCCGGGCGCGGATGATGGCCTATGTGCCGCAGAGCTGGGCGTCGGATATCGATTTCACCACGCGGCGCTACGTGGAACTCGCCCGCTACGCCCGTGTGCGGCGTTTCCGTCCCATGAATTTGTCCGACGCCGAGGCTATCGACCACGCACTTCACCTCACCGAGACGGCGCCGCTGGCCCACACTCCCCTGCGGGAGCTCTCCGGCGGGCAGCAACAGCTGGTGAACCTCGCGCGCGCGATTGCGCAAGAGCCCCAGGTGCTAGTGCTCGATGAGCCGACCAGCGCACTGGACATTTCCCATATACACGCCACGCTCAAGCTGCTGCGGCCGTGGATCGAGGCCGGCGAACAGCCGCGGACCGTGCTGACGGTGCTGCATGACCTGGAGCTGGCCGGGCGCTATTGCTCCACGCTCACACTGCTGCATGAGGGGCGGATGCACGCGCACGGCACGCCGAGGCAGGTGCTGACCGCGCAGAATCTGCGGGCGGCGTTTGGCGTGGACGTAGACGTGGGGGTGCATCCCGGCGGCTGGCCCACGATTACGGTGCGCTAAGCGCGCGTCAGGACAGACATAGAGCACAGAAACAGAATAGGACGGAGAACTCCATGACACTCTCACGTACACTTTCCCGCACGCTTGTGGCCGGTGTGGCCGCGTCCGCCTTGGTTATGGCGGGGTGCAGCTCGGACGGCTCGGGCGGTTCGGGTAGCGCGGCTGGTTCGAGCGGCTCGGCTAACTCTGGCGGCGCGAACTCCAGCGCCGCTTCCGACGGCATCACCGACGCCGACAACCCCACCGAAGGCCCCCAGCGCATCGTCGCTGCCACCAGCGACGTGGCCGCACTGCTATTGCAGATCACGGAGGGCGAGCGGGTGGTCGCTGTGCCGGCCACGGCGAAGTCAGACGCCGCGGGGGCGTCGGCCCGCTACGCCCGTGGGGTCCAGGGCACGCTGCCTCCCGGCACACACCCCGAAGTAGAGCAGGTGCTGTCCTACGAGCCAGATTTCGTGCTCGCCACCGCGCGCCACGGCGGCGAAAAGACCTTCTCCGAGCAGCTGGAAGCCACCGGGGTGCGCACGCTGGTGCTGGAACCGGACGCGTTCAACACCCCCGAGGGGATCGCCAAGGCCACGCGAGAGATCGGCGAGGCGATCGGTCAGCCTCACAAGGCAGACCAGCTGGCCTCCACGTTCGAGAAGGAGCTGGCTGAGCTGGACGAACAGGCCAAGGCCAACGATAACGCGCAGAGCTCAGACCAGAAGCACTCCCCCAGCACCCTGGCACTGATGGTGCGCGGCCCCAAAACCATGGTGATGGACTCCGGTCTGATGATCCCCACCCTCATCACCCGTGCCGGAGGCACCTACGCCGGCGACACCCTCGGCGTGCACAACACCCGACCCATCGACGCCGAACAACTCCTCACCGCACGGCCCGACATCCTCTTCCTGGAGGACTTCCAAGGCGGCGGGCGGCAAGCCTACGCACGCCTGCTGGACAACCCCGCGGTCGCAGACGTACCCGCCATCAAAAACGACCGGGTGTACGTGATTCCCATGAAGGACGCATCCGCGGTCTCCGGGCTCCACACCACCGCCGGCTACGAAACGATCATCAAGGCCCTGGCCAAATAGGTCTTGCACTTTAACGCACACAAAGCAACCCTCCATCCCAGGCATGGGATGGAGGGTTGCTTCATGGGGTGCGCTGGGCGTCGTTCAAAAAAGGAACAACGGCGCGCAGGTTCTTAGCGCTTGTTGACGCCGGCCTCGAATGGGAAGCCCAGCTCGCGCAGCAACGCACGGCCCTCATCGTCGTTCGTGGCAGAGGTCACAACAGTGATGTTCATACCGCGAGGACGATCGATCTTATCGACGTCGATCTCGTGGAACATGGACTGCTCGCTCAGACCGAAGGTGTAGTTACCATGGCCATCGAACTGCTGGTCAGACAGACCACGGAAGTCACGAATACGTGGCAACGCAACCGTCAGCAGACGATCCAGGAACTCCCACATACGATCGCCACGCAGCGTGGTACGAACACCAATCGGCATTCCCTCACGCAGCTTGAAGTTAGCAATAGCCTTCTTCGCGGTACGGATCTGTGGCTTCTGACCCGTGATCAGAGTCAGGTCCTCGATAGCGCCGTTGATCAGCTTGGAGTCACGAGCAGCATCGCCAACACCCATGTTGACAACAATCTTCGTCACACCAGGGATCTGCATAACGTTCTCGTAGCTGAACTGCTGGTTCAGCTTCTCCCGAATGTCCTCACGGTAACGGGTCTTCAGGCGTGGGGTGTAGTTATCGCTCATCGTTAGATGTCCTTCCCGGTACGCTTGGAGACGCGGATCTTCTTACCGTCCTCATCGAAACGGTAACCGATGCGGGTGGGGTTACCCTCGGAGTCCACAATCATCACGTTCGACACGTGAATAGGAGCCTCCTGGGTCACAATGCCGCCGGACTCGGCACCACGCTCTGGAGCGGAGTTTGCAACGTGCTTCTTGATACGGTTAACACCCTCAACCAGAACCTTCTCGGTCTTCGGGAAAGCCTGAATGACCTTGCCCTTAGCACCCTTGTCTGGGCCAGAGATAACGATAACGGTATCGCCCTTACGGATCTTCATGAGTTAGAGCACCTCCGGAGCGAGGGAAACGATCTTCATGAACTTCTTATCGCGAAGCTCACGCGCGACAGGACCGAAGATACGGGTGCCGCGAGGATCGTTGTCGTTAGCCTTGATGATGACGGCAGCGTTCTCATCGAACTTGATGTACGAACCGTCTGGACGGCGGGTTTCCTTCTTCGCACGGACAACAACAGCCTTCACGACGTCGCCGGCCTTCACCGTGCCGCCAGGGGTTGCTTCCTTCACAGTGGCGACAACAACGTCGCCGATACCGCCGGAGCGTCGGGTGGAACCGCCGAGAACACGGATGACCAGGATTTCACGGGCACCGGTGTTATCAGCGACTCGCAGACGCGATTCCTGCTGAATCACTTGAGTCTCCTTAAGTAGACCTAGATGTTTGGCGTGCGTGGGATTTCCGACCCTCGCGCACATGGTCACTAGCTTTTCGTGATCCTGTGGGGGGTGGCGAGTGTGGAGCGTGTGGCTTGCGGTCTTGCGGCTTCTGGCCTTGCGGCTTGCAGCCTTGGAGGTTCTGACCTTGCGGCTTCACCGTCCGCAGCTCTGAATCGCGCTTCCACAGGAGCATGAAAAGCAACCTGAAGATTATCCCATGAAGGTGGCGGAAAACCAAAATTGTGGTGGGCGTGCGTCTTCACACAGGAACGCCCTGACGGTTCGGCCGAAGCACTCAATCCAGTGACACTTTCAGTTACACATTGGGCTCATTTCAGTTACGAGAGCGTGAGCAAAGTGAACAGGAAGCGAACTCACTACCCCCGTTTGGGCGCAAGTTTCATTACCTAGTTTACGAGAGCTAAATGGATTCAGACCAAGCCTTGTGGGGCGAATTTTTACCCGTTGACGTGCAGTTTTTCGAGACAATCCTTACGCTCGAACTAGTAAGGATCACCTAATATGAACACTGTTGTCATCAGTGGTTGTGAAAAATTAGGTAGTGACAGCCGTTTGTGACCGTGTTAATGTCATCGACGTCAAGCGGTGCGGAGGCACAGTCCAGCTTCCGAGGTACACCACGACACACTGTGAACACACTCCACGACACCTTCGAAAAGGATTAACCATGAAGTTGAAGAAGTCCCTTCTTGCTCTGTCCACCGCTGCCGCAGTTGCTGTTGCTGGCACCCCGGCTGCATTCGCTGCCGACAGCGACTGGGGATCCCTGGGCGCTAACAACAACCAGACCGCCGCCACCGGTCAGAACAACGCAGGCGGCAGCGACAAGGCTGACCAGGGCGCCAACAACAACGACACCAACAACCAGGACACCGAGAACCCATCCGCTGACGGTTCCTCTGACAACCAGACCGAGGGCGAAAACGGCGCTGGCCAGAACAACAACCCTGAGGACCCAAACAAGACCGCTGGCCCATCCTCCGATGCTGCTAAGGAAAAGCGTAAGAAGGACGCCTACAAGTTCTTCGGCTGGAAGGAAGACGCAAGCGGCTTCGAAATCTTCAAGTCCGTCGCTGAGCTGATCGCCACGATCGTTGGCATCTTCACCGGCCTGTCCAGCCTGAACGATGTCGTCGGGAAGTTCCTCGGCGGTTTTGCTAAGTAATTAGCGCCTCAACAACCTCTCTTCTGGGCTTAGTTTTCTGACGCTAAGCCGAACAGAGCCTCTCCGCCCCGGAGAGGCTCTGTTCTTTTGTTTATAGGCACGCTCCCCCTCCCCCTACCTGCACCTGTCCCACTTCCCCACAGCGGTGGTTGCCCTCTTCCCCACCACAGTGCTTCTCCACTTCCTGACAGCAGTTGTTCTCCAATTCCCAGCCGCAAAGACTCTCTACTTCCCAGCCACAGCGTTAGCCCAAACAAGGAACAGCCACAAGCAAAAGGAGAAGATAGCCGCGCATGTGTCAACAACGAGTGCTTCTGGCACAACCATAGGACTATTGTGCTTTCCTAGAGCGCGACCTGAGGAAACGCAGAGCTAAGTGCCACAGAATCCTATGGTTATGCCGAGGGCATCGCAATGCTGCCTACAATCCCGGCCAGCAAGCTGCGGACAGACAAGCTGACTGTTGGTTCACAGAGCTGCGCTGCTGCTGAACTTACGAAATGCCTCCGCTTATGGCCCGCGCGCCCCTGTCTTTAGGGGGAAGTGTCTGGGAACGTCGTTTCGATTTTCGGCGAATTTTTAAAAGCCCAGTTCACGGCGTTTTGACTCTGAGGAACAGAGCATCGCGTCGACGTTCTAAGACAACCCACGCAAACGACCTCCAAGAACGAGGCTGTGCGGCTACGCAGAAGCATGGGGATTTCAGATACACCCCGCTAGCGGACGCAACCGAACCTTATCGTGGAACAACCAATGGTCCACCGGTGATGGGATCCTCAGCCACCAGCGCGTCGAGCGCAAACGCCTCTAACAGAAGCTCAGAAGTAACCACGTCACGGGGGTGACCGGTGGCGAGGATCTGCCCACCCTTCATCACCACCAAATTATCGCTATAGCGTACTGCCAAATTGAGATCATGCAACACCATCACCACAGTGCGATCCAGTTCGCGTCGCAAATTTCGGACGAGTTCCAAGATTTCCACAGAAGTAGCGAGATCCAAGTAGGTAGTGGGCTCGTCTAGAAATAGGATTTCTGTATTCTGAGCAAGCACCATGGAGATCCACACGCGCTGTCTTTGCCCACCCGAAAGAGAATCCACAGTACGCTCCGCAAGAGCTAAAGATCCAGTCATATCCAAAGCCCTATATACTTCAGCCTCGTCCGTAGACGACCACTGCCGAATCCACGACTGGTGAGGATGGCGCCCACGAGATACTAGGTCAGCAACGTTCAGGCCCTCCGGAGCAGTGGGAGACTGTGGGAGCACGCTAACGGTTTGCGCAAGGTCCTTACGTTTTATCGTCGAAATATCACGACCATTGAGTAGGACCTCTCCCCCGCTGACTGGGATGAGGCGAGACATGGCCTTGAGCAGCGTGGACTTTCCGCAGCCGTTCGCGCCAACGATTGTAGTAACCTGCCCCCGAGGAAAGCTCACGTCCACACCTTCAATGACCCGCCGATCGCCGTAGTCTACCGAGAGGTCGCAAGCAGACATGCTGTCGTTCTGCGTCAAGCGTCTATCTATGTCATTTTTCATACTGTGACATTCCTATTCCGTTGAACAAGCACATAGACCAAGAATGCGCCCCCAATTGCAGATGTAAGTACACCCACCGGCAGTTCAACAGGTAGTAGTGTTTGAGAACAAATATCCGCCAAAAGAAGCAAGGTTGCTCCACTCAGTGAAGAAGCTAACAACGGTGGAGAAGAAGCACCACATAGGCGCAAGGCCACCTGCGGTGCCACAAACGCAACAAAGCCAATCGGCCCTGCTGCCGAGACTGCTACAGCCGCTAACGCAACAGCTGATCCTAGAAGTATCACCTGAACAGCCTTAACATTCTGACCGAGGGCACGCGCTGTATCCGGGCCAAGCAAAGTGGCCAATAGTTGATGCCCAATCCACGCTAGCAACGGAGTCACTACCAGCACTGCAACGGCGATCGGCCAAGTCTTTGACCAATCTGCGGAGGACAGCGACCCTGTGAGCCAGAACTGAGCTGCCGAGGCATCATGTAGCTCAGCGCGAACCATCAGGAAGTTGATATAGGACGACAAGAGCGCTGTCAGGACTATGCCGACAAGTACGAGCCGAAAAGAATCAGTAGAGGTCCGCCAAGCCAAGGCCCACATCACAGCCGCTGTGACTGTTGCCCCCAAAAACGCCGCCAAAGGGATTCCAATACTGCTAAGCCAACCAAGGAAGCCACCGGCGCCGCCGCCTAGAGTGATCACGGTGACTGCGGCGGCTGAAGCACCCGTGGTAAATCCAAGGATGTCTGGGCTCGCCAACGCATTTCGAGCTACAGACTGCGTGAGGGCACCAGAAAGCCCGAAAGCGCACCCAACGAAAATCGCAGTCAGAGCTCGCGGCATCCGCCAATCCAAAACCACTAGCCTTTCCACGTGAGAACCCTGCCCAGTAAACAACACCTCCAATACACGCAAAGGAGACACTGGGTACTCCCCCACGCCAATGGACACAGCCGCCAAGAAAACTGTTGCTAAAAGCAGAATCAGCGATACTCCAACTGCGCGTGGCCGCCACACAAGAGATAGAGGACCGACGCGAAAGGGTGGCCGCTTAGGAACCGCTGGAGTGACAGAGTGATCAACGGAGGAATTCATCAAATCGCCACCACTCGGCGTCGATAAATGAGGAAAATGAAAAATGGTGCACCCACGAAAGCGAGGACAATGCCCACCTGCAGCTCACCTGGTCGAGCAATCAGCCGACCAACAACGTCGGCGATCAACATCAGAACCGCACCGCCTAATGCTGAATAAGGCAAAATCCATCGATAATCGGGGCCTGTGATTGCGCGAACCATATGTGGAACTACCAGTCCAATGAAGGTGATGGGACCTGCCGCCGCAGTCGCTGCACCAGCCAACAACGCGATGATAGCCATGCCCATCACGCGAGCACGCTGTGTATTCACCCCCAACCCTGAAGCGATATCATCACCCAGATTGAGGAGATTGAGCTGAGGCGCAGTGGCCAAAGCCAGTACAATGCCCACCACGATGAACGGAAGTACCCCGTAAAAGACAGTGAGATCTCTGCCCGCAATGGATCCTACAGTCCAAAACCTCATGTGATTCAAATTCGCATCCTTGGTAAGAATAAAACCACTAATGATGGCACTAAGAACTGCAGATAATGCTGCACCACCAAGCACTAAAGTGAGCGGGTTGGCCTGACCTCCTCCTACCAAGGAAAGACTAAACACCGCACCCGTGGCAATAACTGCTCCAACGAATGCCCACAGGCTAATAGCCCACACAGAGGTAACGCTGAATAGAGAAAAACTGACCACAACAGCCAACGAAGCGCCAAAATTAATGCCAAGAATTCCTGTATCTGCGAGCGGGTTACGTGTATGTCCTTGAATGAGAGCACCGCAAACCCCAAGTGCAGCCCCAGCGACCAACCCCAATAATGTTCGTGGTACACGCAGTTCAACTAATACTCGCTGATCTACGTTCAAGGCATCTGGATGACCAAACAGAATAGAGGGGTCACGCAAGACATTAGAGATTTCGCCAAAAGGAACTGAGCGGGCGCCAAAGAATATGCTGGCTAGCACACTAGCGAGGAGCAAGAGAAAAAGAACACCCAAGCCTGATAGATGACGAAGGGAGCCTCTACGAAACTGTGTGGTCGGATTAGACGTAGCCAAACCCTCCTCCTTTAGGCATAAAGTTCCCTAACTATAGACAACAAGGGGCAATTCTTTAGAATAATGAGAGAAATCCTACATGATGCAGGTAAACTTAAACAAAGTAGCTTCTTCGTCAGAGAACCAATGTCTACTCCCTGACGACCAGAATTTCTACACGCCCGACTTCACGGCTCGTCCTACGCTTCCGCGCAGGACAGCACTGAAGCAACGGCATCTACTTCGTGGCATCAACCAGCAGCTTCTCGATCTTGTCCAGCAAGTAGTTCAAGCTCAGGACAGTCTGCCAACCGAAGGCCTTCTCCAAATCACCCTCTAGATAGACACTGTGCCCATCTTTAACGGCTGGGAGCTTACCCACGATCGAATCTTCAGTCACGGATGCCTTGCTCTGCTTTGGCGAGTAAGACAGTTGGTCCCAGATCAGCACGTCAGAGTTGACGCGGTCAGCGTTCTCCTTGGATACCTCACCGTAGAATTTACCCTTGGTGATTCCTGCGTATTCGGGATTGATCTTAAAGCCTAATTCGGTAAAGAAGCGACTACGTGGGTCACCTTCGGAAAAGACGGCGAGCTTCTCATCTTCGATGGTTGCGACACCGAGTTCTTTCTCGGACCACTCTGGGTGGCGGTTCTTTAGTTCAGCGAACTTGTCTTTAACTTGCTGAATTTGACGCTTAGCCTCTTCAGGCTTACCCACCGCTTGGCCGATTTGCTCTGTGGTAACATCCCACGGTTGCTGCAATTCGTCGTATTCACCCTTTTGGACGACGACAGGTGCGATTTCTGATAATTTTTTATAGGTATCTTCATCCAGATCGGAGTACACAGCCACAATTAAATCTGGATTGTCCTTGGCAATAGCCTCCACATTGATCTCAGTATCCTTATCGATCCGTGGCTGCTCGCCTTCAATCTTGTCCTTCGACCAATTACCTGCAGCCTGCCCCTCCGGGGTCATTCCATCCCAGTAATTTACGGATACTGGAGTGACACCAAGTGCCAGCAATGCGTCTTGATCGGTGTATCCCAAAGAAACCACTCGCTGGGGGGCTTCCTTAATTTCTGTGGAACCATACCGATGCTGAATGGTGGTGGGGAATGCGCCCTGTTCCGCATTCGCGGCTCTAGTCTCGCTTGAGTTACTTGCTTCATCGCCGGTCGAACAAGCTCCAAGCACTAAGCCAAGTGCCAGCACGCTCGCTGTGCTCGCGAAAATCTTCTTAAGTTTCATGATTCTCCTATGGGATCGGTGAACGGTTCCATACTCAACTGGGTCGTTCACGGTTGGGAAGGTTAAACCCTTGGTTCGATATATCCGGCTCTGTGCCCAAAGAACTCAGTAGCGGGTAACTCCGAGTCATCATCGAGCCGAACCCTATCTAGCACAATCGCTGGACTGGGTGCATTGGCCCGCCGCGACCCGCACACCACTGCAATGCCTCCTTCGTGAGGAACTGTGATGCGTCCGGGAGTACCACCAAATCGGCCTTGAGAGACGTGTGCGGAAAGCACACGAATGCGCTGACCACGAAATTCAAAGTAGGCGTTAGGATATGGATCGGACTGTGCCCTCACCAACAAGGCAATATCTTCCGCAGGTTGGGTGAAATCTATGCGAGATTCCTGCTCACTTCGTTTATGGAAATAGGTTGCTCTGGTGAGATCTTGGGGTTGCTTCGTGGCAGTACCTTGAGCAATGTCATTCAAAGCTCGTTCCACAAGCGGTTCAATGAGATCAAGGGTCTTAGCTACAAGATCAGTGGTAGTATCAACCGATCCCACGGGGATAGCTTGTTGAGCCACGATGGGCCCACCGTCAAGCACCTCATTCATCTCATGCACAGTGACACCCACGTGAGATTCTCGGTTCAACAGTGCCCAAAGGATGGGAGAGAAGCCGGCATACTCCGGGAGCAAACCATCGTGGACGTTCAATGCACCGTATTTCGGAAGATCGAACACCTCCGATGGCAACCACGTCCGCCAATTGTTAGCCACGATGACATCCGGTGCAGAGGCTCTCAGCGCCTTAAGAACGTCTTCTCCCACGCGCTCTGCAACACATACCGGCAGCTCATGCTCCTTGGCTAGATCCTCGACAGAATCTGCCCACATCTTTTCATAAGGATGTTCACTTTTAGGATGGGTAACCACTAAAGCTACTTCATGACCAGCATTGATGACCGCAGACAACGTCCGGTGTCCCCACGACTGGTAGCCGAAAACAGCAACTCGCATGCCGACGATGTTAGCTTAGTATTACCTATGTAGTCAACAGTGAAGGTAGGCAACCCTAATGGCATCCTCTTCTCATTCATCCTCAGATCACCAAGTCTCCGTCCCCCACGGTGCAGATGCCCTCATTTTCCCGGACCCTTATCGAACGAACGTCAAAATAAGCTCACCGATGTCAAGCATTACTATAGCCATTCCCAAGGGGACTTCAGTCACCTATGGTTTTCAGATCGGAGGTCTTGTGCACCCCGATCCACATAACAGAGATGGTGCGGGACCACAGCACAGCTTGCTTCACGGTAGCAACACCGACCGAACATTCTGGCCACCGCGTTCTTCAAGCACCATTGCTAACTTGCCTGGTACGCGGTTATCCCTCGATCGCGAATTATTCGGACGGCGCTGCACCGCACGCTTTAATGAACGAGGAGCTCAAACCACTGCGGTCTTCCTCGATGGCGATGACTGGATTCATCTCCACGACCTCAACTTCGCACTCGACCAAGCGGTCAGCGCAAAACAAATACCCGAGGTGAACCGGCTTTTCCTTCCCGCGGCTAAAGACCGTAGCGAAGAATACACCTCGAGCGCGTGTGCTCAAGCATTGGCCGCCGAGCTACCACATCTCATCTCAAGTAAACAGATTATCCTTGTCGGACAAAGCCTCAGCGGACTGGCTGCCCTACGCGCCGGTGTGATCGCCGGAAAGGAAAAACTGCCCGCCATCTACGGTGTCATTGCTCAGTCCCCAGCCGTCTGGTGGTCCATCAATCAACAAAAGGACGGCGATGCCTTGGGCGGACCAGCCGGCGGCGTAGTCGTCGCGGAACTCGCGAAAGGACTCACCACTTCAGAACCTTCACAATTGCCTAGGATTATTCTGACTGCAGGAACAGAAGAACAACCAATGCATAGGCACATCGACGCCACAGCCAACGCTCTCATCCGTAGTGGCTTTCCCACCATGCACCACCGCACGCTAGGTGGCCATGACCCAGCGATGTGGCGATACGGAGTCATCCCAGCCCTTCGTGAATTACTCAGGTAATCCACGAAAGAAGGGTATTAGAGACGGTCTTCCACGAACGCGGCCACCCGTTCAACAGTCCGCAGCGCATAGAACTCTCGTACACCCACAGTCACACCCCACTCGCCGCGGAGCAGTGCGCAGAGTTTGATGACGGCCATCGAGTGCCCTCCCATGTCGAAGTAATCAGCATCCACTGCCACGTCTTCCGGTTCAATGTCCAGAGACTCAGCAAACAATTCCGCCGTGACCTGCTCCGTCTCGGAAGCTGGCGCGCGGCCCTGCTCTTTAATCCGCTCTCCCTCGCCCAACGCTTTGAGGTCGATTTTTCCATTCGACGTCAACGGTATCTCGTCCACGATCGACCACCAATCCGGAACCATGTAGCTAGGCAATTCTCTCCGCATTCTGTCACGCACACTAGTAAGGAATCGCTGCTGTTCATTCTGGTCGACCGAACACAATTCCGGAGCGACGATGTGACAGACGAGCGCATTGGAACCAGACATTTGAACTGGAACCGTTACACAGTGAACTATTCGCGGATCGATCCCAGACACTACTAGTGCCGAAATATCTCCGGGGTCCACCCGGTGACCACGAATTTTTACTTGGTCATCGCTTCGCCCCAGGTATTCAAACATCCCATCGTCACGGACTCGAACAATGTCACCTGTGCGATACATGCGCTCGCCAGGAGCTCCCCAGGGACATGCGACCATTGAGCTAGCAGTACGTGTAGGCAGTCCACGATACTCTCGGGCCATGCCGCTACCCGTTAGATAAAGCTCGCCTGATACCCCATCTGGAACCGGCCGCAACCACGGATCGAGAACGAATGCTGCCGTACGGTCCACCGGAGTGCCAATGACAGGAGTGGCACTTTCATCTGTGCCTACGCCTAGAGCATTGATGGTGTACTCGGTAGGGCCATAGAGATTGTATCCGCGCACATCATCCGCCTCACGTAACGCTTTCCATAATCCCGGCGGTACAGCTTCGCCGCCCAATAGCATCACGTGTGGACGATACTCACTCGTATCAAGCATTCCTTCTGCCAGCAGTTGCTCAGCTACTGTCGGAGTCACATTGATGACATCCACTTGGTGAGTGCGAATTGCCTGCACCATAGCCTTGGCGTCCCGACGAAGGTCTTCCGAAAAAATTCGCACTTCGTGGCCTTCTACCAGCCAGAAAAGTTCTTCCCAAGACATGTCGAAGGCGAAGCTAATGGCGTGGGCGACGCGCAATGGGCGTCCATCCGCAGTCGCTGGTTCAAAGATTTTGCGGCGGTGATTATCGAGCATGTTTCGCAGCCCCCGATGCGGGATCACCACTCCCTTGGGTTTACCGGTCGAGCCAGAAGTGTACATAAGGTACGCGTCATCCATCGGCATAGCTGAAGGCGCCACAATGGATGCTTGGGGGTCTGCGGTGGTGACGTCGATACGCCTCAGGTCGCAGAGACTAACTATGCGCGACTGAGAGGTCGAATCCACTAACACGGCAGAAGGCTGGCTATCTTCCAGAATGATCCGCAACCGGCCGTCGGGATGTGTCAGATCAAGAGGCACGTACCGAGCACCTGCCAATAGCGTGCCTAGCAGCGCCACCACAGAGTGCGCAGAACGCTCCACAGCAATGGCAACTGTATCACCTCTGCTTATGCCACATTGTGTAAGACGCTGTGCAATATCCGAACAGCGACTCAATAACTCCTTGAAACACCACTGCTGCGTGTCATCTACTAAAGCAATGCGATCAGGAAAACGTCGACCTGCTTCCGCGAGTTCGTCCAAGAAAGTTCGCTCAATATCCTCAGCCTTCTGCCAAGAAGCCACCCGGGTTCTATCCTGTCTCCACGGCACGACAGCCAACTGTGCAAGTCGAACATGTGACTGTTCTATATACGCGGTCAACGCACTCGTCACGATCTTCAGAGCAGACATTGCGAGACTCTTATCAACCACATTCTGGCGAAATTCCAACTTGATGCCAAGCTGGGGCCCCGGGGTAAACACCCATGTCAAGGGGAAGTGCGTGGAGTCTTCCGCACGTTCATCGATTATGCCGTGGATGGCACGCAATTCTTCGGCCCTCTCTGGATCGAGAAAGTTTTGCACCACTACCAGTGAATCAAATAACGTCCCCACGCCCAGTTGCTGTTGGATGGCACCGAGGTCTGCAGAATCGTGCTCCATGTCATCAATACGCTGACGATAAACGTCAAGAACCAGCTCTTCGATGCACTGCTCGGGCTGAGGCGTCACGCGAATTGGAACGGTGTTTAGCAGCACACCCACCACGTCGGACATGGTTGGATCAGTCATCGCATCTCGGCCACTCACAGACTGTCCAAACACCACGTCCGTCTCACCGGTGACCGCTCCTAAAGCTACTGCTACTGTTGCGTTAATCACCGACGTCAAAGTCACAGCCTGCGTTCGAATCTTGTCATTCAGAGCATGGGTCAGCTCTTCACTCATCGTGGCAAAAACTTGGCTCGGTAATTCTGTGACATCGAATTCTGCAGATACTTCTTCAGCTTGAGGAGCAACTAATGTGGGCTGTGCCATATCTTCAAGCCGGCACGCCCAATAGCTACTATCAGCTAACTCTTTGCTCCTATCGACGGACTCCAGCAAGACATCAATAATCGAAGGACGATCTGGAACCGCCTGGCTCAGCTCAGGATTCCCTGTACGATCAGACCTCAGCGATAATCTTTCAAGGAACGTTTGCAACATCACTGCGCGCGACCAACCGTCGATTAACGCTAGATGGTACGTGAGGATTAACGTATCCCCTACCCGCCGCTCTTCATTTCCAGAATCACGGGAAGAAGCACTTCCGGAAACTATCGTCGCTTTCGCCAGTGGCACAGCGTTAAGATCAATGCCCGCGCACCGATCAGCGTGCATGATCTCATGAAGATCACCTGCCATGACCTCCACGGGAAGATCTATCCGATGGCCCGTCCAGGGCAAAATCTGTTCAGTCTGTCCGGAGTCATCCGTTTGGAACTGTGCACCCATCGCCGGGTGCACAGTGACCGTATCGCGGAATGCATCCGCTACAGCATCAGCATCCAACGCTCGATCAAATGTCAAAGCGGTTTGTGCGACATAGGTACCAGGAGAGGCGACCTGTGATTGGAACCAAATACCGCGCTGCAGCACGCTTAGCGGGGCTCTTCTTCCCGTTTCTTTCTGCATGTGAATAATCGAATCGTAGAAATCCTGTGCGACCTCAGCAAAAGCTGTACGCAAACGTTTAGGAGGGATAACTGTACCCACGACTGATAGATCCACTCGCAAGGACTGTTCTGTGGTGAAAACATCTGCTTCGACCAGATACTTCGTCCACCGGCAGGCCGGATCGCGCGGAGTGCGCAACACCGAATCTGTTTCTCCCCGCCCGAGGTAATTCACGAGGATCTGTGCCCCGTGTGCCAGTACTCGATGTCCTTGTGGGTGTGTATAGCGCAGCGCTTGATACGTTCGCCGATCTGGCACTGAACCTTCCTCGTGACGTTGACGTGTATCCGCTGCCACGCGCGCTGCCTGAATCGGATCATCCAAGGGCAGTCCTACCGGCGCAATAGTGGTGAACCAACCAATGGTCCGGCCGAAAACATGATCGTCAGAGCGGCCGTGGCCTTCCAGATCGACGGCCCACACAGGAGAGTCTAATACCTCTCGAATTTCCTCAGAATGAGCCCTCGCGACCGCCACTGTCACCAAAGCTACAATCACGTCCTGGATATCCACCTCCAACACTTCCGGTGCGGTGTTCTGCAAGCACGCCGAGACCCTCCCCTCGATGGTCACAGTGAACCTATCAACCACATCACTGCTCCACTGATCTGTATCCTCGACTGGTCGTGGCAGCACTGCTAGTTCACGCCAATACTCGATATCCCCACCCGATGCGGTATGAGCACTGTGTAATTCCCGCAGAGACAGTTCCTGATAGTTCGCGCGCTCAGGGACAAGGCACAGTCCAGTGAGAGCCTCCCGAAGATCGTCTTCCAAGATCATCCAGCTGGCACTGTCTATAACAGCATGATGTGCAACAGCTACGACGTGATTGTCTACGCAACCCAACACCAAGGATCGCCCCTCAGCGATATTGATGGTTCGAACCAGTTCGTCAATATCCAGCGAGGGAATGACAATGGGTCCAGCGACCTCGGCGTTATCTTGTGCGCCTACAAAACGAGCAAATTCAACACTCGATTCAATACGCATGCGCAGCATCGGATGGGCTTCTATGAGATGCGGTAGCACATTTTCCAATTCCTCGACAGTCACTGGCCCTAAATTAAGACGTCGTGCCTGCACAAATTGATCGCTCATTCCCAAGGCGATCTGCCGACGAAGCATGGCTGGAGCGGGGAAAGCTCCCTTGATCTCCCTGGAAGACTGATCTTCAATTTCGTGTTTTGACTGTTCGCCATTTGACTTGCTGATCTTTGGGTTTACCGTGTGCTCAATCCTTTGCGCGATTAGCCGCGGCGTGCGCCCTAGGAAAAAGTCTCGGGGTGTCACATTCAGTTCCGCTCGCGCTAAAGCATGCGTCACACGGATAGCGAGAATACTGTCCCCTCCAAGGCGGAAGAAATCTGAATCTGGTTCCACCTGGCTACGATCTATGCGCAGGGCATCAGCTATAGCCGAGGAAATCGCTTCGGCGACATCTGAAGCACTTCCAGTTTTCTGCTCGACGGGGGCTCGTCCAAGGATAGTCTGAATCGCTTGTTCATCCCGCTTTCCATTGATGGTCTGTGGGATTTTAGTTCTCACCTCGATGAGCTGCGGAACCATGTACGCAGGCAACACCTCTCTCGCCGCAGCCGCAGCTCGAGTAATTGTCGAGTTGGCGTCGATATCTTTATCCACGACCAAAAGTGCTCCCGTCACCTGTCCCTCAGGCAGCTCAACAACAACCACGGCGGATTCTCGCACACCATCGACGGCATTCAGTGCACTTTCAATCTCACCAAGCTCCACACGATAGCCACGAAGCTGCACCTGTCGGTCAGCACGCCCTACATAGTCTAAGTGCCCATTATTCAGAACTAGAGCCAAGTCATTACTGCAATACATGCGTGAACCACCGCCAAGGAATGGATCGGCAACGAAACGCGAAGCCGTGGCGGCAGGCAATTTCCAATAACCTGCCGCGACCTGCAGGCCAGCAACGAAGATGATGCCAATTTCACCAGGCTTGACTGGCTGCAATCGCTCATCCAAAACATAAATTCTTAACCCATCCATGGGCAGACCGATAGAGCTCCGAGCATCCACCGCTCCGTCCCAGCACTCATGTGCCGTGACGTGTACCGTCGTTTCTGTAATGCCGTACATGTTGAGGAAATGAACATCTGGAAATTCACGGCAATAGTCCGCCTCTGCACGTGCCTCCAATGCCTCGCCACCAAACACGACTGTGTGCAACGCTGAGTCTTGCCCAATGTGTGGAACCAATGCAGAAAAGCTCGTGGGGGTCTGGCTGAGGATTGAGACTTCTTGTTCGTTCAGCACACGGCTTGCATCTTCCTGCGAGCGCATCAGTGAATAAGGCATAATCACTGCCCGGCCACCGGACGATAGTGCTGCCCACATTTCCCAGACGGAGAAATCAAAGGCGAAACTATGGCTGATAGACCACACGTCGCCATCTTTGAAGTTCACATGATTACGCGCGTTGCGAAGCATCGCCGTGACATTGGCATGTGTAACCGCCACTCCTTTGGGCCGACCCGTGGAGCCGGAAGTATAGATCACATATGCAATGTCGTTTTTTGACGCCAACGCCGGGACCTGTCCAACGTACGGCCACGGCCCTCCACTCATTGTTTCTTGAGAAACAACGAAAACAGGACCACTTACCATTTCCGAGACCATTTTCTCTGCGCTCGGAGCCACCAACACCGCATCGGGTTGGCA
This sequence comes from Corynebacterium sp. zg254, assembly GCF_024701495.1. Taxonomy (NCBI): domain Bacteria; kingdom Bacillati; phylum Actinomycetota; class Actinomycetes; order Mycobacteriales; family Corynebacteriaceae; genus Corynebacterium; species Corynebacterium sp. zg254. The sequence goes on from NZ_WIAR01000001.1 coordinate 937,738, forward strand.
ATCCTTGAGTATCAATTCCATACGAGCGCGCGGAGAAAGCGGATCTACCGGAACGTATGTGCCCCCAGAAAGAGTGATAGCGATAATAGCTGCTACTTGCCATACGTCTCGTTCCATCAGCAAAGCCACACGAGGCTTCTTCACCTCAATGCTGTGCTCCAGCATGGCGCGCATGCGTTGAGCAGCCTCGTCCAATTTCTCGTAGGTCCATTGTTCTGCTTCGTCATCATCTGTGAAGCTAGTTAAAGCGACTCGCTCGCGGAACATTTCAACACTGCGTTGCCATAAGGAAGGCAAAGTGGTGCCATCAGAGACAGAGTCCACCACAGCACTCAGAGCCATCGATGCCTCACCCACGGTGGGCTCCGCACCTGGTTCACTTAACAGGGCATCCACGCTCATCGCAAGCATGCTGGCGATACGTTGAATACGCACCTCAGTAATTCGCTGCGGATCGTAGATCAAGCGCAAAGGGTAAGCCGAGGAAGGGTTCACCACGAGGGAAAGCGGAAAGTGTGGCGCACCGTTATTTTGTATGTCAGCGACCCGGAAGGGAGAATCGATGTAATTCAACTCCTGTGCTGATAATGGCACCTCCACCACCACTAAAGTATCCAGCAGCTCGCTAGCGTTTGTTCCTAAATCTCGAGCAATGTCTGCAAGACTGACATGCTGAACATCACGTACCCGGTTATTGTGCTGAACAACGGCCTCTAACAAGCTGGTGAGAGGCAAAGAAGGATCAGACTGCCCTGGAGCGAGAACCGGAATGGTATTGAGCTGCATACCCACAGCATCAGCTACTCCTGGCACAGGAATATCTCGGCCAGAGACTGACGTGGCAAAGACCACGTCAGCCCCTGGTTCGCAACCTACTAGTGCGCGGAGCACTTGTCCCCAGGCCGCGTGCACCACATCAGGTAAACCCACTCCTGATGATCGAACGCGCGCACAGAGATTATCTACGCGGGGATCACGGACTAAAAGTTCTCGTCGTTCCTGCGAACTCGAGACATGCGGGCACAACACCGTGGGGCGCACATTATTCAATTCCTCGCGCCACACCGAAAGGTCTTTTTCTAAGTCTCTGCGTGCCACCCATCGCACACTTCCGGCTATGCCCGCGTGCGGATCATAGCTTGAGGCGAAAGTCGTATCGTCCCGATAGGATTCAATGAGACTCTGGAGCATGATGGGCACAGACCATCCATCGGCAATGAGGTGATGGACCGTTTGGATCAACACGACGTCTAAACCGTGGCGCCTACAATGCGCACTGGTGGGCATCACCACAGTCCACCTCATCAGTGGTTCTCGGCGTTCTTCGGGCCCACAGTTCTGCAGAGAAATCCCCTCGGAAAGATCATCTGCAGCAATCTCATCAGCACGCTGGAGAATCCAATCAATTCGATCCTCATGGTCACTGTCCAACACCTCCAACTCTGGAGGTACGGTGAGCTCGACACAGTTCACCTGAAGTTGCTCTGCGATTCCTGGATCGATAACGGCAACCACATCACCAGCCTCTGTCTCCCATGGACGGGTGCTCAAGGCAGGGTGGCTGCGGATCACCTGGCGCGCAGCACGGGCAAATCTTTCCCTGTCAAATGGCTCGCTGCATTCCAAGCGCAACACCTGCTGTTCCACATATGAGCTAGCGGATTCATCGAACAAAGAATGAAAATACATGCCGTGCTGAAGAGAAGTTAATGGCAACACATCCTGCAGCTCTCCTGAGCTCTGTGCCGTGATTGTAGCGAGATCCGCAGCTGTGACGGGAGCTGGATCGACATCGCCCACAGACAACACACCATGATCTGCCAATGCGGCTACGCCGTGTAGCGCAGAATCCCAATGCATAAGCAGCTCATCGATCCGGTCTGAAGAGATTCTTCCTTCTCCCCAGGAAATCGTGGTGCGTAAAACGTATCCCTCACCGGTATCTTCTGCGATTGCATTGAATTCTAACTCACGGATGAGCGGCTGGTTTTGGTCTCGTCTTTCGCCGAGTTGGCCGGTAGAACCAGTTGGGGAAAAGTCTTCTGTACCGGCGGAGACACGGCCTAGGTAGTTGAATAACACCTGAGCCTGCGGCTGCCTACCAGCGTCCACGTCACCACGAAGCCACGTATGAGCTTGATAAGGAACACCATTGCCAGGGATGTTTCTAATTTGGTCTTTTACCGCATTTAGGGCCACTGCCAACGAAGGGATAGTGATGCTATTTTGTTCGGCGTCCTTCTCATCAAGTGCTGCTGCGGAAGGATCTATTAGCATCGGGTATAAGCAGGTGAACCAACCCACCGTCCGTGATAGATCCGCTTCGCGCCCTCCTGGCCCTGGAACGAATCGGGTTTCACGCCCGTGCCCTTCCATCTCAACCAAGCTCCACGTTTGTTTTCCTCGACGCCAGCGAGCCAGCGCGACGCTCAGGGCTGTGAGCAACACCGGATTGACTCCAGTCCGGAATGCTTTGGGAACACCGTTCAGCAGCTCATCAGTAATCTGCACCGATGCCTCATGCACCAGACAGCGTTCATCACGGACGGTCGGTTTATCTTCATGACCTTGTGCAAGTGCGGGAACACCTGGATCCCGCAGTGGTTCATCCTCACCTGGCAAGGGTGGGAGGGACCTTTGCGCTTGTTGGTCAAAGGCCCCTGTGTCTACGGCCCTTTGCAGTAATTGAGCCCACCGCCGCAGTGAGGTTTGCTCTGTGGCTAACTCTTCTCCTCGATAGGCGGCCGCTAAATCCTCGCCGATGATATTCCACGAAACCCCATCGACGACGAGGTGATGAACGACGAGCCTTAAACGACCGAGCTGCAATCCGGCTACCAAAACGACGCCGGCGGCTGGATTCAATAAATCTACCAATGTGTCAAGGTCTGTCGTTGCTTCAAGGACAACGTTGTCTTCAGAAGGAACTTCCGGAAGCTCCATGCGCAAAGGTGACTGATGAATATATGCTCGCAGCGCGGGGTGTGCTCCCAGCAGCGCTTCCAGCATCTGCCGAGCCTTCTGCTGATCTACGTCATCGGGAACGCTAAACTCAACTGACTGGATGAACCCATCTATGTGCTCGGTCACGGAATCGAACCACCGCACAATCGGTAAAGCATTCACTTCACCCGTTGGTTCGTCCTCCGGATCCTCTGCACTGACCTCGCGTTCTTCAGCACAACGAGCCAGCTGTTGTGGAGTCCTAGCGTTAAAAATATCGCCAACACTGACTTCCAGTCCAACTCTTCTTAATGCGGAGACTAACGTGATTGCCCGAAGGCTATCTCCACCCATATTGAAAAAGTCAGTTTCTGCCCCCACCGTCTGCATTCCCAATGCTTCGGCCATAACTTCTGCAATAAGTGCAACTGTTTCCCCGTCACGTTCGGCATTAACTGGAGTATCTGTTAGAGAATTCCAATCCGGTTCGGGCAATGCGCGACGATCCACTTTTCCGTTGACTGTCCTCGGCAGCTCGTCCATCACCGTGATGATCGCTGGCACCATGTATTCAGGCAAGACATCGGCGCTCCAACTTCTAATAGCAGCCCCATTCAGACTACCTCCAGAAGTTTCGTCAGATTCCTTCTTGACGGTCACATAGCCCAGCAATCTACCTTCCTCGGCAATGACGCTGGCGGCATCGATGGATGGATGTCGAACCAGCGTAGACTCCACATCTTCAAGCTCCAAGCGCATGCCGCGGATCTTCACCTGATTGTCAGCTCGCCCCACGAACTCCAGTGATCCATCATCGTGTCTACGAACAAGATCGCCAGTGCGGTACATCCGCGTTCCATCCGACGCAAACGTGTCTGCAACGAAACGGCTTGCTGTCAAACCAGGGGCATTAATATACCCTTCTGCCAATAGAAACCCAGCCACGTATAGTTCGCCGATTTCCTTATTTGGCACTACACGTAGCTGATTATCGAGCACATAGAGTCGGCAGTTCGGGTTAGCTATGCCGATGCTCGTATTGAGTCGATCATCATCATCTTTGTAGATAACGTGCGACACGCCAATAGTGGCTTCCGCAGGCCCGTATCCATGATAGAGCGGGATAGCTAGCTGATTTCGGAATCGGCGATACAGCGCTTGCGTGAGCATTTCTCCGCCACACCAAACGTGACGCAAGCTATCTAGGAGGTTCGTGCCTTCTGCTTGCTTAAGCATGACGTCCAGAACACTCGAAACTAAGTAGGCGAATGTTACGCCTTGGCGGTGAATGAGCTGAGCCAGGCATTGAGGGTCCTGTTCCACTCCAGGGGCTGCAACCACAATTCGGCCACCGCTTACTAGTGGCAAAAAGATCTCGTTGATAGAAATGTCAAAAGCCAATGGAGCTTTAAACAGCGAAGCGTCATCAGAACCGAAGAAGAGGATCTGATCACGTTGCCACAACAGGCGCTCCACGATGGCACTATGGCGAATCATCGCACCTTTGGGCCTGCCGGTACTCCCCGAGGTGAAGATCACGTAAGCGATGGATTCCGCTGCTGGCGGAGTGAACAGAGCGCGGGTAGCATCCAGATCACAGGTTACTTGATTGTCTAACGTGCAATTGGATTCAGAAAACACAAAGCTCAGCCCTGCATCATGGGCAACTGATTCCCGCCGAGCGGAAGGCCAAGTCGGATCCAGCGGCACAAATCGCCCGCCGGCAATCAAAGTGGCAACAATACTCACCACCATTTCTGCGCTGCGAGGAAGTGATATTCCGACACTCTCGCCTTCTTGGATTCCATTATCACGCAGTGTTTTCGCCAGCGCCGTAGCATGGCCGACAAGTTCTGAGTAGGTCAGTTCGTGCTGATCATCAACTACGGCAAGGGCGTCGGGCGTGCATTCCGTGTGCTGCAGCAGCAAACTGATGAGGTCTGGTCGTTCGCGATCCTGATCTGTATCATTCCACACATGCTGTTGCGTGATTCGCTCCTTCTCATTCTGCCCTCCAATAGTTGCGAGGCTTCGATCGGGGAATGCCAAGAGATCTCTCGCACACTTTTCCAATTCCAAGCGGCTTAGTGTGCAATCAATGGACTTTCCTCGATTGGTTGCGGGATCCACTTCAATCTCGACGGATAATCCGGAGCCAATCTCAGACTGCTCATACAATCCAGGGATCCGCACAGTCACGGCAGCGAGCGTCTCTTCGGGCCCTCCAGTTACTCTCGCTTCATAACTACTACTATCCAGCGCAGCCTCGCTAAGCAAAGCTAAGAATCGCTGGTCCCCGCGTAGCACGCGGCGGCACGAAGGTTCGAGGACAGCGTTAACCTCATTTTTGCATGAACTACCGGGTTGGTTATTCACCCAGTAGAAGATACTCAGGGCAATTGCCTGCGCCCACTGTCCACGTGGAGCACCTGCTTGCTCATTGATTGATTGGAGAAGGGTACGACAGTCATGAGGAGATAATTGAATGCGGGTGAACAAGGGAGTGGGCACAGGAAGCCTTTCGATGGACGGTAATACTGTGAGGAATAGAGCTAGAAGGTTCAGCCCACTATGAGGTTCGAGGACGCCTCTTGATTGATGCGGTTATTGCGCTCCGCGGCGGCGCCCATGCGTTGCCCAGAATCTTCGCCGGTAATAGCCGCTACCAGCTCTCCAGACCGCGTGGCAATGTTGGATAACAAGGTCGAGCCCAGCCCGTGTGTGGCTTCGGTGTCTCCTTGCACGAACAAACCGGGCACACGCTGTCCGTTACAGACAACGCTATAATCCCTCGTCACACTGATATCGCCTGTTCCGCTGTGGATACCTGTGAGACCTCGCGACCGGAAGCCGGTGGCACACACCACCACATCAAAATTTTCGGTCACCGTGTTCCCAGACACACGATCTTGAATGTCTACGTCAACGCTGCCGTCAGCACAATTTCGAACTCCGAGCACCTCAGTAGTGCGGCGAATGTCAAGCCGTTTGTTCCCTGTCACGTTCTCGCGGTACTGCCGGCCATAAAGCTCTTCGAGAAGCTCTAACTCCACGCATGCATAGTTGGTATAACGGTGGCGGATCAGTAACTCAGCACGCACTGCATCAGGTGCGTGGAAGAAGTCGTCAACAGCCGCTGGATCAAAAACTTGATTAGCGAACGGGCTGTCGTCGGCTGGAATAAAGCCATAACTATTGAGAACGCCAGTCACTGTGTCAACGCCTGGACGATCGTGGAAATAACGGATGACTTCTGCAGCAGACTGCCCGGCACCGATCACGATGGCGCGGCGGATCTCCACACCCCTATCCTGCAGTTCCCGGATCCGCGGCACTAAATCGATGTTGTGAAAGATTCGTTTGCTTTCTACTGAATTCTTTTCTGCCCAGCTTGGCATTTTACTTTCTAGTCCACGTGCAACCACTACATTGCGGCAACGGATAGCGATGGCTGACCCACTCTGGAATTCTTCATCCTCGCGGTATGCCGTTTCCGATTCTGCGTGCACAATGAAGCGGGCACCATCTGCAGCGGGCTTCGCGAGCGTTTCAACAGAGGTCACGGTTGTGTTGTACTGTGTCTTTGCAGAAATATTGTCTGCAATCCACCGAAGATAGTCGGCGAATTCAACACGTTCCGGAGTGAAGGTTTGACGATTAATGAAGGCCATTAGTCGCCCGCGATGATGCAAATAATTAATGAAACTGAATCGACTTTGGGGATTCCGTACAGTGACTAGGTCTTTGAGAAAGCTGATCTGCATGTTTGCGCCATCAAGCAGCATTCCTGGGTGCCAATTGAATTCTGGGCGAGCCTCCAGAAAGAGGGAGGTAAGCTCTGGTGCCTCTTCTTCGATTGCCACAGCCAAGCCAAGGTTTCCAGGTCCAATACCAATTCCTACAACGTCGTAAACGGAACTGTCTTGGACGGGCTGCTCGTTATTTGTCTGTGCTAGACGGTCGATGGTGGTCACTTTAGCCTCTCTTCGGGATGCGCCTACCATCTACTAAAGGTAGGCAAGACTAACCTGAGGTTAGCCTATACATAGACGGTAAACAACCCCCTGTCCGCATCACCTCCCCTTCATATTTCCAAGCGGGGTTTCACATCAACTACCGTGTCAGCCACCGACTGAAAGGCTCTACCCACACACAGAACTATTGTGGTTCGTCCCTTACGATGTTCACGCACCGCCCGCGCTACTTTTAGGCCGGTCATGGAATCCACCGACGACACCGGATCTACCATCACCAACACTTCTGGCTCAACCAGTAACGCCCTCGCCAAAGCGAGACGCTGGCGCTGCCCGCCAGATAAGTTGCGCGCACCTTCAGTCAACTCATAGTTAATTACCCCTGACTCACTTAAAGACAGTTCATCCAAGCCCACCGCACGCAAAAGCTCAAAGGATCGATTAGAATTGAGCTCCGAATTGTCTTGCCTTGTGCGTGAGCCACCTTGCAGCACCTCCCCCACCGTCTTCCCAAACAATGCAGGCCATCGAGGCTCTGCGAGCACGATTGTACGCAGGTGATCGACCGACAAGAGGCTCACATCACGACCACGGATACGAATTCCCTCTGCTTCTCCATCCACTAACGCATCCACAAGCTTGGCTGCCCAACTAGCCGAGCAATGCACCGCCGTCAGATGACCCTCATAAAATCGAACCGCCGGCTCACCGTCAATAGAGATGGCAACCTTGCCGGCCTCTGCGGGTGGAATCTGTTCGCCTTCGCGAATCTCCCCTGTTGGCGAGATACGCTGTAATCTATGGACCGACGCCCGCGCCAAGCCGATATATCGGGGCATTCTACTGCACTGCCTCATCGGCTCTGCGATGAACTGAGATAACGCCACCACAGTGACAAGTTCGCCTAGTGTGACATCGCCAGATATTGTTCGATATCCCGCGTACAGGCCAACAACACTCAATAGCAGCACGTTACTGCCTACAGACACGGCCTCATAAGCACCACTAACCCACGCTAACGCGCGTGCGTCTGCATGTGCTTCTTCAGATTTACGCGCATACCCAGAATAAGCGGGGTGTGCTCCCGCCACCCCGGATATCACGGGTAGTCCCTGCAAGATATCGGTCATTCTTGCAGTAACTCCTGCCAAAAGAGCTTGCTGCCGCTCAGCATACCCTTCAATAATGCGGGATATCCCCTGCAACACGGTAAGTATTCCTACACTCAGCAAAAACACTGTAATTCCAAGAGGAAGGTCGATCATCGCGAGTACAACAGTGCAGAATACAACGCCTATCAGGGCACTCATCCCCACGGAAATCACTTCGATGATGTCTACTGCTTGCACCACGTCCTCGCCCACCACAGTGGGAAGCTCTTGGCGGGGAAGATCATCTTCATCTAGCAGATGACCCCCGGGACTAATCACATGTCCGCCGATCTCTGTTCTTAATCGGCAAATGTTCCGCGCCGAGGTAGCTTGAAGAATGCGAAAACCAGTCTGCCAGCTCAAGGACACGATTGCCAGCGTCGCTCCTAAAACAGCGATTCCCCCCACCAGATTCCACACGTTTTCGCTAGCAATGAGGCTGCGTGCCAGCCATCCCAGTAACACGGCAATCATGGCTTCTGCTACCTGGTAAATACTCAGTAATCCAGCACAGAGCACAATGACGCGAGCATTCTTGGTGATAAGCCTACGCAAAGTCACCTGTTGTCTATCGGGCACTGTTGTGCCTCCCTTGCTCATTCCATGCCATCCACATGTCGGCATAGACTCCGCCTCGCGCTACGAGTTCCCGATGCCTGCCAGTTTCCACTACACGACCACGCTCCATCACCAACACTCCGTCAGCGGTTTCCGCTTGGCTCAGACGGTGGGCTATCACCAACGCAGTACGCCCGCGAATAACCGCACGCGCTGCTTCTTCGAGGGACACAGTAAAATTCTCACATTGTTCATCATCTAGTGCTGCTGGACCGTTGTGATCACCGTCATCCTCAGCCGTTGATTCATCAAGAATAACGACGTCAGCTCTAGATAACGCCACCCTAGTCAGTGCTAAGCGTTGAGCCGTTACGGAATCGGTGTAAAGTCCCCCTGCTCCCAAAGCAGTGTCTAAACCCTGCTTTCCCTCATGACGCAAAGCACGGCACCATGCATCAGCTCCAGTGAGGCGCAATGCTTCCCATATTTCAGTATCACTGGCGTCTTCTGCAGCCAAGAGTAGGTTTTCTCGCACGCTCATAGCAAAGACATAATTTTCTTGGGAAGCCACACAAAACATGGATCTTCTATCCTGCTTCGTTATGTCGACAATATCCCGGCCTCCTACTGAAATCACTCCCGGTTCTGAAAAATCTAGGCTGCCAGAGAGGATACCCGCGACCGTAGATTTCCCTGCACCTGATCCACCAACTAAACAAACCGAACGCGCAGCGGGGATGCGAAAAGAAAGATTATGCAACACTGTGGCGCCATCCGCATAGCGATAATTCAGCCCGTTCACTTGAACCATAGGGACATCACTAGATGAAGAAGGTTTCTCGATCCTTTGCGGCGTCTGTCCACCCGCGAATCGAATGAGTCCAACGATACGTCCCAGAGCCGCGCCACCGCGCTGAAGATCGTCGAAAGTAAATAGCAAGATGCCGATAGGCACGAACTGACGATGGAATAGTATCAATGCTGCAGCGACTTCTCCTACTGTGACCACATCAGCGCGAAAGAGGAACCAACTAACACTAGATAGCGTGAATAGCCCCACGAACTCAGCGAAGTTCTCTCTTCCCACGAGCCCGGAAAATACACGAAACGCAGCGATTGACTCATCCCGTGAAGCCTGACTATACCGCCTGGTCACATTTCGGCGATACTCTATCAAACGGTGAGATCGGATTGATTGGATACCCTCTACAGAGCTTTGTATCGATCCGATGACCTCTGCTTCGAATTCCCGCTGGCGTCGATATAGGGGGGAAGATCGCGGTAGGTACCATCGCAGCCCCATCACATAAAAGGGGATGCCGCACAGTCCGGCCAGAGCAAGGCGCCAATCTAAGCCAGCGATACCAAGGCTTCCCAAAACAACCATTACTAGCGCACTAAGCGTGGACGGGACGGACTTCCGAGCGCTACTGACCAATAGCGCGACATCGGCGCCGACTCGCCCCAAAACTTCGCCCCGTCCTAAAGATTCAACAATTGTGGGAGGCAGGTTCAAGACAGCAGCTACCGCACGTTCTCGGAGTCGGGCTACCATGTGGGCAATTGTCAATCCTGTCAATGCTTCAGCTAGACCAGAAGCAATGAAGGCCCCTAAGCAGGCCAATGCCGCCCAGACAATCAGGTTCGCCATTCCGGCCAAGCCGTCACCTGCGGAAACAGCGTCTATGACGCTGGCCAGCAACAATACCGGCAGGAGAGTAAGTAACGCCCCAATGAAGTTAAATATAACTGCAAAGGTCGCGGGCACTAGGCATCGGCGGAGTAGACGGCATAACTCAACGCCTATTTGAGACGTAGTAGCCGAGGGAAGGGCAGCACTCACTTAAGCGCGGCTCGTGTCTGCTGGCTGCAATGAGTTCCAATTATCATCGATATAAGCCAAGGCCTCATCCCGTGAAACACCACCTTCAGCGCCACGACTCGCATCTCCCAAAACTACTTTCCAGCCCTCGGGTACGGCCGCGAAGGACGGCCATAGAGAATACTGTCCTTCCGTGTTAATGAGAGCAAAAAACCTTCCCTTTTCATCATCAAACGGGTTAATAGACACAGGCACTCCCAATCGTTTCAATGTTAGATGTTTTTCGGACAATGGCGCCACACCCGGCTGCACCAGCATTAGCACGGACGCTTTAGGCGACCTTACCTTAGCATAACCTAAATTAGGAGTCTAGTATGAAACATGGAAGTCGACACAAGGTGTGCACTGCCGGAGTGTGGCGATCGTGGGGGGTACTCTGGCACAACCATAGGATTATCTTGCTTTTCCTAGAGTGCGACCTGGGGTAACGCAAAGCTAAGTGCCGCAGAATCCTATCGTTGTGCCGAACGGCACCGGAATGCTGCCTACAATCCCGACCAGCAAGCTGCAGACAGACAAGCTGACTGTAGGTCGGCGGCGCTGCGCTGCTGCTGAACTTACGAAATACCTCCGTCCATAGCCTGCGCCTCCCCAGTCTTTAGAGCAGAGTGTCTGAGAACGTCGCTTCGATTTTCGGCGGATATTTAAAATCCCAGGTCACGGCGGTTTTGGTCGGTGGGCCAAAGCATCGAGTCGACGTTCTAAGACAACCCTCCCCAAAACTGCTGCGACCGACAGAACAACCCAGCAGGTCAACACCACACCCCCATAACGGCGCACAGCACCAACAACCAAAAAGAACCCCGCCAAAGGCGGGGTTCTCAAGCTCTCGCAGAAACAGCAGGCCTTAGCGTGCCTTCTCCACGATCTCGACGAGACGGAAGTGCTTGTCCTTGGACAGCGGGCGGGTCTCCTCGATGCGAACGCGGTCGCCAACTCCGGCGGTCTCGTTCTCGTCGTGCGCCTTCACTCGGGAGTTCTTGCGCATGATCTTGCCGTACAGAGCGTGCTGCTTACGGTCCTCGAGCTCAACCACGATGGTCTTGCTCATCTTGTCGGATACAACGTAGCCGGTACGAACCTTACGTGCGCCCTTTTCCTTCTTAGTCACGTTAGCCTCACTCATGCTGCGTCACCACCTGGGTTAGTAGACAAACCGAGCTCGCGCTCACGCAGGACGGTGTAGATGCGGGCGATGTCGCGCTTGACAACACCCAGACGACGGTTGTTGGTTAGCTGGCCGGTGGCCATCTGGAAGCGAAGGTTGAACAGCTCTTCCTTGGCCTCGCGCAGACGGGTGGTCAGCTCTTCGTTGTTGAGCTCGCGGAGCTCGTGTGCCGGGGTTCCGGTAGCCATTAGAACTGATCCTCCTTCTTCACGATACGAACCTTGCATGGCAGCTTGTTGCCAGCGCGGCGCAGGGCCTCGATTGCCATGTCCTCGTTCGGGTAGGACACCTCGAACAAGATGCGGCCTGGCTTGATGTTAGCAACCCACTTCTCCACTGGGCCCTTACCGGAACCCATACGCACACCGAGTGGCTTCTGGGTCAGGGGGCGGTCAGGGAAGATGTTGATCCATACCTTACCGCCACGCTTGAGGTGACGGTTGATGGCGATACGGGAGGATTCGATCTGACGGTTGGTGATGTACGTTGGCTCCAGTGCCTGCAGTCCGTACTCGCCGTGCGTCACGCGGTTTCCACCCTTGGACACACCGGTGCGGGTTGGGCGGTGCTGGCGACGGTACTTAACGCGCTTCGGGATAAGCATGTTTCTTAGCCCTCCTGATTCTGCTCTGCGCGCTGGCGACGTGCGCCACCGCGGCGTGGACGCTCACGACGAGCACCGCGTCCACCGCGGTCCTCACGTGCGTTCATCAGGCTTTCGCGACGGCCACCGACAACGTCACCCTTGTAGATCCACACCTTCACGCCGATGCGGCCGAAGGTGGTGTGTGCTTCGTAGGTTCCGTAGTCGATCTCGGCGCGCAGGGTGTGCAGTGGAACGCGTCCCTCGTGGTAGCGCTCGGTGCGACCCATTTCTGCGCCGCCCAGACGGCCGGAGCAGACAACCTTGATGCCCTTTACCTGTGGCTGACGCATTGCGCCCTGGATTGCCTTGCGCATTGCGCGGCGGAATGCCACGCGGTTGGTCAGCTGCTCTGCGATGGACTGTGCCACCAGCTGAGCGTTGGCGTCGATGTTCTTAACTTCCAGGATGTTGAGCTGTACCTGCTTGCCGGTGAGCTTCTCCAGCTGGCCGCGGATGCGGTCGGCCTCGGCGCCGCGGCGGCCGATCACGATGCCCGGGCGGGCGGTGTGGATGTCGACGCGGACGCGGTCGTGGGTGCGCTCTACAACAACGTCGGCGATGCCGGCGCGGTCAAGACCCTTGGACAGGAAGTCGCGGATCTTGATGTCTTCAGCAATGTAATCAGCGTACTGCTTGTCGGCGTACCAGCGGGAACGCCACTCTGCGGTGATGCCCAGACGGAGGCCGTGTGGATGGATTTTCTGTCCCATTGACTTAAGCACCTCCATTCTGGCTTTCAACAACCACGGTGATGTGGCTGGTGCGCTTGCGGACGTGGAATGCACGTCCCTGTGCGCGTGGACGGAAACGACGCATCGTTGGTCCCTCGTCGGCGAATGCTTCGGAGATAACCAGGGTGCGTGGGTCCAAGCCGAAGTTGTTTTCGGCGTTGGCTGCTGCGGAAGCAACGACCTTGTAGACAGGCTCGGAAGCTGCCTGTGGTGCGTACTTCAGGATTGCGAGTGCGTCTTCAACGGACTTGCCGCGGATCGTGTCGATAACGCGGCGAGCCTTCATTGGGGTGACGCGGACGAAACGCGCGGTTGCGCGTGCGGAATTCACGGTGTCACTCATGTTTATCGACGGCCCTTCTTGTCGTCCTTAACGTGACCTTTGAAGGTCTTCGTTGGGGCGAACTCACCTAGCTTGTGGCCGACCATGGAGTCATCGATGAACACTGGCACGTGCTTGCGTCCGTCGTGGACGGCAAAGGTGTGGCCAATGAAATCGGGCAGAATGGTCGAGCGGCGGGACCAGGTCTTGATGACCTGCTTGGTGCCCTTGTCGTTCTGTGCGTCCACCTTCGCGAGGAGGTGTTCGTCGACGAATGGGCCCTTCTTGAGGCTGCGTGGCATTCTCTACTACCTCCTCTTAGCGCTTCTTGTTCTTGTTGGTGCGACGACGGCGGACGATCAGCTTGTCGCTTGGACGGTTTGGCTTGCGAGTGCGGCCCTCTGGCTGTCCCCATGGGGACACTGGGTGGCGACCACCGGAGGTCTTACCTTCACCACCACCGTGTGGGTGGTCCACAGGGTTCATGACAACACCACGCACGGTTGGGCGAACGCCCTTCCAGCGCATGCGGCCGGCCTTACCCCAGCGGATGTTGATCTGGTCCACGTTTCCGACAGTTCCGACGGTTGCGCGGCAACGGATGTCCACGCGGCGGATTTCGGAGGATGGCATACGCAGGATTGCGTACTTGCCTTCCTTACCCAGCAGCTGGATGGAGGAGCCTGCGGAGCGGGCGAGCTTTGCGCCGCCGCCTGGCTTCAGCTCCACTGCGTGGATGGTGGTACCGGTGGGGATGTTGCGCAGTGGCAGGTTGTTTCCAACCTTGATGTCTGCGTTAGCGCCGGATTCCAGCAGGGCACCCTGCTGCAGGCCGCGTGGGGCGATGATGTAACGCTTCTCGCCGTCACGGTAGTGCAGCAGCGCGATGTTCGCGGTGCGGTTTGGGTCGTACTCGATGTGAGCAACCTTTGCCAGCACGCCGTCCTTGTCGCTACGACGGAAGTCGATCACGCGGTAGCGGCGCTTGTGTCCGCCACCCTTGTGGCGGGTGGTGATGTGGCCGTGTACGTTACGGCCACCGGTCTTCGACAGCGGGCGCAGCAGAGACTTCTCGGGAGTCGAACGAGTGATCTCATCAAACTCGGAGACAGAGCTCTGGCGGCGACCCGGCGTAGTCGGCTTGTACTTACGAATAGCCATACTTGTGCTTCCTCTTTACCTTTCGGCTTCTACCGCTTAAGCGGCGGAGCCACCGAAGATGTCGATCGGATCGCTGCCGGCGACCAGGGTCACCATGGCGCGCTTGGTTGCCTTGCGACGGCCGTAGCCGGTGCGGGTGCGCTTGCGCTTGCCCTCGCGGTTGAGGGTGTTGACGCTTGCTACCTTGACGCCAAAGATCTGCTCGACGGCAATCTTGATGTGAGTCTTGTTGGAGTCTGGGTGAACCAGGAACGTGTAGACGTTTTGCTCCATCAGCCCGTAGGACTTTTCAGACACAACTGGAGCGATGATGATATCGCGTGGATCTGCGACAGTCATTACTTAGCCTCCTCGGTCTTCTTGTCAGCGGCACTGATGAAGTTGTTCAGTGCTTCTACGGAGAACACTACGTCGTCTGCGTTGAGCACGTCGTAGGTGTTCAGCTGGTCGTTTACCAGGATGTGTACGCCTGGCAGGTTGCGTGCGGACTTCCACGAGGTCACGTCTTCACGGGTCAGAACGACCAGCACGGACTTGCGGTCGGTCAGACGCTCGATGAAGGAGCGTGCGGACTTGGTGGATGGGGTCTGTCCTGCAACCAGTTCCTCAACCACGTGGATGCGGTTGTGGCGCGCACGGTCGGTGAGGGCTCCGCGCAGGGCGGCTGCCTTCATCTTCTTTGGGGTGCGCTGGGAGTAGTCGCGGGGCTGTGGGCCGTGTACGGTGCCACCACCGGTGAAGTGTGGTGCGCGGATGGAGCCCTGGCGTGCGCGACCGGTTCCCTTCTGGCGGAATGGCTTACGGCCACCGCCGGATACCATGCCACGGGTCTTGGTTGCGTGGGTGCCCTGGCGCTTTGCTGCCAGCTGAGCGGTGACGACCTGGTGCATCAGAGCAACGCTAGCCTCGGCATCGAAGATGGAGGCTGGCAGCTCGATGGTGCCATTGGTCTTGCCGTCAGCGGTGTGGACATCAAGCTTTAGATTGCTCATGCGTGTGCACCGCCCTTCACTGCGGTCTTGACAACGACGAGTCCGCCGTTGACGCCTGGTACTGCGCCCTTGATGAGCAGCAGGTTGGACTCTGCGTCGACCTTTGCGACCTTCAGGTTCTGCAGGGTAACGCGGTCGTTACCCATGCGGCCTGCCATGCGCTTGCCCTTGAACACGCGGCCTGGGGTGGCTGCCTGTCCAATACCACCGACGCGGCGGTGCGCTGCCTGGTTACCGTGTGCAGCGCCCTGGCCTGCGAAGCCGTGGCGCTTCATGGCACCTGCGTAGCCCTTACCCTTGGTGGTTCCGGTTACGTCGACGAACTTGACGTCGTTGAAAATTTCAACGGTAATGTCCTGGCCAACCTCGTAGGCGGAAGCGTCCTCTACGCGGATCTCCCGTACGTGGCGGCGAGGGGTTACGCCGGCCTTCTTGAAGTGCCCCGTGCCTGGCTTGTTTACCTTGCGGGGGTCGATCTCGCCGAAGGCGATCTGGATGGCTTCGTAGCCATCAGTTTCTTGGGTGCGTACCTGGGTTACGACACAAGGCCCAGCTTCTACGACGGTGACCGGCACAACGCGGTTGTCCTCGTCGAAGATCTGGGTCATGCCGAGCTTTGTGCCCAGGATGCCCTTGATCTCAATATCACTCATATTTCTTCTCCGCTGCCTTCAGTATTCAGACTGTGTGTGGTTGCTGCTTACTGAATGTTGACGTCGACGCTGGCCGGCAGGTCGATGCGCATCAGGGCATCGACCGTCTTCGGGGTTGGATCCAGGATGTCGATCAGACGCTTGTGGGTACGCATCTCAAAGTGCTCACGCGAGTCCTTGTACTTGTGCGGAGAGCGGATGACGCAGTACACGTTCTTTTCAGTTGGCAGTGGCACTGGGCCAACAACACGGGCGCCGGTACGGGTGACCGTTTCGACGATCTTCTTGGCAGAAGCGTCGATTGCCTCGTGGTCGTAGGCCTTGAGCCTAATGCGGATCTTTTGTCCCGCCACGCTTGTCCTCTTCCTCAGCGTGCCTGCTCACTTGCACGTGTGCAGGCTGTTACGCCTCTTACTCTTTTGTCTTAACGCTGTCCGGCCGTGGGTGGCCTGGTCCAGTCGCCAGTTCGCTTGGTGTTTACATTTACTTATCTGTGCCTTCTTCACGGTCCAGGATAAATGTCATGCATGCACCAGAACTCCCCCATAGTGTGGAGGCGTTTCTTCGCTTGGAAGTGACCGCTGCTGAAAGTTTATTCAGTGCGGGCTTCGCTTACTGCCGCTGTTCATTTACCATGTCCCACTCCGGCACCCGCGGTCGGGCGTGTCTTGCCGTCTCCGCTGAAAGTACCGCACAGCAAAGCTACCCTTACGGGTCTTTACTGACGATGGATCATGCTCACTTCACCAGCGGTGCCTTCTTGTCTGTGACCGTGGGGTCTGTGACTCATGCACCGTGTTAAAGCAACGTCCGCTATATAACCACAGGGTGGGGCATGGATGCAAATCATGTGTGCACAATCACGTTGGGGCTGTCTCTAGACCGTCTTGTGGCTGCTGTGTGGCCGTCGCCGGGCTCGCCCGCTGCTGTCATTCTTTCTCTACAGTGGGCTCATGGAGAATTACAAAACCGATCCTGCCTATATCAAGGAGAGGCGGCGGATCATCCGTCAATATCATCCCGACGCCGGCGGTAGCGACGAAAAGCTCATTTCCGAACTACAGAAGCTTGATGAGCACTATTCCCGAACGTTTCCTGCTGCCCGAGTGTTTGATTCTTTGAGTTTTTTGCCCGAAGATGCCCGAGAGAAGGCGGAGGCGGCGTATCGTTCCGCGGAGCGCTGGGCCACATCTGCCGCCCAGCGTGTGGAGGAACGTGTACGGCCTTCGTCCAGGGAGAGCCTCAAGGATTCGAGCAATGATTCTGTATTGGAGGATCTGGCGCGTAAAGCCGCTCGCTCGGTAAATAACGTCCGTAAGTTTTTCAGTTAGCGTCCAACCTTGATTTTGCGGCGCGCCATCGCGAACGTAACAAGCGCCAACAGGAAAAGAACGCCGACGATGCGACTATCTGGCGCCCAGAACAGGGGAATGCGCTCGTGGTTGGAAACCAGCGCCACAGCCATCGTCTGAATAACAATAAGGACAATGACTGCGGGGTACGCGATCTCCGGCCCCAGGGGCAGGCTTATGCTGAAGAATAGGACAAGGTACAGCAGCGTATTTTGAAGCAGCCCAGCGCTCCCAGTCAGCGCCAGAATCACGGGCGCGCTGAGAAGCGCCATCTGTCCGAGGCTGTCTGCCCACCACCAGGAGCGGGCTCCAGATTCCTCGCGATGGGACAGCTCCCCCGTCAGTAGCGTGGTGTGTGCTGCGAGAAGCGCGACGGCCAGCAAATGGTTTACGGAGAGATCCAGCGATTCCTCGGAGAGCCATGGCAGCGGAATGCTGGTGCTTCCCGTGATGATGGAGATGACGATCGCCAGCACCAGCAGGCCGAACGCTCGACCGCCCCTATGCCCCACGGCATACAGTGTGATGTACTGTCTCACGCCGAGCACCCGAGCTTTCCGCTGATGAGTTCCTTGAGGCCTTCCCACGCCTGGGGATTGGCACTGTCACTATAGGAGAGGAAACGGCCATCAGGTCCGGTAGCAAGCCGGATGAGGTCGGGAGTGTCCACAAGCACGTCAGCCTCCTCAGCCATGCTCAGACGACGGCCGCTATCATCCGTCCAGCAGGACTCTGCTGCCTGCAGTTCTTGCGCACGTTGGAGGAGTTGAATAATGAGTTGTTGTTCAACCCCGGTGACATTTGAAGCCTGAGACATACGTAATTCGTTGGGGTTGAGAGGTTCGGCGTCGATAATGGGGATATTGTGGGGAACGCCTAATTGGTCGGCTGCCTGTCGATTTAATTCAGCGACGGAAGGATCCGTTTCGGGCCACATGCAGAGTCGGTCGTCGCAGATGCGTTCAGAGACTGGGCGCGGTTGGGAATTATGGAAATTACCGGGCGCACCTAGCGCGTAACCCAGAGTCAACGCTCCGACAGTGAGGACCACAGCAGCGCCGACCCCGCCAATGCGGAGTGGACGTGGTGCCAGCCGGACCTGAATCAGGAGTACACAGACCACGACCAGCGAAGTCAAAGTCACGGCCGAAGACCTTAGTGTGACCGCATCAATCATGGATTCCACGGCGCAGCAACCGCCCAATGGTTGGCCAAACATCTGTCTCCACGCAGGATCAGGAATAGCCTGGGGATACGTACTCAGCACCCATGGGATAAATACCGCAATAGGCAAGGAGAGAACGGGCGACACATATATTCCAAGAGCAGCGCCGAATAGCACCCACAGGCTGGTTAAAAGCACAGCTAGTGCACTACCGGCCCAGGCTTGGGGCACAGAAAATCCTCCGTAATAAGCCATGACGAGGACAACGGAGAATAAAGCAACACCAGCCGATACGCTAAGGCGACGGAGGATAATTCGCCAGAGTTCACTCGTCCGACCGCGTAATGCCAACGGTTCGCGAAACCGAGAAATATCCCAGGCTGCGAATCCTGCTAGCGCCGGACCTAACGAGAAAAAGTAACCAAGTCCACGGGAAATACCGTCATATCCGTTGGAGACTTCGGAGAAGTTTGCGTACACAATGAAGTAACCAAGCACAGCGGCCGCGACCATAATCGCTGGCCCCAACCACCAACGCAACGCTGTCCATGTATTTCGCGCGCTCATCGGACCGT
Source organism: Corynebacterium sp. zg254 (assembly GCF_024701495.1). Classification (NCBI taxonomy): domain Bacteria; kingdom Bacillati; phylum Actinomycetota; class Actinomycetes; order Mycobacteriales; family Corynebacteriaceae; genus Corynebacterium; species Corynebacterium sp. zg254. The sequence goes on from NZ_WIAR01000001.1 coordinate 957,011, forward strand.
CGCCTGAGCTAGAGCCACAACGGCTGGATCGCCATCAGCGGTTGCGCCGTTGCCAAGAGCACGAAACCCGTCTATCGTACCGTCGTAGCGCACCGTCCCTTCGTGCAGCACAATGACGCGGGTGAACGGATCAGCCACCTCGTGCGGCTGGTGGGTTGAGACCCACACGCCAGTGTGGGCAGCGACGATACTGTTGTATAGGTCCTGGAGTTCACGCTTAGCCAAGGGATCCAGAGATGCACTCGGCTCATCAAGCAGCAAGAGCTGCGCACCGCTGTTCAGCGCTGTGGCCAATTGCACCTTTGCTTGCTGACCACCACTCAGTTGCGCACAACTCCGGTTCGCAAGGTCACCCAGGCCCACGAAATCTAGCCACTGATCAGCATTCTTCGTGGCCGTTGCCCTCTTTTGCCCGTCAAGCCAGGCCACATAGGAGACGTGCTCACGCACCGTAAATCCGCGGATTGGGGTGAAGAATTGGGGAACATAGCTGACAGCCGGAAGGCCGGACCGGTCGAGTCCCCGCACACGAAGCTGCCCGGCCAGAATCCGCATCAAGGTGGTCTTTCCTGCGCCGTTAGCGCCGAGGAGCAAGGTCGGCTCTCCAGTGATTGATAGGTCCTCTGCTGCGACGACCCCCGCACCGCCAGGGTGGCGATAAGAAAAAGAGAGGCTTGTGGGGTGGATCCGGGGCTGTTGCGGCACAGCTACATGCGGTGGGGATGAATGGGATGATCGGGACGGTTGAGCTGGGGAGCGCTCTGGTATGTGATTAGCCATGATTCCTTCTCATGTGACCAGGAACTGACCCAAGCTTGACCGTTTGGGTAAGGTTTACCTTAGCTTATGGGAAATGGCAGGCTCAATACCTTGTCTGACCCCATCCCGCCGCGGGGGTAGCACCCGAACACCCCTTTCCAGATCTTGATTCCCCTTCGCAACCAAAAACTCCGTGGCATACCCCAATACCGCAGGACGAGCCCTAAACTATGGCTCGTAGGCACATTGCCCCAATCACCCACATCACCATCTCACTCAGGAGCACCCCATGACTCAGCACGAACTCTGGGACATTACAGCACGCTTGCATTCCTCTGACTTCCGTTTCGTCGACCTCACTCATACTTTCTTCCCTGGCCAGCCGAAGTTCGCGATGCTGCCGGATCAGGAAACCACCCGCATTTTCACTGTCGACGAGCAAGGTTTCACCGTGGACCGTTATTCCCTTGTTGGCCAGTGGGGAACTCACGTTGATCCACCGATTCACTTTGTGAATAACGCTCGCACCCTCGATGAGCTGAGCGTGGAGGACATGATCTTGCCGCTTGTTGTTCTCAATCTTGTGGACGCCGTTCAAGATAATCCGAATTACGCAGTCTCTACGCAGGATATTGAACGCTGGGAGGCTGAGCACGGCCCCATTCCTGCCGGCTCTTTTGTGGCTTTGCGTACCGATTGGCATAAGCGCTGGGATACGGACGATCTATACGGCAAGGATCAGGATGGCCACAATAATTGCCCGGGCTGGTCGCTGGAGGCGTTGGAGGCGCTCCATCAGCGTGGGGTGACCGCCATTGGGCACGAAACCACGGACACCGACCCCGGCTCGTCCATCGATCAGGGAAACTTCGAGTGCGAGCTGTATTGGTTGAAGATGGACCATTGGCAAATCGAATTGATGGCTCATCTGAATGAAGTTCCAGAGGCCGGCGCGTTGATTGTTGCTACCTGGGCGAAGCCGAAGGATGGCACGGGTTTCCCAGCGCGCGTTTTCGCTGTTGTCCCCCGTTAAAGGAGCATAGCCATGGAACAATTATCTCCCCTGATGCCCGTCTTGAAGGACAGCGAGCTGTCCGAACGCGCACAGAAAGTGTTCGAGGATATTCGCGCTACTCGTTCAACAGATTATGTGAATAACGTGTGGCGAGTGCTGGCGAATAATGACACACTGCTCGAGGAAACCTGGGCGGATGTGAAATCTGTCTTGAGTCCTGACGGCGAATTGGACGTTCTCACGAAGCAATTGATTTACATTGCTGTCTCTGTGGCCAATGGGTGCACGTATTGCGTGCGTAGTCACACGGCGGCTGCTCGTCAGCTGGGTTTAACGGATGCGCAATTAGCTGAGCTTCATCGCGTGATTGGCGTTGCTAGCAAAACCAATAGCCTGATGCTGGGCTTGCAGGTTCCCGTCGATGACGCATTGGCCTGACTCAACGACAAACTCGAAAGGAAAACATGGATTTAGGATTACGCGGACGTTCCGCCATTGTCACCGGCGGATCAAAGGGGTTGGGTTTCGCCACTGCCGCCGCTTTAGTCACCGAGGGTGCGAATGTTGCGATATGCTCCCGTACCGAATCTGAGATAAACGACGCCGTCAACAGCCTCCGTAACACTGCACGCTCTACTTTTCCCGAGGAGCCGCCGCGGGTCGTCGGTTATACGGCGGATGTACGCGATGGGCAAGCTGTGCGCGAGTTCGTTAGCGCCGCTGCACAGGATCTCGGCGCAGTGGATATCCTGGTGAACAACGCCGGTGGAGCTCACCCTGGTTCCCCCTCAACGATCACCGATGAGGCTTTTGAGGCGGATTTTAATATTAAGGTTCTTTCGTGGCAAAGGCTCATTAAGGAAGCACTTCCCTACCTACGGAAATCGGATCAGCCTCGCATTATCAATATCGGTTCGGTGTACGGACGCGTGCCGGATCCTGGATTCTTTTCCACTTCAGTGTTCCGAGCAGCTGATGAAAATCTCACCAAGACATGGGCCGCGCATCTGGCATCAGAGGGCATCCTGGTAAATCTTGTGAATATCGGCGTGATTGAAACTCCTCAGTGGGAGAATATCCGATCCAAGCGAGCACCTGAGCTCAGCATGGAGGAGTTTTTCAGCAAGACGGTGTCCGAGGACATTCCCCTGGGGCGTGTTGGCGATGCTCAGGAGCTAGGGGACGTGGTCACCTTTCTTGCGTCAGCCCGATCCAGCTATATCACCGGAGCATCCATTGATGTGGCCGGCGGTATGGGTTTGCGGTTCTAATAGTTTTATAAGGGTAGCAATCGTCCAGCATCGTCGTTACAGTGGGAGACGTACATCACATTTTCGAGATCGCCTCCGACCGCCATCTCCAGAATCCGCCCCACCTACAGAGGAGACACCATGAGACTCTGGAAGAAACTGACCGCCACAACCAGTTGCCTAGTGATGGCTGCGACGCTCGCCACGCCAGGCATTGCCACCGCAGCCGACACCGCTACAGACACCAACTCCACCACTGCCGCGACCACAAGTCCCGAAACCACAGCGGATCAACAAGCTCTGGTCGATGAGCTCGAACAAGGTTTTGAGACACTGTTCAGCGAAGTTGTGGTCGAAGACGATTTCGGCAACTGGCATGCCGACCCTGCAGCCGCGGCTCGGCATGGAATCTCATCGGACGAGGCACAGGCCCTCGCGGACTTCATGAACGCGCCTGAGCCTGGCGGCACATCCTTCAGAGGCTGGCTAACCTATGGTGAATGCATTGCCACAGGTGTTTTAGGCAGTCCTATTTCAACATCTGACGCAATCGGGATTGCACACCTAGTACAAGGCAAACAATTTAGAAAAGCTGCCGAAAAGATACTCGGTATGGCTGCGCTTTCCGGAGCCAGTGCCGCATTAACTTATGGATTTTCAGCCCTCGGAGGTCCTGCGGGTTTGGCGGCGTCAATCGCCATACTGGCTGGAAAATGTGCACTCAACGAGAAACTGCCCTGATCATCCGAAAATAGGCAAACACAGCCTTGTTATTCGGAAATGCAGTCTACTTCACCTAATATCTGGTGTTCCCTCCAGTGTTTTACATCAACCGTCGCCATTGGGAGAAGCACCATCGCAAGGATGGGGAGAACAACACATAGAAGGCGCAAGAAACCCGCCAGCCACCTTCTTCGAAGGAATGGCTGGCGGGTTTCACTGTGATCGGACTATGTGCTAGCCCTCAGGACCGATCAACAAGTAATGGTTGATTACTTGTTGATCTTGGTCACGCGGCCTGCACCAACGGTGCGGCCACCCTCGCGGATAGCGAAGCGCAGACCCTCGTCCATAGCGACTGGCTGGATCAGGGTGACAGACATCTCAACGTTGTCGCCTGGCATAACCATGTCGGTGCCCTCTGGCAGCTTCACAACACCGGTAACGTCGGTGGTGCGGAAGTAGAACTGTGGGCGGTAGTTGTCGAAGAATGGGGTGTGGCGGCCACCCTCGTCCTTGGACAGGATGTAGACGGAGCCCTCGAACTCGGTGTGAGGGGTGTAAGCGTCTGGCTTAGCAACGATCTGGCCACGCTCAACGTCCTCGCGCTTCAGACCACGCAGCAGCAGTGCAGCGTTGTCGCCGGCCTCTGCGGTGTCCAGCAGCTTGTTGAACATCTCGATGGAGGTGACGGTGGTCTTGGTGGACTTCTCGCGGATACCCAGGATCTCAACCTCTTCGTTGAGGTTCAGAACACCACGCTCAACACGGCCGGTAACAACGGTACCGCGGCCGGTGATGGTGAAGATGTCCTCGATTGGCATCAGGAATGGCTTGTCGGTCTCGCGCTCTGGGTCTGGGATGGAGTCATCGCAAGCCTGCATGAGCTCGACAACCTTCTCGGTCCACTCAGCGTCGCCCTCGAGAGCCTTCAGAGCGGAGATGTGCACAACTGGGCACTCTTCGTCGTAGTCCTGCTCAGCCAGCAGCTCACGAACTTCCATCTCGACGAGCTCGAGGAGCTCCTCGTCGTCAACCATGTCACACTTGTTCAGTGCAACCAGGATGTAAGGAACGCCAACCTGGCGAGCCAGCAGCACGTGCTCACGGGTCTGTGGCATTGGGCCATCGGTTGCAGCAACAACCAGGATAGCGCCGTCCATCTGAGCAGCACCGGTGATCATGTTCTTGATGTAGTCAGCGTGACCTGGAGCGTCAACGTGTGCGTAGTGGCGCTTCTCGGTCTCGTACTCCACGTGGGAGATGTTGATCGTGATGCCGCGCTCCTTCTCTTCCGGTGCCTTGTCGATGGCATCGAAAGCGAAAGACTTGTTGGCCTCTGGGAACTTGTCAGCCAGAACCTTGGTGATCGCAGCGGTGGTGGTGGTCTTGCCGTGGTCGACGTGACCAATGGTGCCGATGTTAACGTGCGGCTTGGAACGCTCGAACTTAGCCTTCGCCACTTTGTGTCCTCCTGGACTTCTCGGTGGCTACGACTCTCGCAGCCACATGTGTTTCCTTAATTCGCCGTACCTGCTCCCGGTGAGGAGCTTCCCCGGCTTGCTTTGTTAGTGCCGTTGTAACAATCGGGTTGTGAAGACGGCATGTACCTTGTCCAGGTTACACGCTCTTCCGTGCCGATGGGTAACGGCCAGCACACCGCATCCTACGGCATTTACACCCTAGAGACAATTTAGGGCTCTCACACCTCCCCCGGCTTTACTAGCTCATGGGGAAGGAGTGCTGAAGGATGTGACGTGCAGGCCCCTACCCTGGAGACTGTCAGCGCTTCCGGTGGGCACGTGCACCGCACGTGCCCACCCGGCGCCGAAGCTTCTAGGTAGTGTCCTGTGGGGTCAGAAGTTTAGGACTGACCGCCAGTGCGCTCAGCGATGATGTCCGCTGCCACGTTGGATGGAACCTCTGCGTAGGAGTCGAACACCATGGAGAAGTTCGCACGTCCCGCGGTGGAGGAACGCAGGTCACCGATGTAGCCGAACATCTGGGACAGTGGCACCTTCGCGCGAACAACCTTCGCGCCGGAGCGGTCTTCCATGGCGTACACCTGGCCACGGCGAGCGCTGATGTCACCGTTGACGGTACCCATGTACTCCTCAGGGGTTACAACCTCAACGTTCATCATTGGCTCCAGCAGCACTGGCTTTGCCTTGGCAACGGCTTCCTTCAGGGCCTGGGAACCGGCCAGCTTGAAGGCCATTTCGGAGGAGTCAACCTCGTGGTAGGCGCCGTCTTCCAGGGTGGCCTTGATGTTCACCAGTGGGAAGCCAGCCAGGTAGCCGTACTGCATGGCGTCCTGGATACCAGCGTCGACGGATGGGATGTACTCCTTAGGAACGCGTCCACCGGTGACGGCGTTTGCGAACTCGTAGGTCTCCTCGGATCCCTCTTCTGGCTCGTATGGCTCGATGGAGATGATCACGCGTGCGAACTGACCGGAACCACCGGTCTGCTTCTTGTGCGTGTACTCCAGCTTCTCGACTGGCTTGCGGATGGTCTCGCGGTAGGCAACCTGTGGGGCACCCACGTTTGCTTCCACCTTGAACTCGCGCTTCATGCGGTCCACCAGCACGTCCAGGTGCAGCTCACCCATACCACCGATCACGGTCTGGCCGGTCTCTTCGTCCAGCTTCACGGTGAAGGTTGGGTCCTCTTCAGCCAGCTTCTGGATAGCGGTACCCAGCTTCTCCTGGTCGGACTTGGTCTTAGGCTCGATGGCCACCTCAATCACTGGGTCTGGGAAGTCCATGGACTCCAGGATGATTGGGTTGGAGGCGTCACACAGGGTGTCACCGGTGGTGGTTTCCTTCAGACCGATGAAGGCGTAGATGTGGCCTGCGGAGGCCTTGTCTACTGGCTGCTCCTTGTTGGAGTGCATCTGGAACAGCTTACCCACGCGCTCCTTCTTGCCCTTGGTGGAGTTGGTGACCTGAGCACCAGTCTCCACGGAGCCGGAGTACACGCGAACGTAGGTGAGCTTACCGAAGAATGGGTGCACAGCAACCTTGAAGGCTAGTGCGGAGAATGGCTCGTCCTTGGACGGCTTGCGGATGAGCTCCTTCTCGGTGTCGTTGACTTCGGTGCCCTTGATGGAACCAACGTCCATTGGGTTAGGCAGGAACTCAACCACTGCGTCCAGCATGGGCTGGATGCCCTTGTTCTTGTACGCGGAACCACAGTAGACCGGGTAGACCTCGGAGTTCACGGTCAGCTTACGGATCTGAGCCTTCAGCTCGTCGATGGTGATTTCTTCACCGGAGAAGTAGCGCTCCATCAACTCTTCGTCGGACTCAGCAACGGTCTCGATGAGCTTCTCGCGGTACTCCTCAGCCTTCTCCTGCAGGTCTGCTGGGATGTCCTGAACGGATGCTTCGGTACCGATAGGGGTAACGCCCTCCCAGACCAGAGCCTTCATCTCCAGCAGGTCGACCACACCGTCGAAGTCGTCCTCAGCGCCGATAGGCAGCTGCATCACCAGTGGCTTGGCGCCCAGGCGCTCAACGATGGTGTCCACGGTGAAGAAGAAGTCAGCGCCCAGCTTGTCCATCTTGTTGACAAAGCAGATACGTGGGACGTCGTACTTGGATGCCTGGCGCCACACCTGCTCGGACTGTGGCTCCACGCCCTCCTTGGCGTCGAATACGGCGACAGCACCATCCAGGACACGCAGGGAGCGCTCCACCTCGACGGTGAAGTCAACGTGACCAGGGGTGTCGATGATGTTGATCTGGTTGTCTTTCCAGAAACAGGTGGTAGCTGCGGAGGTAATGGTGATACCGCGCTCCTTCTCCTGTTCCATCCAGTCCATGGTGGATGCACCGTCGTGGGTTTCGCCCACCTTACGGTTGATACCGGTGTAGAAAAGGATGCGCTCGGTGGTGGTGGTCTTACCAGCATCGATGTGCGCCATAATGCCGATGTTACGAACCCTCTTCAGGTCAGTCAGCGCTTCAAGTGCCACAGGGATTCCCCGCTCGTTTCATTGTTGAGCGACACTTTCGCACGGCGCCTGCGTGGAGGCTGCGTGGTGAGTTGTGCCGCAGGATGTTTACGTACTCGATCTATTTTGCCACGTGTGGTGCGTTTTCGCTTGTTCAACGACGCCACGTGGTTTCATGCTGTCTACGTAGCCGTGGGAAGTGATCGAATCTTCCCACCGGGCTGCGGTGCGCACCGTCGCGCGACTCGCTGGGCGTGGTCATGCCACGCCGTGCGTCGTGGTGTCTCGCTGCGCGTCAGTGCGCGGCAGCCACGCACTCGCACGCAGCGCGCGACAGCAGCGCGTGCGACTACCAGCGGTAGTGTGCGAATGCGCGGTTGGCTTCTGCCATCTTGTGAGTGTCCTCACGGCGCTTCACAGATGCACCCAAGCCGTTGGATGCGTCCAGGATTTCGTTGGCGAGACGCTCGGTCATGGTGTTCTCGCGACGCTGGCGGGTGAAGGTCACCAACCAACGCAGCGCCAGGGTGGTGGAGCGGCCTGGGCGAACCTCCACGGGAACCTGGTAGGTTGCGCCACCCACGCGGCGGGAGCGAACCTCGAGGGCTGGCTTGACGTTGTCCAGAGCCTTCTTCAGGGTCAGCACTGGGTCGGTGCCGGTCTTCTCACGGCAGGTCTCCAGGGCGCCGTAGACGATGCGCTCTGCGGTGGACTTCTTGCCGTCCAGCAGAACCTTGTTCACCAGCTGGGAGACGATAACGTCGCCGTATACTGGGTCCTTGGGCAATGGGCGTGATGGTGCAGGACCTTTACGTGGCATGTCTTACTTCTCCTTCTTTGCGCCGTAGCGGGAGCGAGCCTGCTTGCGGTCCTTAACACCCTGGGTGTCCAGGGAACCGCGGATGATCTTGTAGCGAACACCTGGGAGGTCCTTCACACGTCCACCGCGGACGAGGACCATGGAGTGCTCCTGCAGGTTGTGGCCCTCACCTGGGATGTATGCGGATACCTCGATGCCGGAGGTCAGGCGCACACGGGCGACCTTACGCAGTGCGGAGTTAGGCTTCTTTGGAGTGGTGGTGTACACGCGGGTGCACACGCCACGGCGCTGAGGGGAGCCCTTCAGCGCAGCGGTCTTGACCTTGGCGGTCTTGTCGTGACGGCCCTTGCGGACCAGCTGCTGAATAGTTGGCATGTACCGACTTTCTTCTTTGTGGCTTGTCGTTTCCCATTCACCGTTGACGGCCAGTGAGGATATCCTCTGTAAACGTGCGTAAGCCCGTCAGCCGCTTTCGCTGGCCTACGGGGTAAAAATCCTGCGCGTTGTCAGATGCGGTGACCCATGGCCACACGGGATTGTTCTTCGCTGGCTGCGACATTCAATCCGCCGGATGATCCTCTTGTTTAGGGACTAAAGAAGCAGTTTACTAGAGCGCGGCGGTTTCACCAAACCTGCTGCGATCCTCCCGCGCTCCTGCAGCAACCTCACCGTGCTCGATCCCCCTATCCCCCATGAAACCGACGCCCAGCGCCGCGCTACTTCCACTGCTTCCGGAAGCTCAACCCCGGAATGCCCGTGCGGGAGCTGGTGCTGATCTTGCCGCGCGCGTTGCGAGTGATGCGGAATGGCCCCACGCCCACTGACGAGCTCACGCCAGACTTGCTGGCGGTGAAGCGGAAGGGACCGATCTTCTTTGTTTTACGATATCCAAAACCCATGGGCGCTAGTGTAGCAAGCCGCTCGCACACTGGGGGGGGCTGCCGTTGTCTAGCCGTCGTTGCCTAGCCGCGTTCCAGCCGCGCCCGCAACTCCTGGTGCGCCAGCTGCTCGCCCATCCACGGGCTGAACGCGCGCGGCATCGCATCCGCCGCCCGCAGTACGGACGGCGCCTCTACCCACTGAAAGTCGCACACCTCGTCCGGGTTTGGCTGACACTCGCTCGCAGCCCTGGCCACGTACACAGGGCACTTCTCCCATTCCACGATCCCGCTGGCGTCCACGGCGCGATAGGAAAAGCCGCCCAGCACCAGCTCTGGGGTTTCAATGTCCATGCCGAGTTCGTGGCGCGCCCGGCGTCGGATGGCATCGGCGAAGCTCTCCCCCGGCGCCGGATGACCACAGACGGAATTGGTCCACACGCCCGGCCACGCCACCTTAGTCAGGGCGCGGCGGGTGATCAGCACCTGCCCGTCCTGGTTCAGCAGGTAGCAGGAAAAGGCCAGGTGGTAGGGGGTGTCATGGGTGTGGACGGTGGCCTTGGGGTCGGTGCCGACGGGGCGACCGTCGGGGTCGAGCAGCACCACCAGCTCGTCGGTACTGGCGTGGGGGTTAGTCACGGTGTCCTCCTGTGTGGGCGCCACCTGCGCAGTGTGGTGGCAGTGGCGCGCAGCGCGATGCCGGCTTTGCGCGGGGTGGAGACGGACACGCGCGTGTGCGGCAGAGTGGCGGCGGGGGTGGCGTTGATGTCCTCCAGCAGGGTGGCGAAGAGGTCCGTCGCCGCACGCACTGCCATCTGCGGGCGTAGCGGAAGGAGATCTATTGCCTCCGACGCCAAGCGCACCTCCCCACGGATCTCTTCCACGATGTGGGATTTCATGGCGTCGGTGAGGGCGTGTCCGCTGTGCGCGGTGGCCTCGCCGCTCTGCGTGGCGGCGGGGAAATAGAGGCGGCCCAGGTGCGCGTAATCGTCGCCGAGGTCGCGTAAGAAGTTGATCTTCTGGAAGGCCGAGCCCAGCGCCTGGGCACCGGCGCGCAACTGGCGAAGCTCTGCGGTTGAGCGGTGTTGGCCGCGCAGGAAGATCGCCAGGCACATCAGCCCGATGACTTCTGCGGAGCCGTAGATGTAGCGCTGGAGGCTCTCCGGGGAGTGCTCCGTGGTGCGGATGTCCATGCGCATGCTGGCGAAGAAGGCGTGCATGTGCTCGGGCTCGAGGTGGCAACGGCGGGCGGTGTCCGCATAGGCGTGCAGCACCGGGTCGGTGTGAAAGTGCTGCGCCGGGGCATTCAGAACCCGCTGCTCGTAGGCGTCCAACAGCGCTGCTTTCTGGGCCTGTGCTTGCCCCGAGGCACCGGTGGCGGCGGCCCCATCGACGATCTCATCGGCGATGCGGACCACCGCGTAGAGGTTGCGGATGTCCTGGCGGGTCTGTGCATCCAGCAGGTGAGTCGCGAGGCTGAAGCTGGTGGAATAGGCGGCGATGACCTGCGCTGCCGAGCGGCTGGCCATCGCGGTGTAGAGCCGGCCGGCCGGGGGCTGTTGGTGCGTCCGCACGCTCACCTCCACCTCCAGTTGTGTCCCCACTCGGTTGACAGGTGGGCTTCACGGCAGCTTACTACATTGGTCACACAGGGCGGATGTTAGGCGATGTACACGTTGGCGTTGATACCGCCTGTGCAGTGGACGTAGCTGCCCTTATCCTGGCAGTTCATGGTGTACGTGGTGTATGTGACCGGACTGTACACATCAATGGTCAGGTTATAGTTGTCCTTCTTCTCTGACCACTTGTTCACGTATTCGTTGCGCACGGCCTGGGCAAAGGAAGGCGAAGTGGGTCCGGACTTCCACACGGAGTTCAGGTTGCCCACCGGCTCGTTGTTGCGGGCGGCATCGTTGACCGCCACCACGCCGGCTGGCAGCTCGGCCTTGGTGGGTCGGCCCTTGTCTTTCTCCTTCGACTCCTCGGAGGCGTCGCTCGAGGACGCACCGTCCGCCTTCTCGGCGAAGGTGCCTGCCTGGAGGGACTCCTCGTCCTGGCCGGTGAACAGCAGCAGTCCGCCCACGGCCAGCAGCGCTACGGCCAGCACCGCTGCGATGACGGCGAGGATCGTGACAATCCGCTGATCCTTCGGAGACGGCTGGTTCTGCGGGGTCGGCTGGCCCTGCTGGTAGGGGCCCTGGTACTGCCAGTTCGCGGGCTGCTGCTGGGGTGGGTACTGATTCTCTGTCATGGTTCGCTCGTCCGTCGGTGGGGTTGAATGATGATCCTAGAAAATCTGATCGGTTCCTGGCTCAGCCAGAGGTAGTCGCGCATCACTAGGCCAGCGACTTTCTGAAGGATTCACCTGAATAGTCACATGCTCACCTGCACGCTTGGCCATCACCTCTTCCAACCGCACCATTTTAGCCGTACGTGTTCTCATTCCGCGACCGTCTCCACTCCTTGTAGTAATTTCCGTTGGATTATCCAAAACAAGAATCACAAACGACATCGCATCAGTTTCGCCATTAGGTGATCTATCTAATCCCTGAAGCGCTACAACTTCGGATGTCTTCATAACACGAATTGTTCCAGTTACTTCATTGTTCGGATTAGACGCAGGACCCCAACCGTTGGACTCTTCCTTATCAGCCTGGGCCTGCGGCGCAGGCTGGCCGCCGCCGGACGGCGCACCGGCACCGCCGCCGCGCAGAGCGTCCAGCGCGGAGCGATCCCCTGCAGAGATCCAGTTGATCTGTTCTTCGCGGCCTGCCAGATCCCCAGGGGTCTGGTCGATACGGTAGTTCCAGCTCTCGCCGCTCGGCACCAGACTGTTGCCCTGGCCCGAGTACGGGGTAGAGGTGGTGTCCCCGGACATGCCTTCGGTCTCGGTGTAGATCACTCCACTGCCGCTACTCTCGACGGACAGGGCCGCGCGGCGCCGTCCGCTCGGACCGCTTCCCAACCAGAAGGTGGGATCGTACTGCACGATGGCATCCTTGGAATCATTCGCACCCACAATACGCACCACGGACTGACTGTCCTTCAGCAGCAGCTCCGGCTGGCCATCACCGTTCACGTCGTGCAGAGCGTACTGCAGCTCCCCGGTGCCCATTCCCCCGTACTCACCCATGTCCGCGTTAGAAAAGTCCACCTGGGAGGGATTATCCAACACACCGGCGTACAGATCAGCCAGCTTGGACCCGGAATCCTCGCCGGGTTGCTCCTCGGACCCAGCCTCGGGAGCAGGGCCACCCTCCTCCGGCTGTGGATCGTTGCCTGCAGGCTGCGCAGCCTGCGTGGCAGCGTTCTTCGAGCCGGAGTCTCGCGTTGCGAGCGCCGTACCACCCATCGCCAGGAGCACAACCTCCACGGCGATGACCGCGGACAATACTATTTTCTTCGTCAGTAGGGTCACAGGAAAGACTTTCTTTTTTTCCGTACACTCATCCACAACCTCAGTGAGTAATCTCCGGTCAGTCTAATACTCAGTCTCCCCCCCCCCCGCAAATACGCGAACACGCCGTCCCACATGTCAGTGGGACGGCGTGTTCCTGAACGGACCAGCACTACCGGAAGAAAGTTAAGCCTTTCTCACAGCAGCGGACCCTTTAAAGTTGCAGGTCATCCAGCGGAACTGCAGCTCCGGTGAAGTCACCGTAGGCGTCATCACCATAGAAGCCATCACCGAAGGACGATGGCAGCGAGTAGGCCGCAGCGCGCGCCTCCTCCGTAGGCTCCACCGTGATGTTGCGGTAACGCGCAATACCCGTACCAGCCGGGATCAGCTTACCGATGATCACGTTCTCCTTCAGACCAATCAGCTTATCGGAGCGCTTGTTGATCGCAGCATCCGTCAGGACACGAGTGGTCTCCTGGAAGGACGCAGCAGACAGCCAGGACTCCGTAGCCAGGGAGGCCTTCGTGATACCCATGATCTCCGCACGGACCTCCACAGGACGTCCACCGGACTTCACAGCTTCCTTAGACGCAGCCACAGCATCAGCGTGCTCCACCAACGAACCAGGCAGGAACTCCGTAGAACCGGAATCAATCACCGTCACGCGGCGCAGCATCTGCCGCACAATGATCTCAATGTGCTTATCGTGAATAGCCACACCCTGATCGCGGTACACCTTCTGCACCTCGCTAATCAGGTGCTGCTGCACACCACGGCGGCCCATCACACGAAGCACCTCGTGCGGATCCGCAGAGCCCTTCAGCAACTGCTGGCCCATCTTGACGTTATCGCCATCGCGGATCGGACGCTCCACACCACCGTTGGCCAGCGTAGCCAAGCCCTGGCGCTTCGACAGCTTCTCGTACACAACCTCTTCAGAACCATCATCAGGAACGATGGTCAAGGTGAAGAAGTTATCGTCGTCCTCAATCTTCACGCGGCCGTCCACGGAGGCAATCGGGGACTTCGCCTTCGGCACACGAGCCTCAAACAGCTCCTGCACACGTGGCAGACCACCCGTAATGTCGCCACCAACACCACCCTGGTGGAACGTACGCATCGTCAGCTGAGTACCAGGCTCACCAATGGACTGCGCGGCCACAATACCCACAGCCTCACCGATGTCCACCTTCTTGCCCGTCGCCATGGACTTGCCGTAGCACGTCGAGCACACGCCCGTCGCGGTAGCACAGGTCAAGACGGAACGGACCTTGACGGTCTCCACACCCGCGGCGATGAAGGCGTCGATATCAGAATCGTTAATCACCTCACCGGCAGCAAGCAGCACGTCGCCTTGCGCGTTCGTGGCGTCGGCGGCCAGGTAACGGCCGGCCACAGACGTCTCCACGAAGTCCGCGCGGGTGAACTGACCCGTGGGGTTGCCCTCAGCATCCAGCACAGCATCGGCCACGTTCATGACCACGCCCTGCTTGGTGCCACAATCGTCCTCGCGGATGATGACGTCCTGCGCCACATCCACCAGACGGCGAGTCAGGTAACCCGAGTCCGCGGTACGCAGAGCCGTATCCGCCAGACCCTTACGGGAACCGTGCGAGTTGTTGAAGTACTCCAGCACCGACAGGCCCTCGCGGAAGGAGGTCTTAATCGGACGGGTGATGTAGTCACCCAGGGAGTTCGTGACCATGCCCTTCATACCCGCAAGAGTCCAAATCTGACGCATGTTACCGGCAGCGCCGGACTTCACGATCATCGGAATTGGGTTGTCATCCGGGTACAGGTCCTCCACAGACTGGCCCACGAAGTCCGTAGCTTCCTTCCACAGGTCCACCAGGGACTGGTAGCGCTCGGACTCGTTGATCTTTCCTCGCGCCATCTTCTTCTCAATCACACGAGCCTTGGCCTCGTAGGAGTCCAGGATCTCACGCTTGTTCGGAAGAACCAGCACGTCATGCATGGTGATAGTCACACCGGAGCGGGTAGCCCAGTAGAAACCAGCATCCTTCAGCTTGTCCACGGTCTGTGCCACGGTAATCATCGGGTACTTCGCAGCCAAGTCGTTAATGATGGCAGCCTGAGGCTTCTTCGCCATCACACCCTCAACATACGGGTAGTTCCACGGCAGCAGCTCGTTGAACAGCACGCGCCCCAGGGTGGTCTCCGCCAACCAGGTCTGGCCGCGCTGCCAGCCATCGGGGAACAGCTCAGCCTCGATGTCCGCAGGCGGACGCAGGTGGCTGATGCGCACCTTGATGGGAGCCTGCAGGCCCAGCACGCCACGGTCGAAGGCCATGATGGCCTCAGCCAGGGAGGAGTACACGCCCTGAGCAGGAGCATCCTCCGTGGCAGGGGTGTACGCACCCTGGCCACCGAACTCCTCGCGGCCCTTCGGCATCGTCAGGAAGTACAGGCCCGTCACCATGTCCAGACGTGGCATAGCCAGAGGCTTACCGGACGCAGGAGACAGAATGTTGTTAGAGGCCAGCATCAGGATACGAGCCTCGGCCTGCGCCTCAGCACTCAGCGGCAGGTGCACAGCCATCTGGTCACCATCGAAGTCGGCGTTGAACGCCTCACAGGCCAGAGGGTGCAGCTGGATAGCCTTACCCTCCACCAGGACAGGCTCGAAGGCCTGAATACCCAGACGGTGCAGCGTAGGTGCACGGTTCAACATCACAGGGTGCTCGGCGATGGCCTCTTCCAGCACATCCCACACCTCGGAACGCTGACGCTCCACCATGCGCTTCGCGGACTTGATGTTCTGCGCGTAGCTCTTCTCCACCAGACGCTTCATCACGAATGGCTTGAACAGCTCCAGAGCCATCAGCTTTGGCAGACCACACTGGTGCAGCTTCAGCTGAGGACCCACGATAATCACGGAACGACCGGAGTAGTCCACGCGCTTACCCAGCAGGTTCTGGCGGAAGCGGCCCTGCTTACCCTTCAACAGGTCAGACAGAGACTTCAGCGGACGGTTGCCTGGGCCGGTGACTGGGCGGCCGCGTCGACCATTGTCGAACAGGGCATCCACGGACTCCTGCAGCATGCGCTTCTCGTTGTTCACGATGATCTCAGGCGCGCCCAGATCCAGCATGCGCTTCAGGCGGTTGTTGCGGTTAATCACGCGGCGGTACAGATCGTTCAGGTCAGAGGTAGCGAAGCGGCCACCGTCCAGCTGAACCATCGGACGCAGCTCTGGTGGGATCACAGGGATGCAATCCAGCACCATGCCCGCAGGGTCGTTACCGGAACGCAGGAAAGCAGCAACCACCTTCAGGCGCTTCAGGGCACGCAGCTTCTTCTGGCCCTTGCCATCGCGGATGACCTCACGCAGGGACTCGGCCTCGGCCTCCAGGTCGAAGCCGCGGATCAGGGTCTGGATAGCCTCCGCACCCATTCCGCCGGTGAAGTAATCCTCGTAGCGGTCCTGCAGCTCGGTGTAGATGTTCTCATCCACAATCATCTGCTTCGGAGCCAGCTTCACGAACGTGTTCCAGATCTCGTCCAGACGGTCGATCTCACGCTCCGCACGCTCACGGATATGGCGCATCTCGCGGTCAGCCGCGGACTGCACCTTCTTCTTCGCGTCAGCCTTGGCACCATTGGCCTCCAGCTGAGCCAGATCCTCCTCCAGAGTCTGAGCACGCTCAGCCAGCTCGGCATCGCGGTCAGCCTCCACTTCCTTCTTCTCCAGAAGCATCTCTGCCTCCAAGGTGGTCAGGTCGTTGTGGCGACCCTCCTCATCCACAGAGGTGATGATGTTGGCAGCGAAGTAGATGATCTTCTCCAGGTCCTTCGGAGCCAAGTCCAGCAGGTAACCCAGGCGGGAAGGAACACCCTTGAAGTACCAAATGTGAGTCACAGGTGCAGCCAGCTCAATGTGGCCCATGCGCTCACGGCGCACCTTGGACTTGGTGACCTCTACACCACAGCGCTCACAGATGATGCCCTTGTAGCGGACACGCTTGTACTTACCACAAGCACACTCCCAGTCGCGGGTAGGTCCGAAAATACGCTCGCAGAACAGACCGTCCTTCTCAGGCTTGAGAGTACGGTAGTTAATGGTCTCAGGCTTCTTAACCTCACCACGGGACCAACGACGAATATCGTCAGCAGTAGCGAGTCCGATGCGAAGCTCATCGAAGAAGTTAACGTCCAGCACGTGAACTTCCTTTCCCCTCCTCTTCGGAGGGCCTTGAAAATGTAACGAAGGTCAAATTCTAAAAGCTTGTAGCGGCGCTCTAGCCGACCTCTAAGTCAGCATCCGGACGCTCATCACGCGACAAGTTGATACCCAGGGCAGCGTTAGCGCTGTCCAGCTCATCGTCGTCGTCGGAAGACAGCTCCATCGGAGTACCATCCGCGGCCAGAACCTCAACGTTCAGGCACAGGGACTGCAGCTCCTTCAACAGCACCTTGAAGGACTCAGGGATACCAGGATCAGGGATGTTCTCACCCTTCACAATGGCTTCATAAACCTTCACACGGCCCACCACGTCATCGGACTTGATGGTCAGAAGCTCCTGCAGCGTGTAGGCGGCACCATACGCCTGCATAGCCCACACCTCCATCTCACCGAAGCGCTGACCACCGAACTGAGCCTTACCACCCAGAGGCTGCTGGGTAATCATGGAGTAAGGACCCGTGGAACGAGCGTGAATCTTCTCATCCACCAAGTGGTGCAGCTTCAGGATGTACATGTAGCCCACAGCCACCGGGTATGGGAACGGCTCGCCGGAACGGCCATCAATCAGCTGGGCCTTACCGAAATCATCCACCAGGCGGATGCCATCGCGGTTCGGCAGGGAGGAACGCAACAGACCGGACAGCTCCGCGTTCGACGCACCGTCGAACACAGGGGTAGCCGTCAGGGAATCTGCAGGAACGTCGTACAGGTGCTCCGGCAGGGTCTCCAGCATCGCCTGGATCTTTGGATCCTGGGACTCGGTATCAACCTTCCAGCCGGCCTTCGCCAGCCAGCCCAAGTGCACTTCCAGCACCTGGCCGATGTTCATACGGCGAGGCACACCGTGGGTGTTCAGGATGATGTCCACCGGAGTACCGTCCGGCAGGAATGGCATGTCCTCGGCAGGCAGAATCTTGCCCACCACACCCTTGTTACCGTGGCGACCAGCTAGCTTATCGCCGTCCTGGATCTTGCGCTTCTGGGCCACGTACACGCGAACCATCTCGTTCACGCCGGCTGCCAGATCGTCGTCGTCCTCACGGGAGAACACGCGCACGCCGATGACCTTACCGGTCTCACCGTGCGGCACCTTCATGGAGGTATCGCGCACCTCGCGGGCCTTCTCGCCGAAGATGGCGCGCAGCAGGCGCTCCTCAGGGGTCAGCTCCGTCTCACCCTTCGGGGTGACCTTACCGACCAGGATGTCACCATCGCGGACATCCGCACCGATGCGGACAATACCGCGCTCGTCCAGGTCCTTCAGAACATCCTCACCCACGTTAGGAATGTCGCGGGTGATCTCCTCCGGTCCCAGCTTGGTGTCACGAGCATCAATCTCGTGCTCCTCGATGTGGATGGACGTCAGCACGTCCTCCTCCACCATGCGCTGGTTCAGGATGATCGCGTCCTCGTAGTTGTGGCCTTCCCACGGCATGAAGGCAACCAGCAGGTTCTTACCCAGTGCCATCTCACCGTTGTCCGTGCCCGGGCCGTCAGCCAGAACCTGGCCGGCCTCCACGCGGTCGCCCTCGTCAACCAGAGGCTTCTGGTTGTAGCTGGTGCCCTGGTTCGTACGCTCGAACTTGCGCAGCATGAACGTGTCACGCACACCATCGTCATCCATGACGGTGATGTAATCAGCGGACACGTACTCCACCACACCGGCCTTCGGAGCGATGATCATGTCACCGGCATCGTAGGCCGCACGCAACTCCATACCGGTACCCACGTACGGAGCCTCGGAGCGCATCAGCGGCACAGCCTGACGCTGCATGTTCGCTCCCATCAACGCACGGTTGGCGTCGTCATGTTCCAG
Organism: Corynebacterium sp. zg254; assembly: GCF_024701495.1. Taxonomy (NCBI): domain Bacteria; kingdom Bacillati; phylum Actinomycetota; class Actinomycetes; order Mycobacteriales; family Corynebacteriaceae; genus Corynebacterium; species Corynebacterium sp. zg254. Next base: position 975,831 of record NZ_WIAR01000001.1, read on the forward strand.
GAACGGAATCATCGCAGTCGCCACGGAAACCATCTGACGCGGCGACACGTCCATGTAATCAACCTGATCTGCCGGAACGACCTCCACGTCGCCGCCGCGCAGACGGACCTCAATACGGTCTTCGGTGAACTTGTGATCCGCGTCGAACGGAGTATTCGCCTGGGCAATAACGTGGCGATCCTCCTCATCCGCGGTGAAGTACTCCACCTCGTCGGTGATCTTGCCATCCACCACGCGACGGTACGGCGTCTCGATGAAGCCGAAGCTATTCACGCGAGCATAGGAAGACAGGGAACCGATCAGACCAATGTTCGGGCCCTCAGGAGTCTCAATCGGGCACATGCGGCCGTAGTGAGATGGGTGAACGTCGCGGACCTCCAGGCCAGCACGCTCACGAGACAGACCACCCGGGCCCAGTGCGGACAGGCGGCGCTTGTGCGTCAGGCCAGACAGGGAGTTGTTCTGGTCCATGAACTGGGACAGCTGCGAGGTACCGAAGAACTCACGGATCGCGGCGGACACAGGGCGCACGTTAATCAGGGACGTTGGAGTGATGGACTCCGCGTCCTGCGTGGTCATGCGCTCGCGCACCACGCGCTCCATGCGGGACAGACCCACACGCACCTGGTTCTGAATCAGCTCACCCACGGTGCGCAGACGACGGTTACCGAAGTGGTCGATGTCATCCACGCCGATCGGAATCTCCACGCCCTCAGGGGAGGTCATGGTCTTCTCACCCGCGTGCAGACGCACCAGGTACTCGATGGTGGTGAGGATGTCCTCTTCCGTGAGGGTCATGTTGCCCTCGTGGTCGCCACCCAGACCCAGCTTGCGGTTGACCTTGTAACGACCCACCTTCGCCAGGTCGTAACGCTTGTCCTTGAAGAAAGAGTTCTCCAGCAAAGCCTGCGCGGAGTCGCGCGTGGGGGACTCGCCTGGGCGCTGCTTGCGGTAGATCTCCAGCAGAGCCTCGTCAGTGTTGGCCACACCGTCCTTTTCCAGGGTGGACATCATGATCTCGGAGAAGCCGAAGCGGTCCGTGATCTCCTGGGTGCTGAGGCCCAGGGCCTTCAGCAGAACAGTCACGGGCTGGCGACGCTTGCGGTCGATGCGCACGCCGACGGTATCGCGCTTGTCCACGTCGAACTCCAGCCATGCACCACGGGAAGGGATCACCTTCACGGCGTGCAGGGGACGCTCCGTGGTCGCGTCGATGGACGCGTCAAAGTACACGCCGGGGGAACGCACCAGCTGGGACACAACAACACGCTCGGTGCCGTTGATGATGAAGGTGCCGTTTTCCGTCATGATCGGGAAATCGCCGATGAACACGGTCTGGGACTTAATTTCACCAGACATCGCGTTGGTAAACTCCGCGGTCACGTACAGCGGTGCCGCGTAGTTAATGTCCTTTTCCTTCGCTTCGTCGATGGTGGACTTTGCCTCATCGAAGCGTGGTTCGGAGAGGGTCAGGGACATGTTCTCCGAATAATCTTCAATCGGGGAAAGCTCTTCGAGTATGTCCTCGAGTCCGCTGGTGATGCGAACGCCCTCCCCTGCCTCGGCTTGTGCACGGGCACGCCACTCAGGGGTGCCAACGAGCCAAGCGAAGGACTCTCGTTGGAGGTCAAGAAGGCCTGGAACCTCGATGGGAGAATCAATCTTCGCGAACGAGTGTCGCTGAGATGCTCCAGGGATTCCGGCCACTGAACTTGTCTGGCGGGAGACTGCCAAGATGGGTCCTTCCAGCACCACGTCACAAGGGTCCGCATGGTGGAGCAGCGATACCCCTGATCGGGTGTGTGTACTGAGTAGTGATGGTCATTTAGTTGGAATAAACCGACAGGACACACCGCAGCGATGGAATGACTAAACGACCTTGTCAAATCGCGTAGTGTGCATTCTGACAAAGCCTCAAAGTGGTGATATGTGCACCATAGTGCCTGATCGCGGCCGTGCGCCTGAAAATTATTCCAGCGCAAAGAAACATTGTATTACAGATAAGGCTGCATGTCTAGGCTGGGCAGGCAGAAACCCGACGCCCATGTGGCCGCCCCTCGAGGCGCCCGGGGGAACTCCCGCGCCCCGTCCTTTCGACGCCCGCGCGGTGCTACGGACGGCGCCTATACACAACAAGCGCGATCAGCGATGCTGCAGTCACAATAGCACCCAAACCCGTCAGCCCAAATCCCCACGACGAGGTGTGCCGAAACTCGCCCAGTTTTTGTGCCTGCGCCAGCATGTCGTGCTCCACTTTCTCCGTGGTGCGGCCGTTGAAAACCAGCAGGTCATCGAGCTTCTCACCCTGATCGTCCAGGTACCGGGCATTGAGATTCTCATCCAGCGCCACAATCATGCCACTGCGTGGCTCCACCGTGATCGTGCGTGTCCCAGAGTACGTCAGGTGCCCCTCCACCCGCTCATCACTGCCATCCTTGCGCAGCATCTGCGTGTTCCACAGGGAGTCATACTGAGAGGACACATCCGTGTCCGGAATCTCCTGCTTGAAGACGTACAGCTCCACGTCCTTGCCGGCCTGATCCTGGTGGGTCACGGTGCCCTGATAGGCGGCCTTGACGGGCTTGCGCACCTGGTCGTCGAAGTACTCGTAGTCCCGCTGCTCTACTTCCTGCGGGAACTTCACCCACTGCCCCATGTTCTCCACGGCCGTCGGCGGCGTGGCTGGGGTATCCGAGACCTTCGCCTGGCCCCGCACCTCCCCCGTAAAGCGGTCCACGGTGAAGCTCCAGATCTGCGCGTTCAGCAGCGCTTTTTCATCTTCGTCGATGTCACCACGCGCCACGCTCACGCCCACCTTCGCCGCCGCGGAATCCTCGGACGCCGGCTGTCCCAGCGTCATATCGTACTGCTTGATGACGGGGGCCTTGATGGTCTTGCCGCCCGTTGCTGGATATGCAGATCCGACGCTGGCCTCGTCGTCTTCCAGCGTGAGCGTAGACGTAGCAAGCTGCAATGGGAGAGGCTTTTCCTCGGTGACCTTTTGTGGGAGCAGATACCCCGCGGTGAGCAGAGCCACGCCGATGATCAGCGTGACGATCGCGATGGGGTACAGTTTCGAGCGCATAGCGACCACTATAGCCCTTTGCACACACACCGTGAAGAGTTTTCAGCGCAGAGTATAAGGGAAACCCCACGCACTCACCGAGTGCGTGGGGTTGGATCCGTCGAGAGACGAGATTACTTGAGGGAGACCTTTGCGCCAGCCTCTTCCAGCTTGGTCTTGGCAGCCTCAGCGTCGTCCTTGGAAGCACCCTCCAGGATAGCCTTAGGAGCGGACTCAACCAGCTCCTTAGCTTCCTTCAGGCCCAGGCCGGAGACGATCTCGCGAACGACCTTAATAACGCCGATCTTCTTAGCGCCGCCGTCTTCCAGAACAACGTCGAACTCGTCCTTCTCCTCAGCAGCAGCAGCCTCGCCGCCAGCAGCGCCGGCAGCAGCAACTGCAACTGGAGCAGCAGCGGTTACGTCGAAGGTGTCCTCGAACAGCTTCACGAACTCGGACAGCTCGATGAGGGTCATTTCCTTGAAAGCTTCGATGAGCTCATCGTTGGTGAACTTAGCCATGATGGCATCCTTTCGTTCTTCGTGCCTGCCGCGATGTTGTTACTTAAAGTTTTGCAGCGGGCACAGGTTTGTGTACATGTTGTGCCACCCAGAGGACTGGGTGGGTGGGAACTACTCGCCCTTCTTTTCCTGCAGTGCAGCCGAGAGGCGTGCGATCTGAGATGCAGGAGCGTTGAAGAGTCCAGCAGCCTTTGCCAAGGAACCCTGCATGGCGCCAGCCAGCTTGGCCAGCGTGGTCTCGCGGTTGTCCATCTCAGCAAGTGCTTCCACCTGCTCAGCGGACAGCGCGTTACCGTCCATGTAGCCACCCTTGATCACGAAGTTCTTGTGGTCTTTGCCGAAGTTCTTCATGGCCTTCGCAGCGTCAACGGCTTCGCCGTGGACGAATGCGATGGCGGTAGGACCAGTCAGCAGAGCCTCGTCGTACTCCACGCCGGCTTCCTGAGCAGCCAGCTTGATCATGGTGTTCTTGGCGACGGAGTAGGTCACATCAGCACCCAGTGCGCGGCGCAGCTCAGTGGTCTCCGCTACAGACAGGCCACGGTACTCAGTCAACAGAGTGGTCGTGGTGCCCTCGAAACGGTTCTTCAGCTCAGCCAGGGATGCCTGATTCTTTGGGTTTGCCATACTCTCGCCTCCTTCCATAAAAGTGCGCAATAAATGTGCTTGGTGTACGTGTGTACATGCACCGTTGATCATATGAAAGGCAACACTTCACACAACAAGGCGCCCCGTACCCGCAGGGGGAACAGGGCGCTCATGCTAGCTTCTGTGCGGGTCATCGTGGCCGCGTTCAGCTTTCGTGATACGTCTCGTGTTACCTGCGTGGGCCGTCATCGTATACAAGTGATGAACCTTCAATCGCGCATCCACCACAGACATGGTGGGATCCGCAATGACCGACGGTCTTCGGTGAAACTTTGAACGTTATTCAAACTTCCTCGGCACACTGTACAGGCAATTCAACGATTTCCCAAATTGTGTGTAGGTGCTATGGGTTAGGGTTGGCACATGGACGCGTTTATTCCGAAGTTTCTGAAAAGTGTAGCCCGCCCCAACCCTCTGCCGGAAGGCGTGAACCAGTGGGACGAACCCTTGAACGGTCGGGTGCCGGTGATCCTGATTCACGGCACGTGGCTGAACGCGTACAACACCTTTGACTACTTGGCTCGTCACCTGGTCGAGACCGGCCATGCCGTGTTTGCTGTGAACTACGGCAAGGAACCCCAGTCCTTCGTGGGCAAGGCCGCGGGTGTGTATGCGAATAACTTCCTGCGGGAGGCATACAAGGAGGTCATCGCGTTTGTGCGCGAGGTGCTGGAGCGCACCGGCGCGGAGCAGGTGGACCTCGTGGGCCACTCGCAGGGCGTGGCCCAGTGCCGGATGGTGGCCGCGGAGTTCGCCGCTGAGTTGGCTGCACAAGGCGCCGCCGAGGGTGCCGCCGAGCAGCTCAACCCCGTCCGCCGCATCGTCGGCCTCGGCCCCGCGCACCACGGCACCACCCTCAGTGGCGTGTCCACCCTCGCTCACAGCCTGGACCGCGGGAAGAAGTCCTATCCGCTGATCCACGCCATCCTGGGTGGCGCCGCCACGGATCAGGCGAAGGGCAGCGAGTTCGGCGAGTACCTCAACAAGGATGGCGATACCGTCCCCGGCGTGGAGTACACCATGATCACCACCAAGTTCGACGGCATCGCCACCCCCTGGCGCGACCAGATCATGGTCGCCGGCGAGGGCGCCGTGGTCTACAACATCGGAGTGCAGGACGAGGGCAACATCTTCGACTGGTCCAGCCACCTCTCCATGCTGTACTCGCCGCGCGTGGTGGATCTGGTCAAGGAGGCATTGCACCCCGACGCCGGCGGCAGGGCTGCCTATCGGACCGCCAATCCTTATAAGCGTGGCGTGGTCGTGCCCATGATGGGTGCCGTCCACCGTCCGCGTTTCCCACGCCGCCGCAGGTAGCTCCCGCGCCTCACCCCTCACGCGGCGCGAGCGTCTGCCCGCGCCCCAGCGCGCGGTAGTCCCACCCCGCTCGTATCCACGCCTCGGCGTCGAGGCAATTACGGGCATCCACCACCACCGGCCGCCGCGCCCCCGGCCCCTCCCCCACGTCCACGCCGGCCACCCGGCGCGCCACGTCCACGGGGTCGAGCTGCCGAAACTCGTCCCACTCCGTCGCCACCAGCACAATTTCCGCCCCCTCCAGCGCAGCCTCCGCACTGTCCGCGTAGTGCAGCGTGGGGAACGCGGCACGGGCGGTCTCCATCGCCTGCGGGTCGTACACCGTCACGGCCGCACCGCCCAGGGACAGCTGCCCGGCCACGTTCAGCGCGGGGGAATCGCGCACGTCATCGGAGTTCGGCTTGAAGGCAGCGCCCAGCACCGTGATGCGGTGAGCGATTAAGGATCCGCCGAGTCGGCGTCGGATAATATCGACGGTTTTGTCCCGGCGGCGGATGTTGATCGCCTCCACCTCGCGCAGGAAGGTCAGGGTCTGGTCGGCGCCGAGCTCGCCCGCGCGCGCCATGAACGCGCGGATGTCTTTCGGCAGGCAGCCGCCACCGAAGCCCAGGCCGGCGTTCAGGAACTTCGGGCCGATGCGCGCGTCCAGGCCCAGGGCGGTGGCGAGCTGGGTGACGTCCGCGCCGGCGAGCTCGCACACGTCCGCCACCGCGTTGATGAAGCTGATTTTGGTGGCGAGGAACGCATTCGCGCTGGTCTTGACCAGCTCTGCGGTGCTGAGGTCCATCACCAGCAGCGGCGAGCCTTCCTCGATGGGTCGCGCGTAGATCTCCCGCACGAGGTCCGCGGTGGGTGTCTCCGCGGCAGTCTCCGTGGCCGTCTCCGTCTCACCGCCCACGCCCAGCACAATCCGATCCGGATGCAGCGTGTCCCGCACCGCGCGCCCCTCCCGCAGAAACTCGGGATTCCACGCCACGTCCACGCTGGCACCGCGCCCCGCTCGCTCAGCCAGGGCCCGCGCCCGAATCGTAATATCCGACGCCGTCCCCACCGGAACAGTCGACTTCCCCAACACAGTGTGGTGGCCGGACAGCGCGGGCACCAGCTCGTCGATCACGCTCAGCACATAGGATGTATCGGCTGCGTAGGAGTGCTTCTGCTGTGGCGTTCCGACGGCGATGAAGTGCACGGTGGCGAAGTCCGCGGCCTGGGTGTAATCGGTGGTGAAGCGCAGGCGGCCGGCCTCGATGTTGTTCACCAGTAGCTCGCTGAGGCCCGGCTCGAAGAAAGGCACCTGCCCCTGGCTTAACGCGTGGATCTTGGACGGGTCCACGTCCACGCCCAGTACGTCGTGCCCCAGCTCGGCCATGCAGGCCGCATGCGTGGCACCCAGGTATCCCATTCCAAACACAGTCATGCGCATAGAACAGAATGCTACGGGCATAAGGTAACGCCCCGGTGACGGGGAGGTGTCACCGGGGCGAAAGCTTGCTGCGCGCTGATACCAGAGCACGCTCCGCGCGCAGCGTACCGCGCGGAGCGCTACCGGAAGTTGAGGTACGCCTTCGACGGGGTCGGCCCGCGCTGGCCCTGGTACTTCGAGCCCAGGCTTCCGCTGCCGTACGGGGATTCCGCGGGGCTGGTCATCTTAAACAGCGCCAGCTGGCCCACCTTCATGCCGGGGTACAGCGCGATGGGCAGGTTCGCGGTGTTGGACAGCTCCAGGGTGATGTGGCCGCGGAAGCCGGGATCAATGAACCCGGCCGTGGAGTGCGTCAGCAACCCCAAGCGCCCCAGGGAGGACTTTCCCTCCAGCCGACCGGCCAGATGCGCGGGAATGCTGAACGTCTCCAGCGTGGCACCCAGCACAAACTCGCCGGGGTGGAGGATGAACGCCTCATCCTCCGGCACCTCCACCAGGGTGGTCAGCTCCTCCTGCGGCAGCTTCGGGTCGATGTGGGTGTACTTCGAGTTGTTGAACACCCGGAATAGGCCGTCCAAACGCACGTCAATGCTGGACGGCTGCACCATGGACTCGTCATAGGGCTCGATGACAAGGTCGCCGCTGGACAGGGAGGCTCGGAGGTCGCGATCTGAAAGTAGCACGCCTCTACTTTAAACCAACTGGTCTGCGCCTGGGAGCATACGCGGCATAACCTTGCCCGTTGGGTTGCGCGGCAACTCATCCATGAACGTCACGTCACGAGGCACGGAGTGCTCCGCCAAGTGCTCGCGGGCCCACTGCTGGATGGACTCCAGGGTCAACGCGCGCCCGGCGTCGGAATCCTCAGGGACCACCCATGCGGCCAGACGGGCGAAGGTATCACTATCCTTCACGCCCTTGATGAACAGGTCGCGAATGCCCGGCATCGTCACCAGGATCTCCTCCAGGGAGCGCGGGTACACGTTCTCGCCGCCCACGATGATCATGTCATCAGCGCGGCCCAGGATGAACAGCTGGCCATTCTCGTCCAGGTAGCCACGGTCGCCGATCTCCAGCAGACCATGCTGCTCCGTCATTGTGTCGCGGGAGTTCGTGTAGGCGCGCATGGTCATGATGCCACGGGCGTACACGCGGCCCGGCTGGTTCGGCGGCAATGGGTTGCCCTCGTCATCCAGGACCTTCACGCGCACACCATTGGCCACGGTGCCCGCAGTAGCCGGATTCTCCAGCAGCTGCTGAGGGCTGGCGATGGACACCACAGAGTTTTCCGTGGAGCCGTAGAAGTTACACACCACGGGGCCGAAGGTCTTCTGCAGGCCGCGCAGCAGATCCTCGTTCATCGCGTTACCGGAGGAGACCACGAACTCCACCTGGTCCACCGCGTAGTCACCCTGCTGGGCCACGCGCAGCTGCTCCTTGGAGAAGATCGGGCTGGTAATCAGGGCCTCGGCCTTGTACTTGTCCATATCCTCCATCGCCTGCTGAGGATCAAACACGCGGCGCAGGATCACCGTGGAACGGTGACCCAGCAGCAGGTTCACGCACGCCCAGCCCCAGGAGTGGAACATGGATGCGGACATCTGCACCATCATCTCTGCACGCCACGGAATCTGGGTGATGATGGACACCAGAGGAACCGGCCACAGAGGCTCACGGTGGCGCACGCCCTTCGGGGTACCGGAGGTGCCGGAGGACATGATGATGATGTTGCCCTTCACCGGGCGCTTCGGCAGGGGCTCCTGTGCCTCGCTGGGGGCCTGGTCGATCAGCTGCTGGAAGGTGATGCGGTTGGGGTTCGGCACCTTCGGGTTGTGCAGATCCTCGGCGTAGGCGGTGAAGATCTCACAGCGGTCGTAATCGGCCGGGAGGTGCTCGGCGAACTCCTCATCCAGGAACAGAACCTCAATGTTGTGCTCGTCGATGGACGCCTCCAGCTGCGCCGGAGAGCTGGCCACGTTCAGCAGGAAGATGTCCGCGCCGATGAAGCCCTTCGCCGCCAGGAGGTTAATCATCACGCGGGAGTTGCGGGCCATCACACCGATGCGGGAGCCGGTGCCGTAGCCCTTCGCCTTCAACGCGCGACCCAGAGCCTCGGAATCAGCGAGCAACTCTGCGTAGGTGCGGGTTCCGATATCGTCGATGACCGCCACGCGATCCGGAGCTGCCGACGCCGCGTAGTACAACTGACGCGCCGCGGTGAATCCCCAGCGATACACGCCCTCCACCAGGGCCCGCTTCTGCTTCAGGCCGCCACCCTGAACAATGAGTCCAGATTTCAGAACAGTACCAATGCCCGTCACCGTGCCATATACGTTCGCCCACTGGTATTCGGCATTCCACTTGAGCTTATTTAGGGTCTTCTGGGGAATAAAAGCCAATTTGTGCCTCTCCTCTAGCTCTCTTCTTGCTCTCTTCTTAACGAGAATTAAGGTTACCCGAAACACGGGAAACCTTAAGAAATCTCAGGACAATGTAAGTATTGTAAACGATCTCGCGAGCCGAAAAATTACAGTCTGTTTCTATAACAACTCTGGCGCCGGTCCTGGCAGCGACCGCTACATCGGCAGGATGTTGTGCTTCTTCGGTGTCTCTACAGTCTGCTTATGCCGCAGCTGCCGCAAAGCCTGACGCAGACGCAGACGCGTCTCCTCTGGCGCGATCACCCCGTCCAGGTAACCGCGCTCCGCAGCCACATACGGGCTGGTCATGTTGGCATTGTAGAAGTCCATGAACATCTTCTTCGCCGCAGGACGCTGCTCCTCCGGCATCTGCGCCAACTGCTTGCCCTGCATCATCACCACAGCAGCCTCCGCGCCCATCACCGCGATCTGCGCCGTGGGCCACGCGAAGTTAATATCCGCCCCCATGTTCTTGGAGCCCATCACCGCATAGCCACCGCCGAAGGCCTTGCGCACTACCACCGTCACCTTGGGCACGTTGGCCTCCACGGTGGCAAAGCCCAGCTTCGCACCGCGGTGAATCAATCCCTGCTTCTCCTGCTCCACACCAGGCAGGTACCCCGGCGTATCGACCACCCAGACCAATGGGATGTTGTAGGCGTCGCAAATACGGATAAAACGCGCCGCCTTATCGGCCGCGTCCGCGTCCAAGCATCCGGCGATCTCCATCGGCTGGTTCGCCACCACACCCACGGAACGGCCATCGATGCGGGCAAACGCGGTGATGACGTTCTGGCCGTAATCATCCTGGACCTCCAGGATGTTCTCGTCATCGAAGATGCGGGTGAGCACGTCCATCATGTCGTAGCCCGCATTCGGGTCGTCCGGGATGATGCTGTTGAGCTCCACGTCCCGCTCCGTCAGCTCGTCCGAGGGCGCCCAGAACTCCGGAGTGCTATCCCACGCCGAGGACGGCAGGAAGTCAATCAAGTCCTTCACGTAATTGAAGGCTTCCTCCTCCGACGGAGCCACATAGGACACATTTCCGTTGCGTGCCTGCTGGCGGGCGCCACCCAGCTCCTCCATGGAGACCTTCTCGCCAGTCACGGACTCAATCACGGCAGGGCCGGTCACGAACATCTGGGTGCGCTTATCCACAGCCACCACAAAGTCCGTGGTCACGGGCGCATACACCGCACCACCGGCGGACGGGCCCAACAGAATAGAGATCTGCGGAGACTGGCCGGACATCGGCATCTGGCGCCGAGCAATCTCCGAATACATCGCCAGGGACATCACCGCATCCTGGATGCGCGCGCCACCGGAATCGTTGATACCGATGATCGGACATCCAATGCGCAAGGCCATGTCCATGACCTCCACAACCTTCTTACCGAAGGTCTCGCCCACGGAACCACCGTAGACCGTCTTATCGTGAGCATAAATCGCCACCGGCCGGCCGTGGATACGGCCGTAGCCGGTCACCACACCGTCACCGTAGGGAGCGTCCGGGTCTCCCGGGGTCCGCCCCAGCGCACCGATTTCGCTGAAGGAGCCTTCGTCCAAGAGAGCGTCGATGCGCTGGCGTGGGGTACTCAAGCCCGCGGCATCGCGCTTGGCCTTGGCGGATTCGCTGCCGGGATCCAAGGATTTCTCCAAGCGAGAGTGAAGCTCCTCCAGCTTTGCTGCAGTTGTGTTCTGCTGGTGCTCAGTCACGTGGTTCCTTCTTATTGATACTCGCTATTGGCCTGTTGCTCGTGCTCGCTGCTAGTGCCCACTACTAGTGCTCGCGGCGGGCGCTCGCTGCATGAAAAACATCCGCACTCTACTGTACAAGCGATGCAATGTACTGGGACATTACAGCGCCCACCGTGGAGATCTCCGGTTCATCCACCACGGCCAGGTGGTCGCCGTGCAGATGGATGATCTCCAGGTCCTTCACGATCTGGCCCCAGTTGCCGTCCTCTGCGATGTCGTGCAGGGCAGGCTCCAGCTCCAGCGCGCCGTCGTGCATCCGCTCCGCACGGAACAGGGTCACCGGCACGTCCACAGACGCCCACGCCTGGAAGTCCAGAGAATCCAGCACCCGGTTATCCACGAAGCTGGCACGCTGATGCTCCAGAACACCGGCGGGCAGCCCCAGGCCGTGCGCCTCCGGGGAGTCCAGGAACTGCTGGAACATGGCCAGCATCACGCCCTCTCCCTGGGATTCCAGCAAGTCGTGAGGAATCTCCAGCGGCAGGCCGTAGGTCTTCTGCGCGAAGGCGGCGTAGCGGTCCCAGCGGGCGTGCATCTCCTCCTTCGTATCCGGCGCGGGGTTCCGCGGCTGGACGGTGTCCAGCAAGATGATGCGGGCAACCGTCGCGGACGGTCGGCCCTCTTCCGCACGCTGCTGTAGCTGCTGCGCGGCCTCGTAGGCCAGGGCGCCACCGAAGCTCCAGCCACCCAGAATCACGGGCTGGCCAGCGGAAAGCTCCACAATTTCATCCAGGTACGCCGCCACGCGGTCGCTCAAGTCGCCTTCCAGGCGCTCCACGCCGTACACCGGTGTGTTCTCGGGAAGCCGGCGCGTCAACGGCTGGTACACGCTGGCCGAGCCGCCAGCTGGGTGGAACAGGAACACCGCCGGCGCCGCCGCACCTTCCTCGGAATCAGGGCGTGCGCGTAGCACACGGATGTTGCCCTCCACCTCGGTCTCAAGGGATTGGCGCACCACGGTGCTCAACGATTCCATGGTCTTGGCGTGCAGCACGTCCTCGGCGGTGATCTCTGCGTGGGAGCGCTCGCTCAGCCGCTCGGCGATGGCCTTGGCCTGCTCTTCGCTGATCGCGGGAAGTTCGCTGGTCACGCCTGCTGCGGCCGCGCCGGTGATCTTGGCCCACGTGGCGAAGACCAGGCGCTCGGAGGCGTCTCGGGGTGCCACGCCGCCGGCCTTCACGGTGTAGTCGGAGGTGGACTCGGCGTCGGTGCTCTCCGCGTCGGCGCCCTCAGCACCCTCGCCAGCCAGCGCCGCCTCGCCCAGCCCATGACGATCCGCCACCATCTGCTCCACCATCGCGATCACGTCATCCACGGACCCGTCGCGCAGCGTCTGCACCTGCAGCGATGGAATATCAAACTCGTATTCCACGCGGTTTTTAATCCGCATGCCCATCAGGGAATCCAGACCCAGATCAATCAGCGGCAGCTCGCCGGGCAGGTCCTCCACGTCGTAGCCCATGGATTCGGACACGATCTCCCGCAGGCGCGCGGACACGCTCACGCCGGACTCGGGCGACCAGCGATCGGCGTCCGGGTCGACCTCGGGTAGCTTGTTGTTATTCTTTATTGAATTCGACGCCGACCTCACGTCTCCCCGCCCCACCTGACCAGCGGGAACTCCCTCGTTCCCACGGTCTTCTGGCGCGGCGTTACCTGCAGAAGCACCTGCAGCACCACCTGCAGTAGCGCCCGCGGCAGGCACCACAGGGATCTGGTCTCCCGACTCGTCACCGGAACCCCCGCGGCAGTCCGGCATAGGGGTCAGCGTGGAGAGGAACCGCTCCCCGATCAGCGGCATGGTGGACAGAGAGGCGTCGTAGGTGCGCAGGGACCAGCCACCCAGCGTGCGATCCACCACGGTGGTCAGCTCACCCGAGGACGGCAGCACGTGCTCCTGCGGGTCCACCACGATCAGCTGCACACGTCCGGTCTCCGGGTCTTCCTTCGCCAGCTGCGAGCCGATGCTGGACGCCAGGGTGTCCAGGGAGGGCACCTCGGCGGCGTCGGTAGAAAAGACAATCTGGCCGTTCGGCAGGTTCACGCGGCGACCCGGCAGGCCGGTCAGGGCTCCGCCGGCGGGGCGCGCGTTGGTCCAGTAGCGCTGCAGGTTCCACTTCACTCCCGGCACGGGGGCGGTGCGTCCTGTGCCGGCGTCCGGCCCCACCAGGCCCTTCAGATCCAGGTCCGCGCCCTGGACGTACAGCTCGCCCAGCAGCTCGGTCAGGGTCCGCGCGGCGGGCTCCTTACGCTTCAGAGCAAACAGCAGCTTGGAGTCCCCGGCCTCGTGAGCGAAGGCGTTGTTCATCAGCGGCATCAGAGCCACAGGGTTCGGGGCGATTTCCACGAAGGTGCGGTAGCCGTCGTCGAACTGCTGGCCGGTGGCGTCCGCGAACCACACGGGTTGGCGGGTGCAGCGCACGAAGTAGTCGGCGGTGTGCACGCTCTCGCCCGGGCGGTAGACGGTGCCGCGGTCCACGGTGGAGTACAGCGGCGTGTGGATCGGGCGGGCCTGGATGTCCGAGATCTCGAAGTGCAGCTCGCCCAGGATCGGATCCAGCATGGACGTGTGGCCGGCGCCCTTGACGTTCAGCAGGCGGGCGAACTTGCCCTCGCCCTCCAGGTATTCCACCAGCTTCTTCACGGGCTCGGCAGGGCCACCCACGGTGGTCATACCCGGTGCCGCGTACACGGCCGGCTCTACCTGCTCGAACTCGGGGTGTTCGGCGGTGAAGGTGGCCAGTTCCTCCACGCCGAACTCCACCACGGCCATAGCACCTTGCTTGTCTTCGGTAAGCAGGGACTCACCCTCGCCCATCAGGCGGGAGCGGTGGCAGGCCACGGTCAGAGCGTCCTCCTTGGACAGGCCGCCCACCGCGTAGGCCGCGGCGATCTCGCCCATGGACTGGCCCACCACGGCCGCCGGGCTCGCACCCACGTGGCGCAGCAGGTCCGTCAGCGCAATCTGGATGCAGGTGATGCCCACTTGCGCGGTGGTGGTGTCGAAGTTCTGCTCGTCGTCCAGGATCATCTCCACGATGGAGAAGCCGGATTCCCGCTGCACTACCTCGTCGATGTCCCGCAGGGTGGCGGCGAAGAATGGGGAGAGCTCGAACAGCTCTTTGCCCATCTTTCGGTGCTGGGAGCCGAAGCCGGAGTACACCCACACCGCTCCCGTGGTGCTTGGCGCGTCCTGGGTCTTGACCTGCGCGCCGGACTTCCCGGCTGCGATGCGCTGCAGGCCTGCGATGGCGGCCTCCCGGTCTTCGGCGATGACCGCGCCGCGGGAGCGTCCGTGGTTGCGCCCGGCCAGGGCGCGAGCAACGTCGCCGAGCTCCACCGATTCGTTGTGCTCCAGCCAGGTGGCCAGGGTGTCCGCTGCCACCCGACGCCGAGATGGCAGCAATCCCGATACCGGGAGAACGTACGGTGGTTGGGTGAGGACGCGGCGGTCCTGTTGTGCGCCCGGCTCGCCGGACTGTGCGCCAGTCTGTGCACCCGAGGCGTCTGCGTCTCGTGGGGCGTCCCGCTCGGGGTCGTAGGCCGCGATCACCACGTGCGCGTTCGTTCCACCGAAGCCGAAGCCAGACACACCCGCCACGGCGCGGCCGGAGTACTCCGGCCACTCGCGGGAGTCCTCCACAACCTCCAGGTGCTCCCGGTCGAAGTCGATGTATGGGTTCGGGCCCGCGAAGTTCAGGGTGGGCGGGATGCTGCCGTCCTGCATACCCATGACCACCTTCATCACACCGGCCACACCTGCGGCAGCTTCCGTGTGGCCGAAGTTCGTCTTCGCGGAACCGAGCAGCAGCGGCTGTGCTGCGCTGCGGCCCGCGCCCAGTACCGTGCCCAGAGCAGTGGCTTCGATGGGATCACCCAGAATCGTGCCCGTACCGTGGGCTTCCACGTAATCCACGCTGTCGGGCGAGATGCCGGCGTCGGCATACGCAGCACGCAACACGTCGACCTGCGCATCCGGGTTCGGGGCGGTCAACCCGTTGGAGCGGCCATCGGAGTTCACGGCCGAGCCCTTGATCACAGCAAGGATCGAGTCACCATCCCGGCGCGCATCGGACAGGCGCTTGAGCACCACCACGCCGGCGCCGTCGGAGCGGACGATGCCGTCGGCATCCTCGGAGAAGGCGTGGATCTTGCCGGTGGGGCTCAGCACGCCCAGCTCGGAGAAGGCCACGGTGGCAAACGGGCTGGCCAAGATGTTCACACCACCGGCCAGGGCCACGGTGGCATCCCCATCGCGCAACGCGCGCACGGCCTGGTGAATCGCCACCAAGGACGAGGAGCAGGCCGTGTCCAGAGCCACGGACGGCCCGCGGAAATCGAAGGCATAGGAGATGCGGTTGGCGATCACGGCCGTGGAATTACCCGTCAGCGCATAGGGGTGCGCCTCCTGGGGATCCGCGGAAATCAGGTTCGCGTAGTCATTATTGGTGGTACCCATGAACACACCCACGTTGTCCCCGCGCAGGGTGTTCGCAGGAATGGAGGCATCCTCCAGGGCCTCCCAGGCGAGCTCCAGCATGATGCGCTGCTGGGGGTCCATGTTGGTGGCCTCCAGGGGAGACAGGCCGAAGAACTCCGCGTCGAAGGAGGCGATGTCCTCCAGGTAACCGCCGGTGAGGGTGGCCTCCTCCATGCGGCGAGTCATCGACTCGTCACCGGCGTACTCCGTCCAGCGGCCCGCCGGGGGCTCGGAGATTCCATCGCGGTAGCCGCTGAGCATGTCCCACATCTCCTGGGCGTTGTCCGCGCCGGGATAGCGGCCGGACATGCCGACGATGGCGATGTCGCGATCCTCCGGCGCGAGGGCCTGGCCGGAGTGGGCTGTGCTGTCGGCGGAATAGGAGTTGTTGGACTGTCCGGCATGCGCGCCGGTGGCGCGGCCGTTGATGAGGTAATCCGCCAGGGCGGCGATGGTATTGAACTCGTAGGCCACGGTGGCGTCCAGGGAATCGCCGGTCAGGCGCTCCAAGTCGCCTGAGAGGACCACAACGTCGCGGGAGGACAGGCCGAACTCCTCCATGGAGCGGTCATCGGTGATCTCCGCCATGGACAGCCCGGCGGTGCCGGCCACCCACTCGCGCAGCCACTGGCGCATCTCCTCCACGGTGCGGACCTGAGCCGAGGTGGAGGGCAGCGGCACTGACGGCTGGTCAGTGCCCTGCAGCTCGCCGCCTGGCTGTGCTGCGTGCTGCTCCGCCTGCGGCTGGCCGCTAGCTGGATGGTCACCGCCTGGCTGGTCGCTGTGCAACTGTCCGTTGTGGTTGTCGGTCACGTGGTTCCTTTCGGTAAAGACCTCGGTGCAGGCCTGCCTCTGCCAGTCCTGTCGCTGTGTAGCCACGGGAAAAGGTCATCGTTCAAAAGGACGATGACCATGTGACACATGTGAATGATGTTATGGGTGTTCATGCTACAGGCTGGGGTGCCACAATCACAGCACCCACGCCTGCGCACACTCACACCATCACAACCCGTTATAACGCTGGCGCGGAGCTAAATATTTCCGTCAGCGTACGCCTTCGCCGCCACCCGGCGTGCGATCTTGTTGGCCGAGGAGCGCGGCAGCTTGCCCGGATCCACGATCTTCACGTCCTCCGGCTGCACACCGTGCGTCTTCGTCACGGCAGCTCGAATAGCCTCCACAGCCTCGGCGTCGTTGGCAGCATCCGCCTCTGGATCGCGCTCGGCAATGATCACCAAGCCCTCGATGTCGCCCTCGGAGACAGCAAAGGCCGCGATCACCGCAGGAGCGGTCTGCTCCGTGGACTCATCCGCGGTGGCCTCAATATCCTGCGGGTAGTGGTTACGGCCAGCCACAATGATCAGGTCCTTCAGGCGACCCGTGATGAACAAGTGATCGTCCACGATCACGGCCAGGTCACCGGTGCGCATCCACATGTCCTCGGCAGCACCCTCGGACCGGGAGCCTTCCTCCAAACGATCCGCCAGCGCCAGGGTGTTGTGGAACGTCTCCTTTGTCTCCTCCTCGCGGCCCAGGTATCCGGCGGCCATGTTCTCGCCGTGCACCCAGATCTCACCCACGGTTCCGTCGGCCACTTCCTTGCCGGTCTCCGGGTCGACGATGCACATCACCTGTGGCGCGCACACCTGGCCCAGGGACATCAGCGGCATGGCCGCCGCGTCACCCTCCTCGCGCTCCTGAGCCACACCGGCAGACAGCTGCTCGCGGTCAAACCACTTCGCCAGCGGACGCTCGTCGGTCGTCGGCGTGGTCACCAGCAGGGTTGCCTCCGCCAGACCATAGGACGGACGCACCGCCGCGCGCTCCAGGCCGTACTTGCCGAACACATCCAGGAACTTCTGCACCGACGAGTTGTGCACCGGCTCCGAGCCATTGATGATGCCATCCACACGAGACAGGTCCAGCCCCTCCAGGCCCTGGACCTTCTCCGGGTCCGCGTAGCGCACGGCCAGCTCCATCGCGAAGTTAGGAACCACCGTGTACACGTTCTCCTCGTCCTCACGGCGGTTGATCTGCTTCAGCCAGCGGGACGGATCCTGGATGAAGTCACGCGGGCTCATCAGATCGAAAGGAATGCCCAGGATGATCACGAACGCCGCCAGGATCAGGCCCATGTCGTGGTGCATCGGCAACCACGTGGACAAGCGCAGCGGAGTCTTCAGCTGTGCGGCTTGGAAGATCTGCAGCACGTTCGTGACGATGGACTTGTGCGTCAGAATCACACCGGCCGGCGTGCGGGTAGAGCCGGAGGTGTACTGCAGGAACGCCTCATCCGAAGAGGACGGTGCCAGCGACGGATCCGCCATAATCGCCATCATGGGGTTCACCCATTCATCAGCCAGACTGTCCGGCAGGGCATCAACCGTCAGCACACGCGGACGCTCCGCCGCCGGCACGGAAGAGAAGTGCTGACGCACCGCCGCCGCGGACACCTTATTCGTCAGTACCACTTTCGGCTCCGAGGACCCCAGCACCGCCGACAGGTGACCACTGTGGCCCGGCTCGTTCGGGTCATACAGCGGCACCGGCACCAGCTTCGCGTACATCGCGCCCAAGAAGGCGTACATGTACTCCGGGGAGTTGTTCATCAAAATAGCCACACGGTCGCCCTTGTTCGCCACCTGCTGCAGGCGCACGCACACCGCCTTGATACGCGTGTTCACCTCCGCGCGCGTGATCTCCTTGACGTCGCCCTCGCGGGAGGCGGAGTAGTCGTGGTAGCGAATCAGCACGCTGTCCGTGGTGCCCTCCATCTGCGCCATGGTGTAGAGCATCTCGCTCATTCCCGAGAGCGTCAGCTGGTCCGGGATATTGATTTTTCCCTCGTCATCATAGAATTGCTGCATTGCTGCTGAAATATCCACGTGGGTCTCCCTTGCGGTCGTATTGCTGAGAATAATTATGCGATGGAACTAATTTCAATGGAATGCCCGGCGGGATCCATTAACTTTTATCTAGTGAAACACACAAAGAGGGCTGCCGCGCGGTTTACACGCAACAACCCCCTATTTTCGGTAATGAAATAAGGACGACGCCCCCGCCCATGTACTTCGCGTGCGGACGTCGGGGGTGCGCGGCGTGGGCGTCGGCGTCGGGGAAAGGGACGGGGAGCGAGGAGCGTTAGAGGCGCTCGCGGATCAGGTCGCCCGCCCAGCCCACGATCCACTGCGGCGCGGTCTGGCCCGGCACCACCGTGCCGTTCGTGGCGTACTGCGCGTGCACGGCGTTCGCGGCGATGAGGTCCTGCGCGCGGCCGATGGCGTTGCCGATGCCGACGGGGGCGTCGCAGACCAGGTCCTCCTTCGCGCAGAGGTTGAAGACGCGGTCGTTCAGCTGGTTGAAGCCATCGGGGCGAGGGCCGCGCATCGTGGCACCAGGGACGATGCCCTGGATCAGCGGGCCGACCGCCTGCAGCGCGATCTCCGCGCCCGTGCCGCCGATCGAGGTATCGCCCACCAGAGTTCCGCGGCCGGCCTCCATGCGGCCATCGGCGATCAGGGCCACGCCCGCAATGGTGTCCGCAGGAACAGGGCCGCGATCATTGCCGATGTCGGACGCCATATCGCCGCCAATCACCGCACCCTGGCTGAAGCCCACGATGATGAACTTCGTGCCCGGGCAAGCCTCATGAGTCTGGGTGAGCTCCGCGGCCAGCTTGGAGTAGCCCTCCTGGCGAGAATCGTCATAGGACATCTCGTGCTGCGCATTGATGTTGCGGAACTGGGCGGTGTACGGCAGCGTCCACACCTTCACCTGCGACGGATCGAACTGCTGCTTCAGAGGGTTCGTCACCTCCAGCAGCAGAGAGTTCGGGTTCGCCGACGGGTTCATCGGATCATCGTCTGCGCGGGACTCCCACGTGCCCGGGGCGGCGAGGACCTCCACGGCCACGCAGCCCGGGGGGTTGGTGCTGTCTTCGGGCTGGTTTGTGTCGCCCTCGCCGGGGCGCTCGGCCTGGTGCTGGCCCGGGCCCGGTGGGTTGTTCGAGTTGTTGACCCACTGGCCCACGCCCACGACGATGGCGACCAGCAGCACAATCACGCCCAGAATCGTTAGTGTCTTGCGCATAAATCCTTACATTCCTTCAGCTCGCCATTCCTACAGCTGGCCATTCCTACAGCTCGCCGAGCGCGAAAAGGGGTTTTCCCGCTGCACGGAAATAGGTGACGGGGATGGCATCTGCTATCGACTAGCGTTCGCTAGATTCACCAGATTAGCCGCAGTAAGCCGATTTTGCCGCGTCCACAATAATCTTTTCCGCGTCCCGCGGATCGCCCTTCACAATTCCCTTGGTTTCCAACTGGCCAGCCGCCACAGGAACCAGCAGGTCCTGCTGGCCATCCTGAGAAGTGCGGCAATAGGAACGCCCGGCGGCAATCAGGGAATCCTCCATGCCCTTTGCGCCACCTTCAGCCTTGGACAGGTCAATGTTCTTGTCCTTGAGGGCCTTCAGGAACTCCTTGTCCTCTTCGGTGCGGCCGTCCACGCGGGGCACCTCGTCGACCTTGTCCACCGAACCGTCGCGGGGGTTCGGCACGACCTCTCCCCCGGCGTTACTGTTCTGGCCGGAAGATGCGTTGGATTCCTTCTGGTCCTTTTGGTCCTTCTGGTCGGAGGAGCCGGACTTGTTGTCGTTATTGTCGGAGTTCTTGCCGGAGCCGGAGTCTTTATCCGAGCCAGAGTCTTTGTCCGAGTTCTTGTCGTCCGCCTTGCTGGATACGGTAACCGACGGGATCGAGGTCTCGGAGTTACCCGCGGAGTTATCCACAGTATCCGAGCCACAGGCCGCCAGGCCGCACAGCAGCACAGACGATACTGCCGCTGCCGCCGCGCTGCGCTTGAGGGTGAATGCTCGTGCCATGAAAACTCCTTCGGGGAAAACTCCTGGGTTCTTAAAACAGCTAGTGTAGCCGCGGCTCCGACCGTGTGGTCGGAGCCGTACGGCGGCGAGCCATATACCGCCAGGTTGTTGGTCAGTTGCTACCGGTTCCTGCCCGGGCAGGTGCCGGCCGTACCGTCAGCTAGTTGCGCTGCTCCTCAATCCGGCCGTTAATCTCGCGGATGGTTCCGTTCTGGAACTTCTGCTCGTTACCGCCAGCTGGGATGGGCGCGAAGTCAGCAGTTGGCCAGCCGTACTCGCCCTGCTCCCAGCGGTGCTCGCCCCACTTGTCGAAGATCGGACCGTACATGATCTTCTGGGCACCCGTCTTGTGGGTCCAGTAGATGTTGCCCTTCTCGAACTGGCTGAATGCGCCACCGTTGATCAGGATCTCATTGGACTTTGGCCAACCCAAGTCGCTGGTTGGGCCGCCGAGCTTCATGTACTTCTCGGCGATCTTGCCTTCCACGTAGTGGAAGTTTCCATCGCGATCCTTGGTGATCACACCGTTTTCAAACTTCTGGATCGTTCCGCCAGCCACTGCCTCTGCAGGGGCGATTGGGTAGCCCAAGCGACCATTCTCGTACTTGGTGGTTCCCCAGAAGTCCAGGAAGTCCTTAGCGATCTCCACGGCACCGGTCTGGTGGGTCCAGTAAATGTTGCCGTGCTCGAAGGTCACGAAGCGGCCGCGACCGTTAGAGATCGTGTACTCCTCAGAGGTTGGGTAGCCCAACCAGGACTCGGTGGCACCAATCTCGGAGTAGCGTGCACCGATGCGGCCCCACAGGAAGTGAGCATCCGTCTTCGGAGTCCAGAACGCACGTCCACCGCGGAAGTCCTGAATCTTTCCGCCCTTAGCGCCGTCGTATTCGCCGGACACACACTCTCCCATCTCTGGGACGTCGGCAACACGAGCACCGATGGCGCCCTGCGCAGCACACTGTGCACCGCGGTCGTCCTTCGGCAGGCCCAGAGCGTCGGCGATGTACGGCCACGCCTCCACCATCTCGAACTGCCAGTACTTCCAGGAGTGGGTTCCGGATGGACGGAACTTCGCAATAACTGGCAAGTTCGCCTGATTCGCGCGCTGCACGAAGGTCTCGGTGGTCATGCGGGACATTGCCTCCAGACCAAAGCCAGCCAGGTTCTTTGGCAGGCCTGGGATGTCGCCGGCTTCGTCGTATTGCCCCGCAGCACCATTACCAGCGGACACATAAACGGTCTTGCCCTTCAGCGCGTCCATGCCCAGCTTAGGATCGTGGTCGATCCAGTCCTGGGAGCCATGAGGACCCCACATGTTCGTGGCGTCCATGCCGGAGCCTTCCTTCACCGCATAGGAAATGCCCTGAGGCATGCCGTAGGACGTGGTGTCCAAGTAGCCGGAGAAGGAGCCCACGAACTTGAACATGTCTGGGAAACGCTCAGCCAGGTTCATCGCGGCGGTTCCACCCATGGACAGGCCCGTGATCGCGCGGTCCTCGGTGGTGCGCCAGCCCTCGCGCAGCACAGGTGGCAGTTCCTTAGTCAGGAAGGTCTCCCACTTGAAGTGCTTGCCGGAATCTGGCTTCTGCCAATCCGTGTAGAAGGAAGAGTTACCGCCCACAGGCAAGATCACGTTCACGTTCTTGTCCGCGTAGAAGGAGGCGATGTTCGTCTCCAGGGTCCAGCCGGATTCGTCGTCACGCGCGCGCAGACCATCCAGAGCCCACACGGAGGGGAAGGACTTCTCTGGGTGGATGTACCAGTCACGGGCCAGGAGGATCTGCACCTTGATAGGCTCGCCCGGCATTGCGGCAGAGTTGATGTACACATTCGCCCAGCGGTTCGTGATCCACTCCACGCGGTCCACAGACACACCTTCTGGAAGACCCTTCAGAACCTGCTCGGTCACCTTGGTGGGGGTGCGGTCCGGCCTCTGGTCGGACCTCATGTACTCCGCGGTGGAGCCTGGGCCGAGGTTGCTGGACAGCGACCCGGAGCTGCTAGGCTGCGCCACGGCGTACGAGCCGGTCGGCAGAGCGAGCGCAAGTGCTACTGGTACAGCCAGGGAAGCCGCACGGACGCGGCGCGCGGGACTGGTACGGCGGTTAGGGCGTGTGGAGGTCGCGCTGAATCGCATGTGTTCTGTCTTCCTTGTATGTGAATGGGTGTGAAGTTTTCCGCCACTTCATGCACCGGTCTAGGCCTGCGGCTAGTTCTACAGCTAGGCCTATGGCTAGGTCTGCCCATGAACGGCGCTGCGCACGGGCATAAACGGTGCGCCGGCCCATGGAGGTTCCCCTCCTCCATCGGTTCCGGCTGTGTATGAAATTCTGGCTGGGTATAACGCGCAATGAACCGCGGTGAATCCACGGTGTATCACAGTGTGTGTCATAACCTGGGTGCCATTATTACAGCGGATCTAACTAAACCTTAGCCAACACTCCGAGAAAGTTAAAGTTTTACTTGAAGGTTAGGGTTGAGGGAGGCTCCCCTACCCCCCCCACCCACGCGCGCTTCCCCCTCAAATTGTTCGACCATATCGCCAGATTTGGGCCCAAATCTGGCGATATGGTCGAACAATTTGTAAAGGGGTGGGGATAAGAAAACCCTCCCCTGGTCCGTTCCCAAGCACATCACTTGAGAAGGACGAGAGGAGGGAAGGTCCAGAGGCTCCGCACCCGAGAGGCACCGCGCCGGTAGGACTTAAGCCCACGTGAGAATTACGCGCCGGTAGCCCTCAGGATCTGACCGCGGGCATTGCCCAGCTCGCGATCCCAGTAAGGCCACGCGTGAATACCGAACGCTGGGTAGGAGACCTGAACGTCAGCGCCAGCAACACGTGCCGCCAGCTCAAACTTCGCGGTAGAGGTACGAGACATCCACTCCAGGCCAACACCCACGGACACACCGTACGGATCTTCCAACACGTTCTCGTTCGTGGTCAGACCGGACGCAGCAGAGAGGTACAGAGGCATTCCGCGGAATGCTCCGGCCTGCAGCAGTGGATCGTTCTGGAAACGACGTGGGTCAACCGGGCTGCCCCACATGTTCCACACCTGGGCACCTGGGCCGGAGGCGTCCACCATGGCCACACCGATAGCGGAGTACATGCCTGGCCAGGTTGGGTTCAGGTAACCGGACAGGGAGGATGCCTGCTTGAACTGGTTGCGGTGGTGCGCAGCCAGGTTCAGGGCTGCGGTAGCTCCCATGGAGATACCTGCAATAGCGTTGTTGCTTGGGCTCACGCCGAAGTTCTGCTGCAGGTAGCCGGGCAGCTCACGGGTCAGGAAGGTCTCCCAGCGTGGGCGAGCAGGACCGTTGTTACCCATCCATGGGCCAGACCAGTCGGTGTAGAACTGGGATGCGCCACCCACTGGCATAACCAGGGTGATGTTGTCATCCACGAAGTGCTTCGGGGCGTTGCCCAAGTAGGTCCATGCGTTCCAGTCATCGCGGGCGCGCAGGCCGTCCAGCAGGTACAGGCCAGCGTCACCGCCGCGGGAAGCCGGCTTGATCTGAACCTGGATCATCTGATCCATGGCCGGGGAGTGGACCCAGCAGTTCTGAACAAAGTACTTGTAGTCGCTCCAGGTACATCCTGGACGCAGCCAACCGCGGTTATCTGCCGATGCGCCCGGTGTTGCCACAGCGGCAACCCCCAAGGCCGTCGCAATGGCGACGAGGGCTGCCAGCACGCGCTTACTCAGGGAATTCAACACGTGTCTCCATTCCATGCAGACCCTTGACCGGTCCACAACTCTCTTCTCTATCTCTACCGTTTTGAGCACACAGCACTGGACGCGCTGCGAACATCACATTTCAGCAACGATACCAAAAGGCTTCAGATCCAACCAACACGTCAGATTCCGCCTTCGGGAACGAGCCGATACCAAGCCGCTGACCTCAGCAAATGCTCGGATGTCTGTGCTCACTCGCCGAGTATAAACGACGCCAACCTCTCCCCCGTTACACTTCCTAAAAAATATTTATAAATTTTTGTGACACAGCAAAGCACCCACCAGCCGTCCCGTCCAAGATTCTCACCTAAGACGAGGGGCGGCAGGTGGGTGCGCTTCGGCGTCGAATATTAAAAAGAAATTAGAGCAGCGGAATGATGTACACGGCGATCGCGATACACACGATCCACAGCACCGCCAGGGCCTGCAGCGCGCGGTCCTTCAGGGCGATCTCGTCGGGCGCGCCACCCTCGCCGCGGTCCACATCCGCAGCATAACGCAGGATCGCCACGGTGAACGGCACCATGGAGATCTGATACCACACGGCCTGCGTGCCATCGACCTGCTGGGACAGGTCGAAGCCCCACAGCGCGTAGCACAGCACCACCGCGGTCGCGGCCAGCGTCCACACGAAGCGCAGGTAGGTGGGCGTGTAGCTTTCCAGGGACTTGCGGATCTTCGCGCCGGAGCGCATCGCCAGCTTCAGCTCCGCGTAGCGCTTACCGGCGGCCATGAACAGCGAGCCGAACGCCGCGACCAGCAGGAACCACTGGGACAGCAGAATCCCGGCAGCCACACCGCCGGCCATCGCGCGCAGCATGAAACCGGAGCTGACCAGCGCAATGTCGATCACCGGCTGGTGCTTCCAGCCGAAGCAGTAGCCCAGCTGCAGCGCGATGTACACTGCCACCACGATCGGCAGCGCCGCCCCGGCCGTGGACAGGAAGGATAGCGCCACCGCGCCCACAATCAGCACCACGGCCATCGCATAGGCCAGCCCCACGGGCAGCACGCCTGCGGCAATCGGGCGGAAACGTTTGGTGGGGTGCTTGCGGTCGGCGTCGACATCGCGGGCGTCGTTGATGAGGTAGATAGACGACGCCGCCAGACAAAACGCCACGAACGCAATCAGCACGTCCAGCAGCACCTGACTGTGGAACAGCTGCTCGCCACCTGCGGCGGCCGGGGCGGCCACGACCAGCACGTTCTTCACCCATTGCTTCGGTCGCAGCGCCTTAATCATCGCCTCAGGGAGGTTCCGCGGGGCCCGCAGGCTCTGGTCCACAGCCGTGTCTTCGGCCTGGACCGCGCGCGCTTCCTCCCTATTGTTGGAGCTCTGCGTCCACTCCGCGTCCTCCAGCGCCGAGGTGTGCGGCTCGGATTCCAAGAATGGTTCCTGCCTATGTGGTTGTCGGTTTGGCCGTTCGCTCACCGATTCTCCTTGTGTTGTTGATTGTGGACCTATTCTTTTATTTTTATTCGACGCCCAGCGGCCTCCTCCCACCCCAGCCTCACGGGGACGTGGCGGCCTGGTGTGTGAGCGGCTGGCGCGCTGCGCATTGTCCGTGCTCTACGCCCTTCGCGAGGCGTGCACGCTCTGCGTGCTCGCTGCGCTCTACGTGTGCTGCACCACGCGGTTCACCACAGGGCGAAGCGCCAGCGCCGTGGAGGCTCCGAGCGCACTGCCGATGGCCACGTCGGTGGGATAGTGCACACCCAACACTAGGCGGGATAGCGCCATCGCCGGTACTCCGATGAGGGGTGCTGGGTTGCCCAGCAGCTGGGCGAGGGCCACCAGCGCCGCGGTGGAGCTGGTGGCGTGGGAGGAAGGAAAGCTCAGCTTGGAGGGAGTTCCCACCCCGATCGCGATGTCCTTGTGGTGGGGCCGGGGGCGGCGCACGATGCGCTTGAGCACCACGGACGCCGCGTGCGCCGTGAAGGCGGAGGCGCCCACGTGCAGCCACTGGGTGGAGCGTTGCTTGTCCAGCACGTATCCGGCGGCGGCCAGGCCCATCCAGCCCAGGGCGTGCTCGCCGAAGTGGCTCATGCCCCTCGCCACGGCGAGTGTGCCGGCGCGAAGCTCTGGAGTGGTGGAGATGGCGCGTTGGATCGCCACCAGGATTTGGGATTCGCCCAGCGGGTCGCCCGTGACCTGGCCCGTGACCTGTGTGCTCATGGTTTCCTTCTTCCTGTGTTCCTGCGGTGCGGTTGCAGTTGTGCGTGCAGCGCTGGTGCAGTGGTCCTGCGAAGCGTGCGCAGGGTCGCGGGTATGAGGTGTTAGCTCTCCCGCTGTTCAAGCGCCGCGAACTGTTCCACCATCTCTGGTTCAAAGATACCCGCCCAGGCCTCGCGGCTGGTGAGCCGCTGGTGGGCTGCGCGGTAACGCTCGCGCATCTCCGGGAAGCGCTGAGCCACTTCCTTTTGCAGGCGTGCCGATTCCTTGGCCAGCTCAATCATCTTCTGGCGGTCACGCTTGCGGAACACCACACCGCGGCCGTCGGCGGTGGTGACGGTGGCGCCGTCGATGCGGGACAGGCTGAACCAGCGCGCCTCGATCGGCGGGAGGTTCACCTGTGGCACTTCGTGGTTGCGCGTATCCGCAGGCTTTGCGTTGTTCAGCAGACCCTGGGCAAGAGTCTTCACCTTCGCCGGAATGGACAGCGGAATGGTGGTGAGGCCCGCTGGCCCACCGGACGGCTTCGGCAGCTCCGACGCCGACGGGATCACCACAGCATCCGGGTAGTTCTTCCGCATCGCGTTGATGCGCGGCAGGGTGGACTCCAGGATGTCAAACAGCTGTTCCGGGCCAGCCAGGAAGTCCTTCATCGCCTCGTTCTGGATCGCGACCGTGGAGTACTCCAGGCACATCAGGTGCTTCGCCGTGGCCTTCGCCATCGAGGTGACGATGCCGCGGGTGGAACCGTTGTGCTGCAGCGCACCCACGATCAAGCGGTTGCGCAGGTGGAAGTAAGCCTGCCAGTCGATCGCGTCATCCTTATCGGACCAGGCCATGTGCCAAATCGCGATGCCCGGCCAGGATGCGGTGGGGAAACCGTGGTCGCCGGCGCGCAGGCCGAACTCGCCATCATCCCACTTGATGAACAGCGGCAGCGGCTGGCCGATCGTATCGGCCACCACGCGTGGGATCATGCACATCCACCAACCGTTGTAATCCACATCGATGCGGCGGTGCAGGTCCTTGGAATCCACGGTCTCGCCGGAGGCGTTCTCCCCGTAGGATCCGCGGTCGCGCAGTGGGTGCTTGTAAAAGTCGTGGTCGTAGTGGGTGTGAGGGGCGGCGGTCCACATGAAGCGACCGCGGTCAATCACCTCACCCATGGTGTGCAGGTGGCTGCGCTCCTGCAGGTTCAGCATCTGGCCACCGATCAGCATCGGGGACTTGGCATACCGCGCCGCCGCCAAGGAACGCAGGATGCAGTCCGGCTCGATGGCAATATCGTCATCCATGTACAGGATGAACGGGGCCTTCGTGCCGCGCTCCGGGTGGCGCGCCTCATACATAATGCGGGAGTAGCCGCCGGAACCACCCAAGTTGCCCTGCTTCACGATCCGCAGGCGATCGCCGAAGCGCTCCGCCGCCTGGTCGAAACCGTCCTCGTCTTCGGGGTGCTTCGTTCCCTGATCGGGCATGATGACCGCCTCGATGACAGAGTTCACGTCTTCGTCCGCGCCGAGTGCTTCGAGGGCCGCGACGGCGTCGGTCGGGCGATTAAAGGTAGGAATGCCCACGGTGACCAGGGCATCGGCGGCGGGCAGGCGGTCGCCGGGGTTCAGCGCTACCTCTCCCCTCTCGTCATCGGCGATGACCACGGGGGACGTGACCAGCTGGCCCTCGGCCTCCTTGTTCGCGAACCAGCCCGCGGAGTGGATGACGGTTTCGGATTCGCAGGTGATGTCGAACCAGATCCAGCCGCCGTCCTCGAACGGAGCCAGGGAGACCGTGAACTCCGCGGTGCCGCGGCCGGACTCATCAGTCTCCACGTCCGCGCCGGTGATGGCGATGCGTGAGCCGTCGATCTTGGAACGGTACAGGTCAACGCGCGCTTCACCCGTGATGTCCAGACGCAGCACCACCTCGTCCAACTGGGACCAGCGGCGCCAGTAGGAAGCGGGGAAAGCATTGAAGTAGGTCTCGAAGGAGACCTCAGTTCCGCCAGGGATGCGCGCTTCCGTGCGGGACAGCGCGGTCACGCGCCCCGCACCAGCAGCTTCGTCCTCGATGAGGTACAAGGAGCGAACATCACGCGGTTCGCCTCGCTTGGGAAGGATAATTCGGGCAAGACGGGTGGTATCTACTGACATGACTATCAATTATCCCCCACGGCAGCCCCGCGCGCATCGTGCGACGCGCCGCTACAGCAGCGGCTCCAACTTATTGTTGAACATCGACAACGCCGCACCAATAGCCATGTGCATATCCAAATACTGGTACGTACCCAAGCGCCCACCGAAGAACACCTTCGACTCGTCCGTTTCCTTCTCCGCCAACTCGCGGTACTTCAACAACATCTCGCGGTCCGCCGGGGTGTTGATCGGGTAATACGGCTCGTCGCCCTCCTCGGCAAAACGGCTGTATTCCTTCATAATCACCGTCTTGTCCTTCGGGTGCCGGTCCTCACGCTCCGGGTGGAAGTGTCGGAATTCGTGGATGCGGGTGTACGGGAACTCGGCGTCGTTGTAATTCATCACGGGCGTGCCCTGGAAATCGCCCGTGGGCAGCACCTCCGTTTCGAAGTCCAACGTCCGCCATCCCAGCTTGCCCTCAGCGAAGTTGAAGTAGCGGTCCAGCGGGCCGGTATACACCACGGGTGCGTCGGGGTTCGCGGCGCGGATTTCGTCGCGCACTTCGAACCAGTCGGTGTCCAGGCGGACCTCGATGTTCTCGTGCGCGGCCATGTTCTCCAGCCACGCGGTGTAGCCGTCCACGGGCAGGCCTTCGTACGTGTCGTTGAAGTAGCGGTTATCAAAGGTGTAGCGCACGGGCAGGCGGGTGATGTTGCCCGCCGGCAGCTCCTTCGGGTCCGTCTGCCACTGCTTGGCCGTGTAGTCGCGGATGAAGGCCTCATACAATGGGCGGCCGATCAGGGAGATAGCCTTTTCTTCCAGGTTGGCCGCCTCCTCCGAATTAATTTCCGACGCCTGGTCCGCGATCAACTGACGCGCCTCATCCGGAGAGTAGTAGCGTCCGAAGAACTGGTTAATCAAACCCAAGCCCATCGGGAACTGGTAGGCCGTGCCCTTGTGCATCGCGAACACTCGGTGCTGGTAGTTGGTGAACTCGGTGAACTGGTTGACGTAGTCCCACACGGTCTTGTTGGAGGTGTGGAACAGGTGAGCACCGTACTTGTGAATTTCGATACCGGTCTGCGGCTCTGGCTCGGAGTAGGCATTGCCGCCGATGTGGCTGCGGCGTTCCAGAACCAGAACCCGAGCGTTCTTCTGGCTGGCTGCGCGCTCAGCGACAGTGAGGCCGAAGAAGCCACTGCCGACCACGATCAGGTCGTACGTGTTCGCTGCAGGGGACGCTTCGGACGAAGCGGCGGTATTCGATGCGGACGTATCGGTGTTTTCGCTCATATCGGCCAGCGTACCGAGTTTTGGGACGCGCGCCCGCTATGACGCGCGGGCGTACGGCGTGCACTCGCGCGCGTGCGCTGCGGGAGCCCGCCGCGCGGGCTCGAGCGCGCTAGTGCCCGCTCGAATCCGCGCTGAACCAACGGGACAGCACACGAGCCACCCCGTCATCATCGTTGGTGGTTGTGATTTCGTCTGCGATGGACGAGAGGCTGGCGTCGGCATTCCCCATGGCCACGCCCCACCCAGCCCAACGGATCATGTCCACGTCGTTGGGCATATCCCCAAACGCCACCACCTGGCGGCGGTCCACGCCCAGGTCCGCGGCGAGTTCCTCCAACGCCAGGCGCTTGGACACGCCCGGCGCGGCGATCTCCACCAGGCCGCCGTCCCAGGAGTAGGTCACGTTCGCGACCGTGTGGTCCACGAGGGGGTTGACCAGCTCAAACAGCTCCGCCGAGGTCATATTCGGCGAGCG
The DNA here is from genome assembly GCF_024701495.1 of Corynebacterium sp. zg254. NCBI lineage: Bacteria > Bacillati > Actinomycetota > Actinomycetes > Mycobacteriales > Corynebacteriaceae > Corynebacterium > Corynebacterium sp. zg254. The sequence goes on from NZ_WIAR01000001.1 coordinate 1,006,154, forward strand.
GACCAGCAGCTTCGTGGCCGGGGTGCCCGTCAGCTGATCCATCGGCTCCACCACGTGCGCCTCCTCCGCCCACACGTGCTGGAAAGTGCGGGACACGGCGAAGAGGTTGCCGTCCGCATCGAACGCGCCGGCGCCGGCGCGTTCCACGCCGAAGCCCAACTGCGGGTAGTGAGCAGCGATGGTCTCCACCACCTGGCTCATCACCTCCGGGGCGAGAGTGCGGGCGTGCAGAACGGTATCGGTGGCGCTGTCATAGGTCACCGCGCCGTTGGCGCACACGCACACGGGCCGGACGGGCAGCTGCTCCAGGATCGGCAGCAGCCAGCGGGCCGGGCGGCCACTGGCCAACGTGAACACGGTGCCTGCACGTTTCATCGCCACGACCAGCTCGCGCATACGTGGACTCACGCGTTCGCGGGAGTCCACGAGGGTGCCGTCGATGTCGCTGACCACCAGCAGCGGCGGCTCCGCGGGCGGCGCTTCCTGAGGAACTGAGCGATCCATGAACAGCTCAGCGTCAGTTCTTGTCACGCTTCAGTTCGCGCTGCTGCGCTTCGGCTTCGCGCTTGCGGCGTCGGGCTTCTTGGTCCTGCCGATCCTTCGCCGTCGCCTCCTCCAACGTCGGGGCCGAACCGCCCATCGACGCCGGCACCCAATACTCACCGGCCGGCATCGGACCAAACTGCTGGGTGTAACGCTCACGCGTGCGCTCCAACTGCTGCACCATCGCGTCATGCAGACGCTCCGTGGTGGCGACGGCATCCTCCGTCACCTCGACAGGATCGCCCACCATAATGACCAGCTTCGCGTCCTTCGGCCGCCAAATCGGCTTGTGGCCCTTAGTCCAGATCTTCTGGGAACCCCAGATCGTCAGGGGGATCAGCGGGATGGAGCCGTTAGGGTCTGCGTCGTGGACAATCTTCGCCGCACCCTGGCGGAACTCCTTGATCTCGAAGGAACGGGAGATCGTGGCCTCCGGAAAAATGCCCACCAGCTGGCCGGCGCGCAGGCGCTTGATGGCCTCGTCCACGCTGGCCTGACCGGCCGCGCGGTCCACAGGGATGTGCTTCATCGCGGTCATCAGCGCGCCCACGCCCTTGACGTCGAAGATCTCCTTCTTCGCCATGAAGCGCACCAGACGCTTCGCCTTCACCCACGCGGGGATGGAGCCGTAGACGAAGTCCCAGTATCCCGTGTGGTTCACGGCCAGCATCGCCCCGCCCGATTCAGGGATCTTCTCAGCACCAATGACTTCTACGTCCAGGCGCTGCATGAACCTCATCCAACGGATGGCCGTGCCAATGATGGGGCGGCCGTAGGGAAATTCTTTGCGGTCGTGCGGGTGAGCCGGTGCGCGCTGGAAGTCCTCGGGGACTTTGAAGAGCTTGTCGATAATCTTGGCCATGGGTGGGCCTCCTCACGGGTTGTGTTGTGGTGGGCGCGAGTGGCCTAGTTCTTCGGCCGCAGAACATCCTTGCCCACGAACGGGCGCAGTGCCTCAGGAACGATCACCGAGCCGTCGGCCTGCTGGTTGTTCTCCAGGATAGCCACCAGCCAACGGGTGGTGGCCAACGTGCCGTTCAGCGTGGCGACGGTCTGGGCCTTGCCGTTCTCATCGCGGTAACGAGTCTTCAGGCGGCGGCCCTGGAACGTCGTGCAGTTAGAGGTAGAGGTCAGCTCGCGGTACGTGCCCTGCGTTGGCACCCACGCCTCCGTATCGAACTTGCGGGCAGCCGACGAGCCCAAGTCCCCGCCGGCCACGTCGATCACTCGATAAGGAACGCCCACGGCCGCCAGCATCTCCTTCTCCATAGCCAGCAACTGCTGGTGTTGCTCCTGCGCATCCTCCGGCTTGCAGTACACAAACATCTCCACCTTGTCGAACTGGTGGACGCGGATAATACCGCGGGTGTCCTTGCCATAAGAACCAGCCTCACGGCGGAAGCAGGAGGACCAACCGGCATAGCGCACAGGCCCCTCAGACAGATCAATGATCTCGTCAGAGTGGTAGCCGGCCAAGGCTACCTCGGAGGTGCCGACCAGGTACATGTCGTCCTCCTCAAGGTGGTAAATCTCATCGGCATGCGCGCCCAAGAAGCCCGTGCCGGCCATGATCTCCGGGCGCACCAACACCGGCGGAATCATCAGAGAAAAGCCGTGCTGCGTAGCCTTCTGCGCAGCCAACTGAAGCATACCGAGCTGCAACAAAGCACCATCGCCGGTCAAGAAGTAAAAGCGCGCACCAGACACCTTTGTGCCACGCTTCATATCAATAAGCCCCAAGGACTCACCCAACTCCAGGTGATCCTTCGGCTCGAAGTCGAATGTTGGCGGCTCCCCCACGTGCTCCAACACCACAAAGTCATCCTCACCACCCGCAGGTGCCCCCTCCTCCACAATGTTGGAGATCCGCATCTGAAGATCATGAACCTCCTGCTCCGCAGCATTGAGGGTCTCCTCCAGCTTCTTCACGCCCTCGGCCTTCGCCTTACCCTCTTCACGCAACGCCGCCTTCTCCTCATCAGAGGCCGACCGCATCTTCTGGCCCATCTCCTTCGAGAAAGCCTTCTGCTCCGAGCGCGCCGCATCCGCCGCAACAATCGCATCCCTGCGGCGCTCATCCGCCTCCAACAGCTGGTCAATCAGCTGGGGATCCTCCCCGCGAGTGCGCTGGGACTCACGGCCAACCTCAGGATTTTCGCGCAGTAGCTTCAGATCAATCATGCTCTACATCTTAGCCATGACTCCGCCCAACAAATACCCACGGGTGCCCGCGGCCAACGGCCTAGGAAGGCTGTGGGGAGGAGAGGTGGGCGTCGAATAAGTAACAAAGAGCACCAACCTTGGTGGCATAATAAGAAACCATGACTTCTGATCACCGCAAGCCCAGCACATCCAGCAAGTCCAGCAGCTCGGAAAAAACCAAGATCTTCCTGATCGTGGTCCTCGTGCTGGCCCTGTGCGGAGGCGTGGCGGCCGCGGCATACGGGTTCATGTCCCCAGACGGCAGCAACCCACTGTCCCCCGCCAACGAAGAACAGAAGAAACAAGAAGCCGAGTTCACCAACGCCAACACCGGCTCCTGCATAACCTGGACCCCCGCCAACAACGGCACGAACACCAACTTCACCACCGTAGACTGCGCGCAGCCGCACCGCTTCGAAGTCTCCGCACGCGAGGACCTGTCCCAGTACCCCACCAGCGAATTCGGCGAGGACTCCGCCATCCCGAACCTGGAGCGTCAGCAGCAGCTGACCTCGCAGCTATGCGTGGGGCCCACCATGTCCTACCTGAACGGGAAGCTGGATCCCGAAGGCCGCTACACCATCTCCCCGATCCTTCCCCCCGCGAACTCCTGGGACGCCGGCGACCGCACCATGCTCTGCGGCGTGATGGTGCAAGACGCGCAAGGCCGATCCGTGGAGACCACGGGGCTGGCGGCGGAGCAGGACCAATCCGCGGCGTTGCCGGCCGATACGTGCGTCCGTGCTGACGGCGACGCCACCGTCGAAGTCCCCTGCGACCAAGACCATTCCTGGCAGGTCGTGTCCGTCGTGAATCTCGCCGAAAAATTCCCCGACGCCTGGCCTACCCCCGAACAGCAAAACGAACACTTAAACGAGGTGTGTACGGAGGCTGCCCGTGCCTACCTGGGCGGCGACGATCAGCTGTACGAATCGACACTCACGCCTTTCTGGACCACGTTGAAGCAGCAGTCGTGGGATGCAGGTTCTCGTAATGTGAACTGTGCCGTGACCTTTGGGCACCCTGGTGGTGGCTTTGCGGTGCTGAATGGGGATGTGCGCCAGGGCTTCACGATTGATGGGGCTGCTCCCGAGAAGCGGCAGAAGCGGCCGCCGCTGAAGAACGCGCCGGCGGCGCAGCCAGCGCCGTAGTTTTTGTGGAGCCTGCGGCGTGGTTTGCGCCGTAGTTTGCGGAGCCCAGCCCTCGATTCCTGAATCGAGGGCATTCTGCTGTGAAAACACCGAAATCACGACACTTTGCCCTCAATCCAGGATCGCTCCCAGCATGAACCGGTCCTCGCTTCCCCGATCGAGGGCATTCTGCTGTGAAAACGCCCAGATCACGACAAGTTGCCCTCGATCCAGGAAACACCCCAGCTCTCCCATCCGAGCACGCTGGCCCAACACGCGCCCAAAGCCTCCCATCGAGCACTCCCCAGCCTGAGCCCGGCCTTCGCTTCCTGAATCGAGGGCAATATGCTGTGAAAACGCCGAAATCACGACAACTTGCCCTCGATCCAGGAAACACCCCCACACTGCCCCAGCGCGCGCCCACACTTCACAGGCAAAAAGTGGGTAAAACTAATGCTATGGCTGTTGAAGTTTCCGACGAGCGTTTCGAAGAGCTAGTAGACGAGGGTCTGCGGCGCATCCCTCGAGAGCTGTTGGACAATGTGCGCAACGTGGCCATCGTCATCGAAGACTTCAACTGGGAGTCCCCTTCTATTCTGGGACTCTACGAGGGCATCGCACTCACAGAGCGCACCAGCGAGTACACTTCCGCGCTACCAGACAAAATCACCATCTACCAGGACTCTTTGTGCGATTTTTGCGAGTCTGAAGAAGAGCTAGTGGAGCAAGTTGCCATCACAGTGATCCACGAACTAGGCCACCACTTCGGGATCAGCGACGAGCGCCTTCATGAACTCGGCTGGGGCTAAGCGAGCAAAGCCTACGCACGAGGGCTTAGTGGACTCACTGACTGTGGACTTAGTGATTGTGAACGTACTGGAGTAAGTGCTGGGTTGGGCTCGCACACGGGCAAAGCCCTGCTCACACAGGCAAAGCACTGCTCACACGCGCACAGCCTACGCACGCACCGGCACATGCCCTGCCCAGGACGTGACCGTCATGCACCCGCGGAAAGCCTCAAAGCCGCCGGCGTCGTCCGCCGACAACTCCCGAGCCTTCGACGCCAACCCCAACAAAACCTCCCGTGACGGCAGCTCCATCTCCACCCACTGGGTGTTCGCCACGTACGTGGAAAAGGCGAAGTCAGCGTTGATGTTTCCCAAGAACGCGGTCACGAAACGGATCACGGCGCCGTGGCTCACGATCACGACATCCCCAGCACTCGCAGCGCTCTCAGCACCCGCCTGCTCGGCAGCACCAGCACCCGCCTGCTCGGCAGCACCAGCACCCGCCTGCTCGGCAGCACCAGCACCCGCCTGCTCGGCAGCACCAGCGCCCTCACGCTCACCAGCACCAGCACTCTCACCCGATCCCTCGCCTTCGCCTTCCTCAGCAAGGAACGCGAACAGGCTCGGCAGGTACCGCTCCAGCACTTGGTAGCCGTTCAGCGCACCGCGCACGGGCCGCTGCACGTCGCCCATCAGCCACGCGCCGAAAGACATGTGGTACTCGGCATGCGAGCTCTCGTCCGTGAGCATCTCCAGCTCCCCCGCGGGGATCTCGGAGATCCCGGGAAGCACCTGGTGGGACGCGATCGTCACGCCCGCCTCGCTCAGCGCCGTCGCGATGTGCGCCGCGGTCTGCCGCGCCCGATCCGCCTCCGACGACGCCAGCCGCACACTCCGCTCCACCCCCTCACCCGTCCCCGCCGCCTCACGCTCACGCGCCCCCGCGTCCTCACGCTCATTCACGCTCTCCTCTGCGCGCTCGCTCTCGTCAAGCACAGCACCCCCACCAACCACGCGCGCTAGCTCCTCCCCCGCACGCCGCGCCTGCTGCTCCCCCAGCTCCGTTAGCGACGCGCCGGGCAGCTCCGTGTCCAGCGCGTGCACCACGTTTGAGGTGGTCTGCCCATGCCTCACCATGTACACCCGCGCCGCCCGCGCACCCATCCGATTGTCCGCCACTGGCTGTCCTCCTTGTGCTCTGTCTTGTTTCTGCGATGCGTCGTTTTTTATTTTCCCCTACGACGCCGCTACTCATCCCCCCTGGCCCACGCCCGAACCTGCTTCCACGAATCCCCGAAGTCCGCGGGCGCGCTGCCGGCGTGCATGGACACGCCCACGTTCGCGATGGGCCAGGATCCGAGGTAGCGCATGTCTTCGGAGTTTCGGTGGAGGGCTGCGAGGGCTTCGGCTACGGCGTCGTCCTCGATATGGCCCACCATGTCGATGTGAAAGACGTAGATTCCCATGATGGAGCCGCCGGGGTTGCGTAGTGGCCGGGATTCGATGCGGGAGAGGTCCACGCCGCGCATGGACAGTTCCATGAGTGCTTCTTGAAGGCTGGCGGGGCGGTTTTTGAGGGTGAGGATGATGGAGGTGCGGTCTTGGCCGCTGCGTGGGGTGGGGGTGCCCGGACGTCCGACGAGGACGAATCGGGTAAACGCGCCGGGAACGTCTGCGACGCCGGTGTGGTGTATGGAGAGGCCGTGGAGGTCGGCGGCTCGTGTTGGGGCGGCGGCGGCGTCGATTTCCCCGGTGGCGACGGATGCGGCGGCGGCGCCATTGGAGGCGGCGGGGACGAAGCGGGCGTGGGGTAGGTGTGTGGCGAGCCAGTCGCGGATTTGCGCGTGGGCGACGGGGTGGCAGCTGATGGTGCGGACTTGGTCGAGGGTGGTGCCGGGGCGTGTCATGATGGCGAATTCGACGGGGACCACGACTTCGTTGAAGATGTGTACGGGGCTGCCGGTCATGAGGGCGTCTTCGGTTTGGGTGACGGAGCCGTCCACGGCGGATTCGAGGGCGACGACGGCGAAGTCGGCGTCGCCGCGGCGGACCGCGTTGAGGGCGGCTGTGGGCGATTCGACGGGCAGCTGTTCGATTGCGGCGGTGTTGGCAGCGGTGGTGTCTGGAGTGTGCGCGGTGGTGGCTGGGGTGCGCGTCGTGTTGACAGCGGTGGCGAGGCCAGGGATTTTGCCTTCGGCAACGAAGTCGTGGAGGGCTTGTTCGGTGAAGGTGCCTCGGGGGCCGAGGTACGCGAGCCTGCACGGGGTGTGGGCGTCCGCGGCGGGCGCCGGGGTGTTGGCGGTGTGGGCGTCCGAGGTGTTCGTTGCCGGGGTAGTCATGCACCTAGAGTACTAGGCCGGCCTATAGTCATGGGTGATGTCTGATTTCCACCGCCGTCTAGAGGAAGCGATGCGCCGCACGGGCCTGAACCAGGCCCAGTTGGGGGTTGCGCGTGTGTACAGCTCGCCAAAGCGGGGCGACGCGGCCGCGCAGCTGCCCCTGGCCGGCCAGGAAGTGCTGCTCAAGGACCTACACCAGGTCGCCGGGGAGACGGTCTCCTTCGGCTCGTGCCACCAGGCGCGCGTCGCCGAGCACACCGACAGCGCAGCCACGGCACTCCTCAACGCGGGCGCCAGCCTGCTGGGGGCAAGCAGCACCGCGGAGTTCGGGACGGTGGCGTATACGGAACCGGTGGGCGTCGATCAGCCGGTGAATCCCCTGAACGCGGCGATGATGGTCGGCGGGTCCTCGGGCGGGGCGGCGACGGCGGTGGCGCGTGGCCTGGTGGATGTGGCGCACGCGACGGACGGCGGCGGGTCCATCCGCATTCCCGCGGCGTGTTGTGGCCTGGTGGGGTTGAAGCCGGCGCATGACCGCACGCATGCGCCGGGCGGGTTCACGCCCACGGCGCAGGGGTTCATTGCGAAGGATCTGGCGCACACTCGGCGCGCTTATGGGCTAGAGGCCGGCACGCTCGCAACCCGGCGCGGCCTGCGGCTGGGGTATACGAACGCGCCGTTCCATAGTGCGAGTGCGGTAGATCCGGCGATTGCGGCGCCCACTGCTGCGGTGGCGAGCCTGCTGGTCACGCACCCGGCGGTGGAGAGCCTGGCGCCGGCGCCGCGGCCGTATCCGCGGGCCACGTTTGAGCTGTTCAGCGAGTTTCTGGCTGCGCGCTGCGCGGATCTTCCGGGCACGCTCACGCCGTTGACTGCGTGTCTGCGGGATCGTGGGCGGCAGATCCCGGCGCATCGCAGGCAGCTGTTGGTGGAGCAGATCCTGGCGGTGGATCCGTCCTCCGGGCCGTGGCGGGATCTTGATGTTGTTATTAATCCGACGCTAGCCTGCGCTCCCCCAGCGCCGAACACCTTCAGCGCGCTGAGTCCGCGGCTGAACTTCCTGGCTCAGACGGCGTGGACCCCGTGGGGAACGCTGTGGAATCTGACGGGTTGGGCTGCGGTGAGTGTGCCGCTGGTGGATCCTGCGGAGGTTCCTGGGCGGTGGCCGATCTCGCTGATGGTGGGCGCTGTGGGCGAACGTGTGTCCGACGCCGAGCTGCTGGATATCGCAGAGTTCGTCCAGAGCGTGGCGCGGCAGTTGCCGGCGGAGCAGCTGTCCATGGCGGAGCCTGGGGATGTGCGTGCGCTGGGGTTTGAGCCGCGCCCGGAGAACCGGCATGAGCACGAGTGACCGCCGCGCGCTGCGCTGGAATGACCGCCGCGCTGTGCGCTGGGAGCTGTTCCTGGTCCTGGCCATCACGTTCGGTGTCTCGGGCGTGCGCGCTACCTTACGCCTGGTGGAGTCCCTGGTGGATCCGCGCCCGTTGAACCAGCAGCGCGCCACGCTGAACGAGCAGCAGTCCGTGCTGCCGTGGCTGGATCCGGTGTTGCAGGTGCTGTCCTCCGGGGTGTTGTTCGCGTGGGGTGGGTTGGCTCTGTTCTTGCTCACGCGCCACCTGCCAACCCCGCGCCTGACAGCCGCCTTGCGTTCCTTCCGCCCCACCGACGCCCTCCACGGCGCAGCCCTCGCCGCTCTCATCGGCCTGCCTGGCCTGGCGTTCTACGCGCTGGCTGTGCAGCTCGGCTGGTCGAAGGCGGTGGAGCCCTCCGGGCTGGACCAGTCTGCCTGGCAGCTACCCCTGCTCATTCTGAACGCCTGCGCGAACGGCTTCGCCGAGGAGCTGATCGTGGTGGCGTGGCTGGCGACGCGCCTGCGTCAGCTGCGTTGTTCCTGGCCGGTGGTGTTCGCGGCCAGTGCGCTGCTGCGGGGTAGCTATCACCTCTACCAGGGTGTCTCGGCTGGGCTGGGGAATGTGGTGATGGGGCTGGTGTTTGTCTGGTACTTCAAGCGGACGGGGCGCGTGTGGCCGTTGGTGGTGGGGCACGCGCTGATTGATTGTGTGGCTTTTGTGGGGTTTGCGCTGGGCGTGCGCGTCTGAGGCGCGCCTGATGCACGCATGATGCTCGCGTGGCGCATGCCGCTCGCGCGCACGGCACACGTGCACTGCGCGCACGATCCGTCCGAACGGCGGGGCTTTGTAGGGCGTTGCCGCTAAGATTGCGTGCATGGATTCTCGCAACGGTTACTCTGGCGATTCTGGGGATGAGTTCGCCCGGGACCGGAATGGAAAGGTGATTGTGGATCGTTTTGGTCGCCCGGTGCGGCGACGTGCGGCCCCCGATCCTTCCCCTTCCGCCCGACGCCCACTTCCCCCCAATCGCAGCGCACCCCCGCGCCGGGAGCAGCCAGAGGCGCCGCGGTATCAGCGCAGTGCGGCACAGTACCCGGCGCGGGAGCCGGTGCGCGCGCAGCCGTACGAGCCTACGCAACACCAGCAAAATGACCGCGCGCAACACCAGCAGCAGGGCTACCAGCAGGCTTCGGGACCGGGCGTGGCCGGCGGACGGAGCGAGTTCTCCCGGCCGTCACGGGGCGCGCACGCCGCGCGCACCCCTCTGACCCAGCGCCTTCGTGTTCCGGGGGGTTTTGCTGGGGTGCGCCGTGGCGTCGGGATAATGATTATTATTCTGCTGGCGTTGGTGATCGGCGGGGGTATTTGGGTGGACAGCAACCTGCAGCGCACGGATGCGATCCAGAAGTACGACGGGCGACCGAAGGGGTCGTTCACGAGTACGAATTGGCTGCTGGTGGGGTCGGACTCGCGTGCGGGGCTGACGGCCGAGGACGCCGACCGGCTGATGGCCGGCGAGCTGGACAACACCGTCAACCACACGGACACGATCATGGTGGTGCACGTGCCGCTGTTCGGCAAGGCGACGATGATGTCCATCCCGCGAGACTCCTACGTCTCCATCCCGGGCTATGGGCAGGACAAGATCAACCAGGCGTTTGCGATTGGCGGTGCGCCGCTGCTGCAGCAGACCGTGGAGCAGTCCACGGGTATCCACATTGACCGCTATGCGGAGATCGGCTTCGGCGGGTTTGCGAACGTGGTGGACAAGATGGGTGGCGTGAACATCTGTGTGGAGGAGCCGCTGGACGACCCGATGGCGGGTATCAACCTGCAGGCCGGGTGCCAGGACCTGGATGGGCCGACGGCGCTGGGGTATGTGCGTTCCCGCTACGCGTCCGCGAATGGCGATCTGGATCGTGTGGCGCGCCAGCGGCAGTTTTTGAATGCGATGGCGCACAAGATGACCAGCGTGGGAACGCTGGCGAACCCGTTCCGGCTGTTCCCTACCGTGAAGACGCTGAGCAATTCTTTGACGGTGAACCAGAAGGATCACGTGTGGAACCTGGCGAAGTTGGGGCTGGGCATGGCCGGTGGCGTGCACCAGGAGACGGTGCCGGTGGCGAGCTATGAAGACACGGACGTGGGAAACGTGGTGCTGTGGGACGACGCCGCGGCGCGGGAGATGTTCAAGCAGTTTAAGTAGTGGGCGGGTTCGCGTGATGAGCAAGTTCGGGTGATGGGCAGGGTCACCTATTTCGAGATGAAGGCGCTCGGGCTTAAGGGGGCTTCGCGGGCAATACTGGTGATACTTCGGACGGCGAGCGCCCGGCTGAGTAAAGTACTTGGCTAGTACTTGTCCGCTGGAATCTATGGCAAAGGGTGGCAACGGTGGCGCGCCTGAATCTCAAAGCAATTGAAGAACGCATCAAGCCCCTAGCAGGGCGCGAGGCCTACGATAAGCAGTTCATTTTTGATCTGCTACTGGCCTATGGCCGTTCCAAGAGTGGTGTCACGCGCCTGCGCAACAATAAGATAAATGTGGCCGAGGATCTGGAGAACGAGGTCGCCCAGAAGAACGTGGTGTACTTCCGTTACGAGGACGACGACCTACTGGAATCCTTAGAGCAGCTGCGTGTCTCGCCCTTGGTTACCAAGTTCACCCCGCGCTTTGTCATTGTCAGCGATTATGACGAGCTGATTGCTTATGACACCAAGACGGCCGAAAACCGTCACTTCCATCTGCGTGAGATTGACCAACACTTCACGTTCTTCCTACCCTGGGCCGGCATGGAAAAAGCCCAGTACACCGCAGAATCCCACGCTGATGTCAAGGCTGCGGAAAAGATGGGCAAGCTCTTCGATGAGCTCGCCAGCGCCAACCCCGGTTTGTTGGATAACCCAGACAATCGACACGGTCTCAACGTCTTCTTCACTCGTCTGCTGTTTTGCTACTTTGCAGAAGACACTGGCATTTTCGAGGAAAACCAGTTCACTAATGCCGTAGGCTCCCACACCTTAGAGGACGGATCGGATACTGGAGAGTTCATCAAGGACCTCTTCGCAGCCCTTGATGAGGCCGATGCCTCCCGCAGGCCCGCACACCTCGCCGACTTCCCTTATGTCAACGGTCGGCTCTTCCGCACGGACTCCGCGCTGACGGTGCCGCGGTTTTCCGCCACGGCCCGCGAGATGCTCATTGAGCTAGGCAAGCAGATTTGGCTAGATATTAACCCCGATATTTTCGGCTCCATGTTCCAGGCAATTGTCACCCCCGGCAAGCGCTCTAACCTGGGCCAGCACTACACCTCGGTACCGAATATCTTGAAGACCATCGAGCCACTGTTCTTGGACGAGCTGCGCGAGGAGTTTGAGAAGGCCTATGACAGCCCCAAGAAACTAGAAGCCTTGTTGGTGCGCATTGGGCGCATCAAGGTCTTCGACCCTGCCTGTGGTTCGGGCAACTTCCTGGTTATTGCCTATAAGGAGCTGCGACGCCTGGAGCACTCCATCTTGCAGCGCCAGGCGGAACTTGAAGGCACCGTCAAGCTCTTTGATAAGTCGCGTATTAATATCGAGAACTTCTTTGGCATCGAGATTGATGACTTCGCTGTGGAGGTCGCCATCCTCTCGCTGTGGATTGCCAAGCACCAGATGAACCAGGAGCTACAAAAGCTCTTCGGGGTGGAGATTCCACTAATTCCGCTGAAGGAAACCGGCCACATCCACGCCGGCAACGCCACCCGCATCGACTGGAACGATGTCTGCCTCAACAACGGAACCGATGAGATTTACCTGATTGGTAACCCACCCTACGGTGGTTCCAAGAAACTCGCGAAAGAGCAGAAAGAAGATTATCCCTTCGTCTTTGGCGAGCGCCCCTACAGTAAGAACTTGGACTACATTGCCCTGTGGTTCGTTAAGGGAACTGACTACATCGCGGGGACTAACGCCCAGTTGGCATTCGTATCAACAAACTCTGTGGTCCAGGGCGAACACGTTGCGCTGATGTTCCCGATGATCTTCGATGCTGATGTCGAAATCGGCTTCGCCTACACCTCCTTCAAGTGGGAGAACAACGCCAAAGGCAACGCCGGAGTAACCGTTGTGGTCATTGGCCTTCGAACAGCCTCCAATGCTCCCAAATACATTTACCAAGATGAGCTACGCAATAGCGCCTCCCACATTAACGGCTACTTGGCAGATGCCGAAGATGTTTTCGTGACAAGGCGTACAAAAGGCATGGCGCCGGGTTTTCCCAAAATGCAGTTCGGCAACATGGCAATGGACGGCGGAAACTTACTCCTGACTCCAGCTGAACGCGACGCATTAGTGCAGAATTATCCCGATTCTTCCCCATTTATCCGACGTGTGTTGGGAAGCCAAGAATTCATCAATGGTCAAGATAGGTACTGCATCTGGATCACGTCGAATCAAGCGCAAGATGCCCAGCAGATCCCAGGAATTGCTCAACGCATCGAACGCACTAAAACATTTCGACTCAACAGCTCTGATGCTGGAACCAGGAAGAAGGCACTGATTCCTTGGTCCTTCCGTGAACAAAAAGGCGGTACCACCGATTCTATTATCGTGCCCAGTGTCTCTTCGGAGCGCCGTGAATACATCCCAATGGGTTACCTCGGTCCGGATACCGTTATTTCTAATCTGGCTTTTGCGGTCTATGATGCCGAGCCGTGGCTGTTTGGGTTGTTGATCTCGCGGATGCACATGGTCTGGACGCGCGCGGTGGGTGGACAACTTGAAACTCGACTGCGCTACTCCAACACCATTGTGTACAACAACTTCCCCGTGCGCGAACTCACGGAAGCTGAAAAGCGACAGCTCACAGACCTTGCCTTGCGGGTCCTGGATGTACGCGAGTACCACTGTGAGAAGACCCTGGCACAACTCTATGACCCAGACCTCATGCCAGAGAACCTGCGGGAGGCCCACTGGGGCGTCGACAAGTTCGTAGACAAGCTCTATTCCGAACGCGTGTACGAAACTGACGAGGAACGATTGTCTGACCTGTTTGCTATGTATGAACGCATGACCGCGGCAGAAGCCGCCGCGGCTCCGGCTAAGCGCACACGAAAGAAGAAAAGCTAATGGGTAAGCACTCCCGCGAGAACATCGTCAACGTTGAATACGCACAAGCAGGAACCTCCGTCAGCACAGACGGCCTGGGCATGCGCGAGATGCAGCGTCGCGTCTACGAGCGCAGGGACTCCCAGTACCTGCTCATCAAGGCCCCGCCGGCGTCCGGTAAATCCCGCGCCCTGATGTTCGTCGGCCTGGATAAGCTCTACAACCAGGGCCTGAAGAAGGTCATCGTCGCAGTCCCGGAGCGCTCCATTGGCGGTTCCTTCGGCAACACCGACCTCATCTCCCACGGTTTCTTTGCCAACTGGGAAATTAAGGACGACAACAACCTCTGCCACCCAGGCAGCACCGCCAGCAAAGTGGATGCCTTCATCCGCTTCATGCACAGCACCGATGCCACCCTGGTGTGCACCCATGCCACCCTGCGGTACGCCTTCGACAAGCTGGCCCCATCAGACTTCGACGGCACTGTCCTGGCCATTGACGAGTTCCACCATGTCTCCGCAGACCTGGACTCCAACCGCCTCGGCACCGTGCTGCGGGAGGTTATGAACGGCTCCACCGCCCACATCATCGCCATGACCGGCTCCTACTTCCGCGGCGATGCCGTGCCAGTGCTGCTGCCAGGTGATGAGGCAAAGTTCACCCCGGTGACCTTCAACTACTACGACCAGCTCAACGGGTACGAACACCTGAAGTCCCTGGGCATCGGGCATCACTTCTACCAGGGCCGCTACACCGACAGCGTGGGCGAAGTGTTGGACCTGGATAAGAAGACCATCCTGCACATCCCGAACGTCAACTCAGGCGAATCCACCAAGGACAAGCTGGAGGAGGTGGGGCTGATCCTGGATGTGATCGGCGAACACGCCGGCGTGGAGGACGAGACCGGCATTATCTTGATGCGTCGCCACGATAACGGCCAGATCCTGCGCGTGGCGGACCTGGTGGATGATACCGACCAGAAAGCGCGCGCCCGCACGCTGGCCTACCTCACCGACACAGCTAGCAAACAGCGCGATGCCGTGGACATCATCATTGCCCTCGGCATGGCGAAGGAAGGCTTCGACTGGCCCTTTGCCGAGCACGCCCTGACCGTGGGCTACCGCGCGTCCCTGACCGAGATTATCCAGATCATCGGGCGCGTCACCCGCGATAGCGAAGGCAAGACCCACGCCCAGTTCACCAACCTGCTCGCGGAGCCTGACGCGGCACAAAGCGAAGTGACCGTCTCCGTGAACAATATGCTCAAGGCCATCACCGCTTCCCTGCTGATGGAGCAGGTTCTGGCACAGAACTTCAACTTCTCCGCCAAGCGCAGTGACGATGACAAGGCAGAACCCGGGGAATTGAAGATCAAGGGACTCAAAGAGCCCTCCACTGACCGCGTGAAGCAAATCATCACCACGGACCTCAACGACCTCAAGGCCAAAATCCTTCAGGACAATACCTTCGCCCGCGCCGCCGTAGGCAGCGTGGACCCCGAAACCACCAACAAGGTCCTGATCCCGAAAATCATCCGGGAACAATACCCCGAACTCACCGAAAACGAAGTGGAAGAAGTACGCCAGCGCGTAGTTGTGGACTCCGTCATCAAAACCGGCGAAGTGCGCGAAGTGGGCGATAAACGCTTCATTCAAATGGCCCACCAATTCGTCAACATCGACGAGCTGAATATCAACCTCATCGACAAAATCAACCCCTTCCAAAAAGCCTTCGAAATCCTCTCCAAGACTGTCACCCCCACGGTCCTGCAGCTCATCGAGGACACCATCGCCAGCACCCGTGTTGAGATCTCCATCGACGAAGCACTACAACTGCACCCCCGCATCGAAGCCTGGAAAACCTCCCACGGCCGCGAACCCAACCGCCGCAGCGACGACCCAGAAGAAAAGAAACTCGCCGAAGCCCTCCTAGTTCTCCGCCTCGCCATCCAAGCCCGCAAAGCAGAAAAAGCCGCCGAGCACGCCGGAACCACCGCCCCGGGTGAGGATGACAGGGGCGCGTAAGCCGGGCGTCGGGGGAAAAATCGGATAAACAGGCACACACAGCAAGGAGCACCACCATGACCCACGACCCGATCAAGGATCAACTCGATGCGCTCATCGCCTCGGACACCGACGGGCTGCTGGACATGCCCGACGAACCACGCCCAACCACCGAACTGGACCGGCTGGTGCGCGCATTTGCAGAAATCAACGAGTTCTACGACGAGCATGGGCGCGAACCCAGCCCAGAAACCCTGACCATTGCCGAGCGCACACTAGGGGCGCGGCTGGTGGGCATTCGTGCCAGCGAGCAGAAAATCCAGGAACTGACAGAGCACGACCGGCACGGACTGCTGCAGCCGGCGCCGGCGCCGAGCAGTCTGGATGAGCTGCTGGCGCGTGACACGCTGGGGCTAGCCGACGACCCCACCGGACTACTGGACACCTCCACGCTGCCCGCGCGGAAAAGCCCCGAAGACGGCGGCGAACGAGCCGTGCGCGTCAAAGCCAAAGACTTCCAGGCCTACGCGCAACATTTCGCAGCGAAGCACGCGGGGCTTGCGGAGGGGACGTGGGCGCTCACGAAATTCACGGGCGAGAGCAGCATCCACGAAGGACGATTCTTCGTGATTAACGGCGTGATGTGTTTCGTAGCTGAGGTGAAAGAGCCGCACGTGGCGCGGGGTGAGAATAAACCGCGGCTAAATGTGGTGTTTGAAAACGGGACGCAATCGGCGATGTATCGGGAGTCCTTGGCGAAGCGGCTGTATGAGACCGGCGGGCAGGCCGTCACGCGGACCACCATGAGCGCCGATGAGATTGGGGATGCGGATGAAGAAACCGGGTATTTGTATGTGCTTCGGTCATTGTCCGAGCACCCGGATATTCGCTCGCTGAGGAACTTGTACAAGATTGGGTTCACAAGGGGGTCGGTGGAAGCGCGCATTGCTGGAGCCGAGAAGAGCGCGACGTACCTGATGGCGCCAGTGGAGATTGTGGCTCGTTACAAGGCCTATAACTTGCGGCCTTCTGCGCTGGAGCACCTGATTCACCGGGTGTTCGCGGCAGTGCGGTTGGATGCGACGGTGGTGAATAGTGCGGGTGTAAGTGTGGGTGCTACGGAATGGTTCATCGCGCCGCTGCCCATTATCGATAAAGCGCTGGAGCTGATCATCTCCGGCGAGATTGTGGATTATGTTTACGACCCCGCCGTGGAGGATTTGGTGCGGCGGTAGGTGGTGGGGGTGCGGTTGGACGTTGGGGGTGGCGGGGACCCTGACCCCAGCCCTAACCCTGTCCCGGATTCAGAAAGGACGGATACACCACTACCCCAGACTTGACCTCTCCTCACCAGCAAGCGGAGCATCAACGCACAACACTCGCGTCACCTGGACCCAACAACCTACCTAACAACCTAAAGCATTCCACGCCTGTCTGAATGAATCGAAGTCGCCTGCGTTGTCGCTATTTTTGGAAATGCTTTATATAAGCAAACCATACACCCAGGGATATGGGGAAGATAAGAATTGGAAGCGTCCAGACCGCATCATACGTGAGGAAACCTACAATATCTAGCACACCCATGATGCAAAGTGAAATAATCGTGACGAAAACAAGTACTACAAAAAAGCTCACGAGTTTTTCCATGGCGCTCCTAAATCTCCAATTTGTAGATTCCTTATTCTAATTGTATTGAAAACAAAGATATAAGTCAAGAGGATGGTCAACTCTGGATTGTGCTGCGGGCCGTGCGAACACTGCGGTGGACGTCGGCCCGTTGCAGGGAATCGTGCTGCGGCCCGGCCGATCGCGCGACCGTCACCGGCGCGCGTACTTACTCCACCAGCGATTGGACTGGAGTGTGTGACTTTTGTGATTACTGTGTGGCCCGTAGGATCGAGGATCTCAAACTGACGTCCCCAGCCAAGGCGACGGAACACGTGACTCGAAAAACTCCCAGACCCGTACACAGGCCGAGCGACATTGCCTTCCGGGGCACTTCACGCCTAATGCGGCATGCATGTGGTGTGGGGTTTGGTGCGTCCGCTGGGAATCGAACCCAGACACACAAACTGTGTGTTCCACCGGCTGGACGGCGCTGTATTTGTTAAAAAGCCTGCTTTTTATCAGATAGGCAGGCAGGCCGAGATCTAATGGTTCTGCGAGTTTTTATTTTGGCCGACTGTGTGCGCCCCGAAAACAAATCCGACGACAGTCGTTGTGATTAACTTAAGAGTGTCAATCGCCATAGGAATTACTTCACTCTTATGCGCCCAAGGAAAAATGCTTGCGACAGCTAATAGGAAGATTAAGCCAACGCATGTGAAAACTAGAATCATGCCCTGACTTGACCGCCACACGTTGTACTGTGTGGGTGTCATTTCTTTGGACGTTGTCGGCGTTGTCAGCTCACTCTTTGAGTACAGGGGAATGTCGTCTTCCCCTTCATAATAGGCCGATGGATCCTTCGGCTTTTTAGTCCTTGCCTCCCTCTGCGAGTCTACTTCTGATGGCTGCTCATTCATGCGGCATCTAACCCGAGTGCGCGTTGGTAAGTGACATCCTTAGTTATCTCTTTCGTCGAAAGATACTCGTCCTCTTTTTGGAAGGATTTATCCCACGCGGAGCCGGGCTGGTGTGTGATCCGCGACAAATTAACGGCCGTGCGCGACTTAGTCGCATCCCAAACACGAATAAGAGCTTGTTGGAGCGCTGGGTCAGCTTCTTCTTTCGCCATATGGGAGTGATTTTCTGCGTCTTTGGCAAAACGGCTAATGTAGTCCCGACTGAAGGGACGGAACTCAGTGTAGACACTGCGCAGCACTGGACCGTATTTCCAGGTCTCGAAGCGTTCGGTGAATAGTGATTCACCTGTCTCTTTTTGGTATTCCGCTGCAACAAAGTACAAGATTTTTTGCAACTTCATGGGGCTAATTTCGCATTTTTCAGCGAAAGCGCGGTTCAGTATGTTGTTAGCTACCAGGGTTGGTGCGTAAGCCATGGGTTCCCCTCCTTGGTTTGATGATAACTACAACGGCTAGGCTTGAGGCGGTGTTACACAGCGCGGTGCCACCCATCCCTTTGCCTCATGTAGCACACAGTGTTCGCTGCTCAACTGCTACACGATGATTCCGTACTCCAACTCTAGGCCAACAGCAAGCCCCACAAGCGGTTTGTTGTCCTTCAACCACTCCTCCACCGCAGCACGCTGTACAGACTTCGGCTTCCCCTTCATCTTCAAACGACTCAACAGCATTGGCAGACTAGTCGGTGGCCCTGAATAATTCATCGGCGTGAGCGGATCCGAAAACCGATCCAAACTCGACGGCACTCTACTCATCTGACAACTCCACTTCAATAACCGGAAGCTTTCCGCCCTGAACGGAAGTAACCTTCATCCTAGCACCAGGAGGAACCAGAAACTCCTGCTGCCGCTTCAGCTCCTCTGAACTATCACCATTTGCTGGCATCCAAACACCTTTAGTGCCCTGCTTGGCCTTAATCCTCAGCAAGGCGCCTGCCTTACCAAACGTCGTGAACTCTCCTTCAGCAACTTCCCTCGACGTAGTGATCGCAGTGAACCGTGCCTGTTCTTCGTCGTATGTAGCGAGCTCTTCCAGGTCCTCAGTGCCAAACACAGCCTGCCAGTTACGCACACCACGCCACATCAACACATCCCGCTTCAGCGGGGTGTGCTCAGCAGCGAGCATTAGATCACGTACGACAGACTCTGCCTCAGGATCATCGCTCATACCCCCAACGGCTTTCTGCACCCGCTCATAAAACCTATCCATCCCCTGCCAAAGCACAATCGCACTCCGAGCCGACTCATCCGGCAACCGATACACCCGACCATTCCGCACAGACCCCGGCACACCAAACTCACTCACCGCACCCAACGCCAACCCAAACTCATGCACATCACGCGCCCCAGACTCATCCCACAACCGCTGCAAATCCCGATTAACCCGAGGCACATCAGACCCACCACGCGACGCCAAAGAAACACCCCGGAACACCAAGCCGCTCGGTGTATGTGCGAGTCTGGGGATTTTGGCGGTCACGTACTACTCCGCCGTAGATCTGAAGTGTCCCAGGGGCTGCAATACCCCCTCCTGCTGAGATCGCGGAAGAGTTTTTGCTCCAACACCCACCCCAGGAAATAATGGAAACCCTGGTACACGCCGAGGAACAAAGCCCGGGGCACTTCAGAACGGAAAAGAGGCCATCATGCGTGGATACGCAGTCATAGACGTAGAAACCACCGGTTTTTCTTTCAAGCACGGTCACCGGATCGTGGAGATTGGTGTGGTGGAGCTGGATGCGTCGGGCGCCGTGGAGAACACGTGGGAAACGTTGGTGAACCCTCAGCGTCACATGGACGCCACAAGCACTCACCACATCACCGCCGCGGACGTCTGCGGCGCGCCCACCTTCGAACACATCGCGGATAAGCTCATCGACTCCCTCACCGGGCGGATCCTCGTTGCCCACAACGCCCCGTTCGACAGCGGGTTCATCCAGAACGAGCTGCGACGCTGCGGTCGCGCCACCGAGGACAGCCTCCCCGCCATCGACACCATGGCTCTCGCCAAGCAATACCTGCGGCTGCCCAGCGTGAAGCTGGCCGAATGCTGCAAGCACCTGGGGATCACCAACGCGCGCGAACACGCAGCCCTGGCCGATGCGGAGGCCACCACGCAGGTCTTCCAGCATTTCCTGAGCAACACATCCGCGTTTAAGGAAGCCATCCAGCCGCAGCTCGCCGCGGCCGAGGCGTTTAACGGTTTCCTCCAGCCAGAGCCGCCTGCGCAGCCTGCGGGGCAGTCAAACCAGCAGCCCAACGAGCCGCTGCTACTAAGCCGCGAGCAAACCCAGCAGGCCCGCGAGGCCGCGCACAACGGCGGCTGGTTCGCCGGCCTGGTGGACGAGCGCGAGCCCGTGGCGAGCTCCACCGTGGAGAACTACTTCAGCCTCCTGGACAGGGTGCTGTTGGACCGGCTGCTGACCACCACGGAGCAGGACCAGCTGCTGACGTTCGCGAAGGACAACAACATCGGCAGCCAGGGCCTTCAGGATCTGCACGAGGAATACCTGTCGCAGCTCCTGGAGCTTGCCTGGGCCGATGGCGTGATCACGGAGGAGGAGCGCACCATCGTGCTCGCCGTCGCCCGTGCGTTGGGCATCCCGGACACCGCGGCCGAGGAGGCCCTCCAGCCGCAAGCTGTGGAGACGGGTGGGCGTCATCATTCGTCGTCCCCGGTGTATGAGGACACGCGGGAGGGCGCCATCTACGGCACCGAGGCCCACGGCCCTGATCCGAGCATGGGCCCGTTGCAGGGAATCGTATTGCGGCCCGGCGACCGCGTGACTGTCACCGGCGCGCGTGCATACTCAACCAGCGATTGGACTCATTATTTCGACGCCCACGGCGTGGTACTCGCCGGCCTCGCGAAAAAGACCAAGGCGCTGATCGCGGCGGACCCCGATTCGCAATCAGGAAAGGCTCAGAAGGCTCGCGCCTACGGCATCCCGATCGTGGCAGAAGACGTCGCCCGCGACGTCCTCCGCTTCACGGACTAGGGCGCGGGATTTGGTGCGCTCATCATCCTGCCTCTCAGGCATGAGCTACACCTGCCCCTCCCTGTCACATAGTGCGCTGCCTCATGAGCCGTGGCAGATCACGTGCTGATGTAGCCCGCATCTTCCAAATCCCACAACAACACCGGCACCGGCTCGTTATCTTTCAACCACTCCTCCACCGCAGCACGCTTCACTTCTTTGGTAGCACCTTCCACCCCAAGATCTTCAAACAGCATAGGAAGATTCGTCGGTGGCCCTGAATAATTGATCGGTGTGAGCGGATCCGAAAACCGATCCAAACTCGACGGCACTCTACTCATTCGACAACCCCATCTCAATCGTGGAAAGCTCTCCCTCTTCAATCTCATCCGGAGCTTCCTCACGCGCAGCTTCTTCCTCTAACGCAACACGCACTTCTTCACGTGTCTGAAGCACAGAACCATCAAGCCGCCGTACTTCATAATCGTCGGGAAGATATACCGGCGCCACACTCCCTACAACGACGCTCCCACCAACTTCGACAACGATGACGCTACTGTCTCCGAGCGTCATCGGCGAAGGCTGGTCGCGCGTGAAAAAACCAAATGCATCATCGCCACAATGCACGCAGTCTTCCAAGCCACCCTTAGTAGCTGCATACCCTTGGGCAATCGCCACTGCCTCTTCCATGGTTAACGCCATTGGTCCAAATCACCTCCAAGAACATCGTGGGCAACCCCCAGAAGCTGGGAGTCAAGTTCTTCAACTTCCCATTTCCTGCTAGGCTCCAGAGCTTCAACGACTTGTGCCATGTCAACACTGTCGTGAAGTTCATTCATATCCAGCTGCCAGAACGTCTTAGCGTCATGCGTTGAAATGATTAGGACACAAAGCTTCAGACCATCAGGGTCATGAACTGGCAAGCACACCGGAACTACGATTTGTTCGGCGCCAGCTTCGAAGTGACGACTAGCCGCTTCCCGAATATTAGAGGCCAAAGTGCTGCCGAACGCAGGAACGATAACTGGCATGGTCTCAACACCAAGCCGTTTCATGAGGCGGTCACGCTCCCCATCCTCATCGAGGAGAGAACGGAACAACTGTGCAACCGCCATACGCGCACGATAGTGTCGCTTCTGCTGCTCATTCATGGTTTACCTGCCTCCCAACGGTCTAGGTAGTCAAACAGGTCGTACAGAATCTGATTGTAGTGGGATGTCGCACCGCACACGACCAGGCCTTGGGCCCGGCGTTAACCCGGTCACCCACCGAGGCCGGCGTCGGGTTAGAATCACAATGATTACATTGATATCAAAATGAAAGCAGCGAGTGGCGATGACGGTGGACAACACCCCAACAATTGACCAGTTCCGGCCAATTGTCTTACGGGTACTGAGTAATGGCGGCGAGCACGCTTTCAAGGACGTGTGCCAGATGGCCGCAGACCACATGGGGTTGTCGCAGGAGGTTCGCGGTGAACGGCTCGCCTCGGGCAAAATCCGGTACGTCAACCGCATTGGCTGGGCCTGCTCAGCCCTGACCCAGGCAGGGCTGCTCGAGCGGCCACGGCGTGCTCACTACCGCATCACCGACAATGGCAAAGCGGTTGACCAGCGTTCTTTGAGCGAGTATTCCGAGAGGGACATGCTGGAGTGGCCGGTGTGGGTGGCGTATCAGGAAGAGCTTGCCCAGCGTCGGCGCGCGGACGAGACTGCTCCAAGTGTGAGCCCAGATAATCAAGACTCGACCGACCCAGTGGAATCCCTTACCGCCGGTGAGAATGCGTTTAACACCCAGACTGAAACCAAGCTACGCAAAAGGCTCCAAGAATCCTCGCCGGAGTTCTTCGAGCGCGCGGTGATCGACGTGCTGTGGGCAATGGGCTACGGTGGCGCACACGGAGAGAAAAAGCACGTGGGCCGTACGCGTGACGGCGGCATCGATGGGATCATCCGCCAAGATGCGCTGGGACTGACGAACATCTACATCCAGGCCAAGCGCTACGCGGACTCGAACAAGGTCGGCGAACCCGAGGTGCGTAACTTCATCGGTTCGCTCGATGCCAGGGGTGCGAACCTCGGCGTCTTCATCACCACTTCCTCGTTTCAGCCCGCAGCAGAAAAGACCGCAGCAGGCTACCGGCACGGCAAGATCGTGCTGATCGACGGCATCAAGCTCACCTCCTTGATGCTCGCCTACGGGGTGGCTGTTCACAAGGCCCACGAATTCACGCTCTACGAAATCGACGATGACTTCTTTGAAGAGGACGAGCTGGGCTAATCCCCACCACAGGCGACGGAGTGACAATCAGGCACTCCGCAACCGAAGAGCTAGAGGCGCTCAGCGAGGCCCCTTGGTGGTGACGAGATTCAATGCTCCAGTGGTCGCGGCTACGACCGAGGGAACAATCACTAACGCGTTGAGCTCAGTCGTGAGAGTTAGCTGGTAGGCGGCAATTCCTGAGACGATGCCGATGACCAGGAGGATGATGCTGGGGATGTCGAGCCCCTTCTTTGGGCGCGCCGAATCGAGCTTAAGACTGTCGTCGTGCATCCGGCTCTTGAGCGTCATGAGTCTTCTCCTCCTTGTGAATCTTCAGAATAGTCCATTTCTTGGTGGTTCGACCCAGTAACTCAGCTCAACTGCCTTGAAAGCCGCCTCAGTGAAGCTGGCTGTGTTACGGTTTTGCAGAATGGTGAGACGGGATCTTTGCGATCCCCTATCCGTCGGCGGACCGCCGGCTGCTCACCCCGTGGCCCCCAGGCCTGTCACCGTATTGGTATCTCATTTTCCAAGGAAAGCCCATGAAGAAGATTCTTACCTTTACCCTCGTGGGCATAGTAGGAGCCTTCTTCGACTATGGGACTAGGACTCTTCTTCTCCACGTAGGCGTTCTTGGCTTCTTAGCTAGAGGATGCAGCTACATCGTGGGAAGCACCGTCGCTTATTACCTGAACAGCTATTTCACTTTTAATGGAAACCGGTCCAGGACAGAGAAAGTCCGCGCGGCTGCCGTGTACTGCCTATGCTTCACAGCAGCAATCCTGGTTGACCTCGCAATCAGAAAACTGTTTCCCGAAGTGCCGCACGTTCTTTTATGGTCCTGGGTGTTCTCTCAAGCAGTCGCCACGGTTCTGAACTTTTTACTTCAGAACTTCTGGGTGTTTGACAACCCGTCCCAGGCTGAAGCTGCGCCTGCTTCTCATAGAAAAGAGACGCCATGACCACCACATGGGAACCGGTCCCCCTGAAGTACCGATGGATTGGACATCTGATCACCGGTGTTGTCCCATCTGCATTGACGTTCGCCCTCGCTGCAGGAGGCACACGCCTGCTTCCGTACAAGCCCCTGGACACTGACCTCCAAGGCACCGTCACCTGGGGTTGGTTGATCACAGAATCCCTGTCTGCCGTCTTCGACCAGCGCTATGCGATCAAACACCAACACGACGCACCCGGCGGATGGGCTCCCATCTACTGTCGTCTGGCCAGCTGTACGGCGGGACACTTTGCGCTGTCCTACGCAGTATCCTCCTCAGCTCGCTACGCCTCCCTCGTCGCGGCGAGCGCAGGCGCAGCTGAACTCACCTGCGCCTGCGCTTTAAAAAACTGGGAAAGAGGAATGTCCCGCGAAGAAGTGCGGGACGCATGGAAGAAAACAGTAGAAATGACCAAGGCGATGCGTGAAGAAAGCCGTGGGCCCAACCTCACGCACCAGTAGCTGCTAGCCGGCCGTCACCGCGCTAGCGGATCGTGACCTCGCGAGACACGATCGTCTGCTTCGCCTTCTGCTCATCAGCCGTCAACGGCTCCGTCGCCGCCACCGCCTCAGAGATCTTGGCATCCAACGTCTCCAAACCATCAGCCCACTCGTTGTGCCCCTTGGAGTTATCCAAGTCCCACACAGGAACCAACACATCATGGGTACGGAACACACCAGCGAACTTGGAACCCTCACCCAGGTGCAGATCACCGGCAGCCAGCAGACGAGCCAACGCGTTCAACAGCTCCGCTTCCTCCTCCGGGCGAACCCAACGGATGTGAGCCTTCTCGCCCGGATTAATCCACCACGCAGCCCCAGGAACGGACGCGTCCACCCGGTCAGACGGCAGCACGGAATCATTCGCACGCTGCAGAGTTGCCGCAATCTGAGGGTTCTTCAACGCCTCTTCCGTCAGCCACCAGCTAAAGTCCTGAGACACCTGAATGTCAGCAACCTGCTCCTTATCCAACAGATCCGCCAACGCAGGCTCAGTACCATCCGCGATCCCCACGTCCAGGGACGCACCAGGCTGCGCATTCAACGCCCAGTTCAAGCAGTACGCCAAATCGCGGTTAGGGTTATCGCCCCTGCGCTGCGTCTGCAACGCAACAAAAGCCTCGCCACCATCGCTCTCGGAACGGCGCAACGCCGCCACCGCACCCGGCAGCACCGTCGCAATGTGAATCGGGTACTCGGCACCCGCCACAGTGGCCTGGAAATGGGCAGAAGGAACGAACTCCTGCAACGCAATCAAGTCCGACTCCATCGCAAAACCACCATAAGGGCGAGGGTCCTTCTGCAACTTCGCACGCTCAGCAGCGCGAGCCGCAAGCTTCGCCTGACGGCGGCTCATGCCCTCGGGAAGCTGTTCCTTATTCTTATTTTTCTTAGACACGCGCAACAGTTTAGCGGGTCTAGCAAACACTCACCACTCACACCCACTCACACATCCCGCCACTGCACCGCCATCCCCGGGAAATTCGTCGCCAACCAATCCACACCCCGAGCCTTCGCCCACATCACATCCCGCTCCTGATCCACAGTCCACATATACGTCCCCCGCCCAAAACGCCCAATAATGTCCGGCCGCACCTTCCCCCGCGCCAAAGACACCCCATGCGAATGCACCACCCCCGCCCGCTCCAACGCCGGATTCATCACCTTCTGAAACTCCCTGCGCAACAAAATCCTATGCGTGCGCGGACTCAACCCCCGAAAACGCCACAAACTACTCGGATTAAAACTCAACACATGCACGCGCCGCATCATCTCCGCGCACCCTCCCCCACCCCCACCACCAGCAGCTCCCCTGGCCTCCAACTCCTTAAACAATTCCCACTCCACAGCAGCCCCAAAACGATTCGGGTGTTTCGTTTCAATAAAGAGCTCCTGACCATCGCGACCCCCGGCGTCGAAGAAAAAATCAAGCAATTCCCGCAACGTCACAATCCCCGCAGGACGCTCCACGGTCCCGAAATTCAACCCCCGCAACTCCGCCAACGTCATCTGCGAAATCAACCCCCGCGGACGCCCCGCATCCACACACGTCCGCGCCACCGAACGATCATGAAAACACACCAACTGATGATCCGCCGTCAACCGCACATCACACTCATACCCATCAGCCCCCTGACGCAGCGCCAACTCATACGCCCCCATGGTGTGTTCCGGCAACTCTCCGCTAGCACCTCTGTGCGCCACGACCTTCATAAACACTATTACTAGTCCCCCTGGACGCACCTCGCCACCGGAAGTACTAGCCTTAAGATCTGTGAGCACGAACCTGGACTTCAACGTCACCGATACCGCCCTGGTATTCGAAGGCGGGGCCATGCGCGCGGTCTACTCCGCAGCCGTCGTAGAAGCCCTCATTGAATCCGACGTGCGCTTCAGCTGGGTCGGCGGCAACTCCGCCTCCACCAGCCACGTTGCCTACTACATCGCCCGCGAACCCCAACGCATCCGGGACATGTACACCACCTTCCCCGCCGACCCCCGCTTCGGCGGCGTGCGCACCTGGCTACGCGGCAACGGCTTCTTCAACTCAGAGTTCATCTTCGGCCAAGCCGGCTCACCCGGCCACCCCCTCCAACTGGACTGGGACAAAGTGGTGAACTCCAACGTGCGCTTCCGCATGTCTGGATTCAACCCCGCCACCGGCGAAACCCGCCACTGGGGGCCCGAAGACATCACCAGCACCGCCGACTTCTTCCGCCACGCCCGCGCGAGCTCCACGTTGCCGATCCTCATGCCGCCCGTAATACTCGACGCCCAGCCCTGGTTCGACGGAGCCTTCGGACCCACCGGAGGCATCCCCATCGACGCGGCCATCCACGACGGATTCGACCGCTACCTCTTCGTGCTGACGCGCACACGCGACTATGTGAAAAGCCCCTCCCGCTTCTCCTCCGTCATCCGCCGGTACTACAAGGACTACCCCCTGCTGGCCGAATCTATGATCACCAGGCACACGCGCTACAACCAGGCGAAAGAGCACATCTTCGAGCTGGAACGCCAGGGCAAGGCGTACATCTTCGCGCCGGAAGAGATGCGGGTGAACAACGGCACACGGAACCCCAAGCTGTTGGAGGGCGCATATCGTGCGGGGCTGGCGCAGGCGCGGCGGGAGATGCCCGCGATTCGGGAGTTCCTGGGTTTGGGGTAGGCCTATGTTGTACGCCCGCAGCGAAAAAACGTTGCACAAACCACAAAAAATCTGGACACTGGATACTACACGTGAAAAACCCACACAAGGAAAGGTAAGGGAAAACACAATGGCAAAGTACGAACTCCCAGAGCTGGATTACGCATACGACGCACTGGAGCCACACATCTCCGGCGAGATCATGGAAATCCACCACACCAAGCACCACCAGAATTACGTTAACGGTGCAAACGCCGCCCTCGAGAAGCTCGAGGACGCACGCAAGAACGATTACATCGGCACCGCCGTCACCGCACTGTCCAAGGACCTGGCATTCAACCTCGGTGGCCACACCAACCACTCCCTGTTCTGGAAGAACCTGTCCCCTAACGGTGGCGGACAGCCAGAAGGCGCACTGGCAGAGGCCATCGAGCGCGACTTCGGCTCCTTCGACGCATTTAAGGCTCACTTCAAGGCAGCCGCCCTGGGCCTGCAGGGCTCCGGCTGGGCAGTGCTGGGCTACGACAAGATCGGCGAGCGCCTGGTTATCGAGCAGATGACCGACCAGCAGGGCAACCTGTCCATCGACCTCGAGCCACTTCTGCTGCTGGACATGTGGGAGCACGCGTTCTACCTGCAGTACAAGAACGTGAAGGCTGACTATGTTGAGGCTGTGTGGAACGTCTTCAACTGGGATGAGGTGTCCGCTCGCTACGAGGCTGCTGTTAAGTAGTAGGTAGTAGGCTGTAGCACCAGCTGGCCGACCTTCGGGTCGGCCTTTCTTTTTGTCCAGCGCGCTCGCAAAGCCTGCAGGTTGTACAAATTGTTCGACTAAAACGCCAAATTTGGGGCCAAATTTGGCGTTTTGAGCGAACAATTTGTAGGCCTTCCTGATCCAAGGCCCGTACCCTGAACCCATGGCCCCACACATCGAACCCATGGCCCCACTCATCCTCGCCTGCGACTTCGGAACAACCAGCCTCAAAGCCGCACTCTTCCACCCCAGCAACCCCACCGCACCACTGCGCACCCTCGAAGCCGCCTACCCCACCGCCGGCACCACCCAGTGCGCTGAGGATTGGTGGGCTGGTTGGCGTCGGATAATGTCATCAATTTCCCCCGACGCCAAGCCCTCCATCATCAGCCTCACCGGCCAGATGCAGGATCTCGTGTGCACAGACGCCGCCGGGCGGGCCGTCGCTCCGGCCACGCTCTACACAGACACGAGCGCGACGAGCGAAGCCCGCGTGCTCCACGAACGCCTCCCAGACTGGGAGCGCATCGCCGGCAACGAACAGGGCGCGAACTCGCCAGCGGCCATGTGGATGAGAGGTGTGCCGGCGGGCACGCAGCGCGTCCTGTTCGGGCCGGCTGGGTACATCGCGGCGCGGCTGGGGCTCGGATTCCACGTGGACTGCACCACGGCGTCCACCACGGGGCTTATGGACTTCGCGACCCGGACCTGGTCCGCGCGCGTGGCACGCGCCGCGGGGATGCCGATGGAGGCGCTGCCGGAGATCAGCAATGGGGTGATCGGTTCGGTGGGCGTCAATGACCTGGGGCTTGCCGAGGACACACAGGTGGTGCTCGCGCCTGGGGATGCCGGGGCCACGAGCCTCGGGGTGCTGGGTGGAGCGGGGTCGGGAACACTGGGTGGAGTGGGCTCGGCTCCGCGTGTCGCCGAGCGCGCGACAGGATCAAAGGTGCCGGGTGGTGTGGGCTCGGCGCCGAGTGCCGCCGAGCGCGCGACAGGATCAGAGGTGTCGGATGGTGTGGGTTCGGCGGGACCGGGTGGTTCGGGTTCAGTTGGATCGGGATACGTGTATCTGGGAACGTCCGGGTGGTACGCCGAGATTCTTGAGGACGGCCAGCGGCCCGACTGGCCTGGCGCTTTTCACACGCTCGCGCTTCCCGGTGGGCGGGCGCTGGCTATCGCGGCCGTCCTGTCCGCGGGCGGGACGGCGCAGTGGGCACGAGAGCGGATCCTTGGCGGAGCGACTCCCGAGGAAGCTGATGCGCTGCTCATGCAGAGCGGAGCGGAGGACCACCGAGAGGTGAGCGCACAGCGGGAAGCGGAACACGAGCGCGAGGCGAGCGCACAGCAGAGCGTGAACCCACACCGCGGCTGGACCGGGATTACCAGCCTGCCCAGCCTCCACGGCGAACGCTTCCCTATCCGGGACGACTCCGCCACGGCAGCCCTGGTCGGCCTCACCGGAGTGCACACTGAGGCTGACCTCTATAAGGCAGTTCTGGAAGGCGTGGCGCTGAGCCTAGCTCCTGCTATCCCGGCTGGAGAACAGCATGGGGTGCTTCCCATCACGGGTGGTGGGGCCGCGTCCCGCCCATGGCTGGAGATCTTCGCGGATGTTACGGGTAGGCCTGTGGAGGCTGCACCTGACGCGCATGCGTCTTTGGTGGGGGCGGCGTTTGCTGCGTCGGAGGCGCTTCGCGAGCAGCACGTCCAGCGGGCTAGCCCCGAGCAAGAATCACAGCCTGCGCACCAACCACACTCCAAGCTGTCGGATCAGCACAGCGAGTGCCGATCACACCCCGAGCACCAACCGCACCGCGCTCCGTGCGATCAGCGCGTGATCCCCCACAACGCGCAGGCTCACGCCACGTACGCGAAAGCCCAGGAGTTACACCTGAAACTCCAGCGCACTCTCTCCGAGATCCCCTACAAATTGTTCGACTAAAACGCCAAATTTGGGCCCAAATTTGGCGTTTTGAGCGAACAATTTGCACCTCCCAGGAGGTCAAGCCCAGCCAAGGCCAGCCAAGCCCAGCCAAGCACTCGAAACGGTCGTGAACCCCGACCCCGCCTCCTCCGCCAAGCTTCACAACCCTGCTCACCATCACTGCCGACCCCGCCACAGCCGGCCTCTATACGTGCACCTCCAGAATCCCCAGACCCGCACACAACCGAAGCCACTACCTCCTCCGGGGCGTGGGCGGACCCGAGCCACTTTTGGTTCTCGGCACCCCACTTTTCACGTACATACGGCTGCTTTTGTTCCGGTGTGGGTGGCACGTCCTTGGTTGCGGTCTTCAGCCTGGCGTGATGTGGTGCCATTAGGTTGTACTAGCGCCGACGCCTGGGTTTCCATTTCTGCGACTGTGCCGTGTCGTCAGTGTCGGTGTCGTCACTGGCCTCTGTGGTGGTGTCTACTTCATCGGCGGTGGTGTTGGTGGTGTGTTGGCCTCCGTGGGCACCTTCGATGAATCGGAGCCAGGTGTTGCTGTGCATGTAAAAGTGTTCTCCTTTTTCAGGGGTTTTGCCGACCACTGAGTGTGGGCATGAGAAAAACCCAGCACCACTAGGCCTTTTCGGCCGGTACGTGTGGTGTGGGGTTTGGTGCGGACGCTGGGAATCGAACCCAGACACACAAACTGTGTGTTCCACCGGCTGGACGGCGCTGTATTTGCTAAAAACCTGCTTTTTATCAGATAGGCAGGCTTATCCCTACCAGTTTTGCTAACAGTGCCTCGATCCAAGAACTAAGACACTACCGTGGATCCAGGGCTAAGGAAGCTCACCAGATTCCAACTTACGCTCACAAATCTCAATAATTGGGCTCACGACCGGATCCTCCGGATATTCGAGCTTCAGACGCTGAAGAATCTCTGGCGGAAGGGCACCGGCTTCCACAGCTTCCTCCAACAAATCAGCAACAGCCGAATCAGGCTCGCCAGCGTCATAAGCCTGCTGCGCCATTTCCCGATACACATGAGGAGGCAGCACACGATCAAGCCATTCATAAACCTCATAATCAGTTTCCATGACGCACTGCCTTTCTTCCTACCTGATCAACAGGGTACACGCTAACGGAACCGTCTTTAGCCGTACCGTTGACAACAGTATATTCTGCTTTCACGGTAACACCTTCAAAGTTCCGGAAAACTCTCCGTCTTCCGTTTCTTGTCGCCGGTTCGTAGTACTCCGGGTTTTCCAGCGTCTCCACGACAGCATGAGCAATCTTCTGATCACTCCACGACTTCGGGAACTTCGACGCACGCACACGCTGAGAATCCCACGTATGCCCCATACGAGAATCCTCAGAATGCTTCACCACCTCCTCACCCCTACGCGGTTGATCACGCCAACCATGCAGCACATGAGCCACAACCCGATTCAAATCCGCGGGCAACGACTCACCCGGAAACACCCTAGAGGTGCCGTCACCCCGATAGGCCGGCACCTGCACACGCGTCAAAGCCGGCCAAGGCTCTCCACCAATGAGGCGACGCTGTTCAAGAAACTCCCCAAACTCACGCACATCACGCGCCCCAGACTCATCCCACAACCGCTGAAGATCCCGGTTAACCCGAGGCAAATCAGCCCCACCACGCGACGCCAAAGACGCACCCCGGAACACCATGCCGCTCGGCATATGTACGAGTCTGGGGATTTTGACGGTTACGTACTACTCCGCCGCGATGCGAAGCGCCTCAGGCTTCTCCTTCGACTCAAACGGAACAAAACCCGGAACTCTTCAAAATGCCGTATACCGGCACCAGACACACAGCGTGCCGCGTAATCTCCCCCGCACAACCATAGGACTTTGTCGCAGTTGTTGAGCATTTCCCCAGGACAAAATCTCGAAAGAGCGAAATAATCCTATGGTTGTGCCAGGGCGCCTCCCAACACGACCGAGACACCCCGACAGCAGACACGAATTTTGTCGCATAACCCTGATTATTTTGACCAAACTTTGACCACCGGGGGTGTCCAAAATGGACTCGCGTGGAATAGACTGCAACAGCGCCCCCACCTGCACAGATACGACTAATCCCCAGCTCATCGCTGAACTGGGGAAAGTGATTTGCGGTAGTGGCGGGATTTGAACCCGCGGTTGGGGGTTACCCAACACTCGCTTTCGAGGCGAGCACCTTCGGCCGCTCGGACACACTACCATCTGCTGTTTTGTAGCCTGGAAACCGTCGACGGCTTCCCTGCAACACAGCACGATACAGATTAACACAGCTGGCAACCAGCCAGAAAAACAGGCGCGCTCCGAAAACCGGAGTGCGCCTGTTCAGTGTAAAAGGCCGCCAGCCCCAAGCCAGCCGGCCCGCAACGAGAATCTACTTCTCGTCCTCGCCCAGAACCTTGTCCAGGCCCTTGCTCAGGGCGTCCTTGCCCTTGTCGGCGTTGTCGCCAAGCTTGTCGTCAGCGATCTGTCCAGCCTTGTCTTCAATCTTGTCGCGGTTGTCGGACGCGAGGTCCTTTGCCTTGTTTCCAAGATCTCCGAGTCCCATGTGTCACTCCTTGAAATTAATCTTCTCGTTTCTGTCCATCTACCACCGTACGGAAAAATGTTGCCGCGTGCAGGGGCTCCCCGTTGTCCCCTTTACCGACGACGCCGCCTCTCATCCCCGAAGCCTCGCGAAAAACTCCGAGAGCAGCGCTGTGCCCTGTTCTTCCAGCACGCCGCCGCGCACTTGGGTTTTGTGGAGGGGATGCTCCCGCGGGATGTCCCACACGCTCCCGCAGGCCCCGGTGTTTGGTTCATAGGATGCGAACACGATCCTGTGCACGCGGGCTCCTACCAGCGCGCCGGCGCACATCGCGCATGGTTCCAGGGTCACATACGCCGTGCAGCCGGTGAGCCGCCACCCGTCGATGCCGCCGGCGCTCACGTCACCGCCAGTGCTTCCGTCACCGGCCCCAGCGCTCACGTCACCGGAAGCACTCACGTCACCGGCGCCACCCTCGGCGTGCGCGCCCGTGCCCGCGCCTCCGCGCGGGCCCGGCACGCACACAGCGCGCACGGCCTCGCGCATCGCGGCGATCTCCGCATGTCCCAGCGGGTCCCCATCCGCTTCGCGCCGGTTCGTCCCGCACCCCAGCTCCTGCCCCTGCGGGGACACGATCACTGCCCCTACCGGCACATCCCCCGCCGGAGTTGCCGACGCCACCTCGAACGCACGGCGCATCCACCGCTCATCGGCGGCGTCCGCTTGCGGCTGCGGCAGTCCCGCCCCGATCAGCCTGCCCGCGCCCACGCTAGTAGTCCAGCTCCAGGCCCACCTCGTCAGCCAGCTGCTCCGCAAAACCCAACTCCTCAGCCACACGCATCACCTGCTCGGATGCGTACAACTCCTCGTCGTCGAAGATCACGGTCAACACCTGCTCCGACGCCCCCAGGTCCTCCAGCAACTCAAAATCCCCTTCAGGCCACGGCTCGTCACACTCCTCGACCTCTTCCTCGGACGGAGAATCTACCCCCAACTCATCCAGAATGTCATTGGCGAGATAGTAATCTAACGCCGCGGTGGCGTCGGATAATAATAGGCGCGCACCGCCCGGCACAGGGCGAACAATGGCAGACCAGTCGTCGTCCATGCACACGAAGCACACCAGCGCACCCTCGGCGCGCAGCCCTCGCAGCTCTTTGACCAGTTCGTCCAGGCTTTTCAGAGAGTCACTCTGCAGCTCCTTCACGTCCCAGCTGCCCTCGCGGCCCACGGCGGCAACGGCGAAGGTGATCTCGTCTGCATCATTGCTGTTAGTCATACGCACAACGGTAGTCGGTTGTGTGGTTCACTGGGTAGTGTGAACGTAAAAAATTCCCCCGACGCCCCCTCCGTCTGCATCCTGGGCCTCGGCCTGATCGGTGGTTCGCTGCTGCGCGATCTTGCCGCCGCGGGCTTCAACGCCTACGGCTGGAACCGTTCGGAGTCCACGGTGCGCGCCGCCACCGCGGATGGCTACGACGTGACGGGGAACCTGGAGGACGTGCTGGTCCGCGCGCGGGAGGACAACGCGCTGCTGGTGCTGGGCGTGCCGATGCCCGCGCTGGATTCCCTGCTGGAGGCGATTGCCGAGCACGCGCCAGAGTGCGGCCTGACGGACGTGACGTCCGTGAAAGCGCCCGTGCTGGAGCGGGTGCGCGCGCATGGGCTGGAGGCGCGGTTCGTAGGCGGCCACCCGATGGCGGGGACCGCCGACTCCGGCTGGAAAGCCACCATGCACGGCCTGTTCGACGGCGCCGTGTGGGTAGTCGCGCACGATAACGCGCCGATCGGCTCGGCCGGGCAGGCGCCGTCGCGGACGAACCCGTGGACGAAAACGTGGCACGCCGTGGTGGACATGGCGCACGCCGCCGGGGCGGTGGTGGTGCCGGCGCACGCGAAGAACCACGACCGTGCGGTGGCGCGGATCTCCCACCTGCCGCACATCGTGGCCGAGACCGTCGCCATCGGCGGCGACCTGGGTGGGCCGTTGGCGCTGAGCCTGGCTGCCTCCTCCTTCCGCGACGCCACCCGCGTGGCCGGAACGGAACCGCACCTGGTGCGCGCAATGTGTGAAAACAACCGAGAAGGCCTGGTAGAAGCGCTGGACGAGGCCGTGGAGCTGATCCGTCAGGCCCGCGAGGATCTGGCCAGCGGCGGCTCCGTGCGGGGCCTGACCGAGGACGGGTTCGCTGCGCGCGGCCGGTTCGAGGCGCGCGCGGGCCGCTCCAAAGGCGACGCCACCAACCGCCCCATCTTCAACGTGCACCCCGGGAAGCCGCGGTGGATCTCGCAGCTGGATGCGGCGGAGCAGGCCGGCGCGGAGATCACGATTATCTGACCCGGCGCGCGGAGCACTGTCGCGGCGCGCTGCCGGGTCGGTGCCGCTCCGCGCACTGGCACGCGGGCACCCTGTCGCGCTATCCCACGCCGCGCCGCCAGCGCGCGGTGCGCGCTACCACCCGCGGGCGATCTCCATGAGCAGCCGTTCGCTCTCCTCCCGCCCCTCGCGGTCGGGGATGTCCCCGGTGATGAGGAACTCGTCGATGGTGTAGTCGCTGCCGCCAATCCGATCGGCGATGCCGTGCAGCGCCTCGTGCACACGCTCCGGCGTGCCGGTCAGGTGCTGCGCCTGCATCTGCCGGACGCGTTGCCGCTGTTGCTCGCTCAGCGCGTCCAGGTCCAGGTTGCGGGCGGGCTGCAGCGGCTCGAATCGCCCTGTGGTCTGTGATACTGCCTGGGAGTAGGCTTCTGGCAATAATAAATCCGACGCCCAAGCCTCCTCCTCCCCCACCGCCACGTGCAGAGACGGGATGATGTGTGGAGAGCCCAGGGCTCCTTCGCGGAAGTTTTCTATGTATGCTTCGGCTGCGGCGACTTGGGTGTCGATGGGCCCGCCGAGGATCACACCCAGGCCAAGGCGTGCGGCTTCGAGTGCGGAGCGGTAGCCGGCGAGCACGAACACCGGCGGCGCGGCGGGCGCGCCGGCGGGAGGTCCCGCGGGCGTTCCGCTAGCGCCGGCGGGAGGCTCGCCCGGCACAGCGCTCGAGCGCTCCGCATCCGCGGACACCGCGCCAGCACCAGCAGCCGGCGCGCTCGCCGTATCCGCGGCGAGCTGCGGGCGCTGCGTAATTGGAGCCTCGCCCCTCAGATACCGCACCACCTCCGCGAGGTCCTCCCCAAACCTCTTTTTCACCGCCACCGCATCTTCCTGACGCAACGCCTCCCGTACCGGCTGCGTAAACCCCACCGACGACCCCAGCCCCACATCCACACGCCCCGGATGCAACGCCTGCAGAGTAGCGGCCTGCTCTGCCACCACCAGCGGCGGATACGTTGGCACCATAATCCCGCCCGTACCCACACGCAGCGTAGACGTATTGTTCAAAATATGGTTCGCCAGGATCGCGGGTTGCGAACCCGCGATTCCTGGCACCGCATGATGCTCCGCCACAAAAAAGCGATGAAACCCCATGGATTCGGCCGATTTCGCGTGAGTGGTCACGGCGTGGAGAACGGCGGCGTCGGAAGAAAAATCGACAGTCGTGATAGCCCGATCCAACAGAGAAAAACGCATAAGCCCACCCTAATAAATTGCGGCGCTGCGCTACCATGATGATCGGCACGCGAGACACTCAACCCCGAACACTATGAGCACCCGGATCCTGATTATCGACAACGACCCCGCCATTCTGGATACCCTGCCTGCGCATATTTCCAGCGCTCGCGATATGACGTTAATTGACGTGATGGCGTCTGGGGTGCAGGCGCTGGAATGGTTGGATGAAAACACGTGCGACCTCATTCTGACCGGCATGGAACTGCCCGATATTGATCGATGGGAACTGATTGAGCATTTGCAGCGGGACTATCCGGTGCCGTTTATCGTGTTGGCGTCTGAGCATTCCGAGGAGGCGATGCTGGAGTGCTTGCGCATGGGCGCGGTGGGGTACGTGCTGAAAAGCCAGACGCCGGACGCGATCCTCGCCGCCGTCCGGAATGCGGCTCATGGCGGGGCAGCGTTATCGATCGCGAGTGTGCGCAGGCTTGTTGAGATGAGGCTTGTAAAGATGAGCGCTGCGTGCGGCAGCCCGCACGGCGGGACCTCGGGCGGGAGCGCGGCGCACGGCAGGGCAGCCCACGGCAGCGCGGCGCACCGCAGCGCCGCCGACGGCGAGGGTGCCGACGGAATCGCGGCTGACAGCTTGGTGAAGAACGCCGCTGACATTCTCAGCGAATCCGAACTGCTTGTAATGGACCTGCTGCTCCAAGGCTTCCCCAATAAGCGCATCGCTGAAGAATTGAACTACTCCGTCTCCTCCATCAAACAGAAGGCCTCGGCAGTTCTGAAAGCCACCGGCACAGCATCGCGCACGGAGCTGATCGCTAAATACCACCAGTCTTAGCGGCACGGCAAGCAACTCTGTACTTAAGTACAGAGTTGCAGCGCTGGTCTAGATATTTTCTGCTCAACGAACGATAATGAGGCGCATACGTTGTTCACCCAAAGCATAAGGAGGCAGTCCAGTCCACACCTCTAAAAAGCACGCACACTACAGAATGTGAACATCTCGATACAGATGAAGGAGATATCATGCCCCACGTAACAACAATCTCGCGCTACACGGCCATAGCCCTAGCAAGCACTGCGTTAGTATTCGTCCCCGCAGCGCAAGCCGCTCCTGTGACGTCGAATCAGTCAAATCAGCAAGATGCCGGACAAGATGCACAGGGCACAACACGCATCGAATACCGCTCAGAGGAAGACCGCTTGGCGTTCGAGAAATTGGGACGGTATATCAAGGTATCTGAGGACGGCACCGTTTCTGCACACATTCCATCAAACGTGCGTCACAGCAACGAGGATGCCGCAGACCGGATCGATGAATTCGTTGCTATCGCCAACGGCGTCTCGACTTCCGATGACACTCCAACGATCACCACCTACGGCAATGAAACCAAGATCGACAGGTGGGGCCCAATTGAGAAGGTTTATATCAGCCACGACGTCCTCTCAAAAGTCAATAAGCTCGTTACCGCCGGCGCTGACGTCGCAGGTATCACTAGTCTGCTCGTCGCCGAAGGGCTTAGTGGACCTATAGGGTGGGTAGCAGCAGGAGTCATGGCCCTTGCTGGAGCAGGAAGCCTATGCGATTGGAATGACCAGGGGATTATAATTTGGCAAGTACCCGGTGTCCCAGTTCCTGCCTGTACCCCACAAAAATAAACCCGCGATCTCACTATGAGGAGGAAAACCATGGATCGTCAAGAGAATCTGATCCTATCGTGGATATTTTTGCTACTTGGACTGCTCAACGTTGTCCTATTCTTCCTGGGCAAAGCCGACGTTGCTTCCCTGACGATAGGTGTATTGGCTTTGACCGCAACTGGCATCACGTGGCGGCGTCTCCGCAAACAGAAAGAAGCGGAAGCGCGCAGGCCAGCAAATGAGGTGCGCGCCTCGGACAGCTGATTCATAGCAGGCAGATGGTTGATCGAGAGCGAGCCTGCAACGCCCCTCTGAACTCAAGAGCGACGCAAGCAAAACAAAATCCCGGCAGGATCCTGCCGGGATTTCTTAGTGGTAGCGGTGGGGGGACTCGATCCCCCGACCTCACGATTATGAGTCGTGCGCTCTAACCAGCTGAGCTACACCGCCACGTTAGTTGGTCAAAACCTGAAGCTTAGAGCACAGGCATTGACAGAGCCCCCTGACGGAATCGAACCGTCGACCTTTTCCTTACCATGGAAACGCTCTGCCGACTGAGCTAAGGGGGCGCATCTTTACTATGCAATCCCGCGCCTTCTTTCTTTGCGCTGTCTTGCTCTGTAAGACTCGACTAGCTTAACTAATAGCGAAAAGATACACAAATCAGCAGGTAGATCCACAAAAATGCACGGTTATCTACCCACTCGCAACCGTGCTAGTCATGGCAGCCATGTCGCCCGGACTCTCTAGAGCGGACAATTGGCGCGGCCCAGACAATCCCGACAGCACCGGCTGAGACATTGCCAGCCCTGTCGGCGATAAGCACGCTGGCACAATCATAGGATTTTGTCCCCTTTCTTGAGCATTTCCC
Source organism: Corynebacterium sp. zg254 (assembly GCF_024701495.1). Classification (NCBI taxonomy): domain Bacteria; kingdom Bacillati; phylum Actinomycetota; class Actinomycetes; order Mycobacteriales; family Corynebacteriaceae; genus Corynebacterium; species Corynebacterium sp. zg254. Next base: position 1,044,886 of record NZ_WIAR01000001.1, read on the forward strand.
CAGGACAAAATCTCGAAAGAGCGAAATAATCCTATGGTTGTGCCGCGGCGCCTTCCAACACGGCCGGAAGGCGAGAAGCGGAAAGCAGAAACCCGCGGGACTCAACGAGTCCCGCGGGTTGTGAACTGTGCCAGATGATGGATTCGAACCAACGTAGGCAATGCCGACGGATTTACAATCCGCTCCCTTTGGCCGCTCGGGCAATCTGGCGCGCACTTTAACGTGCGTTAGGTACTCTACTACGAAACCCCCACACTCACGCAAATCAGCAGCTCAGAGCGCGCTTTTTGACGCCGCGCTCAAGCACGCAGTTGGCAGCTCGCTCCACGCAAGGGCTGAAGCACACACGGACGCGCAGGCGCTCACGCGCAGCGGCCGGCGCTGCACCCGCAGCGCGCGCCGCGCTAACCCAAGCGCTTCAGCGACAGCGTCAGCAGCGCGCGCAGCGCATCCGTCACCTCGCCAGCCGGCAACGCATCCAGCTCCTCTTCCGCCAACTGGCGGTATCGCTCCACGTCCGCCTCAGCCTTCTCCCGCCCCTCCGAAGCGCGGATGAGGGACAGCGCTTCGTCCACGAGGGCATCGTCGGTCACAGGGCCCGTCAGGATCTCCCGCAGCCGGTCGCCCGCAGCACCGTCCTCCCGCAGCGCGTACAGCACCGGCAGCGTCCACACGCCCTCACGGAGGTCCGTTCCTGGGACCTTGCCCGAATCCTTCGGATCCGACCAAATGTCGATGATGTCGTCCACAATCTGGAACACCTGACCCATGTGCCGGCCGAAACGGAACAGCGCATCGCGCACCTCATCCGGCGCACCCGCGTGCATGGACCCCAGGTACCCAGCGGACGCAATCAGCACACCCGTCTTCTCCTGGATCACCCTCATGTAGTGCTCGATCTCGTCGCCACCGGGTTCACAGCCCACCGTCTCGCGCATCTGTCCGGTCACCAGCTCCCGGAACGTGGCGGCGAAGTGCTTCACCGTCCCGGTCCCCAGCTCCGCCATCATGTCGGACGCCACAGCAAACAAGTAATCGCCTGCCAAAATCGCCACTGAGTTATTCCAGCGAGCGTTTGCGGATTCCGCGCCTCGGCGTCGGTCGGCTTCGTCCATCACGTCATCGTGGTAGAGGGTCGCCAGGTGCGTCAGTTCCACCACAACAGACGCATTGACCACATCATCAGACATCGACCGCGGGCCATACATGCCAGCCAGCAGCGCAAACATCACGCGGAAGCGCTTGCCGCCCGCCACGGCCAGGTGGCTGATCTTGTCCACCAGGAAGTCCTCGCCCTGCGCCAGCTGGCGGTGCAGCACCGTTTCGGCGTTCTGCAGCCCGGCGGTCATCGCCGCGTTCAGCTCCGGGGACCCCAAATCCGGGGCGGCCGGCGCCGTGGGGATGGCGGTGGTCTGCGCGGATGTGGCCGACGTGGCGGCGCCTGGGGCGGCCGTCGTGGCAGGTGCAGCGGTGTTTGCCGAGTGGGATGCCATGGTGGTAGCTTGTCTCATCCTTCATATTCGGGCAGAAATACTTGTCCCAGATTACCTTAGACGTCGCGTTGCTTGGGCATTAGGCGTTTGTGGAACAATGAGGATGATGTCTGACTTGCGCGATCCTGCCCCTTTTATTCCCCCGACGCCGAAGCGCACCCCCGCCGCAGCCTCCCCCCTTAAGCCGGCGCGGGGTGGAGAGCTTTCTGCCGATCTTGTGATTATCGGCGCGGGCCCGGCGGGGTCCGCGGCGGCGTTCCATGCGGCGCGGGCTGGGATGGATGTGCTGGTGGTGGATATGGCGGATATGTTGGCGTCTCCGCGGGATAAGACGTGTGGTGATGGGCTCACGCCGCGCGCGGTGGCGGCGTTGGAGGCGTTCGGGCCGGCGGGGCGGGAGCTACTGGAGGGCCGTCCGCATATTCGCGGCTTGAAGCTGCATGGTTTTGGGGGTTCTGTGACGGCCCCGTGGCCGGAGCACGGGGCGTTCCCGACCCGCGGGAGCGCCGTGGCCCGAGTGGAGTTGGATGCGGCGCTGCTGCGCGCTGCGGTGGACGCGGGGGCGCGGTTCGAAGGCGGCATTAAGGCTACGGGTGCGGATACCGGCGCGGGCGCCGGCGCCGGTGCACGTGCGGGTTCTGCTGCACGTGCGGGTTCTGCTGCGAGGGCCGGCGCTGGAGGCAGCGCCGGCGCGGAGGTTGTGCGCGCGATCGAGGGCGTGCGCGATGGCCAGCCGGTCAGGATCCGTTGCCGACAGCTACTGCTGGCGGAGGGCGTGCGCAGCGGCGTAGCCCGGCAGCTAGGCGTGGAGTGGCTGCGCGGGCTGGTGCACGGCGTCGCGGCGCGGTCATACGTGCGCACACCCGCGGGCACCGACGAGTGGATTCACTCACACCTGGAGCTGCGCAGCGCCGACGGTGTGGCGCAACCCGGCTACGGGTGGATGTTCCCGCTCGGCGCGGGTGAGCCGGGTGGGGCGAGCGGCGGCGTCGGTAGGGCAAATTTGGGGTGCGGCGCGTTGGCGACCAGCACTCGCCCGGCCGGGGTGAACACGAAAAAGTTGCTGCTGGAGTACGCGGAATCCGTGCGGGAGATGTGGTCGATTGAGGGGCAGCCGCAGAACGTGAAGTCGGCGTTGCTGCCGATGGGCGGTGCGGTGACGCGCGTGGCCGGCCGCAACTGGGCGTGCATCGGCGACGCCGCCGCGCTCGTGAACCCACTCAATGGCGAGGGGATTGATTACGCGTTGGAGTCGGCGCGGCTCGTGGTCCCCCTTTTATCCGACGCCCAGCGCAATCCCCACGGACTTCTCTACCAATGGCCGGCGCTGTTGAGGAAGGAATACGGGGATGCTTTTTCTTTGGCGCGCCGGTTGGCGATGGTGCTGACGATGCCGGGGCTGCTGGCGGCGATCGGGCCGGTGGGGATGCGAGGCCCGTGGGCGCAGTCGGTGATGGGCACAGCCGCGCGGTTGATGGGGAACCTGGTTACGCCGGAGGATCGCGATGTGGCCGGCCGCCTGTGGCTGGGAGCGGGGCGGCTATCGCGCGGGATGGACCGCGTGCTGGCGGCGGACGCTCGGCCGTTGTTCGGCCGCGCGTAACCCGCGCCGCGCGAGCGCGGGGGCGGCGTCGAGCCACGCCGTACCGCGCCGGCGAGCACGAACAGCCACGAGCCCGCGAGCGCACCACGCCGAACCACACGAACGCGCCCACGATCACGCGCGCAAGTATGTCCCACACTGGGCGGCGGGTACGATTTTCCCGATTCAACCGGGAAAATCTTCCTAGTTCGGAAGGGTAAATCTTCGTAGTTCAGAAGGGTACATCTTCCTAAAATGCACTTTTAGCTGGCATTATGTGAGCTTCTTAGATTCGCTTAGATACACCGGGCATGGCCCAACTTCTGGAAGCTAATCCCGGCCACATCACCGACGCCGAAGGCACACTGCTCATCGACGAATGGCAGCGATACACTCCGTCGTGGGATCTGGTCCGACGCGCTGTCGACGACGGCGCCCGCCCCGGTTCCTACTTACTGACCGGAAGCGCTTTTCCACCGGTGGGCAGCGCCATCCACTCTGGCGCTGCCCGGATTGATGCTGTCCGCATGCGACCCTTTGCTCTGCAGGAACGTCTCGATCCAGCCCCAGCGCTGCGCATCGAATCCTTCTTCACCCCCTCCGTGGACGAAGCAACCGCTAGTCATTCCACAAACACTATTGAGGTGCTGGGCCTGACCCCGGAGTGGTACGCCACAGAAATATGCCGCTCGGGACTACCAGGCATCATGGACCTCCCTGAAACCTTGCGTGTCGCGAGGCTCGATTCCTACATGGAACGCCTAGCAACCCACGAGTTTCCCGAGCAGGGCTTAAGAGTGCGCAACCCACATGCCGTCCTGAGATGGCTCACGGCTTACGCCGCAGCCACATCACAGACCACCAGCTACACCGAAATCTTGGACTACGCCACCCCAGGTGACGCGACCAAGCCGTCGAGATCAACCGCCGATGCGTACCGCAACCTGCTTGAACAGCTCATGATCCTGGAGCCGCTTCCTGCGTGGACCCCGCTCATCGCCGGGTTCCCGAAAACTGCCAAGGCTCCCAAGCATCACTTGTGCGATCCAGCTTTGGCCGCGCGCCTGCTCGGCGCACGACCACACTCACTGATCAGCGGCGATCCGCAACAGATTCAGTTGTTCTCCCAGCTTTTCGAGTCTTTGGCTGTGCTGACGGCCCGAGTGGCCGCCGAAACTTTCGGTGCTCGAGTGTCACATCTCCGAACGCACAAAGGCGACCACGAAGTCGACATCATCGTTGAAGGACCTGACAAGAGAGTCCTCGGCATCGAGGTGAAGATCTCTCCCGTGATCAAAGACGAACACGCCAAGCATCTTCACTGGCTCCACAAAACTCTCGGGCACAGGTTCGCTGGAGGGATCATCGTCCACGCGGGACAGCACTTCTACCAGCGGCGCGATGGGATCTGGGTGGTCCCGCTCGCCGCGCTCGCCTAGCGCGCGACGCGCGCTGGAGTGTGACGGCCCAGCAGCCAAGCGCGCGGAACGCGGGGCGGGCGGCGAGCACGACGCGCGGCGCGGGCGGCAGCGCGGCGAAGGCGCGGCCCGGCGCGGTATGAGTTGCGACGCGCGCTGGAGTGTGACGGCCCAGCAGCCAAGCGCGCGGAACGCGGGCGCGGGCTCGACGCGGGCAGGATGCTGCGCGGGGTCGCGACGAGAGGTTACGCGGCGAAGGCGCTAGGCCAGCGGTTTCGTGGCGCTGTGCAGCGCCACGATACCGCCCGTGAGGTTCTGCCACCCCACGTTCTCCCAACCGTTCGCAGAAATCTCCGCAGCCAACTCCTCCTGGTCCGGCCACGCGCGAATCGACTCCGCCAGATAAATGTAAGCCTCCGGGTTAGAAGACACCACCTTCGCGACCTCAGGCAAAGCCCGCATCAAGTACTCCTTGTAGATGGTCTTAAACACCGGCACCACCGGAGTAGAAAACTCCGCCACCGCCAACTTGCCTCCCGGCTTCGTCACACGCGCCATCTCCCGCAGCCCGGCACGGAAGTCCACGATGTTGCGCAGGCCGTAGTTGATGGTAACGGCGTCGAAGGTATTATCCTCAAACGGCAAATTCGTGCCATCGCCGCAGATCATCGGCAAATTACGATGCGCACCCGCCTGCAACATCCCCAAAGAAAAATCGCACGCAATGCAGTAGGCGCCCGATTCAGAAAACTCCTCCGTGGACACGCCCGTGCCCGCGGCGAGATCCAGCACGAGGTCGCCTTTGTGCAAGTCCAGGCGTCGCCGGGTTCGTTTACGCCACAGTCGGTCCTGGCCGAAGCTCAAAACGGTGTTGGTGAGGTCGTAGTTCTTTCCCACGGCGTCGAACATGGACGCCACCTCGTGGGGCTTCTTTTCTAGGCTTGCCCGTGACATGAGTGCCATCTTATCGCCTCGGCATAATAACCATCGCCTCGGCGTAATAACCCAGGAGCTGGTCACAGATTTTCTCCCAGGTCTTGCCCTGAACGGACTGGTACGCACGGGCCTTGAAACCGTCCAGATCCGCGGCGATAGCCTCCACAGCGCCGGGCAGCGCGCGCTCAAAACCGTCCACGTCCAGCAGGTATCCGTTGTGACCGTCCTCGATGAGGTCGATCGGGCCGCCGGCGGCCGGAGCGATCGTCGGCACCCCGGACGCATGAGCCTCCTGGATCGCCTGACAAAACGTTTCCAACTCGCCGGTGTGCACGAACACGTCCAACGACGCGTACGCCCGCGCCAGCTCCTCGCCGTAGAGGGCGCCGGTGAACTCGGCGCCCGGCATGAGCTGTTCAAGACGGGCGCGCTCGGGGCCGTCGCCTACGATCACGAGCTCGATCTCGTACCCCTCCGACGCCGCACGCGCTGCCAACTCACCGCGATCAACCAGAACCGCCAGACGCTCCACCGACTTTTCCGCCGCCAGCCGGCCGATAAAGCCCACCCGGATCGTGCGTCTGGTCACGCACGCCGCTCCGTGCTGCGGCACAGCAACCGCCCCGTCCGCCCCAGGTGCAGTCTCACCGGCCGGCCCGCGCTTCGCGGGATGAAACCGCTGCGTATCCACACCGCGCCCCCACTGCCGCACGCGCTCCACCCCGTGCGCCGACAACTCCGCAATGGACGCCGACGACGGCGCCAACGTCATCGCACACCGATTATGAAACACGCGCATCCACCGCCAGGACGCATTCTCCAGCACACTCAAGTGATAGCGGCTGGTGTAGCCCGCCACATCCGTCTGATACACCGCCACCGCGGGAATCCCCAAAGCCCGCGCCACCAGCGCAGCAGCCCCGCCCACCACAAACGGAGACGCCAAGTGCACCACATCCGGCTTATACCGGCGCAGGGTGCGCACAAGGGTCGGCGTCGGCACCCCCACGGGCAAAGAGTTAATCAGCGGCAGCTTCACCGCCGGCACACGCACCACCCGGAAACCCTGATAGTGCGTCACCTCCGGCTTCCCGTCGCGGGCCGCGGGGGCGATCACTGTGGCGTCGTGTCCCCGAGCGCGGCAGTACTCCAGCACACGCAGAACGGAATTGACCACGCCATTGACCTCGGGCAGGAAACTCTCCGCAACAATCGCCACACGCATGGCCTCTAGTGTGGCTCCTTCACATCACGGGCAGACGTCCTCCCGGTTAACCCCCACGCAAACTTTCGCAAACTCCAGGTGACGGCCCAGCGCAGCCCCAGCACAATCGCCAGCAGCGCCGCCATGGACGTCCCCGCCGGCAGGAACGCCAGCGTCCAGGACCGGCCCTGCACTTTCACGTTCTCCGGGTCGCCGATCTGGTAATCCACCCGCACGCGCTGCCCCTCCACCAGCCCCACGGGGTATTTCAGGCCCACTTCCGGCTGGTGGTAGTTCCCTTCGGCGTCTGGGAAGCGGACGGTGGTGCGCAGCGTGCCGACGTTCAGCACCGTGGCAATGCTGGTGCCGCGTTGGGAGGAGATGCGGGCGTCGTCCATGGCAGAGGTCGCGACCATCCCGCCGCACACGAGCACCACGAAGATGCTCAGGGCGAGGGCTACCTGGTTGATGCGCCGGAGGACGATCTCTTGTCGTGGTGTCATCGTTGCGGATTAACTGTGGTTGCGATGTGTTGTTCTATTGTCCGACGCCAAGCGCGATCCACCACAGCCTCCACCACCGTGATGCCTTCGTTGCCCAGCTCTTCGTGTTCTTCCACGATCCGTGCCAGGTCTTCCACGGAGGTGGCCTGGTGGTAGTCCGCAGAGAAAGCGTGGCAGATGTCTTCGATGTTCGCGCCGGTGGGGGTGCCGAAGACGCGTTCGAAGGCGGGGGTGCCGTCGCCGAAGGTTCGGAGGGCGTCCCGGCCTGGTTCGAGGGTTTCGAAGATGCCGCCGCCGTTGTCGTTGGTGACAACGATCAGCATGTTGGAGGGGCGTGGTTCGTGGGGGCCGATGTTGAGGGCGGTGGCGTCGTGAAGGAAAGTGAGGTCGCCCATGACCGCGACGGTGCGTGGGGCGCGGATGGCCGTGGGGTCGGCGGCAGCGTGGGCGAGCGCGGCGCCGATGGCGGTGGAGATGGTGCCGTCGATGCCGGCGGCGCCGCGGTTGGCGAGGGTACGGACGCCGTCGAAGGGGAGGCCGGCGCGGGAGGCGTCCCGGACGGCGGTGGAGGCGCCGAGGACCAGGAGGTCTCCGACGGAGAGGCTGTCTGCGACGACCGCCACGGCGTGCGCGGCAGAAAACGGCGCGCTGCTGTCCGGCACGTTAGCCGCTGCGCCGCTTTCCTTGCCGCCCGCAGTGCTACCTGCGGCGCGCGTGAGGCGGAGCGCCTGGCGGACGGCTTCCGCGCCCATGTCGGACACACCGCGGCACACGTCCAGCCAGGCGCGCGGAGAGTCGTTGTCCAGTCGGATACGGCTGCCGACCTGCACAATGTTCGTGGCGAACGTCGGGTAGTTCTCCACATCCGTGAGGACGGTGACCGGAATGTCCGAGTCCTTGAGCAAGACGGTGACCGCGCGGTGGAGGGTGGGGCGGCCCACGAGGATGATGTGCTCGGGGCGCGTCATCGCGGAGTACTCGCCGTGGGCCACCACGCCGGCGGTGAACATGCCGATGGCTGCCGAGTGCACGGGGAAGTCCGGCGCGGCGGCGGTGGGTTCAGCGATGGTGGGGACGTCCGCGAGCTCGTCGCTGATGGCGCGGGCCCAGGCTTCGTCGGCGCTGGAGCCGGCGATGACCAGGGTGCGCTTCGATAGATCGACGCCAACCTCACCATATGGAAGCGCCCTGTTCCTGCGCGGATTCTCCCTCGCGTCCCGCGCCACTTCGCCTGCCGGCTCTGCCTCGCTGGCCGCCTCGCGTGCCAGGAGGCTCACCACATCCGTGCTCTCCGGCACGAGCGGCTCCTCCAACGGCACGTCCACATGCACGCCACCGGGGTTCAGCGGGTTCAGCGCGGCCGCGACTGCTTCATCGATCACGCGGCGCACGCTCGCGCCGTGGGTGCTCAGCGTCGTGCGAGCATGAACGCCAAAAATCTCCGCCTGCTCAATCGTCTGATTCGCACCAGTACCCACCAGCGCCAACGGCCGATTAGCCGACAGCACCATCAACGGCACCCCCGCCATGGACGCCTCCACCATCGCAGGCAGACAATTCGCCACAGCCGTACCGGACGTCATCACCACCGGCACCACACGCCCCGACGCCTTCGCCAAACCCAACGCCAGAAACGCCGCCGTGCGCTCATCCGTCCGCACATGCACCCGCAAACGCCCAGTCCGATCCGCCTCCGCGAACGCCAACGCCAACGGCGCCGACCGCGAGCCCGGACACACCACAGCCTCCCGCACCCCGGCGCGAATCAGCTGATCAACAACAGTCACACCAACAACAACGGAGCCCTGGGCCTCAACATCCAGGGCCTCGACATCCACGGCCTCAGCGTCTGAGGCCGCAACATCTGGGGTATCGACATCTGGGGCATCTACATCTGGCTTCTCAGTCACACCCACTAATCTACTTCACTAACTCCCCCGCTTCGCGGCCAGCAGCATCCGGTCCACATCGCGCAGCACCTCATCCACAATCGCCGGGTCGTTACCCGGCTCCTGCCGCGCCTCCCACAACGTCTGCTGTGCAGCCCGCAGGGCCTTCACCCGCACCGCATTAGCCTGCTCCCGCATCTGCGATGCATACGCCATCCGCTCCGCAATCAGATCCGCCACCGGAACCTCCACATGCTCCTCCACGGACACATCATCCGTCCCGGCCTTATCCGCCACCATCTGCTGCGAGCGCGCATCCACCGGCACACCATCGCTATCCACGACGATCTTCCCCTCCGCGATCAAGGCCTTCTTCGCACGGGCACGCTTGTACGCTTCGATGGCTGTTGGGGCGTCCACCCTGGCGTCGGTCGATTCGGTCAGCCAGTTCTCCACATTCGCCAACAATTGCGGCGGCAAATCATCGGTATGGCGGTACAGCTCCCGCAACGCCGCACGATGCCCACGCAAGATCAGCGCCTCCCGCGCCTCATCGCCCGCAGCATCCGGGCCGGACGCCAAATCCAGCTTCGACAGCAACCACGGCAGCGTCATTCCCGGGATCACCATCGTGCACAGCAACACCACCAACGCAATCATCGACAGCTCATGCGCATTCGGCAACGCCGCGTACGGAATGGACAACACCAACGCCAAGCTCACCAAACCGCGCATCCCCGCCCACGTCAGCATCAACACCTCCTGCAGACGCAACGGCGCAATATCGCGACGGGAACGGTTCCGGTTCAGCCAATAGAAGCCAAACATCCACACAAAACGCACCGCAAACAGCACCACGGAAATCACCAGACCCACCAGCGCCGCATGGATCAGATCCGTACCCACCTGGTCTATCGCGTCACGCACGCTCAAGCCGATCAGACCGAACGCCAAGCCGGTGAAGACCATCTCCACCGTCTCCCAAAACGCCGAACCCGACAGACGATCCTGCGCGCCGATGTCCAACTTGGAGTTCATCTGCACCGCCGCAATCACAATCGCAATAACCCCCGACGCATGGGCCTCCTCCGCCGCAATGTACACAGCAAAAGGAACGATCCATGTGAACGCCGTCCGGGCGGTCGTGGACTCCATCCAGTTCGACAACTTCGCCGCGCCCCAGCCCGCAATCAAACCAATCACCACAGCCAGGACCACAGATAACACAAAGTCGCGCACCCCTTCCGCCACGTGAAGGTCCTCCCCCGCCAACAACGCAGCCAGGGCGACGTGGAATGAGACGATGGAGGCGGCGTCGTTAAACAATCCCTCCATCTGCAATGTCGACGTCAACCGGCGCGGAACCGCCGTAGTCTCCGCCACAGCATCCACGGCCACCGGATCCGGCGGCGCCAACGCCGCACCAATCACCACCGCCGCAGCCACCCCCAGCGTGGGATACATGAGCAACACCGTGCCCGTCACCGCGGCGATCGTAGCGATCACCAGCAGCACAGACAGGCTAATCACCGTGGTCAGCTGCGTTTTAATCACAGCCCAACTGGTTTTACGCGCCAGCGCCCACAGCAACGGAGGCAAGAAAATGGGGAGCATCAGATCCGGCGGAATCGTCATCGAGGGCAAACCCGGCAGGAAAATCGCCCCGGCAATCACCACTGTCAGCAACGTGGGCCACGGCAACCCCAGCCGCTCCCCGAACGCCACCATCATGATGCTCACAAAAACGATGATGATTAAACCAATGAGAATCTCCACCAGAAGCTCACCACATTATTCACTCGCCAATAATTTTCCTCCCTAGTTTACCCAGGGGGCCGGGCGGAACGTGGGCAGGTTGGTGCGCGGGTGGCAGAGGCCACTCGAGCAGTGTGGGCGCGCGAGTGGCACGGGTGGCACGGGCAGGGCCGCGCGCAGACCGCGCGTCAGAGCAAGTACTGGTACGCCGCCTCGAGGCGCCGCAGCCACCACTCGCGCCGCTCCGCCGGCGCAGTCCACCGCTCCAACACCTCACGATCCGGCACCACCGGGCCGCTCACAATGCACCCGTCCACAATCGGACGGCGCGCCACATCCACCTCAAACAAGGACCCCGTCGCCAAGCCCGCAGCCTGCGCGGGCACCACCACGCCCTCGTCGTCACCGCACTCGATCTCCCGGCGCAAGCACGCCGCGGCCTCCAACCCGGCGCCCACACCCACCGCGGTGTCCAACGCCGAGCTCACCGTCAACGCCACCCCACGCCGCGCCACATCATCCGCGATCTCCAACAACCGATCCACCCCACCCAGCGGCGGCACCTTCACCACCGCCACATCACACGCGTTCGCATCCACCACCTCGCGCACCGCAGCCAAAGGATCCGCAGACTTCCGGATCGACTCATCCGCCGCCACGCGCACAAAAATGCCCCGGCGCATCAACCCCATCCGCACCGCGGCCAACTCCTCCACAGTCGCGCACGGCTGCTCCGCATAATCGCACGCCCCCTCCTTAGCCACCACCTCAATCACCCGCAGAGCATCCTCCACAGACCACCCCCCATTCGCATCCATCCGAATCTTCGGAGTATCCGTCGCAGCCGCGCCACCATAGTTCTCCGCGAACCACGCGCGCACCGCCCGCACACGCGCCAGATCATCCTCCACCCCCTGGCCCTTCTCCGCCACCTTCACCTTCACCGTGGTGCACCCCGGATACTGTTCCATCAGACGCCCCACCGCTCCCGGGTCGCGCGCCACATCCACCGCGGGGATTGTAGCGTTGACTTCGACGGGGACTCCGGGGGATGAGAAACCGTGGGCGTCGATAAATAAGGAGGAACGCAACCACCGGGACGCCTCCTGCGGCCCGTATTCCACAAACGGCGCCCACTCCGTCCACACATCCGGCCCCTCAAACAGCATCGCCTCGCGGACCGTCACGCCGCGAAACGGCACCCGCAACGGCAACGCCACCACATGCGCGCGGCGCTTCAACTCATCCAGATCCACCAGTGTCATCCCAGTCATGCCCCTCACGCTACCCTTAACCCATGACAAACCCATTCAAGCCCGAACTTTGGAAACCCGTCGACGGCTTCGACAACCTCACCGACATCACCTACCACCGCCACGTCGGCGACGGCCGCGAATACGGCATCGTCCGCATCGCCTTCGACCGGCCGGAGGTGCGCAACGCCTTCCGCCCGCACACCGTTGACGAGCTGTACCGCGTGCTCGACCACGCGCGCCGCAGCCCGGACGTGGGCACGGTGCTGCTCACCGGCAACGGGCCGTCCCCGAAGGACGGCGGCTGGGCGTTCTGCTCCGGCGGCGACCAGCGCATCCGCGGCCGTTCGGGCTACCAGTACGCCCAGGATCACAACTCGGACGTGGCTGCCGCGGATGCGTCGTCCGTGGATGAGGCTCGCGCGAAGGTGGAGGGCGGGCGCCTGCACATCCTTGAGGTGCAGCGGCTGATCCGCACGATGCCGAAGGTGGTCATCGCCGTGGTCAACGGGTGGGCCGCCGGCGGTGGTCACTCGCTGCACGTCGTGTGCGACATGACGCTGGCCAGCCGCGAACACGCACGCTTCAAGCAAACCGACGCGGACGTTGGCTCCTTCGACGCCGGCTACGGATCCGCCTACCTCGCCAAACAGGTGGGCCAGAAGTTTGCTCGTGAGATTTTCTTCCTGGGCCGTAGCTACGACGCCGAAACGATGCACCGCATGGGCGCCGTAAACGAAGTCGCCGATCACGCGGAGCTGGAGGACCTAGCCATCGAGTATGGCCGGGCCATCAACACGAAGTCGCCGACTGCGCAGCGGATGCTGAAGTTCGCGTTCAACCTGACCGACGATGGGTTGATGGGCCAGCAAGTGTTCGCTGGTGAGGCGACGCGCCTGGCGTACATGACCGACGAGGCCGTGGAAGGGCGGGATAGTTTCTTGGAGAAGCGCGCGCCGCGGTGGGATGAGTTTCCTTATTACTACTAGCGCGCGAGCGCCGGCGCGCTGGCGCGGTTCGGGGTGTGCGCCCGGCGTGACTCGCAGCGCGGGCGCGGCGTGAGTATGAGCAAGCGCTGGGGCAGCGTGAACGTGCGCCAGCCTGCGCAGGCGCAATTCATGTACAGTTGTTGACATGACAACATTGAGAGATATTTCGCTTGTGCTCGCCCGCGTTATCCTCGGCGTGGTGCTGTTCGCACACGGCTGGCAAAAATACAACGATTGGACCATCGCCGGAACAGGCCAGTCCTTCGGAAATGCCGGCGTCCCCTATCCTGAGCTCTCCGCTCAGTTCGCCACCTACTTCGAGATGGTCGGCGGCGCTCTGCTGATCCTCGGACTGCTCGTGCGCTTCATCGGCCCAATCCTGGCCATCCAGATGGCTGGCGCGTTCTGGTTCATGCACCGCGGCTCCGGCATCTTCGCGTCCGATGGCGGCTGGGAGCTGGTGGGCGTCATTGCCGCTGCTGGCCTGGCTCTGTCCGCGGCGGGCGCCGGACGCATCTCCCTGGACCATCTCCTGACCGCGCCGTTCCGTAAGCGCAAGGAGAAGAAGGAAGCGGAGAAGAACGCGGAGGCTGCCGCCGAAGCTCCAGCGGGCACGGCCGGCGCGGCGACCACCGCAGGCGCTGCATACCCTGCAGGTGACACCGCCACGGCAGGAACCGCAAGCACGGCAAGCACGGCTGGAGCAGCAGGCGCCGCGTACCCCGCCGACAACGCGGACGCAGCAACCACGGCATACTACCCCGCTGACAACGCGGACGCAGCCACCACGGCATTCCCAGCAGGCACCACCGCACGTTCCGCGGATGGGGGGAGCGATGCGGTGAAGGGCGGCGTCGGAGAGGATAACGACGCCACCACCGTGTTCCCAGCCGCCGGCGACACGCCGGACGCGAAGTAACGGCGCGCGACTCGCTCGTCGCGCACGGCGCCAGCGCACCGCACCACCCCTGGCGAGTATGATCTACACCACAAAAGCCCCGTTCGCGGGGCTTTTTCGCTACCCCCGGCGCAGCGCGAAAAATATGCGCAATCACCCACTAATTGCACGCTCGGGCTACCCAGCCGAACCATACAAGCGCACCTCACGCGGCATTTTCCAACCGTTGAAATAAAAAATGCTTGACGTTTCCCATCATTGTGTTCTACACTCGCATGCAGACCACGCGGGGGGAATCCCCGCACACTCCAGCCCAACCGGCTACTCAACGAGAATCGAAAGGAGAGTCAGCCGTGTTCAACAACTTCACAACCATCATCCGTACCATCTGCACCACCCAGGTCACACCATCCGAACGCTTAGGCATCATCAGCCGCGGCACTCACCACGATCACTCGAACGCCGGACGCAGCGAATGCAAGGCGCTGAACAACACACTGAACAACGCCACCATCCAGCTCGCAGACGGAACCCGTATCCCCGCCACCATGGCGCTGCTCGCAGAGTACTACCGGGACACCGCAGACCTCGCCACCCCGAGCCTCAACGCCATGGACACCCGCAGCCCCAGCTACCGGGACATCATCGCCTATCTCATCGACACCAGCGCCACCCCAGCCACCACCACCGACATTCGCGAAGCGTACCTAGCCCTCTACGACCACCTGCCCAGCGAATTCGAACTGGAAACCACTATCGACCGCGTGCGTCAATTTGGATTGACCGCCGAAACGCAGCACTCTTAGAGGCATGACCCAGGAACACGCACCCCAGCAGGTGCCTCTCGAAGCGCACGTCATCAACGCCGCCGACCTGCCGACGGCTCTGCCGCTCATGAAGGACCTGCTCGACGGCACGCGCTCCCTCATTCCCCTCGACCGCCCGCACCCCTCACCGAATATTCCCGCGCTGATGCGTGCTGGTGAATTAGTCGACGCCGGCATGCTCATTGCCTCCACTTCCGGCTCGACTGGCACCCCCAAGGGGGCGATGCTCACCCACGAGAACATCCTGGCCTCCATTACCGCGACCGAAAACTACGCCCGTAGCGAGTTCAGCGCGGAGCCAGGGCCGTGGCTGCTTGCGCTGCCCGCGCACCACATCGCCGGGTTGCAAGTGATCCTGCGCTCCCTGCACGCGGGCCACGAGCCGGTGGTGTCCCGTCATCTGTTGAGCGGAACCTCCTTCAGTGGTGAGACCTTCATTCAGGACGCCGCGCGGCTGCGCGAACTGTACCCTGACGAGGACCTGTACGTGAGCCTGGTGCCCACCCAACTGGAACGCATCCTGGCTGTTGAGGGCGGATTGGAAAGCCTGACGACGTTCGCTATGGTGCTCGTCGGCGGCGCGGCGGCACGCGGAACCTCCATCGACGACGCCCGCCGCGCCGGCGCCCCCATCGTCACCACCTACGGCTCCGCCGAAACCGCCGGGGGCGCCGTCTACAACCACCGGCCCCTGCCGGGCGTGACCCTCAGCATCGACTCGCCCGACTCCCGCGGAGTCGGACTCGTCGTCATCAACGGCCCCATGGTTTCCCCTGGTTACCGGAATGCCGCCTTCGGCCGAACCTTCCCCGCGGAACACACCTTCGTCACCTCTGACCTGGGCCAACTCGATAGCACCGGAGATCTCACCCTTCTCGGCCGCGCCGACGGCGCCATCAACACCGGCGGCTACAAAGTGCTGCCGGAAGAAGTGGAAAAGATTCTGTGGACGGCCTTCCCGGACGCGCACCTTGCCTGCGCCGTCAGGCTCGAGAGTGACGAGTTCGGAGAGTCCATCGGCGTAGCACTGGAACTGCCGGATGCTGTCGCGGACTCCGACCCCGGGCATGTCTTCCACACGCCCCGCGGGCGCGCGTTCGTGGACATCACTAAGATGGTGCGGTCCACGCTCCGCGGGAGCGTGGACCGGCACCTCATCCCCAGCCGCGCCATCGCTCTGGAGAACATGCCCACCATTGGGCCGGGCAAGGTGGACCGCATGACTGTGAAGCAGACGATGAACACCATCACGCAGTGGTAGCGTCACCAGGCTGGCGCATCACCACCACGCCGCGCAGCGCGCACACAACACACCGCACACCACCACCGCCACACCGCCGGGCCCACCCGTAGTCGCACCACCGGGCAGAACCACCGCGCCGCCTGCCCCACCCGCAGTCCCACTACGTCCACACCGCCAAGCCCACCCACAGTCGCGCCGCGCGGCCAATACCACCACCGCGGCGCCCGCCAGCACACAACACACCACGCCGCCGCGCCCACGCACCACCGCGTAAACTTCTACGCATGCCAAGCAACAACACGTATCCCGGCGCGACAGCGCGGCAATGGCTCACCGGCGCACGCCCCCAAACCTGGGCCAACGCCATCGCCCCCGTACTCGCCGGCACCGCAGCCGCCATCATCCACGGCTCCGGCGACGCCCCCCGAGCCGTCCTCGCAGGCATCGTCGCACTCGCACTCATCATCGGCGTGAACTACGCCAACGACTACTCCGACGGAATCCGCGGCACCGACGAAGACCGCTCCGGCCCCCTCCGACTCACCGGCTCACGCCTCGTCCAACCCCGCAAAGTAAAGCACGCCGCCTTCGCCGCCTTCGGCATCGCAGCCGCCGCCGGCATCGCCCTCAGCCTCCTCAGCGCTTGGTGGCTCATCCTCTTCGGCGCGCTGTGCATCCTCGCCGCGTGGTTCTACACCGGAGGCAACAACCCCTACGGCTACCGAGGCCTCGGCGAAGTGGCGGTATTCATCTTTTTCGGTCTCGTCGCCGTCATGGGAACGGAATACACCCAAGCCGGATCAATCTCCTGGCAGGGCGCGACAATGGCTGTTGCGGTGGGGGCCATGTCGGCGTCGGTTAATTTGGTCAACAACCTCCGCGACATCCCCACGGACGCAGACGCCGGGAAGATCACCCTGGCCGTCCGACTCGGCGATACGAACACCCGGCGCCTATGGATCCTGCTGAACGCCACCGCGATGGTGCTGACTGTGGTGCTCGGGGCGGTGTCCCATTGGCCGGCGCTGCTGGCGCTGCTGGCGTCGGTGTTCCTGTACGGGGCGTCGCGGCCGGTGACCGCGGGCGTGCAGGGGCGGGGGTTGATCCCCGTGCTGGCGCTGACGGGGCGGGGGATGCTGACGTGGGCGTTGATTATGTTCGCCGTGAGCTTTTTAGCTTAGGCGCTGCTCCAGTTGGCGCCGCATTTGCTCCTTATGAGCCCGACGCCCAGCATCTCGTTCCGCCACAGCCTCCGTCACCCGAAGGCGCAGCTTTTTAAACATCACCATCGACAGGGGAAGCGCCAGGATGAGGGCGAGCAGCGCGCTGATGAGCAGTGGGAAAGTGTTGGCCATGCCGAGCAGGATCACGATGGAGTGAATGATGAACGTCAGCGCGAGGAAGAGGAGGAATCGCAGGAAAGCGTAGAGGAGAATGTCGCGCCACGCTGCGCCGGATAGTTTGGCCTTGTTTTCTTTATCCACGTGGATAACACTACAACTTGGGGGCGGCTCGTCGCTAGGATGGGGTGCATGGGTCGACTGATTCTTGTGGTTCTTGTGATTGTGACTGTTGTGTTGTTGTGGCAAGCTTTCGCGCCGGAGCAGCTGCGGTTTGGCCGGCGGGGTTCTGGAGGCCGGGGTTTTGGACGGCAAGGCGTCGGAGGCCGGGGTTTTGGGCGCCAAGGTTTCGGAGGCCGGGGGTTTGGACGGCAGGATGTGAGGCCGGCAGCGCCGAAGGGCCCGGACGACGACCCCGACTTTCTCTGGAATCTGAAGAAGGAGCGGTTTAAGGAGCAGCGGCGTCGGGAGTTGGATGAGCAGAAGCGCAAGCCGACCAACAAGCCAACCACCAACGAGGAGCCGAACACCTCGCGCGACGAAACCACCCCGCGCGAAACGGGCAGCACGAACAATCCAAACAACCGCCCCACCACCGCCAACGAACCACACAACCGCGACCAGGCCGAACCACGCAAAGCCGACGGCGCGAGCGAAAACAACGAACCAGAAAAGTAAACCCCTCCCAGCCGGGTAGCGCCCGTTGGATCGGATCCGCTCCTTCCCGATTGGCGCAAATGCTCCACGTGAACGGCACACTCGAACCACGCGACAAGCTACCCCGAACATGACGAAGCCACTCCCAGTGAAGCCTGGTTACGAGACACAATGTGCGTCCGCTGTCGGCGTGTCGCGGTCGTGTTGAGAGGAGCCCTGGCACAACCATAGGATTATTTCGCTTTTCCCTGATCGTGTCCTGGGGAAATGCTCAAGAACCGCAACAAAGTCCTATGGTTGTGCCAGCACTCGTACTGCCGCCGGGACAGAGGCAGACTCCAGCGTGGTTGGTTCGTTGGCTTGGAGGTTAGGGCATGGGGAAAGGGAGCAGTCTCGTCGCCTACCAGTGGTCGGTGCAACACCGGGGATTTCTGGTGGAGTAGCCCGATATATGCTCAGCTTGAGCATATATTCTGAGCGTTAGACCAGATCAGACTCCGGAAATCGCTGTTTTCGGACACACATTTTGTCGTTTAAGCTGCGAAGACGACAAGCCGGACAAGACACGCGAAAGTAGCGACGGGAGATGGATGTACAGCAGTGCAAGCCCAACTGCGCGCGCGAATCGCAAACCTCGCACGAAACCGGCAGCGCGCACGACTCACACGAACGGCTCACCACGGGCGACGGGACTCGCGCGCGAATCGCACAGCGCGCGCGAGAATGGCGGCGCGCGGGAACCACACCGCGGAAAGCTAGGGAGAGTGCTCTGGGGAGCGCACTCCGAATCGAAGTCCGCGCTTTCGGGTTCGCGCTTCACCGGCCGAGGTGCTCTGGATTAGTCCTCCCGGGCGGGGTTTTCTGAGTTTCTCCTTCTCGGTCGGTGTTTTGTGGTTGGCACTACCGGGTTAGCGCTCCCGGGACACTGTTCCGGGTCGGTGTTTTGTGGGCTGCACTACCGGGTAAGTGCTCCGGGTGCGCGCTTCGGGTTAATACTCCCCCGGGGGCCGCCAGACCATGGTGCCGTTTATTCGGTCGACGCGGCCTCGGGGTCGAGAGGTGGGCGTCGGATTAAAAGGATCATCATCGTTGACCCCATTATGATACGGGCACAACGGCGCGAGATTATCCACATTCGTCAAGCCCCCATTTTTCCAGGCCTTGATGTGGTGCATCTCGCACTCATCGACCGGGCGATTGCACCCCGGCCACACGCACGTCTGGTTCTCCGCAGACAGCATAGCCCGCTGCTTCCAACTGGCCGTCCGCGACAGCCGGTACAAGTTCACCGGACCGCGCTCCGGGTGCACGACGGTGACGAAGCCGTAATCCGTGAGCTTCCGCCGCACAAACTCCGCGCCCGTCATCGTTGCCCCGTTGGTGAGGCGTAGCAAGATTTCTTCATTATCGACACCGGCCTGCGTGTCCTCGGCGTGCGTCCTGTTGGAGCCATCGGCGGGCTGGAGCAGCTGGTCCAGCTGATTCAGCGTGATGATCACGT
Source organism: Corynebacterium sp. zg254 (assembly GCF_024701495.1). Lineage (NCBI taxonomy): Bacteria > Bacillati > Actinomycetota > Actinomycetes > Mycobacteriales > Corynebacteriaceae > Corynebacterium > Corynebacterium sp. zg254. The sequence continues at coordinate 1,064,374 of NZ_WIAR01000001.1, forward strand.
GCGGCGTGAGGGCCGGGCGCAGCGACGACGTCGCTGCACCCGCGCCACGATGGAGAAGCGCTTCGACCGAACGCATCGGAGCTTCTGGCTCGATGACGCCTTGCAGATCAGCGATGATGCTCGACGGGCCCGTGAGCGTGAGGCTCCACGGCCCGGACGCCCTCCGCGTCACGCGGACCGACTGCTGCAGCGGCTTTCGGGGCTGCAGTTCACGCAGGCGTTTGCGCGCGATCCGAGGAATGTTGCGAGGGTCCGTGTGGCACAGTTCTTCCCGGAGCGCCCAGGCGTGGGCTGTTTTCTTCGCGCGGCGGGCGAACTTTTCAATCGTCAGGATGGTTGCTAGGTCGTGTTCGAGCAACCGGGCTGAGGCGATGGCGTCGCGTTGGCGTCGGGTGAAGGGGGTGGAGCCGAAGTAGACGTCCGCGAGCTGGACGAGCTCTCGTGCTGACGTGCGGCTCAGTCCTCGTGCACACAGGTCCTCTTCGGACGCACCGACGGCCGCTTCGACAAGGTCGATGCCCTGCCGGACGGCTGCTATGTAGTTCTCGAGGATGTTCATGAGGCACACGCTAGTTCTCTGTCGGGCGGCGTGGAAAGGGGCTGACGGAATCTGTGGATAACTGCCTGCGCAGCAGGCAGTTATCCACAGGCTGGCAAAAGTGCGCTTGCGCGGGTGGCGCAGGTGGGCTTACGGTAAAAGTTTGCACTGTGCCCAGCATCCTGCCGCTTCCACGACGACCTCGCGTCGCTTCCACCAAGCTCTGTCTCCAGGCCCGCACCAACTTGGGCTAAGCGACAAAATGCATGTCTGCTGTCGGCATGTCGCGGTCGTGTTGGGAGTTGCCGCGGCACAACCATAGGATTATTTCGCTTTTTCGAGATTTCGTCCTGGGCAAATGCTCAAGAACCGCAACAAACTCCTATGGTTGTGCCAGCACGCTTACCGTCGGCAGAGCTGACAATGTCCCAGCCAGTGCAGTGGGGATTGTCTCGGCCGCTGCACAAGCGGATTACGGGCAGCCCAGTGCCGGGGGGAGGCTATGCGACAACTGGGGTCATGCGGCACACTGTGTGTCCAATGCCAGTGAGGATATACAGTGCCGGTGATGATGAGGCATCTGCCGCCGGGGGCAAAGATAGGTTCCAGCATGGTTGATGCACTGGCGTGAAGGATAAGGCGTGAAGGATAAGGCATGGAGAAAAGACATGGAAAACAGGAGGCAGTCCGTCGTCTACCACATGGTGGGCGCAACACCGAGGATTTCTAGTGGAGCAGTCCGATACATCCTCACTGAGCATATATTTTGACCATTAGCCCAGCTCAAACTGAGGAAATTGCCGTTTCCGGACACACATTTTGTCGTGTAACCCCAACTGATTTTCAAGGTAATTCTCCGATGTCGTGTCGACGTGGGCGTGCGCCTCACCGTCTCCGGCGGGCCACGCTACGCGGTACAGGCGATCCGTGTCGGAGCACGGCGCTGATCGACGCGAGGCACGCGACTTCCGCGCCGCTGCGCGGTGCTGATCCGCGCGCGGCGCTGTGCGGTGTTGCTCGGCGCGCGGTGCTGGGCGCTCCGCGATGCACGGTGTGAAGGCAGGGCGGCACGCGGGATCCGTGGAGGCGAGAGGGATACTCGCGCCGAGAATACACGCAGAGTTGGGCACACGCATTCCAGAAACCTGCCGGGTCAGCGCACACCCAGCACGGCCTTCACCGAACGCGGCGATCTTATTCAGTTCGCAGGCCTGCCAGGTCAGCGCACACCCAAGACAGCCTTCACCTGGTTCAACGCGAGCATCCGCGTCGGCAGCAAAGAGCGCACCGCGTACAACGGCCACCCGGCCTTCGGGTACACCAGCCGAGCCTTCCTCTGCGCCAACGCCTCCGCCACGAACGGTGCCACCTCCTCTGCGGACGCCTGCTCCCCACCCGGGTAAAACACTCCCACACCGACGGATTCGTTCTCCGAACGCAAAGCATCCGCCAGCGCTTCCACTCCCGCCTTAGACGCCGCCTGCGCGGATTGCCCCGGCGCGTGCGCCACTGCGGCCCACGCGGACGTCATCGCCACATACCCCTGGGACGCCTGCACATGCGGCAGCGCCCCGTGCACGGTGTTGTACACACCGACCAGGTTCGTGTCGATCGCGCGCCGCCATTCGTCGGGGTCCTGCCGGGATACGGCGCCGTGCGTCGTCATCCCGGCATGTGCCCAGACCACGTCCAGGCGTCCGAATTCGCGGACGGCGTAGTCGGCGGCGTCGGCGCATCCTTCGGGTACGGTCACGTCCAGGATCACGGTGCGGAGTTTGTCTGCGGTGGTCACGGGCGTCGATCCAGGGAACGCTCCGAGCATCATCGCGGCGCGCATGGATAACGTCTGGTTGTCGGAGTCCGCAAGCACAAGCGTCGCGCCCGCCGCGGCCAGCCGTTCGGCCACGTACCCAGCGAGCTCCCCCGCGGCGCCCGTGATCAGCACAACCTGGCCGCGAATACCACTGAGGTCCGGCTCGTACGCGTCCTCCAGGCTATGCTTACCGCGTTGCGCTCCGGCTACGCGCCCGAGTGCGCCGAGTGCGGCGTCTTTAATTGTCTCTACGATGCTCATGCTGCTTCTCCTTGGGTTCTTTCTAAATATTAGGCGGAAACTATCAAACCCACTAAACCCGACGCCGCCGCGCCCCCTTCTCCCCCACCACCCCAACCGAAGTTGCTGTGGAATGGGCGCTCGCGCGCACGGTGTCGCTCTCGCAGCAGGGCCCGTGTCGCACCCGACCACGCTGGTTCCGAAAGGAGTGTCCCAGGTGCACCAAAACCTGGGCTACCGTACTCCGTCTGAGGCTGCCGTACACCGGCTGTGCTTGGGGCGCGTCCTGTTTTGAGGGCACATTGCTGTGATTTGAGCGTTTTAACAGCAAAGTGCCCTCGATCCGGGAAATGGGGAAGCCGCGCGGCCATCAGCACCAGCAACCGCGCCGCGATCACACGCCGACATCAGCGCGGTCAGCCGCGCCGGCTCCAGGTGACGCTGCGCCGGCATCAGCACCGGCAGCCGCGCCGCCAACCGCGCGCGATCTGATGATCAATACCGGGTGGCAGATGAAGCTGGCCATCATCAGACACCGTGATCCGCGCCGGGATCGAGACTGACCCGTTCGGAACGACCCGTCCGGAAATGATCGATCAGCAGGAAAATGTTATCCCACTGCTTGTAGATCGCCGCGCGCTCCAAAATGTTGTCCAGCTCGTACAGCTTTTCCCGCAGCGCGCCCGTCCGGTGCTGCAGCTGATCGGGAAGCTCCTGAAGCCGTCGAGCATGAGCCTTCTCCGCGGCGGACAGTACGAGGGACGGGAGCTGGGCGTCGATTAAATCAAGATGCATGTAATCCACAGCAGGATCGCCCACGGTCATGTCGGAAAAATCGATCACACCCACCCCGCCCTCGGCGGTCCACAGCACATGTTGGTCGTGGAGGTCGCCGTGCGTGAGGCACCGCTGCTGGCTCGGCCGAGCCAGCAGCTCCTCGATCTGCGCGAAGTTCTGCTCCACCGCGGCCAGCTCCTGCTCGGAAATATTGCCGGTCAGGAACTCCGGCACGCGCGTTTTCATGAGCTCGAACTTTCCAGGCAAGGCCCGCGGGTTCATGTTCAGCGTGGAGGTCGCCTCCCCGTCGGTCCACCAGGGCTCCACGTTCACCAGCGGCAGCAAGTCCGGGTCCATGGTGTGCATGCGGGCGAACATCGTGCCAAGTTGCTCAATAACGCGCTCGCGTTGCGAGTCCGTCATGCCCGCCCAGACGTCGGCCGTGAGCGGTTCACCGGCAACTTCCGTTTGCAAGCTCAGCATCACCGGGTTGGGCGTGCCGAACGTTCCGCGGGCGTAAGCCTGGCGCACGGTCTCCGGCACGCGGGCGGTGGAGTTGCGGAACAGCTGCGCGATGATGGAGGACTCCAGCGCGGCTTGCGCGCGGTATTCCGCCTGGTGCGGGACGCGGACCACCACGGAGTCTGGCACCATGTCCTGCAGTTCCCCTTCGGCGGAGCGGAGGCCGCGCAGGATGACCACGGCGTGGTCCATTCCTTGTTCGGGGATTTCTTCGGATTCCCACGTGAGATCTCTCCACGTGTTGCGGACCATGTCCGGGACTGTGCGTAGTGCGACCATGTGCGGCGTTCCTTTTCTTTTTTATCGTCGACGCCCAGCCTATCGCTTTTCCACCTCACCTTCCGATGTCGGCGTGGTGTTGCGGCGCTGGGTGGGCCAGGATCACGGTGCAGCACGGCGAGGCGGCGCGCCGCGCCGGTGTGCGGGCACAGTATGCGGCGCCGAGCGGGTCAGGCGCGCTGGCCGCGCTGCAGCAGCTGCAGCAAGTACTGCCCGTACGCGCTCTTGGACAGCGTCTGCCCCGCGGCTTCCAGCTGTGCGTCCGTGATGAAGCCTTTCCTCCACGCCACTTCCTCCGGGCAGCTGACTTTCAGCCCTTGGCGCTTCTCGATGGCGCGCACGAAATCCCCGGCGGCGGCGAGGTCGTCCACTGTCCCGGTGTCCAGCCACGCAGTGCCGCGCGGCAGCACTTCCACGTGCAGCCGCCCTTGCTCGAGATACGTGCGGTTCACGTCGGTGATTTCCAGCTCTCCGCGCGCGCTGGGCTGCAGGCTTTTCGCGATGTCCACCACGGAGTTTTCATAAAAGTACAGCCCCGGCACCGCGAAGTGGGACTTCGGCTTCTCCGGCTTCTCCTCCAGGGACAGCGCCGTGCCGTCCTCATCGAACTCCACCACTCCGTAAGCCTGCGGCTCGGCCACCCAGTAGGCGAAGATCGCGCCGCCGTCGGGTTCGTTGAAGTGCTGCAGTTGGGTGCCCAGACCGGAGCCGTAGAAGATGTTGTCTCCCAGAACCAGCGCCACGGAGTCCTGCCCAATGAATCGTTCTCCCACGATGAACGCCTCGGCCAGCCCGTTCGGCGCATCCTGGACCGCGTAGCTGAGCTGCACTCCGAATTGCGAGCCGTCTCCCAGCAGCGCACGGAACTGCGGCGCGTCAGCCACCGTGGTGATGATGAGGATCTCCCGGATGCCCGCCAGCATGAGTGTGGTGAGCGGGTAGTAGATCATGGGCTTGTCGTACACCGGCACGAGCTGCTTGGACACAGCGTGCGTGATCGGCCACAGCCGCGAGCCGGTTCCCCCGGCGAGGATAATGCCTTTCATTGCGTTACTCCCCGGCCCATGCGTCTGATTCGTCCATGGCGAGTTCCCATCCGCGTTGGAGTTCTTGCTCCCATCCGCGGACTTCGCGGTAGTTAGGCAGACGGTCTGTGACGTCCGCGAGGTGCGGCGCGGCCTGGTCTTTCGGGGACAGGATGGCTGTGTCTTCGTCGATGTCCCATGCGACGCCCAGCGCGCCGTCGAAAGGGTGTATCTCCCATTCGGCCTCTGGATTGTAGGCTTCTGTGACGAGGTAGTTGACCACGGCGGTCTCGGAGACGGCGTGGAATGCGTGGCCTACTCCGAGGGGGATGTGGACGATGAGAGGCTGGGCGTCGGATATAGGCAGGGAGACGTGCTTGCCGAAGGTGGGCGACCCGGTGCGCAGGTCCACGAGAACGTCGGTGATGGAGCCGGCGACGCACGTGACGAGTTTCGCTTGGCCTGGGGGAACGTCAGCGAGGTGGATGCCGCGGATCACGTTGCGGGTGGAGCGGGAGAGGTTTGCTTGGGCGATGGTGAATGGGTAGCCGAGGCGTTCCATGAATTGGTCGCCGCGGAACCATTCGTGGAAGCTGCCGCGGTCGTCGCTGAAGGTGCGGGGGACGTACACCCAAGCGCCAGGGATGGGGAGGTCGACGATGCTGCCGGGGAGGGTGTTGTCGGTGTTTATGCGGTCGAGGAGGGCGCTCACGTCCAGCGAAGTGCTGGTGGTGTTGGTGGTGGTGGCGCTGCCGGTGCGGGTGGCGGTGTTGCTGGCGCTGGCGCTGGTGCTGGTGCTGGTGGTGGGCTGTCCGTCGGCGTGAGTCATGCCCACCACTTTAGCGGCGCGGGGTGCCGGGTTGTGAGAAATACCGCTGTGAGAAAGAGCGCTGCTGGGAGTAGCTCAGTTAGAAGTAGCACGCCAACGGACCGTCGGGGCCGTCCACGATCTGCACGGGAGTGTTGAAAATCTCGGACAGGGTCTCGGCGTGCATGATCTCCTCCGCGGGGCCGAAGGCGCAGATCTGTCCGTCTTTGACGGCACAGATGTTGTCTGCGTACTTGGAGGCGAAGTTGATGTCGTGCAGCACCACGATGATGGTGCGGCCGAACTCAGCGGCGGCGCGCTGAAGGTGCTGCATCATCTGCACGGAGTGCGCGATGTCCAGGTTGTTCAGCGGCTCGTCCAGCAGCACGTAGTCCGTTTCTTGGCACAACACCATGGCCACGTAAGCGCGTTGGCGCTGGCCGCCGGAGAGCTGGTCGAGGAATCGGTTTTCAAGCTCGCGGAGTCCGAAGAAGTCGATGTAGGTGGAGATGATCTCTTCATCTTTTTTCGTCAGTCGCCCATGGGAGTAGGGGAAGCGGCCGAAGCCAACGAGCTGACGGACCGTGAGCTTGGTGATGAAGTGGTTCTCCTGGCGCAGGATCGACAGGATTTTTGCGAGGTCTTTGGACTTGGTGCTGGAGACGTCGTATCCGGCGACTTCGATGGTGCCTTCGTCAATGTCCAGCAGTCGGCCGACCATGGTCAGCAGCGTGGATTTTCCGGCGCCGTTGGGCCCCACGAGGGCGGTGATGCCGCCGGCTGGGATCTCAAGGTTTGCCGGACCGATGCGTACTTCGTCGTTGTAGTCCTTTTTGACGTTGTTGAGGGTAATCACAGGCGTCCCTTTCGTAGTAGAACGGTGAGGAATACAAGGCCACCGACCAGTTCGATGATGATGGACACGGCTCCTTGAGCGTAGAAGATGTGGTTCATCACGAAGTAGGCGCAGGTGAGCACGGCGAAGGCCATGAGGGCTGCCATGGGGAAGAGGAAGCGGTGGTCGTAGGTGTTGGCGAATTGGTAGGTGAGGGTGGCGACCAGGAAACCGAGGAAGGTCATGGGGCCAACCAGTGCGGTGGACACGGCCATGAGGATGGTGACCAGCACCAGGATGTAGATGTTGAGGGCCTTGTGGTTGAGGCCGAGGTTGGTGGTGACGTCGCGGCCGAGGCTCATGACGTTGAGCTTGCGGGACGCGAGGTACAGCAGCACTGCCGCGCCGATGAGCATCGGGATGGCGACGGGGTAGTACTCGGGTTTGGAGTTGTTGACGGAGCCGAAGAGGCGTGCGGTGAGCACGTCGAATTCGGACGGGGTGAGGAGGCGTTGCATGAAGCTGGAGACGGATCCGAGCCCGGCGCCGATAACCACGCCAACCAGCAGGGTGGCGTGCATGTCCGCCTTCCGGCCGGTAAGGAGCCAGCCGTAGAGCAGCACGGCCATGCCGACCATCAGGATGATCTGGAGGAGGAACATGGGCAGGCTGCGGGCAGCGGCGAGTCCCGCCACTCCGCCGAGGAAGACGGTGGTGGTGTGGATGGCCGCGTAGAGCGATTCAAAACCCATGATGGATGGGGTGATGATCCGGTTGTTGGTCACGGTTTGGAAAGCGACGGTGGCCATGCCCTGGCAGATGGCCACCACGGCCATGGCGATCACCGCATGCATGCGGCGTTCCGCCAGCAGCCAGAATTGTGGCGTGCCGACGGGCATGGGGTTTTTGTAGGCCAGCAGGCCGAAGGCGCACAGTGCGCCGACCGCGATAAGAATGGTGAGGACGAGCCAGTATTTGCGGGAGTCGTGCGGGGTGGCGAACGCGCCGGCGCTGTGCTTCCGGGTTGGTGTCTTCTTGGTTTGAGGCTTGGATTGAGGCGTGCCGTGGGGCTTGTCCTGAGTCGCGCCGTGGGGCTTGGACTGAGACGTGTCTTGTGGCGTGCCGTGGGAAGTGCGTGGTGTGTTGGCTTCGGTCATGGCTATCCCCTATTCCTTGCGATCATGACCACGAACACAGTCGCGCCGACCATGCCGAGAATCAGGGAGACAGGAATCTCGAAGGGCGCGATGAGCGTGCGCGCCAGCAGGTCACACACCGCGACCACGGCGATTCCCACGAGGCAGACCCAGGGGAGGTTACTGCGCAAGTCGTCGCCACGGATCATGGAGACGAGGTTCGGGACGATCAGCCCCAGGAAGGGAAGGTTGCCCACCACCACGGTCACCACTCCGGTGGCGAGTGCCACGAGAGCCGTTCCGATGAGCAGCATGCGCTGGTAGTTCAGGCCCACGGAGGTGGCGATGTCTTCGCCGAGTCCCACGACAGTGAGACGGTCGGCGAAAAGAAACACGATGATGCCGACGATCAGGACGATCCACAGCACCTCGTACTGCCCCTTGTACACAGAGGTGAAGCTTCCGGCGAACCAGATTCCCAGGGACTGCAGCAGATCAAACTGCAGGGCCAGGAAGGTGGAGACAGCACCGACCACGGCGCCGAGCATGATGCCGATGATGGGCACCACCAGCGACGAGCGTAGGGATACGCGCCGCATGAAGAGGAAGAACACCATCGCTCCAATGAAGGAGAAGATGCAGGCGGACACCATCTTCGTGAGGATGGGAGCTGCGGGTGCGATAATCATCACAACCAGCAGGCCAAGCCCAGCCCACTCGGTGACTCCGGTGGTGCTGGGTGACACGAAGCGGTTTTGGGTCAGCATTTGCATCACCAATCCGCACATGGCCATGGCGGCGCCGGCAAGGATCAGTGCCAGCGTGCGAGGCACGCGCGTGATGGCGAACATTTCGGCCCCGTCTTCTTGATTGAAGATGTCGTATTGGCCGGTGAAAAGGCTCGCGACCAGCAGCGCTGCTACGATCAGCGCTGCGATGGCGAACTTCCAGGTGAAAAGCCGCGGGCGGGCGGAGCGGTCCAGTGAGGTGGACATCTCTGTCACTTTCTTATGTTTTCTTATGTTGTCAGGCGACGTGGGGCGCCGTGCGTCGGCTACTTCTTAGCGGCCTCGAACTGGTCGGCCAGAGCGTTCAGCACCTCGGTGTAGGTGATGATGGACTCGTTGGTGTAGGTGTCCTGAGGAGCAACGTACACGTGTCCCTCCTTCATGGCCTTCACATTCTTCAGAGCCTCGTTGCCCTTCAGGATCTCCTCGGCTGGCTTGTAGCCGTCTTCCTTGGACTTGATAGCGCCATCGCGGTCCATGACGATGATGAAGTCAGGGTTAGCCTGTGCCAGGGTCTCCACGGAGACGTCATCACCCTCGTGGTTGTTGGTAGCACCCTCGATCTTCAGGGCTGGCTTCAGGCCTACCCAGTCGAAGACCGGTCCGTAGAAACGACCCACGGTTGGGGCGATGTAGCCGATCTCGCCACCGGAGACGTTGACTGCCTCGACGGTGCTCTTGCCGTCGTAGGCATCCTTGGCGCGCTTGAGGGCGGCGTCGAAGTCATCGACGAGCTTCTGGGCGTCCTCTTCCTTGTCGAAGATCTTGCCCAGCTCGGTGACCTGGCGCTTGAGCTCGTCAGCCATGTTCTCGCCTTCACGTGGCTCGAAGTCGATCACAGGGGTGTCCGGGTTGAGCTTCTTGATTTCATCCTCGTGCTGGGTGAAGCGCTGTCCGGCGATGATCAGGTCCGGCTGAGATGCAACAAGTGCCTCGAGGTCCGGCTCGCGGTGAGTTCCGAGGTCGGTGATCTTGTCGTTGTTCTTGTAGCCAGGGATGGTGTTTGGAACAAGGCGCTTAGGAGCGGCTACCAGATCCACGCCCCACTTCTCCAGGACCTCGAAGGTGCGGTTGTCGGTGGAGGCTACTGCCTTGGGTGGGTGTGGAACGGTCACGTCGCCAGAGTTGTCCTGGACGGTGATGGTGGTTGCTTTGTCGTTGTCAGATGCGGACTGCGAGGTGTTGTTTCCGCTGTCGTTGCTTCCGCAGGCGGCGAGGGTGAGGCCGGCCATTGCCAGGGTGGCGACGAGCTTTACTCGGGTGCGGGTTCGTAGGTTGGTCATGGTGTGGTTCTCCTTTGAGTCGATAGTCTGAGTGATTGTCAAGTCGACAATCGCCCAGGCTAAGGGCACACTTACCCAAAGCTGCATAGGCTTGCCTATGTTACTTAACACTTATAGCAACATGACTGTGTCGAAATATGGCGGGGGTGTTTTCCTGGGGGATGAAGAGCTGCTACGGAGCCTAAGAAAAAATATAATTCTCTTATTTTTGCTGCTATCTTTGTTCAGCATGTCCACAGATACACACGTGAATCGACAGGAAGAACGCCGCGTTCTTGGCGCCACCCTGGTTGGAACCACCATCGAGTGGTATGACTTTTTCATTTACGCTCAAGCTGCAGGTCTGGTATTCGCGAGCCAGTTCTTCACGCCTGCCGGCAGCGACAACGCCACCCTAGCCCAGATCCTGTCCTGGGCTTCCTTGGGCATCAGCTTCCTCTTCCGCCCTTTGGGCGCCGTCATCGCCGGCCACTTGGGCGACCGCCTGGGCCGCAAGGTCATGCTGGCCGCCACGCTCATTCTGATGGGTGCGGCAACGTTCCTCATCGGTCTGCTCCCTACCTATGAATCCATCGGCGTGGCAGCACCGATCCTGCTGGTGGTTTTGCGTGTTATCCAGGGCTTTTCCGCCGGTGGCGAGTGGGGCGGCGCGGCCCTTCTGGCTGTGGAGCACGCTCCCGCGAACAAGCGCGGACGCTTTGGAACCTACCCGCAGATCGGCGTTCCCCTGGGCCTGTCCTTGGCTACCGCCGTCCTGCTGTTCATGACGCTGGTAGTGGGCATTGACGCATACAAGGAGTGGGCATGGCGCGTGCCTTTCCTGTTCTCCATCGTGCTGATCTTTGTGGGCGCCATTGTTCGTTCCCGTGTGGCAGAGTCTCCCGTCTTTGAGGAGGTTCGCGAACGCGCCGCGGAGGCATCTGCTCCCGTTGCCGTGCTGTTGAAGAACCACTTCCCACTGACTCTGAAGGCTGCTCTGATCTTCGCTGCAAACAATGCAACGGGCTACATCCTGATGACGTTCATGGGCTCCTACGCCACGAAGAAGCTGGAAATGGATCAGGCTCAGGTGTTCTGCGCAGTGATTGTTGCCGCAATCGCATGGACGGTCTTCACCCTCCTGAGTGGTTCCCTGTCTGACCGCATTGGCCGCACGCAGACATTCACCATCGGCTATATCCTGCTGGTCGCCGCCATTTTCCCTGCCTGGCTGCTGGTCGATGCGGCGAACATCTGGCTGTTTGCCACTGCCCTCCTGATCCTCACGCCGGGCCTGGCACTGAGCTACGGCCCTCAGTCCGCGCTGTACGCGGAGCTGTTCCCGCGTGAGATCCGCTACTCTGGCGTGTCCATTTCCTACGCCATCGGCGCTATCCTGGGTGGCGCTTTCGCGCCGATGATCGCTCAGATGCTTCTGGGCCGCACGGGCAGCACGCTGTCCATCGGCGTGTACCTGGTGGTGCTGTACGCGATTGCACTTATCGCCCTGTGGTTCACTCCGCGCGACCTGCACAAGCGCACGCTCTAACGCTCCAAATCTGTGAAGATGTGGGGATAGCGCTTCTTCATCGCAGCAGTAAGCTCACGATCCGTCAGCAAGTGAGCAAGCTGAGAGAGTACATCTGAGGGGTGTGCTTCAGACATTGTCTGAAGTGCGCCCCTTAACTCATTGTGGAATGCACTTTTGAGATCCTTAATTCGAATAAGGAGATCTCGCCCTTTGGGGGTCAGGGCATGAAGCGTTGCTCTTTTATCCACAGTGGATTGCGAACTTATAGTGAGCCCCTTGGCGGCCAAGGTGGCAAGGAGACGGCTCGGACTTCCGGACTCACAGATCAGGTGGCTGCCCACCTCACGCGTACTCAGAGGTCCATGCATCCCGACAATTTCTATCGCCTCTGCCTGCGACGTCGTCAGGTCAAGCTTCCCAAAGAGGTTATTCAATTGGCGATTACCTTGCCTCTGGAGAGCCAAAATGAGGTATCGAAACTCCTCTGGATACTCAGCAATGCTACGGGCCATAACGCGTGCCTTCTTTCATGTCAGGACAGTATCGAGGGTATGCGCTAAACGAGCGAGACGCTTGTGCGGAACTCGAGAAGATTCCTGATCACCAATGACTCTTGCGAGGATCCCTTTCTGCGCAACCGTATGGGTAACCTCCGCGCCCCTACCTTGTGGATCAATGGCGAAGGTGGATTCTTCGACCAGACCAGGGATAACGATGCGGTACTTGATGGCACGTGCATCTGTCGGCACCTGAGTCATTGTCCCTCGTAAGACACCATGCACGGTGACGGCATATTCGCCCTCCTTATCTAGCGGTTCGACATGACTCATGGCGGGGTTCCACTCGGGAAAGTTCTCAGCATCGTGCAACACACGCTCGATCAACGCTGGATCGTGATCAATTGCCTGCACTGCGGTATGTACAGATTTAAATGACACAACACTTACTATAGCTTCACCAGGATAAGCATGGGTACTAATGGCAGGTTTTCAGCCTTGTTACCACCGTCAATCCACCCACTTAGGGGGAGGTTGCCCTACACCCCTTCACGCCCCACTGTCCATACTGTATCTATTTACATGACACTTCATCCATGTTGTGTCATGTAAATAGATGAAAGGATTACTCATGCCTTCTGCCTTGGCTAACACCCCACAGGCTGAGCACCTCAAAACCGATGCGCGTCGGAATGCAGAAACTCTACTCTCACCCATCGAGGACATTGTGGCGGACATCGCCGCAGGAAAAATGGTCGTTCTTGTTGATGACGAAGATCGCGAAAATGAAGGCGATCTCATCATGGCTGCAGAAGCCATGACTCCTGAGTCGGTTAATTTCATGATCACTCACGGCAAAGGACTACTGTGTGCGCCAATGACGGCTGAACACGCCGCGCAGCTGAACTTCGCCCCTATGGTTCACAGCAACGAAGACGACTTCGGCACAGCTTTTACTGTCTCTTGTGATGCCACCGCTGACTTTGGCGTCACTACAGGCATCTCCGCTGCCGATCGGGCAACGACCATTAGCCTACTCGCTTCAGGCGAAACCGCATCGAGTTTTCACCGCCCAGGCCACGTTTTCCCACTCATTGCACGCCATGGCGGTGTTTTAGCTCGAATCGGGCACACCGAAGCTGGAAGTGATCTCGCCGCTATGGCCGGTTTTTCACCAGTAGCTGCCATCATCGAGATTATTGGCGATGACGGCGAAATGCTTCGCCTTCCTGAACTGGTGGACTGGTGCGGCAAACACAACATATCTCTGTCAACCATTGAACGTTTGCGTACATATCGCCAGGCCCAAGTGGAAGCCGGAGTAGACATCACGCAACGGCCAGACGGCTCGGCATTGGCAGGCCTCCCCGTGTCTGCGAAGGAGGCTTAAACGTGGTCAACTACAACAACACAAAAACTGGTCAGCTCACGCGAAAAGCTTCCACTCCTGCCATCCACGAATTGGTGTTACGCCATCTGGCCTATGTCGAGGGCCTGGAAAACATTCCCCGCACCGGACCTGTAATCCTTGTAGCTAATCACGCTTCTTACATGGACCACTTCGTCACTAAAACGCTCAGTGAGAGTGTCCGTGCCGGACGGGTATCTTTTCCTACCAAATCTGAAGCCTTTGAAAGCTTTCTCTCCAGGGTCTGGCACGAATCAATGGACTGCTACCCAGTAAACCGCAACGCTCCCGGAAAGGAGGTGTTCCAACGAGCCCATGAAGCACTCCTCCGCGACGACGCTTTGGTTCTCTACCCGGAAGGAACCAGAAATACAGGAAAGGGTTTACTTCCCTTTAAAACCGGCGCCTTCCGCATCGCACTGGAAAACAAAGTCCCGGTGGTGCCGATTGGACTGACAGGCTTAGCCGAAGTACTTCCCAAAGGAGCACGTCTGCCTCGTCGTCACCTTCTCTCGGTAGCGATTGGTAAACCCTTGGAAAGGGCCAGCAGTGGAGATACACGATCGATTGCCCGAAGTATGCGCGATGATGCCTATGACGCAATAGGTACACTAAAGGATCGTGCACGCCATGCCACTCCGAGCGACTGTGGCCATGCTCTCGAGACAATCGTGGAGCTAGCGCAGCAGATTGTAAGTGAGAACCTTACTCCCGAGGGCACACTATCTGCCGAGATAATCCACCGAGTTGAGCTGCTCCTGAAGATCGCCGATAAAACGTCTCAACGGCGCCTCGACCTTCGAGTGCAGCAAGCTCGACTTGATGGATTCCGAGCAATGAATGCTCCCACCGCAACGGGAGCCTTCATCCGCACGGCTTTGGTGCATCGTAAAGCATCAAAATTGTCCGATCTACATTCTTCTAATGACTTTGCAGCGTATCTAGCTGGGCGTAGTGCTCTCATGCTCCCTCAATGGTTTGGAGGAGGTGCGGAACGAGCTCGAATTCACTTTCAGCGCGCTACTGAACGCGAAGGCAATGTGGCCTCCCAGGCATACGTTGGTTTAGCTGAATCCTTAGCCATCTCGGGGAATACCCCGGCTGCACTCCAAGCGTATCAACACGCAGCATCAAGCATTGCGGAGACAGATCCTCGGGGATCAGCCCGAAAAAGGAAAATTAAGAACGCCATCGCCGCGCTCACAAGCACGCATGAGGGAGAGCTATAAGCCATGATTGCTTCTTTCGTTCAACGTCACGCTACATTAGTGGTCGCAGCATGGATTGTGCTCTGCGCGCTAGGAGGCTTTGGCGCTTTACAGCTCAATGACGTCGTGAAAGCTGGCGGATTTAATGACCAGAACGGCCAATCATTTGCCGGTCAGGAGGCTAATCGCCACGCTTTCAACGATCCCGAAAACGAACTATCGGTTGTCCTGACGTCCGATAAGCAGATCGATGCATCGGTTGTGGACAAGGTGGAGGAGTCCGTTAAAACCTTGCCGAATATCGGTGCAGTGACAGATGGTCGGCAGGCTCCGCAATTGGCCTCAGACTCTGGGCACACCCACATTGTTCAGGTTGGAGTGAAGGCGGACAACACCACCACCCAAAACATGGTGCCAATGCTTCGAGAAAAGGTATCCGAAGCGCTTGCTGACACAGCAGTAGGAAGCCACGTCACTGGAGCCGCAGCTCTTGACTACGACCTCAACATCCAATCACAGCAGGACGCACTCCACGCAGAAATGATCGCTTTTCCGCTGTTAATCCTTGTGCTACTCGTCATCTACCGAGCCATCGGCCCAACAATCCTTACCCTCATCATCGCGGGTGTGTGCCTTATGGGAACACAAGGTGCGGGAACACTGCTGTCACGCTTTATGGATGTGTCCAACATGTATATCACTGGCGCATCTCTCATTGGCCTCGCAGTCTCCGTGGATTATTGCCTATTCCTCATCGCTCGCTATCGGGAGAATCTCCTCGAGGGGCTATCCACAGCAGAAGCGTTGACAGCAGCAACAAGAACCGCTGGACATGCCATTCGCTTTGGCGGCCTGTCTGTCATCGCCGCGCTGTGTGCTCTGTTTATCGCACGTAACATGGTCTTTTCGTCCATCGCCTGGGCAGGAATCATTGTCACTGCTATTGCTCTGCTAGCTCTCGCCACACTCGTGCCTGCACTCATAAGCTTGGCGGGTGACAGACTGTTCTTCGGCAAGCTTCCCGGATTCCACAGAGCATCGATCACCACGAAAGCACAGCTCTCCCCTACCCTCCGGCTTGCGCTAGCGAAACCCGCACTCGTCGCTCTCTCAATCACGATCCCTCTTGCGCTCTTCGCCAGCCCCCTGGCCAGCATCACTTTGCAGGTCCCAGTTGCCAGCGCGTCAATTCTTCCCGAAGGGAAGGATTCACGGGCAGGCATTGAGACGATCCAGACCGAACTCAATGCTCATGAGCTCTTTCCCACGAGTATCACATTCGAAGGAGCAGAAAGTGAATCGATCAAGGATGTTCAGCAGCGCGCCATGGCGTTGGCGGAACGGCTAGAGCCGCTTGCCACCGTCGATCACGTCTTCGCTCCTGGCACCAGTACAGAGCTGGAGTCACCGTATCCGTTGACGGGATCCAGCAATGGTATGAATTATGCCCGAGTCATGCTCACGTCCACCGGGCTACCTGACTCGGCTGAGGCTCATTCCATGATTGAAGAGATCCGCAAGCTCACACAAGACCAAGCTGGAGTCTATATTTCTGGAGCGACCGCGCAAGGCAGCGATTTTGACCGCCTTGTAGAACAATCCATTCCATGGATCATCGGAGCAGTCCTACTCATTTCACTAGTTCTGCTCGGGTGGGCATTCCGATCATTGCTTCTGCCCATTCTCGCTGTCGTTCTTAATGGTTTAGTGGTTTCCGCGGCCATGGGATTATTGTCACTGCTGTGGAGGTTGTTCACCGGAGAGTCGATCAACTCCGTCACTCCCATTGTCATTTTCGCCATTGTCTTCGGACTCTCCATGGACTACATGGTGCTCATGGCGTCACGAATGAAGGAAGAGTTTAGCAACGGCGCTGACCATACGCGCGCCATAGCGTTGGGCGTAACAAAAACATCAGGGCTTGTGATCTCCGCAGCGATCATCAT
The DNA here is from genome assembly GCF_024701495.1 of Corynebacterium sp. zg254. NCBI lineage: Bacteria > Bacillati > Actinomycetota > Actinomycetes > Mycobacteriales > Corynebacteriaceae > Corynebacterium > Corynebacterium sp. zg254. The sequence continues at coordinate 1,080,987 of NZ_WIAR01000001.1, forward strand.
GATCGGGGTATTCCTATCCTTCATGGTCGCCGAAATCAGTATTGTGCGAGAACTCGGATTGGGGTTAGCTATGGCCGTGGCTTTGGATGCGCTTATTGTCCGCCCCATGCTACTGCCGTCAGCGCTAGCACTCATGGGCCCCAAAGCCTGGGGCCGCACTAGCACGAAAACTATGTAGTTACAGCGCCTCGGGGCACGCTGCCCGTCGGCGTGTACCTGGTGGCGCTATACGCGATAAGCGCTAGCCGGAAAGCTCGTGGCTACTTGTCCCGAATCCGCTTCATCGCAACAGCAAACAAGAAGAGTGCTGAGATAAAAGCTGCGATGGAGATAGGGTTATATAAATCCAACTGGCTGCTATCTCCCAACCACGTAAAGAATAGCGCGTTAGCACATCCTATGATGATCAACGCTACCGCGGTTAAAAACAAACGTTTCGTCGAAGTATGCGGCAGAAGCACCTGTGAGTTTGTCACCGACAACACCTCCATAAAGGTCGGCTTCAGTCATATCGCTTCAGTCATTGAACGCACAACAGCGAGCGTTCACCACAGATGCTACCCACACGCTAAATGTTTCGCAACCTATAGCACTTTCTCCGTGGCGCTGTATCTCTCCTCCGCCGCAGCGCGCGTAGCGCCCCACCACCCTGGATGGGACCGGTACCACTCCACCGTGGCGGCCAGTCCCTCAGCAAAACTGGTGTAGCGCGGTGACCAGCCCAAAGACTCCGTACTGGAGGGGTCGATCGCATACCTGCGATCGTGCCCCGGCCGGTCCGTCACATGCACGAACCAGTCCGAGGGCTTCTCAAAAAGAGCCAACAAATCCCCCACTACTTCCCTATTCGACCGCTCGCCATCGGCACCGATCAAATAGGTCTGCCCCACCTCACCGCGCTCAAGAATCGTCCACACCGCATCATTGTGGTCGTCCACATGAATCCAGTCGCGCACATTATCCCCAGCCCCATATAAACGCGGCTTCTCACCACCCAATAAGCCCGTAATCTGTCGCGGAATAAACTTCTCCGGATGCTGCCGCGGCCCATAATTATTGGAACAATTACTGATCGTGGCGCTCAGCCCCCGGGAACGCACACACGCCCGCACAAAATGATCCGCCGCAGCCTTAGACGCAGAATACGGCGAACTCGGAGCATACGGCGTCTCCACTGTAAAACGCGCCGGATCATCCAACGCTAAATCCCCAAACACCTCATCGGTGGAAATGTGGTGCAAATGCACCCCAAACCGCACCGCAGCCTCCGCCAGCACCACCGTGCCCTCCACATTCGTCCGCGCAAACAACCCCGGATCCAGAAGGGAATTATCGTTGTGAGACTCCGCCGCAAAATGCACAATCGCCACGGCGGATGCATCATAGCCATCGGCCTCAGCCTGCGCGACCAGCCCAGACAGCACGCGAGAGACCGTCTCCACATCCACCACAGACCCGCGGGTGAACTGTAGGCGTGCACGCTGGGCGTCGGGGAGAATCAGATTATCCGGATTCGCCGCATACGTCATCGCATCGAGGACGTGCACGCACACGTCAGGGCGCGTCTCCAGCGTCCGGTGCACAAAGTTCGAGCCAATAAAGCCCGCACCGCCCGTGACCAGCAGATAACGGAATGTGCGCATCGTTAGCTCAGGCCCGCGTAGGAGTGCAGGCCGGACACAACCATGTTGATGAAGAACAGGTTGAACACCATCGCACCAAAGGCCACCACGTTGATCCAGGAGGACCAGTTACGCCAGCCCGGGGTGGCGCGCGCGTGCAGATACGCTGCATACAGCAGCCACGTGATCAGGGACACGGTCTCCTTCGGGTCCCATCCCCAGAAACGGCCCCACGCACCATCGGCCCAGATCGCGCCGAAAATCACGCCCAGGCCGAAGATCGGCAGCGCCCACACACACGTCCGGTACGCCAACGCGTCCAACTTTTCCGCGGCCGGCAACGGAGCCACGATCTTGCCCAGCACACCGTGCTCCTGCCCCTTCGGCTGGGTACGGCGCACCAGGTACATGATGGAAAACACACCCGAGATCAAACCGATGGAACCACCAATGGACACCGTGGACACGTGGATGGAATACCAGTAGCTATTCAGTGCCGGCACCAGCGGGCCGGACTCCGCGTACAGCTTCGTGCCGCCGTAGAACATCAGCCCCACAACCGGGGTGAGGATCCACGGCCACATCACGCGCATGGACTTGCGGCTGATCATCACCACAGAAATCAGCATCGCGGCCAGGGTGACGGTCATGATGTACTCGAACAGGTTGCCCCACGGGAAGCGGCTGTTCGCAAGGCCTCGAGTCACCGAGTGCACCAGGTGCACCGCCACGCCCAGCCACACCAGCGCCTGCGCAATGCCGCCGAACTGGTCCGTGCGGCGTGCGCGCCGCAGGATGTACTCGTCCTTCAGCCGCTCCGGCAGGTCCTGCTCCCCCACGCGTGCGCCGTCGCCCGCGCCTGCTGCCTCGGCCGTTCCGGACGCGCCCACCGCAACCTTCTGCTTGACCTGGGAGTTCGACGCCGCCTCTCCCCTCAACGCCGCCGCACGATCCCGACGCAGCTCCGCCACAATATTGAACAGTCCGTAATAAACCAAAGAAAAGACGAGCGCCAGAAGGTACACGCCGATAGTGGTCTTGAAGGCCAAGTCCGAGAAATCAGCCAAGTTTTGGTTAACCATCATGAGCAGCAGAACCCCTATATACGGTGGTGAAATGAGTCGTATTTGAACCTAGTCCGCCGATCGCGGGAACACAACCACGGCGGGTGTAGGGCGGCAGCCGGCTACAGCCGGTCGGACAGGCGATCATCCAAGCCATCGTCGTAGCGGGTCTCCCAATCGGTCACCGCCGAGCCATCCGCCTCATCCAGGTCTTCCTCATCCAAGCCCAGGATCTCCTCTGCGCGGCGATTAAACTCCGCGCCCCAACCCGCAGAGTCGGTGCGGGCCAGGCCGGCGATCTCCACATGGGAGGATTCCGCACGTTCGTCGGCGGGGGCGATGCGCACCCAGATTCGGCGTCGTTTCACCATCAACGATCCCACCAGGCTCAGCACCATCAGGATGGAGAAAAACAGCACCCAGGTGGTGGTCGGATCGTGCGAAATCTGCAGGTTCACGAACTCCTTCGCACCATCGAAGGTGATTTTCGTGCCATCGTCCAAGGTCACGGACTCGCCCTGGGACAGGTTCACGCGATCTAGCTTCGACAGGGAACCGTTGTGCATGCTGCGCGGATCCAGGCTGAAAATGCTCTGGGCCACGCCCGCGTCCAAGCCGGTATCGCCGCGGTAGACGTCAATCGCCACCGCAGGATCCGTCATCGCGGGATAGGAGGAGGACAGGATGCTGCCGTTATCCCCCGAAAACGCCGCGGTCGGGGCGAACAGACCCTGAATGGAAATCTGCTTCTGACGCCGCTCAAACAGATCCGGGTACATGCCCGCCGGCGGATCCCACCGCACCGCGCCGGAGGACAGGAAGTTCACCAAATCATCCGGACGGAACTGCACAGTATCCGTGCGCTTCTCCCCATTCGGCCACTCGATGGTGAACGTGGGCGCATAACCGTGGCCCTGCAGGTACACGCGGTCGCCATACATGCGCAGCGGGTGGTTCACCTTCAGGGTCACGACCTCCCAGGTATCCGAATCCTGGAACACCTGCTGGCCGTTGGCGTGGCGGATATCGGACTCGAAGTCCACAGCCTGGCCGTTCGGGGTGTACTCCGCCTTGAAATCACGCACATCCACGCAGAACGGGGACAAGCCCGTGCCATCGAACAAGGCGCCGTGGCGGAAGGAGTCAAAGTTGGACACGGCACCATTACAGAACTGGGACTGCTCCCCGTCCGTGCCGGCGACAACAATGACCTGACCCTCGTAGTAGGTGAGGCGCCCCACGGCCACGGCCACCAGCACACCCACCAGGGAGAGGTGGAACACAAGGTTCGCGAACTCGCGCAAATAGCCCTTCTCCGCGGACAGGGACCACTTGCCCTGCTTATCCTCCTCGGCGGGAGTCTCCGAGACATTCCAGCCCTTGAACTGCTTCCGCAGCTGCTCCTGCAGAGCCTGCGGTGCGACCGCCACCGTGCCCTCAACATGCCGAGGCATGCGGCGAAGCACCTTCGGCGCGGCCGGCGGGTTGGTGCGCAGGGCCTTGTAGTGATCCCAGGAACGCGGAATGATGCAGCCCACTAGGGAAACGAACAGCAGGACGTACACGGCGGTGAACCACGGGGAGCTGAACACGTCGAACAGGCCGATCTTGTCGAACACCTCCGCCGTTTTGCCGTTGGCCTGGATGTATTCCTCCACCTTGCCGGCGTTCAGCGAACGCTGCGGCAACAAGGCACCGGGGACAGCGGCGATCGCGACCAAGAACAGAAGAACCAGCGCGGTCTTCATTTTGGTCAGCCACTGCCAACCCTTCTTGGGAAGTCCCAGGATGCTCTTCGGCGTGAGCTGCATGGAAATGCCTTTCGCAGTGTGGTCGGAGGTGGTCGGTGGTCGTCGGCGTCCCGGCGCGGTCGGGCCCGGCGCGGTCGGGAACTAAAGCGTCACCCTCTAGATTGGCAGGACAACATCAGAAATGAAAACCTGGCGGATCCACTCCACCAGAATGTTCCACTGGCCGGTCAGCAGCAGCAGTCCCACGATCACCAGCAGAGCGCCGCCAATCATCTGGATGGTGCGGGAGTGCGTGCGCAGCCAGGACACGCCCGTCAGGATCTTCGAGGAACCCAGCGCCACCAGGATGAACGGCAATCCCAGGCCCAGGCAGTAGGCCACGATCAGGATCACGCCGCGGGCGGCGGTGATACCTTCGGTGCCTGCGGCCACGGAGATGATCGCGCCCAGCGTGGGCCCGAGGCACGGGGTCCAGCCCAGTGCGAACACGCCACCCAGCAGCGGCGCGCCGGCCAGGGTGGTCCAGCGCTTGGGGTGCATGCGCTTGTCCGTCTGCAGGGGTTTGATGAAGCCCATGAACACGATGCCCATCAGAATAGTGATCGCGCCTCCCACGCGCATGAGGAGGTCTTGGTTCATGGTGAGCGTGCCGATCACCCCGAACACCGCGGCGGTAGCCAGCACGAACACCACCGTGAACCCCAACACGAAGAGGAACGCCGCCAGGGCCACGCGCCCGCGTCGGGAGGTCACCACGGTTCCGTGGCTGTTGAACTCCGTGTCCGCACCCACCACACCGGCGAGGTAGGAAATGTAGCCGGGCACCAGCGGGATCACGCAGGGCGAGGCGAAGGAGACGAGCCCCGCCGCCGCGGCGACCAGGAGGGCCAGCAGGAGCGGGCCGGTGGCGGCGGTGTCCGCGAAGGTGTCGCCGATGCTGGCGAGGGTCAGGGTGTTCACGACTGCTTAAGACTCCTTCGCCGGCTGCTCGTCGATCAGTGGCTCAATGACGTCCCAGAGTTCCTGATCCGTAATTTCCTTCAGGAAGACGTGCGCTGGCCGATGCTGCTTGTCCAGCACGATCGTTGTTGGAATGACCGACGCCGGAAGCCCGCCCAACGCCAGCGCCGTCTTAAATGGAGGGTCGTAGAGCGACGGGTAGGTGATGCCGTTATCCCGCACGAAGTCCTGTGCCTTTTCACGGATGGGGTCCTTGACGTTGATGCCCAGGATGGTACCGGCCTTGGCTTTCTCCAGTTTTTCCTGGACGTTTTGGAGGTCGTCGGATTCGCTGCGGCATGGGCCGCACCATTGACCCCAGGAGTTCAGGACTACGATCTGGCCGTCGAAGTCGGACAGGGAGATCTCCGAGTCATCCAGGAGGTCCTTGCCGCTGAAGTTCTGGATGGGTTTGCGCTCCCCTTCGGGGTAGCTGATGGAGGTTTTCCCGCCGGGGGAAACGAACTCGAACGTGCCGCCCACGGCCACGGCGTCCGTGCCGGCGGTGGTGTTGTCGCCGCACGCGGCGAGGCTGAGGGTGGTGGCGGTGGCGAGGAGTGCTGCCGCCGCGGCTTTGGTGGCGCGGCGCGGCGCAGCGTTGTTGCGCGGCGTGGCGTTGTTGCGCGGCGCGGTGGTGTTCGGCGCAGCGGCCTCGCCGCGCGTTGTGGCGTTAAACATCTTGAGCTGGCTCCGCATAGAAGATATCGGTCAGGTCACTGCCATCGAACACCAGGGATGTCACGGACGCCAAATTGCACTGCCGCGCGGCCGGATTGTGGGCCAGCGGCAGTCCCTGGGCGTCCCTCTGGATCATGACGATCGGCAGCTGATGGGAGACGATCACCGCTTCGTGGCCCAGAGCGGTCACGCGTGCGGTGTCGATGGCCTCCCACATGCGATCGCGGATCTCCGTGTACGGCTCGCCCCAGCTGGGCTTCGCGGGGTTGGCGAGCATGGGCCAGCGCTTCGGGTTCCACAGAGCGCTGCGCGGCCCCTTGATGTGCAGTCCCTCCAGGTCATTGCCGGCTTCGAGGACGCGCTCGTCGGTGACGATGTCCAGCCCCAGCTTCTGCGCGAAGGGCGCTGCGGTTTCTTGGGCGCGTTGCAACGGGGAGGCGACTAGCAGGGTCACGTCGTGCCCCGCCAGTTCGTCGGAGGTCACATCCGCCATCTTCTGGCCTCGGGTGGACAGGCGGTAGCCGGGCAGGCGTCCGTACAGAATCTTCTGCGGATTGTGTACTTCTCCGTGCCGGACGAGGTGAACGATTGTTGCCATGGTTGTTCAGCCTACCTGTTTGGGCTCGGTGCTCTAATTTCCGGGGCGCGTCGCCGTTGCTGCAGCTCGTGCGGCGCTACCTGCGGCCTGCTCCAGACGCTCGAAGTCGGCGTCGGTCAGCGCGGTGGATACGAACCAGGTCTCGTACACGCTCGGAGGCGCGAACACTCCTCCGTCCAGCAGCGCGTGGAAGAACGCGGGGTAGCGCCAGGTATCGGCGGCCTGCATGTCCGCGAAGTTGGTGCCCTCTCCTTCGGCGAAGCGGAAGGAGAACATGTTCCCGGCGCGTTGCACGTGGTGCGCCACGGATTCGCGGGTCAGTGCCTCGGAGACGATGCTGGACACGCGCTGCGCGTTGGCGTCCAGGGTGGTGTAGACCTCTGGGGTGGCCAGTTTCAAGGACGCCAGGCCGGAGGCCACGGCCACGGGGTTTCCGCTGAGCGTTCCGGCTTGGTACACGGGGCCGGCGGGCGCCAGGTGATCCATGATGTCCGCGCGTCCTCCGAAGGCGGCCGCGGGCAGGCCGCCGGAGACGACCTTGCCGAAGGTGGTGAGGTCGCCGGCTACCTGGTCTTTGCCGAACCAGCCGCTGCGGCTCACGCGGAATCCGGTCATCACTTCGTCGACGATCAGCAGCGCGCCGTGGGCGTGGGCCACTTCTTTGAGCTGAGCGTTGAAGGAGGTCTGCTCGGCCTCACCGTCGGCAACTCCATCTGCAGCTCCATCTGCGGAGTGCAGAGGCGTGACCGTGCCCATGTTTCCGGCCGCAGCCTCCACGATCACCGCGGCGATCTCACCGGGGTGCGCCTCAAACACTGCCTTGACTGCCTCGATGTCGCGGTAGGGCACCACCACCGTATCCGACGCCGCGGCCTTCGTAATTCCCGGCGAATCCGGCAATCCGAAGGTAGCCACTCCGGAGCCTGCCGCGACCAGGAGCGAATCCACGTGTCCGTGGTAGCAGCCTTCGAACTTTAGGATTTTGTCGCGTCCGGTGAAGCCGCGGGCCAGGCGGACTGCGGACATGGTGGCCTCCGTGCCGGAGTTCACCAGGCGCACCTTGTCCACAGAGGTTCGGGAGACGATCTCCTCGACCAGATCAACCTCCATAGAGGTAGGCGCGCCATAGGACAGTCCCTTGGACGCCGCCTGGTGCACGGCGTCCACAATCTCGGGCTTGGCGTGGCCGTGGATCATGGGCCCCCAGGAGCAGATGAGGTCTACGTAGGTGTTTCCATCTTCGTCGTGCAGGTGGCTGCCGTTGGCGTGCGTGATGAAGGGGGCCGTGCCGCCGACGGATCCGAAGGCTCGGACGGGGGAGTTCACGCCACCGGGAATGACCGTGCGGGCGCGTTCCATCGCGGCGGCGCTGTTGGTGTGGTTCAGGTGTGCGGTACTCATGGGCTTTATGTGTCCTTACAGTCTGTTGTGTGGGCTTACAGTACTCTCAGTGCTTTCCAGCCTGCCAGTCTACCGCTCGGAGGCATCGGCCTCCGCGGCGTCTCGCTGAGCGAACTCGATCGCCTCGGCGCGCAGCTTGCTGCGCTTACGCATCTCCCTCAAATCCCGGAACTGCGCCACCCAGGACTGCCAGGCGTGCGTGCTGCGCAGCATCGTGCGGGCGTAGCTGCGGCGCAGAATACGGGCGGAGCGGAACTCGATCAGCGAGGAGCTGGCCAACATGCACAGCGTGGCCAGCAGCGGGTTCAGCAGGCCGCACATCGCCAGCACCAACGTAACGATGTTGTAGCCCCAGGACAGCCAAATGTTCCAGTCCACGGTGTTACGGATGTGGCGCACTAGGTTCACGATCTCGGGCACGGCCTCCACGTCTTCACGCAGCAGCACCACGTCGGCCGCGCCGTCGATCTCGGCGGCCACGGCGTCGACCCTATCGGCGGAACCCATCAGGATTCCGATATCGGCCACCCGCAGTGCCCCCAGCACATCCTGGTCCCCGACCATGCCCACGGACACGCCCTGGGAGTGCAGCGCACGCACGGTCGCTTCCTTACGGTTCGGCGAGATTCCCGCCAGGACCGTGGAAATGCCCACGGAGTCAGCCAGGCGCCGGGCCACAGGATAGGGGTCGCGCGAGAGCATGTAGGTCTCCAGCCCCAGCTCCTCAAGTTTGTCGATGGCCTGTGGGGCGTCGTCCTTAAAGCTATCGGCGAGGTTGATCACGCCGCGGTCCTTGCCCTTCCAGCTCACCACCACGGGGGATCCGCCGGATTCCACAGCGGCGGCCAGGCGGCTATCGCGCAACTCGCCCACTCCGCTGGGGCGCCAGAGGCGGGCCGGGACGTTGCGCATTTCCCCGTTGATGGGGATCTCGATTACGCCCTCGAACACGCCGCCTTGGGTGATGGTGACGTCCCCGATCTCCAGCCAGTTCGGCACCTCATCGCCGCCCGCCGACGCGTCCCTGGCTTCACGGTCGGCCCGCACGATCGCCTTCGATACTGCGTGCTTGGACTCCATCACCAGCGCCGACGCCACGCGCAACACCAAATCCGGATTCTCGCCCTGAGCGGCCGTAATGCCAATCACCTGCATCGGCCCGTGTGTCAAGGTGCCCACGCGGTTGAACACCATGGACTCCACCTGAGCCAAGTTGTGGATGGTGGTAGTGTCCCGCAACAGCGCGCCCTCCGTGGCCGCGCGCCACAGGCCCAGGCGCAGAGCCAGCGGCGCGGACATCGCCAGCGCCACGGGCGCGACCGTCGCCAGCACTGACAGGCTTGTGGCCATCGCGGCATCCACCGATTCGGTGATGAGCCACCAGATCCCAAAGGCAATGAGCGCGAACAGCAGCGCCCACGGCACCAGCAAACTCGCCGAGCGCGTGGACAGCTGGGCCAGGCGGTTTTCATCACGAGCCGCGTTCAGCACCCAGCGGTGCATGGACGCCAAACGGGTTTTGGAGCCCGTCTTCACCGTGCGGCACTTCAGAGTGGCGCCGTGGTTGCGTGCCCCGGCGTAGACAATGTCATTGACGGACACCTCCCGCACGCGGTGCAGGCCGCCCACCGGCCCCATGTCCACCAGAGACTTTCCACTGATCACTTCGCAATCCGCCGGGAAGGTCATGCCGTTGGGAATCAGGATGTCATCACCGGTGCGGATCTCCCCCACCGTGATGTCCTTCTTCGTGGCCTTACCCTTCTTATCCTTACGGTCCTTACGCACCACCGTGACCGTGTCGTGCGGGGAAATCGCCAGAACATTCAGGAGGGTGCGCCCGCGCAACGTGTTCCGGCGGGACAACAGCCGCCCGATCAGCAGCAGAATCGTCGCGCCGCACGCCACGTCGAAAAACAGGGAGCCCTCATACTCGGGGGAGCTCCAGGTGGCGGCCAGCAAGATCTGCTGGCTCTTCCACCCCACATCGCCCACATGCGTGGTAACCAGCTGGTAAATCGAAAACAAATACGCCAATGCAATCGCCGCAGAACTGGCCGAGTCCAGCGCCGACATTCCCCGCCGCAGGCCACCCAACGCCGCGCGGTGGAACGGCCACGCAGACCACAGCACCACCGGCGTGGCCAAAGCCAGGCACACCCACTGCCAATAGTCGAATTGCAGGCTGCCCACCAACTGCAGCACAATCACCGGCACACCCAGCAGTATCGCCACCACCAGGCGCGTCTTCGTAATCAGCTCACGGGCCGTAAACAACACCTCAGTGCTCTCAAAGGGGCGGCTTTTGCTTAAGAGAACTTGGGCGTCGTTTTGTCTTTTCATCCTCTCCGCAGCAGCCCACGCACGTCGATGGGCATCCACGTTACGGCGAGCACGGGGCGCATTGGGGCGCTCCATCCGGGCAATGCGGCGGCGCAGGGAGGAATCGGACATCCACGCGTCCACGCCAAGGTCAAGGAACACCTGCTCGATCTGGGTCAGGTTAATGCTATCCGGGGCGGTGATCCACACCTGCTTGGTGCCGTAGACCACCACGGCTTCCACCCCATCGATCTCGTTGAGAGCATCCTGAAGCTTCGTCGCCGAGACGGCAGATTCAAACGTCTCCACGTTGTACGCCAGGCTGGTCAGGCCGCGGCCATGCATCCTCTGGAGCGAATCATGTTCTTCGCTGGAATAGTGCGCGGCGGGCGCAAGATCCTCCCCGCTCAGGCCCGCGGAGCGCGCGGCCTCTCGGGCTTGCTTAATTGCCTGATCGACTTTCAGGAGCTCATTGTTGTCAGCCATTAGCTCGACGTGTCCTCTTGATGTTGCTCGAGGCGGTGACCCGCGTCGAAATAGGGATCCGACGCCGGCCTCCATGCCAACAGATTCGCCACCGCCAAGCCTAGTGCGAGGAGAGCCTGGCCCGGCCCGGTGAACTGGAAAACCCAGCCCGCGAGCATGAAGAACATGCCGAGGGCACTGCACCACAGCACCAGGCGGCGCTTGCCACGATAGCCGTCCTTCACCCCCGTGGAGAGCGCGGCGACAACCAAGCCGACCACGATATTGATCACGCCGAGGATGCGGACGTTCTGACGCACGAAGTTCATTCTGTCGGCTTCTTCAGGGGTGAGGGGTTCCCGATCCCAATGGGCCGTGACGAGGAAGAAGCCGCTGAGGATCATGAACGCAGCGATGACGAGGAAGAACACGAACGCGGCGATGACGGTTCCTGGGGTGGGGTCGCCCGGGGCCCACTTATTCGTGGCCCGGTTCTTGTCGCCGGAACCGTCGCGGTATAGGGAGGGGAACATCGAGGTCATGGGCGGTGATTGTTCTGGTGGTTGTTGTGGTGAGTGTTCGGGTGGTTGCTCTGGTTGTTCTGTTGGTTGTCGGGGTTTTTCCGAGTGTTGCGGCGCTGTCCGTCCTTCTCCGCTTTCTTCTTATCTTTTAGCTTCTTCTGCTCTTCTTCGTATTTCTGCAGTTCCTTGCGGTACTCCTGGAACTCCTTATTCGACGGCATTCCTAACCATTCCGCGTTACTTGGGCGAGTCATAAAGTACAGACCCAGGACCGCAGTCACACCAGAGAGGATGGTGAACACCCCGGCCATCAGAGCTAGCAGCACGTTCATGGAGTTCGGCGCGCTGCTGAACACCACCATCACGGCGCTAAGACCGAGGTACAGCGAACCCACGGAGAGGAACATGCGCGAGTAGTTGCCACCGCGACCGGCGCGCCACGCCAGCCAGGCGCACACCAGCGGCACGAAGATCAGCCATCCCGTCATGGTGATGTTCGTCATCGTCACCACGTGGGAGATGCTTTCCTCCTCGGACATGCCCGTAAGGTGAGCCAGCTGGCCAATCCCTAAGCCCCCATTGCCGTCCTCCAGTTGCTTCTTCACCTCGGCGTGCAGCGCGCGACTGTCCATAATGTTCGCGGTGAACTGCACCAGCGCATGCCCAATCTGAAAAAGGGCTGTGATCAGCCATGCCCCCACGCCCCACTGCACGTTCTGTGGGGCTTCCTTAAGATTCTTCGCCAGGCCGTCGGGGCGGCCCACCTTCGGCGGCTTCGGAGGAGTCGGCTCCTCACTAGAGGTGCCGCTGCCGCGACGAGGCGAGCCACCGGGCTGTTGGCCGCGAGGGGGAGCCGGTTGGTGGTAAGGGTTCTGCTGTGAGTTCTGCGTGGTGTTCATACTCGCTATAGCCTATCGGACTTGTCCTACAGCCACCGATCGGTGTGCGCTGACGGACTGGGGCGAGCGCGGGCAGGCGCGGTGTGCGAAGCCATCGGCGCTCTGCAGAGCTAGAAGACAGGCTGAACCTATGTACTAGGTGGTAGTTGGTGTACTAAGGTATCTGTGAGTAAGTCACTCACACGTAACGGAAACCAGATGAATCATCACACCCTCTCCGTATTCAAGAACAGCAGAGTCCCAGAGCACCTCACTGCAGCGAGCGTATTTTCTGCTGCAACAGGACTGGTGGGCGTCGTACACACGGCTATTTCTTATACCCACTACACCAAGGTTCCTGGCGATGAGCAGGTTCACATGAACATTCCGATCACAGGGCTTGCGTTGGGCTTGTTCTTTGCGTCATTCATTCTCTTCGCTGTCGGCCTATGGTTTGGGAAAACATGGTCTTATTCAGCACTAGTTCTCACAAACGTCATCCTGACCATCATCACTTTTACGATCTTCAAGGGTGGACAGATCCCCTTAGGTCTGGTCTTCACGTTCATCGTGCTCAACTTCTACTACTTCCTCTTCTGCAAGGAGTCATTGAACTGGTACAAGCAAGCTTACTATGAACGTATGTACGGACCAGTTGAGCAATAACAATATCCAAAACCAGAAGGATTACCATGAAAAATAAAAGAATGGCCATCGCTATAGCAACTACAGCAGTTGCACTTTCCGCTTAACCATCCGCACATTCCGAAACAGTAACCTATCAAGCAGCAAACGGCACTTGGCATGGACCATATTCTAATTACTTCACCTGTACACCAGCACAACTTCTTCGTGAATTCTCAGTAGATCGCGACTGCGAAAAGCACACCGACGGAAAATGGTGGTTTCACACAAGATAGAACTCAGGTAGAAAACATCAGCTTCTTCCAGCGAAAGAGCCGCAAAATGACCGCCAGAAGTAATTAAATCGGAGGATTATCGAATTGCCTCTACTTGCTGCGACGATATAAGGTACTCCCGATAAATCCGGCAATATTCACCAGCCCACACAAGCAGGAAATGCCAATATAGGAGAACACTACTCCAATACCTTCCTGAGCAGGTACGCCAAAGCTTGCATCGATAACGAATGCGGCGGAAAAACCAGCGCCCGTAAGCCCGGAAACTATCAGGACATCACTGAAAAACCGGGCATAGAGAAGAGATACAGCCAACGAACCCAGTATCACTGTCGCACCACAACACACAATCTGCCATGGGGGATAATGTGCGGGCGCCCCTCGACGGACGAAATCAGCGATACCTGAGTGAGAGTTCCAGGATAGCCATGCCGCTGCCGAGAAAAATCCCACCGTCGCAGCATAAACATACAGCTTAACCGATTCTCTCCACGGCGAGATCCGCCGGGCGGAAGCTCGCCGCACGAGAAACACGCCTATCAGCGAAGGGACAATCACGAAAATAAATGACACCCACAGGAAATCATCAAATCGAAAGTTTCCGCTAAACATTCATACCTTCCCTTCAACACGATCGTAGACAGTGACTGTCAGAGCTATGACTTATAACGATCTTTTCTTTGCTTCACGTGCCGCTTCAGCAAAACTACGGAAAAAGTCGTAACGTTCACAACAAGGCATAGAATAGTGATACCCACAAAGGAGAAGACTATCCCGATTCCCTCTTGAGCAGTGACGCCAAAGGAAGCGCCACAAGCGAAAGCAATCGCGAATCCAGCGCCCGTGAGCAGGGATATAGCCAGAACATCAGGGTAGCACTGTGAAAAGAAGTGCGAGATGAACAACGAGCCAATAATGACAGTCGCGCCACAGCAGATTATCTGCCACACAGGATAGTCAGCGGGTGGGCCATATTTAACAAAAGTTTCTAGAGTGGAATAGGAATTCCACGACAGCCAACAAGCAGCAGACATGAACCCCACACAGAAGGCGTATAATTCCCCCTTCAGGAGCTTTGACCGAAAGGCTACTTCTTTGCCGCACGAGAGCCAAAATACTACCAGGCAGATCAAAGTAGGGACAACGACAAAAATCGTCGAGGACCACATAAAGTCATCAAAGCGATAGTTACCTTGATACATGGTCTCTCCTTAAGCATTAAGCGACTCTATAGAGAGCCCAATGGCATCCACATGCCGTAGTGCTAAGTTTGGATCAGAATCGATCGGACCGCGACCATGGCGCACTCTAGGAGATACCCTGACATCAAGCCGCCAGTAGACCTATCGACTCTCCAACCCATGCGGTACATCGATCTCATCTGTTACCGCCAGCGCCATCAGCGAAGCCGGACTCTCCTACTCTCAAGTCTTGCTTCAGGTCGCGCCAATTTATTATTATGGAATTTGGATTGCGAAACTTCATACTATCATGCAGGTAAACAGTTCTGCAATGAACAGATCTCAGCTCGCGACGCCTTCGCGGATGCCAACCCAATGCGGAGATCTCGCAGTGCTATGCCAACAGTCGCGCTGCTTCAGTTGCCCAATAGGTCAAAATAATGTCCGCACCAGCCCGGCGAATGCCATACAAGGACTCAATGATCGCAGGCTCCCGATCAATCCAGCCATTCTGCGCTGCCGCGCTGATCATCGCGTATTCACCAGAAACCTGATACGCAGCCACCGGAACCGGAGACTCATTGGCAACCTCCCGCAGCACATCCAAGTACGGCATCGCAGGCTTCACCATCACCATGTCAGCCCCCTCATCAATATCCAGCTGCACCTCCAGCAAGGACTCCCGAAGATTACGAGCATCCTGCTGATAAGTCCTCCGATCCCCCTGCAAACTAGACCCCACAGCTTCACGGAAGGGACCATAGAACGCAGAAGCATACTTCGCCGAATACGCCATAATCGACACATCCTGGAACCCTGCTTGATCCAAAGCCTCACGAATAACACGGATTTGGCCGTCCATCATTCCCGACGGCGACACAATATGCGCGCCAGCGCGCGCCTGGCTCACGGCCATAGCTGCATATTGTTGGAGAGTGGCGTCGTTATCTACAACGACGGTCCCCCGCGCATTTTCCTGAAGCAGCCCGCAATGGCCATGGTCAGTAAATTCGTCCAAGCACGTATCGGCCATGACCAGGATGTCATCGCCGAAACGCTCCCGCACGGCCTCCACACCACGATTCAGGATCCCGTCACTGGCGCACCCGGCGCTACCCGTGGCGTCCTTGTTCTCGTCCGTGGGAACGCCGAACAGATCGACAGCGCCCACGCCCGCCTCGGCGGCCTCCTCCACCGCATGCAGCAAAGAATCGAACGTATGCTGCTGCACCCCCGGCAAGGAGGAGATATCGCGGGGCGCGTCGATGCCCTCCGCGATGAACATCGGCAACACCAAGCGGTTCGGGTTAATATCCGTCTCCGCCACGAAATTGCGCATCACGGGCGACGTGCGGAGCCGGCGCGGGCGGCGGAGCGGAGTGTGTTCAGAGACAAGCTTCTGGTAGTTCGACATGCTTGCCATGCTACTCCCCGTGCTGTGGTGTGCATGGAGTGTCCTGTGTACATTGTTCGATTGCATATTGTTCGATCAAAACGCCAGATTTGGGGCCAAATCTGGCGTTTTGATCGAACTTTTTGTGGTGGACGGCTTTGAGGTCGATGGGGCTGGTGACTTAAGGCTCTGTGCGGTGAGGATCTAGGTGGGAAGGATTCCCGCGGTCGGGTTACTCTGGCAACGGCTCAGTGCCAGACTCTTTGGTGATGTAGAAGGTCCCATGAGGTGCGCCCTGTTGGGTACACAGCGCTGTGCGACCTAATTCAATGCCGAGCACACCCTCCGCCCGAGTGCATTTCCAGCCATCCTTTTCGAAGTCGAGGCCATTTCCTTCAGCCTCATTATTCTTCCAGGCATCCGAGTACGCTTCCGCCAGTGCAGTGGCCTCAGCACAGTTGACCGCGCCATCAGCAACCAGAAGATTGCGCTCACCCAGACCTGCGAAGTCCAGACTGCTGCACGAGGTGCCGATCGGTTGATCGGAGCCGTTAACGAAGAGATGTCCGTCGTCGGTCGCACGGAACTCAGACCCTGGGCCTTCGCAGCCAAAGGAATCTGAGAAGTTGTAGCAGGTAAACTCCCCAACGGTCACATGATGCCCGCGTGGCAAGGGAGCTGGCGCGTTCTGCATTTTTTCGTTAGGGCCTAAGTAAATTGCTTCAACAAAAAATGTCTGCAACTTATTATGGAATCTAATAGTGTTGAGCTTTCTCAGCCGCAATTTTCCATCAAGTACCGTGCCCGAATCAATATCAGTTGTTATTCCTGAACCTTTGCAGCTCACTTCCCAGTCACCGTTATCGGGAACTTTCATCGGGCACACACCGCGTATCCCGTCAGGCCCTTCCATCAGAATGTAATAAGCATCGGGAGACACCTCGAAGCTTGCTGCGTCGACGGCTTCTGTGTGCTCACGCGCCGGCGCATCAGGGTCGAACGTTCCATTACTCGTCTGGAAACGATCCCCATCTACCTGGCGCCTGTCGCCATTGTCAGCAACCGGCATACCCAGGGACTCCAACAACTTCTTATCCGGAGTAGTCCCCATATCCGACGGCACAGTCCGGGGAGTGTCCACCGTTACGCTATCCCACACTTGCTGCTGATCCTCGATCGCGGCCTTGGAGTACTCCCAGGTATCAGAATCACCACTATCCAGGTCATACCCACGCAGCTTGGGCAGCCAATCCGCACTGGCATAAATAGCCGTGACCTGCCCCGGCGCATATCCATCCCATGCAGCCTCAGTCGCGCTCGGGGCAGTGTAGCCCGTCCAGGCTTCCGCCAGCGGGTTACCACACGAGCAACGCACACGAGGCACACCGCGTCCGTCGACCAGTACACCGGTGCCACGCTGCAGCACAGCCTGGAACGGGGTGGCCTGCCCGTCGTCGTAGCCGTGGTTGGTGACCCACGTGTCCTGCATCAACACCATTGGCATCAACGATTTCACATAGAGTTCGACGTCGCCCTCGTTAATACCAACACCTTTGGCAAAAGCACGGTTAAGATCCTCATTGCCGGAAAGGTTGTCGATCAACGCCGCCGCGTCGCAGACCGACAGTTCGCTGGTACCTCCGTATAGGTTGGCGTCACTGCCGTCCGTGCCGGCCCGCCTGTTCGCGTGGGAGGTGGTGCTGTCCTCGAGCTTCTTGGAGGCATCGTTATCAGCGACTGACGTCATGAATGGGTTCACGCCTGGGTCGTCGAAGGCGAGGTATTCCATCCGTGCCAGGTGCTGGTTTTGTTGGTATTTGGTGAAGGCCACCACGCCGCCGCCGATGACCAGTGCTGCGACGAGGACAGCGGCGATGATCACCGGGAGTTTGCTCTTCGGCTGGGCAGGCTGTTGAGATTGTTGCGGGGTGAAGCCTGGGTGCTGAAACTGAGGCGGCTGCTGCGGCTGTTGCGGATACTGTGCTGCAAAGCCTGGCTGCTGCTGACCATAAGGTGATTGTGGGTAGTAACCCTGCTGCGGCTGGCCGGAATATGGAGACCCGGGCTGTCCCTGCCAAGGCCCCTGTGGTCCTTGCGGTCCCTGTGGTCCAGGCTGACCAGAATACGGCTGGCCAGGATATGGCGAGCCGGGCTGACCTTGCCAGGGGCCTTGTGGTCCCTGTGGTCCCGGCTGTCCCGGCTGTCCGGGCTGACCGGGTGGGTTGTTCGGCGGCTGGTTCGTCACGTGAAGCTCTCCTGCTGTCTAAGCGTTAGTTAAGAGGAATCTTAAACTTCATCATTTTCGTGCGGTAACCATCGACGATGGATGCAACCCTTTATGGGGTAAAGGTTAGAAGCACTTCGCCGTCTCAGGCTTTCCAGCACGAACCCACCCAGCACGAACCCACCCAGCACGAACCCACCCAGCACGAAGCCGCCCAGCATGAGGCCGCTTGGCGGCTAGCCCCCGCGCTCCCAACCAAAAAAGTTCGATCAAAACGCCAGATTTGGGGTCAAATCTGGCGTTTTGATCGAACAATTTGTAGAGGGGCTACTCCGCCTTCTTGCGGCGCCGCCGGCGCTTCCGCGGCGGCGGCAGCTGGTTATTCGCACGCAACATCGCCACATGCTTCGCCAGCGCATCCACCAGTTCGGGCACGCCTGCCACATCAGGCATCACGTCCACGCGCAGCCCGTACTCCTTCGCCGTCTGAGCCGCCATCGGCCCAATGCACGCGATGATGGTGCGGGCATGCGGCTTCCCAGCAATGCCCACCAGGTTCTTCACGGTTGAGGAGCTGGTGAAGCACACGGCGTCGAACCCACCAGTCTTGATCATGTCTCGGATCTCCGGGCTCGGAGGAGCCGCGCGCACGGTGCGGTAGGCCACCACGTCGTCGACCTCCCACCCCAGGTTGATCAGGCCATCGACCAGCACGTCCGTGGCGATGTCTGCCCGAGGCAACAGCACTCGGTCCACCAGGTCCAGGTCCGGATCGCACGGCGGGAACACCTTCACCAGGCCAGAGGCATTGCGCTCCTCGGGGCTGGGAAGCAGCTCCGGTGTGATCCCCAGGTCCTGCACGGCCTGGGCCGTCTTCGGCCCCACCGCGGCGACCCTCACGCCGGCAAGAGCCCTAGCGTCCAGCCCAAACTCGTTAAGCTTTTCCCACGTAGCCTTCACCGCGTTCACGCTGGTGAACACGATCCACTGGTAGTGGCCATCCACCAGCCCCTTCACGGCACGCTCCATCTGCAGCGGGCTTCGCGGTGGCTCCACGGAAATCGTCGGCACTTCCACGGGGATCGCCCCGTGGGATGCCAGCTGGGTACTCATCGGTCCGGCCTGGTCCTTGGCTCGGGGCACCAGAACCGTCCAGCCATAAAGCGCCCGGTTTTCCCACCAGGAGTACTTAGACCGGTTGCCCACCTGGCTGCCGATCGTCACCAGCATCTCCTCCGGCAGCTCCCCTTCCTTGGCCGCCGGGCCCGAGGCCGCCGCAATGGACTTCAACGTATCCAACGTGACGTCGTAGGACCGCTGACGCCGAGTCGTTCCATGCAGCGTCACCGTCGCCGGGGTGCTGCCGGCCACGCCGTGCGATTTCAGCTCGCTGGCGATCCCCGCTAAGTCCGACGGCGAGGCGGTCAAAATCAACGGCAATCCCGCATTGGCCAGCTGGTCCCAATCGGCACCTCCGCGCACGTCAGCTTCGGTAACGTCCGGGCCCACGCCAATACCCGTGAAGGCTGGCACTGCCACGGATCCCGTCATGCCTGGCACCACTTGGAAGTCCGCCCCCAGGTTCGCCACTTCCTGGAGTTCCTCCATCACGTAAGGGTTGCTCAGGGGGTTGCCGGCCACCAGTCGGATCACGTCGTGTCCCGTCTTGGAGCAGGCCACCATGGCCGCGGCGACGTCCTTGGGCGGGACGGGGACCTCCGACGGATCGGGTTCAGCACTGCTGTTCCACGTGGCGGATTCCACGTCCTGGGGATCCCCCGGTGCAGCGATGACGATCTCCGCGGCCGTGGGAGGCTCCGGGCGGGGTGGCTTACGGCGCGCCCCGGCCTCCTTCGCGGCCTTGACCTGCTCTTCCCACTGCGCCTCTGCTGCATCCAGCTTCTCCTGAGGCACCGGCACGCGAGAACCCACCAGCTTCCGTACCGCGGTGAGCACCGCAGGATCCACCCACGCGTGCGCGGTATTGACCAGCACGTCGCGGGCTTTCACAGTCAGCAAATCCGGGTTACCGGGGCCTGCGCCAACAAATAAGATGCGGCCGTTGCCTATCGGGGTCAATCCGGAAACGGTCATGGGATGTGCTTTCTACGGTAGCTGCCTAGTCTCTTGAAGCTCTCCGTTACTGGGATTCTCCGCTACTGGAGTTCTGCTCTGGAGAGGCACATGAACCTAGGCAGGAATGTGAACGAAACTTTAAACGAAACTGTGGACGAAACTATGGGCGAAAACGTTGGACGAATCTGTGAACGAATCGAGGAACAACGTGGTGCTGGTTTTAACGGACGCACTGTGGCTGGTGGCCGCGGCGCCCAGATGTTTACGTGGCGGCCACGATGCGCGCGGCACCTCTGTCTATCAGTGTGCGCCCCACCTCGCTGCCCAAGGCTCGGGCATGGACCAGGATGCGCTCTCTGGCCTCGTGGTCCAGGTTGTGATGGCCGTCGGCGTCCATCTCAGCAGGTAGGTCGAATATTTCGGTCCTGGATTCCACCAATTGTTGGGAGCCGTCCACGGCGAACACTCCACCGGTGACGGTCAGCTGTTGGCCGTCGGTGGTCCACTCGGAGCGGACAGCCACGGGCGCCGAGCAGCCGGCTTCCAAGGTCGCCAGCACTGCGCGTTCCGCCACGGCGGCGATGTGGCTGGGCAGGTGGTCCAGGGCTCGCACGGCGGTCCAGGCTCGCTGGTCGTCGCAGCGAACTTCCACGGACAGGGCACCCTGGGCTGGGGCGGGGATCAGCACCATGGGGTCGATGGATTCCGCCGCACGCTCGAGCTGGCCGATACGCTCCAGCCCCGCGCGCGCCAGAATCACCGCGTCCAGATCCTGGTTCACCCGGTCCATGCGCGTGCCCACGTTGCCGCGCAGCGGCACCAGTTCCAGGTCGGGGCGCAGAGCCCGGACCTGGGACACCCGTCGTGGCGCGGAGGTTCCCACCTTCGCGCCCGCTGGCAAGTCCATCAGCCCGGAGCCGTCCCGGGAGACCAGCACCTCACGCGGGTCCACGCGCTTCGGCACCACTGTGCGGAAGCGCGGATCCGGTGCCGTCGGCAGGTCCTTGAAGGAGTGCACCGCAATGTCGCACTCGCCGTCATGCAGGGCCGTGCGCAGGGTTTCCGTGAATACTCCCACGCCAATTGCCGCCACCGGGATCTGCGACGCCTGGCTCGCGTCCCCCGGAGTGTGCACAATGTGAAACTCGACGGATTCTCCGCGGGCCTCCACGGCCTCCTTCACATGGCCGGATTGGGTGGTGGCCAGCAGGGATCCGCGCGTGCCGAGCAGCAGTGGTTTCTCCGCCGCGTTCTCGGAGCGCTGAGCCGCCGCGTTCTCCTCCGGCGTGTGCTGAGGGTTAGTCATTCTTCTCTCCCTGTAGAGTCTCGCGCTGCGCAGTACCACTCTGCGCAATACCGCTCTGCGCACTGTCACTCAGCGCAGTCTCGCTGCCAAGGCCAAGGGCGCCCACAGCGCCCCTCGCAGTCGCAGCACTCGCAGCGCTGGCCGTCACAGCCCCCTGCGACCGGGCCTCCGTCACGGACTCAACCGTGCCCATCGGCAGGTTAAACAGCGCCGCCAACGCATCGGTGTACGTCACCCGCTCCCCGTCGGCAGACAGGCGCTTCGCCTGCACCGTCGGAGTGTGCAGCAACTTATCCACCACGCGACGCACAGTCCGCTCCACCTCCCGACGATCCAGCTCCGACATCCCCGGGGTGTGCTTTTCCAACTGCAGCAGCTCCGCCGCCACCACGTCGGCCGCCTTCTGGCGCATGGCCTTCACCGTCGGCACCACGGCCTGCGCCCTCTGGTCCTCCAGGAACTCCTCCAGCTCCCGGGCCACGATCTCGCGCGCGGACTCCTCATCCTCCACGCCTTCGCCTGCCATGGTGGTCAGCTCTTCGATGTTCAGCAGTGTCACCTGGTCCAGCTCCGCCACGGCCTGCTCCACATCGCGTGGCATGGACAGGTCGCACATCACCAGCGGCCGCGGGCTGCGCTGCCGCAGCGCCTCCTCCGTGTGCGCGCGGGTGATCACGTTGCCCACCGCGCCCGTCGCGGACACCACAATATCCGCGTCCACCAGCGCCGCCGAGATGCCCTCCAGACCAATGGCGTGCGCGCTCACCCCCGCTTCCACGGCGTGCGCCGCCAGATTTTCCGCACGCGCCACGGTCCTGTTGGCGACCGTCACGTGGTCAATGCCGAGCCTTCCCACATAAGTCGACGCCAAGCTCGCCATCGCCCCAGCACCCACAATCACCGCACGCTTCCCTTCTAACGGTCGCTGCGCGGATGTGCGCTGGGCGTCGGAATCAAAAAATCGCAACGCACGGTCCACGGCGAAACTGACCATGGACGCCCCAGCACTATCAATCGACGTCTCCGTGTGGACGCGCTTGCCGGTGCGCAGGGCCCGCTGGGTCAGGTCATGGAGCGTCCGGCCCACCGTGCCCGTCTCGTCAGCCACCTGGTACGCGGAACGCAACTGGCCGATGATCTGCTGCTCCCCCATCACCATCGAATCCAGCCCGCTGGCCACGTTCAGCATGTGCTCCGCGGCGGCGTTGGAATAGTGGACGTACAGGTGCGGCTCCAGCTCCTGCGCAGTCACCCCAGTCATGTTCGAAATCGTCTCCACCACATGATCCAAACCGGAGTGGAAGGCGTTCGAGACGGTGTAGAACTCCATGCGGTTGCAGGTGGACAGCACCAGGGACTCACTGATGACCTCGTTGTCCACCAGCGCCAGCTGCAGCTTCGACATTTCACTGTCGGCCACATTGACCTTCTCCAACATGGACACGGGGGCAGAGCGGAAGGATAAGCCAACCAGCAACACGGACGCCGAACCGGTACCGATCCTGGTGCTAGAGCTCATTGCGATGCTCGCCTCTCCTGCTACGTTTGTGCCACGTTTCCTGCTACGTCGATTATCGACCCCTAACCGTATCCCTTAACCCACCCCTATGACAAAACAACAGTGGTGCTTTGTTATGGAGGGGTTAAGGAAGCAGGGGGAGGCGCGGGTGCAGTGCGCGGCTCGGGCGCGGGTGCGGCCGCCTACGACAGCGCCGCGATCAACTCCTGGTCATCCACCTCCCAGCACGCAATCTCCTCATCATCCACCAGGACCACGGGCACGCGATCGCCAAACTCCATATCCAGGCCGGGGCCGTCCGTGTCCACATCCAAAATCTCCAGGGTGCTGTGGAACCGCTCCACGATGGGCCGGATCTGCTCCACCACTCGCGCACAAGAACCGCAGGTGGAGCGTGTCATGACTGTAACTGTGTGGGTGGGCTGCATGATGCTCATCCTAATCCGTGGCTGACTCCCTAGCCGATTCCCTGACCGACTCTTTGGCCGATTCCCTGCCTCATTCGTTGACTGCTCGCCGCGTTCCTCTGTGCGAGAGGGTAACCTTTTGTGTGTGAACGCGCCCTCCCTGACTGACCTCGCCCGCACCACGCGTGCCGCCAGCGAGACCATAACCGACGCCACCAGCGCCGCGATACTCAGCGTGCGGGGCTTAGTTCGCCGTCGTCTGAGCCGGGAGATCTTCCCTACCCAGGGTGACGAGGCGCAGAAAGTTGCTGGTCAGGCCAGTGCGATGGCCGCACTCCGGGGACGCTACCTGAACCCCGGGGCGTACCTAGACCCCGAAGCTTTCGACGCGGAGACGAATGCCAAGATTGACCGCTTGGCGGATAGCTACGAAATGACCGGGGACGAGTTCCGGACGGGGCTGCGCAACCTCCAGGGCGCTTCTATGGCTGCCGGGGGATCAAACCGCCTGAATACTCCCGACCCCACGATCCCCCAGGACCTAGGTGCCGCCGCGTTCTTCGATGTGGATAACACCCTGATTAAGGGCGCGTCCCTGCTGGTGTTTGCCCGAGGTTTGGCGCGGAAGAAGTTCTTCACGGTGGGAGAGATTCTACAGTTTCTGTGGATGCAGGCGAAGTTCCGCGTGATGGGCAAGGAAAATGCCGGCGATATTGCATCGGGACGCCAGCAGGCGTTGCAATTAGTGGCTGGCCATAAAGAGCAGGACCTTATTCAATTGGGTGAGGAAATCTGGGCTCAAAATATGGCCGAACGCATTTTCCCCGGCACGAAGGAATTGGCCGATAAGCACCTGCGCGCCGGCCACGAGGTGTGGTTGGTGACAGCCTCCCCGGTGCAGTTGGCGCAGATCATCGCCCGTGAACTGGGGTTCACAGGCGCCTTAGGGACCGTCACTGAGGTGAAAGATGGGAAGTTCACCGGGAATATGGTGGGTGATATTCTGCACGGCCCAGGTAAGAAGCACGCGGTGCTGGCCTTGGCGGCGTCTGAGGGATTAGATCTTGAGCGGTGCACCGCCTATTCGGATTCTTCTAATGACCTTCCCATGCTGTCCATGGTGGGCACCGCGGTGGCAGTGAATCCCGATTCGGAATTACGCAGAATTGCCAAGGCACGCGATTGGGAGATCCGCGATTATCGCCGCACTCGGCGAATATTGAAGCGCTACGGCGCCCCGGCCGCAGGGGCTGCGGCCGTGGCGGGAGGCTACTGGATCAAGCGGCGCTGAG
The DNA here is from genome assembly GCF_024701495.1 of Corynebacterium sp. zg254. Taxonomy (NCBI): domain Bacteria; kingdom Bacillati; phylum Actinomycetota; class Actinomycetes; order Mycobacteriales; family Corynebacteriaceae; genus Corynebacterium; species Corynebacterium sp. zg254. The sequence goes on from NZ_WIAR01000001.1 coordinate 1,105,604, forward strand.
CGTGGCAGTATGCGCGCCACACGGCGCTAGTGTAGGATCCCCACCCCGAAAGAAATCAGCACCAACACCGCAGAGAACGCCCACGCCAGTGGGAACGCCACCTTCAAGTACTTACCCATCTGCCCCTGAGCCAAACCCAGAGCCAGCCACAGGGCCGGAGAAAACGGCGACACAAACGTGCCAATCACATTGCCGATGATCAACGCCGCCGCGGCCCCCATACCACTCACCCCGAACGTGCCCACAGACTCCTGAACAATCGGCAACACCGAGAAGTAGTAGGCATCCGTGGAGGTCAGCATATCCAACGGCACGCCCAACAGCCCCACAATCACATGGAGATACGGCCCCACGGACTCAGGAAGAACCCTCACCAACGCCAGCGCGATCTCCTCCAACATCCCCGACTCATTCAACACCCCCAGGAACATCGCAGCAGCCAGGATCACACCTGCCATGGCCAAGGCGTTCGGCGCGTGGCGTCGGAGGGCATTGGATTGCTCATCGGCAGTCGGGAAGTTCACGATCATGGCGATCGTCGTGGCGATCAGGAACGCCGGCGCGGGCGGGAGGATGTCCGCCAACAACACCACCAGAGTCACGAGCACCAAAAGCACGTTCGTGATGGTCACCCACCGGGCAGAACGATAAGAATAGCCCTTGTCCTGGACATCCTTCTCATGCGACGCCGCGAAATCAGCAGCCACCGTCCGCACATCCACGATAGCCGGGCCGTGGAATTGGCCGGTGGCGCGGAGGCCGGCTAGGCGTCGTTGTTCAGTCCAGCCCAACCAGGCAGCCACGAGGAACACCATGACCACCGCAAGCGCCTGCATCGGCAAAATATGCAACCAGATCTGATTCGGCTCCTGCGCAACCACCGCACCCGCGCGGCCCAGCGGGCCACCCCACGGCACCATATTCATCACCGACGCCGCCAACGCCACAATAGTGAGCAACACATACCGCGACATGCCCAAAGCCTGATAGAGAGGCAAGAGCGCAGGGATGGTGAGCAGGAACGTGGTGGAACCCGAGCCATCAAGATGGGCCACAATGCCGATCGCGGCGGTGCCGAGGGTCACGAGGAGGACCTTGCCGCGCGTGGCGGTGATCAGCGCGCGGATGACCGGCACGAAGAGACCCACGTCCTGGAGAATCCCGAAGAAAATGATGGCGAAGATGAACATCACCACCACGTTGATGACGGAGCCCAGACCGGAGGAGAAGAAATCCGCGATGTCCTCCGGGCCGAAGCCGCAGATCAGGGCGCCTGCGATCGGCACCAGAGTCATCGGCACGATGGGGTTCACTTTGCCGCGGATGAGCAGGGTGACCGTGCTCAGGATGATAACCAGCCCCATCACAGTGAGGCCCAATGGAGTGTTCATGCGTCATTCTCCCGGTCGTGACCCCGGCTGTGGATGGCGGGCGGCTGGCGCCGGGCGGCACTGGTGTGTGCCGGGCTCAGGCTTGGCGCTGGGCGGCCGCATACCGAGGACGGGGCAAGTGGTCGTCAGTGTTCGAGTAAGTCTAACTCAGGTTGCGCTCGGAATGTTCGGAGCCAGAAACACTCGAGAACTCACAGCTCTCAGGAGACCACACCCCCAAAGCAAATTGCTCGGTCATATCGCCACTTTTCGGCGGAAAAGTGGCGATATGACCGAGCAATTTGTGGGTGCGAAGGCTTACTTGCCCAACTTACGACGCTGAACGCGGGTACGGCGCAGCATCTTACGGTGCTTCTTCTTGGACATACGCTTGCGGCGCTTCTTAATAACAGAACCCATTGTGGGAACCTCGCTTCATATCGATGGTCATATCTTGTTCACGCCCAGCCTGACCTTCCGGCGGGCGGACACGGTGCCAGTCTGACAAAAGTGGGGCGGACCGACACGAATGGTCAATAGTTTAGCGCGTCCCCCATCCCGTCACCAAAGCGGGGCGCGCTTCGCGCGCTGTTCCACGCGCTGTGTAGCCAGCCCGGGCACGCGCCGCGCGCACCGTACGCACCACGCACTGGCAGCAACGTCGCAGCTCCCTGAGGGGCAGAAGTACAACGGCATGACACAGTTAAGCCCCGGAAACACTCGAAAGTGGGCCATTTCAGAGACTTCCGGGGCTTAAGTGTGTCACGCTATGGCAATTTCTCATCGGCCGACGCCGGCACGCGGCGCCGACGGCGCGGGGTGCGGCAGCGCGCAGGCAGTACGCTCCACGTGCAGCGCGGCCCACAACCGCGGCGCGGCAGCGCGCACCCCCCCGCGTGCAGTGCGCGCTCGCGCGCGGAGCCCGCACACAGCAAAGCTCCCTGAGTGTTCCTCAAGGAACGCTCAGGGAGCTCAGGGCGCTTAAGAAGCTTAACCGGTCTTCGTTGCAGTGTATTCCGAAGAACCCAGGTACTCGTTCACTGCGGACTCACGCACACGGAAGTTGCGGCCTACCTGAACGGCTGGCAGCTCTTCGGAGTGGATCAAGCGGTACACAGTCATCTTGGACACGCGCATGAGGTCTGCAACCTCAGCAACGGTCAAGAAGCTTCCATTGTCATTACTAGCATTAGCCATATTTTCTTCACTTTCTTGGCGCCCTCATGCGCGGCAGGCTTCCCCTCCTGCACGACATCGCACGTGAATCGCTCGTCCATAATCGTACGTGATTCTTGTGATTTATGTGAAATAGAGGGAAAAAATGGACGTGTGAGACCCTTCACTACTGCTGCCACGCAAGTTATCGCATGTTATCGCACGCTAAAGCTGTGAACAGTGTTACAGAAGGCAGCGGCAGCATACCCACATGTTGGGGGAGAGGACTCCTCGGTCGCGGCGCCGGCGCTGCGATCATCCGGCCGGGAGATCCGACTCAGGACGCAACTGGGCAAGCGGCGCCAGAGAGGTCGACTCAGGACGCGCGCAGCCGCCTCGCCACTAGTCTTCCTTGTTCTGCTGCCCCAGCTCCACGGAACGATCGCGGCAGGCCTGCATCGCCTGGAAGAAGGCCTTACGCAGACCGTTCTCCTCCAACGCCCGAGTAGCGGCCGCAGTGGTGCCGCCAGGGCTGGTGACTTTCGTGCGGAGAGTGTTGGCGTCGTCCCCATCATCCTCATCCAGGTTCCGCTCCAGCATCGCCGCAGAACCCGCAGCGGTGGACACGGCCAGCTCCTCCGCAACTGGACGTGGCAGGCCGAGCTGCACGCCCGCGTCCGTCATCGCCTCCACGACCAGGAAGAAGTACGCCGGGCCGGAGCCGGACACGGCGGTCACGGCGTCCAGGTCCTTCTCCTTGACGATCAGCGCGCGGCCGGTGTTCTCCATGAGCTTCTTCACGCCCTGCAGGTGCGAGTCCTCCGCGTGGCGTCCGCCGGCGATGCCGCTGGCACCCTTGCCCACCAGCATCGGCGTGTTCGGCATGACGCGCACCACGGGGGTTCCCGCGGCCAGCTGGGACTCCATGAATCCGATGGACACGCCGGCCGCCACGGATACCACGACCGTGTCCGCGGAATTGCCGCTCACCGTGTCTGCAATGTCCTTGAGAACGACGCCGACCACATCTGGCTTGACGGCAATCACCAGAAAGTCGGCCTCTTCGGCTGCTTCGGTGGCGTCGTCCGTAGCGACCACGCCGTAGCGTTCGCGCAGTTCTTCGCGTCGCGGCTGGGCGGGGTCGCTCACCACGACGTGCTTGGCGTCCACGCCTCCCGAGATCACGCCCGAGATGAGAGCTTCGCCAATGTTTCCTCCACCAATAATTCCAATTCGTGTCATATCTCCAGAGTGCCAGCTTCACTCGTGTTTCGCACCCTTGCAGGCTGTGAGCAGTGCACACCGCCCTCCTGCGGTGGCAGGAGGGCGGTTGGGGCGTGAGGTGTGGGAGGCCTTGGACCGGGCGTGAGCGGATATTTATCGCGAGGCTATATACCGATGATGAGAGCTATATGCCAATGATGAGGCGCGGCCCGATGGTCAGCACCAGGCCCACGATAAGGGCCAGGATCATCAGCAGTTTGTCCTTGTGGCGGAGCAGCAGGTGCACTCCAACGACCATGGCGACGGTCGCGATCAGCGCCAAGGCCAGCACGATGATGGGGCTGACGTTGGCCCACAGCAGGTTGAAGCCGATGAAGATCAGCACACCCGCAGCGACCGCGCCGATAGCCTGGGCGATCATGGCTGGCCAGGAGATGCGGTTGTCTTCGAAGTCCACGACCTCGTTGTCGGAGAGGGTGGCGACGAGTTCTTCGAACTCTTTCGGGCCTTCCACGGGGCCTTCGGCACGGTCGGTCTCGACCTCATCGGCTTCTTCGACGTCACGGGCCTCTTCAGCGTGGTCTGCTTCGGCCTCGTCAACTTCGACGGTGTCGGCTTCTGCACCCTCGCGAGCTTCTTCAGTTTCTTCAGCGCGAGCCTCCCCCGCGGCAGCATCAGCGGGCGCATCCACTGCGGCAGGTGCAGCAGGAGCGCTGGGCTTATCGGCGGGGGCCTCTGGCACAGCAGTCTGGGCGGCAGGCGCGGCAGCCGCAGCAGCCGCAGCAACAGCCGCGCCGGATTCTTCGGCGGGGGCTTCTGGGTCGGCAACCTCGGCGTCGATGGGATCATCCCCAGCAAGCTCCACATCGATGGGTTCGGCGGCGACCTGGTCGGCGTCGGTCACAGTACGTACCTCAGCCTCCGTCTCCTCAGCATCGACCAGCTCGGCCTCCAGGATCTCCGGCTCGGTCACGTTCACCGAATCTCTGTCCAGCGCCTGAGCAGCGCGGATGTGCTCATCCTTCACGACGGGGATGGATCCCGTCAGCTCCGCAACGCTCACACCGCCCTCGGACAGGCTGCGACGACGATGCGGACGAGAACTGTCGGAAGAACCGCTGCGCCCATGGCGGGCCAGCAGTTCTGCAACGGTTAGCTTCTCACTCATTCACGTTTCCCATCAGCTTAAAACGCCTACGTCACATGGCACTTTAAGAGTGCATATTACTCTGAGATCCACCAGGCCGATAATTGCCGAACGCACCCGGACGTGACACAGAAGTTACTCTAAAAGTTATTACAGCCTAAATTAGCCTATCGCGCCAGGCCGTGTGACCGCTTCGCAGCGCACACTTACAGCCCTAATGCGTCCAATAACTCCACGGCGCCTTCTCCACATCCGTGTGCGCAAAGATCACACCCTCGCGTAACGCCCACGGACAGTTCTTCAACGTATCGATGTCCAGGTGGCGCATCGTCGCCTCCGCGACCAGCGCGCCGGCCACGATCTGGTAGGAGCGATCCACATTCACGCCCTCCAGCTCTGCCCTGTCCGCGGCGGTCATGCGGGAGATGAACGCGATCAGCTGACGCAGGCCGGCCTGGGTCAGCCGTCGCTCCACCCGCAGGCCCGCGGAGGACGGCGCCGCACCCGTCAGGCGCGCCAGCATTTTGAAGGTTTTGGAGGTTCCCACGGCCAGGTCGATCTCGCCGTATTCCTTGATCTGTTTCACCGGATCTTTGAGCGTTTCGTCGATGTATTCCCGCAGGTCGGCGATGGCTTTCTTGCTCGGCGGGTCCGTTTCGAACCAGTCGCGGGTCAAGCGGCCCGCGCCGAGGTTCACGCTGCACGCGATGTCAGGGTTTTCGTTATCCCCCACGGAGATTTCTAAGGATCCGCCACCGATGTCCAGGTCGCAGATGCGGCCTGCCGACCAGCCGAACCATCGACGCACCGCCAGGAAGGTCAGGCGCGCTTCGTCCTCTCCGGAGAGGATCTGCAGCCGCACACCGGTTTTCTTCTCCACATGATCCAGCACGGCTTCCCCGTTCGCTGCGCTGCGAATCGCGGAGGTTGCGAATGCCAGCATGGATTCGCATTGGAACTGGTCCGCCATTTCGCGGGCCAGGGCCACGCCTTTGGTGAGCCGGTCGATGCCCTCCTTATTAATGGCGCCTTGTGTGTCCAGGTATTCCACCAGGCGCATGGGGGTTTTCCAGTTGCTCATGGGTGTTGGCGGGCCGCCTCGTTGGGCGTCAACCACCACGAGGTGAACCGTATTACTTCCGACATCTAGGACACCTAATCGCACTGCTTAAGATTAACCGATACGGTAGGTGCTTGTGAGTACACACATCGCATCGGGTTACCCCGAGGGCACACCCGCGGACTTGTCAGTGCAATCTGGCCGGGAGCTTCCTGCTGATTATCCCCGGGAGTGGTTGGAGTTTTTGGACCCTGCTGATCCTGAGCACATTATTTCTCTGGATCTGACGTGGTTGCTGTCGTCCTACCGTTGCCGCTTTGGCACCGAATCCTGTCTTGGAATCGACGCCGGCGCGCGCGACGTCGGCTGTTGCGGACATGGGGCGTTTCTGACGGACGAGGATGACCGTTCTCGTCTGCGTGAGATGGCGGAGCGTTTGGGGCCTGAGGATTGGCAGCATTGGGGACGTTGTCACGAGCAAGCGGGCACTCGCGGGAGCGGCGGGCAGGAGCGCGTGGAGCCGTGGCTGGAGTGGGACGAGCTGGAAAACGATGAGGGCGAGATGGAACCCGCGCTCAAGACCGTGGTCGTCGACGGCGCGTGCATCTTCGCCAACCGCGCGGGCTTCCCCGCGGGAACCGGCTGCGCGCTGCACGCCTATGCCCTCAAGCATGGGCTGTCCATCGTGGACTCCAAGCCGGAGGTGTGCTGGCAGCTTCCCCTGCGCCGGCTTGAAGAGTGGGAGGTTCGTCCCGACGGCGTGGAGCAGCTGCGCACCACCATCACCGAATACAACCGCCGGGGTTGGGGCAACGGCGGCGAGGACTTCGACTGGTACTGCACCACTGACCCCACCTGCCATGCAGGGGCCGATCCCCTGTGGCGCACGCACAAGGAGGAGTTGGAGGAGCTCATCGGAGCCCCGGCCTACGAGGTGCTGGCGCAGCATTGCGAGCAGCGGGAGAAGCTCGCTGCGCTGTCGCCCAGCGGGCTCCCGTTGATCGCGATTCATCCGGCGACGCTGGAGCAGCGCCGCCGGGAATCGCAGGCCTAGGAGGCGCGCACGCCTCCAGCCTCCGTTCTGCGAGCGCGGTCCGTACGCGGACCGCGCGCAGGCCTAGGCCTCGAACTTATAGCCCAGCCCGCGCACCGTCACCAGAATCTGCGGGCGGGACGGCTCCTCCTCAATCTTGGAGCGCAGGCGCTTGATGTGAACATCCAGCGTCTTAGTATCGCCCACGTAGTCCGCGCCCCACACCCGGTCAATCAACTGCCCACGCGTCAACACCCGACCGCTATTGCGCATCAGGTACTCCAGCAGGTCGAACTCCTTCAGGGGCAGCTGGACCCGCTGCCCGTCCACGGTCACGATATGCCGCTCAACATCCAGCACCACGCGGCCCTCGCGGAACACCAAGCCGTCATCCGCGTCCTCAGCCGGGATCTCGTTATCCCCTCCCCGACGCAACACAGCGCGGATACGAGCGATCAGCTCCCGGGCAAAGTACGGCTTGGTGACATAGTCGTCCGCGCCCAGCTCCAAACCAACAACCTTGTCGATCTCGCTATCCCGCGCGGTCACCATAATGACCGGCACACTGGAGGTCTGCCGGAGCGTCCGGCAGACCTCCGTGCCAGACATCCCCGGCAGCATGAGGTCCAGAAGCACAATGTCCACATGGTTAGCCTCGAACATCTCCAAGGCAGTGGGGCCATCACCGGCGATAAACACCTCGAAGCCCTCTTTTTTCAGCAAGAACGCCAATGGTTCCGCCAATGATTCCTCGTCTTCGACAATAAGAACACTGGTCACAGCGGAAAACCTCTCTGGATCGACAGCACTAAAGCCCAAGGGTACACGGCCAGTTCGCGCTACCTCTAGTTGAGTGCCTCATCATCGTCATCATCATCGTCAGCCCCCGAACCCAACGACAACGACGACACATAGCCACCCGCTGCCTTCTGCTGAGCCTCGTCATACACCGGCAACTCCAACGTAAACGTCGACCCAGTCCCCGGCCTCGACCACAAACTCACCGACCCACCATGGTTCACCATCACATGCTTCACAATCGCCAAGCCCAGGCCCGTGCCACCCGTATCCCGAGACCTCCCCTTATCCACCCGGAAAAACCGCTCAAACACACGCTCGTGATCCTCCGGCGCAATACCAATCCCACGATCCGTCACGCTCAACCTCACCGCACCAGCATCCACCCGCCGAGAAATAGACACCGAATTACCCTGCGGCGAATAATTAATCGCATTCGTCACCAAATTACTCAACGCAGTAACCAGCAAATTCCTGTCTCCTCGGACAGGCACACCCAACCCCGCATCCGTGACAATCTCAATTCCCGCCGTCTCAGCGGCGAGACGGCAGCGCTCCACGGCGGCGTCGACAATAGAATCAATATCCAGAATCTGCGGATCAGGCAAGGACTCCGCACCCTGCAACTTCGACAGCGAAATCAGCTCCGTGATCATCGTGCTCATGCGCGAGACCTCCTTCGTGAGCTTCCCCCCGAAATACTCCACAGACTCCGGATCATCCTTCACCGACATCATCGTCTCCACCAGCAAAGAAATCGCACCCACGGGAGTCTTCAGCTCATGCGACACATTCGCCACAAAATCACGCCGAGCCGACTCCATGCGGATCTGCTCCGACACATCCGAGGCATACACCACAACATAGCGATCATCCGTCAGCGTCAACAACTGCACATGACCCGCAACCTCCATCACCGGGCGGGCGCCACGCTGAACCACCGGCTTCACTGTCATCTCACGAGACACCTGATCCACCAGCACCTGCTCCACGATCTCCCACACCTCGGGATGAACCATGCGCTCCTTAACCAAACCCAGCTCATGCGCACGCGGATTCGACAGCACCACACTGCGGCGCTTATCCACCACAACCACCGCATCCGGCGACGACTGCACCGCAAAATACAACACCTGGGACACCGTGGAAACCTTGTTGTCCTCCAGGTCCGCCTGCGTTTTGCGATGGCGAAGCTCCCGCACGCGCAGGCGATACAGGAGCACAGCCACCACAGTGACCAGCACACCCGCGGCCACGCCGCACAGCACCGCTAGTCCAAGTTCACTCATAGGAGTTCAATGTACACGCTGGCACGCACAGAGCTTGGGGTGGCGGTGCGAGAGCACTAGGACGGGTGGGCGACGCAGTGCGGAAGTTCGGGCGCGGAGAGGATGGGACGGGGCGCGGCGGCGTCGGGGCTACTTGGCCTCGCCCTGAGCAGCGACAGCAGCAGCACCAGCGGCCGCAGCCTCCGGATCGAGGTACTGGCCACCCGGATTCAACACCGAACCATCCTGGCCGATGGTGTACACCAGCGGAATGCCGGTAGGGATGTTCAGGGCAGCGATGTCCTCATCGGAAATCTTGTCCAAGTGCTTCACCAGCGCGCGCAGAGAGTTACCATGCGCAGCAACCAGCACAGTCTCGCCCCGCTTCAGGCGCGGCTCGATCTCCTCCTCGTAATAAGGAATGAAACGCTTCACCACGTCCAACAGGCACTCGGTGCGAGGAACCTCAGGCAGGTCGCTGTAGCGAGGATCATTGGTCTGGGCGTACTCGTTGTCCAGCTCGATCTCTGGCGGTGGGGTGTCGTAGCTGCGGCGCCAGCTCATGAACTGGTCCTCGCCGTACTTGTCCTTCGTCTCCGCCTTGTTCAGGCCCTGGAGCGCACCGTAGTGGCGCTCGTTCAAACGCCAATCGCGGATCACGGGGATCCAGTGGCGGTCAGCCGCATCCAGCGCCAGAGCTGCCGTGGTGATCGCACGACGCAGCAACGAGGTGTACAACACAGTAGGCTCCAAGCCTGCTTCCTTCAGCAGCTCGCCGCCGCGCTTCGCCTCCTCACGGCCCTTGTCCGTCAGAGCGACATCCACCCAACCAGTGAACTGGTTGGAGGCGTTCCATTCACTCTGGCCGTGGCGGAGGAGGATCAGGGTTCCATTGTTGTCAGAGTTATTAAAGCTGTTAGAGCTGTTAGAGCTGTTTTCGGAGCTGGTGTTTTCGGTCATAGTGTCTATTGTGCCACCTACTGCTCTGATTCCTTGTTTGTTTCCTGCCCCGTTTGGGGGTCAGCTGCCTGATGGGCAGTCTCCGGCAGGTCGGAATCCGGCGGTGGGGACAGCAAGGCAACCTCTGCCTCATCCGGCTTGAGGTGCGCAAATGCCGCCAAGTTGAACGTCGGTTCCCCGCGGGACAAGCGCCAGGCCCACTCGTGCTTGATGGAGGATTCGAAGCCGCGCTCCAGGATCCGGTTGAAGTCCTGATCCGCGCGCTCGAGCACCTGGCCCAGGATTCTTTGCACATCGTCGGCCGTGGTGGAGTCCGGGAATTGCCCCACCAAGTAGATGTCATCGTTGCGGTCCAGGGTGTAATGCACACCGAAGCTCTTGCGGTTGGCGTGCAGGAGGAGCTTGTACACCTCTTCCTGGGCTTCCTCCACGCGGCGGCAGACGAAGGCTTCTACTCGGAACATGCCTTCTTGGGGGATGAAGATGCAATTGGTTTTCAGGCGCTTCTCGCCTGGTAGCACCACTACAACGTTGTCGCCCGCGTCCTGGTATTCAACCTCTGCTGTATCTAAGAGGTCACAGATTCCTTGTCGATCCATAGCTTCCACGTTATATGAGGTGGCGCTGCCACGTGAAGGAAAAGCTAGGGGTGCGCTCAGGCGCACCCCTCCCAAAATGTTCGATCAAAACGCCAGATTTGGGCCCAAATCTGGCGTTTTGATCGAACAATTTGTACAGAGTTTATCCCGCAGGCTGCCGCGGCCCACCACACCCCTGCGGCGGCAACTGCTCATACAACTCCTTCAACCGCACAGCCGTCGCCGACCAGCAAAACTTCGCCGCATGCTCCGGCGCATACTCGCCCATCGCAATCCGGCGCTCATCATCCAGGATCAAGGACTCCAACGCATCAGCCCACGCGGCCGTCTCGTGACCGTCCACCAACACACCGGACTTCCCTTCCTCCACGGCGATCGGCAGCCCTCCCACACGCGTCGCCACCACGGGCGTGCCGCAGGCCTGCGCCTCCAGCGCCACCAGCCCAAAGGACTCGTTATAGCTCGGCACCGCGATCACATCCGCCGCCTGGTACACCGCCACCAGCTCCTCCGGCGGCCGCGGTGGTAGGAACCGCACGCACCCCGCGATCTCAAGTTCAGCGGCCAGGTTCTGTAGGAACTCCAGGCTGTCCTCCCCAGCGCCGGACGATCCTCCGCACACCATCACGCTCAGCAGCTGCTCGGGGTGCCGCCGCTGGAGCTCCGCCACGGCGCGCAGCAGCACGTGCGGCCCCTTGAGGCGCTGCAGGCGGCCCACGAACCCGATCACCTTCGCGCGGAAGGAGATGCCTAGCGCTCGGCGCCAGCGTTCCGTGGCTCGGTCGGATCCGGGCGTGAAGTGTTCCACGTCGGCGCCCGGCGCGACCACGTGGATGTTGGCGCCTTCGGCATCGTAGGAGACTGTGAGGTCGCGCGCTTCGGCGTCGGTATTAACGATCAGGAGATCCGCATTGTCCACGATTTGTTGCTCGCAGATCATGCGGGATTCGGGTTCGCGCGAGTCACCTTCGGCGAGCGAGTTATTTTTCACCGCCGCGAGCGTGTGGGACGTGTGGGCCCAGGGGACGTTCCAGAGGTCGCGGAGGAGCCAGGCGACCTGCCCGGACAGCCAGTAGTGGGAGTGCAGCAGGTCGTAGGTGATGCCGTGGTGACGCACGAACGCCAGCACACTGCCGGTGAACGCCGCCAGCTGCGTGGGCAGCGCCTCCTTCGCTAGTCCCTCGTAGGGCCCGGCCACGCAATTGATGACGCGCACGCCGGGCTCAACGTCCACAATTTCCCCTTGGAGTGGGCGGGTTGCTCGGGTAAATATATCTACGTCGACGCCGAGCCTCGCGAGCTGCACGGCCGTATTTCTTATATAAACATTCATTCCGCCGGCATCGCCGCTGCCCGCTTGTTCCAGGGGGGAGGTGTGCATCGAGATCATCGCAACGCGCATAACGGCTAGTGTACGCGGGCGGCGGGGCCTTCAGCGGGCTTCAGCGGGGGTGCTGTGTGTGAGGGCTGAACAGTTTTTTACTGTGAAACTTCTTTGTTCTGCTGAATACTTGAGTGGCAAACGTTATCCTGGTCACAATCTCCACGATCTCCGCGATCGAGATGACAACCGAGATAACTCACAGCCAGCCCAGACAGCTAAGACAGCTCAGTCGAAACATTAAAAGGAATACGTGATGACGACCGCCGAAGACACCCCACACAATGGCGTGCCAGCAGGCAACGAAGCCAACGCAACCAATGGACCGGCCCCAGAAGGTACGGCGTGGAAGGAGAAGCCGTACCTGAAGTACTACGCGCCGTGGACTCCGCACACCTTGGAATACTCCGAGGACACGCTGGCGCACATGCTGAAGGATTCTGTGCGCAAGAACGGACAGAATACGGCGTTGGAGTTCTTCGGGGCGTCCACCTCCTACGCTGAGCTGCAGGAGCAAGTCAATGCTTTCGCGGCGGGCCTGCGGCACTTGGGCGTGAAGAAGGGCGACCGCGTGGCCGTGATTCTGCCGAACTGCCCGCAGCACATCATCGCCTACTTCGCGATCCTAACGCTGGGCGCCACCGTGGCCGAGCACAACCCGCTGTACACGGCGCGCGAGCTGGAAGGGCCGTTCAACGATCACGGCGCGAAGGTCTGCATCGCCTGGGATAAGGTGGCGCCGTTGGCGCAGTCCCTGGTGGGTAAGACTCCGCTGGAGACGATCATCTCCGTCAACATGATCGAGGCCATGCCGAAGATCAAGCAGTTCGCCCTGAAGCTGCCGCTGAAGTCCATTAAGGAGAAGCGGGAGCTGCTGCATGCACCGGCGCCGGGAACCATTCCTTTCAGTGCTGTGAGCTCCGACAAGATGGGCGGCAACGGCAAGGACATTGAGATTCACCCGGACTTGGGTCCGAACGATCCGGCACTGATTCTGTTCACCTCTGGAACCACCGGCAAGCCGAAGGGTGCTCTGCTGTCCCACGGCAACATCATGTGCAACGTGACGCAGGGCTTGGCGTGGGTGAAGGACCTGGGCAAGGGTGGCCAGGAGCGCTACCTGGCGGCGTTGCCGATGTTCCACGTGTACGGCCTGACGCTCACCACGGCGTTGGGCGTGGCGACCGGTGGCAAGCTGGTGCTGCTGCCGAAGCCGGAGGTTCCGCTGATCGTGGATCAACTGAAGAAGGAAACTCCTACCTACATGCCGGGCGTTCCTACCCTGTACGACAAGATCCTGGAGGCCGCGGACAGCCATAACCTGGACCTCAAGGGCATCAACAACGCCCTGTCCGGCGCGGCTCCTCTGCCCGTGCACACCACGGAGGCGTGGGAGAAGAAGACTGGCGGAAAGATCATCGAGGGCTACGGCCTGACGGAAACGGCTCCGATCATCGTGGCCAACCCCATCACCCCGGACCGCCGCGCCGGTCACATCGGTATTCCTTTCCCGGACACGGAGCTGCGCGTGGCAGACCCGGAGGACTTCAGCCGCACCATGCCCGATGGCGAGGCCGGCGAGCTTCTGGTTCGCGGCCCGCAGGTCTTCAAGGGCTACATCAACATCCCCGACGAGGACCAGCCGTTCTTCGAGGACTGGTTCTGCACCGGTGACATGGCAGTCATGGAGCCCGACGGCTTCATCCGCATCGTGTCCCGCATCAAGGAAATGATCATCACCGGTGGCTTCAACGTCTACCCGGCTGAGGTGGAGGAGTACCTGGAGGAGCACCAGGACATCGTGAAGGCTGGCGTGGTTGGCCTGCCTCAGAAGGACGGCTCCGAGGAAGTGGTGGCAGCGATTGTTCTGCGCGACGGCGTGTCCGAATCCAGCTTCGATCACGAAGCGATGAAGGACTACTGCCGTGAGGGTCTGACCCGCTACAAGGTGCCGCGTCGCTTCTTCATCATCGACGAGATGCCGGCCGACCTGATCGGAAAGATCCGACGCCGCGAGGTGAAGGACCTGGTGCAGACCATGCTGTAACGGCGGGCTCCGTCAGCCCGACGCCGCCCGGCCGCAGCACGCAGGTCGCTGCGGTCAGGCAGCTGCGGCCCGGCTACAACCACTGGAGGGATTATGACCACAACACGCCCAACACCCACGTCAGCCCGGGCGGGCAGCGCTGCGGCATCGTCATCGGCGGCTAGGTCTGCGGCCGGCTCCGCAGCAGACCCCGCGGCCAGGCCCCAGGGCTGGAAGGATTCCAAGAAGTACTCCTGGGCGTTCAGCCTGATCCCGGCGGCCATTCCCCTCATTGCCTGGGGAATCGTGGAGTGGCTCCAAGCACTGAACGGGCCCCAGTGGCTGGTCCACGCCACCTGGTGGGCCGGCCCCATCTCCGTGTTCATCCTGATCCCTCTGGCGGATCTCATCCTGGGCCGCGATGGCGAGAACGTTCCGGAGGAGTTCGTCCCCTGGCTGGAGGAGACAAAGTTCTACCGCATCATCACGTACTTGTATTTCCCCATCATGCTGGCCTCCATCGTGGCGTGCTGCTACCTCTGGACCAGCGGGGACTTAGCCCTGTGGGATAAGTTGGGCGTGGCCTGGTCGATGGGCATGACGTCGGGAATCGGCATCGTTGCCGCGCACGAATTGGGCCACAAGAAGGGTTCCTTCGAGCGCTGGATGGGCAAGATCACCCTGGCGATTCCCGCCTATGGGCATTTCTATATCGAGCACAACAAGGGCCACCACGTGAAGGTCGCCACTCCGGAGGATCCGGTGAGCTCCCGCATGGGGGAAAACGTGTACACCTACCTGGTGCGTTCGATCCCTCAGCAGATTCCGCGCGCGTGGGGCATCGAGCGCAAGCGCCTGGCCCGCAAGGGTAAGCCTTCCTTCCACATCTCTAACGAGGTGCTCAACGCCTGGCTGGTGACGGTGGTTGTGTGGGGCGGACTGTTCCTGGCGTTTGGGTGGACGATCCTGCCGTGGATGCTCATCCAAGCTGTCATCGGCATTGCCCTTCTGGAGTTCGTGAACTACCTGGAGCATTATGGGCTGCTGCGTCAGCTGCAGCCGGATGGCCGTTACGAGCGCTGCTCGCCGGAGCATTCCTGGAACTCGGATAACCTGACCACCAATATCTTCCTGTACCAGCTGCAGCGCCACTCGGATCACCATGCCAATCCCACGCGCCGTTATCAATCCTTGAGA
The DNA here is from genome assembly GCF_024701495.1 of Corynebacterium sp. zg254. Lineage (NCBI taxonomy): Bacteria > Bacillati > Actinomycetota > Actinomycetes > Mycobacteriales > Corynebacteriaceae > Corynebacterium > Corynebacterium sp. zg254. The sequence goes on from NZ_WIAR01000001.1 coordinate 1,120,822, forward strand.
TCCGACGCCAAAGCGCCCGAATTACCAGCCGGCTACGCAACGATGATCTTTCTTGCGTCCATTCCTCCACTGTGGTTTGCCGTCATGAACCGACGACTCATGAAGCACTACGGCGGGGACATCCGGCGGGCGAATGTGCTGCCGCGGAAGCGCGACGCTTTGGCGGCTCGCTGGCACACTGCGGACGAAGGGGAATCCCATGTCTGAGAGCGTCCAGACCGAGACGGTTGAGCAGCGGCGGGCTCGTGCCCGGCAGCACTACGAGCTGGCGTCGGCTGGCACGGCGGTGGGGCTGGGGCTATTGATTCTGGCGGTGCTGGGATTCCTGGGAGTTGGCGGGCTGGCCACGATCATTCCCTGGACTCTGGTGATCAGTTTGTTCTTCCTCATTCCCGGCATCGCCGGTGTGGTTCGAGGTCCTGGTCAGCCGTCCACGTACATCATCCCGCGGCCTCAGCAGCGCACTCGGATGCGAGGCACGGCAGCCGCGCGCTAAAGCACGCGCCGCGCGGCAGCACAGCGCAGACCACTGTCACGGGAGCACCTGAGGACGCTCCAGAGAAACACCACGACAGAACAACAGAAGAAGAGAAGTCACACAACAGAAGAGAGGAACACCATGGCTATCCACAAATGCACGTGTTGCGACTATCAGTATGACGAAGACCGAGGCGACTACACCGAAGGCTTCCCACCGGGCACGCCGTGGGACAGCGTGCCCGATGACTGGTTCTGCCCCGACTGTGGCGTGCGGGACAAGGTGGACTTCGAACAGGTGGGATAACTAAGGCGTCCCCGCGCCCCCGGTACTCGTGGAGGCGATGAGCGTCATCGCCTCCAGAGTCTGCCGGCAGTATTCAAAAGCCACCGCGGGGTTCGTGGGCTCGGCCTGCTGCCACTGCTTGAAGCCCGTGTTCAAGGCCGCGGACACCATCGCCACGATCACGCCAGCCTCTCGGCTGGCGTGACACTGTTGTTCGCTCAGCCGGCGGCACTCCGGCCGCTGGCGCAAGAACTCCGCCAGGTGCTGTTCCACATCCTCGTGCAGCGCATGGAACTTCGCGAAAAAGCTCCTCGCCAGGGCGGGGTTTTCTTCCCGGATCACCCGGCGCCGCCGGGTGATCTCTGGCCGGTACTGATCGCTGCGCAACTCGCTGGTCACGAGCCTAAACATCAACGCCAGTACGCGATACACCAGAGACGGCTCGGCAGCCACCTCAGCACGGGTTCCGTCGAACCACTCAACGCTTGCTTCTCCGGGGAGTTCCGGCTCCGGCCCCAACACGGCCACTTCTTTGCTGGGGAAGTAATTGAAGAAGGTGCGCGGGGAGATGCCCACGGCGGTGCAGATGTCTTCGACCGTGACGGCGTCGAAGCCTCGCTCCAGGACCAGCCGGGTGGCGTGGTCTTGGAGGGCAGCGTGGGTTGCCCGGCGCTTTTCCTCACGCACCGACCGCCCCGCATGCGCCGGCCGCTCCGAACGCACGCAGCGCTCAGGCCCCGCAGACTGCTCAGCCATCACAGCGTGGCGCCCAACCAGATGGGCTCCGGCTCCAGCACCACGCCGAAGGCCTCACGCACCCCGTCGCGGACAGCCCGAGCCAACTCAACAACATCCTCGCTGCTCGCACCACCCCGGTTCGTCAGAGCCAGCGTGTGCTTCGTAGACAAGGACGCCCTGTCATTACCCGGCACGTGCCACCCCTTCGAAAACCCGGCGCGTTCAATCAGCCAGGCGGCAGAGAACTTAAAACGCTCTTCCCCTTCCGCGCTGTGGCCTGCGGGGTACAGCGGCATGGAGTCCGCTTCGGCGTCGGAACAACGGGTACGCACAGCGGCAACCACCGCATCCCGGGCGTCCCGGCCCACCACAATGGGATTGGTGAAAAAGGACCCGGCGGACCAGGTGTCGTGATCGGCCTCGTCCAGCACCATGCTCTTGCCGGCGCGCAACGCCAGCACGGCCTCACGCACCTCCGCCACGGGACGGCGCACGCCATGCCCCTCCTCGGGCGTAACACCCAGGCGCCGGGCCAGCTCGCCGAACCGCAGCGGCGCGCTCAGGCCGTCGGTGCTCAGCTGGAACTCCACAGCAGTCACCACGGCGCGATGCGTGAACTTCAGGTTGGAGTAGCGATAGTCCAGGTCCAGGGACTCCGGATCCACCCACTCCCAACGGCCGGTCGAGCGCTCGTGCAGCTGCACCCGCCGCAGCGTCTGGGACACCTCCGCGCCGTACGCCCCCACGTTCTGCACCGGGGTGGCGCCGACGGACCCGGGGATACCGGACAGGCACTCCAGGCCGCCAAGCCCCGCCGCCACGGTCACCTCCACCAGCTCATCCAGCACCACTCCGGCGAAGGCGCGCACCACGCCCGTGGACGTATCCACGGAGATGTCGGACTCGCCCTGAATCTCCGCGTCCTGATCTTCCTCCGACGCCTGGGCTCCCGCAGCTCCGGCGTGCGCCCAAATGACCAGCAGGTCTTGTACCCCGGGCCCCTCGCCCACCACAAGGTTGGAGCCTCCGCCGACCACAATGTTTGGGATCTCCTCCTGATCGGCCCAGGCCACCACCTGGTGCAGAGCCTCCGCGGTGGCGCAGGCGATCACGGCGGCGGGGGCGCCGCCGATGCGCAGGGTGGTCAGCTCCGCGAAGGTGCGGCCCACATTATGAGCGCCGGGCACGGTCTGCGCGAACTGCTCGGCACGCTCGGGCACGGATGTGGTCGCAGGTGCGGTCGCAGAAGTGGACTCAGCTGCAGTCTCAGATGTGGACACAGTTTCTGGGGAAAAATCCGAATCAGTCACGGGTATCAGGGTAGTCTGTTGACATGACTACACACAGCGAGAACACCGCAACGATCAACTTTCCTATCGAAAAAGTTCACGAAGCCCTGACCTCCAACGCCTACTGGACCTACGAGGTAGAAAACATCGGTGACGAGCCAGGCCAGGTTCACACCTTCACCGAAGACCCCACCAAGGTGGAACTGTACGAACTTCTTCCCAAGGCCGCCCTTCCCGAGGCCGTGCGCGGCTTCGTCTCCCAGGACCTGAAGCTCAAGCGCGTCGCGAGCTTCGGCCCGTTGGCGGACAACACCATCACCGGTGAGGTCACCGCTGAGGTCAAGGGCGCGCCCGTGTCCTTCTCCTCCGAGGTGAAGCTGACCGGCGAGGGGGACACCACCACGCTCGTCGCGGATTCCGCCGTGGATGTGAAGATCCCGATGATGGGCCCAGTGCTGGAGCCGAAGGTCGCCGAGTGGCTGGAGGACTTCCTCGCCAGCGAGGCAGCCTGCATCGAAAAGTGGCTGGCTGACAACCAGTAGCCTCGGCCAGTAACATCGGCTGTCATGGCCGATCACGCGCATAATCTTAGGGCCCGTTCGTGGACATCGGACGGGCCCATCGGCATACCTACCCGCGGCACCACCGGCTTTAATCGCCTGCGGAAATCCGACCGCTGGATTGCCTCCCACCCGCTGCTGCGCCGGCAGTTCCAGCGCGCCATCATCCATGAGCAGCGCAGCCCCGTCGCGGTGGATGTGGGCTACGGCGCTTCCCACACCACCACCTGCGAGTGGGCGCGCTTCCTCCGCACCGTCCACCCCAGCCAGCACCATCCCGTGCAGGTCACGGGCCTGGAAATCGAGCCGTCGCGAGTCCTCCCGCCTCGCGACGGGGTGACCTTCGCCCTCGGCGGTTTCGAGCTGGCCGGCATGCGCGCCGACCTGATCCGCGCGTTCAACGTCCTGCGCCAATACGACGTCGACCAGGTCTACGCCGCCTGGGACACCATGCGCTCCCGCCTGCGCCCCGGCGGCCTGATCATCGAAGGCACCTGCGATGAAATCGGCCGCCGCAGCTGCTGGGTACTCCTCGACCAGGACGGACCCCTCACCCTCACCATGGCCTGGGACCCGTTCGACGTCCACACGCCCAGCGACATCGCCGAACGCCTGCCCAAAGCGCTGATCCACAACAACACGCCCGGTCACCGAATCCACGACATCCTCACCGCCATGGACGACGCCTGGGAACGCGCCGCGCCCCTCGCCGTCTTCGGCCCGCGCACCCGCTGGAGGCAGGCCCTGGACACCTTCCTGAGTGAGAGCGGGGATGAGGGTGGGCTGCGGACACTGCAAGCCCGGCGTCGGATTCAAGACAACACAATCACGCTCCCGTGGAACATGGTTGCAGACAGGGACAGCTATGGGGAACACTAGATCACGTGAGTACAGCAAACATGACAGGACGATCGGCGGGCTCCCGGAAGAAGACCGGCCTTGTGTGGAAGATTCTGGGCGGCCTGGTGGCCGTCATCCTTATTCTGGGGTTGTTCGCGGAGTTCGGGCTGCGCTGGTACATCAAGGACAACATTGAGGACACGCTCAAGGAGCAGGCCGCGGCGTCCCGCGTGCAGATGCAGGCGGATCCCAGTGTGACGATGGGCAGCCGGTCTGTGGTGCTGGGCCTGCTGGGCGGGAGGATCCCGCAGCTGGATATGGAGATCCCGTCGTCGCTGCAGGTCAGCTACGAAAACAACGATAAGTCCCGTCCGGTGGTTGCCGGTGATCCTGCGACCACGATTCACGCCACGGACATTGCGCTGAATGGGTCCTCTCAGGAGGACATGATCCTGGGCAGCCTGGAGGTAGAGACCGTACTGCCGGCGGAGGCGATGCTGGCGCAGGCGCAGCAAACCATGGCCGAGTCCAAGCAGGAGCAGCAGCAGGACGGGGGCCTGGAGGGACTGGTGCAGCAGGCGCTGCGGGTCACGGACATCACCACCGATGAGGCGAACCAGACGCTCACGTTCCAGCTCGGCGGCGGGCTGGCCGACCTGGTGCTGCGCCCCCGCGTGGAGGACGGCCGCATCACGATGGACACCACAGACGTGAAGTTCCTGGGCTTCAGCCTGCCCAGCGCCATCGTGGACGCCATCGGTGAGCAGATCGCGCAACAGGCCGAGGAGGCCGGAAACCTTGGCGATCATCTCCGCATGTCCGACGCCCGCGTGACCGACGAGGGGCTCAAGGTTGTCATGCAGGGCAACGACGTCAGCATGGCGGAGTTGGCCCGGTCCTTGAACGAGGCCAGGGGCGCTGCCGACGGTACGGTGCGTGGTGGTGACGGTAGCGCTAGCACTGGCCGTGCCGGCGAGGGGCACGGTGCTGGCGCGGACGGCGAACTGGGCGCTGCAGATCACGGCGCAGCCCGTCCCGATGCTGCACAGGAGCAGGACTCCGTCACGATCCCTGAGCCAGGCGCCGTGGGCTCCAGCGAGCGCCGCTAGCCCGTGTGGTGCACCTCGGCGAGCTCGTAGACCGGGGTGTCCAGACCTTCGTACCGCGCCTTCAACTGCAGCGCCAGGTACCGCGAGTAGTGACGTGACTGGTGCAGATTGCCGCCATGGAACCACAGGTTCTCCACCTGGGTGGGCTTCCACATATTGCGCAGCTCCCCTTCCCACGGACCGGGATCCTTCGCCGTGTCAGACCCGAGGCCCCAGCAGCGACCCACCTGATCGGCAACCGCCTTGGAGATCAGCATCTCCGCCCACCCATTCATCGAACCATAGCCCGTGGCCTGCACAATCACATCCGCCGACAGCTCCGTGCCATCCGTTAAGACCACGGAGTGCTCCTTCACCTCTTTGATCGTCACACCGGACTTCACGGGAATGGATCCGTTCGCCACCAGCTCCGAAGCGCCCACGTTGATGTAGTATCCCGAACCGCGGCGCACATACTTCAAGAACAACCCTGACCCGTCATCGCCGAAGTCCAGGAGAAAGCCAGCCTTCCTCAGCTGGTCATAGAAATCCTTGTCCGCTTCCTGGATTCTGTCGAAGATGGGCCGGTGGGCGTCGGGCAAAATTTTGTACGGCCACGACGCAAACAGTAAGTCAGCGCTATCCACGTCGAGCCCGGCGTCCACCGCGTCCTCGGAGTACAGCGGCCCGAAGACCTCCCGCATCAGGGAATCAGATTGGACGATGTGGGTGGAGGAACGCTGGATCATGACCGGCTTCGCGCCATGGTCATACAGGTCCGCGCAGATGTCGTGGGCGGAATTGTTGGCACCCAGCACGATCACATTCTTGCCGGCATCCCCGCCACCGCCGGGGTGTTCGGAGGAATGGCGGATCTCACCCCTGAAGTTTTCCTGCCCCTCCATGTACGGGCGGTTCGGCACGCCGGACATGCCCGTGGCCAGCACCAGCTGCGTGGGTTCCAGCGTGACGTTTTCGCCGTCTCGGTTCACGACGACCGTCCATGTACCTGAGACTTCGTCGAAGGTTGCGCCCTTGCACTCCGCGTTGGTCCAGTAGTCCAAGTCCATGATCCCCACGTAGTGCTCAAGCCAGTCACCCATCTTGTCCTTCGGGGTGAACACCGGCCAGTCGTCCGGGAACGGCAGGTAGGGCATGTGGTCGTACCAGACCGGATCGTGCAGGCATAGGGAGTGGTAGCGGCTGCGCCACTGGTCACCGGGGCGTTCGGCCTTATCAACGATCAGCGCGGGCACGCCCTGGCGTTTCAACCGCGCGGCCAGGGCGATGCCACCCTGGCCGCCGCCGATGATCAGGACGTAGGGCTGCTCCGAGTAGCCCAGGGTGCGGCGGCGCTCCGCGCGCTTATCGGCCCAGTTCTTCGGATCTTTCTGCAGGCCGTGCTCTGCGCCCATCGGGCGGCGATGGCGGGACGGCTCCGGGAAGTCTTTCAGCTCACGGGCGGACGTCATGACGGTCCAGGCCTTGCCGTCGGCGAGGCGGGCGATGCCCTTGCAGTGGAAATCCGCGGAATCGCAGGTGAAGTGGACGCGTGTGACCTGGGTGCCGATCATGTCACTGCCTTCGTCGGCGACCTCTGTGATCTGGATGTTGCTCAGAGCGCTCGCCTCTCCGGTTGCCTGCAGCATCTGGGTGATCGCCGGGATGCCCTCCGCGGTGTGCAAGTTCCAGGTGAAGGCGAGGAGGTCTCGCCAGTAGCTGTCTTCGCAGAAGAGTGCGCGGACATCGTCGTCGGAGATTGTTGACTTCTGTGTCAGCTCCTCCAGCGCCATGGCCCAACGGTGTGCGGTGTCCTTCAATTGATCGCAGTTCATGGTGATCTCCTTGCCCCGTGCTGCGCACGTGCGTCAGTGTGCTTTTCTTTCCACCAATTGGAAAGTGCTGACCATCACACTAGATTCTTGAGTGAGATCTGCGCCACATAGTTATATCTTCACCACACCCGCGGTCCCCACGCGCGCGTCATGCTCTGCGCCTTATTCTGTGCGCTTACTCTGCACATTTAGTCTGCGCACACATCGGCAAACCGAGCGTTCACCAACGGAGCCAGATCCTCCGCATTCATCTCCACATCCAGGCCGCGCCGACCACCCGAGAAGAAGATCGTCTCGAAAAGCACAGCCGTCTCATCAATCACCGTGGGAAGTACATTCTTCTGCCCCAATGGCGAAATCCCACCAGGCACATATCCGGACGACTTCTGCGCATCTGCAGGATCCGCCATCGTCACCTTGGGCACCCCGTGCGCTGCCGCAGCCTTCTTCAGACTCAGCTGGTGAGACACTGGCAGCACACACACGCCCAGCACACGCTTCGACCCCTTCCCCGCCGTGAGATCCACAACCAATGTTTTAAAGAGCCTGTCTGGATCCACACCCAGCTCATGGGCCGCGTGCTCCCCAAAATGATCCGTCCCAGAATCAAAAGTAGACACGGTATGAGGCACGCCGGCCTCCTCCAAAATCAGCAGAGCCGGAGTGGCAGCATGCGGTGTCTTGGACTTCTTGTCATGCTTCTTACCCACGCGCGCTACACCCTGGCTCTCTACTCCGCTGGGCCGTTCGCTGGGCCGTTCGCTGGGCCGTCCGCGGCGCCATCCTCTGGCCGCGACGACAGAATAGCCTCCGGCGCCGACACCCCCAGACGCGTCGCCCCCGCCGCCACCATCGCCACCGCAGAATCCCAATCGCGGATGCCACCGCTGGCCTTAATACCCATCAGCCCCTGCTGCTGCCGCATCACATCCGGCAGACCACACGGAGCCAACTTCCCAGCACAGCGCAACTCCTCCGCCATAATCTCCACCGCCCGCACACTGGCACCCCCAGCCGGATGGAAACCAGTGGACGTCTTCACATAATCAACGCCCACAGCAATACACGCTTGCACTGCCGTGCGCAGCTGCTGCTCTGTCAACGCCGCGGACTCCACAATCACCTTCAGCACAGCCGGCTGTGGAACCGCCTCCCGCACCGTCATCAATTCGCTGATCAGCGCATTGCGATCCTCCGCAATCGCCGCCGCAATATCAATCACCACATCCACTTCATCGGCACCATTCTGCACCGCAAAACGCGCCTCCGTGGCCTTAATCAAACTGGCATGCTTCCCCGACGGAAACCCGGCCACCGTCGCCACCACCAGACCTGACTCTTCGGGCACAGCCACCGGCAGCATCGAGGGGCTCACGCAGATGGCGCCGCACGACAAGCGAAGGGCGTCGGATATTAATCGGTCCACGTCAGCCCGTGTCGCCTCCGGCTTCAGCACGGTCGCATCCATGATCGCGGCCAACGCCGCAGGGCTCAGCGTCTCAGCATTCACGGCCACGATCACCAGCTCCCGCTGGCGTTATCCAGCACGTCACGCAACGACGGGCGCACATCCTGCCAGTACACGCCCACAATCACCGCCGCGATGATCCACAACATCTGCAGCCCCGGCAGGAAGGACAGCACAACCAACACCAGCGCGCCACCCATCAACATCAACCAATTCTGCTTCTGGCGATCAATCACCATAAAAGCGTCATCGCGCGTGATGGCGATCTGCACACCGCCCACCACAGCAAACGCCAAAACCAGCAGCCCAGCGGCCGCGTTCAGCCCAAACAGCACGTACCACAGACCGGTCAGCACAACACTCATGACCGCTATGCTACCGCGAAAACCAGCTCAGTCAGGGAATAGATCACCAAACCGGCCAACGCGCCCACAATCGTTCCGTTCACGCGAATGAACTGCAGATCCTTGCCCACCATCAGCTCGATCTTGTCGCTAGCCTCCTGAGCATCCCAACGCTCGACGGTCTCGCCAATGATGCCGGTCACCTCGCCGGCATAGTTGTCCGCGAGGTAGCTGGCAGCGCGAACAATCCGATCCTCCAGCGCGTCGCGTAGCTGCGGCTCATCCTGGATGCGCTGCGCGAACTCGTGCGACCACTGCGCAATTTTGCGGCGCAGCAAGGACTCCTCATCGCGCGCCATCGCCGTGACATTCGAGCGCACAGACTCCCACAACTTTCCGGGCAGCGCCTGCACCGGCCCGGACGTCATGATGTCCTCCTTGAAGCCCTCCACCTTGGCAATCATGGCCGGATCGTGCTGCAGATCCTGCGCCAACTGCGCGAAGAACGAGCGGATCTGCTGACGCGCCTCATGATTCGGATTGTGGCGCACATCCGCGGTGAACTGCACCAGCTCGCGATACACCTTGTCCCCCACCAACTCGCGGACGAAGCGGGGCGCCCAGGATGGGGTCCGTTCATCGATCAACGTGGTGACAAAATCCTCCGACGCCCGAGCTTTGTCATCCATCCACACCACCACAGCCTCCACCGCGGGTTCCGTGCGGCCTTCATCGATCAATTGCTGAAGGCCCCGGCCCAGGGGCGGAGCCCACTGGGGTTCGCTGGCTTTGTCGATGACGAGGGCGCGCAGCACCTGCTCAGCTTCTGTGGGATCGATGCCGTTGATCACGACATCGATCAGCTTGCCGGCCTCTTGAGAGATGCGCAGGTCACCCCGCTGGTTAAGCACCCAGTTGCTGGCACGCGACGGGATGTGGGCCTTGTGAAGCTTGTCGCTGATCAGCGCGGCGTTGAGGAAGTTCTCCCCCACGAACTCAGACAGCGCGTGACCCACCTGGTCCTTTTTGCGCTTAATGATCGCGGTGTGGGGGATGGGGATCCTAAGCGGGTGTCTGAACAGTGCGGTGACCGCGAACCAGTCAGCCAAAGCGCCGACCATTCCAGCCTCCGACGCCGCCCGGACGTAGCCCACCCATGCCCCGGGGTTGCCTTGGTATTCCAACCAACACATGGAGACGTAGATGACAGTGGCGAAAATCAGCAAGCTTGTAGCTATGGTCTTGTGCTTGCGCAGATCCGCCCGGCGCGCCACTTCAGTTTCCGGGGCTGGGCCTGGGACGGGCAACGCGTTGCCGTTGGGTGTGGGGGCTGCGGTGTTTCGATGAGTCACCCATCCTATTATCCACAATGCTGCCGTCTACTCAGCGGGGTGTCTTAGAACGTCGACTCGATTTTCCTGAGAAAAGAATAAGCCCAGGTCAGAAAACTGGCATCATTTATGCGATTTGTCGAAACGACGTTCTAAGACACCTCTCCTATAAGAGATGGGTTGCAGGCAATAAGCAACTAGAGAATTGCCACCAACGCGCGTAAATTCAAACTGTGATCCTCCTGAAGGCCACGCGCACCACTGACCCCTTGGGTCACCGCCACGCGAATGCCCGCACCATCAACTGGGCTGTCCTTCTCCTCTGCGCGCTTGCGGCCAGCTGCGCCGCAGCGCTGCACCTTGGAACCAGCACTCTTGGCTCACACGCTTCCTTATCTCCTGAGCAGCTCCACACCATCATTCGCACTATCCGCGCGCCGCGCATCACGCTCGCGGTATGCGTGGGCGCGGGGCTCGCCGTCGCGGGCGCCGTGATGCAGGCTCTTGTGCGCAATATCCTGGCGGATCCTTATATTGTCGGCATTCATTCGGGCGCCTCCGCCGGGGCTGCGGCGGTGCTTCTGGGCGGCTCCGCCCTGGGAGCTGTGGGCGCTGCAGGCGCTGCCGGTACAGCCAGCGCCGCGATCCCCGCGCTGGGTCTTCAAGCCGGGGCTTTTGTGGGCGCGGCGGTGGCGTCTGTTCTGGTCTTTGCTCTGGCGCGGACGGCGGGTTCGTTGAACGCGGTGCGCATCCTGTTGGCCGGCGTGGCCGTGGGGTATGCGTTGAGCGCTTTGACGAGTTTCATGGTCTTCGCCTCCGATTCTCCCGAGTCTTCGCGTTCTGTGATGTTTTGGTTGCTTGGTTCGTTGAATCTGGCGCGATGGGATTCGGCGTTGTTGGCGTGTGCCGTGGTGACGGCGTTGTGTTGTGCTGTGTTGTGGTGTGTGGGGCCGCATGTGGATGCTGTGGTGGTAGGGGATTCTACGGCGTTGTCGTTGGGTATTCGTCCGGCTCGTTTCCGCGCGGTACTACTGGCGGTACTATGCGTGTTGATTGGTTCGTTGGTCGCGATGAGTGGCGCGATTGGTTTCGTGGGTCTGGTAGTGCCGCATGTGGCCCGCCGCCTTGTGGGTAGCGCCCACCGCCGGATGCTGCCGATCGCGGCGCTGCTGGGTGCGTTGTTGCTGGTCTGGTCTGACGTGCTGGCGCGCCTGCTGCTGGCTCCGCAGGAGATTCCCATCGGTATCATTACTGCATTGATCGGCACTCCTGGTCTTTTTATTCTTATTCGACGCCAACTCTCCTCCCCCTAAGGTTCCCTCCCATGTTTACTGTTCGTTTGTCTCGCGTCCCGCGGGGTGCCCGTGTTGTCTGTGCGTCGGTGGCGGCGTGCAGTGTGCTGGCTCTGAGTGCGTGCTCGTCACACGCAGCGCATGAGGGTGAGAACGTCGTGCCCAATTGTGGGCACGACGTTGTGTTTGAGAGGGAGCCGCAGCGGGTGTTGACGATGGGTGCGGAGTCCATCACGACGTTGTCGCATTTGGGGGTTCTGGATCGCGTGGCTGCGCGGGCTGGTAGTTATCCGGAGGAGTATTTTGACGAGTCGATTCGTTCGGCTCTTACGGAGGTTCCGTCGTTGACGGACCGTGTGGATGCCACGGGTCATATTCAGATTTCTACGGAGCAGGTGGCTGCGGTGGATCCTGATGTGGTGTTGGGGGCGTCCGATACTGTGACGTTTGAGTCGATGCAGGCCCAGGGGATTCCGTTGATTAATGAGCCGGCGTTTTGCGGAGCGTTGGAGGGGCCTGCGAGCTTTGAGGATGTGTGGGATCAGGTCGCGACGTACGGGAAGGTGTTCCATCGAGAGGAGCGCGCGGCTGAGTACGTTGCGGAGTTGAAGGAGCGTCTGGCGGAGCTCGCGATACCGGGGGCCACGGACGCCGGTCAGAGCCGCGCAGACGCCAGTCCGGGCCGCGCGGGCGACGAGGGCTCAGCGCACCCTCTGACCGTGGCGGTGCTGTACCCCACCATCGGCGGCGGAGTGACCTACGCCTACGGCACGCGCTCCATGTCGCACCCCGTGGTGGAGGCTGCGGGCCTGACCAACGTCTACTCCGATGTAAACAAACGCGTCTTTGAGGTCAGCGCCGAGGACATCGCCGCCCGGCAGCCCGACCTCATCATTTCCCTGTACACCGCCGGCGACCCCGCCGCCGTTGTCCAGGCCACCAAGGATCTTCCCGGCGCGAAGACCCTGCCGGCGGTACAGAAGGGACGGATTCTGCCGCTGCTCCTGAATTACGCGGAGCCGTCCACGCCCCTGGCAGTGGACGGAGTGGAAAAAATCCACGAGTTCGCAGACAAGGCAGCACCCGAATGGCGCAAGGCAACGGCCGAATGATCGCAGCCACCGGAGTGTCCATTGACCGTGGGGCGCAGCGCATCGTCGACAACGTCAACCTGCACTTTCCACCAGAGCACCACGAACCGAACGCGGGTCACCCCTCGGTCACCGGCTTGGTCGGCCCCAACGGCTGCGGCAAAACAACGCTGCTCAAAGGCCTCCTCGGGGAACTGCCCTGCGCCGAAGGTAGTGTGACCATCGACGGCGAACCGCTCGCACGCCTGTCCCGGCGCACCATCGCCCAACAGCTCGCGATTGTGATCCAAGAGGACAGCACCAGCATCCCCATGACCGTCGCCGACCTGGCAACCTTGGGCAGAATCCCGCACAACAGCGCGCCCTTATCGGCGGGTGGCTTTCGGGGAGAAAGGCGGCGTCGGGAAGAAAAAATCATTGTCGAAGCCCTGACGGCGGTCGGGCTGCGCGACAAGGCCACGCACGACCTGGCGCGGCTGTCCGGCGGCGAGCGGCAACGCGCGCGCATCGCCCGCGCCGTGGCGCAGCGCACGCCGCACCTCATCATGGACGAACCCACCAACCACCTGGACATTCGCTTTCAGCATGATGTGCTGCGGCTGGTGCGGGAGCTATCGTCAACGCGGCGCGTGGCCAGCCTGATCGTGCTGCACGACCTGAACCTCGCCGCCCGATACTGCGACTACGTGTATGTGATGGACGCCGGGCGCATCGTGGCTGCGGGGGCGCCGCGGGAGGTGCTCACGCCGGAGGTGCTGGAGCCGATATATGGGATTCCGATCACGCGCGTTGATGTGGGTGGGCTTCCTCAGCTGCTGTTTGGGGAAGGTGGCGAGGCGGCGCCGTAGCTGGGCTGAACGCGCTGGATACGTTGGCTGCCCGCGCTGGGTGCGTTGGCCGCACTGGCTGCGCCGGTCGAGCTACATTGTGCGCAGGTCAAAGCTCGGTTTTCCACACAGCCGCTGCCGCGCGGCACTATGCAGTGCGTCCATCGCGCGGCGGACGTGCTCCATGGTCGTGCCGGCGATGCGGACGAGGGCGCCGGCGTTGTCCACCAAAGCGCTCACACCCACGGCCAGGGGTGGGGTGTGCGTGCCGCCGACCACCGCATTGCCAGCCAGCCGCTGCCCCAGCTCATGCAACTCATCCACCAGCGCAGCCACGTCCACGCTACGAAGCCCCTCACCATCCGCGTTCGAGCGCTCCGGCGGCACCACCACCAGGGACGCCCACACCGGCCACGCGCCAAACAGCTGCGTATTCGCGTTGTTGTGTTCCTGCAGCGCCGTCATCCGATCGTTCAGCAGAACCCTGCGCTCGCGGGTGACTCGCAGGGTGATCGAACAGGCGTCGAATTTATGTATTTCCCCCGACGCCACACGCCCCATCATGACCACCTCCCCCGCAATGAGCGCCGCGCGTGGGTGCAGGTCGAACTCCGTCAGTTGGAGGAAGCAGGAGCCGCCGAACAGTGTGGTGTGGCCGGGCAGGTATTCCAGCATGGCGGCGTCGGCGACGACGGCGCTGGTCCATTGGCTTCCGAAGCCGCTGTTCATCCGGTGGACGGAGGTGGCGGCCTGCGTGGTGATCAGTGCTGTGGCGTTGGGCTGTAGTACGAAGCGCTGGCGGATGCGGTCGTTTTGGGCGATCCCGCCGCCGGTGCTGCGCAGGTACACCACGGCGGTGTGGGGGTCCTGAGGGTCCACGTGGAGGGGGCGCGAGAGACTCATCGGCGCTTTCACGTAGCGGCGGGCCATTCCCGTTTTTCCGGTGGTTCCTCGAACGAGTTCCAGGTCAATGACGCCGAGTTTCCCCGGGCGCCCGACGGCTTGGACGCCGTCGCCGGCGGCGGGGTTGTCGTAGGCACGGAACTCGTAGGGAACCGGTGGTGTGAGCGCGCGAGCGTTGGTTCGCTGAAGTTCCGGGACGGTGACTGCCATGCGAACCAGTCTACGGCGCTGTGCGACAATGTCCTGCCCAGCACGGCAGCGGTGGCACCCTGATCGACCGAGCAGGACCGCGTGCGACAATGTCCGTATGAATATCACCGTCTACTGCGGCGCTGCCCTGGGAACGAACCCCATCTATAAGGAAGCTGCAATCCAGGTCGGCACCTGGATTGCAGACCACGGCCACACGTTAGTGTTCGGTGGCGGCAACACTGGGCTGATGGGCACGGTCGCTGATGCGGCGCTCGCGGGTGGCGCGGAGGTTATCGGAATCATTCCGGAGTTTCTCACAGCTCGCGAGCCTGCCCACTCGGGCGTGACGGAGCTCATCACGGTGGACGATATGAGTACTCGCAAGCTCATGCTGTTCGAGCGCGGGGACGCCTTCCTGGCGTTACCGGGCGGGCCGGGCACGTTGGAGGAGATCACGGATGTGATTAGCTGGGCTCGCATTGGTCAAAACGATAAGCCGTGCGTGCTGTTCAATGTCAATGACTATTACGCTCACCTGCAGGCTCAGTTCGACCATATGGTTGAGGAAGGGTTCCTGTCCCGCATTGATCGGGAGAGCATCCTCTTTTCCGATGATCTGGAGCAGGTCACGCGATTCATTGATCCTTCTGCTTAGACCTTTCGGCTTATGCGAACTCTTCGGCTCGGATGCTTCTCCGCTGCCGTGCGATACAGCCGGACTCCGCCGTGAGACCCCACGGACTAACACTCGCGATGCGGCCTTACGATAACGCCTGGAGAATACGCGGATTAATAAAAATCTTTTCCCGCCCCAACTGAACACTATCCACGGCACCTTTATCGGCCAATTGCTTTAACCACTTCGCGGCAGTCTGCCGTTGAGCCAATCCGGCCTCCACCACATCAGAAATTCGTAGGTAAGGATTCGAGACCAGCAGCTCCGCCAGTTCTTTTGCTGGCGCGATGCCGGCGCCGCGCACCTCGTCTTCCATACTGTGTTGTACTGACGTAATGGCGTCGATCAGCTGCAGAGCATGCCGAGCGGCGTTCTCAACGCACCCCACCATGAAGAGGATCCATTCTTCCCACGCTCCATCGCGTGTGACGGCATTCAGCAGACGATAGTATTCACTTTTCTGGGCCACGATCTCGCCAGAAAGATACAACACGGGCAGCCTTAAGGCTCCCTGCTGCATCAGCAAGGCAATATTTAAGATTCTTCCGGTTCTTCCATTCCCGTCGTAAAACGGGTGAATCGCTTCAAATTGATAATGTGCCAGCGCCATCAGCACAACAGGATGGAGGTTATGCTTCGAATAGAGGTAGCGCTCCCAAGCCGATAAATGCTGTTCAATAACCTGCTTCCCCTCGGGCGGGGTATATACCGGCCCCTCCGAGCTACTGCTTCCAATGAACGTGCCTGGCGTAGATCGAACCTGGGCGTGCGAGCCCTGAAGGACAGTACAGACGCGTACCGCCAGTTTTTCGGATACGGGAAGTTCTTCTAAGTCCTGAGTCGCCGTGTACAGCGCATCGTTGTACCGGAGCGCTTCCTTCGTTGCCGGTGTTGGCTGATTGTCGACTTTCCAGGCGGCTTTGAAGAGCTCGTCGTTGGTGGTGAAAACATTTTCAATTTCCGACGACGCCTGCGCCTCCCGGAGAGGGATCGTCGCAGTCAAGATAGAGGGGTTGGGGATTAATCGGCACGCGGTGTTGAGCTCCGCCAGGGCTTCCTGCGCGCGGATCACGGCCTTCAACACCGCTCTGGTCTCGATCTCCCCTGCTGGTGGCAGGGGTGGAAGCGCGTTGTAGGGAACGCGCGGGTCGAAGGGTGCAGGGGCGCCGGACATGTACACACCTTACCCAGATCAGACCGGACGTGTCGATTTTTGGACCGAAAATCGACACGTTTCCGGGATGTGTCGATGCGGTGTACATGTCGTACACACGTTGTACATGCCGTAGACGTACTAGTTCTACGCGCGGTAGGCCTCCAACGCCTCGACCAGTTCGCCGATCCCGTCGCCGTCCAGACAATTCGTCAGCACCACAGTCTTATTGCTGCGCACATCGTGCGCGTCCGCAGCCATCCGATCCAGGTCGCAGCGCACATACTGCGCAATATCGATTTTGTTAATCACCAGAATGTCCGACTCAGTGATTCCCGGACCGCGCTTGCGGGGCATTTTCTCCCCTTCCGCAGTATCCAGCACGAATACAAAGACGTCCACCAACGCCGGCGAAAACGTCAGCGTGAGGTTATCCCCACCGGATTCAAAAAAGAGGGTGTCAATCTCTGGATGCTCGTCCAGCATGTCCGCCGCCGCCATGAGGTTCATGGTCGGATCATCACGCACAGCCGTGTGCGGGCAGCTTCCGGTTTCCACGCCAATCACCCGCTCACCTGGGATAATCCCGTCGAGCTCGCGGCGGATATGCATGGCGTCCTCTTGCGTATATATATCATTTGTGACGACGCCAACCGTTCGTCCCGACGCCTGAAATCGCGGAACCAGCGCCTCAATGAGCGCGGTTTTTCCGCTCCCCACGGGGCCGCCAATTCCGATCCTTAAAGGGCTGCCCTGTCCGGTCACCGGATTAGCGTGCGTACCGTCTACCATTTTTCTCTCCATTCCTTTTCTTCATTTCTACTGCGTCTCCACAGTCACTGTTCTGCTGTGTCTCCACAGTCACTTTTCTGCTGCGCCTTCAACTCAATTCATGAATAATCGCGCTGGCGCATACTGATGAGCGGCACTCGCCAGGTCCAGCGCCGGCGAACTGCTCCCAATATGTCGCATGTCCTGGCACTCCACCATCCATAACGCCTTCTCCACACACTCCTCGGCCAGCTCCTTCATGAGCGGCCGCGCCCGCTCCACCATCACTTGCGCACCGATGTGATCGCACTGCCGCAAACGCAATGCCGCCGACGCCCATCCCATCGCCACACCCATCATCTCCACGGCCACCGCGTGGGCCGCATCCAGTCCATGCCGCTGGTGAATGAGCCCCAGTGCCACGGCTTGATTGCCCGCGGTGCGCCGCGAGGTGACGTGATCCATGTAGAGCTCCAAGAGCCCCTGAGTATTCTGCTGCTCGGACAAACGGCTGTGCACCTGGGCATATACGCTCAGCGTCTGGCGGCCCACGCGGGTGGATGCGCGCCGGACGGCGTCGGTGACCTTGGTGGCGCTTAGCTCCTCATCGGCGGCACACAGCAGCGCAACCACGCTGTCGCCGGACGCGCGCCGGTTGGGAGTGTGCTGTTCGGGCGCGCGCTGGGCGTCGAATTGACAGGACAACTCCACCGCAACCGCCGTCGCCACGCCATCGGCAGGGGCAGAGGCATGACGCAGATGATCCAGCAGCGCCTGCCCGGCCTGCTCCGCGCCGGCCACCCGGCCAGTCTGCACCAGGCCCTCCAATCCATTGGACAGCGTGTAACGGCCGGACGGGTAGGCGGAATCCCCGTACACCACCGAATGCATGACCGAATCAATACTCATCGCACAGTCCCTGCTAAAAGAGATAGAAAAGCTGCGCCAACGGCAGAGATTCCGCCGGGGCAATGGTTGCAATTTCCCCGTCCACGCGCACCTCATAGGTATCGGGATCCACCTGAATATCAGCCAGGCGATCATTGAGCACCATGTCCTTCTTCCCGATGGTGCGGCAATTCTCCACGGGCAGCACCTCGGACTTCAGACCCAGCCGCTCCGGCACGCCCTCTTCGATGGCCGCCGCGGACATAAAGGTCACGCGCGTATCTTGCAGAGCCGAACCACAATTGCCGAATTGATCCCGATAAAACACCGGCTGTGGCGTCGCCAAGGACGCATTCGGATCTCCCATCGCCGCCCAACAAATCCTTCCCTTGCGCAACACCACGTGCGGCTTCGCCGCAAAAGAATCAATAGGCCACAGCACCAGATCCGCAAGCTTTCCCGGCTCAAGGGAACCCACGTGCTTCGAAATGCCCTGCGCAATCGCCGGATTAATCGTGATTTTCGCCAGATAACGCAACACGCGATTGTTGTCATCGCCGTTATCCCCCTCAAGTTCACCGAGCTGCTCCCGGCAATGATGCGCCGTCTGAAACGCTCGCACCCAGGATTCCCCCACGCGCCCCATCGCCTGAGAATCGGAACTGAAAATGCTGATGAGGCCCATATCATGCAGCACGGTTTCCGCCGCAATGGTTTCCGCACGCACGCGAGAATCGGCAAAAGCCACATCCTCGGGAATGTCATGCGACAAGTGATGACACACCATCACCATGTCCAACAACTCATCAACGGAATTGACCGTGTACGGCAACGTGGGGTTCGTAGATGCCGGCAGGACATTCCTCAACCCCGTCACCCGCAAAATATCCGGTGCGTGACCGCCCCCGGCACCTTCAGAGTGAAAAGTGTGCACGGTCCGCCCACCGAGGGCGCCAGCAGTCGATTGGAAAAAACCCGATTCATTGAGGGTATCCGTGTGAATGGCGAGCTGGGCGTCGAATTCATCACAAATATCCAGGGCATTGCGGATACTCGCCGGGGTGGCTCCCCAGTCCTCATGCACCTTCAGTCCGGCCGCACCGGCACGCATCTGCGCACGTAGGGCGTCCGGCAGCGCCGCGCTGCCCTTCCCCAAGAACCCCGTGTTGACCGGCAGGCCTTCGGCGGCGCGGAGCATAAACTGAATGCCATCCGCACCCGGCGTGCACGTGGTTCCTAACGTGCCTTCAGCAGGCCCAGTTCCGCCGCCGAAAAACGTGGTAATTCCATTCGAAAGCCCCTCCTGCGCCTGCTGCGGCGTGATGTAATGAATATGAGAATCCACCCCACCGGCCGTGAGAATACGGTGAGTCCCCACAATCACTTCCGTTCCCGGGCCAATCACCAGGTCCGGATCTACCCCATCCTGACTATGCGGGTTGCCGGCTTTTCCCACGCCCACAATGCGGCCGTTCTTGATGCCCACGTCCCCCTTCACCACACCGAGCGCGGTGTCGATAATAATGGCCCCCACAATCACGGTATCCAGCGCATCTACGGCGGTGGGGTCTTGCCCCATTCCGTCGCGGACGGCTTTTCCGCCGCCGTACACCGTTTCATCGCCATAGGAGCACGCGGCATAATCCTGCTCAATCCGGATGGTCAGGTTCGTATCCGCTAGTGTGACGCGATCGCCTGTCGTAGGGCCGTAAATCTCTGCGTATCTGCTGCGGCTCAATCTATTGTTCATCTGCTTACTCTTCGTGTGGGGTGATTCGTTGCTGTGCGACATTGTCTTCCGAATTGGAATTCTTCAAAAAATCCTCCAACCGCCGCATCGCCTGCTCTCGAATCTCCTCGTCGTCCAATGTCCCATCGACTAGGTTGGAAAATCCATACAAAACACGCGCCCCGCCGAAATCCACCAGCTCAACCTCGCGCGTATCGCCCGGCTCAAAACGAATAGCCAAACCGGAGGGAATCGCCAGATGGCGCCCATAGGCAGCCTCCCGATCAAACTCCAGCGCCGCATTCGCCTCAAAAAAGTGATAGTGCGACCCCACCTGAATCGCGCGGTCGCCCGTATTCGCCACGGATACAGTCACCGTCGCGCGGCCCTCATTCATGACTATCTCACCTGGCTGCGTGATATATGCGTTAAAACCGGAAGACATCAAACAATTCCTTAGTGGTGCGAATGACTGTGTGAATGCGCATGACCGTGTGCGTGAGCATGCGCGTGGGAATGCGCGTGCCCGTGCGCATGATCCTCGTCCCCATGCGAATGCGCGAACCCCTGATCGTGATCCGCCAGCAACCCCGCCGCAATGCCGTCGTCGCCATGTTCCTGCGCATGCAGCGCCTTTTTCACCGACGCCAACACCGCAGTCTTCAACGCACTCCCGGGCATGAGGGCGTGCGCCTCACAGCTCTCCGCGCGTGGTGCATGAAAGTCAGCACGCACCACAGCCACCGTCGGCTGCCCATCCATGATCTTGTGCAGGCGCGAGGTCACCTCCGGCAGCGTAGGCCAACAGTCCGCCCCGCGCTGACCGGGGTCATCGAAGGCAAGGGCCACCTCGGTGGATTCCGAGAATTGTTGGGCGAGCCTCACACGACGACACAGTTCGGCGTCGGCAAAAGGATCAACGGCGGCGGCGAGGAACACGACGGCGTCGTGGGTAGGGGCAAGGCGGCGCAGGTGGTGGCGCATGCGCGCGATGGCGTAGGTACTCGTGCACACCGGCGTGGCGAGGGCGGCGCGGAGGGAGGTGCGTTCGGTGAGCCATCGCAGCGCCTGTGCAGCGTGGGTGATGGAGGTCAGGTCGCGGCCGGTACACATCGGGACCACGCAGACGCGGTCGTGGACTATGGCGGACAGCTCGCGGGCGGAACGGACAACGGGCAGGCCGGTGACCTCGTGCAAGTAGTGAGTGTCCGTGGCCTCGGCGGTGGCGTAGAGAACCACGGGCACGTCGGTGTGAGTGTAAGTGTGGGTCATGGCGCGATCACTACTCCCCGATCGGGTCGTGGACACTCACCAGCTTCGTGCCATCCGGGAAGGTGGCCTCCACCTGGATCAGGCTCAGGCGCTCCCGCACGCCCGGCAGCACATCGTCGGGCCCCAGCACCTGGCTTCCCACCTCCATCGCTTCGGCCACGCTCAAACCGTCGCGGGCGGCTTCGATGACCGCGTCGCTGATCAAGGCCGTAGCTTCCGGCTGGTTCAGCTTCAGCCCCCTCTGCTGCCGACGGCGGCTGACCTCAGCGGCGGTGAAGATATAGAGCTTTTCCAGCTCGCGGGGTGTGAGGTTCATGTAGTCGAGTGTAGCGAGCAAATATTACAGCGATGTTTCACACCGGATCGGCTACGAGGCATTGCCGGTGGCACGCCATTGCACACACAACAAGGCCGCACCCTGCCTGCCACCGGGCGCGATCAACGCACAGCGGGCAGGCTGTCAGGGTGCAGCCTTGTGTGTTGGAGGTGTGCGCAGAAGTAGCCAGCTTCTGCGCTGAAGCACTGTTATGTGCGAAGTCGGCCTAGTGAATACGGCCGGTACGCGCCTTGTACTCGCGGTAGTTCTTACGACCCAAGTGGATCATGAACATGCCACCGAACAGCAGGCCGAAGCCCAGGATGGCGCCAGCCAGAGCGTACTCCGGGCCCAATACCTGAACACCGGACTGCCAAGTAGCCAGGCCGAAGACCATCAGTCCGAAGCCGGCCAGGGAAGCCAGGATGGCACCCATGCCCACCCAGGTGATGGAACGCTGCAGGGAGGAGTGAGGAGCATCGAAGGAAGATGGCACGTAGCCGTCCAGGTACTGCTTCTCAACGTGGAGTTCTGGAGCTAGAGACATAGCTCTTTCCTTTCAGGATGTTAGTCGTCCTTGCCGCGGAACGCCGCACGTGCGCGCTCCTTGGTAACGGCCGAGACGGCAGTCAGTGGGATGCCCGCCGGGCAAACGTCTGCACATTCACCATACAGGGAACATGGACCAAAGTTGGTCTCGACTTCGTCAATCATCTTCCGTGCGCGGCGTCCTCGCTCCTCACGTCCCAGTGGGGACAGGGTGAGGTGAACCAGCTTTGCACCGGTGAACAGGTGCGCAGCACCGTTCGGACATGCGGCAACGCAGGCACCACAGCCGATGCAGGCAGCGTGGTCCAGGGCGCGTTCGGCGTCGGCGTGGTTGACCAGCAACGAGTCGGCGTCGGGGGCAGTTCCAGCCATGACGGACACGAAGCCACCCTTTTCCATCACACGATCCAGTGCGGAACGGTCCACCAGCATGTCCTTGACCACTGGGTAGGCCGCGGAGCGCAGTGGCTCCAGCTTGATGGTGTCGCCATCGTTGAAGGACAGCAGGCGCTGCTGGCAGGCCGGCTTGTTCTTGTCCGGGCCGTGTGGACGGTCGTTGACCATGAGGCCACAGGTTCCACAGATACCTTCACGGCAGTCGGAGGCGAAGGTGAATGGCTCCTTGCCAGCCTCGACGTACTTGTAATTTACGTGGTCAAGCAGCTCCAGGATGGACATCTGCTCTGCTGCGTCGTCGACATCGACAGACTCGAAGTGGCCTTCGGCATTCGGGCCCGCCTGACGCCAGATTTCAAGATGTAGTTTCATTACTTGTAATTCCTTGTCATCAGCGGGATTCGGTCAAAGAACAGTGGCTCGGAGTGGCGGATGAACTTGTTCTCGCCATCCGGCTCCCATGCGGAGACGAAGCACCAGTTGTCATCGTCACGCTCGGCCTCACCGTCTTCGGACAGGTGGTCATCGCGGTAGTGTGCACCACAGGACTCGTCGCGGTCCAGTGCGTCCACGCACATCAGCTCGCCGAGGTCCAGGTAGTCAGCCACGCGGGTTGCGTACTCCAGCTGCTGGTTCATGTCGTCGGCATCGCCAGGGATGTGAACGTTGGCCCAGAAGTCCTTACGCAGTTCGCGGATCTTCTCGATGCCGGACTTCATGTCCTTGACGTTGCGGGACACACCACAGGAGAAGTACAGGATCTCGCCCAGCTGGCGGTGGTAGTACTCGGCGGAGTGTGGGTTGTCGCCCTTGATGTTCATGATCTTGTTGATGCGAGCTTCGGCGCGCTCGATGGCGGCCTTTGCTGCCGGGCCATCGACGTCTGGGATTGGGGTGCCCAGGCGTGGTGCCAGGTAGTTCGGGATCGTGAACGGAAGGGTGAACCAGCCTTCCACGGAGGAGGACAGCAGGGAGTTTGCACCCAGGCGGTTTGCACCGTGGTACATCCAGGAGGATTCTCCGGAGCAGAACAGTCCCTGAATGGAGGTCATCTCGTTGAAGTCGGTCCACAGGCCACCCATGGTGTAGTGGCAGGTTGGTGCAATACGCATCGGGGTTTCGTATGCGGATTCACCGATGGCCTCTTCGTACATCTGGATGAGGTTGGAGTAACGCTCGCGGATCGTGTCCTTGCCCAGACGGTTGATGGCGTCACCCAGGTCCAGGTACACCGAGTTCTTCATCGGGCCTACGCCGTAGCCAGCGTTGATCTGCTGTGCGTTGGCACGGGACGCGATGTCGCGGGGCACCAGGTTACCGAAGGCTGGGTAGCGGCGCTCCAGGAAGTAGTCGCGCTCGTCCTCGGGGATGTCCTTCGGATCGCGGTCGTCACCCTTCTTCTTCGGGGTCCAGATGCGGCCGTCGTTACGCAGGGACTCGGACATCAGGATGGTCTTGGACTGCCAGGTGGAGTTCACGGGCAGGCCGGTTGGGTGGAACTGCACGAAGGATGGGGAGGCCATGTAGGCGCCCAGCTCGTATGCACGCATGATGGCGGATGCGTTGGAGTTCTTGGCCAGCGTGGACATGTGGTACACGTTGCCGTATCCGCCGGTAGCCAGCACGGTGGCGTGGCCGGTGTGTGCGGTCAGCTCACCGGTGATGAGGTTACGCATCACAACACCCTGGCATACGCCGTCCTCCACGATGAGGTCCACGAGGTCGTTGTGGGTGAAGATTTCCACGTGGCCTGCGCCGATCTGGCGGTAGAGGGCGGAGGTGGTGGCCAGCTGCAGCTGCTGACCGGTTTGTCCACGGGTGTAGTAGGTGCGGGAGACCTGCACACCACCGAAGGATCGGGTGGCCAGGGTGCCGCCGTACTCGCGGGAGAATGGGGCACCGATGGCGTTCATGTGGTCGATGACCTTGGGGGACTCCATGGCCAGGCGCCAGCAGTCGTTTTCGCGGCAGCGGTAGTCGCCGCCCTTCACGGTGTCCTTGGCGTGCAGGTAGGTGGAGTCGTTATCCAGCTTCTTACCGCGGGAGGAGTTCACACCACCCTGTGCGGCGATGGAGTGCGCACGGCGTGGGGAGTCGTGGTAGGTGAACACCTTGACGTCGTATCCCAGCTCGCCGAGCGCGGCGGCTGCTGCGCCGCCGGCGAGGCCGGTGCCGACGATGAGGATGCGGAACTTGGCACGGTTCAACGGGGAGACCATGCCGAAGTGCTCCTTGGCGTACTGCCACTGCTTGTCCTGGGATACGGCGTGTGGTGCGTTGTCCTTGAGGACGGTGCCCACGCTCACGCCAGGCACGGAGGACTGTGGAGCGGCGAAGGCCGCTACAGCCTTGTCGTAGTCAAAGTCCGCGGTCTGATTGTGCGGGTGGTTAGTAACTTCGCTCATTGATTTCTCTTCTCCTAAATCAGACTCGCGACTAGTGCCCAGCCGAAGGAACGAATGGGACGTTGTCCACAAGACCCAGCATTACTGCCAGCGGAATGGAGATGTTGCCGATCATGACGATGGCTGGCAACAGGTATGCAATCCACAGTGCTACCTGGCGGGTGCGGTGGCCCGTGATGCCGAGGTCGGAGGTTGCAACCCAGATTCCGTGGGACAGGTGCAGGAACAGAACCAGCATGGCCAGGATGTAGAAGATTGCTACGCCTGGGCGCTCGAAGGAGGCGATGAGGTTCTGGAATGCTGCGTGGGATCCGTCCACTGGGCCTTGGAACTCATCGGAGGCGAAGGGCTTCGCGCCGATGGTGAGGTCCAGCAGGTGGAAGATGATGAACAGCAGCAGGACTACGCCGGTGACCAGCATGTTGCGTGCTGCGAACGAGGTGTAGCCCTGGGACAGTCCCTTGCGCTTGAAGCGTCCGCGGGACTTGGAGCCGCGGCCGCGCAGTGCGAAGGCACACCAAATGTGGAGCACCAGGCTGACGATCAGGACTACGCGGAATACCCAGAGGAAGACCTCGTGTGGGATCAGCGGGTAGCCGAATTCGCGCAGGAAGTCAGCGTAGGTGTTGAAGGATTCGGCTCCCATGTAAACCTTTAGGTTTCCTACCATGTGAACCAGGACAAAGAGGCCGAAGATGATGCCCGTTACGGCCATCGTCAGCTTCATTGCCCAAGATGGGAAGCCAGGCTTTTCCCTTAGTGGCTTCGTCGTAATTTTGCCGTGAACGATTGCTTCACGGTCGTCAGATTTAACAGTCATGGCACCTCCAGTGTCATAGACACTGTAAGGCCTGGACCCCTGCTTGAACCACTTTTGGTAGCTCACGTCACTGCCTTCACACCCCGTTATGGGGGTCATAGCACTTGACCTGCTGTTTTCCAACAGTACAAATGTACTGATTTACGAAAAACTCACGTTGCGAAAATGCCGAAAACGGGCTCCGTCATATCAATATAGTTATAGAAATATGTCTTTTTTAGATTCGACGCCCAGCTTTCCCTCCCCCGGCCTACCACCCGAACCACGGCTCACCCACGCGCGGCCGAGGGCGAGCGCCTGCCGTGAGGCGAACCGCTACTGCTCCGGCTCGAAGTTCAACGGCCCCTCCGGTCCGGATTCATCGCGGTGCGCCGCGTAGTGGGCGTGGCTGGGCGCCACAGCGGCAGCGCCCTCGCTCAACACCGTCTGTCCGTGCACCGTGACGGACTCGCGGCCGGACTGGCCGCCGATCTCCACAGACTCTCCCATCACGATCAACGGCACACCCTGGGAGGCATCCCCGTCATCCACGGAGACCGTTACCTCACCGTCGCGGACGCACACCTCCAGGCGCACCCCGCTCAACGTGATGTAATACGTCAAGCTCTCCCAGTCGCGAGGAAGGCGCGGGTAAATGGAGAAGTGCCCATAGTGGTCCCGCAGTCCGCCGAAGCCATTGGTCAGCGCGGACCACACGCCACCACAGGATGCGATGTGCACACCATCGCTGGTGTTGCCGTGCAGGTCACCCAGATCCACAAACAGACCCCGGTGGAAAAAGTCCAAGGCCTTATCCTCGTAGCCCAGTTCCGCGGCCATGATGGACTGCACCACGGCACTCAGTGTGGAGTCTCCCGTGGTCAGGCGATCATAGTAGTCATAATCGGCTTTCTTAATCTCCGGCAGGAACTCCTGGCCTTGCAGGAACAACGCCAACACCACATCGGCTTGCTTCAGCACCTGGTAGCGATAAATCGTCAGCGGGTGATAGTGCAGCAGCAGCGGCCGCTTCGGCTCCGCATCCGGATCATCTAGGTCCCAGATCTCGCGCTGAAGGAACTGATCGTCCTGGGGGTTCACGCCAAGGCGCTCATTGAACGGAATGTACATGCACTCCGCGGCCTTCACCCACAGAGCCAGCTCGTCGTCGGACAGCCCCTCGCGGCGCGCCAAGTCCTCGTAATCGCCGGGGCGTTCCTCCCGCAATTGCTTCGCCACGGCCGCGGCGATGCTCAAGTTAAAGCGAGCCATCACATTGGTGTACAGGTTATTGTTCACCACGGTGGTGTACTCATCGGGTCCCGTGACGGAGTGAATCTCAAAACGCTTCTGATCCGCGTTGAAAAAACCCAAGGACATCCAGAAACGGGCCGTATTAATCAGAATGTAAATGCCCTGCTCCAGCAGGAAATCCACGTCCCCGGTGGCATAGACATACTTCATCAGGGCGAACACAATATCGGCATCGATATGGTACTGAGCCGTTCCCGCCGCGTAATACGCAGAGGACTCTTGCCCGTTAATCGTTCTCCACGGGAACAAGGCGCCATCGTGGGACAATTCCAGGGCGCGCTGCTTCGCCGCGGGAAGCATGTCATAACGGAAACGCAGTGCATTCCGGGCATAGGCCGGGTTGGTGTAGCACAGGAACGGCATCACATAAATCTCCGTATCCCAGAAGTAGTGGCCTCCATAGCCAGAGCCCGTCATGCCCTTCGCCGGAATACCATTAAACTCCGCGCGCGCCGAGGCCTGCAGCAGCTGGAACAAGTTCCACCGCACCGCCTGCTGCAATTCCGGCTGCCCCTCAATGCGCACATCCGACCGCTTCCAAAAACGGCCCAACCACTTGCGCTGATTCGCCACCAGATTGCTGAATCCCACGGACTTCGCGCGCGTAATCGTGCGCTCGCAGCGGAACGCCAGCTCCTCCGGCGCCACATGGCGGGAGGAGTGGTACGCCACGAACTTCTCCAACCGCAGCTTCATCCCCTTGTTGCCCTTGAGGTGATAGGTCACCCGGGCCACATCCTCCA
This sequence comes from Corynebacterium sp. zg254, assembly GCF_024701495.1. Taxonomy (NCBI): domain Bacteria; kingdom Bacillati; phylum Actinomycetota; class Actinomycetes; order Mycobacteriales; family Corynebacteriaceae; genus Corynebacterium; species Corynebacterium sp. zg254. The sequence goes on from NZ_WIAR01000001.1 coordinate 1,148,394, forward strand.
ACACCTCGGTGGAAATCTCCACACCCGGCTGCCCATGTGCATCGGCCGGATTATCCACTTCAAGAATGTGATCCATGGTAGCGGCCACCGTCATTCCCGAATGATTCACCTGGTAGCCCAAGGTCGCGTTCTCGGCCCCGGCGCTCTTTTGATACTTCGGAAGGAACACCCGCTCCTTAAATTGCTCACCTTTACGCGGATCAAAATGCTCATCGGACTCGGCCATGGGGCCCCGATCCGCATTGGGGAACTCATCTTCCCCATCCTGGCGGTTGAGCAGCTGAGAAGAAATCACCACGGCCGCATCAGCATCCAGCAATTCCACTTCCAAGCTCATGATCGCCACATGGCGCTCCTGGAAAGAAACCATCCGCTCCGACGTCACCCGGACTCGCTTTCCACCCGGCGTGCGCCACACCAGCGTGCGGCGCAACACGCCCTCACGGAAATCCAGGCTGCGGTTATAGTCACTGACCTCGGCATTGCCCAGCCGCAACGGTTCATCGTCGATGTACAACCGCATCGCTTTGGCGTCGGGGACAGAGACAATTCCCTGACCAGCCCGAGCCAGACCATAGGCGTCTTCGGCGTGCTGAATATCCCACGTTTCGTGCACACCATTAATAAACGTGCCATGCGCATGGGAATCACGGCCCTCCGGCGGATTACCACGCAGGCCCAAATAGCCATTCGATAATGCAAACAGCGTCTCCATCACGCCAAGATCGCCGTGATTAGGTTTCGTTTCCACCCACGCCCACTCATCCACGGGGTGCACGTCACGATCAATCGCCGCCAGAGGATCCGCATTCGCCAACTTCCAATCCGTGCGGAAATTCGCCGCATTCAAATCCCCACCATCCACAGGACGGTTGGGGCCCTGGTGAGACTGAGTACGGCGCTGGGCAAGAAACTGCTCCAATTGCGATGGAGAGGACTTAGAGCTCATGAAAGGGTTGCTCCTGACGGGCGTATGAGTAATGGCAACATTATGGCACGATCCAGGCAGCATTACGGAATAGACCGCACTGGCCAGCAGCGTTTATAGCAGCTCGGCCAGGTCATCAACAACTAGCGTGGCGCCCGCATCCAGCAGCGCATCCGCACCCGTCCCGCGGTTCACACCCACCACAAGCCCGAAACCGCCGGCCTTGCCGCTGGCCACGCCGCTGGTGGCATCCTCCACCACCACGGCCCGATCCACGGACACGCCCAGCTGCTGCGCCGCATACACATACGTATCCGGTGCGGGCTTGCCCGGAAGCTCCTGTTCCACTGCCACCAAGCCGTCCACGACCAGCTCGAAGCGATCCAGCAGACCGGCCGCCTCCAGCACGGGCCGCGCGTTCTTCGAGGAGGACACAATCGCGATCTTCGGTGCCTTGCGTGCGGATCGTCCAGCCTGCGCTGTGTGCGCTTCCTGCGCGCGCTGCCGGATCGCATCCAACAACTGCACCGACCCTGGATACGCCTGCACACCCTCTGCCACGAGCTGCAGAAAGTCCTCGTTCTTCCGCGCGCCCAAGCCGTGAACGCTCTCCACATCCGCAGCATCATCCGGCTCACCGACCGGCAAGGTCATCCCACGAGATTCCACAATGGCCTGCACGCCCTCATCCCGGCGGCGCCCATCGAGATAATCGAAGTAATCCTGTTCCGTATAAGGCCGCACACCGTGCTGCTCAAAAAAGGCCGTAAACATGCGAGCCCACGCCTTCCTATGCAGATCAGCGGTCGGAGTAATCACACCGTCCAGGTCAAACAGCACCGCGTCATACTCAAAAATCTGGGCGTAAGCAGGGTAATCCGTATATCCGCGCTCTCCGCCCTTATAGAACGTCGAAGAATCGGGCTCATTCAACTCCCAACCGTGCTCCCAGCGCTGGGGAAGATCGGGATTCGCAATAAACAATCGACCCACGGCCACCGCATCGGCGCGACCGCTATGCACAATAATCTGCGCCTCATCCAGCTGCGTGAGCTCCCCAAAGCCGGTATTAGATATTAACCGGCCGCGATATTCCTGACGAATCCACGCGGGAAGATCCGTCACTTCGGATTGAGCGGCGTCGCAGGCGGAGGCTTCGGCGTCGAATATCCCCGCAGCATCTTTATGCAACAGGGAAATATACGCCAAATCCAGATCCTCCATCCCCTTCAACAACGCCCCATACGTGGCAATCACATCAGCACGGTCAGGCTCCAGGGCGCCCTGAATATTGTGCTCGGGGGATATCCGCAACGCCGTGCGGCCAGCACCAATTTCCTCGGCAACTGCCCGGACCACCCGCACCACAAAACGAGCACGATTTTCCGGCGAACCGCCATAGTTATCGGTACGCAGATTCGATTCCGGACTCAGGAACTGATGCAATAAATAGCCATTAGCGCCATGGATTTCCACGCCATCTAATCCGGCATCAATGGCACGGCGCGCACCCGCCACAAATTCCTCAACAATGCGATCCATATCCTCGTGCGTCACCGCGCGGGGCAGCGCCGCGTCCACCTTGGCGTTGAAGGTGTGAACCTGAGTGCCCGACGCCACAGCGCTCGGCGCCTCCGGCTGCACCCCACGCAACAAGTCCGGGTGCGACAAGCGCCCACCATGCATGATCTGCATAAAGATCGTGCCATCCGCGGCGTGCACTGCCTCGGCAACCGTGGCCCACCCCGCCTGCTGCTCCTCGTTCGCAATACCAGCCTGACCAGGGAAAGCGCGGCTGCTAAACGCCGGGAAGGTCCCCTCAGTGACAATCAGCCCGGCCGAGGCACGCTGGGAATAATAGCGCACGTGGAGATCCGTGGGCACGCCATCTTCGCCTGCGCGCTGGCGTGTCAGCGCCGCCATAGTCACACGATTGGCGAGGCGATGGTCCGGCAGGTCCAGTGGGGTGAATAAAGAGGTCATGCCACCCGTTATACACGGATGGCATGACTGCACGAGCGCTAGCGGGAGGTACTAGCTGACAACCTGAAGGGGTTGTTAGCGGGAGTTGTTAGGCGATGTTGTTCTTGGCCTTAAACTCCAAACGACGAGCATGCAAAATCGGCTCAGTATAACCAGACGGCGACTGCTCACCCTTCAAAATCAAATCCTTCGCAGCCTGAAACGCCACAGAAGAATCAAAATCAGGCGCCATATCACGATACGCAGCATCCCCAGCATTCTGACCATCAACCTTCACAGCCATACGCTCCAAAGCATCAACAATCTGCTCCTCAGACACCACACCATGCTTACGCCAGTTCGCCAACAACTGCGAAGAAATACGCAACGTCGCACGATCCTCCATCAAATCCACATCATGGATATCCGGCACCTTCGAGCAACCAACACCCTGCTCAACCCAACGCACCACATAACCCAAAATGGACTGACAGTTGTTATCCAACTCCTCCTGAACCTCAGCCTCAGACCACGTCGCAGAACCCTCACCCACAGCAGCACCAGCAACAGGAACCGTCAAAATCTTACCCAAAGAATCCCGACGACCCTGCTCACGCAACTGCTCCTGCACAGCAAACACATCCACCTCGTGATAATGCGTCGCATGCAACGTCGCACCCGTAGGAGAAGGAACCCACGCAGTCGTCGCACCAGCCTTCGGCTGACCCACCTTCTGCTCCAACATCTCAGCCATCAACTCAGTCATAGCCCACATACCCTTACCAATCTGAGCCTTACCAGGCAGAGCATGAGCCAAACCAGCATCCACATTGTTGTCCTCATACGCCAACATCCACGCAGAAGACTTCATATCACCCTTACGAATCATCGGACCCGCAACCATCGACGTATGAATCTCATCACCCGTACGATCCAAGAAACCAGTATTAATAAACGCCAAACGGTTCTTCACCGCAGCAATACACGCATCCAAGTTCGCCGTCGTACGACGCTCCTCATCCATCACACCCACCTTCAAGGTGTAACGCTCCAACCCAAACAAATCCTCAATCGCGTTAAACAAATCATCCGTAAACGCAACCTCCTCAGGACCATGCTGCTTAGGCTTGACAATGTAAATCGAACCATTACGAGAATTCCGACGCTCATTATCCTCAGCCAGGCCAGGAATCGCAGCAGCGGTGGTGATCACACCATCCATAATGCCCTCGAAAATCTCCTCACCATCCTGATCCAAAATCGCCGGATTCTGCATCAAATGACCCACATTACGCACAAACAACAACGAACGACCATGCAAACGCACCTCATCACCATCACGACCCGTGTAAATACGGTCGTCGTTGAGCTTACGGGTGAAGGTCTTGCCGTTCTTCTCCAGCTTCTCCTCCAGGGTGCCGGCGTTCAGGCCGAACCAGTTGCGATAACCCAAGGTCTTATCGGTGGCATCCACTGCGGCAACGGAGTCCTCGAAGTCAATGATCGTGGACACAGCGGACTCCAGAATGATGTCCTTTACTCCGGCCTTGTCGGTGGAGCCGACGGGGGACTCAGGATCAATCTGGATGTCAATGTACAAACCATTGTTACGCAGCAAAATGCTGGATGGGTCAGCCACATCCCCGGCGTAACCCACATACGCCTCAGGAGCCTTCAAACCAACCTGAGCACCCTCAACCTCAGCAACAAACTCACCGGACTCCACCGAGTACTTCGTCACATCAGCGTGAGAACCCTCCGCCAGCGGCACAGCACGATCCAAAAAGTCACGAGCCCACGCAATGACCTTGTCACCACGAACCTTGTTGTAGCCCGTGCCCTTTTCAGCACCGCCCTCTTCAGAAATAGCGTTCGTGCCGTACAACGCGTCATACAGGGAACCCCACCGAGCGTTCGCAGCATTCAGAGCAAAGCGCGAGTTGAGCGACGAGATGACCAGCTGTGGGCCGTTGGTTTCAGAGATCTCTGGGTCAATGTTCTGCGTCTGAATCTCAAAGTCACCCGGCTCATCCACCAGGTAACCAATCTCCTTCAAAAACGCCGTGTACTTCTCAGCATCCTGCTCACCAGGATTCTCCGCGTACCACTTATCCAACGTGGCCTGGAACTCATCACGCTTCGCCAACAACTGCTTGTTACGAGGACCAAACTCCGCAACAATCTTGCCAAAACCATCCCAGAAAGCATCGATGTCAGCCTCCGAGCCCTTTCCGATGGCCGGGAGCAGTTCGGTGTTGATGAACTCTAGGAGAATTGGAGCCACCGACAGGCTTCCAACCTTGATGTAATTTTCTGTAGTCATGTTTTCTCAATATCCTTTCTCATGGGATCGCGAATCAGTTGTGCTGATCTTCCGCTTTGTGGTGAGCGTTGACGCTGGTCAAGCGCATTCAATAGCTCCGCGGAAGACCTAGTACCTGGTGTGATACATAGTTCAGAATCATCTCCTCACTGACTGGTGCAGTCCGGAACAGCCTGGCAGGCCAGTACAGCTCCGACACTTCATAATCTTTGCTGAATCCATTGCCGCCATGAGTTTGGATTGCTCGATCCACGGCTTTTTCAGCTGCCCGAGCAGCAGAAAACTTTGCGTAGTTGGCAAGCTCTCCAGCATGCTCTCCTGTATCAGCCGCAGATGCAGCACGTGCTGTCATGTGACGCGCAAGCTCTACGTCGATCTTGGCTTCGGCAAGCGGATGCGCGACTCCCTGATGGGACCCAATGGGAGCACCCCACACCTCGCGGCTCTTGGAGTAGTCAATGGCCTTACTTAAGGCACGTAGGGCAATGCCGTTACAGAACGCAGCCATAAGAATTCGCTCTGGATTGAGGCCGTTGAACAGTGCCTTAAAACCGTTCGTTCCTCTTCCGACAACATCTGTCGCTTCTACACGAACATTGTCACAGTGCACTAACCACTGAGAGTCAGCACTAAAATCCTCGGTCTCAATCTTTGTCTTTGTGAGACCCGCCGTATCAGTAGGAACCAGGCAACAACACACTTGTCCGTCGTTTGCTTCATAAGCTTCTCGAGCAACAACAAGAACATAGTCAGCCTCATCTACTCCAGATATGAAGCATTTTTCACCATGTAAGCGGTACGTACCATCATTAGTCTTCTCCAGCTTTGTGCGGATTCTATGGGTATTGCTTCCCGCTTCAGGCTCTGTAATCGCGAAGGCACACTTTACCGTTCCACTAGCAATTCCAGGTAGAAACCTCTTCTTCTGATCATGAGTTCCAACTCCCAGTAGAATTGAGCCCACGATGCCCGGCGACATCACCAAGAGAACTGGCAGGTGCCCCTGCTCAGCCAACCGTTCTGCAACAATACTGAGTTCTAGGAGACCAGCCCCACCTCCTCCGTACTCCTCCGGAAGCCCTATTCCCACAAGGCCGGCATCAGCTAGGTCCTTCCACAATTCAGTCGCCGGTTCATCTGCTGCGATTTTCGCCCTTCTGTAATGGCGCCCGTACTTGCTCACTACTGTGTCCACGGTGCTACGCAGTAGATCCTCTGTAAGCCGATCCATTACCGAGCCTCTTCTTCGGTCAACACATTCTGTCCGCGTAAAGTTCCTACGCTCACTAACTCACCTGTGTCAGCACGTTTGATTTCCACTTTCCAGAGCTGCGTCATCCTTCCTTGATGCAAAGGCGTTCCTATCGCCTCAAGAACACCACCGCTCACGCTCTTCAGAAATTCGGTATTGTTCGACATTCCGACGAACACGGTTCGGCGCGAGCGCGTCAGCAAGTACGCAGCACCTCCAGCGGAAGCAACCGATTCAACAATCGAGGCAAACACTCCCCCATGAACGATGCCCGCGGGTTGATGAAGGCTGGTATCTACGTCAAGACTCACGTGTACGCGATTGGCGTCCACATGGACATATGTAAGATTGAGCTTCGCATCGAAGCCATCCTTAACGCTTTTATCAAGCAGATTTTGGAGATCAATGTTGCTGTGCATAATGTGACCTTCGATTTCTTGATCGAACTGTCGCAAAGCTACGACTTCACGCGTTCTAGGAATTGCTCTAATTTCTCACTTCGCTGATTAAGATTGTTCACTGTCCTTTCTTTGTAGAGTTGTCCCGCCTCTGCTGACAGTTGCTGCATCACCCGAGCTGCTTTCATTCTTTTCCGCTGGTAATCCATGAGGCGGTCTTGTATCAAGGCCAAACCTTGACCGCCGTCCAACAAGCAATGTGCTAAGACGTCCACGTCCATGAGAGCTTGGTTTGCTCCTTGCCCCAGGTAGGGCACCATTGCATGGGCAGCATCACCCACTAGGGCAACGTGTCCTCGCGTCCAGTTTTTTAGTGGGCTGAGGTTGGCCAAGCGCCAGCTAAAGCACTCACGCGAGTTCGCCAGCAACCTCAGTAATGCTTCATCCCAGCCTTCAAATTGTTCGAGCAACCATCCGGGATCTACGGGTTGTGACCACTCTGAATCTCCACAGAGCTCTGATTCCACGTAGCACGCAATGTTGAGGAAGTCGCCATGGCGAACGGGATATCCCAGGACAACCTTGCCTTCGCCCAACCATGCTTGGAATCGCTTAAACTTCGTTTCCTCTTCCTCTCGTGGAATCAAAGTTCGAATTGCTACCCCGTGCCCAAGGTCCAGATGATAATCGGGATCAATGAAGTCGCGAACAACGCTCCGGGCTCCGTCAGCCCCTATCACCACGTCGAAAGCATGAGCCACACCCTGGTCTGTTTCAAGGCAGGCTCCATGTTCTTCTTGCCAGACTCGGCTGACTCTCTGCCCTAACAGGAGCTGCACATCTTTCGGCAATCGTTCAAGCAATGCTGCATGAAGATCACCGCGATGGATGGAATAGGATTCTGCACCCTCACTCAGCCTTCCCATAATGTCGACATCGAGTGGTCGGCCATCCCAATGAGAAATTGACGATTCAGATACCCGAGCAGCCGAGACTAGAAGCTGGTCCAAATCCACAACGTGAGCTAAGACTTTCAAACCATTTGGTTGCAAAGTGAATCCCGCACCGATTGGCTCCAGAGAATTTGCCGCATCAAGGATGGTGACATTCAGCCCTCGCTCGCTGAGGATAGCGGCGAGCGTCAGCCCTGCAACACCAGCTCCAACAATCCCGATCCGCATGTCAGGATTCTCCGTGAGCCGCGACGTAGCTGTCACGGGCAAAAAAGGCTCCGATAAGGACCATCACGACAACGCCCAGTGCCATGTACACTCCAGCGCTTTCCAGCCCCTGTGCATCAATGAGGAATCCTCCGGCGAGTGGAACGATGCTGGCACTGGCGTAGGTGCCGAGACTCAAGACCGCCGTGGCTCCCGGAACATTGTCTGGTGTCACTTCTTGGTGAATCAATCCAAAGCTGCCGAGGTTACTGATTCCCTGTCCAGCACCCATCAAGATTGCGCTCAGGATGAGGATAGGAAGGTTATGGCTGGTGACCGCGAAAGCGAAGGAGATCATAGCCAGCACGATGAGCCCCAAAGAGAGGCGAATGTGCGCCATGCTCCGAAGCTTACGAACCATCGATTGTGCAATTGGGCTCATCGCGTACATTCCACCGGCCATCAGTCCTGCGCCTAGTGGACCCGTGGGTCCGCCGAGCCCCATCAGGAGGGTGGGGGATAGCGCCAAGACAATCGCAGCGGCGGTCATGCCTGGGCCGAACGCACCAAGGCCCGCGGCAATCGTCCTCACACTCTTGGATCCCAGGCCGCTAAACGGCAACCAGGATGTGACCTTTTCGCGAGTGGTTTCTGGCTCCGTTGTGATCAAAAGCAGAGACAAGGCCAGCAGGGCGGCCATGAGTACAAACACAGTCTTTGTGGGCCATGGCAACCATTGAGCAATAAATCCGGCGAATAGTGGTCCTCCGGCCAAACCAATGGCGATACCCATCGTCGCAATAAAGGTTGCTTTAGCCTTTTCAGCACTATCAGCCATGGCCTGAACAGCACTAGGCCCATGCACCAAAATCAGACCTGAGCACAACCCGGTGAGCACTCGAGCCACCAACAGCAGCGCGATATTCACACCGAAAACATAGAAGGCACAAGAAAGAATCCCTAAGACACAGGCCAGGATCTGCGTAGTGCGCCGTCCCCACAAGCGGCCCAGACTCGGCGCAAGGAGAAATGCCGGCGCCAAGCCGCCTAAATACATGACGAAGATCAGTGTCAGCATGCCCGAGGAAAAGCCGATGTCCTGCCGCCACAGCTCCATAAGCGGAGTTGCAAGATTTGGCAGCATGAATGCAGCAACCAAGGGCAGGGCATAGATGCTTAAAGGAAGTCTGCGATCATTCATACCTCAAGACTAACCCCCTCAGGAGGTTAGTTCAAGCATGTACACTGAACTTATGAGCAACACGGCCGCCACGACATCGCAGGAGTTGGACTTTGTTTTTCACGGAGCGCGACCCAGCCTGGACTTCGCAAACACACTTCGGAGACGAAAAGACCCCCTCTACCTCACTGTGGATCTTCTGCATGATGACCCAAGCCAGGACCCTTCCAGCCTCGCTCGCTGGATAGAGGCATGCCGAGACAACACAGCGTGGGGTAAAACTCTCCCCGGACTTCAGCACAACACGCCGTGCCCCTCATTCAATGAGATCGAACAGCTTCGACAATCAATTTTTGACCTCGCCGAAGCGACCTTAAGCAGCGGCGAACTAGTAGACCCCGCCCGTGCGAAGAACGCCGTTGACACTCTGAACACGTGGGCGCAGCACCAACCACAGCCTCAGCTGGATACCTTAGCGGACTCACGCACCTTCCGACTGCGGTCCAATATGACCCTCAAGGAAGTCCTGGGCTTCGTCGCCCGCGATGCCATTGAGCTTTTCGGAACATCTGACATAGAACGGCTTAAGGAGTGCGCGCACGAACGCTGCGGAATCCTGTTCGAGGATCGTTCCCAAGGCCGTAGACGACAATGGTGCTCCATGAAAAAATGCGGCAACCGCACGAAAGCAAACCGCTTTAGTCAAAACAAACGAACCCCCTAGCCTCCGCTCATAACGGACGCCAGGGGGTTTCGTTCAATGAAGCTTGTCTAGAGCTTAGGCGATGTTGTTCTTGGCCTTAAACTCCAAACGACGAGCATGCAAAATCGGCTCAGTATAACCAGACGGCGACTGCTCACCCTTCAAAATCAAATCCTTCGCAGATGGAAACGAAATTCCGGGGCGGCAGGATTCACCACTGGAGTTGAGCTCCAGCAGTATCACCTCTACTGGATAGACCTACGCCCGCTACTTAATACCTCTACGTAACACCAGAGGAGCTCCGCCGAGAGATGAGCGAGAAGCACAGCCGTGCACGGACAGCAGTGGCGATAGCATTTACGGAAGGCTACGGCCGAGGACATTTAATGTGAATGCGTCGACACACTTTAAGTCAGCGGGTGCTGGCTTGAGTGCGGGTCATCAATTCAGAATGAATCAGAGACGTGGCCCCGATCAGGATGCAACTTTTCTACCTCGCAGACCCTTTTAAATAGGGTCATGATTTCCTTGTTTGGCGCTCAAGGAAACCTGAAGGAAGGATCAAGGAAGCATTTATAAACTCGATACCGATAACTTTACCATTTTCATCAATGTCTATCTCAATTTCCCCTTCCATCCCTTCGGTAGTTATTGCTGATATCTGGCCTTCTGGAAGGACACCTGGCTGCGCTATAGTTAAATAGGCAGCATCAACTTCTGGGTCATAATCAAACTTCATCATTAGACTTTTGTAACAGTAATCACATTTCCGGTTGCGTCCGCTAGCGTGGCGTATCTGTAACCCACGTTAAGCCACAAGGCGGTACACACGGGAACCATCCTATAGACTCCATCGCCTATCTCGAAGAATTGTGCACCCAAGTCTCCCCGACCTGATGCGACAGATGCTTCGAGACTTCATCAACCAGATCCTGTCCACCCGCAGGGCGAACGACATGGTAGCCGCACTCGACATCAACAGCTTCTCAAAATCCCAGGTCTCAGACATGGCCAAAGAACTCGGGACCATGGTCGACGAGTTCCGAACTAGACCCATGGATTCTGGCCCGTACTACTACCTGTCCTGTGACGCGCTGACCATGAAAGTCCGTGAAGGTGGCCGGGTGGTGAAAACCAGCGTGCGTGTTGCTACTAGCGCCAACAATGATGGGTATCTCCAACTTCTGGGCATGCAGGTAGCCACATCAGAATCCGTTGAATTCTTTTCGAGAATCGCTCCCAAGGCCGTAGACGACAATGGTGCTCCATGAAAAATGTGGCAACTGCACGAAAGCAAACCGCTTCAGCCAAAACAAACGAACCCCCTAGTCTCCGCTCATAACGGACACCTGGGGGTTTCGTTCAATGAAGCTTGTCTAAAGCTTAGGCGATGTTGTTCTTGGTCTTAAACTCCAAACGACGAGCATGCAAAATCGGCTCAGTATAACCAGACGGCGACTGCTCACCCTTCAAAATCAAATCCTTCGCAGCCTGAAACGCCACAGAAGAATCAAAATCAGGCGCCATATCACGATACGCAGCATCCCCAGCATTCTGACCATCAACCTTCACAGCCATACGCTCCAAAGCATCAACAATCTGCTCCTCAGACACCACACCATGCTTACGCCAGTTCGCCAACAACTGCGAAGAAATACGCAACGTCGCACGATCCTCCATCAAATCCACATCATGGATATCCGGCACCTTCGAGCAACCAACACCCTGCTCAACCCAACGCACCACATAACCCAAAATGGACTGACAGTTGTTATCCAACTCCTCCTGAACCTCAGCCTCAGACCACGTCGCAGAACCCTCACCCACAGCAGCACCAGCAACAGGAACCGTCAAAATCTTACCCAAAGAATCCCGACGACCCTGCTCACGCAACTGCTCCTGCACAGCAAACACATCCACCTCGTGATAATGCGTCGCATGCAACGTCGCACCCGTAGGAGAAGGAACCCACGCAGTCGTCGCACCAGCCTTCGGCTGACCCACCTTCTGCTCCAACATCTCAGCCATCAACTCAGTCATAGCCCACATACCCTTACCAATCTGAGCCTTACCAGGCAGAGCATGAGCCAAACCAGCATCCACATTGTTGTCCTCATACGCCAACATCCACGCAGAAGACTTCATATCACCCTTACGAATCATCGGACCCGCAACCATCGACGTATGAATCTCATCACCCGTACGATCCAAGAAACCAGTATTAATAAACGCCAAACGGTTCTTCACCGCAGCAATACACGCATCCAAGTTCGCCGTCGTACGACGCTCCTCATCCATCACACCCACCTTCAAGGTGTAACGCTCCAACCCAAACAAATCCTCAATCGCGTTAAACAAATCATCCGTAAACGCAACCTCCTCAGGACCATGCTGCTTAGGCTTGACAATGTAAATCGAACCATTACGAGAATTCCGACGCTCATTATCCTCAGCCAGGCCAGGAATCGCAGCAGCGGTGGTGATCACACCATCCATAATGCCCTCGAAAATCTCCTCACCATCCTGATCCAAAATCGCCGGATTCTGCATCAAATGACCCACATTACGCACAAACAACAACGAACGACCATGCAAACGCACCTCATCACCATCACGACCCGTGTAAATACGGTCGTCGTTGAGCTTACGGGTGAAGGTCTTGCCGTTCTTCTCCAGCTTCTCCTCCAGGGTGCCGGCGTTCAGGCCGAACCAGTTGCGATAACCCAAGGTCTTATCGGTGGCATCCACTGCGGCAACGGAGTCCTCGAAGTCAATGATCGTGGACACAGCGGACTCCAGAATGATGTCCTTTACTCCGGCCTTGTCGGTGGAGCCGACGGGGGACTCAGGATCAATCTGGATGTCAATGTACAAACCATTGTTACGCAGCAAAATGCTGGATGGGTCAGCCACATCCCCGGCGTAACCCACATACGCCTCAGGAGCCTTCAAACCAACCTGAGCACCCTCAACCTCAGCAACAAACTCACCGGACTCCACCGAGTACTTCGTCACATCAGCGTGAGAACCCTCCGCCAGCGGCACAGCACGATCCAAAAAGTCACGAGCCCACGCAATGACCTTGTCACCACGAACCTTGTTGTAGCCCGTGCCCTTTTCAGCACCGCCCTCTTCAGAAATAGCGTTCGTGCCGTACAACGCGTCATACAGGGAACCCCACCGAGCGTTCGCAGCATTCAGAGCAAAGCGCGAGTTGAGCGACGAGATGACCAGCTGTGGGCCGTTGGTTTCAGAGATCTCTGGGTCAATGTTCTGCGTCTGAATCTCAAAGTCACCCGGCTCATCCACCAGGTAACCAATCTCCTTCAAAAACGCCGTGTACTTCTCAGCATCCTGCTCACCAGGATTCTCCGCGTACCACTTATCCAACGTGGCCTGGAACTCATCACGCTTCGCCAACAACTGCTTGTTACGAGGACCAAACTCCGCAACAATCTTGCCAAAACCATCCCAGAAAGCACTCTGATCAGACTCTGAGGACTTGCCAATTGCTGGCAGTACTTCGTTATTGACGAAATCGTACAGAGTCTTGGCGACTTGAAGGCCGCCGGCAGAAACGCGCTCGGTCTGCTGGGTAGAGGTCATGGTGACTCCTTCATCTCTGGGAAACTTACTCTCTTCAGAGTAGGTGACGGCAGTCACGTTCGGCATGCCCTTGGCTCTACTGGGCCCCATAATCACCCCCACCCCGGGCTAATCTCAGCGCGTTTTGGGGGTAATGAGCGGACAGCTGATTACACCCTGCGGGGGCGTCTCTGAAAACCATTGTCCCAGTAAGATCGGCACCTTGGGCATGCCAAGAGATACTGACATTCATAAGTAGGCCTGTCATTTTCCAGCATGTCAGCAGCGGATTTCTCCCACCCCCACCGCATTTACGCGGATTATCGAAGCATTGACCACGTGGCACAGGTTGGTAAGCTTTGTAAGCGACACCTCAGTCACCTCATTGAGTTAAGGAAGTGAACACTCTATGTCTAACGTAGGCAAGGCACGTACCGCTGCAGAGATCCAGAAGGATTGGGACGAGAACCCACGCTGGGCCAACGTCAAGCGCGATTACACTGCAGAGCAGGTTGCCGAGCTGCAGGGAACCGTTGTTGAGGAGCACACCCTGGCACGCCGCGGCGCTGAGATCCTGTGGGAGGCAGTCAACAAGGGCGACGACTCCTACATCAACGCTCTGGGCGCTCTGACCGGTAACCAGGCTGTTCAGCAGGTCCGTGCAGGCCTGAAGGCTGTGTACCTGTCCGGTTGGCAGGTTGCTGGTGACGCTAACCTCTCCGGCCACACCTACCCAGACCAGTCCCTGTACCCAGCAAACTCCGTTCCATCTGTTGTTCAGCGCATCAACAACGCGCTGTCCCGTGCAGATGAGATCGCTCGCGTTGAGGGCGACGACTCCGTTGAGAACTGGCTGGTTCCAATCGTTGCCGACGGTGAGGCCGGCTTCGGTGGTGCACTGAACGTTTACGAGCTGCAGAAGGCCATGATCAAGGCCGGCGCTGCTGGTACCCACTGGGAGGACCAGCTGGCTTCCGAGAAGAAGTGTGGCCACCTGGGTGGTAAGGTTCTGATCCCAACCCAGCAGCACGTTCGTACCCTGAACTCCGCTCGCCTGGCTGCTGACGTTTCCAACACCCCAACCCTGGTTGTTGCACGTACCGACGCCGAGGCTGCTACCCTGCTGACCTCCGACGTTGACGAGCGTGACCGTCCATTCCTGACCGGCGGCCGCACCTCCGAGGGCTTCTACAACGTTCAGAACGGCATCGAGCCTTGCATCGCACGCGCGAAGGCATACGCTCCATACGCTGACCTGATCTGGATGGAGACCGGTACCCCTGACCTGGAGCTGGCTAAGAAGTTCTCCGAGGCTGTTCGCTCTGAGTTCCCAGACCAGCTGCTGGCCTACAACTGCTCCCCATCCTTCAACTGGTCCGCACACCTGGAGGACGAGGAGATCGCTAAGTTCCAGAACGAGCTGGGCGCAATGGGCTTCAAGTTCCAGTTCATCACCCTGGCTGGCTTCCACTCCCTCAACTACTCCATGTTCGACCTGGCTCACGGCTACGCACGTCGCCAGATGTCCGCATTCGTGGAGCTGCAGAACAAGGAGTTCAAGGCTGCCGAGGAGCGCGGCTTCACCGCTGTGAAGCACCAGCGCGAGGTTGGTGCAGGCTACTTCGACAAGATCGCCACCACCGTGGATCCAAACTCCTCCACCACCGCTCTGAAGGGCTCCACCGAGGAAGGCCAGTTCCACTAAGAACTGCCTAGCCCCTCATCGTTAGGCTCTACCCGGCCACAGGCCGAGGCGAGAGCGTAACGGGAGAGCTCTTAAACAGGCGCCCTGCCTTGTCGAGTTGATGAGACTCGTCAGGCAGGGCGCTTCTGCATGTGAAGCCCCCTGCAGATTTGTGATGTGTCAACTATATTGGGATGCATGAGCAACCTCGAGTCCCAGCCCATCCAACGGGTCTGTACCTCCGGCGGCGAACCGGACACTCAGCGCGCCACTGAAAAACTCACCGCTGAGAGGCACACCACTGAGGGACAAACTACTAAGGGCCGCACTACGTCGACGAGCGACACCTATGCGGATGTGGAGATCATCACCCACCGGGAGGTTCCCCTCGGAGGACCTCGGGCGATGCCGGTACGCAGGACGCTTCCCCAGAAGAAGCGATCCCTCATTGGAGCATGGTGCTTCGCAGACCACTATGGCCCCTCCGATGTGTCCTCGACGGGCGGCATGGACGTAGCACCCCACCCTCACACGGGCCTGCAGACCGTCAGTTGGCTTTTTGAGGGGAAGATCGAACATATCGATTCCGGGGACAACCGTGGAATGGTGCTGCCGGGTGAAGTGAACCTGATGACCTCCGGGGCAGGCATTTGCCACTCCGAAACCTCTCCCTCTGACGTCACAACCCTGCACGGCGTGCAGCTTTGGTTGGCGCTGCCCAACAGCGTACGTTCAACGGCACCGCGCGCCCTGGACCACTATGCACCCACGCCAGTCCCTCTAGAGGGTGGCTCCGCGCTGGTCTTCATTGGTTCCCTCGCAGGGGCCACCAGCCCCATCGAGACCCACACCCCACTCCTGGGCGCGGAACTCACGGTAGATCCCCACAGCACCATCACTCTGGACGTAGACCCTGACTTCGAACATGGACTCCTGGTCGACGAGGGCAACATCGTACTGGAAAACACTCCCATCCCCGTCTCTGCGATCGGCTACACCGGAATCGGCGCCACGCGCTTAAGGATCCGCAATGATTCGGACTCCCCCGCACGCCTTGTGCTCCTGGGCGGCGAGCCGTTCCCCGAGGACATCGTTATGTGGTGGAACTTCGTAGGCCGCTCCAGCGAAGAAATCACCGAGTTCAGGGAGCAATGGCAGGCGCGCACCGAGCGCTTCGGTGAGGTGAAAAATTACGTGGGTCACGGAGGACCAGGCAAAAATGCGGATGGTCTCAGCTGGCTGCCTGCACCGAAGCTTCCCAACGGGAATATTAAACCCCGGACAAACCCAGTACCCCATGCGCGTGCAGGTATGCCAGAACCGGGCGAGCACACCGAGACAGTAACAACGAAAGAAAGCAGGTAACCCTTTGTCCCCTACAGATCGTCCTTACCTAGACAAGAGCCAGCCGGCCACCTACAAGGCAATGGTTGGGGTAACCAAGGAAGTAGGAAAGGCCAGCAAGGCTGCGGGCATCGACCGCGCACTCAGCGAGCTCATCAACATCCGTGTGTCCCAGATCAATGGCTGCGTGGCGTGCTTGAGCGTTCACGTCCCCGCTGCCCGGCGCGCCGGAGTATCCCCACTGAAACTGGACCTGCTTCCCGCATGGCGCGATGCGGAGGTGTTCACCGAGCGGGAGCGCGCGTGCCTCACGGTCGCTGAGGCTCTCACCGTCCCTTCAGCGGGCAGCGGCACGTTGAGTGGTCCGGCCTTAGACTCCGCACTCGCGGACGCAGCACAGGTGCTCAACGACGACGAGCTCGCCGCCGCGCAGTGGACGGCCATCGCGATCAACGCGTTCAACCGTATTTCTATCGCCAGCGGCCACCCGCCGTACACTGCCAATTACGGCGAGTAACCACCGGCGAGCAAGAAGCTGCTCATGCTACGCAGGGCCACCGCGCAGAAGCGGTACGTGCGATGCAGAAGCACTCCGTGTGATGCAGACGCGGACCGCACTTTTTAGAAGCGGATCTTACGATCGGACACCAGCTTGGAGTTCACAAAGCGCGTCATGAACGCTGGTGAGAAGTGGGACGCGGCGAACATCACCTTCGCCTGCAGGCCCACGGGGTGGTGCACCTTGGTAGGCGTCGAGCGCGACGCCTCCACCAGGTTCGCGACCTCCAAGGCAATATCATCAGCGGTCAGGCGAACACCCAGGCGCTTGGTTCCGCTGGTTTCCACACCGTCGAGCATGCCCGTCTGGGCGTACAACGGCCACAGGGACGTGACAGTGATGTCATCCTGATCCCACTCCAAATCCAGAGCTTCAGTGATGCCGCGAACCGCAAACTTCGTTGCGGAGTACACCGCCATGTCCGGGGTGCCGTAAATAGCTGCAGCAGAGGCAATGTTCACAAGCTTCGAACCAGCCTGCGCCTTCAAGTATGGGTGCGCCGCACGAGCGCCGTACAGCACGCCCTTCACGTTCACGTCCACCAAGGCGCTATCGCGCTTGTAGGAGCCCTCCTCCATGAACGGGCCTCCATAGAGAATTCCGGCGTTGTTCACGAGCACGTCCAAGTGTCCGCCGTGGGCGGAAACGAACTCCTCGAGGGCCGTGGACCAGGCGTCGGGATCGGTCACGTCCAGCGTGCCGGTGTGGATGTTTGGGTGGGTCGCCCAGGAAAAGTCGTCGGAAATGTCGAAGGCGCCGACGGTCCAGCCTCGATCTGCGAGGAGCTGTGCCGTCGCGCGCCCAATTCCCTGCGCCGCACCGGTGATAAATACGTTCTGTGTCATGACTATGAGTCTAGTATTCACACCAAAATTACGCGGCGACTATGGAAAACTTTTCCCGTTATTTCTCTGTGGCTCCCCAGCTAGAAGCGGAACAGGCGAGCCAGGAGATCGCCCAGTGGCCCGAGCAGGGAGAAGAACTGCGCCAGCAGGCCCTGCGAGCTACCCAGAGCAGTGGAGCCATCGGCCTTCTGCTGAGCGCCGGCCACGTCAACCATCAGCTCTCCGGCGGGCGAGCGCTCGCCGTCGACGGTTTCCGCCACGGAGATGGTGCGCCCCGTACCGGCAGGCAGGTAGCCAAGGTTGCACTCGAAGTGTCCCTGCTCATCAGCGGTGGCTACGCAGCGCGTACCACCTGGGCCCAGGGCCTCGATCCGCGCTTCGGGGGTGGCGGTTCCGGAAACGACCGCGTGCCGAGCGTTCGTCAGCTTCTCCGGGGACACGCTGAGGTCCTTCGGTGCCTTGGGGAGAGCTCGAACAATCTTCACTAGCTGGGCCTCGGTATCCGCGGCAAATAGGTCGTCGCTCTGAGCAAAGCGAGCGCTGATGTTCGCCGTTCCAGGAGCAGCGGGAGTCCAGGTACAGGTGGCTGTTCCGGATTCGTCGGTCTGCGCGGAGCAGACCTCCTCCCGGCCATTGAAGAAAGTGATGGTGTTGCCGGCCAAGGTAGCTGGTACCTCTTGGCCTTCCCTTGGTGTGGCTGCCAGCGTGGCTGCCAGGGGAACCTCCGCGCCAGCTTCCACTAGCCTGTCCACGGCTCCGAGGCTCAGGGAGGTCTTCACACGGTGGCCGTCCTGCACCACCGCGACCGGTCCGCCCGTGAAGAGGTTGGGGGCGTAGTTCTTATTGCCTGCTGACCAGCCAGTGCCGTATTCGTACCAGAATCCGGACTGTAGCTGCGCACCAGGCTTGCACGAACTCGTGACCTCATAGCTCACAGCCAGGGTGTACGGGGTGGCCTGGTTATAGGTCCAGATACCATTCGGCGATGTGGAACGAATGGTGGTGCTGCCAGCGGCTGCGGTCACGTTCGCATCGGGGACTGCCACCGCGTCCCGCGCACCCACCTGCACCCTGGCAGATCCAGGGATGTAGCGCAGGCAGGTATCGTGATTGTTGCGCCAAGTACGGATCGTCTCATTACCGATGGTGGTGACAAATCGCTGGGCATAGGTGAGGGTGTCGCCCACCACGGGGGTCGTGTTGCTGACGGCGCGAGTAAACACAGCCCTGCTATCCCTGTGAGATGCGGAGGCAGACTCCGCAGTGGCGGCTGGGCTGAGTACCACGGGCACAGCCGCCAGGAGTGCCGTTGCTGCGGCAAGAGTGGTGTTACGCATGAGTTATTCCTTGTGCTGATGGGCGCACCATGACGGTGCGCGAAGAAGTGTTGTGACGGTCACAGCAAGAGCAAGCGCCCTCTATAGGCGCCCCAGGGATCCGAAGGCATTCATTCCTGAGGAGCCGCCCGCACCTGCCGGGCTGCCCTGACCGGAGGACCCAGCGCTGCCCAACGTGCCATGGGTCTGCACTGTCGGCGCGGTGGTTCCCTCTTCGTAGCCCACGAACAGGTGAGGTTGCTTCGTGTCATCCTTAGTGCACATGATGAAGGCCGCGGCGTCGAAGTCCGTGCGGGCACCGGAGGTGGGCTGCGGCAGCGCCACGGAGAACTCCTGGGTCTCCTCTGGTGCCAGGGTGAAGGTGGGGATCTGACCGGCATGCCCTGCCACGCGGGCTTGGCTGTATCCCTCGGAGATCTCGGAACGGGCCTTGTTCGCCTGACCGGCAAGGCCACCGAACTCCTGGAAGATCGATGCCACCGATCCCAGGCCAAGATCCCCCAGCTTCCAGTTGCCGATGAGCGGAAGGCCCGAGATGTTCAGCGGCAGCGACGGCAGCTCCCGGTAGAGATTGTTTTTGTAGTACGTCTGAGACTTCAACACCACATCGGCTGGAGCAATGTCCCCGGCGCTTGGACCTCCAGCGTTGGGATCCGCAGCACCGATTCCAGAGCAGGTAAACGTATCGGAGGACGTGTTGGTGACGGAGCCGGTGATGGCGGTCGCGGCGGCGTCGGCAGCATGGACAGTCACCTGCAGGGCGGTGGAATCGCTCACGACAACCTTGCCGGAGTTGTTGGCCCCGGGGACAACATTCGCAGCAGCGGCAGTTCCGGCAAGTGGCCCGGCTGCGCTCAGGACGGCCGTTGCCGCGATGACGGTGGCGAGGGTACGGCGGGTGGTTTTCTGGCCGATGGTTAGGGTTGTGATCCTCATGGATGGCACCTCGTGTGTGTGATGAGCCCGCAGGCTCGTATGTGTGAGCCGGCAGGCTCAGGGCGGAAAAGATCGGAAGAAGTGGCTAGCAAGAAAGCCCAGGGGAAGACGGGCTGACGCGCTTAGGACGATCCCAGCGAGCTCAAGGAGCCCAGGGACCCCAGCGAACCGAAGGGGTTCTGAGGCTGACCATTCCCGGCCGGTTCGCGCGGGGTCAAGGCTCCCAGCGACCCCTGGGACCCCTGCGGAGCCTTCGGCGGCTCGGTCTTTTCATAGCCCGCGAACACGTAAGCCTGCTGCGGGGTGCTGGTGGTGTCCACGCAGTACAGCAAGGCGGCTGCCTGGAAGTCGGTGCGCGGCCCGGAAGCTGGCGCGTCCAGCGGGACGGTGATCTCCTTGGTTTCATCTGGGGCCAGGGTGAATGGCGTGATTTCCGCAGCCTGGCCAGCCAGGCGGGCCTTCTCCCAGTTGCGGAACAGCTCGGCGCGGGAATTGATGTCCTCGCCCAGGAGCCGGCCGATGAGCCCTTCCGGCACGAACTGCAGGAACTCGCCGATCGGGAGCGCGCCGATGAATGGGACGGTCAGGTTGTCCTTCGGAACGAAGGGCTTGGAGCGGTAGTACGCCACGGACTTGGACACGATGTCTGCCGTGGTCAGCACGTTCGGCACTTCGGCGGGCTTCTTCGCCGCATCCTTGATGGCGCCTGGGGCTGCGCAGCGGAAGGAGCTGTCGTAGTTGTTCTTGACGGTGACGGTGACGTTCTGGTCCTCTGCCGTGTTCGGGCCCACGGTGACGGTCACGCGGGGGCTGTCCGTGACGACGATTGTTCCTTCTGCGGATGCGCCGGGGAGCTGGCTCACGAGGTTGGCTGCGGAGGCGGCGGGCATACTGAGTCCAACAGCTGCGAGCACGGCAAGAGCCGCGCTGGCGATGCGGCGTGCTGTGAGGGTGGTGAGTCGCATAGAGTCCTCTTTCGGTCGGGGTGTCCACGCTTCGCGGCGTACGGTCAGCTGCGGGGCCGTGCTCTGCGAAGGTAGATGGGCGACACCAACGTTATAGTTTCTTGACACAATGTAAGTGTCCGCCACATTTCCCAACAATTATCTGTGTGTTTTTACCCCCTAAATAATCCCCCGTTGCCGCCCCTACCTGCATGTTTTATCCGACGCCGCCGCTCCACCGTTCCACGAAAACTCACCCGATACATGCGGATATAGATAAAAATACATAAAGAAACCGCCCCCACAGGAGGGAGGCGGTAGGGCGCACGGTGCGCGCGGTAATATCACCGCCCGGCGCTCACGGCATCACATGCTTAGAGGTTGATCATGTGACCCATGATGCCCTCGGCGGCTTCCTTCATAGCCTCGGACAGGGTTGGGTGGGTGTGCACGTTGCGGCCGATTTCCTCGGCGGTGAGGTCGAAGCGCTGTGCCAGGGTGAGCTCCGGCAGCAGCTCGGACACGTTCGCGCCGACCATGTGTGCGCCTAGCAGTTCGCCGAACTCGGCGTCGGCCACGATCTTCACGAAGCCAGCCGTTTCGGCCAGACCTGCGGCCTTGCCGTTGGCGGTGAAGGGGAAGCTGGCGGTCTTGATCTCGCGGCCTTCGAATTTCTCCTTGGCCTGGTCCTCAGTGTAGCCGAAGGAGGCCACCTGTGGGTTGCAGAAGGTGGCGCGGGGCATCATCATGTAGTCGCCCAGCAGCTCGGTCTCGGCGCCGGCGATCACTTCCGCTGCCACAACACCCTGAGCCTCCGCGACGTGCGCGAGCTGCAGCTTGGCGGTCACGTCGCCGATGGCGAAGATGTGGTCCACGCTGGTGCGCATCTCGTCGTCGATGTCGATGGCGCCGCGCTCGGTGAGCTTTACGCCGGTGTTCTCCAGGCCGTAGCCCTCGGTGCGGGGCGCGAAGCCGATGGAGACCATGACGCGCTCGGCCTTGAGCGTTTCGGACTTGGAGCCGTCGGCGGATTCGATATCCACCTCCACGCCCTTGGAGTCTCCCAGGTCGCGCACGGCGGTGGTCTTGTGGCCGGTCTTGAGGGTCACGCCCAGCTTCTTGTACTGCTTGGCGATTTCCTTGGAGACGTCCTTGTCCTCGTTGGGGAGCACGCGGTCCATGAACTCCACGACCGTGACGTCCACTCCGTAGTTCGCCAGCACGTAGGCGAACTCCATGCCGATGGCGCCCGCGCCGATGATGACCATAGACTCGGGGGCTTCTTCCTTCAGGATCTGCTCTTCGAAGGAAAGGATATTGCCGCCAATTTCCACGTCCGGCAGGGAACGGACAACGGAACCGGTGGCGATGATGGCGTTGTCGAAGGTGACGGTGGAGCCGGCGTCGTCCCCATCGGTGATCTCGATGGTGTGGTCGTCGGTGAAGGAGCCAAGACCATTGATTTCGGTGATCTTGTTCTTCTTCATCAGGTAGTGCACACCCTTGACGATGCTGGCGGAGACCTTGCGGGAACGCTTGTGGGCTACGCCGAAGTCGAAGGATACGTCGCCGGAGATGCCGAAGGTCTTGGCTTCGTGGTTGAAGATGTGGGCAACTTCGGCGTTTTTCAGCAGGGCCTTGGAGGGGATGCAGCCTACGTTGAGGCAGATTCCACCCCAGTACTGCTTTTCAATCACGGCAACTTTCTTGCCGAGCTGGGCTGCGCGGATGGCGGAGACGTAGCCACCTGGGCCCGCTCCGAGTACTACTACGTCATAATGTTCACTCACGCTTAACCAGCGTACGCGCCTGGGCGTTTATTGTCCTCCCTGGGAGGATCAAGGAAAACATTTCACCCCTCCCATCTATTTTGCCCCCGTAAGAGAAAAAAGCTGACAGAATACTGAATGCGCGGTAATATCACCGCCTGAGCAGTCGTTAAGGCTGTAGACAACGCTGTTGCTTACGCGGCTTAGGCCTCCACTGGAGCCAGCGTTACTGACACTCTTCATAGAGGACATCCCACATATAAATATAAGGACCTACACGATGAAGCGAAGCATTTTCCGCGTAACCGCAGCCACCCTGGCTGCGCTGGCACCAGTTTCCATCGCCTCCGTTGCACCTGCCACGGCCGGCACGCCTGTCGACCAGATCGCTGGCGATCAGTACTCCGGTACCGTTCCTGCCGGTGAGATCGTGGCCAAGGACGACGAGTTCTTCGCCGGCAAGTTCGAGGGCAATGACTCCATGAAGTGGGTTGACTCGAAAGGCGCAGAAAAGCCTATCCAGGCAGCCCCGTGGGTGGAGAAGATCAAGCAGTTCCGGAATATCCTTGCTCACACCGAGGACGAGAAATACGAATTCCGGCCGTTCGATAACGTCCACGTGTACGTCATCAAGTCCCACACGATGAATCGCCTGGTGCCGGTGGCCGTCATTCAGCCTCGCAACCCGGCTCAGCGGGATAACGCCCCCACCCAGTACCTGCTCAATGGCGCTGACGGCGGCGAGGGCGGAGCCAACTGGATCGTCCAGACGGACGTCATCGAGTACTTTGGCGGAAACCCCTACGAGAATCTCTACGGAGACCAGGGCCTGAAGTCCGGCACCCTTAAAGCCACCAAGTCCCCCGGCATCGGCGCGAACATCGTGATTCCTATGTCCGGAGCGTTCTCCTACTACACGGACTGGGTGAACGAAGAGCCAGAGTTGGGCGGAAAGCAACTGTGGGAAACCTTCATGACCCAAGAGCTACCGAAGGCCATTGAGCCCGCGCTGAAGGCCAACGGCAAGCGCGGTATCGCGGGTCTGTCCATGTCCGGCAGCACCGTCCTGAACTACGCCCAGCACCACAAGGGCCTGTACGACACGATCGGTTCCTTCTCCGGCTGCGCCTCCGCAACCACCGGCCTGGGCCCTGCCTTCATCGACATCACCCTGAACCGTGGCAACACCAACATGCAGACGATGTGGGGCGGCCCGTTCTCCGAGAGGGCTCGCTACAACGACGCTCTGCTGAATGCCGAGAAGCTCCGCGGCCAGGAAAACATCTACGTGTCCAACGCCACCGGCTTGGCTGGGCCGTATGACATCCTGTCCGCCCCGCGCATCCACAACGAACTTAGGGCCACCGCCACGGTCCTCGTGGAAGGTGGCGCAATCGAGGCAGCAACCAACGGTTGCACCCACGAGCTGGCGGCCAAGACGAACGCCCTGGGAATCCCTGTGACCTACAACTTCCGCCCACAGGGCACCCACCAGTGGGGCTACTGGCAGGATGACATGCGCGCCTACTGGCCAGTCATGACCAAGGGTCTGGGCACCGCCGAGTCCCACCCACAGCCGGAGAATGATCCTTACCAGGATGCTCAGGCTGGAACGCTGGTGGGCTCCGCCACGGAGCTGGGTCGTCAGTTCGGCTTGAGTTCTTAGGCCCTGCGGCAATCCCCTGCGGCTGGCCGCCACCCCACCAGCCCTCATGACTTCCGCTGTTTTCGGGCATGATAGTTGGTCTGCAGCGGAGAGCCCACTAGGCTGCGATGTGTGACTTATTCCCGTCCGCATCGCAGCTCTTCCATTTCTGGACCCCGGGACCCCTACACGGGGATTGACTACAACCTGGGTTTCCACGTCCTGCATTACTCCCTGGACCTGGATTACAACGTGGGCCCCAACCACCTCCAGGCCACCGCTGTGCTGACGGTCGAGAACTACCGGGCGCTCACCACGCTCAGCCTGGACTTAGCAAGCACGCTGAAGGTATCCAAGGTCAGCCTCCGTGTCTACGGAGGCGGACCGCGGGCGTCGGTTAAACGTTTCCGCCACAGCAACAACAAGCTACACATCACGATGGACGCGGAATTACCGGAGGACACGAGTTTCGACCTCAGCATCCGCTACAGCGGCACCCCTCGCCCCCTGCCCTCCCAGTGGGGCGACGTGGGCTGGGAGGAAACCACCCACGGCGCGCTGGTCGCCGGCCAACCCACCGGCGCCGCCTCCTGGTTCCCCTGCGATGACACCCCGGATGAGAAAGCGACCTACCGGATCGCGATCACGGCCAGCCGGGACACCACCGCCCTTGCCACGGGCCAGCTCAGCAGCGAACGCTCCCGGGGCGCGTCCACCACGCGCGTGTTCGAGGTGAACTACCCCATGTCCACCTACCTCGCCGCCGTGTACGTGGGCCCCTTCCAGCGCCACGAGCTGCCCGCCGCGACGATCGGCCGCAAGACCGTGCCGGTGTACGCGTGGCTTCCCGCCGGCACGCCGGAAGCCCGAAACATACGCGAAAAAGTCCAGAAGGACTTCGCCCAGCAGACCACCATGGTGGAGGCCTTCAGTCAGATGTTCGGCCCCTACCCTTTCCCGGAGTACGGGGTGGTCATCGCGGACGAGGAGCTGGAGATCCCTCTGGAGGCCCAGGCGTTGAGCATGTTCGGCTGCAACCACGCGGACGGCCAGGGCACATACGAGCGCCTCATCGCCCACGAGCTGGCGCACCAATGGTTCGGCAATTCCGTGGGTCTGGTGGAGTGGTCAGATATTTGGCTCAACGAGGGCTTCGCGTGCTACTCGGAGTGGCTGTGGTTCGAGCATTCCCGCGGCATCCCCGCTGCTCATCACGCGTGGGCTCACTACCAGGGACTGCGGGCCAAGCCGCAGGATATGGTGCTGGTGGATCCCGGCGCGCAGGACATGTTCGATGATCGCGTGTACAAGCGGGGTGCGCTGGCGGTGCATGCTGTGCGTGTACTGCTGGGCGACGAGGTCTTCTTCGATCTGCTGACACAGTGGACCAGCGACCACCGCACGGGACTGGTGGAAACCAGCGATTGGGAGAACATGGTGCGCCGCACGGTCGCTGGCCTACGCGACGTGTCGGATAATGCTGCCGATATGATATTCGACGCCTGGCTTCACTCCCCCCAGCTTCCCGCCTTCCCAGAGTCCCCGGATCATCCGCGCCCTGAGCTGGATGAGCAGGCGTTGCGTGATTTGCCGGCGGGGGAGTCCTGCAGCCTATGAAAGCGATGACGCTCGCCACGGTGTTCGTGGCACTTGCCGGCTATGCCGTGCTGACAGTTGCTGGCCGCGCGATGGATACCGCGGGCTACGAGGCCTTCATGGTCTATTGGAGCCTCTTCTTCGCGCTGACTGGTGTGCTGGACGGGTTGATGCAGGAGACCACGCGCGCGGTGACTGCGGCGCAGGATGCGCAGCGTCGCAGCGCGCAGGGCCAGTCCGCACAAGAGCGCAACGCGCAGACTCACGGTGCGCAGGCCTCCCCCGCCGCGCGCCCGCTCGTGGTGACGGCCATCATTGCTGGCGTGACGGGACTCTTGGCGTTGGCCACGGGGCCGTTGTGGGCGTCGGATATCAGTCCCCACCTCGAAGGATGGGGAGTGGGCCTGCTGGCGCTCGGCCTGCTCAGCTATGCCTTCCAGGCCACGGTCTGCGGCCTGCTGTCCGCGGCCCAGGCCTGGACGGCCTTCGCGGTGCTCATCAGCGTGGATTCCGGCATCCGCTTGGCGCTGGCGGCCGTGGCCTGGTGGATGGGGTGGGATCTGCTGGCGTTCCTCATCGTCACGGTGCTGGGCGCGGCGACGTGGCTCGCTGTCCTTGCGCTGTCTCCAGCCACGCGCACGTTGCTGCCGCGTAGGGCCGACGTGAGTTTCCGCCCTTTCCTCAGCCGCGTGCTGCAGGCCATGGTCGCCTCCGGTGCGAACGCGGTCATGATCACCGGATTCAGCGTGTTGTTGAAGTTCACCACGGATGCCTCCGTGGCCGGCGGCGCACTGGCCGCCACCATCACCGCTGTCACGCTGACCCGTGCCCCGATCCTGGTGCCTCTCCAACGCTTCCAGCCGGCGCTGATTGTGCACTTCACGAAGAATCGCTACACCATCCTCTCGGCGGCCGTGAAGCCCATTGCGGCTGTTCTTCTGCTGGGTGGTGTGGGCAGCGTGGCCGCCTACTTTTTGGCCCAGCCGATCATGCGCCTGTTCTTCCGGGAGGAGCTGATCTCTGACCAGTGGGTCCTGGCCGCCCTCACCCTGGCCTCCGCGTCCACCGCAGTGCTGATGATCACCGGCAGCGCCGCCCTTGCCGCGGATAAGCATGCGCTCTACTCCCTGGGCTGGATCATCTCCACCGTCGCTGCCGTGATGGTGCTGAGCTGGGACGGCACACCAGAGTGGCGCTCCATCCTGGCACTCGGCGTGGCCCCGCTGATCGGAGTGATCGTTCACCTCACGGTGCTCACGCTCTCAGCGCGGCGCGCAGCAGCGCACGCCACAGCACCCGCCCGCGGCGCAAACACACCTGCAGCAGCACCCGCACCCACCCCCACGACCACCCAGGACCTCACACAACCATGACCACTCTCGCCCCCGTCTCCGTCCTCCTCACCACCTACCACCGCACCCGCCCCGAAGACCTCACCTGGGCCTTGCGCAGCCTGCAGGAACAAACGCTGCCCGCCGCCCAGGTAGTCATCGTCGCAGACGGCCCCATCGGAGAGGACCTGCGCCACATCATCGAGGACTTCACCACCACCTACTCCGCCACCGGCGGCACCGCCCACAGCGTATTCACTCCCCGCAACCAGGGCAGCGCCGCCGCTTCCAACGAAGGACTGCCCCACTGCACCGAAGAGTTCATCGCGCGCCTAGACTCCGACGACCTCGCCGCCCCCACCCGCTTCGAGAAGCAGATCCAGTTCCTGCGCGGTAACCCCACCATCGATGTCCTGGGAACATCGGTGGCTGAGTTTGATGACGCGCTGTGGGCGTCGTGGATAAAAAATAAAGACGCACACACCGCAATCCACACGCTCACGCAGATGGGCACCACGTCCCGCGTCCTTCCGGAAACGCACCGGCAGATCGTGCGCTACGCCCGGATCAACTCGCCGCTGAACCACCCCTCGGTGATGATGCGGCGCGAGGCGCTGGAGGAGGTCGGCGGTTACCAGCCCGTCCACCTGATGGAGGATTACGACCTGTGGGCGCGCATGATCGCCGCCGGGAAAACCCTGCACAATCTGCCTGAGCCGCTGACGTACTTCCGGGCGTCGGAGGCCATGTTTGACCGCCGCACCGGCAAGGATATGTTCGCGGCAGAACGCGTCATGCAAGCCAACCTGCGTCGCTACGGACTCATCAGCCGGCCACGGGCTATATTGAACCTACTTGCCAGAAGCCTGTACCGCGCGCTCCCCAGAACAACACTGACACGCGTGTACAGCATCCTCTTCCACCGCTGAAACATGACACACACTGACACACACTCCCATGAGCAGCCCGCCGCGGGGCGCAGCAACGTCCAGGGCAACCACGCCCGGCGCGACAACCGCGACGTGTGGCTGATCATTCCCTGCTACAACGAAGCAACCGTGATCGGCGACGTCATCCGCAACGCCCTGCCCACCTTCCCCAACATCGTGGCCGTCAACGACGGATCCGCCGACCACTCCGCCACAGAGATTCACCGCGCCGGCGCCCACCTCACCAACCACCCCGTGAACCTCGGCCAGGGCGCAGCGATCCAAACAGGTGTGGAATACGCGCGAAGTCAACCGGGTGCCCGTTACTTCGTTACCTTCGACGCCGACGGCCAGCACCAAGTCAAAGACGTCGTCCGCATGCTGGAACGCCTGCGCACCGAAGAGGTGGACATCATCACCGGCACCCGTTTTGGCGGGCAGGACAACTCCCAAGTACCGCTGCTGAAGCGGATCGTGCTGAAGACCGTGGTGCTGCTGTCCCCCACCACGCGCAAGCTGGGACTCTCCGATGCCCACAACGGGCTGCGCGTGTTCAACAAGCGCGTGGCGGACGACCTGAACCTGCGTATGAACGGCATGAGCCACGCCTCCGAATTCGTCACGGCGATGGTGGACAATCAGTGGCGGGTCTCGGAGGAGCCGGTCGATATTCTGTACACGGAATACTCCATGTCCAAGGGGCAAAGCCTCCTCAACGGTGTGAACATCGTGGCCGATGGGTTTATCGCAAGAAAGTTGCCGTGATCGAGAAAAAGCTATGAGCATTGGAACAACCCTCATTCAGCTGATCCTGCTGGTGGCCGTGATCGGCCTGGTCCTGTACTTCCTCCAAAACCGACGCAAGGCGCGCGCCAAGGCAGGCGTGAAGATTGGCTTTGTGCTGTTTCTTCTGGCCAGCGTGTGGGCTATCATCCGTCCCGACGACTTGACCGTGGTGGCGCGCTGGATGGGGGTGTCCCGCGGGACGGATCTGCTGCTCTACGGACTGATTGTGGCGTTCATGTTCGTCACGATGTCCACGTACATTCGGCTGCGCGAGCAGGAGCTGCGCTACGCGCGGCTCGCGCGCTCCATTGCGCTGCAGAACGCCATCCCGCCAGAGGCTGGCGCGGTCAGCACTGTCCCGCCAGAGGCTGGCGCTACTGGGAATCCTGAGGATTCTCCGGCAGAAACTTCTTCGAGTTAGCCGTCACCACCACGAAGAACAGGGCCGCCATCACAGCACCGAAGCCCAGCATCATCGGGTAGGTGAACCAGTCGTTCAGGCGGCGCAGGATCATCGGGAAGAAGAAGCCGATGTAGGTCACCGTGTAGAAAATAGCTGTCAGTCCACCCAGGTCATCTGGGCCGGCGAGGCGCTGGACCTCACCCAACCCGGAGATCAGGCAGATACCGTAGGCCAGTCCCAGGAGAACAGCCACGGCCAGCACACCCCAGCTGGTGACGTTCTCGGACACATAGGCCGCCAGGGCCATGCCGATAAAGGCCAGCACGAGTCCGAGCTGCGGACCGCGGGCATCCCGCGGGCTGGTGTAGAGGTGCACGAACTGCTGCACGATAAAACCGGTGGCCAGGGACAACGCCGTCACCAGAGCGGAGAAGGCGATGGGGTACTCCACGCCCTTCTGGGCCAGGGACGGCATGATGGCGTAGGCCACGCCGGCGGAACCGAACACCCATGGGGCGATGGGCAGAACCACCAGCAGGAAGCGAGGGTGGCGAGCAGTGGGTACCAGCAGGTCAGACCACAGGGAGCCCTTGACCTTCAGGTGCGCGCTCTGCCTGGTTTCTGGCACGGACAGCAAACCGAACATCGCCACGGCGGCAAGAATGGCGTGGATGACGTAGGTGGTCTGGCCCGGCGCTGGCCCCCATTCCGCCAGGGATCCGGCCAACGCCGCGCCCAGGGCGAAGCCACCGGTCAGGGACATGGTGGCGCGCTTAGCACCGGAGTTGGGGCGCGCGGAGGGATCCAGCCGGGGGTTGGATAGCTCCTTGATCCACGAGCCACCGGCAGTCATGGCCGAACCGATGGCGATACCGGACAGCACGCGGCCGGTGAAAATCAACGGCTCATTAACCTCACCGACGGCGATCAGCAGGCTGGCGACCAGTGCGATAAGCGGCGCTGGCAGCATCACGATCTTGCGGCCGAAGCGGTCCGAGAGCGGACCGGACAGCAGCAGGGACACTGCGATTCCGGCTGCGTAGCACGCCAGGAGGGACTCCACGAACACGGCTCCGAAGACATGTTCCTGGCGGTAAAACACCATCATGGGTGTGAATTCGTTGCCTCCCCAGGCCACAATGAAGACCGCGAAGGCCACCAAGATCCAGTAATTCTTGGGGCGCCGCTGCTGCTTCGCAGTGGTCGTGTGCTGGCTCGCATTCTGGGGCGTGTCATGTGCCGCAGCAGTGTTGTTTCTGCTGCTGTTGTCACTCTGTTCGTGGTGTTGTGTCATAAATCTTTGCTCCCACCTCGTCAACTAAATTTTAGTCAGGCCTTCCTCACTGTAGTGTTTCGCATGTAACCTTGTGCCATGACTCACAATAATAATGTCACTAGTTCTTCACCACAGACCCCTTTGGGGGAGAAAAGCACTAGCGCCTCCACCCGCGGCAACCAGTCGAAGGGCTCTGTGCGTCGCTCCCAGAAGGCTCCCGCCAAGCTGAATGTCCAGGAGGATCCGCAGCTGCTGGCGCAGGTCACCCAGGACCTGCAGACCGTGTTGGACGGCAGCTTCCCCGAAGCTCGCGCGATCATGCGTGACACCCTCAGTGATCCAGACATGCTGCCCCGCGTGGACCTGAACCTGGAAGACTCTCGCG
The DNA here is from genome assembly GCF_024701495.1 of Corynebacterium sp. zg254. Taxonomy (NCBI): domain Bacteria; kingdom Bacillati; phylum Actinomycetota; class Actinomycetes; order Mycobacteriales; family Corynebacteriaceae; genus Corynebacterium; species Corynebacterium sp. zg254. The sequence goes on from NZ_WIAR01000001.1 coordinate 1,179,654, forward strand.
CCTACATCACGGACAAGCTGCCGGCAATCTTGGAGTCCGGCCTTCCGCAGGATTCCTTCCGCAAGGACCAGGGCGGCACGGGCGAGACCGGCCGCTGCCTGACCTCCATCGAGATGCTGGGGCACGTGGATCTGTCCCTGATGGTGAAGTCTGGGGTGCAGTGGGGCCTGTGGGGTGGCGCCGTGGGCAACTTGGGCACGGAGCGCCACAAGCAGCTCGTGGAGGATCTGATCAATCTGAAGGCGTTGGGTTGTTTCGCGATGACGGAGCGCGGCCACGGTTCGGATGTGCAGTCGCTGGAAACCACGGCGCACTATGACCCGGACACTCAGGAGTTCATCATCAACTCCCCCACCTGGTCCGCGGAGAAGGCCTACATCGGTAACGCTGCCCGCGATGGCCGTTTCGCTGCGGTGTTCTGCCAGCTGTTCACCCCGGGTGTGGAGGAGTCCCACGGCGTGCACTGCATCGTGGTGCGTATCCGCGAGGATGATGGCTCGGCCGTGGAGGGCGTGCGCATTGGCGACCATGGCTACAAGGGTGGCCTGAAGGGCGTGGATAATGGCACGTTGTTCTTCGAGAATGTGCGTGTGCCGCGTGAGAATCTGCTGAACCGTTTCGGTGATGTGGATGAGCAGGGTAACTATTCTTCCCCGATCGAGAACCCGAATCGTCGTTTCTTTACGATGTTGGGCGCGTTGGTGCGTGGACGTGTGACCGTGGGTGCTGCTGCGGGTGCTGCTGCCCGTTCCGCGTTGGCGATTGGTGTGACCTATGCAAACCGACGCCGACAGTTCGCTCCCGATGACAGCCTCCCAGAAACGCGCCTGATTGAATACCGCCAGCATCGCCTGCGTCTGATTCCACGCGTGGCGCGCGCGTATGCGCTGCAGTTGGCGACGAACCACTTGATTGCGCGTATACATGAGCTGGAACAGTTGGGACTGGATCCTGCGACGGCCGATAAGGAGCAGCAGAGCAACCAGCGTGAGGTGGAGGCGCACGCAGCGGCGTTGAAGGTGGCGAACACGGCGCATGCCACGGACACCATCCAGGAGATGCGTGAGGCGTGTGGTGGTGCCGGCTACATGGCGGAGAACCTTCTGACTACGTTTAAGGCGGACTCGGATGTGTTCACCACCTTCGAGGGCGACAATGTGGTGATGCTTCAGCTGGCCGCGAAGGAGCTGATGACGGGCTTCGCCAAGGAGCTGAGCTCCATGTCCAACCTAGAGATGGTGCGTTTCGGCTTGGATAACTTCAGCTCGTTGTTACGCCGCCGCACGGCTGCGGACAAGATTGTGCAGAACTTGATGGATACGTTCTCCGATTCGGAGGAGACGTCCCTGTTTGACCCAGCGACGCAGGTTAAGCTGCTCACCGAGCGTGAGGACCGCTTGATGCTGTCCCTGGCGCGCCGTCTGCGTGCGGCGAAGAAGGCGCCAGTGGACGAGGCGGCGAAGATTGTGGACCGCGCCCAGGATCACCTGCTGACGGTGGCTCAGGCGCACATCGACCGCATCTTGTTCGAGGCACTGCTGGAGGCGGAGTCCAACCTGGACACGGAGGAAGCCACCGAGGTGTTCGAACAGGTTCGTGACGTGTACTTCATGGATCTGGTGGTGAGGAATGCCGCCTGGTACTTGGAGCAGGGCATGCTGTCGGCTCAGCGCACGAAGCAGGCTCGCGCGTCTCTGAACGATCTGGTGGATTCTTTGGGACCGTGGTCCCAGGTGTTGGTGGACGCGTTTGGTGTTCCCGCTCCTGTGCTGGATCTGAACCTGCAGCAGACCGATGAGAACGCCGTTCCACGGTGGAAGTCCCACCCAGCGCAGGGCCAGGAGCAGTAGCGCGCTGAGCGCCGCCGAGCCAGCACACCGCAGACTCTGCGCAGCCAGCACAGCGACGCGGCAGCGCAGCGCGGGGCGTGTGTCTGCCGCCCCCGCGCTGTTCGAGCAGGTAGATTAAAGCGCGATGACCGCGAAAGATTCCGATGTAAGCTCCTTCATCCTGCCGGCCGAGGGCGGCTCCACCATTGCCACGCTGTCGCCTCAGGAGTATTACCGGCAGGTCAGCAAGCCTCAGCGTCGGCTTCAATGGAAAGCCTGGCCGCTGATCGCCCGCAGATTATTCGTGGAGACCTTCTTTAACGGCTTAATGGACCGCGGCGCCACGCTGAGCTTCTTCACACTGCTGACCACCGTGCCCACCCTCACGGCGTTTTATTCCATCGTCACCCTGGTGCTCTCCCACAATAAGGAGCAGGTCACGGACATCACGAACGACTTCATCAGCACCAACGTGCCGGATAATTTCGAGGGCAATGCCCACCGCGCCATTTCCCTGATCATCGGATCCACGCAGCAATCGCTCATTGCGCTGGTTGTGTCCGTACTCTTCGCGCTGTTTTCCTCTTCGGCCTATGTGCGCGCATTTTCTCGCAATGCCAATGGCCTCTATGGGCGGGCCGAGGGGCGCAGCATTGTCCGGACGTGGCTGACCATGTGGGGACTGACCATTGCCCTGGTGATCGGGTTGGTGATGATCGCCATCGCGTTTTTCTTCAGTCAAGATATTCTGCAGCCGCTGCTGGGAAGGTTCTCCGAGCCGTTGCATATTGAAAGCGCCAGCGCCTTCATCCTGGATACGTTCCTGCCGGTATGGGTGTATGTGCGCTGGCCTGTGATTTTCGGCGCCTCGATCATCTTGATCGCCCTGCTGTACCACTTCGCACCCAATGTCCGTTACGGGCGCGTGCGTTGGCTGACCAGCGGTTCTGTGTTCGCGTTGGTGTCCATCACCGCAGTGGGACTGCTGGTGCGGGTGTACTGGCAGAACTTTTATAACGTGGGGTCCTATGGAGCGCTGGGTGGCCTTATTGCCGGCTTCATCGGCCTGGTGATCGCGAACACTCTCCTTCTCCTGGGATTGAAGTTGGATGCGGAGATCACCCGGGCCCGGGAACTTCAGGCGGGGTTAGACTCCTCGGTCATGATCGTGGCGCCGCCGCGATCCGAGGCGGCGCTGCAGGACCTGGTGAAACTCGAAGAGTCTTTGAAGGAGTCCGCCGAGACGTTCCAGAAGGAGCTGTGACGCGCGAAGCCTCGGCCGCCTAGCCCATGTCCGTGGCGACGGGGCACACCACGGGTGTGCCTTCATCATCGAGCACGCGGGCCCGCAGGCCGTAGACCTGTTCTAGCAGGTCGGCCCGCAGAACCTGGGCGGGAGTGCCGTGCTCAACCACCTGGCCATCGGCAAGCACAAGCAATTGGTCGCAGTACCGCGCAGCCAGGTTGAGGTCGTGCAAGACCACCAGAGCCACGGCGTCACGCTTGCGGACTTCCTGGCGGGTGAGCTGCAGCAGCTCAACCTGGTGGCGCAGGTCCAGGGCGGAGGTGGGCTCATCCAGCAGCAGCACGTGGGGGCGTCGCACCAACATCTGGGCCACGGCCACGAGCTGGCGCTGTCCACCGGAGAGCTCACGCACACTGCGCTGCGCCAGGCCGGCTATGCCCAGCCGTTCCAGGGCCTCGGCACTGGCGGTCAAGGGGTCCTCGACGGCACCGCGGGCAGAAATGACCACGGACTCAAAAACCGTAAGGCTCGCGCTGGAAAGCACATCCTGGGGCACATAGCCCAGCGCGCGTTGGCGAGCCCGGCCCTTCAAAACAGTGCCGTCGAGCTCCACCTGGGCCTGGCCTGAGGCAACGGGGCACACCCCTGCAACGGCTTTAACCAGGGTGGACTTGCCGGCAGCATTGGGTCCCACAAGGCCGGTGACCGTCCCGGGCTCACCACAGTCAGCGCTGATCCCGCGGAGAACTTGGCGTCGACCATAAGAGACATGCAGATCTGTAATGGTTAACATCGACTACCCCCAGGCTCCGCGCTTGCGGAAGAGCACCAGCCCCACGAAGAAGGGCACACCCACCAGGGCGGTAATAATGCCAATCGGGATCGCTATGCCCGGAACCATGCTGATAGACACTGCGTGCGCCCCGGCCAACAATATGGCGCCACTAGCCATGGCAGCTGGGGCAAAGTAGCGCTGGTCCTCACCCACCAACATGCGCGCAACATGCGGGCCGACCAGGCCCACAAAGCCGATGATGCCGGCAAAGGCCACCGCGCTGGCCGCCAGCAGAGAGGCGACCACCAGCGTGGATACCCGGAGGCGAGTGACATTAACGCCCAGTGCCGCGGCGCGAGCATCACCCAGACGCAGCGCGGTGAGCTTCCAGCCGTTAATCACCGTGAACGGGATGGCCAGGGCTAGGGATGCCGCAATAATCCCATTGGCCGCCCAGTTCGCGCGCTGCAGCGACCCCATGGTCCAAAACACAATTTGTTGCAGTGCCTCGGTGGTGGCGCGGTATTGCAGCAACGAGAGCATGGCCTGGAAAAGGAAGACCAGAGCGATGCCCAGCAGGATCATCGACTCTGCACTAGCGGACTTCCACACCGCCGCACCTGCCACGATGGCCACAGCCAGCAGGGCCGATGCCCACGCCACTGCCGCCAGATTAAACTGCGGGTGCGACACTAAGGACCACCCCAGCACGATGGAGGCAGCGCCTCCGAAGGCTGCGGCCGCCGAGATGCCCAGGGTAAATGGCTCCGCCAGCGGGTTGTCCAAAATAGTTTGCATGTGGGCGCCGGATAGCGACAGCGATGCTCCGATGAGTACCGCCATGGCCGATGCCGGTAGACGCAAAGTCCACAGCACCGTGCGGGTGGTGCTATCCACGCTATCCGGACGGAAGATGCCCTGGGCGACATCACGCACGCTTAAGTCCACTGGGCCAATGATTGTAGCCACCACAAAGGCCACCACTGCTCCCAGAGTCAGCGTCACAATGATGGCCACCTTGCGGGCACTGGCTCGTCGATACTGCGCAATAATCGCGTCTTGATTAAGCGTTTGAGTCATTGCTGCCTCCTTTTGTGCAGGCCAGTGAGCAGGCCTGCGCATTAGCTGTGGGAGCCGTTCAGGGTGGCAAAGAAGGTGCCGGAGAGCTCAAATGGCAGCCACTGCTTGTGGAAGGCGGCAAAGTCCGCCTCCGGGTCCAGGTCCTTAAACTCCTCCGGGTGCAGCCACACGGCAAATTGCTCCAGGGCAAAGACGTTGAACGGGGAGTCATAGAACTGGTGGTAGACCGCGTGCAGGTCGCCTTCCTTCGGTGCGCGCAGCTCGTTAAAGCCAGGGGTAGCCAGCAGGCCCTTCAAGGTCTTAGTGGCCGTCTCTGGGGAAGCGCCGTAACCGAGTTCCACGTGTGGCAGGACCTCTGGCTTATCCGGATCCTTGGCCCAGGATCCACCGGTAGCAATGATGTGCTCAGGGTTTTGCTCAACGACCTTCTCTGGGGTGAGGTCACCGGATTCGGTGTCCAAGAGAGAATCGGCAAGGTTGGTGCCACCTGCAGCCACCACCAGGTCGCCGAGGTTGGATTCCTTGACCGTGGCACAGCAGTCCTTCAGGCCAGCAGCACGCCACAGGAAGGTGGTGGGCTTGTCCTTGAGCTTCGCCGCACGCTGGGAAATCTCTTCGACCTTCTTGGTGTAGAACTCCGTGTACTCCGCGGCCTTGTCCTCGCGGTCAAAGAGCTTGCCGTAGACCTCAATGGACTTCGGGGTGTTCTCCAGAGGCTTTTGCCTAAAGTCCGTGAACACGTACTTCAGGCCTGCCTGGTCCATCTTGTCCAAAAAGCCGTTGGATTCTGCGGCCTTCTTGTGGTCGAGGGTCATCACCACTACGTCCGGCTTGAAGGACAGCAGGTTTTCGACCGTGACATCCCCCTTGGCGATGTGACCCACCCGTGGCAGGTCCTTGTAACCGGCGTTTTCTTCCGCAAACTTGGCCTCGTAGCTCGGTGCGGCACTGTGGAAGTCATTACCCACCGCAACCACGTTGTGCAGCGGCTCATCCTTATTCAGCAGCGAGGTGGCAAACAGTCCGCGACCTTCTGCCAGCAAGATACGCTCTGGGCGCTTCTCAAAAGCCACGTCGCGCCCGGCCACGTCCGTGACGTGGAAGCCTGCCTTGGTGTCACTTCCGGACATAGCCTCACTGCTTGCAGGGTCCGAACCCGTCCCACCTGAGCAGGCGGCCAGGGACACCGCAAACAACAATGAACACAATGCTGCAGTCCATCGTCGCGGACTGCTTACTAAACGCAAAGACATACGTGCGTACTCCATCCTGTGTACTTCAACATGGCCCATCTGCGGACCAAACAAAGCCAAACGTCAATTTAGGGCAGGGTTAGCTTACAGAACAGAGTGCGTGGTGGGAATAGGTACCAAAATTTGGGGGTGATCCGTCGTGAAGGTTATGAACAAGGTTTCATTTGCAATAGGAATTATCCTTATACGGAGACATCCTTTTCCGCCCTGTGACTACTGGACCGCGTCACTGACGCAATTTTTTCAAAGAATCGCTCAGTGAGCGCCGCCGGAATCGATGCACATCAAGGGAGGGCTACTTATTATTTGTTTGGCGCGCCACGCTGAGGAGGCATGTGAAGAAGAAAAACAAACGAAAACCCCGCCACGGAAGCAGAAATGCCACCACTAACTCCGTCTTGAACCCCTAAAAAATGAAGGCACAGATAGACAACAAACGACAGGGCTACAGAAATCGCTAATTTTGTAAAAAATTGTGTCAGCGTGTTATCTTTTATCATTCTGAAACTCCTTGGTTTACACTCTCAACGACCGCCATAATCACACTCATACCTGCTCCACTATGCTTTCACATACAAAGTGCACGCTTTTAGAACTTGATACTACTGCCCTAAAGAAGTTGCATAAATTAAGTGTACCCTAAGCTAGCCGTCCCAACAACCAAAGGATGATAGTGGCCTCTCGTTAGTAGAGCACCAGAACATCAAGTTTGATCGCTACAGACTTTTAGCGTTCTCCCGACCGTGGTCTTCGGCGATAGCGCTATGCCACCGGCGGACGCTTCATCATCACCGGCTGGTGACGTTGTCAGCCATGCTGGCAGTAAGCACTCATAACCCGCATAGCCCCCGTGATCCATGCCTCACATGCACGAAGGCCACGTCCTTGGACGTGGCCTTCAACGGAGCCGCTTGCGAGAATCGAACTCGCGACCTTTTCATTACGAGTGAAACGCTCTGCCGACTGAGCTAAAGCGGCGTGCCAGCATAGTCTAGCCGAAACACTCCCCTACGTACAAAACCAGCCGTCACCACCCGGGTCACGGACATCCACAGCCACAGAAACCCCTGGTAGACACCTACAAAGAACAGCACTCACGCAGACGCCCCGCCAGCGCATTCAGCGCCACCACGGCGGGAACGTTCACGCCGGAGTTCAGCGTCTCCCGGCATTCCATCACCGCATCAATACAGTGCAGCAACGCCTCCGGGGAGTTCCGGCGCGCCAGCTCCCGCGAGGTGCCCTCCATATCCGGGTGTTGGAAACCGCCCACCGGCTGCACCTTTCCGTCCTGTGCAGCACCGCCAGCGCTGGAAACGTCCGCTCCGCCGTCTGGCGCCACGCCATCAGCGCCAGCGCCAACAACCGCCCCTACCGCCAACATCATCGCGTCCCGATACAACCCCGCCACATCAATCAGCGCCAGATCCAAGAAGTCCGCCGTCTGCCGCGCACGCCTGCGCTTATGCTCCCGCTCCAGCTCGTCGAACTGTCCCTTCGACCCACGCATCAGCTTCGCAGCCCCGCGCCCCTTCGTTCCCACACCCAGGGACGCCTCCAGCGACGCGATCTCCCGCGCCTCCACAGCAGCCAAGGAACTCACGGCCTCCTCTTCCGCTCGTTTCACCAGCTCCGCCGTGAACGCGTACGCCCCCGCCGGCTCATAGATCATCCCCGGCAGTTTCAGCGCAGCGGCCCGCTTCGCTCGCGCCTTCTCCTCCCGCACCAGGTGCCGCGCGCGCCCAATATGGCCCCCAGCCACGGAGGCCGCCCAGTGGGCTTGTTCCTCTGTGAGGGTGAGCTGGGCGTCGGATAAAAGGACGGATTTCACGGCCTCCATCGACGGGGTGGGGACGTACACGTGGCGGCAGCGTGACCGCAGCGTAATGGCAATATCGTGCCGATCCGTGGATGGCGCGCACAGGATGAACACCGTGTGCTCGCTGGGCTCCTCCACGGACTTCAGCAACGCATTCGCCGCCTGCTCGTTCAGCCGATCCGCGTCCTCCACAATGATGACCCGACGCCGTGCCACCGATGGCAACGTCGCCGCCTGCCGAACTACCTCGCGGATCTGCGCCACGGGGATGATCGACCCCTCGGTCCGCACCCAGACGATATCCGGGTGGGAGTCGGTGTGAGCGCTCCGGCACTGCTCACAGGTGCCGCATCCGCCCTGGGGACACACCAACGCCGTGGCGAAAATCTTCGCTGCGACAGTGCGCCCGGAACCAGGTGGCCCCGTAAACAGCCACGAGTGTGTCATCGCCCGCGGGTCGGCAACGGCACGCTCCACGACCTCCCGCACGCTGGGGGAAGTGATGCCGTTGAATACAGTGTCAGTCACACTCGACAGTCTAGTCTTGGTCTCCTACATCGTCAGCTAGGCTTAGGAACATGAGTCAATTCGTCCAGTACCTGAAATGGTCCATGAAGACCGCATGGCCCCTGTACGCATTGACGATTCTGTTCACCAACGGCCTGGGAGCCATGGGCGTGGCGACGTTCCTGCGCTTCCTCATGCCGCTGCCCAGCGCGCAGCTGGTGACGGACATTAACACCACCACCGCCACGCTCTACGCGGCGTATTTCGCGTTCGCGTTGGTGGCCGGGGTGATCACCACACTCATTTTCTTTGCGCCGGTGCTGCGCTGGCAGCGCAACCCCAGCGCTTACGACCCGAACATGATGCGGGACCTGGTGCTGCGCATCCCTACCCTGCAGACCGTGACTGGTGCGGTGCTGTGGGGCATCGGCGTGGCGATGTTTACCGTGGTGGCCGCGCATCAGACCACCCAGTGGGCCATCGCCGTGGCGATCACGGGTGTGCTCGGCGGCCTGATGGTGCAGCTGATGACGTACATGGAGGCACAGCGCCTGGTGCGTCCTGTGGCCGCCCGGGCCCTCATGGCCGGCGCGCCGGATCACTCCAAGATCCTGCCGGTGGGCCGCCGGCTCATGCTCACGTGGGCGCTGACCACCGCCGTGCCCGTGGTGGGCATGCTGCTCGTCCTGTGGGGTGATGACAGCGGGTTCTTCGCCTCCGCCGCCCCCGGTTGGAGCCCCAACGTGCGCCCGGCGTTGATCGCCCTGGCGGGCACCACGCTCATCAGCGGCATGTTCGGCACGTACCTGTTCGGTATGTCCATCGCGGACCCTATCCGGGAGCTCCAATACGCCATCAACAACGTGCGCCGCGGCTCCGTGGACACGGTGGTGCGGATTTATGACTCCTCGGAGGTCGGCGTGCTCCAGGCTGGCTTCAACGAGATGATGCGCGGGCTGCGCGAACGCCAGCGCGTCTCTGACCTCTTCGGGCGCTACGTGGGCACCGAGGTGGCTAAGCGTGCCCTGGAGGAAAAGCCAGAGCTGGGAGGCGAAACGCGGCACGCAGCTGTGTTATTCGTGGACGTTGTGGGATCCACCAGCTATGCGAAGGAGAACACACCAGAGCACGTGGTGAAGGCGTTGAATGAGTTCTTCGACCGCGTGGTGGACGTGGTGCACCGCAACAAAGGAATCATCAATAAGTTCGAAGGGGACGCCGCCTTGGCGATGTTCGGCGCGCCACTCCCCCTCGACGACGTGGCGGGGCACGCGATGGCCGCCGCCCGTGAGCTGCGGGCGGAGCTGAAGGACTTGGAGTTCGAAGCGGGCATCGGCGTGGCCGCGGGCACCGTGGTGGCCGGGCACATTGGCGCGAAGGACCGCTTTGAGTACACGGTCATTGGCGACGCAGTGAACACCGCGGCCCGCATCACGGACCTGGCTAAGGACACCCCGGGCCGCTGCCTCACCACCGCCGCCACCCTGCGGGAGGCGAACGAGGCGGAGCAGGCGCGCTGGACCTTGCTGAAGTCCGTGGAGCTGCGCGGGCGCCGGGAGATGACCCAGCTGGCCCGCCCGATCCGCCCGACCCTGGCGGATCGGGACGGCGAGTAAGCCGCAGCGAGTACGCAGCCGCTTACAGCGACCGCGCAATCAGCTCCTTCATGATTTCATTCGTGCCACCGTAGATGCGCTGCACGCGCGCATCCGCGTAGGCACGGGCAATGGGGTACTCATTCATGAAGCCGTAGCCGCCGTGCAGCTGCAGGCAGCGGTCGATAATCACCGCCTGCTTGTCCGAGGCGATCAGCTTCGCCATGGACGCACGCGCGGGATCCAGGGTGCCCGCAATCAGCTCAGAGATGCACAGGTCCACCAGGGTGCGCACAGCCATGGCCTCCGCCACGCACTCGGCCAGCTCAAACTTGGTGTTCTGGAAGTCGAAGATGGATCGGCCGAACGCCGTGCGCTCCTTGGTGTAGGCGATGGTCTCGCGCAGGGAGGCCTCGATGGCTCCCATGCATCCCACGGCGATGCCCAGGCGTTCCTGCCCCAGCTGCTGCATCAGCTGGTAGAAGCCTTGTCCTTCCTCGCCGCCGAGCAGGTTCTCCTTTGGTACTCGGACGTTGTCGTAGAACAGCTCGGCGGTGTCCTGTCCGCGAAGTCCCAGCTTGTCGAGCACTCGGCCGCGGGAGAATCCTTCGCGATCTGCTTCCACGAGCATCAGGGAGATGCCCTTGGCACCGGAGCCTTCGTCGCCCGTGCGCACCACGGTCAGGATCACGTCGGCTTGCGCGCCGTTGGTGATGAAGGTCTTGGATCCGTTGATGACGTATTCGTCGCCGTCCAGCCGGGCGGTGGTCTTGATGCCCTGCAGGTCCGATCCTGCGCCGGGTTCTGTCATGGCGATGGCGAATACGGTCTCGCCGGTGGCTGCCTTGGGCAGGAACTTCTTCTTCTGTTCTTCGGTGCCGTAGTGGACGATGTAGGGGGCGGTGATGGCCGAGTGGATGGTGTTGCCCCAGCAGGTGTCGAAGATGCGGGCTTGTTCCTCGATCACCACAGCTTCGTGGCCGTAGTGGCCGCCGCCTCCGCCGTATTCTTCCGGAATGGACAGGCACAGCAGGCCTGCTTCGCCGGCTTTGTTCCAGAATTCGCGGTCAACGTGCTTTTGCTGGATCCAGCGTTCCTGGTGTGGGGCGGCTTCGCGCGCGAAGAACTCGTGCGCGAGTTCCCGGAGGCTGTCGAGTTCCTCGTTCATCCAGGGGCTGCGGTGGTCATCGAGTGCGGACATGTGTTGTCTCCTTGATTGTTGTGAATCTGTTGATGGGGTGACGCGGCTACTTCGTGGGCTGCGTATGGTGCCGAACTGCCGCGATGGGGATATTTTTCTCCGACGCCACAGCGTCCCATTCCGCCGCCGTCCTCTGCGCGATGGCGTGCTGGTAGTGACGGTGCTGGAGGCCGAACGTGGGGCCTGCGTCCATGGAAGGCTGGGCGTCGCCAAAGTCCATAACCTCGGCGCAGGCGGCGAGGAAATGGGGTTCGAGTGCGGCGACGGCCACCCACTGGCCGTCTTTGGCCTGGTAGAGGTTGTATTGGGGCAGCGCGCCGCCGAGGAAGGTGCCGGGTCCGGACAGCCCCCAGCGGGCGACGTCCGAGAACTCTTCGGCCATGTCAGCTAGGCCCACTTCGTGGTAGGACCCCACTCCTGTGCTGGTGGCGGTCCAGAGGCCCGCCAGGCCTTCGGAGACTGCCCGTTCGGCCCCGGCGAGGTCGGCGAGGGGAACCGGCGGCATGACCGGGGTGTTATCAGGGCCCAGGGGCAGGGTTCCAGCGTGGGCTTCGTAGGTCAGGTCGTGGCCGGCTTGATCGGCGTGTTCGCCACCGTGTCCCACGATCGCGACCTGCACCAGGTGGGGGTAGCGTTCGTGGAGCTCGCCCCAGCCAAGCCCGAGGCGGGCGAGGGAGGCGGGGCGGGAGCTGGTGAGGAGAAGGTGGGCGTCTGCCAGAAGCTCGTGGAGGCCCTGGATCCCGTGGGGGTCCTTGAGGTTTAGCTCCACGACCTTCTGGCCTGCTGTGAGGTGTTTGTAGTAGGCGGGTGCTTGGGCTTTCATGGGGTCAGCAGCGGGCCCTGGGCCTTCCACTTTGGTGACGTGGGCGCCCAGGTGGGCAAAGCGTTTTGCTGCGATGGGTCCTGGAAGGTTGGGGGCCAGGGTGACCACGTTGAAGGCTGGCACCGCGTTCGGCACATCAGTCATAGGTTGACGGTAGCAATGTGCCGGCAGCTGAGGTGGGGAAATCAGAAAATTTCCTTTTCCTCAGCTTTCCAACCAGCTCCCCGCGAGCCGCCGCCGTTCTCCCCGCGAGCCGCGGCGTTAACCAGCTGCTAGTGCGAGCGCGAGATGGTCCGCTTCGTCAGCGTGGGCGCGCCAGACTTCGTGGCGGACTTCTTCGCCGTTTTCTTGGCCGCCTTCTTCGCGGTCTTCTTCGCGGCCTTCTTCGCGGTCTTCTTCGCGGCCTTCTTCGCGGCCTTCTTCGCCGCCTTCTTCGTGCTCTTCCGGGAGGACTTCGTGGTCTTCCCCGCGGCCTCATCGGCGGCTTCCTTAGCCCGTCGCTCGGACAGCAGCTCGTTGGCACGGGCATCCGTCATCGTCTCCGGGGTATCGCCCTTGCGCAGGGAGGCGTTGGTCTCTCCATCCGTGACGTAGGCGCCGAAGCGGCCGTCCTTCACGCTCATGGGCTTGCCGGAGACGTCATTGTCGCCCAGCTGCTTCAGTGGCGGCTGGGCGGCAGCACGGCCGCGTCGCTTCGGCTCCGCGTAAATGCGGCGCGCCTGATCCAGCGTGATGGTGAACAATTCCTCTTCGCTGCCCAGCGAGCGGGAATCGTTGCCTTTCTTCAGGTACGGGCCATAGCGGCCGTTCTGCGCGGTGATGACCTCGCCATCGGATGGGTCCGTGCCCACTTCGCGCGGCAGGCTCAGCAGTTTCAGTGCCTCTTCCAACGTCACCGTGGCGGGTTCCATCGTCTGGAACAGGGACGCGGTCTTTGGCTTCAGCGTCTCCTCCACGATCTCCTTGACCCGCTTGGCCTTCTGGTTCTGCGCGGTTTTCGTCTCGCGGCTGAGCGGCTTCTTGCCTTCGGCGGCGCGCTCGGCGTCCTGCTGGTCGCGTTCCGCCTCCCACGTCTTTTCCGCCTCCGCGGCGACCGTCGCCTCTTCATCCTCGCCGAGGATTTCAGTGACGTACGGGCCGTAGCGCCCCTCGCGCGCCACGATCTTTCGACCCGACGCCGGGTTCACACCCAACTCGCGTCCCCCCTGAGGGGTAGCGAACAATCGCTCGGCTTCCTCCAGCGTGAGCTCGTCCGGCGTCATGGACTCCGGCAGGTTCGCGCGCTGCACTGTCGGCTCCGCCCCGTCCTCGGAGGACGCAGCGGGGATGATCCGCTCCAGGTACGCGCCATAGCGGCCCACGCGCACCACGATCGGCACACCGTTATCGTCGTTGAACAGGTGGAGGGAATTGACCGCGCGGGCGTCGATACTCTCCAGGCGGTCCCCCACGATCTGCTGCAGCCCGCCCTGGCGAGGAATCGCGGCGGTCGGGCCCTCCGGGCGGTCCTTATCGCCGAAGTAGAACGCCTTCAGCCAGGCCTCACGATTCTCATCACCAGTGGCGATGGCGTCCAGTTCGTCCTCCATGGCGGAGGTGAAGTCGTAGTCCACCAGCGCCCCGAAGTTCTGCTCCATCAGGCCAATCACCGCGAACGCGGTCCAGGATGGCACCAGCGCATTGCCACGCGGCAGCACGTATCCGCGGTCCTGGATGGTGCGAATGATCGAGGCGTACGTGGACGGGCGGCCGATGCCCAGCTCCTCCATTCGGCGCACCAGTGAGGCCTCCGTGTAGCGAGCCGGCGGGTTCGTGGAGTGGCCATCCGCAGTGATGGTGCGCGCCACCAGGTCGTCCCCGGCGGCCATGACGGGCAGACGCTTTTCCGCGTTATCGGCTACGTCGCGGCCCTCGGCGTTCTGGGACACCTCCACGTAGGCCTTCAAGAAGCCCGGGAAGGTCAGGGTGCGGCCCGTTGCGGAGAACTCGCAAGCATCCCCACCGGCGCTGTTGCCACCGATGGTCACCTTCATGGAGGTGCCGCGAGCGTCGGCCATCTGGGAGGCAACGGTGCGCTGCCAGATCAGCTCATAGAGCTTGAACTCCTCGGCATCCAGCTGGGAGGACAGCTGACCCGGCGTGGAGAAAGTCTCGCCGGCAGGGCGGATCGCCTCGTGCGCCTCCTGGGAGTTCTTGACCTTACGGGAGTACTGGCGTGGCGCATCTGCCACAAACTTCGCACCGTAGAGTTCCTTGGCTTGGGCGCGCGCGGCGTCGATACCCGCCTGGGACAGCGTGGTGGAATCCGTACGCATATAGGTGATGTGACCGTTTTCGTACAGGCGCTGGGCGATGCGCATCGTGCGTTCCGACGTGAAACGCAGCTTCCGCCCGGCCTCCTGCTGCAGCGTGGAGGTCATAAAGGGTGGGTATGGGCGGCGCGTGTAAGGCTTCTCCTCCACCGACAGCACGGCCATCGGCTGGTCCTTCAGGCCCTCCGCCAGCTCATGAGCCCGGGCCTCGTTCAGCACCACGGCGTCCGTCTTCAGAGCGCCGTCGTCATCAAAATCGCGGCCCTGGGCAACGCGCTTGCCATCCACGCTCACCAGCTTGGCTTCAAAGGAGCGCGGATCCTGCGTGTGGTCACTCTCCTGGCCGACGCGGAGCGCGTCCGCCCCCAGTGCTAATTCCGCAGACAGGTCCCAGTAGTTCGCGGAGACGAAGGCCATGCGCTCCCGCTCACGCTGCACGATCACACGCGTGGCCACGGACTGGACACGCCCCGCGGACAGGCGCGGCATGACCTTCTTCCACAGCACCGGGGAGACCTCGTAGCCATACAGACGGTCCAGCACGCGGCGGGCCTCCTGGGCATCCACCAGATCATAGTCCAGCTCGCGGGTATTCTCCGCGGCCTCCAGGATCGCGCTCTTGGTGATCTCGTGGAACACCATGCGGCGCACGGGAACCTTCGGCTTGAGCACCTCCAGCAGGTGCCAGGCGATGGCCTCGCCCTCACGGTCGGGGTCTGTTGCCAGGTACAGTTCGTCGACCTGCTTGAGCTTGGCTTTCAGATCGCTGACCTTCTTCTTTTTGTCAGCGCTGACCACGTACAGGGCCTCGAATCCCTTATCCACGTTCACGCCCAGGCGCGCCCAGGGTTCCTTCTTGTACTTGGCGGGCACGTCGGCGGCGCCGCGCGGCAGGTCACGAATGTGGCCCACAGAGGCCTCAACGATGTAGTCATCGCCCAAATAAGGCTGAATCTTGCGGGCCTTCGTTGCAGACTCGACAATTACTAGTCGCTTCACCATATGGGTGGCTCACTCTTCCTCACCGTGCGGAACTGAAGGAGTTTTCTTCCTTATATATTGCATGCACTTCACACGCACTCTTGGCCGTCACAATAACCGAAAATGCTAAGCAATACATTTTCCCTCACCATCGTGTTACCCCGTTCCCCCCTCGGCCTCTCCCTCTCATGGGGTGCTGACCTGCTCTTTTCACGATTTCACGTGGTGGGACACGCGGGGTAGCCGAAGACATAGCAACAGGCCACGCCCACCGGGATGGTGGGCGTGGCCTGTTGCTCGTGTGTCCTCACACGATGAGCGGGAGACTACAGAGCAGTCACGCTCTGAGCCTGAGGACCCTTGGAGCCAGCGCCGACCTCAAATTCAACGCGCTGGTCTTCTTCAAGGGAGCGGAAACCGCCGCCCTGAATCTCGGAGTAGTGCACAAAAACGTCATGAGATCCATCGTCTGGTGCGATGAAGCCGAAGCCCTTTTCTGCATTGAACCATTTCACGGTTCCTTGTGCCATTATGTTCTTACCTAACTGTTGGAGAATCTCCGAAATCCCTTGCGGAGGTGGAGACGTTGTCCATCTTGCCACGTTTGACCGCGCAACCTCTCAACTACGAAGGACCCAGGTGCCAGATTTCAGCCCCGCTAGCCCACCCCGTCAGCCCTCCCACTTTGGCGATGAGCTACTCCAGGAGCTACAGGCACACATGAAAAACTCCACGCTCACGCACGTTCGCCACGAACCGGCGCGCCCATCCCAACCCGTCGATTGGCCACAGTGGACACATCCGGATCTGGTGGCGTACCTGCAGGAATCCGGGATTAACCGCCCGTGGTCCCATCAGGCGCAGACTGCGGATCTCGCGTTTCATGGCCAGGACGTGATCGTGTCCACGGGCACGTCCTCCGGGAAGTCTTTGGCCTACCAATTGCCGATTTTGTCCGTCCTGGGGCAGAAAAATAGCACGGCCACAGCGTTATATATCTCACCTACCAAAGCACTGGCTCAGGACCAACGCGCAAGCATTGCGCGTCTGTGCCGGGGGGCGCACGATGTTACGGAGGCCGTGGACGTCGGTAAAAAAGGCAACGGGAAGGCGCAAGAGGCGGACGATCTAGGCAGCATCATGGTGGCTACCTACGACGGCGACACTCCGCAGGACAGTCGGCGCGTTATCCGCGAGCAGGCGCGCATCATCGTGACGAACCCGGACATGCTGCACGCGTCCATTGTGGGGCGCCCGCAGGCGTGGACCCGCCTGCTGAAGACCGTGCGGTTCATTGTGATTGATGAGTGTCACGTCTATCGCGGCGTGTTTGGCGCGCACGTTTCCATGGTCCTTCGCCGATTGTTGCGACTGGCTCACGCGCAACCCACGGTGATTCTGGCCAGCGCCACCAGCGTGGACCCGGCAGCGCACGCGCGCAGGTTGACGGGACGGACGGCGATCAGCGCCGTGACCAAGGACGGAGCGCCATCCGGCGAACGCACGATCGCGCTATGGGAGCCAGGGCTGCTCCCGGACAAGAAGGGCGAGCATGGCGCACCGGTACGCCGCGCGGCGAACACGGAATCCGCCGAGATCATGGGCAGGATTATCGCGCAGGGTGCGCGTACTTTGTCGTTCGTGCGCTCGCGCCGCGGGGCTGAGCATGTCGCGATGGGGGCGGCGGAGCAGCTCTCCTCGTTGGGCCGATCCCAGGACGCGGTGCGGGTGGCGGCCTACCGTGCGGGATACACCCCGGAGGATCGTCGGGATCTGGAGCGGCGCTTGGACAACGGCGAACTGCTCGGCGTGGCCTCCACCAATGCGCTGGAGTTGGGCATTGACGTAGGAGGCTTGGATGTTGTGGTGACCAGTGGTTTCCCTGGGACAGTCGCGAGCTTCCGGCAGCAAGCGGGACGCGCGGGGCGCAGAGGCCAGGGAGCCTTAGTAGTGCTGGTGGGGGCAGACGACCCGATGGACACGTACCTCGTGCACCACCCAGAGGCATTGCTGGATAGGCCCGTGGAGAATACGGTGTTTGATCCGTCGAACCCTTATGTGTTGGCGGACCATCTAGTGTGTGCCGCGGCGGAAAAGCCTTTAGCATGGGAGGAGATCGAGGCCTGGGGTGCTACTCGAGTGGCCGAGTTTCTCTTGCGAAAGGGGCTGCTCCGCCGGCGGCCGCGGGGCATTTTCGCGGACGTGGAGGCCGCGAAGAGCATCCATGGTTCCGTAAGCATCCGCGGTGGGGCGGCGAAGCAAGTGGCCATCGTCGATAGTTCAACAGGGCGATTGTTGGGGACAGTGGATAGCTCCCGAGCGATCAGCGACGTGCACACCGGCGCCGTGTACGTGCATCAGGCAGAAACGTATGTGGTGGAGCAGCTAGACCTGCAGGAGAATGTGGCATGGGTCAAAGAGTCCATGCCGGAGTACTCCACCAGCGTGAATAAGGAAACGGATATTCGTGTGCTCACCACACGGTCAACGATCAAGCTGGACGAGGGCGTGTGGTTGGCGGATGTGGATGTGGAGGTATCCCATCAGGTCACGAGCTATCAAAAGCGACTACCCGATGGAGAGGTACTAGATGTAGTACCACTGGATGTGCCGCCGGAATCCCTGCGTACACGTGCGGTGGCTTACACGATAGATCCGTGGGTGCTTGAGGATCTTGGGTTGCCCGAGCCCGTATGGCCGGGAACGTTGCATGCTGCGGAGCATGCAGCGATCGGTTTGCTGCCCCTCACGGCCACGTGCGACCGCTGGGACATTGGCGGGGTGTCCACTGTGTTGCATGCGGACACGGGGTTGCCCACAGTGTTTGTGTATGACGGCTATACGGGCGGGGCAGGCTTTGCAGAACAGGGCTTTCGGAAGTTCTCCTCATGGATTCGCGCCACACGTGATGCAGTGGCCGCGTGTGAATGTGAGTCCGGGTGCCCGTCGTGTGTGCAATCACCCAAATGCGGAAATGGCAACGATCCCTTGTTCAAGAGCGGTGCGTTAGTGTTGTTGAGTTATTTGGCGGATGTGGCTGAGTAATTTGGCGGATTGGCTTGCCTGCAATTGTTCTTGCAGCAGCTCTGCCACACACGCGGTCTCACCAACGTACAACACAGTTTCTCTGTCAACACCCCTTGACACGACCCATCCCTCTGATAGCATTTAAAGGCAAAAGAACTGCTGTTCATGTGCCATATCACCAGTGGCACTGTAACCTGCACGCGCTTAACCCTGGCGCATAATCCCTGTTTCCTGTACCCCTCGAAAAAGAATAGCCTTCGACTACTATGTTCCAATATCACAATAGTAAGTACCGCACCTTCTGGCTGGTCCTCTCAATCGCCATCGCCGCTGTAGCTCTTTTCGGTGCATTGCCTTGGACTCCCGTAGCCGCTAACAGCACTGGCCTCCTGTGGGCCATCTTCATCCTCATGGTCGTGCAGTCCTACTCCCTCTATAAGGAAGGCAAGCAGTCCGAGCAGACAACATAATCCCGCGCTTTCCTTCCTTGACCATCCTCTTCTCAAGCACAGTGAGGGAACAGATTGATGATTATGGATTGAAGTGCCCCGGGTTTTGCCCCCCTCCCGGCTGGCGCCTTGTCTTCTATTCTTTTGCAGCCGGGGTTACCGGCCCAAAACTCTTGCTCAACTTCAGTCGATGCACGGTACTCCAAGCTTTGGTGAAGCCGTGACTCGTCCCACCAATTCACCTATTCACACGCCGCGATCTCAACGTCGACAGCGTCCGCGTGCCTCCGGGTATACATGAGTTCATTCTTTGTACGACCCGTTAACATTTTCGACCTGAGCATTTTTCGTAACAATCACCAACTGTGCCGGCAAAAGTCGCAATCCCATATTCAGCCAACCACTGGCTGTAAATGACGCTAACGTACTGGCCCCTTAGTCTTCAGTGGTGATTCAACCAGCAGTTTCCCTAGCGAAGTCACTCATAGGCTGCATTGTGAAGCTTACAGGCACTTATCCCACGGCGGTTTGACTGCCGGCACCCGCGAGAAGTAATGAACCCACCGGCACGGCGCCTCATTCAACGTCAAACAAATAAACTCAACCGAGAAGCGATCCAGATACTCATCGATGAACTGGATCACTTCCGACGTTGTGGGTCGCAAGCTGACGAGAAAAAGTCGAGGCAGCCTTCAACAACTCGTTGGTGTCACGCAACACCCGATTTTCGCGCCGTAGCCCGACGTTTTCAGCAACAAAACCTTCAAGCAGTGGTGCAGCTACTCGGCCTTCACGAGGTTCGACCTCGCGCATTGATGGGCTGTGTGCCATGAGACTCCTAGCTGTGAGGCTAGCGCCTGACATGCGGTCTGCATCGACATATTGTCCATCGCGATGCGGACTTCGATGAGACGGAGCACCCGATCTTTCGCGTCTTGATCAAATCTTTTTAGGCCTTGTCCATATTTTCCCATCTTCTCACACGGAACAAAACCTGAAACAATTCAATCCTTACCGGTACGCTTGGCCGCTTGTACTGCGGCTCACTTCTAGCACATAGATCGGGACACTGCCAACAGTCATGTCATTCGCTTGATGCTCTAGCTCGCCTTCTGCTGGGCGCATTAATTCGAACTTTTCCGCTCGCGTTGCTTCACAGCGAAGAAGGCGGCTGCTTTTAACAGAAACTCGTAATCCAGCTGTGATTCAGCTAATTCACGGGACAGCCTAGCGTTTTCTGCACGTAGGTCAGCAAGACTCCTGTCATCATCCAAGCCCACGCGTTCTCGCTCGTTTTTGACCAATCTACACAGCAGCCCGTTCGAAACGCCGTTCTCTTCAGCAAATCGGCTAGTTAGTATTTCAGAATCAATGACAAGCAGAGCCTTCCGACAGAGCTTAAGGGGTGTACTTCTTCCTCTAATGTCTATTCACACTGAAAACCCTCTCTCGGACACAAAATTCGCATTCCTCGGGCGTCCATTAAACGAGCGGTAGCCTTACTAACGAAAGTAAACCTTGCTGCACATTAACAATCACTTACATGAAGAGCATGCTAAGCACAACATAGAAGCATAATGCCACCAGAAGTCCGGCGATGGCCAGAAGAATCGGATTAACCCCTTCTTCCTTACCGCGCTTTTCCGCCAGATAATCAACATACAGTGTAGATAGAATACCGGTAGACCCGGAGACCATCAGCAATGCAGGTATCACTCCACTATGAAACTTTAAAACGGCAGATCCGATTAATAGCACCATAGAGATGATCCAGAGGCCGAGCATCGGATGAAACATGCGCCTCATTCTTGCTTTAGACATAGTTACCTCATTGACAATTCACTTAACTTTTAGCAACTCCTAACAGCTCCTCCCTTAACACTGCGAACCCACACCCCACCAGAAAGCGCCCACCGCCGCTCCCGCAGCAGCACCTGCAGGACCGCCCACGGCTGCTCCCCACAGAGCAGAATGAGCTATACCAGCAATACCTGTTGCCACTTGGCATGAGTTAGGCTTCTTCCTTAATGCTTCAGCCCCCTCTTCCGCATCCCCATTCTGTACATAACTTCTTAGTTCACTAAGCTTAAATTGGTAATTCTCGCCATTATCCGCCGTAATCCGGATAGAGTCAGCCACAGCATCAACTTCCACTGTAGCTTTTACTCCATTCTCCAGGATGATATTCTGAGTTGCAAAAGAATTGTAATCACCAATAATTTCGCCCTCAACGATCTTGTTAGCAGAAGAAGGTGTTTTAACATTACTGTAAGTTTGCTCGAAATTACCACTAGGACCGGCAGTCGCAACAGGGGTTAACAGCGCAAAACTCAAAATGGAGGCAATGGTCGGCGCAGAAAGCTTATACAACTTAGACATACAGAAAACCTTCCTATCTCGAATGAATCTGTTCACTAAACGAACATACCAGACCGAAAGTTCATACACAAGAATCACGTAGAACTTGTGATCAAAACTCCTGTTGGGTAAGCATTCCCGAATTGCTAGCTGGCGTCGCTGCCGCACGCATTGTGCCGAGAATATGCGATCAAAGAAGTGCCGAAACGTCGATGGACAACCCCGTCAGGAACGTTTGACTCCATATTTCTAGCCAAGCCAACGTGCGGGCTACTTGGGATCAAACTAAAGAGGTCATAGAGTTCCACACCAAGCGTTTTCCCGAAATAGCGACCTATCTGGAGAAGTCTTTGGATAGAATCCTCACATGCACCTAAACTATTAGGACAAGATTCTGGTTCGACAACCTGGCTGAGTCGCTCAACAGGGAAATACACCGGCCCACCGGTGTTGTGGAAATCTTCCCTAATCGGGATGCCGTCATCCGGCTGGTCGGTGCAGTAATGGCGGAACAGCATGATGATTGAATCAAGCACAAGCGCTACATGTCACTGACCAGCCTGACGCACGCCAAAGACATCATCACCGCTGGCGTCATCGACAACCGATACCTCCAAGGAGCAAACAACCGTGGCATGATCACAGCCCACCACCATCGCCGTACAGGACACTGAATCCAGCCCTAACACTGTCCCTAATTCAGAAAGGACAGATACACCACATCCCCGTACTTGCCCCTCAGTCCTCACCGAAGGCACAAGCAGAACAAGTCGTCCAGGAAATGATCAATGCCCTGGAGGGCGTGGTAGACAACACGGGGGCAGTTACGCGTTCGAAGACCGATCAAAGAAAAGACGCGGCATGGTGCCACGGTTCCCCTGGAGTTCTTCTCGGCTTCACGATCGCTTTGGAAAATGGATTTCGAACAGCCCCGGAAGTTCTCCACAATCTAGCCCGATATGTCCGTCAGTGTGGCGTCGGTCATATTTCAACGGTATGCCATGGAGACCATGGATCACTACGTGTTCTGAAACGGTACGCAGAGTTAGTGGACGATGAGGCACAGGTGGCGTCGATGCACAAAGAGATCGTGAACCGCTCAAAATACATCGCAATAAGGAAAAGGACTGACTACGAGGACAAGTATTCCTCCACGGACTCCCTCATGCTCGGAAGAGCGGGGGCCATCCTCACGCTACTCCACGAGCTTGATCCACGAGAATACCCGGACGTCACAAGCCTGGGAATATAAAGACAAACTCCTTGCACCGCATTGAGACTCACATAGGCGGCGAAGTTGCGAGGCAATTATCGTCCGAACCAACAAAGCAACCGCCGTCAGGAGGGTTCCTAGATCAAGTTCGACAAAAGCGCCGCCGTCATCATCAAGGCAAACAACGATGACCCACGCGGTACACGTATCTTCGGCCCAGTGACTCGTGAGCTTCGCGAGAAGAAGTTCATGGAGATCCGCGTCTCCTGGGATGCTTCTGCAACCATGAGGGGTGAATACCACCGGCCAACACGCGAAAGATTCACCCCTAAAATCATCCCACTTCCCCACCGTTGACGTTATAGTCACCGTATGATGATCTCCTTTTCTCTTCGACGCCGAGGTTCACGTATCACCGCTTCCCTCGCCGCGGCATCAGTATTGTTCACGGGAGTTGCTGCGCCTGGCGTGGTGAGCCCTCCTAGCGCCCAGGCTCAGTCTTCTGAGTTTTTCGGTTCCATTGCCGACATCACGCCAGGCAGTCTGGTGAAGTCCACGCCTGCGATGGCGGATGTGCGCCCTTATTCCAAGCCCACGGCCGATTCCGGTTTGCGTATCCCGAATGCATCCGAAGCGCAGGGTCGCACGGGTGTGCCGTTGGGTGAGGTGGACTTGGATCCGATGGTGGGCCTGGCGCAGGCGGCTGTTCAGAAGCGCTTCGTGTATTCCACAACGAATCAGCATGGTGAGGTTGCAACCAGTACGGGAGCAGTGTTCCTCCCGGCTGGCCCTGCTCCTGAGGGCGGCTGGCCTGTGTTGGCGTGGGCTCACGGCACCGTGGGTTTGGGAGACCAGTGTGCGCCATCGATCAACCAGCGAAGCCCTCGGGATGCAGAGTATCTGAATCACTGGCTGTCCCAGGGTTATGCCATTGTTGCGACTGACTATGCTGGCCAGGGCACTCCTGGGCTGATGAGTTACTTAAACGGACAGGCCGAGGCGGACAGCGTGGTGGATTCCGTGATCGCGGCGCGCGCCTTGGGCAGCATGGCCAAGGACGGCTCCTCGTTGCTGTCGCATCGCTGGGCAGTCATCGGACAGTCGCAGGGCGGCGGTGCCGCATTGCAGGTGGCGCGTTTGGCAACGCAACGCAGCACCCCTGCGGGTCTTGATTTCCGCGGAACCGTTGCCACGGGCGCACCCGCATATGTGGAGGAGATTGTCGCTGCGGGAGGCCCTACATTCCCGCCGGTGACGCTTCCCACTGGGCTGAATGTGTACGCGCTGTACATCCTTGCTGCCCTGCGGGAGGCGCGTCCCGATATTGATGTGAACTCCGCACTGAACGAGCAGGGTCGGCGCATGGTGGACGCCGCCGAAACCGCATGTTTAGGTGAGCTTTCCGAGGCCATGAAGGGCGTGAATATCGCCCATGGGTTCTCCAAGCCGTTGCGTTCTGTGCCGGGTCTTGTGGACGCGGCACGGTCCATGATGGCCACCCCGGCGTATGGGTATGACCGCCCCGTGTTTGTGGGCCATGGGCTGAAGGACATGGATGTTCCCACACCCATCGGGCTGTTGCTGAACACCGATATGTGGTTCCAACAGTTCAACCTGGATGCCCGCGCCCGCAACACGCGTGTGGAGGTGCGCTGGTATCCCACGAATCACGGGGACACGGTCTTTGCCTCAGTTCCTGATTCCACTCCTTTCCTCCGCTCGATTTTCAACTAGCGCGCTGGGGCATCCGGCACGCTAGAGCCCAGTTCGCCGGGGCCACCCGGCGCGCTGGGGTCACTTGGCTCGCTAGGCCCGGCAACGGCGCCCGCCATGCGGCCCCACCGAGAGACCTCCACACGAACATCCTCACCAATGACCTCACATGCTTCTAAGGTCGCATGGTTCTGGTCAGCGAAAGCGGATGCCGTGGCACAGGGGTCTTCGGTGTCTCCAGTGGACAGCGCTGTTGCGGCAGCGATGGCGGTCATATCTGCGGCAAGCTGTGCCTCCTGGGCGGCGGACAGCAGCTTCACGCCAGAGATAATTCCTATGCTCAGTGCGATGAGCCCAAGGATGATGCTGGCTCCATATGTTGTGCTCATCGCGCTGGCCCTTCTAGCTCGCGCGGTAGATCCCCGTCGGGTTCTGCCGCGCGGGGCTCTGTAATGGTCACGGCTTCGCCATGCACATCGAACAGCGCTGCGTGCCGAGTCACCTGGACCCGCACTGCCTCGAGGTCCCCCACTGTGGTTGCGGAAACTGTGACCCGCGCATCGGGACTGCGCGCGGCGACTACTGCCGTTCCGTTGTTGCCCAGCGCTTCGGCGCGAGCAGCGTCCCGAGCCAGGCTGGTCACCGCCGCATGCTGTGCCAGAGTGATGAATCCTCCCACTAGCGTTCCCGCGGTCAGGGTCAGGGCGCTCAACACCACAGCGCCTTCGATTGTGTTCATGGTGCCGTTGTCACTTTCTGCTACTTGCCACCCTCGTTAAGGGCTCGTTCGAAGATTCCGCGCAGTGCATCTTCCACGGCTCCAGAGGTGACGACCGTATAGAGCAGCGCTCCCAGTGCGGCTGCTGCCACACAGCCCAGGGCGTACTCAATGGTGGACATGCCACCCTCGTCGTCGATGTGTTCCCGGCAGGCTTTCAGAGCACGTGCCCACATCCGAACGATGAGATTGGGATGGAAGAGCGCTGGGTCCACGTAGTGGTTCTCGTCAGGCGTGGGCTCTGCCGAAACCGGCTCAGCCAGCGCAGTCTTGCTCACAGCCAGTTCAGCCAGAGCAGGCTGCCCCAGAGCAGGCTTGGTCATGACGTCTTCGGTCGTCACGGGGTCAATCGTGATGGACATGGTGTCCTTCCTTTCAGTGTGTGTGGTTGATATGTCAAAGAGATCAGAGGCTGCGGCCATGCACGGCATGCGCGCGCCATGGATGCGTCACGGATGCACCATGGATAGATCCACGGGTAAGTCACAGCCCTGCGAGTCCAAGCGCCAAGGGAATAAGTCCCGTCACTACAAAGGCCGGAAGGAAGCAGAGAGTCAGTGGTGCTGCAAGAACCACCAGCATCTTTTCTGCCGCCTCGGTTGCCTTATCCAGGGATAGTTTCCGCAGGTATTCCGCATGGTGTGCCATAGCATCCGCCAGCATGGCCCCTGAGGTGGACTGTTGCGCGGCCATCCGCGCAATCGGCCCGTAGAAGGGGTCTTCTGCCAACTGTTCCCATGCGCTCGCTCCCGCACCGAGGTGAAGAAGCGCGGGTATTACCCGGACTGTCGAGCGGAACCCGTCCTCCTCCGGCACGCAAGCGCTGGTGC
Organism: Corynebacterium sp. zg254; assembly: GCF_024701495.1. Classification (NCBI taxonomy): domain Bacteria; kingdom Bacillati; phylum Actinomycetota; class Actinomycetes; order Mycobacteriales; family Corynebacteriaceae; genus Corynebacterium; species Corynebacterium sp. zg254. The sequence goes on from NZ_WIAR01000001.1 coordinate 1,205,443, forward strand.
TGACGGCAAGCTCCCAGGCGTGGACAAGCGGAGCGCCTGCACGCAGTGCTGCGGCAACGAGGTCCAGCACGCGTGCTGCGCCAGTGGGATCGTGGGGCCCGGCGCGCCGCCCCACTCCACCGAGCACGGTGGCTGTGAGCGCCTCGGCCCACAGGACCCCGGCACAGGCCAAGAGTGTTCCCACTAGGCCGAAAAGGCTTCCCAGGATGGACTGCGTATAGAAGCTGACCGTCCCCAACCCTAGGGACTGCCCGAGAATCACAGCACCCGGCGGCAAGCTCAGCAGCACCACGACCGTCAGGCGGGCACCACCCATAGCGCTATGTGTTTTCGAATGATGCGCTAGCCGCGCCTCCAGGTCGCGACAGAACGTATCCAGCAGATCGCCCAGGCCTATTCCGTGTTCGGCGGCAAGAGCCCACAACACCAGGAAGCGTTGTTCGGCCTCTCCCCCGCCATCGGCAGGGTCGATGGCACCTCCCATCTCGTGGATACACGCAGTCGTGCGCATCCTGTGGGCAAGTTCCTGTCCGCGTTCCTGCGCACGCTCGCTGGACTGCATCGTGCTGCAGGCCGCATGGACTGCGGTGGGGATGCGCGCACCCGCGTGGCAATCCCTGGCCACCAGGCGTGCAAACTCAAGGAGCACGTCGATCCCCTGTCGCGCGCTGCGATCGTCGATTATTCTGCGGCCTACTTTCCATCCCACGTACCCCCACAGGCTTGCGCAGAACATCCATATCAGCACAGTCATGGGGCACTCCTCTCGCTATCGCGCTGAGCTCGCTGCCGCTGGATTCGTCCCACAACATCGCCAGCATCCACAGATGACTGATGAATGCTCCACACCGGCTCCACCGTCAGGACAGGGGCGCCGTCCCCGCTGTGGGAAGCATGCAGCGTGGAGATGTCTGTAAGCTTCCGGCCCTGCGGCGTGCGTTCCACGTGCAACAGCACGTCGATGCCGTCGAGGCTTTGCCGCACCAGGGAGCGCGGAGGCATGTCAGCCATCGCCCCCAAGGCTTCAAGCCTTCCCGGTACTGCCTGGGGGTCGTTAGCATGCAGGGTCCCAGCGCTTCCTGGATGCCCGGTGTTCAGTGCAACCAAAAGGTCAGCTATTTCCGCGCCACGGATTTCCCCCACGATGATCCGGTCGGGTCTCATGCGCAGGCACTGTGTCACCAAGCGCCCCATCGGAATATCGCCAGCCCCTTCGGCATTGGCCCGACGCGCGGTCATGGCAAGACAATGCGGATGCTCGGCAATAATCTCAGGGGTGTCTTCCACCAGGATCATGCGTTGGTTGTCAGGGACCTCCCCCAGAAGCGCTGTGAGTAGTGTGGTTTTTCCTGCTCCAGTTCCGCCGCTGATGAGGATGTTCATCCGCTGCCGAACGAGCTGTCGCAGCACCATCCCTAGTGCAGGTGACATCATGCCGTCCCGGACGAGGTCTGCAACATGGCTATGCCCTCGGTGCAGTGCTCGCAGGCTGATGCTTGCCCCACCGTCCATGGGTGGCGCGAGGGCCGCGTGGACGCGTACGCGTCGAGCAGGGATCCCCTCCGGCAGGTCTGTGAGCACTCCGTCGGCAAAAGGCATGGCATTGTCCAGCCGAGCACCACACCGAGCTGCCAGTCGCACCGCCAATTCCCGAGCCTGCCCTGGCGGCACGGAGGGCATCTCCGCTATCTCTAGCCCCTCACCGCGGTCAATCCAGATGCTCCCATCGGGATTGACCAGCACATCGGTGACGTCGGGATCCATGAACAGCTCCGTCAGGATCCCCAGGCCGGAAAACTCGCGATGGAGCGTCCGCAGAAATTCGACGCCCCCAGCGCCGCCTTCACCTCCGCCGTCCTGCTGGGCGTGCCCGCCGAACTCAACCAGGTCTTCGGGGCCTACGTGGCTAATTCCGCGCTCAGCTAGGGCTCGGCGTACGGCGTCGATGCTCATGGTGCTCATGCCGCACCGCCCTCGTCGGTAGCGCGGGCCGCATCGTCACCGCGGAGCGCGTCGTCACCGCGCGGCACGTCTGCTCCGAGCAGCTCCTTCACGAGCAGCGTGTGGTCCTTCTTCCATTCCTGGACCAGACTGTCTGCCGACCTCACCAAGGAATGCCCGTCATGGAGGAAGTGCTCCGGCTCCCCCTTGTTCAGCGCTCGGGCCACCGCGGCATCCGAGCGCACTGTGCGCATGCGGTAGCGCTGCAGAATCACCGGCATGAGCGAGTGCGGAACGTCCGATCCGGCGAAATCTCGCACCACTACCAGGGGATCCACGCCCCACTGATCGGCCAGGCGGTCGCACAGTCTCTTCGCGTACATCAGGCCTGGCACGGTGGCTATGGTGACGACGACGTGGGCGTCGGGGACCATGCCTGAGAGATCATCGCTGGAGTTGCCACCCGGTTCTCCAAAAATTGTCAGAAAATCGTCGCTGCCTGGCCTCAGAGTCCCACAGTCGGCAACACACGCGGCGCTGTCCAACAGTGCTGGCTGCTGCCACTGTGTCCCGGCCTGGCCAATAATGGGTATCTTCCCGATCCTCGGAGCACGAGACAGCAACTGTATGTAGTTGCACTCCAGCAATGTGCGCACCCCCAACTCCGACACACTATGCTCCTTGCCCAGGGCGATATCGACGCCGAGAGACTGCGGGCTGGCGTCGAGCACTACGGAGGGATAATCGCCACTCAGCGCATGCGCAAGGCACACGCTGAACACCGTGGTGCCCGCGCCACCCACGGCACCATAGACAGCAATCAGGGGCAGGTCATGCATCCCCACCAGGCGAGCAAGATCCAGCGCACCACCCTGGGACAACGGGCGTGGCACCTGCGTGGAATCAGGGGCCACATCGATCGCGCGAATCCGCGGATGGTGCTGCAGCGGATTCGGACGGTCGTGGATCACAATGGCCGCAGCACCTCCGGCTCTGCGGCGAGCGCCACTGCTCCGCACATCATCCAGGCCTTCGAGGGCTGCATGGATCCGGTCCACGGCCTGCGGAGTTGCGGCGGAGAGAAGCGTACGGCCCGTGGCCGCCGCGATCATCTGTGCTTCTTCCAACCACTGCGCGTCCTGCACATCCACGATGACCGGACGTGCGTCCGCTGCGCGTGTGTTCGTTGTGCGTATCTCCGCTGCGCGCGGGCCACGCTCCTGCACCTGTGGTGTTGCGGCATGACGTGCCATCACGTTCCCCCAAACGTTGGTCGATCGTTACTGTCCCGCTGCCATCCCCTTATGCGGCAGCGAGCCTTATGAACTTGAGTGACAGGTTCCAGTCTTGCCCATCGTCAAGTAACTACGGAAGGGGTACGTGGAAATCTGTGGATAACTCGTCATAGCGCCCCTTTTTGAGCCAGTTGGCTGTGAATAACACATGTGCAGCACCACCCGTCCATCACGCACGCACCACCCGCGCGTTACACAAGTGACAGCAATGGCGCATGTGACTGATGTGACATAGAATACGAATCGTGCACCCAAAAAATGTCACCACCACACACCCCACGAAAGTGCTGGCGATTTTCGACCTCGACAAGACGATCATCAACACCAGCGCCTCCCTGGCCTACGGCCGCCCCTTGGCCGAACGCGGGCTCATCACCACCACCGAAGTGATCCGCATGATCGCCATCCGCAGCAGCTTTATGCTCACCACCCACGACCAAGAAGACCTCAACGCCACCAAAGAAGCGCTGGCCTCCATGATCAAGGGCCGCGAAGCCGAACCCCTCAAGACCGTGGCGCGCGAAGCCCTTCACGACGTCATCATTCCCTATATCTACGCCGAAGCCCACGAGCTGCTGGAATGGCACCGCGAACAGGGCCACACCATCGCCATCGTCACGGCTTCACCATCCGTGGTGGTGGAACCGATCGCCGAAGAATTAGGCGCAGACATCCTCATCGCCTCCGAGCTGGAGGTAGAAGACGGCCTCTTCACCGGCAACGTCACCCTGTTCAACAAGGGCGTGACAAAGGTGCATCACATCCAGGACATCGCCCAGGAACACGGCTTTGACCTCTCGCAGTCCTACGCCTATTCGGACTCCGGCACCGACGTACCCATGCTGGAGCTCGTCGGCCATCCCACCGCCGTGAACCCCGACCGCGCACTGAAGAAAGTTGCCGCCGAACGCGAGTGGCCCATCGTGAACTTCCGACGCCCCGAGCCGATCACCCAGAGCAACGTGGCCGTCCTCGCCGGCGCCGGTGCCACCCTCGCCATCCTGGGCGCGGTGGCCACAAGCGTGACCCTCTGGCTGTTCAATCGGGATTCCTCGTCCAGCGATGGCTCAGGCCAGGCGGACGTGACCCCGGACGCAGCCTAGCGCTACACACACGCGCTAGGCTTTCGTACAATCGCTAGGCCTTCGCATCCGCGATGGACTTAGCCTCCAGCGTTCCCTCGGCAAGTCCCTCGGCGTGGAACACGATCCACTCGGCCACGCCCTCAGCCGTGCCAGACGCAAATCCCTTCGCTTTGGCCTCATACTCATCCCGATGGCGGTTCCACCACACCTCCGGCACGCCCAAACCGCGCGGATCCAGCCCGGTGGAAATCGTCGCCAAACGCGAACACGCGCGCGCCGTCACGCCGTTGGCATCCGCAAAAGGCTGCAGTGCCAGCAACTCCCCGTGAATCACCGCCGTCAGCACTACGGCGTTCACCTTCGTGCCGCCAGTGATGAAGGATCCCAGCAACTGCAGGCGACCATCCGCGTCCCTCCGCGGGCGCCCTGGCACCAAAAACTCGGCGGATTGCGCTGCCTTTTTGCGGAAGTCCTCGTCGCTCATCTGCGGGCTCGCCACGGAATTGATTTTCGCAATGACCTGCAGCGGTGCGCGTCGAAACGTTGTCTGCGTCTCCGTGATCCCATCCGGCGCCAGCAGCTCCGCCGCGCGCAACGCACCCGCCAGGATGGGGTCGTTGACCTGCCCATCCTCCGGCAACCAGGGGGTTCCGCCGTCAATTTGAGCCGACGCCCTAGCTCCCCTCAAGACAGCCTCCGACCCCGTCACATCCCAGCCACGCAGGTTCGCCTTGTGGCGATGGACACGGGAAATAAAATCCACGGCTTTGTCCACGGCCTCGGGCACGCCCGGCAGCTCTGCCAGAGGTGCCAGTGGGTCGGGAGCGGACGCTGTGCTTGAGTTTTTTTGGCTCATGCACCGCAAGTTTAGTCAACCAATAAGGCAAAACCTCCGCAGGTCTGGCAAAATGGGTGAGGTTAGCTGAAATTACAGGAGAGACTAAGTGAGCAACAACGACCAGAACGGCATGTTCACCGACCGCGATAGCTTCAACCCAACCGTGAATAGCATCCCGCTGTCCGACGTTGATACCCGCGCAAAGGGCCAGGGCAGCATCGGCGATCTGGTGAAGGACGCTTCGTCCCAGATCTCCTCCTTGGTGCGCTCTGAGATTGAGCTTGCCAAGACTGAGGTTGCTACCTCCGCCAAGAAGGCTGGCATTGGCGTAGGCCTCTTCGCCGCAGCCGGCATCATCTTGGCGTACAGCTCCTTCTTCTTGTTCTTCACCATCGCCGAGGGCCTGGATAACTTCATGCCACGCTGGCTGGCATTCCTGATCGTGTTCCTCTTCATGATCGTTCTCGTGGCGATCCTGGCTCTGGTGGGACTCAAGCAGGTGAAGCAGGTGAAGGCGCCGGAGAAGACCATTGATTCCGTCGGCGAATTGAAGACTGTGGTTCCTAGCCGTGGCGGTAACTCCGCAGCCGCTCGCGCGGCCGACCACCGCGACCCTGGCATGTACAGCTAGGCCAACCAGGAACTCTTACTATCACAGTGCCTACCAGCACCTTTATTCACTCTCGGGGCGTGCGGCTTCGGGTCCAGGTTCAGGGCCCGCGCAACGCCCCTTTAGTGTTGCTGATTCACGGCTTCGGCGGAGGATGCTTCGACTGGGAGCTGGTCATGGACGAACTCGCCCATGCGGAGACCAGCGGCGTGAGCAACGCCAGTGGCGCCAGCAGCACCAGCGCAGTGGAACCTCGCGTGGCGGCAGTGGACTTACGTGGATATGGGGAATCGGATAAGACCCCTCGCGGCTACGACCTCACTACCGCAGCCAGTGACATGGCCGGCGTGATCCGCGGTCTGGGTTACTCCAAGGCCATTGTTGTGGGCCACGGTTTCGGCGGCATGGTCGCCTGGACCTTAGCCGCGCATGAGCCAGAGCGTGTCGCCGCGGTGGTGACGGTGGCGTCGGCTCATCCGCTGGTGCAATTCCGCTCCTTACTTGTGCGGCCGCACAAGCAATGGCGGCGCATGAGGCGCACTCTTGCGGCTCAGGTGCCGCGCTACCCGGAGACCCAGATTGTGAAGGACAACGCCGCCAAGGCGGAGCGCATCTTCCGCAGCGGCGTAGCCCCGGGTTTCCGCGATACAGAAATCTACAACAAGTTCGCTGCCCAACGCCGCGAGGCAATGCTTGTGGACAAGGTCGCCCACCTATCTGCCGAGTATCAGCGCTGGCCTTTCCGCTCGCGTTTGCGGCCCGAAGGTGGCGTGTTCGAACGTTCCTTCCCTGTGCGCACCGCCGCGCCCGTGCTTGCTATCGAAGGCAGCATGGATCCGGACTATTCACCTGAGGTGGCCGAACGCTCCGTGGCTCGCAGCAGCGATGGACGTGTGGAACTGCTCTACGGGGTGGGCCACTATCCGCACATCGAGGATGCGCCCACGGTCAGCGACTTGATTCTGCAGCACACACAGCAGCACTGGGATCACCCCTACTGATCCCACCTAGCCCAGCCCTGCCCAACACTGCTCGGCCCAGCGCTGCTCAGTACCAGCTAGACAGCCCCACCTAGTTCAGCACGCACGCCTGGGTATCCACCGGCGCCGTCCACGCGCCCAGGTCTCCCACCTGCTTCATGACCTCGTTCTTCGTCAACGCGTAGCCCGTGTCCGCTTCGTTCAGGTCCGCACCGAACACCAACCCCAGCACGTGCCCATCGGTGTCCACCAACGGGCCGCCGGAGTTACCCTGCACCACGTCGCCACGCAGAGAATAGGCCTCTCGTTCCACGCGCTGGTTCGCGTAGATGTTCGGACCAGAGACCACGAAGCTATCGCGGATGCGTGCCGGGGTAGCGGTGTAATCACCGGCTTGAGGGTAGCCCAGAACCACCACGTCATCACCGTGCTGGGCAGGCGTCTCCGCCCACGGCAACACAGGCGCATCTAAGCCGTCCGCAGTGAGCAGCGCAATATCGGCGGAAGGGTTGTAGTACGTGACGGCGGCGTCGATGGTCCCAACGGCAGTGAGCAGCGTCACCGTGTCCGTTCCCGCAACCACATGAGCATTAGTCATGATGGTTCCGGGGGCCACCACAAACCCGGTTCCCTGCAGCAGGCGCTGGCACTGACGGGCCTCACCCACCACCTTGACCACCGACGGCTGAAGCCGCTTGACCATCGGCGAGGCCTTCAGCTGAGGATCGGGGGAGGCCACCTCCGTCTTAGGAAGCCGCTCCAGCGGGTCCGTGATGACGGGGAAACCGGAGGAGTTCACCAGCGCCGCAGTCTGCGCAGGCAGTCCCTTCACCCACCCCGGCATGATGTGGTTGAGGATCTTCAGGCCGTGCGACCCCGCCAGCGATTGCCCCAGCTCGCCCTTGTTATTGGACGCCGCCGGCACGAAGATCATCCACACCACAATCATGGCGGTGACCACCTGGACCACAGCGCCGGCCACGGAGTCGACCTTCATGAGCGAGCGAGTGGGGATCCGGTCGCGGAGCTTCGCGCCGATCCCTGAACCAATGGCGTATCCGATGACCACGGATCCAGCGACAATAATGAGCGCCACGAGGATGCGCACACCAGGGCTGGTGTCCGAGGCGAACTCTTCTCCGCCTGTCCCGGAGTGCCCCAGCTTGTCCATCACCTTCGGCAGGATTTTCACGCCCAGCGTGCCGCCGAGCAGCACGCCCAGCAGGCTCAGGAACGCGGATACACCGCCCTGGCGGTAGCCGGTGGTGAGCGACACGATCGCTACCAGAACCAGAATCGCATCAACCATGATGGATCCCGTGCCGACTGAGTCCATGTGCTGTCCCTTCAGTGTGTGGTGTGTGGCCGTCCTCGCGGCTAGCGGTCTAGTTCACCGCGGAAGCCCTTGCGCATATCGGCAAGGGCTTCACCGTTGGAGGATTCAGCCAGCGCGCTGAATAGGTCTACCTTACGCTGTGTGTCCCACGGTTGTGCCCAGCCGGCGCGTTCCAAGAGCGCGTCCACCACGCCTCCGGTGAATCCCCACAGGATCATGTCGTGGACATAGAATGCTGGCCCGTGCCATCCCAGGTATTCCACGCGGAAGCGGTTCTCCGGGTTCACCAGGTCGGCAATGGCCACCGTCTCCACCCAGTCGTTTTCCGCCGTGGCGGGGTGCACGGGGTGCGGCGCGTGCCAGTACGCCAGCACGGGCACCACGGCAAAGTTCGTGCGATCAATGTACAGGGGCTGCAGGACCGCTATCGGCGTGATGGATTCTGGGTCCAGGTCCGTTTCCTCCTGCGCTTCCCGCACGGCTGTGTGGATGGGGTCTGGGTCTTGTGATTCCCAGCCGCCACCGGGGAAGGCCATTTGCCCGGAGTGTGTGCGCATGGTGGGGGTGCGGTGCGTCAGCAGGATCTCTGGCGCTCCATCCGATTCGCGCTCCCCGAGCAGGATCAGCACCGCCGAATAGCGGGGTGGGTGTCCGTTTGGGCCTGTCTCCGGTACTTTTCGTGAGTTGTCGGAGAAGTGCTGGTGGATGTCCGTTTCTCTGCACACGCGGGCCACGTCCTGGATCCAGGTGGGCATGGCGTCTAGTCCGCCGGGGAGGTCCGGTTGGTGGTCGATGGCGGCGTACCACTGCTCGAAGGGGTAGTCCATGCGTCAGTTCTTCTCGTTGTGTAGTGCGTTGGTGACGGCCGTGACGAGCTGTTCTTCGCTGGTGAATGCTGTGGTGAACATCCCGGCGCGTGTGCCGTCTTCTCGATAGACCAATGTTATCGGTACTACTTGGGGGATTTTCGTGGCCGTGTCGAACGTGTGGATGGAATCCTGATAGCTCGGCAGGTCAGTGGCTCCTGTTGTCTTTAAAAAATCGACGCCAGCCTGCGCCTCTTGGGCCATATGTACCCCTACAACGTTCCATTCTGGGTGGTTGTGCCGCACTGCATTCATGATGGGTAGTTCCTCGCGGCAGGGTCCGCACCACCAGGCCCAGACGTTCACCACGGAGACTTTCCCGGCGAGTTGTTGGCCTAGGGAGTGCTCGGTGGGCTGCCCGCCCGTGGTGAGGCAGGGCAGGTTCACGTCAGCGAGTTCCGAGGAAGGGTCCAGGGGCTGTTGGGTGGCCTCGGGGCACGCCACGGGCGTGTCCACGCTCACGTCTTTAAGCTGTGGGTCCTGGGCGTTGCCGGGGTCTGCGCTGGCTGCTGTAGCTTCGGTACCCTCAGCCGAGTGCGTGGTGTTGTGGGCACTGTCCGAAGGGCTGGTCATGCTAGCGATCAGCGGGATGGCCGCCACGATGAGGCCTACGATCACGGTAACTGCCACGATGATGACCCGCGTGCGTCGCTCTGCGGACGCGCGCGGCGGCTGCTCTGCGGACGGTTGCTCCACTGGGTTGTTCTGGTCTTCGCTCGCCACCACTATGCCTCCTCTCTGCCTTCAGGCTTTCTGTCTGCCGGCTCTCCGTCGGCCGAGAACCCTGCGACAGCCAACAAGTGCTCGCGGTCCTCGGATTTCATGAGCGTGATGGCCTCATGCGGATCTGCGGGCCCTGCGATGCCAAAGCTGGGGCATTGCCGAGCCAACAGGCAGGTTCCGCAGGCGGCTCGGCGGGAGTGGCACACTCGCCGGCCATGGAACACGGTGCGGTGCGAGAACATCGTCCACTCTTTACGCTCAATGAGCTCGGCTATCTCCCGCTCCACGGCGACGGGATCCTCTTCGGTGGTGAGCCCCCAGCGTCGGACTAAACGGCCGAAGTGCGTGTCCACCGTCAGCCCAGGCACCCCGAACGCATTGCCCAGCACCACGTTCGCGGTCTTCCGGCCCACGCCCGGGAGCTCCACCAGATCCTCCAGACGGCCCGGCACCTCACCGCCGTGCTTGTCCACCAGCATCGCCCCCAGCCCCATGAGATTGCGCGCCTTGGAATGGTAGAACCCCGTGGGGCGGATGATTTCTTCAAGCTCTTCCTGACGCGCTTGTGCATAGGATTCCGCAGTAGGATACAGTGGAAACAACCGCTTTGTGACTATATTCACACGAACATCAGTACACTGAGCGGAGAGCACAGTTGCGACCAACAACTCCAAGGGATTTGTGAAGTCCAACTCGGCGTGAGCATCTGGATAGGCTTCATCAAGCATCCGATTGATTCGACGTGCACGACGCACTCGCCCCAAGCGGGTCTCTTTGCCCTTCGCGGCGATATGACTGCCTGGGGTGGGGAGTGATGAATGTTTCTTTCCAGACATGCCTACAACAATAGCCTGCGGCTCCTACACAGTAGATGAGACGCAACTAGAACCCTTGACCACACTGTGAAAACGCAGCCGTAACACCGGCCAGCCTGAAGGAGTAACGCCTCGATGTCAGAAGTATCTGAGATCCTGTCCCGCGCGGGTATTTTCCAAGGAGTTGAGCCAACTGCCGTGCAGGACCTGATTGCTCAACTGGATACCGTGAAGTACCCACGGGGTACCACGATCTTCGACGAAGGTGAGCCAGGTGATCGTCTCTACATCATCATCTCTGGCAAGGTGAAGCTGGCCCGGCATTCGGCCGACGGCCGCGAGAATCTGCTCACCGTGATGGGCCCCTCGGACATGTTCGGTGAGCTGTCCATCTTCGATCCCGGCCCACGTACCTCCTCGGCGATCTGTGTCACCGAAGTAGTCTGCGCCACGATGGACTCCAACATGCTGCACGAGTGGATTGGCCAGCATCCTCAGATTTCCGAGCAGCTGCTGCGCGTGTTGGCGCGCCGTCTCCGCAGGACGAATAACTCCCTGGCGGATCTTATCTTTACCGACGTCCCTGGCCGCGTAGCGAAGGCGCTGCTGCAGCTGGCGAACCGTTTCGGAACCCAGGAAGGCAGCGCTTTGCGTGTGAACCACGATCTCACCCAGGAAGAGATCGCCCAGCTGGTGGGAGCGTCCCGCGAGACGGTGAACAAGGCTCTGGCTGAGTTTGCTCACCGCGGATGGATTCGCCTCGAGGGCAAATCCGTGCTGATCTCTGATACGGAGCGTCTGGCCAAGCGCGCTCGCTAGGCCTTGGCTGCGCTCGCGTGCGCGTAGCGAAGCGCACGCGCCAGTGCGTGGCAAGCCGCACCAGCTCGCCCACTAGCGCTCGCTAGTTGTCCTGCTCCGCGAGGTAACGCACGGCCACGCGGGTGGACTGCTCCGCCGCGGAGCGAAGCACTGGGTCTACGTCCGTGTAGATGAAGTCCACCAGTTCTCCCACCGTGGCATCCTCACCCAGTTCGGCACGGGCCTGCTTGACCTGCTGCAGTCGCTGTTCACGACGCTCCAGGTACTTCGTCGCCAGCTCGGACACGTCCTGATGCTCTGGGCCGTGGCCTGGCAGCAAGGTCTTGCCTTCGCCGCGCTTCTGAAGCATGCGTAGAGTCTCGATGTAGGCACCCAGGTCACCATCAGTCTCGGAGATCATGGTAGTGTGGCGGCCCGCGATCGTGTCTCCGGTGATGATGCCTTCAACGTCCGAGTCATCGGTTCCACCCTGGGAGTGGATGAAGAAGCACACGCTGTCCTTGGTGTGACCTGGGGTGGTCACCACCTCGATGGTGGGCGTGAGGCCCTCGATCTTAATGAACTCACCGTTTTCCAGTGGCTGAACATCGCCGTAGTTGTGGGTCTTATCCACAGCGCGGATGGACGTGCCGTTGATCTGGCGGAAGCGGTGAGCTCCCGCGGCGTGGTCGTCGTGGCGGTGGGTCAGCAAGGTCAGTCCAATCTGCCCACCATCCTGGGTGGCCTTGGACGTGACAACGTTGAGGTGGCCTTCATCCGCTGGACCTGGGTCTACTACCACGCTCACGCGGTCGTTCTTTCCGCGGATGATCCAGGTGTTGGTCCCCTCCAGTGCGGAGTAGCTAGGGTTCATGGCCAAAACCACTCCAACGTTGTCGGTAACGGGACGGAGTTGGCTATATGCAGGGTGTTCCATGCACTCCAGCTTAGCGCTCAAAAGGGATTAGTCGGCTACCGTGACAACAATTTCTACTTCAACGGGGGCGTTCAGCGGCAATTCAGCCACTCCCACTGCAGCGCGAGCGTGCACTCCTGCATCGCCAAAGATCTCTCCCAGGACCTCGCTGGCTCCATTGATCACTGCTGGTTGGCCGCCAAATCCTCTGGCAGAAGCCACAAAACCGTTAACCTTCACCACCTGGGTGATGTTGTCGATTCCCACCAGTGCATCGACCGCAGCGACCGCATTGAGCGCGGCGGTGCGAGCAAGATCATAGGCCTGCTCTGGGGTGACGTCAGGGGTGGACTCACCCTCCGCGTCGCCGACGAGTCCCGTCGCAGGAAGCTCACCGTTGACGAAGGGGAGCTGCCCGGAGGTGTACACGGTATTGCCGGCCTTCACCGCAGGAACATATGCCGCAACGGGTGCTGCAACGGCTGGAAGTTCAATGCCTAGTTCGGTGAGGCGCTCACTAAATGTTTGTGCCACTGTCTACGTGCCTTTCCTTACTATCTTTAGCTGACTATCGCTAGTTCTCGAGAGGGCGCTTTAGGTAAGCGACGTGCTGCTCTCCCGTGGGGCCGGGGAGCACACTCACGAGCTCCCATCCGTCCGATCCCCAATTGTCCAGGATCTGTTTGGTGGCGTGTGTCAGCAGTGGCACGGTTGCGTATTCCCATGTAGTCATGGGGCTAGTCTAGCCTTTGCGCGCTGCGGCCGCTTCCAGCTGGCCGGCGAAGAAGTCTGCCCAGGAGGTGATCTCTGGGTGCTTGCGCAGCAGTGCGCGGCGCTGGCGTTCCGTCATGCCACCCCACACGCCGTATTCCACGCGGTTGTCCAGGGCGTCGGCACGGCACTGCAGGACCACAGGGCAGTGGCGGCAGATGGCCACGGCCTTGCGCTGTGCTGCACCCTTGACGAAGAGCTCCTCAGGGTCAACGTTGCGGCAGTGCGCCTGGGTGATCCATTCACCGCGGTTGGTGAAGGATTCGCGCGTCGTGAGCGGCTGTGCATCCAGAGGTGCCGTGGCTCCTACTGGTCGTGCGAGTGATGCCGTCATAATGTTCTTTCCTCCACAGGATTGGTGATGTTGTTTGCGTGTCGTAGGTAGTGCCGGTGCGTCGCCGCATCGATGTTGTAATACTATTCACATTTTTTCACTACTGTCTATTGCGTCACATTGTGGGGGTGATGACCCCTCTCGCGCTTCTTTCGTGGTAGGAAAATCGACCCACGGTAGTTGATCTAACAACTTTCTGTGGACATATCGTCTCTACTGCGAAAAGACTGTGAAAACGCTGTAAAGTGTGGTCAAAATCACGAACTGACCCTTCTAGGGTCAAAACACTTTCCCCCACCCCCATACACCACGCGGTGCACTAAGGTAATTGGCCATGAAGGAAAAGCTGACAGCCCTCTCCACGCTCATCGCGGCGATCCTCGTAGCCGGTGCACTGATGAGCGTTGCGCTCCTCCCCCTGGCGGGCGCAGCTGGCTGGGGCATCAATGCCAGCTCACGGACCATGAACTCGAACCTTCAGGACATCGGCTACAACACCTCTCTCCCTTTGGTATCCACCATGACTGATCGTGAGGGCGAACCCATCGCTTATTTCTACGATCAATATCGCGTGCCCGTCGCCAGCGACAAGATCTCCCAAGAGGTGAAGGATTCCATCGTCGCCATCGAGGATCGCCGTTTCTATGAACACTCCGGCGTGGACTTGCGCGGCACTCTCCGCGCCATGGTCTCCAATGTCACCAGCGGCGGCGTGGCCGAAGGCGCCTCCACGCTGGACCAGCAATATGTCAAGAACTACCTCTATTACATAGCCGCTGATTCCCACGAGCAGGCCGAGGAAGCCGTGGAAACCTCCATCCCCCGCAAGCTGCGCGAAATGAAGATGGCCAGCGAGGTGGACCAGCGCTTCTCCAAGGACGAGATCCTCACGCGCTACCTTAATCTCATCTCCTACGGACAGGGCGCCTTCGGCATCGAAGCGGCCGCCCGCACCTACTTCGGCGTGCACGCTTCCCACCTCACCGTCCCTCAGGCGGCGTTCCTGGCGGGCGTGGTGCAGTCCACAGCTGGCCTTGATCCTTACGCTCATCCGGACGCCGCCCTGCAGCGCCGCAATGCTGTCCTTCAGGCTCGGGTGGCCACGGGCACGTTGTCGCAGGCGGATGCTGACCGTTATGCCCAGGAGCCGCTGGGGGTGCTCGAGCAGCCGCAGCGGCTCCAAGGCGGATGCATTGGCGCTGGTGATAATGGCTTTTTCTGCGATTATGCGCTCCAGTGGTTGGAGGATCATGGCCTGTCCCAGGAGGACATTATGCGTGGCGGCTACACCATCACCACCACGCTGGATGCCACAGCTCAGCAACAGGCCGTCCAGCAAAGCCGCCTCCGCGTGCACCCTCAAGCCGAGGGCGTGGCCTCCGTGTCCTCCTTCATCACACCCCGAAGCAGCGGCCGCTCCGGCTCCGCTGCCACCCATGATGTGAGGGCGATGGCCAGCAGCCGCGTGTATGGCCTGGATGCGGAGAGCAAGCAGACCGTGCTGCCCCTCACCCATTCCTTGCAGGGCAATGGTGCGGGGTCCGTCTTTAAAATATTCGACGCCGCAGTGGCCCTCGAACACGGCGCCGGACTGGATACCAAGCTGGATGTTCCGAAGCGCGTGGAGGTCTCCGGCATGGGCGATGGTGGTGCTGCGGGCTGCCCTCCGGGGATGTACTGCGTGGAGAATGCCGCCGACTACCGGCCTCAGCTGACTCTTCGAGAGGCGCTGGCCACCAGCCCGAACACTCCTTTCGTGGAGTTGGCGCAGACCGTGGGCATGCAACGGATCGTGGACCTGTCCGTGGACCTGGGCCTGCGCTCCTACGCCACGAAGGGTTCCTTTTCCCAGGGGGTGTCCATCGCGGAGCAGATGAAGAAGGACAATAACGCCTCCTATGTTCTGGGCCCCACCCCGATCAACCCGCTGGAGCTGTCCAACGTGGCGGCAACCCTGGCCGATGGTGGCCGCTGGTGCGAACCCCGCCCCGTAGTGAAGGTCACCGACCGCGATGGGAAGCCAGTGAAGCTCACCTCCACTCCGTGCCAGCAGGTGCTGGAGCGCCCCGTGGCCGATGCGCTGGCCAATGCGTTAGGCGAGGACACGGTCAAGGGCAGCGCACAAGGTGCAGCCCAGGCAACGGGCTTCGGGTCTCCGATCTCCGCGAAGACGGGCACCACGGAATCCAACATGTCCGCAGCATTTGTGGGCTTCACCCCAACCTGGGCCGGCAGCACCTACATCTTCAACGACGGCAGCACCACACTGCCGCTGTGCACCAGCCCGGCGCGGCAGTGCATGAACGGCGATATGTTCGGCGGCAAGGAAGCCGCGGAAACCTTCCTGGCTACCACGAATAACCTGCTGGGATACGTCGGAGCGCCGATGCTTCCGCCGTTCGATCCACGTTTCCTGGCGGGCACGAACCCCCACGGATTCCGGGAGGCCTACGGGCACGTCACGGCGCAGCGTCGCCATTAAATAGGCCACCACTAAGCAGGCCGCCACTAAGCTCGCCGCCGGGAGCGCTAGCCTGCCACACGCTCCGAGCCGCTAGACTTGTGAGGTGATGAAGTTGCGCAACACCGTCAGTTCAAAGCCCACACGCCGCTCCCTCGCCCGCTCCATTTTTCTGGGTGCGGCGGGAGTGGGTGCGCTGGGCGTCGGATCATTAATTCTGGCAGAGCGCGAAACACACATGTATCGGCTGCACCAGGTCACGGTGCCACTCCTGGAGCCAGGGACGCTGCCGGAGGATTGGGACAGCCTGCGGATTCTGCACGTCAGCGACCTCCACATGCTGGCGCGGCAGAAGGATAAGCAACAATGGGTCGCCGAGCTGGAACAGATGGACCCCGATCTGGTGATTAACACGGGCGACAACCTCGGGGAAGCCGAAGGCGTGCCGGGCGTGCTGCGGGCGCTGGATCCGCTGCTCAACCGCCCCGGGGTGTTCGTCTTCGGCTCCAATGACTACTTCGCGCCGCGCCCCGTCAACCCCTTCATCTATCTCCTGGGCAAGAAACGTAAGCCCAGCACGGAAGAATTGCCGTGGAAGGGGATGCGCGCGGCCTTCATCGAACGAGGATGGCACGACGCCACCCACCAGCGCGTGGAATTCGCCATTGACCCGGCGCTCACCGGTTCTGGCACTTACTCGCGCAAGGTGAAGCTGGCGTTGGCGGGCGTGGATGACCCGCACCACGAGCTGGACGATTATGACAGCATCGCGGGCCACCCGAATCCGGACGCGGACCTGGCGATCGGGCTATCGCACTCCCCGGAGCCGCACATTCTGGACAAGTTCGCGGCCGACGGATACCAGCTGGCCTTGAGCGGGCACACTCACGGTGGGCAGCTGTGCCTTCCGGGCGGGCGGGCGCTGGTGACGAACTGTGGTATCGACCGCTCGCGGGTGGCGGGGCTGTCCCGCTGGTCGGATCGGCTGTGGCTGCATGTCACCAACGGTTTGGGTAATTCGAAGTACGTGCCGTTCCGAACGTTCTGCCGGCCATCGGCCACCCTGATTCATGTGACGGAGAAGGCCTAGAGTACCCTTGAACACGCAACCGCATCGGCTGCTACAGTACGTGGACAGTACATGCGGTACTACCTTCGGGTTTACCTTCGGGATATGGCGCAGTTTGGTAGCGCACCTCGTTCGGGACGAGGGGGTCGCAGGTTCAAATCCTGTTATCCCGACCATTGTGATCCGGGGCTCAGCACACATAGTGGTGCTGGGCCCCGGTTTTTCGTGCGCGTGCTGTGACAGTAGACACGCCCCATGGTAGAACACCATCGCACGAAGCGACATCCCATCAGGATCCCCCAATTGGGTGTAGTACGGGGTGGTTGGTACTATTGAGGCTGTTGTGAATTTACTCAACGCCCCTCCCCTGTACTCGAACCTTGGTAGGAGTGTTGCATCCTCGTGAGCTTGGTTGCCATCCCATTAGTTATTAGCGTGGCGCTCATCGCAGTACCTGTCCTGGTCAAACTCCTTGACCGAAACGCAGGTTGGCCCTTGGGCATCACATTCTTCGGTGTTGCTGGTTACATCATCATGCACGCCGACCCAATACTTGAGGGGAGAGCCGCAACCTGGTCTGTCACGTGGATCAAGGGGCTACTCAGCGGAACCGGCGGCACGGACGCCACCAATCCCACGGGCGCTACCGCAGATGTGATCTTCGCTCTGCGCATGGACGCGCTATCGCTCTTCTTCGCGCTCCTAGCGCTCATCATCGGCGGCGTGGTGTTCATCTACTCCACCCGCTACTTGCACCACGGTCATAAAATCATGAGCTTTTACCTGCTCATGACGTCCTTCATGCTGGCAGTGCTGCTACTGGTCCTGGCCGACGACGTAGCGTTGTTGTTCGTGGGCTGGGAATTGGTGAGCTTGGCGTCGTTCTTCCTCATCGCCCGCAGCGGCTCCGGCGGCGAGGCAGGCTCGGTGCGCACGTTGCTGCTCACCTTCGCCGGTGGTCTCTTCCTGCTGGTCGGGTTGGGGCTTGCGGCGATCACCGCAGGGACGATGCGGGTGTCTGAGATTGTGACCTACGACGCCTGGGGCGACCATCAAGTACGGCTCACCCTCATTGCGGTGATGATCGCATTGGCTGGATTTTCCAAGGCCGCACAGATCCCGTTCCACTTCTGGCTTCCTGAAGCGATGGCAGCGGACACGCCCGTGTCCGCCTTCCTGCACGCAGCAGCCGTGGTGAAGGCAGGTGTGTACCTGCTGATCCGCTTCTCCGGGCTGTTTGATGGGCTCATGGCATGGCACGTGCTCCTCATTGTCACGGGTATGACCACGGCCGTGATGGCGGCTGTGTACGCCATCCAGAAACCCGATCTGAAGAAGCTGACCGCGTACTCCACGGTGTCCCAGCTGGGCTGGATCGTGGCAACCATTGGTGTGGGAACCCCCTTCGCGATTGGGGCGGCGATTGTGCACACGGCAGCACATGCATTGTTTAAATCATCCCTGTTCATGCTGGTGGGAGTGATCGACCACCAGGCCGGATCGCGGCACATGCACCGCCTGGGCTCCCTGTGGCGCCGGATGCCGTTCACGTTCGGCTCGGCTGTGATCGCGGCGGCGTCCATGGCGGCGATCCCGCCCACCTTGGGATTTGTGTCTAAGGAAGGGATGCTGGAGGCGTTCCTTGAAGCGCCGCTGAGCAACACGGGAATCATCGTGCTGCTGTGCGCGGCGGCGCTGGGTGCGTTGGCCACCATGGTGTACTCCGCGAAGTACGTCACGGGTGCGTTCATCGACGGTTCGAAGGACATGAGTAAGGTCCAGGAAGCGCCGTTCAGCTTCTGGTTCCCCGCCGCAGCGCCTGGCTTGCTCTCCCTGCCGGCTGTGTTGTTCCTGTCCCGTGCGGACCACCCGCTGGATTCCATTGTGACCTCCACCGGCGTGGGCGAAACCCACTCCCACCTAGCTCTGTGGCACGGCGTGACCACTCCGTTGCTGATTTCTTTGGCAGTCATTGGCGTGGGCGTTGTGGTGATCTGGCAACGCCACCGCCTGGTCTACCCTCTAGAGACCGCGCGCCTGGGTCTGTTCAGTGGCGCGCAGGTGTTGGACACGTATGAAAACCTGTCCCGACGCCTCGCGCGCCTGCTCAGCCGCCCATCCGCGGGATTAAACCCCACCCGCCACGTGCTGTGGATCATGCTGATGCTCATTGCGATTGGCGCGGCATCCGTCATGGCGCCTGGTCGCATCGCGGGCCTGGCCGCACTGGAGCCGCGTGTGAGCGGCATCGACCGGCTAGAAGACGTCGTGGCGCTAGCCATCATTGCCTTCGCTGTGGTGGCCCTGATCGCTACGCGTTCCCGCCTCGCCTCCGTTGTGCTGGTGGGCATTGCCGGCGTGGGCGTGTCCTGGATGATGCTGATCCTGGGCGCTCCCGATGTGGCGCTGACCAACCTACTGGTGGAGTTCTGTGTGGTCGTCCTGATGATGCTGGTGGTGCGCCACCAGCCGCGCCTGTACCTGCGCGAAGGAGAAAACCGTACGCGCTTTGCCACCTTCATGGCCCTGACCATTGGACTGGTCACATTCTTCGGCGTGTGGCTGCTGACGGGACGCCACGATAAGCCGCAGGTAGCCCAGTGGTACTTGGAGAACACTCCGAAGGAAGTGGACGCCAACAACGTGGTGGCCGCCATCCTGGTTGAGTTCCGTGCCTTCGATACGATGGGCGAGCTCATCGTTCTGGGTATCGCCGGCATTGTCATCGCCGCAATCATCCAGTCCATTCCGCGCTCCCCGCTGCCGGGATACGGACCTGGTTCTACCTCCGAGCTGTTCCGCGCGGAAGGATCCACCCGATTCCCGGACGTGCACAAGGTCCCGGAGCTGGCGCCGTTCTATTCCAAGTACCTGCGCTCCAACTACTTGAACTCCATCCTGTCCCGCCAGGTCACGAAGTATCTGGTTCCGTTGCTGATCATCCTGTCTGCGGTGACCTTCTACCGTGGCGCGATGGCCCCCGGTGGCGCGTTCTTGGCAGCGCTGGTCGCGGCCTGTGGCATGTTCGTGTACTACCTCGGCACCGCACGGTCCGAGCTGATGGGCACGAACGACCTGGGCTACAAGTTCATCGGTTGGGGCATGTTCCTTGCCTTGGGCACGGGCCTGATTGGCTTCTTCAAGGGCAGCTTCTTAGCACCGTTCCACGGCTCGATCGGACCGTTCCACTGGTCCACCTCCCTGATCTTCGATGGCGGTGTGTACCTTGCCGTGCTTGGCCTGATCGTGATTGTCATCAACATGATGGGCGGACGTGAGCGCCCCGGTGCTGATCCTTCCCGACACGCCGACGCCTTCCGGACCCCGACCTCAAAGCAGAAGATGGGACCGAAGTCTAAGGGCAAACAGCCCACCGCGGTGGAAAAGAGAAGCGATGGTTTGGGACAGCCGTACATGGGCCAGCTGATGGCCCAAACCCAGACCGGGAAGCCGGACCAGGAAGCGCAACGCCTTGAGGCGCAGCACCGTGCGGAGCGCGAGGCAGCCCGAGCGCCTGTCGCAACCGCGGACGATTCTGCACACGATAGAGATTCTGCACACGATGGAAAGGAGAAGCAGTAATGATCCTCGCATTGATCATTGCCATCCTGATTGGTGGCGGAGTGTACATGGTGATGCAGCGCGGCATGCTGCGCATCATCATTGGCATTGCGCTGCTCAGCCACGGCGTTAACCTGCTGATCCTCTCCACAGGCATTGGTGCCTGGCGCACCGAACCGCTGATGGACCGGGCCACGTCCGGCGAGGCGGCAGACCCCCTCCCCCAGGCCTTCGTGCTGACCGCCATCGTGATCTCCATGGCATCGACTGCGGTGCTGCTGGCTATGGCGGCGCTGGGTCGTGACGACGATACCCGCTCCAGCGACGACCCCGAGTCCGGCTTCCGCCGCTACCGCAGCTTCCAGACCATGGGTCGGGGCACGCAGCGCGCTGGTGTGAGCGAGCGTGACCTGACTCGGGACAAGAAGCAGGCTGAGAGCAAGGAGGACAAGAAATCATGACTACCGGTGCCCTTCTGTCTCTGTTCATCGTTGTTCCCATGGTGGCCTCTGGCCTGGCGACCGTGATCGGTGTTCCCATCATCCGGCGCGCACTCGCGCTGGCTATTCCCTTCGCCGGCATGGTCGGTGGCCTGTGGCTGCTGAGTGCAACCTCCGGCGATACGCCAGTGCTCGCGGACAATGTCGGTAAGTTTGTGGGCGGTATTTCCATCCCCATCGTGGCGGATTCCCTGACCGCGGTCATGATCTTCACCACCTCCCTGGTGGTGTTCGTTGCGCTGTGGTTCGCCGACGTGGTCGGCGAAACGCGCGCCCGCTTCTACCCTGCGCTGGCGCTCCTGCTGTTGGGCGGCGCCTGGGGTGCGCTCCTCACAGCAGATTTGTTCAACCTCTTCGTGTTCATCGAAGTGATGCTGATGCCGTCCTTTGGCCTCATCGCCATGACCGGTACCTGGGCCCGCCTGGCGAGCGCCCGCATGTTCATCATCGTGAACCTGGTGACGTCCCTGCTGCTCGTCAGTGGCGTGGCGCTCACCTATGGCGTTATCGGTACCACCAACATCGCCGCGCTCGCGGGGGCTGCCGGCCCTCGAGGCCAAGAGTTTGAACCCGGTGTGTTCGGCAACCAATGGCAGCTCGTGGTCACCCTTGGCCTGGTGATCCTGGCCCTGTCCGTCAAGGCTGGTGTGACCCCTGTCCACACCTGGCTGCCCCGTGCCTACCCCTCCACCTCACCTGCGGTGATGGCGCTGTTCTCCGGTCTCCACACCAAGGTTGCCGTGTATGCGATCCTGCGCATCTTCATGACCATCTTTGAAGGGGACCCCACCTGGTCCTGGACCATCCTGTTCTTCATGGTGCTGGGCATGCTCATCGGTGGCTTCGGTGGCATGGTGGAATCCTCCATGCGCTCGGTCATCGGTTATCAGATGGTCAACGGAATCCCGTTCATCCTCATTTCTCTGGCCTTCCTGGCTGAGAAGCCACACCTGATGCTGTCCGCGGCACTGTTCTACATGCTGCACCACATGGTCGTCGCCGCCGCCCTCATCATGGCCTCCGGCGCCATCGAGGAAACCTACGGCTTCGGCCGCCTGCGCTTGCTGTCCGGCATCATGCGCCGTGACCGCTTTGTCGCCACTGTCTTCGCCATGGGCGCCCTCGCCATCGTGGGATTCCCACCCTTCTCCGGTCTCTGGGGAAAGCTGGGACTCGTCTTCGGCATTTCCGCCGATGGCTCATGGCGTGCCTGGCTGGCCATCTCCGTGATCATCATCTCCAGCATGGCCGCACTGCTCTCCATGGTCTACCTCTGGCGAGAAGTCTTCTGGGGCCGCCAGATGAACGCCAATGAGTGCGATCCCACACTCCGCGTTCCCCGCCGCTACGTGTTCCCCTCTGCAGCACTCATCGCTGTCTCCGTCACGATGTTCGTCGGCGCTGGACCACTGTTCAACGTCACTAACCGCGCGGCCCACGCGCTGACAGACACCACCGCCTATGTTGCCGCCGTCTTCCCAGACAAGGACAAGGCCGTGGGTAACGTCCTTCCGATCGGACCGGCTGGCCTCGACAACGTTCCCGAAGGAGCACAGTCGGCCACCGCCAGCAACGCAGTCCAAGAGGAAGAAAACCGCAAGGCCGCCAAAGACCCGAAGCAGTACGACGCCACCAACAGCCGTGTCGACTCCCCTCAGCGGGAAAAGGCAGGTAAGTAACTATGAGCCTCATCAACAACACCATCCACAGCGTGCGCTACGGCACCTGGCTGGTCGGCCAGATCATCAAAGAATCCGTGATCATGGCCATCGATACCCTGGGAACCGGCCGCAACATCGCGCCGATCATCCTGTACTACCCACTGCGGGTCACGTGCGAGCGTGACATCGCCGGCTTCATCGCCTCCATTACGATGACGCCCGGCACACTCGCCCTCGGCGTCACCGGCCCCAAGGAGGTCGACTACGACGCCATCGCCGGCAACCGTGGACTGGATGCCTCCGCCGTGGCAGAATCCGAATTCAAAACCCACGGCCTGGACACCGTCCAACGCTTCCTCGCCGTTCACGCAATGTACGGTTCCGACCCCCAAGAATTGCTCGACAGCCTCGCAGATATGGAAGAACGGCTCGCTCCTCACGTGAAATCCGTCCCCATGAAATTCGACGTGGAATACCTCGTCGAGCGCGGACGTAAAGGCCCCCGTGGATACCGCGGGAGTCGCGGCGGTAGGGCGTCGGATGAAACGGTATTTGACGTGGAAAAGGTGGATTCCACCCCACATGCCGCAGCATTCGTTGCCGCAATCCTGGAAGCCAACGACGATGAAAAGGATCCCGATGAGCTGCGCAACATGGACCGCATGGAGCGCTACGAAGTGGCACGTCGCAACGCCGAACGCGCCCGAGCCGCGAAAAAGAAGGACTCCACCGGAGCACCGGATATTGATACGTTCGCAGGCGATAACCTCGGCGCATCCCTCTCTGACCGGCAGGGACGCACCAAACCCGGCGAAACTCTCTACGACCCGCTATACCCCGAAAATAACCCTCGTGATGACAAGGACGTCAGCGGGAAAGAACGCTGGAAACAGGCTCCTCGGCACTGGAAAGAAAAACACGACGAAGAAGAAAAAGCATCCCGAGTAAAGAAACGCTCCAAGAAAAAGCGGAAAGGTAACTAGCCAATGTCACCCACCATGCTTCTCGACATCTTGGTCGGAATTGCTGCGGTGATCGTGGTCATCGCACTGCTGACCGTGCTGTGGCGTGCCGTATCCACCCACAACGACGCCCGCCGCGCCGTCCTCTCGGACATGATCTTTTTCTCCATGATCGGGTTGTTTCTGTGCTATTCCATGTACAACCGGACGGCGATCACCTACGACGTCGCATTATTCGCCGGTCTTTTCGGCGCAATTTCTACCATCGCGAACGCGCGCATTATTAGCCGCGGCCGCCGATAGAGCGGTTGAAAGGAGACTGCTATGACATTCCTACTTGGAACAGATGCTGGGCAGCAGCTATACACCTTCGCCGCAGAGGCTGGCGAACTGCAAGAGTTCCGGGAGCCGAATTGGTTCGCCGCGATCTTAGCAGGAGTGCTGGCGATTATCGGGGCGGTGTTTATCTTCGTGAGTGCCAGGGCCATGTATTTGGCACCCGACGCGCTGTCCCAGGTGAACATGGTGGGACCCGCCGTGGGCGTGGGTATTCCCCTGTTAATTTGCGCGAATCTGGTGCACACCTTCGCGGTGGAAGGGTTCGTCGTGGGGGCGCTGATCAGGGCAATTGTGGCGATTGTTGCCCTGCTTGTGGTGGGCGCTGTGGGGTCTTATGTGATGGGGCGTGCGCTGCACGCCACGCACTGGGATCACACGGTGCCGCTGTCTGGTGGTCAGCGGGCGTCCGAGCCGAAGTAGTGGCATAGCAGCGGCGCGGTAGCGCTGCCACAGCACGGCGGTGCCGCACACCGTACGGCCGTAGCGATGCCACGATGCCACCGCGCGGAAGCTGTGCGAGACTAGCCGGCGAAGGCTTCCACCTCCACCGTGATGTCGCCCTTCATAGCCTTGGAGTATGGACAGAACTCGTGAGCCTTAGCCACCAGCTCTTCTGCCTGCTGTTGATCCACATCAAACACCGTGGCGCTGATCTTTGCAGACAGCTCAAACCCCTGGCCGGCCTTGTGCAGGGAGGTTTCAACAGTGACCTCAGGGGTATTGTCCAGCTTTACACCAGCATTCTTGATGATCAGCTGCAGCGCACCGTTGAAGCATGCTGCCCAACCCGCGGATACCAGCTGCTCAGGGTTGGTACCCTCGCCGGAACCACCCAGTGCCTTTGGTGGGCGGGTATCCAGGTCAATCTGACGATCGTCGGTAGAAACATGACCATCGCGACCTCCACCGGTGGACAGGGCCTTGGCGGTGTAGAGGGCGTCCTTAGCGTCGCTCATTGTGAACTCCTTTATAACTTGACGACAGTGGCGCCTGAACACGCAGTGACCACGCCATGAGGCGTTGGTCGAGAAAGCGATCAGGCCTTCCACTCCCTTAATACCGAAAACTCCCCCATTATGCAGTAGAGGCTGGCATTCTCGGCGACGCATTCACTATTGAAGCCTTGGGGAGCCTATGCTTATACCTATGCATTACCGAGATACGCCTCAGACGGACACGTCTGCCATAGACGCACGGGTCACTGACCTGGCGCTACGGGCTGCTCGGGGCGACAGGAAGGCGTTGAACGCGTTCATTGCGGAGACTCACGACGATGTCTGGCGGCTTCTCGCTCATTTAGCGGATCGTGACCGCGCCGACGACCTCACTCAGGAAACCTATCTGCGCGTGTTGTCTGCCTTGCCACGATTCGCGGCGCGTTCCACGGCCCGCACCTGGATTTTGTCCCTCGCACGGCGCGTGTGGGTAGATAGCGTGCGACACGATATGGCGCGTCCACGTTCCTCGGGGGCTGAGGTGAGCGAAGAGCTGGCATCCAGCCATGCCGAAGAGGATGCGGGCGGTAATACTTGGGCGGAGTGGGTAGATACACGTGCGATGGTGGATGCACTGGAGGATGAACGACGCGAGGCGCTAATCCTGACCCAGGTATTGGGCTACACCTACGCGGAGGCTGCGAACATTGCTGGTGTGCGCGTGGGCACGATCCGTTCTCGCGTGGCGCGTGCGCGGGCTGACTTGGTGGAGATGTCGAGGCAGAAGAACAGCGCACAGGGCGCCTGGCAACAACAGAGGAAAGGTTAAAGGGCCTTCGTCAGCTTCCTTCGGCATAGCGTGATCCACAAGGATCTATGCACACCTTAAATGTGCGCCACAACCATCTAAACTCCACCCCTTATCACATGCGCAGCATTTTCAAAACGTTCGTATTAAGATCCACGGCACCCCTCGGATAGACCTACTTTCACCACAAAGACTAACAAGTCGAGAGAAACCAAATCGTCAATCGAGAAACCTCTTAATTCCTCGACCTTTTGGCTCAACAGGTACTTGTGTCTTTTCTTCGAGAATTCTCACAAATTCCTTTAACTCAACATGGCCAAGCACTATCCCTGTAATTGGTGTAAATCTATAGATATCTTGTTTTCGATATTTAGCGATAGGGTGGTAGTCTTTCCTAGAAGTACCAGCACCGCAGATTTCTATAGCCGGGAAAAGAAAATATCTTGCCTTTATGTAAATGTGAGTAATATCTTCATAGTTAAAACTTCTGACGGTTCCACAGTAGTCATGAATGATTTTATCATCCGTAAGTCTGAATATGAATGTATAATGCGGCATTAGAAATACAGCCGCCATGAAATATGGAAAACCAATTAACGAGAGAACCCCCAAATATACTACGCGCCCAGTGTTAGTCTCCGAAAGCAGGGAATGGTCAAATAGTGCAATCAGTCCGACGGTAAACGTAGCAAGAACCGCTACCCACAATATCCATGCTATCCTAAATTCTTGCGTGAATATTTCATCATTTTCCGTAATCCATACTTGGGAAGGTATTGCTTTCGGCACCAACGACACGCCGAAAAAAAAATACCAACAGAGCGCGCAAGTTAGGAACGCGATAGAAAAAACCACTTCGACAAGACTTTGACAATCTGCAAGACTATCAGCACCAAAGTAAAGCAAGTATAGTAAAAATAGCCAATATGTGGCTGACGTTAAATATCTCATTGTTTACCCTTCTCGGAGTTGTCTGCATGCTTTTCCCAAATTTTCTTAGCCCCATATGTCGCAATCATGCCAGCGGCGGTTGCGAGTACTGCTGTTGCGATGACTGGTGCGACTGCGCCTAGGGCTGCTCCTGCGGCGATTCCGGCGGCGGTTCCGATGGCGTTGGTGGTGTAGGCTTCGGTGGCATCCATCCCCGCACGCCGATCACTTT